>NZ_JAMYJR010000037.1 GCF_024137025.1 Paractinoplanes aksuensis
GGAGCGCCCGTGATTGCCATCGCCGAGGTTCTCGACACTCCGCTCGACCTGGCCGCCCACGAGAAGGCGGTGGCCGACCCGCGGGCCGGGGCCGTCGTGTCGTTCCAGGGCGTGGTGCGCGACCACGACGACGGCCGCGGCGTGACCCTGCTCGAGTACGAGGGCCACCCCAGCGCGGCCGCCGTGCTGCGCGAGGTCGCGGCCGAGATCGCGGCCGACCCCGACGTCTACGCCGTCGCCGTCTCGCACCGGATCGGCACGCTGGCGATCGGGGACGTCGCGCTGGTGGCCACGGTCAGCACGGCCCACCGGGCGGCGGCGTTCGCGGCCTGCGCCCGGCTGGTCGACGAGGCCAAGGCCCGGCTGCCGATCTGGAAGCGCCAGGTGTTCGCCGACGGCACCGAGGAATGGGTCAACTGCCCCTAGGCCCGGGGATGGCCGGCACCCGCGCGGGCCCGGCCGGTCGGCGCACCGGCGTCCGGACCGGCACCACCGCGGGTCGCCACGGCAGCGCGTTCATCAGGACAATCACGGTGAAGGCGTACGCGTTCCAGCCGATCGTCCACTCTGGAGGAACCAGGACGAGCAAGTAGATGGCAGCGGCCCCCGCCGCATAGCCGGCCCCGGTGAACCGTCGCGGCCGTGGCCGCCGCCGGACCCGCAACCGGGCCGCCGCGTCGACCAGGATCAGCACCGCCGGCAGCACCCAGACCAACTCATGGCTGGTCGTCACCGGTGCGATCGCCGCCCCGGTCAGCCCGACCAGGGTGAACGCCGCGATCTCGTCACCGTCGGCATGCGCCGCTCGGGCCCGGATGAGACCCACCGCCAGCAGGAGCGCCGCGAACGACAGCCAGACCAGCACCGGGGTGCTGGTCGAGTCGTAGAGGCGGGCCAGCAGACCGGCGAGCGACTGGTTGGCCGGGTCGCCGATCGTCCGGGTGCGGTCGACGAGCGGGACGAGGAACCCGCGCGGGTCGACGAGCAGCCCGGCCAGCGTCAGCGTGACCGCCGTTCCGGTCGCGATCAGGGCTGGTCGCCACCGCCGGATGACGAGCAGGTACAGGATGAACAGGGCCGGGCCGACGGCCAGGGCGGTCGCGATCCCGATGCCGGCGCCGCCCCAGGCCCCGGTCGACCACCAGCGCCGCAGCAGGTCGAAGCGGCCGCGTGGGGGACCGGAGGCGGCCGGGCCGGGCCACCAGGCCGCTCGTCGGCGGGCCCAGGCCGCGCGGCGCAGGGCCACCACGTCCGCCACGATCAGGCCGAAGACCACCACATCGAGGTGTCCCAGGCCGAGGGCCGCGCGGACCGGCTCGGCCAGCAGGGCCAGGACGGCCGCCACCAGCGCGGCCGGGCCCCGGGAGCGTCCGTACCGGCGGGCCACCGGGCCGGCCAGGGCGAACGCGGCCAGCACGAGGGCGGCCAGGCCGACCAGGGCGAGCAGCCAGGCCGCCATCGGGACCGGGAGCGCGGACAGCGGAGCCAGCAGAGCAGCCGTCGACGGAGGATGGTCGGACGGCTCGGCCGGGAGCGCCTGACCCCCGTACGCCTGAAGGAACCACCCGACCGCCCACAGTGCCCCCAGGCACCCGAGCCCGACCACCGCGGACCTGTGATTCCGCATGTACTGCCCCAACGCCGGCATGGCGCGACCCCCGTCGCTCTCGTCCTCCGGGCACGGCGGAGCCATGCCGGCCACGAAGCCGGAGAGCGGCGTCGAGGCGGGACGGGCCGCAGCCTAGAAGGCGCAGGCCAGTAGCGCGGCCCCTCGTCCGCTTTAACGCAAAGATCGCAAGGAGGTTGTTAGCCGGGCAATCTGCGCGCGGCGGCCGCGCTCATCGCGGCGATCTTGGCCTCGCGCTTGGCCGTGCGGACGGCCCGCTTGACCGAACGCCGGGACCGCTCGATCGAGTGCTGCGAGCGGTCGACGGCGTGGCTCGCGCGGTAGCCGAGACCGGGCCGCCCTTCGGTGTCGACCGCGGCCAGCAGCAGACCGCCGAGCAGGCCGAGGTTCTTGAGGAAGTGGCCCTGCTGCTCCTTGGAGTCGGGACGCGAACGGTCCCAGAACGGGTGCTCGGCGATCGTGGCCGGCACCAGGTTGGCCGCCAGCACGAGCGCGGCGGGCCGGGTGAAGTGGCCCGTGGCCAGGGCGAGCCCGGCGATGACGTCGCTGGCGCCCTGGATGCGGACAAGCGTGCGGGTGTCGGTCGGGATGCGGGGGTCGACCTTTTCCAGGAACGGCTTGAGCGGCTCGGCGACCCGGGCCGCGGGCTCCTCGAACGCCTCGGGCTTCAGTAGGGACCGGACCCCCTGGACGACGAAGATCGACGCGAGCATCGCGCGGGCGGCAGTGCGTACGGGCTTCATGTCTATGGGTTATACCCGTCCGGCGCGGATCACACCGGCTGTGTGCGCAGGTAACGGCCGAAATGCGGCACGGTGAAAGCGACCGTGCCACGCTCCCCCGAGTAGATGAGGCCCTTCTTGATCAGCGCGTCGCGGGCCGGCGAGAGGCTGGCCGGTCGGCGGCCCAGGGCGGTGGCGATGTCGGCGGTGGGCACGGCCGCGTCCATGTCGTTGCCGGTGTCGCCCTCGCCCGAGAGCACGGCCATGGCCCGCATGTATTCGCGCTCGGCCGGGGTGGCCCGCTCGAACCGGGAGCCGAAGAAGCCCACGGCCAGTTCGGCCTCGGCCTCGGGGGCGGCCACGCGGACGTCGGCGTCGGTCACCGGGGACTGCGGCGCGTGGTCCCAGGTCGCCTTCCCGTACGCCTGCACGAAGTACGGATACCCGCCGGACTTCTCGTACAGCAGGTCGAGCGCCTTCGCCTCGTACTCCACCTCTTCCCGCGCGGCCGGCGCACAGAGCGCGAGGTCGGCCGCGACCCGGTCGAGCCGGTCGATGCGCTGGTAGCGGAAGAGCCGCTCCGAATACGACTTGGCCGCCGACAGCACCGCCGGCAGGTGCGGCAGCCCGGCCCCGACCACGATCAGCGGCGCCCCCAGCTGGGACAACTCGTGGCAGGCGGCGCACAGCGCGGAGACGTCGGCCGGACCCAGGTCTTGCATCTCGTCGATGAACAGCGCGATGCCGGTGCCGACGTCGGTGGCGAGCGAGGCGGCGTCGGTGAACAACTCGACCAGGTCGATCTCGATGTCGCCGGAGTCGGCCCGGCCCCGGGCCGGTGGCACGTCGATGCCGGGCGCCCAGCGGTCGCGCAGCTTGGCCGAGCTGTCGTTGGCCCGCAGCGCGAACGCCTTGAGCACGGCCAGCACGTCGTCGACCCGGTCGGGGTCGCGGTGGTGGGGCGCGAGCTCGCGGATGGCCATGTGCAGGGCGGCCGAGACCGGGCGGCGCAACGACTGGTCGGGCCGGGCCTCGATCTTGCCGGTGCCCCACAGGCGGCCGATGGCGGCCGAGCGGAGCGTGTTGAGCAGCACGGTCTTGCCGACACCGCGCAGGCCGGTGAGCACCAGGCTGCGTTCGGGGCGGCCGCGGGCGATCCGCTCGAGCACGACGTCGAAGGCGTCGAGCTCGCGGTCACGACCGGCCAGCTCGGGTGGGCGCTGGCCGGCGCCGGGGGCGTACGGGTTCCTCACCGGATCCACGCATTGCACCGTATCGGGTCGTCTAGCGAAATGGCTAGAGTCCGCTAGCAAGACCTCGCGAGGGGAGTCGAGGGCGGTCTACCGGTCTCTAGCAATAGAGCTAGAAAGGGCTAGAGCGAGCTAGGAGGCCCGGTGCTCCTTGAGGCACAGCACGAAGTCGAGGTCGTCGAGCGGGCTGTCGTAGAAGAACCACTTCGTGTAGCCGGTGACCTTCGAGCACTTGCGCTCGGCGTCCTTCTCGCCCGTGGTCTTGCCCTTGATCCGCTCGAGCACCTCGTAGGAGCCGCTCACACAGACCGTGGCCCGCATGTTGGGCTCGCCGTCGGTGCCCTCGTTGACCACGCAGTCGCCTTTTTTCACATAGAAGCGGGCGTCCTCGCTGCCCTGCGGGGCCGGGCCGGCGACCGGGGTGGTGGCCGACGGGTCGGGCGCGGCCTGCTTGTCCTTGTTCTGGTTGCGCTCGTTGAGCAGCCACGCCGTCGCGCCCAGGCCGACCACGATGAGCAGCCCCAGCGTCACCACCAGGGCGATGATCGGGGTGTTGCGTTTGGGCGGGGGCGGCGGCTGTCTGTCCCAGGAGGACTCGTGGGCGACCGGGCTCATGGGCGCGGAGTGGTAACTCACCGGCTGCTGCGGGATCGACGGCGGGTGACCGCCCCAGGAGGGCTGGTCGGACACGGGAGCGCCGTGATCACCCCAGGGGTCGGCCGGCTCCGCATACGGCTCGTCGGAGCTCCCGTGCGACCACGGTGGGCCGGAGTACGGGCCGTTCTGGGACATGAGGATTTCCTCCGGAAGCGGATGACGCTGCTGCCACCGTAGCGTGCGGGGCCGACACAAACCCGGACGGAATCGCCGCTGGTGTCGGTAACACGACCTGCGCACCGCTCGTCCGGCTACTACGGTGCCGATCCGTGTCCGTACCCCTGGTGATTCTCGCCGCCGTCTTCGGCGGTTCCGCGACCGCGTTCCTGCCCCGCCTCGCCCGTCAGTGGGCCGCCCCCGCCCATGACCGGCGTTTTGTGTACGCGATGACGACGCTCTCCGGCGCGGCCGCGAGCACCTTGCTGGCCGCCACCCTCGGCCCGTCGCCGCTGCTGCCGGTGCTGCTGCTCGCGGTGGTCCCTGGTCTGCTGCTGGCCCTGATCGACCTGCGCTGCCTGCGACTGCCGGACCGGGTGGTCGGCGCCCTGGCGATCGTTCCCGTGCCACCCCTGGCGGTGCTACGACCCGAGCGCCTGGGATCAGCGCTCCTGGGCGGGGCGCTGGTCCTCACGACGTACCTGGTGATCGCCCTGCTGCCGGGCCGGGGACTCGGGCTGGGCGACGTCAAGCTGGCCGCGGTGCTGGCGACGATCCTCGGCTTCCTCGGTTGGCCCGCGGTCCTGGCCGGACTGGTCGTGCCACACCTGATCAACGGGCCCATCGCGTTGGCCCTGCTGCTGGCCCGGCGCGGCCGCCCGCTCCCGTTCGGCCCGGCACTGCTGGCCGGCGCCCTGATCGCCGTTACAGCAGTCTGAGCTGACGGTCCTTGGGCCGGGAAGGCACCGTGTCGCCGAGCCGCTCGAACAGCCCGGAATCGATCACGTCGAGGAACGGGCTCGGCTTCTGCTCGCGCTCGCTGCCGTGCCGGAAACGGCGGGCCGCGTGCGTGACGTACAGCCTGTCCTGGGCCCGGGTCAGGCCGACGAAGAACAGCCGGCGCTCCTCGGCGATGTCGTCGTCGGTGGCCGGACTGCCCGGCCAGCGCAGCGGCAGCAGGCCGTCCTCGCAGCCGACCAGGAAGACCACCGGGAACTCGAGACCCTTGGCGGCGTGCAGGGTGAGCAGGTTGACCGCCTCGGCCCGCGGGTCGAGGGCGTCCACCTCGGCCCCGGTGGCGATCTCTTGCAGGAAGCGGGGCAGGTCGTCGCCGACCCGCTGGGCCAGCGGGCGCAGCAGGTCGGCCGCGGTCCAGATGTCCTCGGGGGCGAGCTGGTCACCGTCCAGGGTGGGCGCGGCGAAACGCTGGGCCAGCACCTGCGCGGTCAGCTTGAGCCGGGCCGCCAGCGAACCGCCCGGCGCGTCGGCGTGCTGCAACTCGCGGGCGATCTGCTGGACGCCGGGCCGGTCGCGCAGGCGGTTGTGCGAGCGCTTCTGCACCGGCACGCCGGCCCGCGACAGGGCGTCGACGATCACGCCCGACTGCGAGTCGGTGCGATAGAGCACGGCAACGTCCGAGAAGGACAGGTTGCCGGCCGCGACCGAGCGCGAGTCGACCCGGCCCGAGTCGAGCGACCGGTGGGACAGGCCGCCGACCAGGTCGTCGATCGTGCGGACGACGAAGTCGGCCTCGTCGGCCGCGCTCGCGGCCGGATAACGACCGACCAGCGGCGCCTCCGGATCGAGCCGGGCGGGGTCGAGGCGACGGCCGTTGACCAGCGAGGACGGGGCGATGGCCTGCACCGCCGCGGCCAGGATGGGCGCCGACGAGCGGTAGTTGCGGGTCAGCCGCACGAGCCGCGCGTCCACGAAGTCCTCGTTGAAGCGCAGGAAGTACTTGACGTCGGCGCCGCGGAACGAATAGATGGCCTGGTCGGGGTCGCCGATCGCGCAGAGGTTGCCGTCGGCCGGGCTGAGCAGGCGCAACAGCTCGTACTGGGTGTCGTCGACGTCCTGGTACTCGTCGACGAAGATCCACTGCCAGCGGCGGCGGTACTTCTCGACCAGGGCCGGCTCGTCGCGCAGCAGGTCGACCGGCATGGTGATCAACTCGTCGAGGTCGACCAGATCCTGCTGGCGCAACAGCTTCGCGTACGCGTGGTCGTCGTCGCCCGCCTGCTCCCGGGCCTCGGCCCGTTCGCCCTCGTCGGCGATCCGCCAGTGCGCGCCCAGCCCGGCCGCCCGCGCGTTCTCCTTCAGGATGGTCAGCCCGACCGAGTGGAACGTGCCGACGGTGATGTCCTCACCGTCCGGCCCGAGCAGCGCGTCCAGCCGCTCCCGCAGTTCACCGGCCGCGCGGCGGGTGAACGTGATGGCCAGGCACCGCTCGGGGAAGACGCCCAGCTCGGCGCAGAGGTAGGCGATGCGGTGGGTCAGGGTGCGGGTCTTGCCCGTGCCCGGACCGGCCACGATCAGCAACGGCCCGCCGGGCGCCGACGCGGCCACCCGCTGCATGGCGTCGAGGCGGTCGAGCAGCCCGGTGCCGACCTCTTCCATGCCGGCCAGCATCGGCTCGAACGGTTCGTGCGGGCTGGCGGGCGGGGTGATGGGCGGCGCTTTTTGCGGGGCCTTGGTGGGCTTAGCGGCCTTCGCCGGTTTTTGTTTCGCCGGTTCCGGCTTCCGCTGCTGCGGCACGTCGAACAACGTCTCGACCTGCGGCGCGCTCGCCCGGTTGCGCAGCTCGCCCTGGTCGAACAGCGTGATCATGCCGTACTCGCCGTCGTAGCCCGGCACCCGCCGCACGTCACCGCGACGCAGCCGGGTGATGCCCTCACGCAGCTCGTCCCCGCCGGCCTGGCCGATCGCGTCGACCGGCACCTTGCGCAGGATGTCGAGTTCCGAACCGAGCGTGGCCACCAGGTGGTTGAGCTGGGCCTCGACGGTCTTCGACTTCGGGCCGACGCCGTTGATCTCGCCCAGGATCTCGTGCAGCTGGATCAGGTGCTCGACGTGGTCGTCGCGCCGGAAGTCCTCGGGCCGGTCGGCCAGGTCCTCGACCCGGCTCAGCACGCCCACGGTGAGCGGCTTGCCGCACTCGGGGCAGCGGCCGCCGTGCTCCCGGGTGCGCTTCGGCTCCCAGTTCACGTTGCAGGCCCGGTGCCCGTCGGCGTGGTACTTGCCCTCTTCAGGGAAGAACTCGAGCGTCCCGGCCAGACCGAGCCCGTCGCGCACGGCGGCGTAGTCGGGTTCGCCGGTGAACAGCGTCGCCTCGCGGGCCAGCGCGGCCGGCGAGTGGGCGTCCGAGTTCGAGACCAGGCGGTAGCGGTCGAGGCTGGAGACCCGCCAGTTCATCGCCGGGTCGGAGGACAGGCCGGTCTCGACCGCGGTGACGTGCTCGGCCAGGTCGGCGTAGCAGTCGGCGATCGCGTCGAAGCCCGACTTCGAACCCAGGGCCGAGAACCACGGCGTCCAGATGTGGGCCGGCACGAGGTAGCCGCCCGCCTCCAGGGTGATCTCGAGCAGGTCGCGTGAGTCCAGCCCGAGGATGGGGCGGCCATCGGCGGTCAGGTTGCCGATGCGGCCCAGCGCGGTGTTGAACCGGGCCGCGGCCGCGAAGTCGGGCATGTAGATCAGGTGGTGCACCTTGCGCGTGCGGTCGTCGCGCTTGTAGATCGTCGAGATCTCGACGCTGAGCATGAACGCCGCCGCCGGGCTCGTCTGCAGCGAGCCCGGCAGGCGCTTGGTGACCTCGGCCTCCTCGGCGTAGCCGAACAGGCCGGTGCCCTTGTCGATCAGGTTCTCGCGCAGGTGGTCGAACCAGGCCGGGTGGGTGAAGTCGCCGGTGCCCAGCAGGGCGATGCCCTTGCGGCGAGCCCACCAGGCCAGGTTGGGCAGGGTCAGATCACGGCTGCAAGCACGCGAGAAGCGCGAATGAATGTGGAGGTCCGCGACGTACGTGTCCGCGGCAGAACCTGCGTGGTCCGAGGGCACGCGCTGCATCCTGTCACGCCCTCCACCGCTCGCACGAATCGCCACGCTTGACGAACTTACGGATCTTGATGCCTCCGGGCGCGCTTATTTCGTACGCAGCTCCAGCACGCTCACCTGAGGCGGCGCCCCGACCCGGACCGGCGGCCCCCAGAAACCGGCACCATTCGTGACATAGACCGGCACACCGTCGACCTTGCCCAGCCCCGAAACGACCGGTTGTTCCAGCTTGACCAGCAGGTTGAAGGGTGCCATCTGGCCGCCGTGGGTATGACCGGAAACTTGAAGATCAACCCCGAACGGGGCCGCGTCGCGGGCGGCGATCGGCTGGTGGGCCATGAGCACGACCGGCCGAGCCTGATCGCGGTCGCCGAGCGCTTTCGCGAAGTCGGGTGGGTCACCCGCGTCGGCCCCGCCCAGGTCGTTGACGCCGGCCAGGTCGAGGCCGCCGAGTTCGAGGCGCTCGTTGCGCAGCGGCCGGATGTTGAGGCGCGCGACCTCGTCGACCCACTCCTGGAAGCCCGAGTAGTACTCATGGTTCCCGGTCACGAAATACGCCCCCTGCCGCGACTGGATGTCGGCCAGCGGCGCTGCGAACCGTCCCAGTTCCGCCACGCTGCCGTCCACAAGGTCACCGACGACGCACACGATGTCCGCCTGCACCGAATTGATCACGTCGACGATCCGCCGGGCGTGATTGACGCCGGTCAGCGGCCCTAGGTGAATGTCGGAGACGACGGCCAGGCGGGTGCCGTCCAGGGCCCGGGGGAGTTTGGCCAGCGGCACCTGGACGCGGTCGATGCACGGACCGCCCAAGGCCGTCTTCACGCCGTAGCCGGTGACGCCGGCCGCGGTGAGCCCGGCGAAGATGGCCGCGCCGCGAGCCAGCACGAGCCGCCGGTCGATCCCCGGCTTGTCGTCGACCACCGGTGGTTTCTCGGCGGTCAGCACTGCCGCCGGCTCGGCCGGCGCCGGGCTGACGGTCGCGGCCGCTTTTTCCGTACGCCGCTGCGAGCGCCACGCCAGCGTCAGGGCGAGCCGGGGAATCTCGAGCACGGCCAGCGTGACCAGCAGGTAGAACATGAGCGCGATCCACAGGTAGCCCGGCCAGGCCAACCACGGAAGGGCCCCCGACCGCACACCGATCATGGTGGCCGGCGCCAGCACGGCCAGCCCGACGACGACCACGGCCCCGATCCGGCGGGCGCGCTTACCGGGCAGCGGATCCTTGACGAGCCGCTTCCACAGATAGAAATGAATCAGGCCGATGACCACAACGATCAGCCCGACGAATACCACCAAGACGTCCTCCCCCAGCCACTTTTCCCCGGTAAGTGTCCTGGTCCTTCCTGAGAGCAGACTGACGAACCCCGCGATTCAGCCGCGATGGTTCCGCAGAGCGGCATCTCGGGGCCCGTGCGTCCGGGCTTCAGCCGCCGGCGAAGGGCGGCAGGATGTCGACGGTCGCGCCGGTCGGTAGGGGTGCCGACTGGTCGTGGCAGGTCAGGCCGTCGACCAGGAAGCTGGCCGCCTTGAGCACCACCCCGAGCCGCTCGCCGTGCCGGTCGGTCAGCAGAACCTTCAACTCGTCGAGCGTGGCCGCGTCGACCGCCTCGTCGCGGGTGCCGTTGGCGGCCGCCCGCGCCCCGGCGAAGTAGCGAACAGTCAGGGTCGGCAACGTCAGCCTCCGATGGCGGACATGGGACGGGCCGGCTGCAGAAAGGTCGGGTCGTCGATGCCGTGGCCGGCCCGCTTGCCGCTCATGGCGACCCGCCACGCCTCGGCCACCTCGTCGTCACCGGCGTCCTCGCGCAGCAGCTTGCGCAGGTCGCTCTCCTCGGTGGCGAACAGGCAGTTGCGCACCTGGCCGTCGGCGGTGAGCCGGGTGCGGTCGCAATCGCCACAGAAAGGCCTGGTCACACTGCCGATGACCCCCACCCGGGCCGGTTCGCCGGCCGCGTCGACGTGACCGGGGACCAACCACGTCTCAGCCGGCGCTGTTCCACGTGAAACCGGGTCGGGTTGCAGATCGAACGGCGCGAGGCCGGCCAGGATCTCTTCGGCCGTGACCATCGTGTGCCTGTCCCACTGGTGCTGGGCATCGAGCGGCATCTGCTCGATGAAGCGCAGCTGATAGCCATGGTCGAGAGCGAACCGCAGCAGGGCGGGCGCCTCGTCGTCGTTGATGCCGCGCATCAGCACCGTATTGATCTTCACCGGAGTCAACCCGGCGGCGGCCGCGGCACTGAGCCCTCGCAGCACATCGGCCAGGCGATCGCGCCGGGTCAGGGCCTGGAACCGTTCCGGGTCGAGGGTGTCGAGCGAGACGTTGATCCGGTCGAGCCCGGCGTCGCGCAATGGCGCCGCGAGCCGCTCGAGCCCGATGCCGTTGGTCGTCAGCATCAGCGTCGGTCGTGGCGCCAATCGGGCCGCCGCCTCGATGATGCCGACCAGACCCCGGCGCAGCAGCGGCTCGCCGCCGGTGAAGCGCACCTCGCGGATGCCGAGTCGCTCGACCGAGACGCGGATGAGCCGGATCACCTCGTCGTCGGTCAGTTGCTGCTCACGGGGGAGCCAGGCCAGGCCCTCCTCGGGCATGCAATAGGTGCAGCGCAGATTGCAGCGGTCGGTCAGGGACACGCGCAGATCGGTCGCCACTCGCCCGAACCGGTCGGCGAGCGGGATCACGGCCCCACCACGCATGCTCACCGATCGAATCTATCCGCTGAAACCGATCTTGACCTCAACCGAATCCGTCACAGCGCGCGCAGAGCCGACGAAGCGGCCGAGCGGACCGAGTGGCGGTAGCTCTCCCCGAACGCCGCCGTGTGCACGAGCAGAAGGTGCAGCTGATGCAGCGGCACGCGCTCCGGCCAGCCCGAAGCCAGCGGATAGGCCTCGTTGTAGGCGCCCAGCACCGTCGTCAGGAACGGGGCCCCGCCGAACAGGGCGAGCTCGGCCAGATCAGTTTCGCGGTGACCCCCGTGTGCGGCCGGGTCGACCAGCCAGGCCCGGCCGTCGGCGCCCCACAGCACGTTCCCCGGCCAGAGGTCGCCGTGGGTGCGGCTGGGCTCACCTTCGTCGTACGCCTCGAGACTCTGGCAAACGCTCTCGACCACCTTGACCTCGGCCGAGCTCAGGGCACCCCGATCAACTGAGATCTTCAGGTACGGCCGGAGCCGTCGCTCGGCGAACCAGGGCCCCCAGGCGCCGGTCGTCGGGGTGTTGTCGAGCCCGAGCGGCCCGATGTACCCGTCCCAGTCGGCTCCGAACGACGCCGCGTCCGAGCGATGCAGCGCGGCCAGATCGCGTCCGAGCTGCTCGGCGCCCGCGCGGGTCGGCTCCCCGGGCTCGATCCACTCGGTCGCGATCATCGAGGGCAGTGCGACGAGGACCTCGGGCACCGGCGCCCCCGCCTCGGCCAGCCACCGCGAACCGGACGCCTCGGCCGTGAAGAACCCCGCCGGCGCCTCACCCGTGGTCCACGTCTTGGCGAAGACCGAGGTGCCGTCGTCGAGCGTCAGCCGGCTCGCGGTCGACACGCTGCCGCCGCCCACCGGCGTCTCACGAAGGCGCTGATGGGTGAGAAATGTCGGGAGATGCTCGGGGTGCGCGCGCAAGTACGCCTGGTCCACTGCCTTATCTTCCGCTTCGGCTTACGCCTGTCCGAAATCGGAGTCAAAATGTCGGCATGAGCCCTGTCACAGTCCGTTCGTACCGTCCGAGTGACCACTCCGCGGGCCGACGCCTGTGGTCCGAGCTGACCAACCAGCACAACCGGATGTACGGCGTGCCCGACGAGGACGCCGGCGAGGGCTTCGAGGAATACCTCACCCGGCTCGATCTGGGCGGGCTGTGGGTGGCCGACCACGCCGACGACGGGGTGATCGGGCTGGTCGGGCTCGTGCTCCGGGGCCGGGCGGGCGAGGTCGAGCCGATCGTGGTCACCGTGTCCCACCGGCACAAGGGCGTGGGTCGCAAGCTGCTGCGGCATGTGGCCGGCGAGGCCCGCCGCCGGAACATGACCGCGCTGACCATCTCACCCGAGTCGCGCAACGTCGATGCGATCCGCAGCCTGCACGCGGCCGGTTACGACGTCGTCTCGTCGTTCGAGCTCACCCTCGACCTCAACCGATCCCCCCACGAGTGGCAGCAGGAGGGCCTGGAGCTGCACGAGCTCCCGTTCCGCTCATAAGCCTGCTGTGGATAACCCGCGTGTCGTCCACAGGCCCGCGGCTTGGCACTCGCGGAAGGTCGCCGGTGGGCCACTCTGCCCGGCATGAACCCCGAGTGCACGATCGTCGTCCGTAGCCCCGCCGACCTCATCGCCGTCACGCCCTACCTGCTCGGCTTCCATCCGGCCGACAGCCTCGTGGTGATCGGCACGCAGGGCCGCGCGGTCACCTTCGTCGGCCGGCACGATCTGCCCCCGCCCGGCGTCGACGACAGCGACGCGATCGCGACGATGGTCGCCCGGCAGGCGGCCCAGTCCGTCTCGCTTCTCGGCTTCGGTCCGGCCGACCCGGTGAACCGTCTGGTCAGTTCGCTCGCCACCGCCCTCACCCGGGTCGGGGTGCAGCTGCGCGACCAATTGCGGATCACGGCCGGCCGCTGGTGGACGCTCGACTGCGCCGACCCGGCCTGCTGCCCGCCCGAGGGCCGCCCGGTGCCATCGCCGCACAGCCCGATCGCCGCCACCGCGGTGTTCCAGGGGCAGGTCGCGCTGCCCAACCGGCAGCAACTGGTCAGCCAGGTGGGCCCGGTCGAGGGCGACGAGCGCCGCCGGATGGCCGCCGCCACGGCCGCCCTGAACTTCCGGTTCGGCGACGGCCTGCCCCGCACCATGATGGGCCGGGCCGGGCGCAATGCGGTGATCAGCGCGGAGAAACGCCATGCGTCGGGCCGGTCCCTCACCTACGACGAGACGGCCTTGCTCGGGGCCCTGCTGGTCGGCCGGACGGCGTTCGACTTCGCGCTCAACCGCATCGGCGACGAACCCTGGCAGCTGCGGCTGTGGACCGAGACGACCCGCCGGGTCGAGGTCCCCTACGTGCCTGGTCCGGCCGCTCTGCTGGGTTACGCGGCGTGGCGGGTCGGGCTGGGCCCGCTGGCCCGGGTCGCGCTCGACCGTGCCCTGAACCACGACCCCTATCACCACTTCGCGATGATTCTCGATCGGTTGCTCGCCGCCGGCATCAGCCACGAGGCCGTCCAGGATTTCGAACCGCCGGCGGGTTCGATGCGGAGAAAGGCCGCATAAATGTACGAGCCATGGCCGAAAGCCGAAGGCGGTGCTCAGCCCCATCGCGCCGGGCCGGCCGGGTCAGACGATGATCCGCTCCGGCGCCGTGTAGACGTTCATGCTCTGGCCCCGCAGGAATCCGACCAGAGTCAGCCCCGCCTCGTCGGCCAGCTCGGCGGCCAGCGTGCTCGGCGCCGACACGGCCGCGAGCAGCGGGATCCCGGCCATCCAGGCCTTCTGGGTGAGCTCGAAGCTGGCCCGCCCCGACACGAGCAGCACGTGCCCGGTCAACGGCAGCCGCCCCTCGCGCAGCGCCCACCCGATCACCTTGTCGACGGCGTTGTGCCGTCCCACGTCCTCGCGCAGCACCAGCAGCTCGCCCTCGGCGGTGAAGAGCCCGGCCGCGTGCAGGCCGCCCGTGCGGTCGAAGGTGCGCTGGGCCGCCCGCAGCCGGTCGGGCAGCTCGACCAGCGTGCGCGCGGGAATGCGGAGCGGGTCGCCGGCGACGTCGAACTGCGAGCGCGTGCGCACGGCGTCGATGCTGGCCTTGCCGCACACCCCGCACGAGCTGGTGGTGTAGAAGTTGCGGCTCGGGTCGGTGTCCGGCGCCGGCACCGAGGCCCCGAGCACGATGTCGACCACGTTGTAGGTGTTGGGCGTGTCGGTGCCCGCGCACAACTGCGCGGTCACCACGTCGTCGGCGTCGCGGATGATGCCCTCGGTGAGCAGGAAGCCCATGGCCAGGTCGATGTCCTGCCCCGGGGTGCGCATGGTGACCGCGAGCGGCGCCTTGCGGACGCGGATCTCGAGCGGTTCCTCGGCGGCGAGGTCGTCGGGGCGGCGGCGCGGGTCACCGGTCGTCTCCAGGTTGATTTTCACGACCGGCCGCCGGGTCATCGTCCTCGCCATGTGTCGAGCGTAGGCCGTTCGGCGCGGTCCGGCCCGGGTCGCGTGGGGTGCGGCGATACCCGGGGGACACAGAGTGATCAACGACTGGTAACTGAGCGCGCGGTCACGCTCGACACGTGGTCGGGATACGGTACGTACGTGGGGGGATATGCGGCGGTGGTGCTGGCCGGCGGAGCTGCGCGGCGGATGGGTGGTGCGGACAAGCCGACCCTGACCGTGGCCGGGCAGTCCATGCTGACCCGGGTGCTGGCCGCGGTGCACGACGCCGACCCTCGGATCGTGGTCGGCCGGGTGCCGCCCGATCTGCCCGTGCAGGTGCACTCCACCAGGGAGGATCCGCCCGGCAGCGGCCCGGTGGCGGCGACCGCGGCCGGGCTGGCGCTGGTGCCCGAGGACGTCTCGTACACGGCATTGCTCGCGGCCGACCTGCCGCTGCTCACCGGCGAGGCCATCGACGTGCTGCGCCTGACCGCCGAGTCGGCGCCGATGCAGGGTGCGGTCTACCGTGACGCCGAGGGCCGGCGGCAGATGCTGTGCGGCGTGTGGCGTACGGCCGCCCTGCGCGAGGCGCTCGACCGCGTGATCGAAGACAGGGGCCGCCTCGACGGCGCCTCGGTCCGCGAGCTCATGAACCACCTGCGGGTGGCCGAGGTCTCGTGGCGGCGGCCGGGCCCGCCCCCGTGGTTCGACTGCGACACCGACGACGACCTGCGCACCGCCGAAGAGTGGGCTCGATGACCGACCTCCAGGCCTGGCTCGCGGCGGCCGGCCCGGCGGTCGGTGTCGATCCGGCCGAGATCCCGTCCGGCCTGGTGCTCGACCTGGCCCGTGACGTCGCCCACGGCGTGGTGCGGCCCGGCGCTCCGGTCACCGCCTACTTGCTCGGACTGGCCGTGGGCCGGGGCGCCGACCCGTCCGTGGCCGCGGCCCGGCTGAGCGAACTGGCCCTGTCCTGGCCGGCGGAACCGCCCATCCCCTGAGAGAGGGGCGAGGGGGCGGACGCCGCTCGATAGGGTGGGCGGAGCGGAGGTGACGATCATGACGGCACAGAGCGCCGAGGGCAGCGATTCCACCGAGGGCGTGCTCCTCGACGAGCCGACCACGGCCGACCTGCGGGCAAAGGTCGGTGAGGCGTGGCGGGAGTTCGCGCGGGCCCTGGCCGGCCTGCTGCCGACCCTGGCCCCGGGCGCGCACGTCGACCTGACTCTCGACCCGACGGCGTCGGGCACCGGCATCGCCGTGTACTCGGTGAGCATCCGGGTGCTCGAGGGCGGCGTCGTCGAGGCGCTCGCGATCGGCAACGCGGGTCTGCCCGAGGGCTACCGGATGGACCGCGGGTCGATCGCCGACCTGGTCGCGCTGGGCTGGTCGCCGCCGGGCGTGCTGCCCGGCTCGGGCGACTCGTTCGGTCTGAGCTCCACTCAGGACAGCTCGAACCGCCTGGCCACCGTGGTCGCCCGCACGTTGCGCGACGTCTACGGCGCGCCCCACCCGGCCTTCCTGGTCTACCTGGTGCACGACGAGAACGACGAGCCCATCGACACCGTGCCGCTGGCCACCGCCCGCCACGAGCCGAGCATCGACGACGAGCTGAGTCTCGACGACCTCGCTGAGGACGGCGTGCTCGCGGCTGCGCTGGCCGACGCGGCCGACGAGGTCGTCCCGCTCGACGAGCGGGTCCGCACGGTGGTCGCCACCATGTCCAAGACCACGGTCGACCAGCTGCAGGTGGATGCCGACGGCGACATCGGCATCCGGGCCGGGTCGGCCATGGTCTTCGTGCGGGTGCGCGACAACCCGCCCCTGGTCGACGTGTTCTCGCCGATCCTGACCGAGGTCGAGCCGACCGAGACGCTCTATGTGAAGCTGTCCGAGCTGACCAACCGCATGCCGATCGGCCGGCTCTACGCCGCGCAAGACACAGTGTGGGCGTCGATCCCGGTCTTCGGCCGCAACTTCCAGGCCACCCACCTCATGCTGGCCGTGCAGGTGATGACCGGGCTGGCCGACGAGCTCGACGACCGGCTGCACGGCGAGTTCGGCGGCAAGCGGTTCTTCGGCGAGGGCGACAAGCCGGCCCCGGCCAAAGAGCCGGTCGACGACCACCGCACCGGCATGTACCTGTAGCAAAGGCGGGGCCGGCCCAGCCGGGCCGCGGGGCTGAGTGCGGACCGGCCGGGCCGACCCCAGTCTCAGGTCAGGCCGACCCAGGCGACCTGGTCCAGGGTGGACAGGTTCGAGGCGAGCACGCCGCGGTCGGTGACCGACCACAGCACGCCGCCGACCACCAGCGCCCGGCGCATCGGGCCTGTGTTCTCGGCCGTGGGGGCGAGCCGGGTGGTCTGTTCGATCCGGTCACCGGTCACCCGCAGGGCCAGCGCGCCGTCGGCCCGGGCGTCGGCCACGGGCAGCACCATCAGGCCATTGTCGGGCCACCAGAGGATCGCGTGCGGGTCCGACTCGGCCTCCGAGTAACCGCCCGGCACCAGGTGCTGGTCGAGGCGCCGGGGGTCGGCCGGGTCGGTGACGTCGAACAGCGACACCTGCGTACCGGTCGGCCGGCCCTGGGTCGTCGCCTCCTGCCCGATGCCGATCAGCCGGTTCTCGCCCACCGGCTGCAGGTGGGCCGAGTAGCCGGTGATCTTCAGTTCGCCCGTGACCCGGGGCCTCTCGGGCACGGCCAGGTCGAGGCTGTACAGCGGGTCGGTCTGGCGGAAGGTCACGACGTAACCGCGGGGCCCGATGAAGCGGACGGAGTAGATGCGCTCACCCTTGCCGAGCCCTTCGGCCGCGCCGACCTCGACCAGCTTGCCGTCCTTCTCGCGCAGCACCCGCACCGCGGACGCGTCGTCGGTCCAGCTCGTGGTGGCCACCCGCAGGTGACCGTCGTACTCGGACATCGAGTACTGATTGAGCAGCCGCCCCGGCACCCGGCCCGACGCCACGTAGGCGGGCTGCCCGACGGGCGGCAGGCTGAACCGGTAGATGTCGGTGCCCTCCGGCGGGGCCCCGCGGCCGGTGGCGTTCATCCGCCACATCTGGTTGTTGGCGATGTAAAGGCTGCCGGCACTGCCATAGACAGCGTCCCCGTCCGCGACGACCGCGACCGGGTCGCCGTCGCCCAGGGCGGTCGCGTTGAGGTCGAACGAGAGCACCCGCAGCATCGACAGGCCCGAGAACGACTCCGGCCGGCTGACCGCCGAGCAGTCGAGCCGCCCGCGGGCCGTCGCCCCGCCGGTGGTGATCTGCCAGGTCGGCAGCCACGCCTCCATCGGCGCCCGCTCGATGTTGCCGCGGTCGTCCTGCATGACGTTCTCGGGCTCGGGATCGCCGCGGTACGGGAACTGGAAGTCGGGGCTGCTGCTGATCACGACGCGGGCCACGCTGCCGTGCTGTCGCGCGTCGACCAGGCGGCCGTCGCCGCGGTAGCGGCTGAGCAGCCGGGGCGTGTCGCCGGCCAGGTCGACGAGCAGCACCTCGGAGCGGCCGTTGCCGGGGCGCATGATCCGGGAATCGTCGCGCAGCGGATGATGTCTACCCCCGTCAGCCAGCACGAGCGCGTGGTCCCCGGACAGCAGCAGCTGGGGCTCGCCGAAGGCTTCGAGTTTCAGGTCGAGCTTGCCCGTCTGCTTGCGGGCCACCGTGTCGACCACACGCAGCACGCCGCCCGAGACGGTGACGATCCGCCGACCGTCGTTCTTCACTATGTCGGGTTCGTCGACCCCCACCTCGTGCACGTTGGTGCCGGAGGACTCGGACTTGGCGGCCTTGGGCGTCGAGGCCATGTCGCCGCGACCCACGGCGCGGGCGTTCTCGGGTATCGGCGGCGGCGCGACGTAACTCTTCTCGGCCGCCGTCCGCAGTTCCTTCTCGAGCTGGGCGCAGGAGTCGAAGGCGACGAGCTTCAGGGCCGGCGCGGACCCCGGCCGGGGCGGTTCGGCCGATGGGCCGGACGCGGTGCAGGCGGCCAGCGGCAGAACCGCCAGCGCGGAGAAGAGCCAGGATCGACGCGACATGTCCGGTTGGACGCGCCCGTCGGCGACCGGGTTCCCGGCCTATTCCAGGGCCGGCACGGGCGTGGGCGTCTCGACCAGCCGGGACAGAACGATCATGCTGCGGGTGGAGGTGACGAACGGCTCGGCCCGCAGGCGTTCCAGCACCTGCTCGAGGTGACCGATGTCGGCCGCCCGCAGGTGCACGAGGGCGTCGGCCTCACCCGAGACCGTGTACGCCCCCACCACCTCGGGATGGCGCCGGGTGGCCACGGTGATCTGGGCCGGGGTGGTGCGCCCGGTGCAGAACAGCTCGACGAACGCCTCGGTCGTCCAGCCCACGGCGGACGGCTCGACCACTGTCGTGAAGCCCTTGATCACCCCGCTCGATCGAAGCCGGTCGACCCGTCGCTTGACCGCCGGAGCGGACAGCGAGACCCTCGCCCCGATCTCGGCGTACGACGAACGTGCGTCGGCCACCAGCAACGCAACGATTCGCTGATCCACGGCGTCCAGTTGCAACGATTCGCCCCCAACAGACAAGATTTCTAGCTGTTTCGTGCATCGCAGCCTACCTACGCTCTAGCTCATGAACCACACGGAGCGCCAGCCGCGGAACCGGACATACCTCATGTGTCCGCCGCAGCACTTCACGGTCGAGTACGCGATCAACCCGTGGATGGACACGACCCTCCCGGTCGACGCCGCCCTGGCCCTCAAGCAGTGGGAGGTGCTGCGCGACACGCTGGGCGATCTCGGCCACCGCGTGCACGTGCTCGACGCCCGGCCCGGCCTGCCCGACATGGTCTATGCGGCCAACGGCGCCTTCTCGGTCGACGGCATCGTCTACGGCGCCCGTTTCCTGTACCCGCAGCGCGGGGCCGAGGCCGACGCCCACCGCGAGTTCTACACCACCCCGGGCTGGACCTTCGCCGGTCCGCAGCACGTCAACGAGGGCGAGGGCGACTTCGCCTACCTGCCCGGGGCGTACGGCGGTGTGGTCCTGGCCGGCTTCGGTTTCCGTACTGACCCGGCTGCCCACGCCGAGGCGCAAGAGGTGCTCGGCCGCCCGGTCGTCTCGCTGCGCCTGGTCGACCCGGCGTTCTACCACCTCGACACGGCCCTGGCCGCCCTCGACGACCGGCACGTCACGTACTACCCCGATGCCTTCTCGCCGGCCTCCCAGCGCGTGCTGGCCCAGCTCTTCCCGGACGCGGTGCTGGCCGACCGGGCCGACGCCGAGGCGTTCGGCCTCAACCTGGTCAGCGACGGGCGCCACGTCGTCCTCAACACCGAGGCCACGGCGATGGGCGACAAGGTGCGCGCGGCCGGCTACCAGCCCGTGCACGTCGACCTGTCCGAGCTCAAGCGCGGCGGCGGCAGTGTGAAGTGCGTCGTAGCTGAGCTGAGGCAGTGACCTCGGACACTGCCAAACAAGGCATGGGTGCTGGCGGATGAGTGGAGGCCGTGCGAGAAGATGGTTCGCATGACCGACGAACAACGCAGCGTCAAGCAGGACGACGGTTCCGTCATCGTGGTCGGCCCCGACGGGCGTCCGCTGGGAACCATGGACGCCGACGGGACGGTCAACCCGGAGGAGCCCGGCAACCTGATCGAGCAGCCGGCCAAGGTCATGCGGATCGGCAGCATGATCAAGCAGCTGCTCGAAGAGGTCCGTGCGGCCCCGCTCGACGAGGCCAGCCGGGGCCGGCTCCGTGAGATCCACCAGCGCTCGATCACCGAGCTCGAAGACGGCCTGGCCCCCGAGCTGCGCGAGGAGCTCGAGCGCCTGTCCCTGCCGTTCGAGGGCGAGACTCCGCCCAGCGAGCCCGAGCTGCGCATCGCGCAGGCCCAGCTGGTCGGCTGGCTCGAGGGTCTCTTCCACGGCATCCAGGCCGCGCTGGTCGCCCAGCAGATGGCGGCCCGCCTCCAGCTCGAGCAGATGCGCGGTGCTCAAGGCGGTCGCCCGGCCCTGCCCATGGGTGCGATGCCCGGCATGCCCGGCCCGCGCGACGGCGGCGCCGAGGGCGGCCGCACGGGGCAATACCTCTAGAGCTGGTAGAGCTCCGCGAGATAGTTGGCCACCCCGTCCTCGTCGTTGCTGAGGCCGACCTCGTCGGCCACGGCCTTGAGGGCGGGGTGCGCGTTCGCCATCGCCACCCCGTGCCCGGCCCAGCTCAGCATGGGGATGTCGTTCGGCATGTCACCGAAGGCGATCACCCCCGACTTGTCGATGCCGTGGCGCTCGCAGTGCCAGGCCAGACCGGCCGCCTTGGTCACGCCGGCCGCGCTGATCTCGACCAGGGCGCTCGACGACGAGTGGGTGGCCGTGGCGATGTCGCCCAGGGTGCGACTGACCAGCTCGAAGAAGTCATCGGGCCCGTGGTGGGCCGAGCGTGCGAGCAGCTTGACGGCGGGGGCCGAGGTCAGCTCCTCGGGGGTGGCGAGAACTCGTACCGACGTGCCGTCGCCCTCCCAGCGCACGGGCCAGGCCTCCTCGTACCAGAAGGCCCGTCCGTCCTCGACCTCGACCGCCAGCGCGACGTCGGGCACCGCCTCGCGCAGCCGCTTGGCCACGTCGAGCAGCAGCTCGACCGGGAGCGGATCGGCCCGCAGCACCTCGTCGCGGTCGGCGTCGTAGATCACCGCGCCGTTGGCGCAGATCGCCGGGACCGGCGCGGCCATCTGGTCGAAGAGCTGCCGGAGCCAGCGCACCGGGCGGCCGGTGACGACGACGAAGGGAACGGGGAGCGCGTCGAGCACCTCGATCGTGCGGGGGCTGAGCGTGCCGTCGGTGCGGATGAGCGTGCCGTCGATATCGCTGGCGACGAGCTGAAAGGGCGAGGACATCACCTCGACAGTAGCCGGTCGAGATAGATCGCCACGCCGTCCTCGTCGTTGGTCAGCGTGACCTCGTCGGCTACCGCCCGCAGCTCGGCGTGCGCGTTGCCCACGGCCACCCGGCCCCACCCGGCCCAGGCGAACATGGGCAGGTCATTGGGCATGTCGCCGAAGACCAGGACGTCGGCCGGGTCGACCCCGACGGCTTGGGCGACCACGCCCAGGCCGGTCCCTTTGTCCACGTTCGCCGGGCAGATCTCGACGTAGTCGAGGCCGGCCTGGGTGACGGATGCCACCTCGGGCGGGACGATCCGGCGGGCCACTGCCAGCAGTTCGTCGACGTCGTAGGCGAACGAGCGCGCAAAGGCCTTGATCACGTCGGTGGTGCAGCACTCGGCGCGGCTCCGGCGCTCCAGGACAACCGGGTAGCGCCAGGTCGGGTCATAGTCGCCCCAGAGCGGCGAGTCGTCGTGCTCGAGCGCCTCGACCATGACCGACAGCTCGCCCACCTCGGCCTCGAGCTCGGTCAGTACGCGCTCGAGCGTGGAGCCGGGCAGCCGCGACTGCAGCAGGTACGTGGAGTCGGCCTGGTCGAGCACCCAGCCGCCCTGGGCCATGACCAGGAAGTCGGCGTCACGGATGTCGTTGCGGGTGAGGGTGGTGAGCCGCGGGCCGCGACCGGTGGCGCCGACGACGCGGATGCCGGCCGCACGGACCCGGCCGAGCACCTCGTGGGTGTAGTCGGACACCGTGTCGTCGCTGCGGACGAGGGTGCCGTCGAGATCGGTGGCGATCAGCTTGGGGAGGCCAGGCTTGACCATCGTTACCTCCGAGGGTTTGCAAACCCCCGCGGAGGGCGGAAGGAGAACGGTACACCTGCGCGGCTACCAGCGGCTATGACTTCTGGTAGCCGCGCGGTGTATTGATAGTTAGCGCGCGGGCTCCAAGATGTCGCGCCCGCCAACGTACGGTTGCAGCGCCTTCGGAACCCGGACAGAACCGTCCGGCTGCTGGTGGTTCTCGAGGATCGGAATCAGCCAGCGGGTGGTCGCGAGCGTGCCGTTCAGCGTGGCCGCGGTCTGCGGCTTGCCGTCGGCGTCGCGATAGCGGATGTTGAGCCGCCGCGCCTGGAACGTGGTGCAGTTCGACGTCGAGGTGACCTCGCGGTAGCGGCCCTGCGACGGCACCCAGGCCTCGCAGTCGAACTTGCGGGCCGCGCTGGAACCGAGGTCGCCGCCGGCCACGTCGATCACCCGGTACGGGATCTCGACCTTGGCCAGCATCTCCTCCTCCATCGCGAGCAGGCGCAGGTGCTCGTCGGCCGCCTCTTCCGGCTTGCAGAAGGCGAACATCTCGACCTTGTCGAACTGGTGCACACGCAGGATCCCGCGCACGTCCTTGCCGTACGACCCGGCCTCGCGCCGGTAGCAGGACGACCAGCCGGCGAAGCGTTCCGGCCCGCCCTCGAGGTCGAGGATCTCGTTCGAGTGGTACGCCGCCAGGGCGACCTCGGACGTGCCGACCAGGTAGAGGTCGTCGGCCTCGAGCCGGTAGACCTCGCCGGCGTGGGCGCCGAGGAACCCGGTGCCCTCCATCGACTCGGGCTTGACCAGCGACGGGGTGATCGACGGGATGAACCCGTGCTCGACCGCCTGGGCGATCGCCATCTGGAGCAGGCCCAGCTGCAGCAGCGCGCCGACGCCGGTGAGGAAGTAGAACCGCGAGCCCGACACCTTGGCCCCGCGCTCGGTGTCGATCGCCCGCAGCGCCTCACCGATCTCGAGGTGGTCCTTCGGGTTCTCGATGGCCGGAATGTCGCCGACCTCGCGCAGCACGACGAAGTCGTCCTCGCCGCCGGGCGGAACACCGTCCTGCACCAGGTTGGGCACGGCGAGGTGGGCCTGGCGCAGTGTCTCGTCGGCCTGCTTAGTCGTGGCCTCGGCCTCTTTGACCTCGGCGGCGAGCTCTTTGGTGCGGGCGAGCAGCGTGGGTCGCTCGTCGGCCGAGGCCTTGGGCACCTGCTTGCTCAGCGACTTCTGCTCGGCCCGCAGCGCCTCGAAGCGCTGGGTGGACGATCGACGGGCCTCGTCGGCGCGCAGCAGGTCGTCCACCACCTCGGTGGACTCGCCGCGCAGGCGCTGGCTGGCACGGATCCGGTCGGGGTCTTCGCGAAGCAGACGCAGGTCAATCACGATTGCCGAGCCTACCGACCGCACAGTCCGGTCAGCACCCCGATATCCCCCGATGGTCAGTTCGGGCGATCGCGGTCGTCGTTGAGCGACGTGAACGGTTGCGAGGGCGCGACGGTGAGATCGAGCGACTCGTCGCCGGAGCGGTCGGCCTCGGCGCTCGACGGCCGGCGCCACGACCAGACCGGATCCAGCTCGGGCTCGCCGATCGGCGCCGCCTCGGGCGAGGGGGCAGTGGTGGCGGCGGGCAGGTGCCGACCGGCCAGGTAGAGCGCGGCCATGATCAGCAGCACGCCGGCGAAGGCGCACCACAGCCCCCGGCCGTACGCCAGGGTGGTCTCGGACTCGTCGACGGCGATGCGATAGACCGGGTCGATCACGTAGCTCTGCGAGCCGACCGCGGTGGCCGTGGCGACGAGCAGGCCCAGGTGCGTGCCGGCCACGCTGAGACCGGCCAGCCGGGCGTAACGGCGGCCGGCGGGCGGGCCGAACAGGGTGAGCACCACGGCCGGAACCAGCAGGAACAGGCCCACCACGTAGCCGATGCCGAACGTGCCCAGGTCGTCGAGGCCGATGGGCAGAATCCGCTCGCCCCCCTCACCGCCCAGGGTGCCCGGGTCGAGCGTGGTGACCTGCCACTCGGACAGCAGCGAGACGAGCGCGGCCAGGGCGGCCAGGGCCGCCGTCAGCGGCACCGTGCGCCGGTCGGCCAGCAGGTCGCGGCCGAGCCCGGACGAGCTCCAGCGGGACCGGCGGGGCTCGTCGGACGAGCCGAACTCGACCACCGCCTCGGGCGGGGTCACGTCGATCTCGAGCGGCGTCGGCTGCTGCTGCGGCGCGGGCATGGGAACCATGGTGCCCTGTGCCAGGTCGCCCGGCCAGCAGTCGTCGCATGGACTAGCGTTCTGGTCATGCCTATTCGCACCGCAACCGCTCGCTGGCAGGGGAACCTCACCGAGGGTTCCGGCACCATCAAGACCGGCAAGGGCGGCATCCAGGGGAACTACTCGTTCAAGTCCCGCTTCGAAGAGGGCGAGGGGACGAACCCGGAGGAGCTGATCGGCGCCGCGCACGCCGGCTGCTACTCGATGGCCTTCTCGAAGGCGCTGTCCGACGCCGGCTTCACGCCGACCTCGGTCGACACCGTGGCCAAGGTCCACATGGACAAGACCGACGCCGGCTTCAGCGTGACCCGCATCGACCTCGAGACCCAGGGCGACGTCCCCGGGGTCGACGAGGGCACGTTCCAGAAGATCGCCGAGGACGCCAAGGCGAACTGCCCGATCTCGCGGCTGCTCTCCCCGGGTGCCGAGATCACCCTGAGCGCCAAGCTCGCCTGATCCGCTCCGCACCACGTGCCCCGGCCGCTCGCTGAGCGCCCGGGGCACAATGGCATCTGTGCCGGTCGAGATGAGTCGGGAACAATTCGAGGAACTGGTCGGCGAGGCCCTCGACGAGGTGCCCGCCGAACTCCTGAAGGTCATGGACAACGTGGTGATCGTCGTCGAGGACGACCCGCCGGACGGCGAGGATCTGCTCGGCCTGTACGAGGGCACGGCGCTGACCGAGCGCGGCTGGGACTACGCCGGCGTGCTGCCCGACCGGATCACCATCTATCGCAACCCCACGCTGCGCGTCTGCGACACCGAGACCGACGTCATCGACGAGGTCGCGATCACCGTGGTCCACGAGATCGCCCACCATTTCGGCATCGACGACGCCCGTCTGCACGAACTCGGCTGGGGCTGAGAAAAACCTGAAAGGCTGACAACGCGTTTGTAACGCACTCCTACCCTGAGGCCATGCGTAGCGAGCTCTTCAATGCCGACAACCTCGAGAAAGAGTCGGCCCAGCCCGGACTCCGGCTGCAAAATTCCAAGCTGCTCAAAGCCGAACTGAACGGCGAGTTCATGGCCCGCGTCGGCTCGATGGTCGCGTACCAGGGGCAGGTGCAGTTCGAGGCGCTCGGCTCGGGCGGCATCGGCAAGTTCCTCAAGCAGAAGCTCACCGGCGAGGGCGTTCCCCTGATGCGCGTACGCGGTCACGGCGACGTCTTCCTGGCCGAGAACGCGGCCGACATCCACCTCATCGACCTCGAGCAGGGCGACGCGCTCTCGATCAATGGGGCCAACGTGCTCGCGTTCGACTCGTCGCTCAACTACGACATCAAGATGGTGCAGGGTGCCGGCATGATGTCCAACGCCGGCCTGTTCAACTGCGTGTTCACCGGTCACGGCCGCATCGCGGTCACCACCAAGGGCACGCCGGTGGTGCTCAGCGTCGACCAGCCCACGTACGTCGACCCGCAGGCCGCGATCTGCTGGTCGGCCAACCTGCAGACCGGCTACCACCGCGCCGAGCAGCTGGGCCTGGGCACGCTGCTGGGCCGCACGACCGGCGAGCGGTTCACGATGAGCTTCGCGGGTCAGGGCTTCGTTGTCGTGCAGCCCTCCGAGGAGCCCCCGGGCGGTCGCATGGCCGGCACCGGCAGCGGCGGCCAGCAGCAGGAAGGCATCCTGGGCAACATCTTCGGCAATTAGTTAAGCCAGCTCGCCCGCTCGGATCTGGGCGAGCCAGGCGGCGGAGTCGGCGAAGTCGGTGTTCGAGAGGCCCCGGGGGGATGCCACCGGGGCCTCCGGCGTGAGCCGGTGGCGGGGGTAGCTGCCCAGGAAACGCACCTCGGCGCAGATGCGGCGCAGGCCCTGCAGGGCCTCGCCGAAGCGGGGCTCGGCCACGTGGCCGGTGCAGTCGAGCAGGAAAACGTACGTCCCCAGCTGCTCGCCGGTGGGCCGGGATTCGATGCGGGACAGGTTGATGCCGCGCACGGCCAGTTCGGTGAGCACCGACAGCAGCGCCCCGACCTGATCGTGCCGGATCCACAGGGCCAACGAGGTGACGTCGTCGCCGGTTGGTTCGGCCGGCGGCCCGGGCCGGGTGAGTAGCGCGAACCTGGTCACCGCGTCGGCGCGGTCGGCCACCTTGTCGGCCAGCACGGTCAACCCGTTGCGGGGCACTCCGATCGGCGCGCAGAGCGCCGCGTCGTGCTCGCCGCGGGCCGCGCTGATGGCCGCGGTCGCGTTCGAGAGCACGTCGACGACGACCGCGTCGGGCACGTTGGCCGAGAGCCAGCCGCGACACTGGGCCGAGGCCTGTGGGTGAGCAGCGATCGACCGGATCGCGGCGAGCGGCGTCAGCGTCCGGGCCGCCAGCACGAACTCGACGGGGATCACGACCTCACGCGTGATGATCAGCGGGCTGCCGGTGATCAGTTCGTCGAGGGTGACCGGCACCGCGCCGCCGACCGAGTTCTCGAGCGGGACCAGCGCCGCGTCGGCGTCACCGGCGCGGACGGCCTCGAGCGCCTCGGGCACGCTGCGCGCGGGCGTCCGCAGCCCGTGCTCGGCGGCGGGGATGGTGCGCAGGGCGGCCTCGGTGAAGGTGCCCTCCGGACCCAGATAGACGTAGCGCGTGGGCGGCGTTCCCGGCATGGGACGAGTCTAGGGCGTACCCGCTGGATCGCTAGAAGCCACAGGCCAGCACCCTTATCCCCGGTGGGGCCGAGGTCTGCACCCGATCGATGCAGACGTCCGAACCGGCCGCGACCAGGGCCAGCGTGGTGCCGGCGCCGGTGGCGACGACCATCAGGGGATCCAGTTCGTCGGCATCCGTGCCGGTCACCTCGACCGTGGCGAACGACCAGGAGCCCGAGCAGAACGGCCCCTCCAAGACCCGGAGCGGCTTGTCCGGTATGCCGGGCCGGCCGGTGATCAGGGCCAGGATCTGGGGGCGGGTCGGCTGAGCGGCGCACCGGGCGGCGTGCGAGGGCGTCGGGGTGGCCGGCGTAGTCGTGGTCGGCGGTGTGGTGGTGGGCACCGTGAAGGTCGGCGTCGGATAGGTCGGATAGGCGGGGGTGGGATAGGCCGGACCGGTCGGGTACGGGACGGTGCCGGTGGGCAGCCCCGGGGTGAGCGCGGTGGGCAGCGGGAGGTCGAGTGAGGGCCCCAGCGAGATCGGGGCCGCGCTCGGCGACACGTAGGGCGGGGAGGTCGGCAGGGCGCGCGGCGGCTCGCCACACGCGCTCAGCAGAGCCGCGGCAGCGACCGTCAGGACCAACACGGATGTGCGGGGGGACACGCGGACATGCTATGTCCCGCTGGTCCCGATGTGACCCTAGGAAGCGATGCGGTGCCCGGCGGCACGCAGAGTGTCGATCGCCTCGCTGAGCCGCACCGTGGGCACGAGCAGGTAATCGGTCGAATACGTCGAGAACGTGACGATGTTGACGCGGGCGTCGGCCAGTGGCCCGATCAGCGAGGCCAGCACGCCGGTCAGCGCGAGGTCGAGCGGCCCGACCACTCGCAGGCAGCGCCACGCGGTGTCGACGTCCGCCCCCGCGGGCACCCGGTCGACCGGGCAGATGATCGAGAGCTCGTCGGCGTCCCAGCTGAGCGAGATCACGCTCTTGTCGTCCGGACCCGCGCTGAGCGAAGCCGGGATCGGGGAACCGGCCGGGAGCCGGCACACCGCGTACTCCGCGGGCAGCAGGTCTAGATCGAGCATGAACGCAGACTACGGTTCGAGATCAGGGTTGCCCAATGCCCCGGGGGTGCGTCAAACGCCACAGCTCGGACATGGGCCCGAAACCTTCAGTAGCGAACGGCGGAGAAGAAGGTCATCGAGCCGGCCACCCGCTCGTTGTCGAACAGCGGGGTGGCGATCGCATCGACGGTCAGCGGGGTCTCGCCGGGCGCCGGGACGACCCGCAGCAGCCCGCGGGCCAGGCGCTCGCTGCGCAGGGCCAGCAGCGGCGGGATCTTGTCGGCGTCCGATTCCTCGAGCTCGCCGGCGCCGGCCGTGAAATCGATGAGGTGGAGCACCGAGCCGAGCGGCTTGCCCAGCACCTCGGGCGGCTTGCCCAGGCCCAGCAGGTCGCCGCACGAGACCGAGACGGCGACGATCGCGGTCGTGGTGTCGATGATGAGGCAGGGTTCCGAGGCCGAGGCCACCGTCGAGGTCCACCGGTCGAGGCTCGGAACGAACTCGGCCTCGGACGGTGTGCGCGCCTGCGGCACGAACGCGCCCGAGAGTGAGAGTTCGACGTGAGCCACCCGATCCTCCTCGCACCTGCGGATCGACGGCCACGCCGCGGCGACGCCCGGATCTCCCGAGCGGGCCGCGGCGGTGAAGCCGTCGACTACAACCGGAAGGAACGTTACCGGCGTGCTGTCCGCTTGTCAGCGGCCGTTTGTCCGTCGGCGTGCCAACGGTAGTCGCCGGCCGGCCGGTACGGAGCGTTTGCCCAGGTAGCGGGATGGTTGGCCACGGCCGAAAGCTTGCCCGCGGTGGCCGGCGAGATGCGAGCGCCCCCCGCGATCAGCAGCCTGTCAAGCTCTTTGTCGGTGGCGACCAGGACCTCTTTCGGGAGGCCGTGCACGCTGATCACGCCGTTGCCCACGAACGTGAGCACGGGCGTCACCGGCACACTCAGGCCGACGGCGGCGGAGAGCGCCTTGCTCGCGCGGCGGGCCTCACGACGGGCCTCGGCGACGTAATGCGGGCGCTTACCGTTGATCTGCACCACGTCACCGGCGATGAGCACCCGGGCGCGGCCATGATCGGCGACGGTCACCGCGTAGACGCCGCCCGGACCGATGGCCAGGAAGCCGGCGCGGTCGTCGGCGGGGTCGGGCTCGTAGTAGCCCAGCGCGTCGGTGCGCGGCCAGTCCACGATGTGCCAGTTGGGTCCGAGACGGTCGAGGCGGGTGAGCGCGCGTGCGCCGGCGGCTTCGAGACGACGGGCGTCCTTCTCGGCGCGGCGGCGGCGGGCCCACTCGGCGGGTGTCGTGGTGCGACCGGGCGCCTCGAGAGCGGCGGGGCTGCCCAGGCGACGGTCGATCCGTTGACTGTTCGGAGTGGCGGGTAGAGCAGGGCGTGCTGGGAAGACAGTCACTGCGACCTCCGGCAAAAGGTCCTTCGGGCTCTCTTTTCACTACCGTAAGTGCTCGACCCCCTACGGAAGCAAGACACGGTGGTGGAAGAAAGTGGAATGATTAGGGGATGAATGCCGCATTCACGCATCGCTACTTCTTGCGGATGGTGCATCTCGGCGCCTGATCCCCTGTTCGACAGTTTCCATGGACAAAGTTAGTCCGCGCGCCGCGCTCGTGCACACATGTCTCATGATCTAGGCAGAACGTCATCGGCCGATCGCGTTCAGTGCCCGGTGGGTGCCGCGAGATCGACGGGTGGGCTACGGTCGCTTCGTGGTGCACTACGTCGACAGTGAAGTCGGACAGCTGCGTACGGTGCTGCTGCACCGCCCCGGCGCCGAGCTGGCCCGCCTGACCCCTCGGAACAACGACAGCCTGCTCTTCGACGGTATCCCGTGGGTGAGCCGGGCCCAGGAAGAGCACGACGCCTTCGCGGCCGCCCTGCGCGAGCGGGGGGTCGAGGTGCTCTATCTGGGTCAGCTGCTGGCCGAGACGCTGGCCGTGGCCGACGCCCGCACCGAGCTGACCGAGACGGTGCTCGCCGACCGCCGGCTGGGCGACACCCTGCGCGAGAGCGTGCGCCGCTACCTGGCCGACCAGGACCCGAAGCGCCTGGCCGAGGTGCTGATGGCCGGGCTGGCCCACGAGGAGCTCAAGCCCGGGCCGGGCGGCCTGGTCTACGAGATGATGGACAGGCTCGACTTCGTGATCGACCCCCTGCCCAACCTGCTGTTCACCCGTGACTCCTCGGTGTGGGTGCGCGACCGGGTGGCGGTCACCAGCCTGGCCATGCCGGCCCGCAGTCGCGAGACCACGCTGACCCGGGCCATCTACCGGTACCACCCGCGTTTCGCCGGCTCCGAGCTGCTGTACGACCCCGAGCTGGAACGGCTCGAGGGCGGCGACGTGCTCGTGCTGGCGCCCGAGGTGCTGGCCATCGGGGTCGGCGAGCGCACCACCCCGGCCGGGGCCGAGCGGCTGGCCCGCCGGGTCTTCGCAGCCGGTCTGGCCCGCACGATCCTGGCCGTGCCGATCGCCCAGGAACGCGCCACCATGCACCTCGACACCGTGTGCACGATGGTCGACGTCGACGCGGTCGTGATGTATCCGAACATCGCTGACACCCTGCGGGCGTACACGGTGACCGCCGACGCCGATGGTGAGCCCCGCGCTTCGGCGCCGCGCCCGTTCCTCGAGGCCGCGGCCGAGGCGATGCGGATCGACCGGTTGCGGATCATCGACACCGGGCTCGACCCGGTCACGGCCGAGCGCGAGCAGTGGGACGACGGCAACAACACCCTGGCCATCGCGCCCCGGTTGTGTGTGGCCTACGAGCGCAACGTCGAGACCAACGCGCAGCTCGAGCGGGCCGGCATCGAGGTCGTCCGGATCAGCGGCAGTGAACTCGGCAGCGGCCGGGGCGGCCCGCGATGCATGAGCTGCCCGATCGAGCGAGCGCCCTGGAGCGCGTGAATCACGCCGCCGGGCGACCCCTCACGTGTGAGACGACCAGCTCGGGGACGGGCGTGGCCCCGTCCACCAGATGGGCCCGGTCGGGGAAGTCGAAAACGGCGATCTCGAGCTGTACGGGGTAGTCCGGGGCCTGGCCGACCCGCTGCACCACCTCGCCGTCGATCGTGAACTCGAGAGAGTTGGGGCGCCATTTCACGCCGTACGTGTGAAAAGCGGCAACGTCGATCGGCCGGGTGACCGTCCCCCACTCCTCCGTGAGCTGTGGATCGCGGAAGCGGTGCAGCCCCATCCCGATCGCCTGCGGGTCGGTGCCGAAGACCTCCATGACGCAGATCTCGCCGGAGAGCTCGGGGGCGGTCTCGATGCCGGAGAGCCAGCAGGCGATCATCGAGCGCGGGGTGATCGTGCCGCGCATCCGGATCTCGATGTCCTCGTAGAGCGGGGTGTAGCCCCAGAACTCGCCCTGCTCCTCCCGCACCCGCTGATCAGTGAGGAACGGCTGGCCGCCGACGGTGCTGCCGGCCGGGCCCGAGTAGTTCGCGCTCTGGATCCCCGACACCCGCAACGGCGTCTCGTGCACCCCCTCGGCCCACAGCGGCTGGTCGACCGGGATGCTCAGCCGCAGCTCCCCGCCACCCACCTCGTAGGTGGCGGCCGACTGCGCCCGCGAACTCCAATGGGGCAAATACCACGGCACCCAGACAGAGCGGTCCAACTCGTCCGACTCGAACCGCTCGTCCAGGGTCGTCATGGCTCAGCGCAAAGTAAGTTGGCGGCCGATCAGGCCCTGCTTGGCGCGGCGGGCGTCGGCGTCGAGCGGGCCGGTCTCGGCCAGCGTGTCCGCGTAGCGCTTGGCGAAGTCGGCCAGCGGCGCCTCCCAGTCGGCCGCCTCGGTCTCGCCCGGGATGTCCCACACCGGCACCAGCAGGCCGTGGGCCCGGAACATGCCGGCGAACTTGGTCTGCTCGCCCAGCAGCAGCTCCTGGGCGGCCGAGAGGCGCGCCAGCGCGTCGAGCGCGCGGTCCTCGGTCTCGGGCAGCACCCAGCGCACGTGGCCCTTGTCAGGGGCGACCCGGCACCAGTACGCGGCCCGGCCCGCCGACAGCCGCGCGGTCGGATAGATCGACGCGTTCGCCCGTTCGAGTGACGCCTTCACAGTCGGGTCCTCGGCCTGCTCGGCGTCGAGCCAGTACTCGAAACCCTCGTGCATCGTGATCTCGAGCGGGCTGTCGACCAGCACGTCCTGCAGGCGCGGGCCCGCACCGGGCAGGGCGGGCACCGAGACGGTGTCGCCGGGCTCGGTACGCAGGGCGCTCAGGATGGCCACGGCGAGGTCGCGCGAGACGTCCCCCGACTGCACGTGCCGCTGCAGGCCGATGAAGACCCGGCCGTCCTGGCGCGTCATGGCCGGCCAGGCCATGGGCAGCACGGTCGACAGCGTGACGGGACGATCGCCGTACTCCTCGATGATCTCGGGCCGGAGCGTGAGGGGCGCGCTGGCCGCGGGCACCAGCTCGCGCAACGCGATCCACTCCGGTTCGTCGGCCAGGCCCTCGAAGGGCCGGGCCACGAAGATGTCCCGCACCTTCTCGCGCTTGGGTGCGGACGGGCGTTGGTTACGACGCTTGCTCACGGCGAGACAGCCTAGCGCTTGCTTTGGATCAGGGGTGGGAGCGAGGCGCGGTCCAGATTTCGTCTGGGGGTGGCCCGGGGAAGCTCGGCTCCCGGGTTTGGAACCGGGCTTCCCCGGGACATCGCCAGACGGGATCTGGGCCTCGGCGCAGCCCCGGCCCTGATCCAAAGCAAGCGCTACCTTGGGCGGCCGAAAGGGACACTCCGGTGTCCTACGCGCGTGGCAACCGCACCTCGGCCGTGGTGCCGCCACCCTCGCGGGGACGCAGCGACACCCAGCCGTGCTGACGCTCGACCAGCCGGCGGACGAGATAGAGCCCGAGCCCGGCCCCCGGGTGGTGCCGCCGGTCGCCGCCCTCGGCCTGCCAGTAGCGCTCGAAGGCCTGCTCGACGTGCTCGGGGCGGATGCCGGCCCCGCGGTCGGAGAGCCGGAAGCGCAGCGTCTCTTCGTCGACCCCGGCGCACAGCTCGACCACCGACTCGGGCGGGGAGTGCTTCTCGGCGTTGGTGGCCAGTTCGGTCAGGATCGTGGCGATCGAGTCGCGGTCGCCGTACGCCTTGGGCATCTCGCCCGGCAGGTTGTCGAGCACGATGCGACGGCGCAGGTCGGCCGGCAACTCGTCGACGGCCGCGCGCAGCGCCTCGGCCAGGTCGAATGGGCCGGCCGGGGTGGCGCCGATCTCGCCGTCCTCGGTGGCCGCGGAGAGCAGGCGGTCGACCAGCCGGGCCAGCTCGCCGGCGCGGGTGCCGATGATGTGGACGGCCTCGTGGCGGCCGGTGTCGCCGAGCGATTCCCAGTGGTTGGTCAGCGTGTCGGCGTACCCCTTGATGACGGTGACTGGGGTCCGCAGCTCGTGGCTGGTGACGGCCACCCAGAGGTCGCGGCCCTCTTGCCGGCGGGCCTGCTCGGCGCTGTGCACGGGCAGGCCGTCACGGGCCGCGTAGAGGCGCCCGGCGTGGCTGGCCAGCAGCTCGAGGACGGCGTGGTGCTCGGGGCCGGGCTCGCCGTCACCGTCGCCGAAATAGACGTGCAGCGAGCCCACGATCGTGTCGCCGACCTCGCACCGGGCGCCCAGCATGCGCCGGACGTCGCCCCCCTCGACCTGCTTGGCGAACTCGTCGTTGAGCGAGTCGAGCGGGATGAGCAGGGTGCGCCCGTCGCGCAGGCGGCCGTCGGCCCGGTCGACCCGGCGGCCGATGGCGGCGCTGCAGACGCCCGTGGCGGCGATGATGCGGCCGTGGTCGGCCGCGTACTCGGCGAAGCCGGCGCCGCGGCCGCCCAGCGTCTCTTGCGCCAGGCGCACGATGTGCTGGAGCACGGGCAGCCCCGCCTCGCCGGAGTTGATCCGGTCGAGGATCGCGATCTGACCCCGGGTCAGCGCGCTGTAGTCGGGACGGTCCGGCATGCTTGCGAGTCTGCCTCGCTTCCCGACCGCAAGAGAGTGACTCACGTCACAAAGTTGCGAGGTGATCGAGCACGAAGCGGGGGCGGTCGGTGATGACGCCGTCGACCTGGTGCTCCAGGACCATGTCAAGATCGGCCTTGTCGTTGACGGTCCACACGTACGCCTGATGCCCGGCCGCCCGGATGGCTGGGATCAGCCCCGGCCGCGACCGCACCAGCGCGACCCCGGGCCCGGCTATGCGCGCGCCGAACGGCAGCTTGCCCCGGCCCACCCCGGGCGGCAGCATCTCGACCAGATAGACCGTCGGCAGCGTCGGCGCCTGGGCCCGGATGCGGCGCAACGCCAGTGCGGCGAACGACATCACGGTCACCTGCACGGCCTGGTCCGGCTGCGGTTCGGCCAGGCCGAAGCGCTGGAGCGTGCGCACGAGGCGACGCTCGACCTCGGCCCCGTACCGGGTGGGGTGCTTGGTCTCGATCAGCAGGCGGACGTTCCGGCCGCTGTCGCACACCGTCTGCAGCAGCCGGTCGAGCGTCAGCAGGCGGGAGAGCGCCGGCAACGGCTCGTCGTCCACCGGATAGCCGGGGTGCCAGGAGCCGAAGTCGAGCGAGTCGAGCTCGGCCAGGGTCTTGGCGCTGACCTTGCCGCGCCCGTTGCTCGTACGGTCGAGCCGCCGGTCGTGCACGCAGACGAGGTGACCGTCGCGGGTGAGCCGGACGTCGCACTCGAGCCCGTCGACGCCGTCCTCCAGAGCGCGGAGGTAGGCGCCGAGCGTGTGCTCCGGAAGTGCGTCGGCGCCACCACGGTGCGCGAATACCAAGGGACGGTAGTCACTCACAGTTGTGCTGCCTAGATGACCCGGGGCTGCTGCCCGCCCTCGTTGACGACCTCGCGACCGGCGGCGGCCCAGGACATCATGCCGCCGTCGAGGTTGCGCACGTTGTCCCAGCCGTTGCCCATCAGATAGGACACGACCTGGCCCGAACGGCCGCCGGACCGGCAGACGACGACCACTTCGACGTCGGCCGGCACCTCGGCCGTACGGGCCGGGATCTCCATCATCGGCACGTGGTGGGCGCCGGGTGCATGCCCGGCGGCCCACTCCTCGGGCTCGCGCACGTCGAGCAGGTAGGCGTCGTCGCCGACCTCGGCGGGGGTCACGCTTGGTACTTGGGGTCCGAACACGAGCCCTAGCGTACGGCGGTCACTTGCCGGCCGCGGCGTCCGTCCCCTTCTTGAGGTTGTCCGCCATCCAGGTGTCCATGTCGTCGGCCGCCACCGCCTTGAAGAGCGCCAGGGCCTTCTCTTTGTCCGAGACCACCACGGACTGGCCGTCGATGGTGTCGCTGCCCTTGTTGGGGCTGGTGATGAACGTGAGGTTGCTGCCCCGGACGCCGCGCATCTCTTTCGCCATGTCGGTCAGCGAGAAGTCGTTGTCGACCGTGACGGCCGCCGTGACCGCCTTGAGGAACGAGTTCAGCTTGGCCGGGTTGGTGATCGTGCCGCTGCTGGCCGCCTTGTCCATGAGCGCCTTCAGGAAGTCCTGCTGGTGCTGCATGCGGGCGAAGTCGCCGCGGGCGAACTGCTTGCGCTGCCGCACCCAGTCGAGCGCCGTGGCGCCGTCCATGTGCATGGTGCCCTTGGTGAACGTGCGGTACGGCTTGTGGATCGACTTGACGGTCTTCTCGACCTTCAGGTCGACGCCACCGAGCGCGTCGGTGACCTCTTTGAAGCCGCCGAAGTCGATGGCCATGACGTGGTCGACCTTGACGTCGGTGAGGCACTCGACGGTGTGCACGGCCCGCGGCAGCCCACCGAAGGCGAACGCCGCATTGATCTTGGCGCGGCTGCCGTCGCCGCACTTGGCGTCGTTGCTGCGCGGGATGACGACCCACAGGTCACGCGGGATCGAGATCAGCTGGGCGCTTTTGTGGTCCTCGGGCACGTGCATGAGGATCAGCGTGTCGGCGCGCCACTTGCCGGCTCCGTCGTCCTGGGCGTCGGGGTCGCGGGAGTCGCTGCCCACCAGCAGGATGTTCTGCGCGCCCTCGATGGCCTTGGCCGGCCGGTCGGGGTTGATGCCCGAGAAGGCGTCGGTGCGCTTCAGGTCTTTGTCGAGGCCCGAGGCGTAGCCGTAGAGCGAGATGCCGGCGATGAGCGCGATGATCAGAACGGCCAGACCGGCCAGCAGGGCGATGCGCCCCCAGCGCGGCTTGGGCCGGCGCCCCTTGTACGAGGTGCCGCGGCCGGGACCATCGGGGCCGACGGGACCGCCGCCGCCGTAACCGCCACCACCACCCCCGCCGCCGCGGTAGGCACCAGAAGGACGGGCCGACGCCCGGCCCGAAGACGGGACTGAGGCTCGACCGGAACCGGAACCCCCGTAGGGGGACGTGGGCGCTGACATGAAACCTAGGTTACGTACCCGTCGCACCAACTCCCTGCCATCAAACCGACACGGCACGAAGTAGGGAGACGCTCCAACAGGTGAAATGCGGGGCCGGCGACAGCCGGCCCCGCATGTCGAATTAATCGAGACTTAGTGTGCGCCGTGTCCGGTCAGCGACCGGACTTCGAGCTCGGCGTACTTCGCGCTGTCGTCCTCCTTCGAGATCACGGTGCCGATCCAGCCGCACAGGAAGCCGATCGGGATCGAGATGATGCCCGGGTTGGAGAGCGGGAAGAAGTGCCAGTCGCTGTCCGGGAACATGGCCGTGGCCGAACCCGAGACGACCGGCGAGAAGAACACCAGCACGACCGCGGCGGTCAGGCCGCCGTAGATCGACCACAGCGCGCCGGAGGTGTTGAACCGCCGCCAGAACAGGCTGTAGAGGATCGCGGGCAGGTTGGCCGAGGCGGCCACCGCGAAGGCCAGGGCGACCAGGAAGGCCACGTTCAGGCTCTGCGCGAAGATCGACAGGGCGATCGCGACCGCGCCGATGACCAGGGCCGAGATGCGGGCGACCCGCACCTCGTCCCGCTCCGAGGCCTCACCGCGGCGCATCACGTTGGCGTAGAAGTCGTGCGCCACGCTGGACGAGGAGGCCAGCGTGAGTCCGGCCACCACGGCCAGGATGGTGGCGAACGCGACCGCGGCGATCACGGCCAGCAGCACCGCGCCCCCGGTCTCGCCGCCCAGATAGTCGACGCCGAGCGCCTGGGCCAGCTGGGGCGCCGCGGTGTTGCCCGCCTTGTCCTGGGCGGTGATGTTCGCGCCACCCACCAGGGCCGCCGCGCCGAAGCCGAGGGCCAGGGTGAACAGGTAGAACGTGCCGATGATGCCGATCGCCCAGAGCACGCTCTTGCGGGCGATCTTGCTGGTCGGCACGGTGTAGAACCGGGTCAGGATGTGCGGCAGGCCGGCCGTGCCGAGCACCAGCGCGATGCCCAGCGAGAGCAGGTCCATCTTGCTGTAGAAGGTGGCCGACGCGCTGGCCGACTCGACGCCGTAGCGCAGGCCCGGCTCGAGGAAGGCATCACCCTTGCCCGACTGGGCGGCGGCGTCGCCGAGCAGCTGGGACAGGTTGAACTTGTAGTGGGCGAGCACCAGGATCGTCATCAGCAGGGCGCCGGTCATGAGCATGAACGCCTTGACGATCTGGACGTACGTGGTGCCCTTCATGCCGCCGACGATCACGTAGATGATCATCAGCGCGCCGACCAGGATGATCGTCGCCACCTTGGCCGTGTCGGCGTCCATGCCCAGGAACGTGGTGTCGGGCTTGATGCCGAGCAGCAGCGACACCAGGGCGCCCGCGCCGACCATCTGGGCGATCAGATAAAAGATCGAGACCACGATGGTGGAGGCGCTGGCCGCCGTGCGGACCGGGCGCTGACGCATCCGGAAGGCCAGCACGTCGGCCATCGTGTAGCGGCCCGCGTTGCGCAGGTACTCGGCGACCAGCAGGAGCGCTACGAGCCAGGCGACCAGGAACCCGATCGAGTAGAGGAAGCCGTCGTAGCCGTACAGCGCGATCAGGCCGGCGATGCCCAGGAACGACGCCGCCGACATGTAGTCGCCGCCGATGGCCATGCCGTTCTGGAAGCCGGAGAACTGGCGGCCGCCGGCGTAGAAGTCGGTGGCCGTCTTGGTCTGGCGGCTGGCCCAGATCGTGATGGCCAGCGTGACCGCGACGAACACCAGGAACAGGGTGATGGTGAGGCCGCGGGACGTCGAGGTGGAGACCTCGGCGGCAAGGAAGTGGGGTTCCATCAGTCCTCGCTCTTCTTGTCGTCCGTGGCGGCGGTGGTCGTGGTCGCGGTGTCGCCGGCCGTGAGGTCGGCGTGGACCTTGTCGGCCAGCGGGTCGATCTTCTGGGCCGCGTAGCGCGAGTAGTACCAGGCGATCAGGAACGTCGTGACGAACTGGAGCAGGCCGAAGATCAGCGCGACGTTGATGTTGCCGACGATCTTCGCGCTCATGAAGCCGCGTGCATATGCGGAGAGAAGGACATAGAGCGCATACCAGAGGAAGAACGCGACCGTCATGGGGAAGACGAAACTGCGCACAGTGCGGCGCAGGCGGCCGAATTCCTCGGAATCCTGGACGGCCCGGTACCTCTCGGTGGAGGACGAGGGCACTTCGGTTGTCACCGGAGTTCACCACCTTCGGGGTGGGGCGGACTTTCCGGCAACGTACGAAGACCTGGGGCTGCCCGAGGGCGACCGGGCAACCCTTGCGCCGAGTGGCGGTCTGAGTGCGCTGAGCGGGGGGTGGTGTCACTCCCTCAGCACGTGATATCGACCGCGATAGTGCAGGAGCGGGCTCGGCGCGGGCCCGGCCTCGACCTTCTCGATCACCGCTTCGACCAGAAGTGCCCAGCCCAGCACCCGCGAGGACTCGAGCCGGCACCCGGCCCACGTGTCGGCGTCGGCCGGCACCGGGCCGTAGTCGGTGTCGGTCCAGTCGTCGCCGGCGAACAGCCCGCCCGGCGCCGGCATCAGCCCGGCGAACCGGTCGGCCCGCTGCCGGTCGCCCGGGGCCAGGGTGGACACCGCGAACCGGCCGCTCGTCTCGAGCGCGGCCCAGAAGTCGCTCTCGTCGTCGATCAGTCCGAGCACCCGGCCCGGATCGCCGTCGGCCACCATGATCGACGACACCGTGAGCCCGGCCGGTCCGGCCGTCGTCCAGAGCGTGACCGGGGCGGCCAGCCGCCCGCGCAGCCGCCGCACGGGCGACTTGTCCCCCTCCGGCGTGGCGAAAGGGTCGGTGGAGTGGATTGTCACCTGGCCATTCTCGCTTTCTGCACAGATAGTGCACGACTCTGGTCGCCCGCATTGATCCAGAACTATCTTCGTTCCGGGAGGGAGGTCCCGTGCATCAGCATGTGCAGCTGAACCCGGGCGAGGTGCTGCACATCGGCGGCGAGGCGAGCGTTCAGTTCGCGGGCGCCCGGGCGCTGACCTTCCGGCTGATCCGGGTCGACCCGCGCAGCACCTACGACGGGTGGCTCTGGCTCGAGGGCTACGTGCTCGGCCCGACCGGTGTCGCGACCCAGCGCCGGCGCATCTTCGTGCTGCGCGAGGGCATCCGGCTCGCTGCTAGCGGCCCGGCGTGACCGCGGCCAGCACCTCGGGCATGCGCCGGTCGAGCGAGTCACCCGCGACTCCCGAGCCGATCAGGTAGGCCGCGCCGGCGAAGGCCACCCCCACCGGCAACCCGATCCACAGCCAGATGTCGCCGAGCAGGAAGGCCAGGATCTGCAGCGGCGCGGTGGCGATCACGATGCCGAGCATGACGGCCACCGTGAGCAGGCCCTTGGCCATCCCGCCGCCCGACGACATCGCGAACGGGCTGGTCGACGGGGGCAGCGCGAAGGCGGCCCGCACCGAGACGGGCAGCACCAGCCCAAGACCGGCGCCGTAGGTCGCGATCATCAGGCCCAGGTCGCCCGGGATGTGCTCGGCCCGGCCACCGGTCACGCCCGCGGCGATGGCGATGAGCAGCAGCAGGGGCAGGGCGAAGAGGGCGTGCGCGGCCGCCCGGGAGTGGATCTCGGTGCGGCCCGGCACCCCGATGATCATGTTGGCGGCGTACGCGTTGCCCTCGTACCCGAACTGGTTGGCCAGCGCGATCACCGCGATCAGCCCCACGAAGGCCGCCGCCGGACCGGCCGAGCCGCCGTTCACCGTGATCGACAGGGGCAGGAAGAACCCGGCCACCGTGAACGTGATCAGCGCCGCCCGCCGCCGCGTCTCGCGCCACCAGTACCGCACCTCGCGGGCCACCAGCGCGCCGAAGCGGGTGCGGGGCAGCCGCCGGCCGAGCAGCAGGCCGGTCGGCGAGCCGACGTCGCCGGCGCCGGTGCGGCCGGACGACCCGCTCGAGGCGGCGCCGACCATCGCGCTCTCCAGCGTCGCGCTCCACCACCAGAGCAGACCGGCGAGCGTGCCGGCCACGATCAAGAGCTTCAGCGGTACGGCCCACAGCCGCCCGTCGGCCACGTCGAGGCCCACGGACCAGCCCGCGGCCAGGGGCGTCCAGCCCAGCACGTCACCCAGCACGGCGAACGCGTCCCAGTCGGCGCGCTCGGCCCCGGCCAGCAGCGCCAGTTGCAGCGGCCCGAGCAGCGCGGCCACCACCGCGAACAGCACCACGGCCAGGTCACGCGACCGCCGCGACCGCAGCCCGGTGGCGAACGCGCTGGTCACCGCCCGGCTCAGGGCGACGCAGGTCAGCAGGCCGCCGATCACGCCGGCCAGCTGCGCGAAGCCCGCCCCGGCGCCACCCAGGTCGGCCGCCGTGCTGACCATGCCGAGCGTGGCGGCCAGTGTGGACAGAGCGGGCAATCCGGCCAGCGCCGCGGTGAACATGCCGAGGATCAGCGTGCGGCGGGGCAGCGGAAGCAGGGCGAATCGGGCCGGATCCAGCGACTCGTCGACCCCGAAGAACAGCAGCGGCAACACGACCCAGCCCACGACCAGCGCGGACCCGCCCAGCTGGAGCAGCATGCCGGCGACCCGGTCGTCGTCGACCACCCCGGGCACGGCAAAGACCGCATACCCGCCGATCGCGAAGAAACCGGCCATGACCACGCCCAGCACGAACAGCACGATCCGGGCCGGGCGGCCGCGCAGCCCGCTCGCGATCAGGCGCAGCTTGAGCTTGACGAACGGCCACGGCGAGACCGGCGGCCGCTGCGGGACGGTCAGAGCCACGCCAGCTCCGAGCCGGTGCTGACCCGGCCGCCGACGACCTGGACGAAGACCTCTTCGAGGGAGCGGTCGCCGCGCACCGAGGCCAGCGTGCCGTGCCGGCGCAGCACCCCGTCCGAGATGATCGCGACGTGCGAGCAGAGCCGCTCGACGACCTCCATGACGTGGCTCGAGAAGATGACCGTGCCGCCGCCGGCCACGTAGCGCTGGAGGATCTCGCGGATGCGGGCGGCCGAGACCGGGTCGACCGCCTCGAACGGCTCGTCGAGCACGAGCAGCCGCGGCGCGTGCAGCAGCGCGCAGGCCAGGCCGATCTTCTTGCGCATGCCGGCCGAGTAGTCGACGACCATCGTGCGGTTGCCGATGCCGAGCTCGAGCACGTCGAGCAGTTCGCGGGAACGCTGGTCGACCGTCGCGGCGTCCATGCCGCGCAGCAGGCCGTGGTAGGCCAGCAGCTCGGGGCCGGTGAGGCGGTCGAAGAGGCGTACGCCGTCCGGCAGCACACCGAGGCGGGCCTTGGCCGCCGCCGGGTCGGCCCAGACGTCGTACCCCAGCAGGAAAGCGCGACCAGCGTCGGGCCGCAACAGGCCGACGGCCATCGACAACGTCGTGGTCTTGCCGGCGCCGTTGGGGCCGAGCAGGCCGTAGAACGAGCCCGCGGGCACCTCGAGACTCACCTCGGACACCGCGAGCTTGGTGTCGAATCGCTTGACCAGGCCGTACAGCGACATCGCCGCGGCCTGTTCCCCCTCGCGTGGCGCCGGCACCGTCATGGGTCCGAACCTAACCGTTCGGTGCCCCCGCTGACCAGGTCATTCAGACGCGCAGAGCCTCCGGCGAGTGCAGCCGCAGCATGGTCGCGCCGACGTCGGCGGGCACCCGGCGGCTGGTCAGCAGCGAGCCGACGACCATGACCAGGAAGGCGAGGGGAACGGTCCAGGCCGCGGGCTGGCCCACCGCGTCGGCCACCCAGCCGTCGAGCGGCGGACCGAGCACGGTGATCAGCACGGCCGCCATCGAGGCCCCGCCACCGGCCAGGACGCCCGCGATCGCGCCGACGTCGGTCAGCCGTCGCCACCAGATGCCCAGCACGAGCAGCGGGCAGAAACTAGAGGCGGCCACCGCGAAGGCCAGGCCGACGACCCGCGAGACGTCCATGTTGGAGACGTAGAGCGACAGCAGCACCGGCACCGAGGCGGCGAGCACCGTGGCCAGCCGGAAGTCGCGGATCGAGCCGCTGCGGCCGGCCCGCAGCACGTCGGTGAAGACCACCCCGGCCACGCTGGTCAGCAGGCCGGACGAGGTCGAGAGGAAGGCGGCCAGTGCCCCGGCGGTGACCAAGGCGCCGAGCAGGCGGCCGAGATGACCGCCGCCCAGCGCCGCCTCGGGCAGCAGCAGGACGACAGCGTCGGTGCGGCCGGTCATCAGCAGCTGCGGGGTGTAGATGCGACCAAGCACGCCGTACAGGGTGGGTAACAGATAAAAGGTGCCAACCAGACCGAGCACTACCAGGGTCGTGCGCCGGGCCGAGGCGCCGTCGGGATTCGTGTAGAAGCGCACGAGCACATGGGGCAGGCCCATGGTGCCCAGGAAGGTGGCCAGGATCAGCGAGTACGTGACGAAGAGGCTGCCGTCGCCGCCGGGCAGCAGCCAGTCGGCGTCGAACCGGGCATCGACCGTGCTCACCACCGGCACCGCGTCGCCCGCCTCGAAGCTGAGCTGCTGACCCTTCTCGACCGGCACCCCGCCGACGGTCGCGTCCTGCTCGATCACCACGGTTGTCGCGACCGGGAAATTCGCCCCGGCCTCGGGGGTGACCAGCGGGCGGCCGTCGGACTGCCACTGCAGGGCCAGGAAGATCACCGGTACGGCGAGGGCGGTCAGCTTCAACCAGTACTGGAAGGCCTGGACAAAGGTGATGGCCCGCATACCGCCCAGGGCCACGTTGGCCGTGACCACCACACCGACCAGAAGGGCACCCCAGGCGTACGAACCACCGGCGACCGTCGTGAACGTCAGCCCGGCCCCCTGCAACTGCGGCACCAGGTAGAGACAGCCGATGAAGACGACAAAAACACTGGCCAGGCGGCGCAACGTAGGCGAGCCGAGGCGCACCTGACAGAAGTCGGGCAACGTGAAGGCGCCCGACCGGCGCAGCGGCGCGGCCACGAACAGCAGCAACGCGAGGTAGCCGGCGGCGAACCCGACCGGGTACCAGAGCACGTCGACGCCGTAGCGCAGGATCAGCCCGGCCACGCCCAGAAAAGACGCCGCCGACAGGTACTCACCGCTGATCGCGGCCGCGTTCCAGGCCGGGCTGACCGACCGCGACGCGACCAGGAAGTCCGAGGTGGTGCGGGCGAACCGCAGGCCGTAGACGCCGATGCCCACCGTCACCAGGATCACGACGATCAGACCCGGGACGAGGTACGGGTTCACTGCTCGGGCCTGCGGATCAGCGCGATGAAGTCCTGCTCATTGCGTTCCGCCCACCGCACGTAGGCCCAGCCCACGCCGATCAGGAACGGGAACGACAGGACGCCGAGCAGCAGCCAGGGCAGGTAGATGCCGAAGACCTTGACGCCGGCCACGCCCGGAGCCACCGCGAACAGCAGCGGCAGGGCGCCGAGGGCGATCACCACGACCAGGGCCAGCCGCAGCGCGAGCGCCAGTTGGGCCCGCATCAGCCCCTTGACCAGCGCCTCCCCGACCGGGGTCTGTTCCGCCAGGTCGGAGCGGGTGCGGTCGGCGGGGCGGCGGCGGGCCGCCGCTTCGCCCAGGACCACCCGCGTACGCCGGGGGGTGGCCCTGGGGTCGTCGGCGGTCATGCCCGGGAGTCTGGCAGCCGTCCCAGCTCAGCACCAGCCTTGCCCGCTACCGACCTGGCCGTTCACCAGCGTGCGGGCCCGGGCGCTGCCCAGGTTCCACGTCCGCCAGTCGCCGGGCCGCAGGTCGTCGCTGATCGCCCGCAGCACGCAGGCGCGCTGGTCGTCCGGCAGCTTCATCAGCGCGGGCACCGCGTCCGGCGACAGGTTGCTCAGATAGGCCAGGTCGATCGGCTGGTTGCTGTGCCGCAGGTTGCGCTCGGCGATCACCCCGTCGGGGTTGGCCACGGCCAGCCCGAGCAGTGCCAGCACGCCGGCCGCGATCGCCACCCGGGGCAGCCAGGGCGCCCGCAGCTTCCGGCCCGCGACCAGGATCAGCAGCAGCACGAAGACGAACCACAGCTCGCACCAGAAGACCAGCAGACGCAGCCGGGTCAGGCCGTACTCGTCGGTGTAGAGGTTGATCCGGTGCAACGCGGTCGCGGCGATGACCAGGGTGAGGCCGGTCAGCACGCCCAGGATGACCCGGATCAGGATCCGGTCGGCCGGCTTGTCGCGCGGGGCCCAGCGGGCGGCGCCGGCCAGCACGAGCAGGGTCAGGCCGACGACGAAACTCAGCTGCCAGAAGCCCTGCCGGGCCTCGTCGGCGAAGGCGCGTACGGGTTCCTGGCCCGTCGCCTGCACGAGAACGAACGCCCCGAACAGCAGCGTCAGCAGGCCGAGCGGGACGGCCCACTCCCATCGGTGCACCTTGCGGCCCTCCGTCCCGTCCAAATTGGACAAATTGGGCGGCGCCGAGCGGAGGTAGGCGGCGGCGCCGACCGAGAACACGGCCAGGCCGCCGACGAAGACCCACCGGAAGACCGTGTCGACGCCCAGATCGGGGACGAGACGCTCCAGGGCCTCCGCGAAACGCAGGTCGGCCGAGGCCAGCAGGCCGCCGAACGCGCCGAGCAGGACCACCGAGACACCGGCGGTGGCGACGATGCGTACGCCGGCGCCGCCGTTCGGCCGGTTGATCCGGGTCAGGCCGCGGGTGAGCCAGGGCAGCGCGCGGAAGGCGGCGACGAACGGCATCGTGTACGCGGCGAAGATGCTGCGCATCGACCGGCCCCCGGCCAGCGCCAGCGCGCCGGTGAGGGTGGACACCAGCAGGCACAGTACGAACAGCCAGCCGGCCGAACGGAACGTGCCGACGGCGAACAGGGCCAGGGTCGCCGTGCCCCAGGCGACCCGCTCCGGGCCGGGGCAGTAGCGGGGACGGACCACCAGGGGCGGCGGGCCGCCGGTCGCGGGGGCCGGGGCGGCCACGATCGCGGTGGCCAGGCCGGCCAGGGCGGTCAGCAGCCAGCCGACGCCCGGGCGGTCGAGCGGCAGGCTCAGCGCGGCGACCACGGCAGCCCCCGCGACCGCCGCGACCGTCAGGGCCGACGCCGGGCGGACGGGTCCGGGCCAGTGCTTCGCCCAGGGCGCGGTCGACGGCCAAGGGCCGTGCAGCACCGGGAGCGGCTTGGTCTGCGGTGCGGGTATCGGTGACGGTGCGAGAGACATCGGAACACCTCCGGAGGGCAGGGTTCATCGGGCCTCGACGGTCTTCGTCGTGGCCTCTCTTACGGCTTGATCAACTTTTGCTGGTCAGGGGCAGAGTCACGTGGATCAGGCAGCCCGGGTGCTCGGGGTCGACGGCGGCGATCGTGCCGTGGTGCAGCTGCACCACCCAGCGGGCGATGGCCAGCCCCAGGCCGGTGCCGCCGCCACCGGGCCGCTCGCCGCGGGTGAACCGCTCGAACACCCGGTGCCGCTCGTCGGGCGGGATGCCCTCGCCCTCGTCCGAGACGGCGATGAGCAGGTGGTCGTCGCGGCGCTCGGCCCGCACCTCGACCAGGCCGCCGGCCGGGCTGTGCCGGGCCGCGTTGTCGAGCAGGTTGGCGAACACCTGGTGCAGCCGCTCGCGGTCACCGGTCACGACGACGTGCGGGCAGGCGACCTTGAAGTGGACGTCCCGCCCCGAACCGGCCACGTTGACCTCGGCCTCGCGGACCACGTCGTCCAGGAAGGACGGCACGTCGATCGGCCGCCGGATCAACGGGGCCACGCCCGCGTCGATGCGGGACAGGTCGAGCAGTTCGGTGACCAGGCGGCCCAGGCGCTCGGTCTGCGCGAGGGCGGTCTGCATCATCGCGGGTTCGGCCGCCGCCACCCCGTCGACGATGTTCTCGAGAAGGCCTTGAAGAGCAGTGATGGGCGTACGCAATTCGTGCGAGACATTCGCGATGAGCTCGCGCCGCTGCCGGTCGGCCGCGGCCAGGTCGGCCGACATCTGGTTGAACGCGACCGCGAGCTCGCCCACCTCATCGGCCGAGGTGGCCCGGATCCGCCGGGTGTAGTCCCCTTGAGCCATGTCACGGGCGGCTCGGGTCATCTCGCGCAACGGTGAGGTCATGCCCCGGGCCAGGAACTGCACGATGGTCACGCCGATGACGGTCGCGGTGACGCCGGTCCAGAACGGGAACCAGCCCAGCCACAGATAGAACCAGATCAGCCCGCTGCCCCCACCGGCCAGCAGCACCATGATGATCTTCATCTTGATCGACCGCACCGGGTCGAGCGGCCGCGGCAACCAGGCCAGCGCCCGCGCGACCCGCTCGCGTATCGCCGCCCGTCTCTCGGCGCGTCGCCGCGCGATGCGGACCAGATCGCGGGTCACCGCTCGACCTCCAGCGCGTAACCCACCCCGTGCACGGTGCGAATCAGGTCGGCGCCGAGCTTGCGGCGAAGCCCCTTGATGTGGCTGTCGACCGTGCGTGTGCCGGAGGCATCGGCCCACCCCCAGACGTCGGCCAGCAGCCTTTCCCGCGGGAGGACGGTTCTCGGGTGCGCCGCGAGATGGACGAGCAGATCGAACTCGGTCGGCGTCAGATGAGCCTCGACCCCGGCCCGTACGACCCGGCGTTCGCTCTGATTGATCTCCAGATCCCCGAACCGCAGCGTGGGCGGCCCGGCCGGCACCACGGCCACCTTGGCCGCCCGTCGCAACAGCGCATGCACGCGGGCCGCCAGCTCCCGCATCGAGAACGGCTTGACCATGTAGTCGTCGGCGCCGACAGCCAGCCCCACCAGCAGGTCGGTCTCGTCGTCGCGGGCAGTGAGCATGAGAATCGGAACGGGCCGCTCGGCCTGCAGCCGCCGGCACACTTCCAGCCCGTCGAAGCCCGGCAGCATCACATCGAGCACAACAGCATCGGGCGGCGTGCGCTTCGCAGCCTCGACGGCGGCCGGCCCGTCCCCCGCCACCTCAACGGTGAACCCTTCGGCCCGAAGCCGAGCCGCCACCGCCTCAGCAATGGTCCGCTCATCCTCAACGACAAGAACGCGCCGCTCCGTCTCCACGCCACACCTCCGCCCACCGATCCAACCCCGCCCCGACGACAGCCGATGGCCCCCCGTGGCCCATCGACCTGGTCGGCAGCTTATTGATCGGGGGTGCAGGGGCGGCGGTGACCTTGTGAACAAGTTGTGCAGATGGTCGGCTCGTCGGGTTCGCGCCGTCGCCCGGACGAACCCGGAAATGTGAAGTTCTTTCGCTGGATCTTCCGGTGTGACAAATCGAAGATCGAAAAAGCGTTGATTGCGCTGTTGCCTTATTGTCATCCGGTGCGGTCAGACGAGCTCTTGGAGCTTCTCGACAAAGTCGGATCAATTGTCGGTGCAACCTTCGCTGTTCTTTCCTTTCTCGTCATGATCGGTTTTATCGTGCGATTCAAGCGAGGTGCGCGAGGATTCTTCGGGTTGCTGCTCCCGGGTACATCCGTGAGCCCGGCTGTCCGCAAGCTGCTGGAAGCTCAACGGGTGGCGGCCGAGGACTCCGCCTATCGGCCGGGGACAGCAGTGCAGCCTTTGGTCGGCGACATCTATGTGGAGCAGCAGGCCGAGCCCGTCGGGCCGGCCGGTCTCGGCGTGCTGACCGTCCTCGAAGTGCACGAGATCCTGCGGCGCGACTTTCCCGATGCGATGGTGCTCGGTGGTCCGGGCACCGGAAAGTCGACCATGGCCAAACACCTGGTGCGGGAGTCCGCCACGAGTTGGCTCGCGTCCGGCCGGTTGCGCCGGCCCGATGGGAACTTTCATCACGCGGTGGTGCTGCGGGTGCCGGCATCCGGGTTGGCGCGGGCCGCGGGCGACAGCATCGCGGAGGCGTTGCACACTTTCTTCCAGTCGGAGATCGAATCGCTGCCCCCGGACACTTTCCGCCGACGGGTCGCGCGCGGGGTCAAGTGGATGATCATTATTGACGGCACCGATGAGCTTCATTCCCCGACTCTCAGAACCCGTCTACTGGCTCTGATCCACGCCGAGCTGTCCCGGTCCGACCGCGCACTGCGATTGATCGTCACGAGTCGCGCACCACTCGAAACGGTACTCACCGACCTGACCGAGTTGCGGCTGAAGGTATTCGACAAAGAGCGTCTCGACCTGTTCGCCCGGCGATGGTTCACCTCGCGGCGCAGCAATGATCCGGCCGGAAACGCCCGGCGCTACCTGAATCGGATATCGACCGGACCGCTCGGCAGCCTGGTGCGCGTTCCGCTGATGGCGACCATGGCTGCCGTCATCTACGAGTCCGACAGCTCCGCCCGCCTCCCCACCTCGCGGACCGAGCTCTATGCCCAGTTCATCCAGGTCGTGCGGCAGTCCCGCGCCATGGACGCCGTGCTGGCCAATCTCAGCCCGTCCACGGTCGCCTGGCTCGGCGAGCGGCTCGACGACCTCTTGGCCGCCGTGGCCGCCCACACTGTCGAGCACGGGTCGAGTGGCTTGATGGACGTCGCGGCCGGCTTCTGTGCCACCGAATCGCCGGCATCAGTGCGTTCGGAACTCACTTACGGCGGCTGCCGTCCGCTGCGGGATGTGCTCCTGGGAACCTCCCTCGTGGGCACGGACGGCATCACGCTCAGTTTCATCCACCACAGCATCGCCGAGTATCTTGCCGCCGGTTCGGTCCGCAACCTGACCGCACATGTCGAGCGGCTGATGGACCCGGACAAGCGAAGCTTGGCCCTGTTCTGCGTCGCGCGGGCCGGTCGAGCCGCGCGAACCGTGGCCGATCTGCTGACCGCCCGGCCCCCGGATCCTCTGCGGGCCGGCTACCTGCTGCTCGACGGGGTCGACCTTGACCGGGTCACCAGGCAGCGGGTGGTGCTGGGTCTGGGTGGCTTGCTGGCCGATGAGAGCGACTGCGCCGGTGAGGTTCTGACTATCCTCACGGGTCTGGCCATTCACGATGCGGCCGTGGCTCAGATGCTGTTCTCGTGGGCGGGATCGTCCAAGGCGTCGCCCTGGGTGCGGGCGTTGGCCGCGGACAAGGTGGCCGACTTCGACCCCGACCGCGGGCATCGCCTGCTCGTGTCGCTGGCCGCGGATCGGGGACCGCTCAGAACCCATGAATGCCGGCTGTGGGCCGCGCGTCGCCTCGTCAGCCGGGGCCACCCCCTCGGTATCTATCTGCTCGAAGGTATCGAGGTCTGGAAGGCTCCGGCGAGCGGCGACAGGGCCATCGGCACCGCCCGGGTTCAGGTCGCGGGCGGCGCGCTGGTCGCCATCGCCTACCGCGAGATCGCCGTCGATCCGAGACAGAGTCTCATCGTCCGGGCCGAGTCGGCCCTCGAATTGACCGGCGACGATCCCGCAGTTCTCGAGGTTCTGCACAACATTTGCCTGGATCCGTCGGCTCCGGCCGATGTGCGCCGCAAGGCCGCCGGCTCGCTGTGCACACGACCCGGCACCGCCGGTGTGGCGGCGATCAGCAAATTTCTGCGCGAACCGGCCGTACCCGAGGACACCCGGGCGATCGCCGTGCGAGCCATCGGCCGGCGGACCGACGAGCTCTGCGGCGAGATCCGGACTGTGCTGAGAGACGTGCGCGTCAGCGGCACCACCAAGCGAGCCATCCTCAATCAGATGCAGTGGCGGGGGAACGCGGAACTGTCAGTGGAAATCGTTCTTGATCGGACTGCGGCCCCCGTCCTGCGCATCGAGGCGGCTCGCTTCCTGAGCACCCGGGGCGGGGTGACCGAAGCGATGCGCGTGCTGTGCATCGACGGAAGCGCACCGGCCGAGGCGCGGATTTTCGCTGTCACGTCGCTGCAGAGCTCCGCCGGCCGGGCCGATCTGGCCCGGCTGGCTCAGATGGCGACCAACCGGAACGAGGACAAGCGGCTTCGCTATTACGCGGCGATGGCGCTCCGGTCCTGCCAGGATCCGACCGGGAACGCGGTGTTGCGCCAGCTGGCCGAGACAAAGCACGACGATCCCTGGCTGGCGACGATGATCGCCAAGGCGAGCGGCCGCTCCGTGCCTCGTGCGCGCACGAGCCAGGAGGTGCTACTGCCGGTCGGTTCCTCGTCGGCCCTGACCGCCCGGTCGGCGGGAACGGCGGACGGCCCGGTACCACCGGCACGTCGGCCACCTCTCACCGACAACCCGGCCAAGCTCCGGCGAATCGTCCGGAGCCGGACGGCGGACACCGGCCGCCGTGAGGCGGCGGCCGCTCGTCTTCTCGAACTGGGTCCCGAATTCCTCTGGTGGCTGGTCGACCAGGCCGCGCCCTTCCGCGGCCACTGGTTGCAGGACTTCCTGATCGCGGCCCTGACCGCCGGTCAGAATCAGGACGACATCGAGCGATGCCGGATCCTGGTCACCGACGATTCGGTCAGCATCGAGCTCCGGCAGCGGCTCGCGGCCTACCTGGTCGAACGGGGCGACCCGGACGACCTGTCCCGGATACGGCCGATGGTGACCGAGCCGTCGGTCGACACCAGGGTCCGGGAGATGCTCGTCGAGAGCTTGCTGGCTCGCCGCGAACCCGAGGACGTGGCGGCGCTGGTCAAGCTGGTGCGATCACCGATCGACTCGCGATTGGCCAAACGGGCCGTCGAGCAGCTCATGGCCGCCGATGAATACGACGCCGTACGCCGGTTGTGGCCGACCTTGTGGGACGACGACTGCGCGGAAAGTGTGCGGCTGACCCTGGGCGAGACGCTGGCGTACGTCGGGACCCGCGCCGATCTCGACGAACTGGGCCGACTGGTCGCGAACGCCGCCACCGGGCCCTATCTGCGGCTGCGGGTCGCCGAGATCCTCAGCCTGCGAGGCGACGCTCTCGGCCGCGAGGTGCTGCGAATCCTGGTCTGCGACCGGTCGGCCGACACCCGGTTCCGAATGCTGGCGCTCGCGCGCATCGCGACGGTCCGGGAGGAGGCGGACCTCCGGACGATTCGCGAGGTGGCAGACAGCCGCGACAGCCCGCTCGACCTGCGGATGGCCGCTCTCTCGGCCCTCGCGGTGGTCGGCGCCACCGAGTTCGACCGGATCCTCGAGATCGGTGCCGACCCCGGCAACCCGGCGGCGCTGCGTGAACAGGCGGGGCGGACACTGGCCCAACTCGGCGACGAGCGAGGACTGCAGGTTCTCGAGATGCTGCAGCCATCGTCGGCCACACCCCGTGTCTTCCGCGCGATCTTAGGCCGATCCGACTAGCGAGATCCCACAGGGCCTGCCTGAGCCTGTGGATAACTCTGTGGACAAGCCTGTGAGGCTGTGGATAAGTGTGTGGATGGGTGTGCCAGGGTCAGCGGGTCCAGTCGTGTTTTACGGCTCTGATCAGGCGATCCTTTAGTTCTCGGGTGTGGCGGCGGCTCACCGGGAGTTCTATGCCGTCGACGGCGACCACGTAGCCCGAGCCGGTCAGGCGTAGTTCGGCGATGAGGCGGATCTGGACCAGGTAGGACCGGTGGATGCGGACGAAACCCGCGTCGGCCCAGCGCTCGGCCAGGGTGGCCAGGGAGACCCGTACGAGGTGGGAAGCATCTGAGGTGTGCAGGCGGGCGTAGTCGCCCTGGGCCTCGACCCAGCGGACCGAGCTGCGGGGCAGCATGCGGGTCGTGCCGGCCAGCTCGACGGGGATGGTGGGCTCGTCGGCGGGCTGGGTGGGGGCCGCGGCGGGCACGGGGCGGGAACCGGCCACGCGGCGCAGGGACTCGCCCAGGCGTTCGGCGCGGACGGGTTTGCGCACGTAGTCCGTGACGCCCAGGTCGAAGGCGTCCACCGCGCCGTCGTCGTACGCCGTCACGAAGACGATCGCCGGTGGGCGGGCGAAACGGCGCAGGATGCGGGCCAGCTCCATGCCGTCCAGGCCGGGCATCCGGATGTCGAGGAAAACCGCGTCGACCTCGGTGTCGCGCAGCACGCGCAGCGCCTCGGTGGCGTCGCCGGCGCGGTGCACGTGTGCGACCCGGCCGTCGGCGTTGAGCAGGTAGGCGAGTTCGTCCAGGGCGGGTGGCTCGTCGTCCACGGCCAGCACGACGAGGCTCATGCCCGTACCCCGGGATGGAATTTCGGCACTCGCATGCTCACCTTCGTTCCGGCGCCGGGCGCGGTCTCGACGACCAGGCCGAAGTGGTCGCCGAAGACCGAGCGCAGCCGCTCGTCCACATTCGCCAGGCCCACGTGCTGCCCGTCGTCGGTCTCGGGCATGCCTGCGGCGAACACCGCCGGGTCGATGCCGACGCCGTCGTCCTCGACCGTGATGTGGCATTCGGCGCCGGCGTCCTGGGCTTCGATGCTCACCATACCGACGCCCGGCTTGCGGGACAGACCGTGCCGGATGGCGTTCTCGACGAGGGGCTGCAGGCACAGGAACGGCAGGCCGACCGGCAGCACCTCGGGCGCGATCTGCAGGCGTACCTGAAGGCGGTCGCCGAACCGGGCGCGCTCGATCGTGAGATAACGGTCGATCGAGCGCAGCTCCTCGGCCAGCGTGGTGAAGTCGCCGTGGGCCCGGAACGAGTAGCGGGTGAACTCGGCGAACTCGAGGATGAGCTCGCGGGCGCGTTCGGGGTCGGTCCGCACGAAGGACGCGATGGCGGTCAGCGCGTTGTAGATGAAGTGCGGGCTGATCTGGGCGCGCAACGCTCGCACCTCGGCCCGGGCCAGCCGCTCCCGCGACGAGTCGAGCTCGGACAGCGCCAACTGCGATCCGGCCCAGCGGGCAGCTTCCAGAGTCGCCTGTACGAGGCCCGGCGCGGGCTGGTCGTCAGCGACGGCCACGAGGACGGCGGTGGCCTGCCCGGCCAGCCCGGTCAGCGGCGCGACCACGGCCCCTCGGACCACGCAGTCGACGCGGTCGCAGGGCAGGTCGGACGAGCCCAGCACGATCGAGCGGTGGCTCTCGAGGGCCCGGGTGGCGGCCTCGGTGAACTGGTCGCTGTGGTGGCTGCCGCGGCCGTCGAAGGCCAGGCACTGCTCGCCGTCGGAGATCGTCAGGCCGGCTGCGCCGACGAGCGTACGCAGGTGCCGGGCAGCCTTGGCGGCCGTGCTCGGGCTGAGTCCGGCCCGCAGCGGGTCGGCGGCCAACGCGGCGGTGTGCAGGACGTCGTACGTGGCCCGCTGCATGGCCGTGGCAATACCGCGACGAGCCCTCAGCCGTACGACGGCCACGACGGCCGCGGCCAGGGCGGCCAGCACAGCAAGGACCGCCAGCACGCTGCCCACCTGTCCGGCCACGCAGCAGATAGTGGTCGTTCCGGGCGCTGCCGTCCAGCTGTCATACCGTATTGGCAGGGTGCCAATTGGGATTACCCGTGAGTAACGAGTGGATCAAAGATTGGCTCACATCGATACCCAGGCTCACCCACATCCCAGGGAGTGCCCATGTCCGTTCCCAGAATCCGCACCGGTCTGGCCGCCGTCCTCGCGGCCGTCACCCTCGTCGCGGCGTCGCCGGCGGCACCGGCCCTCGCGGCCAACCCGTACGAACGCGGCCCCGCCCCCACCACCAGCAGCATCGAGGCGTCCCGCGGCTCGTTCGCGATCGCCCAGACCACCGTCGCCCGCTCCGCGGTCAGCGGCTTCGGCGGCGGCACGATCTACTACCCCACCAGTACGGCGTCGGGCACGTTCGGCGCGATCGCCATCTCACCCGGCTTCACGGCCTCGCAGTCCAGCGTCTCGTGGCTGGGCCCGCGCCTCGCCTCCCAGGGCTTCGTCATCATCACGATCGATACCCTGAGCACGCTCGACCAGCCGGCCGCGCGCGGCACCCAACTACTGGCCGCCCTCGACTACCTGACGAGGACCAGCAGCGTGCGTACGCGCATCGACGCCACCCGCCTGGGCGTCATGGGCCACTCGATGGGCGGCGGCGGCAGCCTCTCGGCCTCGGTATCGCGGCCGGCCCTGCAGGCAGCCATCCCGCTCACCCCGTGGCACGGCACCAAGAACTGGTCGTCGGACCGGGTGCCGACCCTGATCATCGGGGCCGAGAACGACACCGTGGCGTCGGTGTCGGCCCACTCGGAGCCGTTCTACACCAGCCTGCCGAGCACCCTCGACAAGGCGTACCTGGAACTGAACAACGCTTCCCACTCGGCGCCGACCTCGACCAACGTGACCGTCGCCAAGTACAGCATCAGCTGGCTGAAGCGCTTCGTCGACAACGACACCCGCTACGAGCAGTTCCTGTGCCCGGCCCCCTCGGGCTCGGCCATCCAGGAATACCGCGACACCTGCCCCCACTCCTGAGCTTCACGCACCACGCGGCGCCCGGCAGCCATCGGCCGGGCGCCGCGTGGTGCGCTCTTCCGGCGTGCCGCCGCCTCCTCCACCCATGGGGGAAATCGGGGAATACGTTGTCTTCGCGGTTTCGCCGGTGCCCGGCCATGAGGCGTCAGCGACGGCGTGGCCGAAGGCCGGCAAGACCATGGCCTCCGTTGACGACGTACCAGTTCAGATGCTTGCGGCGGCCGGTCTTGGAACCGGTAAGACTTCTCGTGGCTTCGAATTCCACGCACGCCCTCCGCCATGAAAGGCCAGTTCAGCGGGTGTGCCGGGTTACGCGGGTACGGGTAGCTGCTCGATCGGGACGACGACGTCGGCGAGGGCCGGGTGGCTCTTCTCCTGCACGGGGGGCCCTTCGCGATGTCCGGGCGCGAACACGATCGGACCGGGCATCCCCCGCCCGGTCCGATCGTGTTCTCCACTTACTTGGACAGCGAAGCCAGGGTGTCAGTGGTCTCGAGCACCTTATGTGCTCTGCGACTACGAGCCGAGCGTGCATCGGGCCGCACGAGCCGGCGCTTCAACTGGGACCATCCTCCAGCTCGGGCCAAGCGCGGCCAGCCTAGTTATCCACAGGCGGGCGGCTGTCCACAGGCTCGACCTGCTCGATCGCCGGCCAGGCCGGGTCGGGGTGGAAGTCGCACCAAGTGCCGTCGAACGGGAAGGCGCCTGCTTCGACCAGGTCGACGATTTCGTGGCCGGCCTTGCGGACGCGGTGTTCGTCGTCGACCCAGTAGGCGTCCGGCATGGCCAAGCGGGCGACGAACTCGTCCTCGTCCTTCCACTGCCATGTGCGGTCGGGCTGGACCACCACGTCGAGATCCCAGTCGACCGTGTCGACGAAGCGCCCACCCGAGATCGAGGCAGCCGCTTCCAGGTTCGCGTACCACTGGTAGAACTCGCCCTCGGGGCGAAAGAACCAGCGGACCGAATAGTCCCGGCCGTGCGGGTGCCAGCTCAGCAAACCGTGATCGACGGTGTGGGGGACCGGGACGCGCTGAGCCGCCGACCACTCCGTCAGCGGCGTCTGGGCCATGCCGCGTCCGTCCGGCATGTTGAAGTGCCAACCCTGGGCGCCCGCCGGGGACCACAGCAGCAGCCCGTCATCCCGATGGTCCGCGACCTGCATGGGAAAGAACATCCCCAGCTGGTCGCGCTGCCAATGGCGGAGATAAACGGTGGTTCCGGACACCAGTGACATTCCGCGAGCCTATCGAGGCGATTCTCAGTAGGCGCCTTTGCGCTTGAGGACGACCCAGATCGTCCGCCACAGGATGCTCAAGTCGTACGTGAGCGACCAGTTGTCGACGTAGTAGAGGTCCAGCCGTACGGCCTCGTCCCACGACAGGTCCGAGCGGCCCGACACCTGCCACAGGCCCGTGATGCCAGGGCGTACCAGCAGCCGCCGGCGGACGTCACCCAGGTAGTCGCCGTCATCGGCCGGCAACGGGCGCGGGCCGACCAGCGACATCTCGCCCTTCAGCACGTTGATCAGCTGGGGCAGCTCGTCGAGGGACGTCGCCCGCAGCTTCGCGCCGAACGAGAAGATCCGCGGGTCGTTCTTCATCTTGAAGAGCATGCCGTCGGACTCGTTGAGCTCTTCCAGCGTGCGCTTGCGCTCTTCCGCGTCCACATACATCGTGCGGAACTTCCACACCCGGAACGTACGGCCCTCGTGCCCGACGCGGGGTTGCCGGAAGAACACCGGACCGGGGTCGGAGAGCCGGATGCCGAGCGCGATGAACAGCAGGATCGGGCTGATCAGCAGCAGGCCGAGGCCGGCCGCGACCCGGTCGAGCAGGTTTTTGGCCAGCCAGCCGGGGCCCGACAGGGTCGGCTCCTCGACGTGCAGCAGCGGCAGGCCCTCGATCGGGCGGATGTGCACGCGGGGGCCGGCGATGTCGGTCAGCTGGGGCGCGACCACCAGGTCGACCCCGGTGCCCTCGAGCTGCCAGGCCAGGCGGCGCAGTTCGCCGGGTTCGGCGCTGGCCGAGCCGCAGACCGCGATGGTGTCGGCGCCGACCTCGCGCACCAGCGACAGCACGTCGCGGGCGGCGTAGACCGGGACCGGGGTCTCGATGCCCCGGGCCGCCGCGTAGCCATCGGTTATGTGGATGGCGACCGGGATGAGGCCGGCGGCGGGGCTGCGGGTGACCGCGGTGTAGACCTCGAGCGCCTCGGGCAGGGTGCCGACCAGGATCATGCGGTGGGCGCCGTGGCCGGTCTTGCGCCGGGCGAAGTGCAGCACCTGGCGCGCGATGACCCGGCCGCAGACCAGGAACAGCAGCGCCATGATCGAGACCGCGGCGACCGTGCCGCGTGACAGCGGCGCCTTGGTGGCGAAGGCCAGCAACGACACGCAGGCCACCACGGTGACCGAGGTGCGCACGACGCGTTTGAACTCTTCGCTGCCCAGGCCCAGGTAGCGGCGGTCGTACGCACCGTTGGCCCAGAGCAGGATCAGCCAGCCCAGCGGCAGCACCACGTAGGCGAAGAAGAGGAACAGCTCTTCGCCGTGCAGGAAGCCGAGGCTGCGGCCGAGGAAGCCGGAACGGGACTTCTCGATGTACGTCGCGGCCAGGTGGCTCGCGGCGACGCCGGAGATGAGGTCGAGGATGAGGAGGATCAGCGTGTACGGGCGGTGCCAGCGCGAGAGGCGCTTGTGCTGCCGGTTCCAGGCTGATCGGGGTACGCCGTTGCTCGGTGGCGGCTCTTGCTGCCACTCGAAGCTGTCGTACGGCACGGGTTTGCTCCGGCTGCTGTCGGTAACCGGGCGATGCAGGCTAGCGGTCACCTCGCCTACGTCCTCCCGCATCCGGAAAAGATTACGCACCGCCACGGGACCGAGGGACGACCGCGTCGCGGAAACGTGGGACCGGGCCACTATACCGATGGATCGGGCGGAGAGAAGCGGACGTTGTGCCCGCTTTCCGAACCGTGTACGCACCGTGACCGTTTGGCACCTATCGGATCAACTTGGACAGGCGTCGATCGGCCAGCGGCTTGCCGCCGGTCTGACAGGTGGCGCAATATTGCAGGCTCTTGTCGGCGAACGAGACCTCGCGGACGGTGTCACCGCAGACCGGGCAGGGCAGCCCGGTGCGCGCGTGGACCCGCATGCCGGCCCGTTTCTCGCCCTTGAGCTCGGCCGCCTTCTGCCCGACGGATCGGGCCACGGCGTCGGTCTCGACCTCGCGCAGGGCCGCGTAGAGCGCGTCGATCTGCTCCTCGGTCAGCTTGCCGGTGAGCGCGAACGGCGACAGCTTGGCCACGTGCAGGATCTCGTCGGAGTAGGCGTTGCCGATGCCGGCCAGCACCTCCTGGTCGACCAGAACGCCCTTGATCTGCCCGTTCCGGCTCTTGATCAGCGAAGCGAACTCGTCACGGGAGACGGCCAGCGCGTCGGGGCCGAGCCTCGACACGCCCGGGACCTCGGCCGGATCGCGTACCAAATAGGCCGCGAGGGATTTCTGGGTGCCGGCCTCGGTGAGGTCGAAGCCGGAGCCGTCGTCGAGCCGCATGCGGAGCGCGATCGGGCCGCTGCCCGGCTTGAGCGGGTTGGGCGACTTGAACGCGTCGCGGTAGTGCAGCCAGCCGGCCCGGGCCAGGTGGACGACGAGGTGGATGTCGGGACCGAGGCCGATGTCGAGGAACTTGCCGTGGCGGCCGGCCGAGGTGACCTGGAGGCCGGCGATGGCGGTGGCGGGCGGGTCGAAGGTCTTCAGCGCGCTGAACGAGGAGACCTCGAGGCGTTCGACGGTGTGGCCGACCGCACGCTCACGCAGGTAGGCCGCGAGCGCCTCGACCTCGGGAAGTTCGGGCACATCGTCAACGGTAGCGTTTAAAGCCGTGAAGGTCGTCGTTGCGCACAACCGGTATCGGGAAGCAATGCCGTCGGGCGAGAACGTCATCGTCGACACGGAGATCACCCAGCTGCGGGCGGCCGGGGTCGAGGTGCTGCCGTTCCAGCGCAGCTCCGACTCGATCGGGGCGCTGCCGCCGGCCCAGAAGGCACTGCTGCCGCTGTCGCCGATCTATGGCCGGGCCGCCCAGCGCGACCTGTCGGAGCTGCTGAGGGCGGAACGGCCGGACGTCTTTCACCTGCACAACCCGTACCCACTGCTGTCGCCCTGGGTCGTTCGCACGGCCCACGCCCAAGATGTGCCGGTGGTGCAGACCGTGCACAACTACCGGCAGGTGTGCTCGTCGGGTCTGTATTTCCGCGACGGCCACAACTGCCAGGACTGCCGCGGCAAGATCGTCGGCTGGCCGGCCGTACGGAACAAGTGCTACCGGGGTTCGGCCGCCCAGAGCGCCCTGATGGCGACCACGCTGGCCGTGCACCGGCCCACCTGGCGCTCGGTCGACCGGTTCATCGCGCTCACCGACCGGATCGCCGCCCACCTGCACGACTACGGCATCCCCGACGATCACATCGTGGTCAAGCCCAACGGCCTGCCCGATCCGGGTGAGCCGACGCCGCCGGGCGACGGTTTCCTGTACGGGGCCCGCCTGTCCCCCGAGAAGGGCCTGGCTCTGCTGCTGGCGGCCTGGCGGCAACACCCGGACGGCTCGCTCGGCCCGTTGCGCATCGCCGGCGACGGCGAGCTGCGCCCGCTCGCCGAGCAGGCCGCGGCCGAGCGCTCCGACGTCGAATACCTGGGCATTCTCGACCGCGACGGGATGCGCAAGGTCCGCGACGAGTCGGCCGTGGTGGTCGCCGTGCCGACCTGGAACGACGTGCTGCCCACGGTGATCCTGGAGGCGATGGCCTCGGGCCGCCCGGTGCTCGGCACGGCTGTGGGCGGCATCCCCTACCTGGTCGGCGACGACGCGGGCTGGGTCGTCGAGCCCACTCCGGCCGCGGTGGCCGCCGCCCTGCCGCTGGCAAGGGCCCAGGCCGCCACCGTCGCGCCTCGAGCCCGCGCCCGTTACCAGCAGCACTTCCACCCGGATGTGCTGACCCCACGGCTGATCGAGATCTACAGCGAACTCTGATCATTCACTCAGGTAGATCATGTGATCCGACGGGAACGCACAGTGGGTGAGTATCTCCCGCAGAAATGTCCTGCTCGGGGTGGCCGGCGCCGCAGTGACCGGAGGCGCCGGCTACGCGATCGGCCGCACGAACCAGCCCGCCCCTGAGCCAGCCGAACCAGCGGTGGCCGAGCCGAAATACCACTCCCGGCCCGACTTGAACACGCTGCCCGACGTCACGATCACGACGCCCGCCACCGGCACGGTGGCGGGCTCGATCTTCTTCACCCCGGCATCCGGCGCGGGGTTGTGGGGCCCGCTGGTCGTCGACGAGAAGGGCGCGCCGGTCTGGTTCAAGAAAGTGCCCGACCCGGCGACCGTGGCCATCGATCTGAAGGCCCAGACCTACCGCAACCAGCCGGTGCTGACCTGGTGGGAGGGGACCATCGGCGGCACCGGGGGCCAGGGCGTGGGTCAGGGCGAGTTCGTGATCGCCGACCGGTCGTACCGGGAGATCACCCGGGTCCGGGCGGCCGGCTCCGAGCAGGCCGACCAGCACGACTTCGTGATCACGCCGCGGAACACCGGCCTCTTCTGGGTCTACGACCCGATCCCGTACGACCTGAGCAGCCTCGGCGGGCCGGCGGACGGGGTGCTGCACGACGGGGTGATCCAGGAGATCGACATCGCGACCGGGCGCAAGGTCTTCGAGTGGCGGGCCAGCGACCACGTGGAGCTCGACGAGTCGTATGCGCCGCTGCCGGTGGGGGATTCAGAGCATCTTCCGTACGACTATTTCCACGCCAATTCGGTCGGGCTGGCCGCCGACGGGCAGATCATCGCGTCGGCCCGGCACACGTGGGCCGTCTACAAGATCGATCGTAGGAGCGGCGAGGTCAGCTGGCGGATCGGCGGCAAGAAGTCCGATTTCGAGGTTGACGAGCGGACGAGGTTCTCGTGGCAGCACGACTTCCGGCAGCGGCGGGACGGGTCGTACGGGCTCTTCGACAACGGCGCCGGGGTGACCAAGGAGAAGGAGTACTCACGCGGCGTGGTCTTCAAGGTGGACGAGGCGGCCCGCCGGACCACGTTCGTGGCCGAGTACGTGCACCCGGATCGGCTCTCGGCTCCGACCCAGGGCAGCTTCCGCGAGCTGGCCGACGGCGGCTCGTTCGTCGGCTGGGGTCAGATGCCGCACTTCACCGAGCACAACGCGGACGGCTCGGTGCGGCTGGCCGGCCACCTGCCGCTCGACAACCAGTCCTACCGCGCCTACAAGGCCGAGTGGACGGGCACGCCACCGGACCAGCCCGCGCTGGGCCTGCGGATCGAGGACGGCAACGTGGTCGTGGCGGCCAGTTGGAACGGCGCGACCCGGGTGGCCCGGTGGCGGGCGCGTTGGGGCACGCAGCCGGGCGCGCTGTCCGGCGGCACGGTCGAGGCGGCCCGCACCGGCTTCGAGACCACGCTGACGGTGACCGGCCTGCCCGAATACGTGGTGGCCGAGGCGCTCGACGCGAGCGGCCGGGTGCTGGGCTCCTCGTCCGCGATTCCGGTGCGAGTGTGATCGGTCACAGTTGACATCGTTGGCTAACGCCATTAGCTTTTAGCTAACTGAATTAGCCAATGCTTGGGAGGCAGAGATGACCGAGTTCCTCACCGTCGACGGCGGCACCATCGCGTACGAGATCACCGGTGCCGGTCCGCTGGTCGTGCTCGCGCACGGCATGGGTGACAGCCGTGAGTCCTACCGGTTCGTCGTCCCGCAGCTGGTCGCGGCCGGTTATCGCGTCGCCGACGTCGATCTGCGGGGCGCCGGCGAGTCGAGCGCGGTGTGGCCGTCGTACACCCGCACCGACATCGCCGGGGACCTGATCGCCCTGGTGCGCCACCTCGGCGGTCCGGCCGTGCTGGTCGGGCAGTCGATCTCGGGCGGCGCCGCCACCGTCGCCGCCGCGCAGGCGCCTGATCTGATCGAGGGCATCGTCGAGATCGCGCCCTTCACCCGCAAGCTCTCCTTCAAGCTGGGTGACCTGCGGTCCAAGACGTACCGCCAGGGCATGACGCGATTGGGGATGATGGCCGTGCTGGGCAGCGTGAAGTGGTGGCACAAATACCTCGACCTCGCCTTCCCCGGGCGCAAGCCGGCCGACTGGGCTGAGCAGCTGCAGCGCAACGCGGCCATGCTGGCCGAGCCGGGGCGGATGAAGGCCCTGCAGAAGATGGGTCAGACGCCGGCCACCGACGCCGGGGCGCAGCTGGCCAACGTGCGCTGCCCCGTGCTGATCATCGAGGGCTCACTCGATCCGGACTGGGTCGACCCGCGGGCCGAGGGCGAAGCGATCCTGGCCGAGCTGCCGGCCGGGCTGGGGCAGCTCGAGGTGATCGAGGGCGCCGGCCACTACCCGCACACGCAGTACCCCGACGAGACCGTCGCCCGGCTGCTGCCGTTCCTCAAGGCGTACGCCCGTGCCTAGGGCGGGGCTCGACCCGGCCGCGGTCACCGCGGCGGCGGCCGGGCTGGCCGACGAGGTCGGACTGGCCAACGTGACCATGGGCCTGGTCGCCGAGCGGCTCGGGGTGCGCACGCCGTCGCTCTACAAGCACGTGGCGAGCCAGGCCGACCTCAACCGGCGGATCGCGGTGCTGGCCCTGGTCGAGGTGGGCGACGCCCTGCGTGAGGCCCTGCAGGGGCGGGCCGGCCGCGACGCACTGGCCGCGGCCGCCCACACGCTCCGGTCGTACGTGGTGGAACATCCGGGCCGGTACGCCGCCACCCTGCCGCTCAATCCGGAGGGGCCGGACGATCCGATCGCCGTCGCGGGGGCCCGGGTGCTCGACTCGCTGGCGGCGGTGCTGGCCGGTTACGCGATCGATCCGGCCGACACCGTCCACGCGATGCGGTTGTTGCGCAGCCTGTTCCACGGCTTCGCCACGATCGAGGCGGCCGGCGGGTTCGAGATGGACACCGACGTCGACCAGAGCTTCGAGTGGCTGGTCGACTTCATCGACCGCGGCCTCAAGGCCTAAGGCTGACCGCGCAGCGCCTCGCGGGCCGAGAACATCACGCTGGCCGCCAGGAAGGCCGCGTTGACCAGCGTGAACAGGCCGATGAACCAGATCGTCCACTGTGGCGCCACGATCAGCACCAGGCCGGCCAGCGCGATCACCGCGCCGTAGTCGCGGACCAGCTTGATCAGGCGCACCGGCAGGGAGCGGCTGGTGACCATGCTGGACGCCTTGTCGCCGGACTGCATGACCGAGGTGACCAGGTTGACCATCCACGTGCCGGCGAACGCGGCCAGCAGCCAGGCCGGGGTGTCCGGCACCTGGGCCTCGGCCGTCGCGGCCAGGGCGGCCACCAGGGAGATCTGGACGGCGACGTCGCACAGCACGTCGAGCCGGGCCCCGGCCGCGCTGGTCTGACCGGTGACCCGGGCCAGTTGTCCGTCGGCGCAGTCGAACGCGTACGCCAGCTGCCAGCCCAGCAGCGCGAGCAGGCCGATCGGCCAGGCCCAGAAGTCGCCGCGGGCGACCGGCTCGGCCGCGGCGATCACGACGATCGAGGTCAGGCCGCCCAGGCCGAGGTTGAGCACGGTCAGCACGGTCGGTGACAGGTGGTACTTGTGCGCCCGGACCGCGATCCGGGCCCCGGCGTGCTGGCTCACCGCCTCACTGAACAGGCCGCCACCCCGGTTGACCGCGTAGTAGTCGGCTGCCGTGGGCGCGGCAGGATGGTCAGCGGCCGGCGACGGCGTCGACATAGTGCGCCAGCTTTCCGTTGATCTCGTCGGGGCTCATGGCGAGGTGTTCCAGAATCGTGTAACGGTCGGGGCGGGTGCGCGGTGCGAACGACACGGCCTCGACGAACTGCTCGGCGCTCAGCCCGACGTCGGCCGGAACCCGCGGCAGCTGGTGCCGGGCCAGGCAGTCGGCCATCTGGGCGAAACGCCGCTCGTCGCCCCGCAGGAACGTGCAGAACAACGCGCCCAGCCCGGCCAGCTCGCCGTGCGAGGCGGTGCCGGGATAGAGCGAGTCGATCGCGTGCATGATCTCGTGGCAGCCCCCGCTGGCCGGCCGGCTGCTGCCGCTGACCGCCATGGCCAGGCCGCTCGAGATCAGCGCCTCGGCCAGGACCGTGACGAAGGCGTCGTCGTGCAGGTCACCGGGCATGGTGAGCACCGCCTCGGCGCCCATCCGGGCCAGCGAGGCGGCCAGGCCGTCGACCGGCTCGCCGCGCATCTCGCGGGCCAGCTCCCAGTCGGCCAGCGCGCTGATGTTGCTGATCGCGTCGCCGATGCCGCCGCGGTTGACCCGTTCCGGGCCGGTCTCGACGAAGTCCAGGTCGACGATCACGCCGAACGGGATGTGCACCCCGTACGAGTTCTTGAGTCCCTGGTTGATCAGGCTGGCCACCGGTGAGGCGAAGCCGTCGTTGGCCAGGCTCGTGGACACCGAGACCATCGGCAGTCCCCACCGGTTGGCCGCGTATTTCGCCGTGTCGATCGTCGTGCCGCCACCGATGCCGACCACCGCGTCGTACGGGCGGGAGCGCAGCTTGTCGGCCAGCTCCAGGGCCGCGTCCAGGGTGCCACCGCTGGCCGTGAAGACATCGGCCGTCTCGAGGGAGGGCCGGATGAGATCGGCGATCCGCTCGCCCTGGCCCGGGCCGACCACGACCGCCACATCGCCGCCGGCGGAAATGCGCCCGTCGGCCAGGATCCGGCCCAGGTCGGCCACGGCGCCCCGGCGAACGTGGATGTACAGGGGCGCCTGGACCGTGCGGGCTAGTAGCGGCATGCGATGTCCCGGGCCTTGGCCAGGTCGTCGTGGTTGTCGACCTCGACCCAGTCGACCGAGCCGATGGTGGCCGCGCGGACCTGGCCGCCGCGCTGCGCGAACTCCTGGAAGCCGTCCTCGTAGTACAGGTCGGGGTTGCGCTCCCAGGTCGCCTGGAGGGCGTCGGCCAGCTCGGCCGCGGCCGAGGCCTCGATGATGTTGGCCCCGATGTACTCGCCGAACGCATCGGCCGGGTCCATCAGCTTCGTGATGCTGGTGAGCTGCCCGTCCTCGTCGAAGATGGTCTTCATCTCTTCGTCGGCCAGCTTCTTCACGTTGTCGATGGCGAGCAGGATGCTCGGGCCGCGCTGGGCCAGCAGGGTCTGCTCGACGCTGACCGGGTGCACGGTGTCGCCGTTGACCATCAGGGCGCCCTGCGCGAAGTGGTCCCGAGCCAGCCACAACGAGTACGCGTTGTTCCACTCCTCGGCCTTGTCGTTGTGCACGAGGGAGATCTTGACGCCGTACTTGCTCTCGAAGCCGGCCTGGCGCTCCTCGACCGCGCCGGCGCGGTAGCCGACGACGATCGTCACGTCGGTCAGCCCGGCCGCGGCCAGGTTGCGCAGGGAGATGTCCATGATCGTGGTCTCGCCGTCCACGGGGACGAGAGCCTTGGGCAGGGTGTCCGTGTACGGACGAAGCCTGCGTCCGGCTCCGGCGGCGAGAATCAGACCGATCATCGAGCTTCTCCATCTGTTGGGTGAACTCCGCGAGAATAACGGGTGCTGTCCCACAGCCCGGACCGCACGAGCCGAACGGAAATTCCGTAGAGGCGGCTCGTAAGCTGGTGGCCATGACCGCTGAGCAGCTGATCTCTTTCGCCCGGGGCGCTCCGTCGCTGGACATCATCGACGTCGAGGGCCTCAAGGCCGCCGCCGCGCGCGCCTTCGACGCCGATCCCGCTGGTGTGACCGCCTACGGCACGTCCGTCGGCTATGTCCCGCTGCGCAAGTGGATCGCCGAGAAGCACGGCGTCTCGGCCGATCAGGTCATTGTGACGAACGGCTCCCTCCAGGCCGACGCGTTCCTGTTCAACCACCTCGTGCAGCCGGGCGACGACGTCGTGGTCGAGAAGCCGACGTACGACCGCACCCTGCTCAGCCTGCAGAACCTCGGGGCCAAGGTGCACCAGGTGACGCTGCAGTCCGACGGCATCGACGTCGACGAGCTGCGGACGCTGCTGGAGTCGGGCGTGCGTCCCAAGCTCGCCCACATCATCCCGAACTATCAGAACCCGGCCGGCATCACGCTCTCGGTCGAGAAGCGCCAGGCCCTGCTCGCGCTGGCCGCCCAGTACGAGTTCACGATCTTCGAGGACGACCCGTACGTCGACATCCGCTTCCGCGGCGACGCCCTGCCCTCGATGCTCTCGCAGGACAGCGACAACCTGGTCGTGCACGCCTCCAGCTTCACCAAGACGGTGTGCCCCGGTGTTCGCGTGGGCTACCTGGTCGGCCCGGCCGCGCTGATCGACGCGATCGCCAAGAAGGCCACCAACCTGTACATCTCGCCCGGCATGGTTTCCGAGGCGATCGTGCACCAGTTCTGCGTCTCGGGCGACATCGAGCGCTCCGTGGCGACGGTCAGCGCCGCCCTCGGCGAGCGGGCCCGCGTGCTGGGTGAGTCGCTGCGCAAGCACATCCCCGGCGCGACCTTCACCGAGCCCGACGGCGGCTACTTCCTCTGGGTCGACCTGCCGTCCGACGTCAACGTCGACAAGCTCTTCCCGGCCGCGATGAAGAAGGGCGTGGCCATCGTCAAGGGCAGCGACTTCCTGCTCGAGGGCGGCCACAACTCGGTCCGGCTGGCCTACTCGGCGGTCACCGTCGAGCAGATCGACGAGGGTGTGCGCCGCCTGGCCGAGGCGATCGAAGAGGTTCGCGGCTGACCCGTCCGCGCGGAACGGACGCCCGGTGGGTCGGCTACTACCCGCCGGGCGTAGCCTCTGGCGGTTTTGAACGTCCGTGTGGGGAGGCAAAGGTGAGCGATCGTTCCCGGAACAGGCCGCTGTCGCGGGCCTTCGCCGCGCCGGTCCGGGCGATGAACCGTATCCTCGGCACGACCGACGGGCGCCCCGACCCGAACTCCGGTCAGGTGGGCAGCGGCGTCGTCGACTGCGCGGTCTACGCCGGCGGCCGGCGACTGCCCGGCGATTTCACCCCCGACGAGGCGCTCAAGACGGCCTGCTCGCGCGATGACGCGTACGTCTGGCTCGGCCTGCACGAGCCGAGCCAGCCCGAGATGGCGGCCATCGCGCACACCTACGGCCTGCACGAGCTGGCCGTCGAGGACGCGGTCAAGGCCGAACAGCGGCCCAAGCTCGAGCAGTTCGGCTCGGTCCACTTCCTGGTCATGCGCACCGCGCGTTACGTGCCGCACGGCGAGATCACCGAGAACTCGCAGGTGGTCGAGACCGGCCAGATGATGATCTTTGTCGGTGAGCAGTTCGTCATCACCGTGCGCCACGGCGACGCGTCCGAGCTGGGCTCGGTGCGGGCCGACCTCGAGACGGAACGGGCCGACCTGATCGAGCAGGGCCCGTGGGCCGTGGCCTACGCGGTGACCGACCGGGTGGTCGACCACTACGTCGCCGTGGCCGACCAGGTCGAGTCCGATCTCGACCTGATCGAGGAGGGCGTCTTCTCGCGCGACCACGCCAGCCCGATTCCGGCGATTTATCAGATGAAACGCGAGCTCGTGGAGTTCCGGCGCGCGGTGGTGCCGTTGCAGCGCCCGCTCGCGATGATCATGGCGATCGTGCCCAAGCGGATCGGCAAGTACTTCCGAGACGTGCAGGACCACCTGACCCGTACGGTCGAGCAGGTCTCGTCCTTCGACGACCTGCTCAACTCGATCCTGCAGGCCCGGCTGGCCCAGGTCACGGTCGACCAGAACAACGACATGCGCAAGATCGCGGCGTGGGCGGCCATCGCCACGGTGTGGACCGCGGGGGCCGGCATCTACGGCATGAACTTCAGCTTCATGCCCGAGCTGACCTGGAAGTACGGCTACGCGTCGTGGTGGCTGATCATCCTGATCGTCTCGGTGTTGCTCTATCGAGTGTTCAGGCGCAGCGGCTGGCTGTGAGCACCACAGTAGGGCGGGTCACCGAAGTGAACCCGCCCTATCGGGCGTACCCGTCGCTCTACCGAGGGGTGTGCGGCGCGGTGTTGGGCACCGTGCCGTTCTGCGAGACCTCCGGCTCGAAGGCCGCGTCGTCGACACCGGTGGCCGGGGTCGTCGAGGCGATCGGGGCGGCCGGGTCGTACTCATCCCACTGCGCGGCCTGACGGCGCTTGGCCGCGTAGGCGGCCCCGATGCCGATGGCCGTGCCGAGCAGGGCGAAGCCGAGCAGCTTGGAGCCGCGGCCCTTCTTCTCCTTGCGGCCGACCGCCTTGCTGGCCCGCTTCTGCAGCTTGAGGGCCGCCTTCTGGTTCTGCTTGGCGGTCTTCTTGGCCTTGCGCTTGCTCACCTTGCCGGCCTGCCGCGCGTTCTCGCTCGCGGCCGTGACCAGCGGAGTGATCGTTGCCACCGCGCTGTCCCACCCGGACGAGGCCACGTCCTTGGCCTTGACCGCGGCCGGCTGAACCCGGTCGACCGCCGCCGTCAGCGTCGGCCCGACCGTCGCGCTGGTCTCGGCGGCCGCGAGGGACGCGGCCCGCTTGAAGTGGTCAACGCTCTGTCCGAGCTCGTTCTTCATCCGCGTGCTACGGCTCTTGCGGCGCATCGTTGCGAACACCAGTGCCCACCTCCTGAGGTTCTCTCCCGACAACATCGTGCCCTCTATCGGTACCCCCGCGCTGCCGCTTCTGACACATGGGGGAGGATCCGAACTGCAAGGAACTGTCCCATCGCCCCCCAAGAGGTACTGCGGGGCGCGACACAGGAGGAGTACCCGTGGCCGAGAAGCTTTACGCCACCCTGCACACCAACCACGGCCCGATCCGGCTCCAGCTGTTCCCGGATCACGCCCCGGCGACCGTGCGCAACTTCGTGGAGCTCGCTGAGGGCACGAAGGACTACACCGACCCGCGCACGGGCCAGAAGGGCAGCGGTCCCTACTACGACGGCACGATCTCGCACCGCGTCATCGCCGGCTTCATGATCCAGCTCGGCGACCCGACCGGCACCGGGCGCGGTGGCCCGGGCTTCCAGTTCGCCGACGAGTTCCACCCGGAGCTCTCCTTCGACCGCCCGTACCTGCTGGCCATGGCCAACGCGGGCCCGGGCACCAACGGCTCGCAGTTCTTCGTGACGGTCGCGCCGACCCCGCACCTCAACCGCCGGCACACGATCTTCGGTCAGGTCGCGGACGAGCAGTCGGCCAAGGTCGTCGACTCGATCGCCACCACGCCGACCGGCCCGGGCGACCGTCCGCGCGAGGACGTCGTCGTCGAGCGCGTGGAAATCGAGCGCGCGAAGGACTGAAGTACCTTTGACACATGAGTGAGGCTCCCTCGACGGTCCCGGTCTGCTACCGCCACCCGTCCAAGGAGACTTACATCCGGTGCACACGGTGTGACCGGCCGATCTGCCCCGATTGCATGAACGAGGCGTCGGTCGGTCACCAGTGCCCGGAATGCGTCGCCGAGGGGCGACGCACCCAGCGCCAGGCGCGCACCGCGTTCGGCGGCAGCGCGGCCGGTCGCGCCGGTTACGTGACCCGGGTGCTGATCGGCATCAACGCGCTCTTCTTCATCGTGTCGGCCGTCGTCGGCGGCCCGCGGGCCATCGCCGGCGCCGGTGGGTGGTTCGGCCTGATGGGCCAGGGCACCGACGTCACCCGTTGGGGTTCGGTGCTGGGCTACGCGCCCTACATCCAGGGCGGCGACCCCCACGGCATCGCCGCCGGCGAGTGGTATCGCCTGGTCACGGCCATGTTCCTGCACTACGGCATCCTGCACCTGCTGCTCAACATGGTGCTGCTGTGGCAGCTCGGCCGCTATTTGGAAGAGAAGCTGGGCCCGCTGCGCTTCGCCGGGCTCTATCTGCTGGCCGGCATCGGCGGCAACGTCGCGGCCTACCTGTTCACCCTGCCCAACGCCCAGGCCGCCGGGGCCTCGACCTCGGTCTTCGGGCTGGTGCTGGCGATCATCGTGGTCAACCGGCGGCTGCGGCTCGACATCAGCCAGTTCATCCCGCTGCTCGTGGTCAACCTGCTCTTCACGTTCAGCGTGCCCAACGTGTCGGTGGCCGGGCACATCGGCGGGCTGGTTGTCGGCGGGATCGTCGCACTGATCCTCGCGTACGCCCCCAACAAAAGACGCAGTCTGATCCAGGGGCTGGGCTGCGCGGCGGTGTTCGTCATCCTGCTCGCGGCGGCCATCGTGCGCACGCAGACGTTACTGGGGGGCTGACACCCGCAGGTCGGCCAGCGCGGTGGCCACCTCTTCGGGCAGGGCGCCCAGGTCGTTGGCGCTGAACAGATAGATGGCCTCGCCCGCGTCGAGCTCCAGCATCTCGCTGCGCAGGCCGCGGTGGGTGCGGCGGTCGACCCGTACGCGTTCGATCTGGTCCCACGCGAGCCGCCGCCGGCTCGCATAACCCGTGACGACGGTGACCCCCTCGGCGTCGGCCGCCAGCCGCACCGGCCGCAGCAGGTCGCGCAACGCCCAGCCCAGCAGCCCCACCACGACCACGGCCGCGAGCACCCAGCGCACCGGGTCGCGCCCGGCGAAGGCGAACGCCAGCACGACGACGGCGACCACACCGATGAGTTTGCTGACCGGCAGAACCGGCTTGATACGCCACTGCATGCACTAACTATGGCAGTGAGAGATACCGTCGATCCATGCGTGATGCGGTGATCGTCGGAGCGGTCCGGACCCCGATCGGCCGGCGGGGCGGCGGCCTGGCCGGGGTGCACCCGGTGGATCTGTCGGCCCACGTGCTGCGGGCGCTGGCCGAGCGCACCGGCTTCGACCCGGCCCTGGTCGACGACGTGCACTGGGGTTGCGTGTCCCAGGTCGCCGAGCAGTCGTGGAACATCGGGCGCAACGCCGTGCTGGCCGCCGGGTGGCCCGAGACGATTCCGGGCACCACCATCGACCGGCAGTGCGGTTCGAGTCAGCAGGCGCTGCACTTCGCCGCGGCCACGGTGATCTCGGGTCAGGCCGACCTGGTCGTGGCGGGCGGTGTCGAGTCGATGACCCGGGTGCCGATGGGCTCGAGCGGGCAGGGCGCCGACCCGTACGGCGAAAGCGTGCGCACGCGCTACGGCGTCGACTCGTTCAACCAGGGCGTCGGGGCCGAGATGGTGGCCGAGCGCTGGGGCTTCTCGCGGGCCCAGCTCGAGGAGTACGCGCTGTCCAGCCACGCCGCCGCGGCCCGGGCCCAGGATTCGGGCGAGTTCGACGCCGAGATCGAGCCGCTGGCCGGGGTGAAGCAGGACGAGGGCATCCGCCGCGACACCTCGCTCGAGAAGCTGGCCGGGCTCAAGACCCCGTTCAAGGAGAACGGCGTGGTCACCGCGGGCACGGCCTCGCAGATCTCGGACGGCGCGGCGGCGCTCGCGGTCACCACCTCGGAGTGGGCCGCCGCGCACGGCCTGACGCCGCTGGCCCGCGTGCACACGGCCGTGATCGCCGCGGCCGACCCGGTGATCGTGCTGACCGCACCCATGCCGGCCACGGCCAAGGCGCTGGCCCGGTCGGGCCTGTCGATCGGCGATCTGGGCGTGTATGAGGTCAACGAGGCCTTCGCCCCCGTGCCGCTGGCCTGGCTGGCCGAGACCGGCGCCGACCGCGCCCGGATGAATCCGCGCGGTGGGGCGATCGCCCTCGGTCACCCGCTCGGGGCATCCGGCGCGCGCATCATGACGACGATGCTGCACCACATGCGACAGTCCGGAATCCGATTTGGCCTGCAAACCATGTGTGAGGGCGCCGGCATGGCCAACGCCACGATTGTCGAGGCTTTGTAATTCGACATTCATCGCCCCGGGGCAGCGACTTCACGGCAAGTCGGAAGTTAAACGCCACATGGACGTGTTTTCGCGTACGTTCCTCCCCGCTGCCGCCGAGGCCGGTGTCGCCATCCCGACCGTGAGCCGGCACCTGCCCGTCGTGCGCCGCTGCGTCGAGTCCGACGAGACCACCGTGCTGGTCGGCCGATGTCTGCGCCCCGAGGCTCCGCTGTCCGGCGAGTTCATGCTGGTGCTGACGCACCGGCGGCTCGTGGTGACGCAGGAGACCAAGGTGCTGCACCGCCTGCGGCTGCACCTGAATGCCAACCTGCGGCACCTGAGCAACGTGAGCTGGAGCCCGACGGCGTCGCGGACCGCGCTCGACATCGCGGCCACCGCCGTGGACGGGGTGCGCGAGCGGTTCCGGATGCGGCTGAGCAGCCCGGACACGGTGTGGCACGCGGACGGACTGCTCCGGCAGGTCTTCCACAAACAGCACGCGCTCGCCGCCTGACGCTCTAGCCCAGGAAGTCGACGATCGACGCGCGCAGGCCCGGTGCGTCGAGGCCGTGGGCCCGTGCGTGATCGCGCCACGAGCCGTACCGGCGGACCTCGGTGCGGCCGACGCCCAGGTGAAGCACGCGGTGCGGCAACCCTTCCAGGGCCGCGCTGACCGCGGCGGCCGACGTCCCGGCCAGGTACGGCTCGACCAGGACGACCTCGCGGCCGGCCAGCGCACGCAGCCCTTCGGCGTCGAACGGGCGCGGCCGGTTCGTGTAGGCGACGGTCACGTCGAGACCGGTGGTCGCCTCGAGCACCGGGTCGAGCATCGGCCCGACCGCCACGACCAGTGCTTTTCCGCGGCGCAGAGCCTGCAGCCGGCCCGCGTCCCGGTGCGCCCGGCTGTTCTCCTGCACTCCTAGGCGTACGTAAACCCGGTCGTCATGCCGGGCCGCGTCGCGCAGCATGTCCGGCACCTCGTCGTGATGCCCCGGCACGTGAATCGTCCAGCCCTCGAGCGTGTCGAGCAGCGCCACGTCGCCCGGCGACTGATGCGTGTAGCCCTCCTCCGACGCGTCGTACGAGCCGCCGATCGTGACCACGACCGCGCCCGCGTCCTGGTGGCCCAGGTCGAGCTTGAGCTGCTCGTAGGCCCGGTCGACGGCGAACGGGGCGTAGGAGTGCAGGTAGGGCCGCATCCCGGTCAGGGCCAGCCCGCCCGCCACACTGGCCATCAACTGCTCGCGGATGCCCACGTTGAGCACCCGCTCCGGATGCCGGTGCCGGGCCGGAGCGAACGATTCGGCGGAGATGTCGGCCAGCACCAAGGCCGTCCGCGGGTCCTCGTCCAGCAGCTCGGTGGTGGTGGCGATGAAACTCTCGCGCATCATCTTCGATCAGCTCCCCTTGCGTTCGACGGTGGCGACGATCAGGTTGGGGCGGTCGTGCCGCGGCTCGAGCACGCGTTCCAGGCGGTCGCGATCGCGTCCATTCACGACGGACGTGTCCCAGCCCGGGAACCGCGCGGCGATCCCGCCCGGCCAGCCGTGGGTCGAGGACTGGTTGTCGATGACGATCGCCGTGATCGGCAGGCGGGTCGCGGCCGCGTAGGCGATGCCCTCGTGGTTCGACCCCTCGTCGAGCTCGGCGTCGCCGAGGAGCACGAAGGTTCGCGTACGCGAATAGCCTTGAGCCCGCAGGCCGAGCGCGACCCCCACGCCCAGCCCGAGGCCGTGCCCGAGCGAACCGGTGCCGACCTCGACCCCGGGGATGCGGACGCGGTCCGGGTGATGGCCGAGCGGGCTGTCCCAGCCGCCCAGGTCGTCGAGCCACCGTTCGGGAAAGAAGCCCTTGGCCGCGAGTACGGCGTAGTAGGCGGCCGGCCCGTGCCCCTTGGAGAGCAGGAAGCGGTCGCGGTCGGGCGCGTCGACGGTCTCGGGGCTGATCCGCAGCACGCGGTCGTAGAGCACCCAGAGCACGTCCAGCGTCGAGTGGGCGCTCGGCGCGTGTTTCTCGTCCCCGGTGATCCGGTGCAGCAGGGGACCGAGCTGGTCGGGTAGCACTGCTGTCGCTGTCATGGGGATAGGCTGCAAGTTGAAGTGCACTTCAACTCAAGGGAAACGATGGAGACGCTCACCATAGGTGACTTCGCCGCCCGCAGCGGGGTGGCGCCGTCGGCCCTGCGCTACTACGAGCGCGAGGGCCTGATCCACTCCACCCGCACGTCGGGCAACCAGCGCCGGTACGAGCGGACCGAGCTGCGGCGGGTCGCCTTCATCCGGATCGCGCAGCAGGTCGGGGTCTCGCTCGACGAGGTGCGCGCGGCCCTGGCCGAGCTGCCCGAGAACCGTACGCCGACCCGGGCCGACTGGGCCCGGCTGTCCGATCGATGGCGGCACCGCCTCGAAGAGAAAATCGCCCTGATGCAGCGCCTGCGGGACGACTTGTCCGGCTGCATCGGCTGCGGCTGTCTCTCGCTGCACCGGTGCAAATTGATCAATCCGGGCGACGCGCTGGCCGACGAGGGTCCGGGCGCCCGCATCCTGCTCAACCCGCCTTCCTGACCGTCCCCGGCGGGTGACATCATCCTGCGCTATGCGGCGTTGGGGTGCGATCCTGCTCGCGGTGGGAGTTCTGGCCGGCGCCGGTCTGACGTGGACGTTGCAGCCCGAACCCGAACCCCCCATCGTGCCGGGCGTGATGACGGCCGTGCGCCCCGGATCGTCGTTTCGGTCCGCTGCCTGAGCTGAGTTTGTTCAAAGGTCGACGGGCTACTTTGAACCTGTCCGGTGAGCCGGCTCCGGTGATGAGGAGGCCCGCATGGCCAGTTGGATTCTGGTGCCCTGCCTGGTCAGGCTGCGTTCCGAGTTCAACACGATCGCCCCGAACCGGGACAAGTCGAGCGACGGTTCGGTCGGCGACTCGGCTCACCAGGACAGCCAGTCGGATCACAATCCCGACGAAACCGGCAACGTCCCGATCCGCGATGCCGACCGCGTCAACGAGGTGCATGCGATCGACGTCGACATCGACCTGCGAGTCCCCGGCCTGTCGATGGAGAACGTCGTGCAGTTCCTGCTGACCCGATGCCGCTCGGGCGCGGAGAAACGGTTGCGCTACATCATCTTCAACCGTCGCATCTGGTCAGCCAGCAACGACTGGCGGCAACAGCGATATACCGGCTCGAACGCCCACGACCACCACGCGCACTTCTCATCGTCATACACATCCGCCCACGAAGCCTCAACCGCTTCCTGGCACCTGGAGGACGTCCCCGTGGCCCTGACCGCCGACGACAAGAAGTGGATAGCCGCCGAAATCCGAGCCGCCGTTAAGGCCGAGCTCAGAGCCGCCCTACCCGACGTACCAACCGCCACCGAAAACGCCGACGCGGTATGGAAAAAGACCCGCAGCGATCCTCGCCCACCGTGGTCCGACACCGCCCGCAACCTGCTCGGCGCCGAAATCACCGAGGCCGTCCGCGACGGAGTGGCCATCGAACGCTACCCAGCCAATGAGGGTAAGTAGCGGCTGTTTACGGCGCGATTACCTTCTCCGGATCAGCTGGGTGCTGCTCGATGTCTCGAACCCCGTGAAAGTCCGTGATCATCGCTCCCACTCAAGCGTGATCTTGGCCTTGCGACCGCAGCGCCTCGAACATCGGGGCCCGGACGAGGCTCTGGAGCGCCTCTTGCATCTTCTCGACCGGCACAACCCCGGCCCGAAGACAGCGCGATGAGATCGAATGAGACTCGACAGGTAAGCACAGGACCCCGCCCGGGCCTGCCGTGCGCGCAGGTCAGCGGGGGCCTTACTGAGCAGGGTGTGCGGAGGGCGTGGGATTCGAACCCACGAAGAGTTTCCCCTTACCGGTTTTCAAGACCGGCGCCATCGGCCACTAGGCGAGCCCTCCCGATGTTGCCGTCCCAGTGTGCCAGACGGCCTGCGCGGGTCGGCGAGGAGTCGTACGGAAACTTTATTTAACACTCTTTACATAGTTCTGAGCTGGTGAAACATATGAACTGGAACATTTACAGGCGTTGACACAGTATCGATGGACGTGGTTATGGTTCAGAGCCTTAACCCATCCCGGCCAAGGCCCCCACCTCAGGCAAGGGAGTCCCCTGTATGACCATCGGAAGGAAGATCGGGTGGGTCGCCGCGGCGACCTCGGTCGTGTCGGCGACCGTCCTGATCGCGCCGGCGGCGTTCGCCGCCAACGAGTCGGTCAACGTCTATCTGACGACGACCAGTGACAGCGGCGGCCGCACCGTCACCCGCGGCCTCCAGCAGCAGTCGCCGACCGCGTTCGCGAGCAGCAGCGGGTCGGCCAACCAGACCATCACGGTCAACGAGAACACCACCTACCAGCAGTTCGAGGGGGCCGGCGCGTCGATCACGGACACCGCCGCCTTCAACATCCGCGGGAGCGGCGCGCTCTCCGCGGCCACCCAGAACGACGTGATGACCAAGCTGTTCAGCCCGACCGGCGGCATCGGGGTCAGCGCGATCCGCAATGTCATCGGGTCGTCCGATCTGGCTCAGAACAATTTCTCGTACGACACCACGTGCTGCGACGTCAACGACTTCTCGCTCGCGCGGGACGCCGATGTCATGGCGCTGACCAAGCAGGCCGTCGGCCTCAACCCGGCCGGCTTCGTGATGGCCTCGCCGTGGACCGCGCCGACCTGGATGAAGGACAACAACGCCTACAGCCAGGGCTATCTGCAGGCCCAGTACTACAAGACGTACGCGCAGTATTTCGTGAAGTACATCCAGGGCTACCAGGCGCAGGGCGTGCCGATCCGGTACGTCACGTCGCAGAACGAGCCGGGCTGCTGCCCCGGTTACCCGTCGATGCAGTGGCCGGTCTCGGGTCTGCAGTCGTTCGCCAAGAACGACCTGATGCCGGCGCTGCAGTCGGCCGGGCTCAACACCAAGCTCCTCATCGGGGACTGGAACTTCGACACGTACGACCAGTGGGTGGCCCCGCTCGTCGGTGACACCGCGATCCGCAACCACCCCAACTTCGGCGGCATCGCCTGGCACGACTACGGCGGCAGCCCGTCGGTGTCGAGCACCGTACGCAACCAGTACCCGAACGTGAACATGTACATGACCGAGCACTCCGGCGGCACCTGGGTCAGCAACCAGCACGCCGAGGACATGGGCGACCTCATCGAGTACTTCCGCAACTGGGGCCGGGCCTGGACGAAGTGGTCGCTCGCGGTCGATCAGAACATGGGTCCGCACAACGGGGGCTGCGGCACCTGCACCGGCCTGGTCACCGTGCAGCGCGGAGGCAGCCGGAACGGCCAGGTCGACTACACCGTCGAGTACTACACGATGGGGCATCTGACGAAGTTCGTACGCCCGGGGGCGGTTCGGATCGACTCGAGCGCGAACGGCACCGTGCCCAACGTGGCCTTCCGTAACAGCGACGGTTCCAAGGCGCTGATCGCGTACAACACCACCACCGGCAACCAGAGCGTCAAGGTGAACTGGGGCGGCCAGTCCTTTGTCTACAACCTGCCGGGTCGGACGTCGGCCACCTTCACTTGGAGCGGCAGCCAGTCAGGCGGTCCTTCGCAGCGGACCGGCACCATCACCGGGCTGGGCGGCAAGTGTCTCGACGTGACCGGTGGCTCGACCGCGAACGGCAACCAGCCCCAGCTGTGGGACTGCGGTTCGGGCAACACCAACCAGCAGTGGACCGTCGGCTCCGACGGCACGATCCGCGGCTTGGGCAAGTGCCTGGACGTGGCCAACAATTCGGCGGCCGACGGCGCGGTGGTCCACCTGTGGGACTGCATCGGCTCGGTGGCCAGTCAGAAGTGGACGGTCACCGCGAGCCGGGACATCGTGAACACCGCCACCGGCAAGTGCCTCGATGTCACAGGAAACAGCACGGCGAACGGGGCCAAGCTGCAGCAGTGGGCCTGCACGGGCGCGGCCAACCAGAAGTGGACGACGCCCTGATCCTTCGTTGACCGAAAACGGCGGGGCCTTCGCGGTCCCGCCGTTTTTCGTCGTACGCCTCGGGCAAGCTGGACCCATGCAAGCGATCGTGATCGAGGACAAGCAACTGGTCCGGCGCGAGGTGCCCGACCCCGAGGCCGGCGAGGGCGAGGTCGTCGTCGACGTCACCGCGGCCGGCGTCAACCGGGCCGATGTCGCGCAGCGCCAGGGCCACTATCCGCCCCCGCCCGGCGCTTCGCCCTATCCCGGGCTCGAGTGCGCGGGTGTGATCAGCGTGGTCGGGCCCGGGGTGACCGGCCACCACGTCGGCGAGCGGGTCGCCGCGCTGCTGTCCGGCGGCGGCTACGCCGAGAGGGTCGCGGTGCCGGTCGGGCAGCTGTTCCCGGTGCCGACCGGCCTCTCGCTGACCGAGGCGGCCGCCCTGCCCGAGGTCAGCGCCACGGTCTGGTCGAACGTGGTCGACCGCGACCGCCTGCGCAAGGGCGAGACGCTGCTGGTGCACGGCGGCGGCAGCGGGATCGGCACGTTCGCGATCCAGCTCGGCCGGGCGCTGGGCGCCTCGGTCGTCACCACCGCCCGCGCGGCCAAGCACGACTTCCTGACCGGGCTGGGGGCCGACCTGGTGGTCGACTACACGACTGACGACTTCGTGGCGGCCACCCACGACTTCAACGGGCGCGGGGCCGATGTCATCCTCGACATCGTCGGCGCGAAGTATCTGAGCCGCAACATCGAGGCGCTGGCCCCCAACGGCCGGCTCACGGTGATCGGCATGCAGGGCGGGCGCAAGGCCGAGCTCGATCTCGGCGCTCTCATGGCCAAACGGGCCTCGGTGTCGTCGACGAGCCTGCGGGCGCGCCCGGCCGCGGACAAGGCGCGCATCGTGGCCGGCGTGACGCGGACGGTGTGGCCGTTGATCGAGGCGGGCGCGATCCGGCCGGTCATCGAGACCACCATGCCGTTGGCCGAGGCGACCGAAGCGCACCGGCTGATGGAATCGAGTAGTCACATCGGCAAGATTTTGCTAACTCCGTGAGTCAAACTCACACTTTTGAGTGATTAATCCTCGGCGTTACTCCTATTTTGTCCGCTTTTTGCGGCGTGGTGTGGCCGTTTGCGTGATCAAACCTCCCAGCATGGTGGAACTCCGGCCGAGTGATCGGCCGAGCGACACCAGGAGGTCTCGTGACCAATACGCCGCTGCGCCCCGCGCGGACCGCGCCTTCGGCGCCGGCCCCGCGTGCTCCCCGGCGCGGGAATGCGCCGTGGGTCGCGACCGGGGTGTTTGTTCTGCTGATGGCCGGGGTAGGGACATATTTCGCGTACGGGACAAGCGAGGAGACGGTCGCGCCGGTGACGCCCACCGCCACGGCCGGCGAGATCGCCGCGGCGACGGTGGAAGCTGCCCCCGCGCAGCCGGTCGTCACCGCCTCCGAGGGAACGCTTTTCGTCTCGATCAGCAAAACCGAATGCGGCGCGGCGACAGTCGGCCCGGCCGACCTGCCGCTGGCCGCCGAGGGTGAGTTCTGCCTGGTCACCATGGCCGTGCGGAACACGGGGAGGGAGCCTCGCCTGCTCGACCCGGGCGCTCAGCGCGCGGTCGACGAGCACGGCCGCTCCCATAGGGTGGCCGAACAGGCCGCGGTATTCGTCAACGATCAGGATCCGTCGCTCCTCGACCGGATCCCGCCGGGTGCGACCCGGTACGGCGTGCTCCCGTTCGACGTGCCGAAGGGGGCTCGGCTCGCAGTTTTCATGCTGCACAAGTCGCCGCACAGTACGGGTGTCCGGGTGCCGTTGTCCTGATCACAGGCATATATCAAAAATCCACCGTCACCGATCGAGTGCGTAAATCGCATTCTTTTCGCCGATGGGCGAGGGTGATTGTGCGATTTCGGCCCCGAAACATTCCGGTCGTGTGTTGGCATGGTCGTCGGAATTAACGAGTAGTCCGGGTTCCCCATGCTGCCCTCCCGAGGGTGGCGCCGGCGCGGCGCACGCTATTGCCACGCCGAAGGGATTCGCGCGAGTGCCCCGGACCGATGTCGGAGGCAACACTGCACTGTCCGTCCCCGAGCCGGGCCCTGACCGCCGGCGCGATCGCGCTGGCCGTTATTTCACCGGCTCTAGACCCTGTTGAGCACGCCGCCGAGGCTGTGCCGCCCGCCAACCCGGTCGGTCCCGAGAACTTCCGTCTGGAGGAGCGCACCAAGACTGCCGAGCGTGCTTCCCGCGCCACCCCCCGGCGCTTTTCGCTGGCCCGCCGGGCCGCGCCCGAGGCCCGGCTCCGGGCCAACCCGTTCGCCGCTCCCGACGGCGGCCAGGCCCTGCGTACGGCCGTGGAGCTGGCCGTCGTGGACGAGCGGGAGGCCCTGCGTCTGCCCGAGACACAGGCCGCGGTCGACGTCCGGAACAGCCTGCGGGGCGATCCGGCCCAGGTCGACGAGGCCCTCCCGGTCGAGGCCGACACGGACGCCCTGCTGGCGGCGGCCGAGCGGACCGCTCGCGAGCTCGCCGCCCGCCGGGCCCTGAAGGAGCGCAAGGCCAAGCTGCGCGCTCTGCGGGACGCTCAGCGGGTCGCGGAGCTGGCGGCCGAGAGCCCGGGAGCTTTCGACCGGACCTACAGCCGGAGTTTCGACCGGACCTACAACCGGAGCTACAGCCGGAGTTACGACCGGAACTCGTCGCGCCAACTGCGCTCGGTGACCGTCCGGCACGCGCAGTCCAAGCCCCAGGGGCAGCGGGTCATGCAGCTGGGCAGCGGGATGACCGCGGTCATCGCATTCGCCCGGTCCCAGGTCGGCAAGCGTTACGTGAGCGGCGGCATGGGGCCGGGTGGCTTCGACTGCTCCGGCTTCACCAAGCGGGCGTACGCCCTGGCCGGCATCCGCCTGCCGCACTCGTCCGGCGCGCAGGCGGCCCGTTCACGGTCCGTCTCGCGGGCCCAGGCCCGCGCCGGCGACCTGGTCGTCGGGCCCGGCCACGTCGGCATCTACATGGGCCGCGGCATGATGATCGACGCCGGCAACCACCGTACGGGCGTGGTCTACCGCAAGGTGTACTCCGGCCTGCGTACGGCGCGCATTGCCCGCTGACCGTACGAACTGACCCTGTCCTGCTGTCTCAGCGGGGCAGGGTCAGTCGCACGGAGGTACCCTCCCCGGGCTCGCTCTCCAGGTGCACGCTGCCGTGGTGCGCGTCGACGATCGACTTGACGATGGCCAGGCCGAGACCGGGGCCCTGAGCCGCCATCACCTCGGCCGCCGTGCACCGGTAGAACCGGTCGAAGACGTGCGGCAGCTCCTCGGCCGCGATGCCCACCCCGGTGTCGGTGATCAGCAGCTCGGGCTCGCCCTCGGCGATCGAGTCGACCGTGATCTCGCCGTCCGGCTGGGTGAACTTGATGGCGTTGACCAGCAGGTGGTTGAGCACCTGGGCCAGCCGCTTGGCGTCGCCGCGGGCCGGCACCGGGTGGGCCGTGCGGTCGCGCAGTTTGACCCCGCGGTGCTCGGCCAGCGCCCGGCAGGCGGTCACCGCCTGGTGCGCGAGGTCGGCCAGATCCACCTCGGCCAGGTCGAGCTGGATGCGGTCCTCGGTCATCTTGGCCACCATCAGCAGCTCGTCGATGAGCCGCAGCAGCCGGTCGGAGTTGCGCGACATCACCGACAGGAAGCGGCGCGAGGTCTCGGCGTCGAAGTCGTCCTCGAGCAGCATCTCGAGATAGCCGCGGATGGTCGACAGCGGCGTCCGCAGCTCGTGGCTGACGGTGGCCAGGAACGTGTCCTTCATCCGGTCGACCTGACGCATCCGGTCGGCGATCTCGCCCGCGTGCCGGGCGTATCGCCGCAGCTCCAGCTGCACCGACGCGTGCCGGGCCAGGCTGCGCAGGGCCCGCCGCTGCGCAGTGGTGAGCACCCGGGGCTCCCGGTCGAGAACACAAACCGTTCCCACCGCGTACGTGCCATCGAGCACCACCGGCGCACCGGCGTAGAACCGGATGCCGAGCGACTCGATCCCCGGGTTGTCGGCGAACCGGTCGTCCTGTCTCGCGTCCGGCACCTCGAGCAGGTCGTGCGAGGTGATCGTGTGCGCGCAGAAGGAGAGGTCGCGGGGCATCCCGACGAGTTCCGTGCCGACCTTGGCCTTGAGCCACTGCCGGTCGCGGTCGACGAGGCTGACCAGACCCACCGGCGTGCCACAGATCTGCGACGCGAGCAGGGCGATGTCGTCGAAGTCCTCTTCCGGCCCGGTGTCGAGCACCTGAGCGTCGTGCAGGGCCGCGAGCCGGCCGGGCTCATCGGGAGGCAAAGGAGCCCTCATCTCCCGATCGTCTCACTCCCCGCACCCGATATGGCCTGATTCGTCGGACAGCTGCGGGCGTACGTCCTGGAACAGCAGTCGGCACCCGCATCGAGTGCGGGTGCCGACTTGCTATCTCGACCAGACGCGGGGATCTCTGCCGCTCACACCCGGTCGGATGTCAGACAGAAGCATCACCCGGCCCCCCGGTTTACGTACGCACCAGCTGTGCGTCCGCCCGATCGGGTGACAGCGCGCCGTCACGTGAGCGAAAGGCGGGCGATACGTGGACGGACTACTGTTCGTGCGGAGAAGGTCCGAATCTCGCCGGAGGACATCGCCATGAGCCTCGACCGCGCCGAAGCCCCGGATCCGTACGACATCCTGCCTCCGGTCCCGGCCTTCACGCTGACCAGCACCGATGTGACCGACGGGCGGCCGCTCGACGAGTTGTTCGCGCACACCAGCGCCGGCGGCAAGAACCTCTCGCCCCAGCTCGCGTGGTCCGGTTTCCCGGCCGAGACCCGCGGATTCGCCGTCACCTGTTTCGACCCGGACGCGCCGACCGGCAGCGGCTTCTGGCACTGGGTGCTGGTCAACCTGCCGGCCTCGACGACCGAGCTGCCACGCGGCGTCGATCCCCTGCCCGACGACGCGTTCTGCGTCCGCAACGACTACGGCGAGCGCACTTACGGCGGGTCCGCCCCGCCGCCCGGCGACCGGCCCCACCGCTACGTCTTCGCGGTGCACGCCATCGACGTCGACAAGCTCGAGGTGCCGGCCGAGGCCACGCCCGCCTACGTCGGCTTCAACCTGGCCTTCCACACGCTGGCCCGCGCCACCGTGCGGCCGACCTTCCAGGTCAAGGCCTGATTTCCCGTACGACAGTGAGGCGCGCGAAAAGGCCGCCGGAGTGACCCGGCGGCCTGGTGCGGTGTCGTGTCAGGCGGAGGGCGTGCGCGCCACGACGAAGACGGACTGCCCGAACGGCGGCTTCATGATGCTCTCGGCCGCCTTGGTCACCGGCAGCACGAGCGAGTCGTACACCTTGACCATCGGGCCCTCCTTCGGCGCCAGCTTGAAGATGCTGGTCGCGCCGTAGTAGCCGATGAGGCCGAGCGCGTTCGCGTAGTGCAGCTTCTCGATCTCGAGACCGGCGTCGCTCATCGCCGCGCGCATCGTCTTCTTGGTGTAGCGGCGGATGTGCCCGGTCGCGATGTCGACGTTGCTCATCGCGAACATGAAGGCGGGCACGATGATGATGACCCGGCCACCGGGGCGCACCAGGTCGGCCATGCTGCGCAGGGCGCCGACGTGGTCCTCGATGTGCTCGAGCACGTTGTACGACACGGCGGCGCTGTACTCGCCGTTCGCGTCGGGCGACGGCAGCAGCATCTGCCGCACGTCGATGTTCGGGTAGTCGGCCATGCGCTCCTTGAGCAGCACGAGCCGGTCCGGGTCGGCTTCGGTCGCCGTGAACCGCGGGAGGTGCTCCGCCCACTCGATCGCGTAATCCCCGAGACCGCTACCGATCTCGATCGGGTTGTCCCCGAGGTACGGAAGAGCGAGCTCGACGAACCACCGGCGGTGGTTCACGGCCGTGGCGAGGCCTTCGAGCACTTCGGACTGGATCCGCTGGTCTCCAGTGATGTCTGCCATATGTAAGGTTCCCTCGTCTTGCCGATCCGAGCTGACAGCGGGACCGGACGAGTTAACCATCCGGCGCGCGTATCCGAAAGTTGAGGCCGTCCTCGGCCCGCATTATTTGCCTGATTGATACATGGCGAACCTGGGTACTCCCGCCGGTTCGGCCCCGAATACGACGTTCATATCGGCTCGATCACGCGTGGGCAGCTCGTCACAGCAACGTTACCAACCTCGGTTAGGCTCGCCCACGCTATGACGATTACGGGTATTGACTCGACAGGCCAGCCGGCTGGCGGGAACGTGCTGCCGCCCCGTCAAGTGACCGAAGCCGACGAGCTCGAAGCCGAGCTGATCGCGCTCGGCGCAGACGCTCCGACGACCTCTCCGACCACGGTCGAGCCCGACGTCGAAGCGGCTCCGGAGCAGGTCGGGAGGCCTGCTAAACCCTGGTGGCGGCGCCGGCCGGACTGGCGCGACATGGTGGCGGCAGCGACGTTCGTCGTTGTCGCGTTCTATCTCACAGCGCCGTTGTGGCTGAATCTCGATCATCAGTTGCGCGACGATCCGCAGGATCAGGCTTTCTTTGAGTGGATGCTGGCGCATGGTGCCCGCGTGCTCACCGATGGCGCATATCCGTTCTTCTCCGATCGCATGAATTACCCCGATGGGGTGAACATGATGGCCAACACCTCGGTGTTGGCCATATCGCTGCCGATGACGCCGGTCACGCTGTTGTTCGGCCCCCATGTGTCGTTCAACTTATTTCTCACTCTGGCGTTGGCACTCACCGGTATCTCGTGGTATTTCGTGCTCTCCCGCGCGTTCGTCTCATCGCGACTCGCGGCCTGGGTCGGCGCTCTCTTCTGCACCTTTGCCCCGAGCATGGTTTCGCACGCCGGCGGTCACCCGAACATCGTCTCGCAATTCCTGGTCCCGCTGATCATCTGGCGCACGCTGCGCCTGCGGCAGCCCGGCCGGGCCGTGCGAAACGGCCTGATCATGGCCGCGCTGCTGATCTGGCAGGCGTTCATCAACCTCGAGATCCTCTTCATGACGGCGGTCGGACTGGGCGTGTTCTGCCTGATCCTGGCCATCTCGCGGCGCAAGACGCACCCCGGCGAGACCCGCCGGTTCCTGCGGGGCCTGGCCGTGGCCGGCACCGTCACGCTGGCCGTCCTGGCCTACCCGTTGGCAGTCCAGTTCTTCGGTCCGCAGAGTTACCACGGCCTGCCGCAGTTCGTCCGCAACTTCGGCGCCGACCTGGGCTCGTTCACCGCCTATTCGAGCCACTCCATTGCCGGTAATGCGGTGATCGCCGAACGACTGGCCCAGAACCCGGCCGAGGAAAATGCGTTCTTCGGCTGGGGTCTGATGATTCTCTTCGTCGGTCTGCTGGTCTGGATGCGCCGTTCGGTGGCGGTTCTCACGTTGGGCGGGATCGCGGTTCTGTTCGCGGCGATGTCGCTCGGACCGCGTATTTTCCTGAACGGCATCAACACTGGCATCCCCGGCATCTGGGCTGTTCTGCACAGCGTTCCGGTGCTCAACTCGGCCGTGCCGACCCGGTGGGCCATGGCCATCGCGCCGATCGTGGGCATCCTGCTCGCCCTCGGGGTGCAGCGCGCCATCGACCTCATCCGCGCCCAGCCGGCCGCCCGCGGCCCGGTTCGGGTCGCGATGATCACGGCCGTCGCCATGGCGCTCGTGCCCCTCGTACCGGTGCCGCTCAAGACGGCCCCGATGGCGCCGGTCCCCGAGTTCGTGACGTCGGGCGCCTGGAAGCAGTTCGTCGACGACAACCACACGGTCGTCGCGTTGCCGCTGCCCGACTCGAGCTACCCCGACCCGCTGCGCTGGACCGCGGTGACCGGCCAGGACATGCGCATCGCCGGGGCGTACGCGTTGCTGCCCAACCAGAACCCGCTCAACCCGGGCGACCGCACCGCGCTGTTCGCGCCGCCGTGGCGCCCGACCAGCGGCCTGATGGCCTCGATCCGCCAGGGCAACCCGATCCCCGAGATCAACGACACCCGCCGCGAGATGACGCTGGCCGACCTGCGCTATTGGAAGGCGGGCGCGGTCGTGCTGACCCCCCAGGTCCGCGACATCGAGATGCTGCGCACCATGACCGGCCTGCTCGGCTACCAGCCCACCTGGACCGGCGGCGCCTGGGTCTGGGACGTCCGCCACCTGGTCGACGACCCCGACGCCGTCTTGACCGGCCCCGACATCGGCTGAAAACCCTCGTACGGCGTCATGCCCCCAGTCGGGCGTGACGCCGACCAGGGTGCCGGAATGGCGAGCCGCATTGGGGACATGGTGATCGACTGCGGCGATCCCGAGGTCATGGCCCGAGGGCAACGAGTTCTGCCTGATGTCCAAGCGGATCCCGGCCGAGCCCGAGCCCTTCCGCGACTTAAAAGGCCTCGATGGGGCCGTGGGAGCCGGCGGCGTAGGCCAGGTCTTGCATCAGGCGCAGGATGCGGGGCCAGTGCCGCTGGACGATGAGGTCGGCTTCGACCAGCAGTTCGTCGCGGGACTTGGTTGCGTCGACCAGGGCCTTTTCCAGGGCGCCCTTGTGGTTGCCGGTCAGCCAGTCGAGGTTCTCGTCGCTGTCGTGGCCCAGCGCCTGCAGGTAGCGGACTGACGCCGAGAGTGAGCCGAGCTCGGTCAGCGCGGCGAAGTCAGGGCCGGCCGAGCCGTCCTTCTCGTACAACACAGAGCCCATGAAGATGCCGGGCGGCGCGGGCTGGATCTCGTGGACCCTGGCGCCCAGATGCACGCTGACGATGCTGCGCCCGGCCAGGCCCGCGAGCAGGATGCCGGTCGAGATCTCGTCGACCTTGGCCGGCTGCAGGACGTCAGCCGGGTAGGCGACGACCAGGGGGCCGGCGCCACCCACGAATTGGAAGGGTCTCACGCAAGGCACTGTAGAACTATCGCCGAACCGCTTCGACGCCGGAGGCCTGTCAGCTTTTGATGCAGCAACCCTTGCAGACCTTGGGCTGGGGGAGGGTGAAGGCCAGGCAGCAGGTCTTGCGCTGGACGTCGAGCTTGCCGGTGGCGTCGGGGAACAGTTCGATCAGGTCTTCGACGCCGAGGGCGCGGTTCAGCTGGGCGATGGTCTCGACCGAGCGGCCGGGCAGGACGTCGGCCGAGCGCAGGACCCCGTACGCGACGCCGGACGAGAGCGAGCCCAGCAGCGTGCGCTGGCCCAGGCGGACCTGGCCGTGGAGGGCGTCGAGCAGCGGGGTCAGGTGTTCGTCGAGCAGGGAGCGCCGCAGTTCGGCCAGCAGCTCGGTCTCGTCGGCGACGACCCGCACCTGGGGGTGGCCGGCCAGGGCGATCGGGTCGCCAGGGAGCACTGCGACCGGGATGTCGGCCCGCAGGCCCAGGGTGACCAGCGGGCGCGGGTCGGCGAAGTGCACGAGCACGTCGTCGGCGGTGAGCAGCGGGACACGGCGGGCCGAGGCCCAGCCCAGCACGGCCGGCAGGGCCAGCCAGTACGTGTACGCCTTCCAGGCCAGCGCGGCCGCGGCGTGGGGCTGCGCGCTCCAGCGACGGCGGGCCGAGTCGAGCAGGGTGGTGAGGTTGTCGCCGGTGAGGGTGCGGGCCGGGAGCCAGCCGGTGGTGTCGTGGACGAGCAGGTCGGGCGCAACCCCGGGCAACTCGGTGCTGGTGCCGAACATGGCGCGCAGGGTCGCCGTGACCGGGCCCAGGGGCTGGGGTGCGGTGACGGTGCGTGTCGCGCGGTCGAGAGCAGTGGTCACAGTGTGTGTCCGCTCTGCGGCGCCAGCGTAACCGTGGTCACCGCATTCACCTCGCCGAATAGATAGGGACCACGGCGGCCGATACGCCTCCGTGACGACGACCAACCGTACACCTCTTAGGCTAGCCTAACCAAGTAGAACTTTCGGACGAATACCCTACGCAAGGGTTACCTAACCCGCCGCGCGTACGTTGCCTGGTTCGTCAAGGTATCTGTCGTGTACTCGCTACTAGCACCATCCGGACACCAGCGGCGGCGACACTGAAATTCTCGTCGCGAAGGGGACATCGATGATGACCACCTCGCCCGTCGAGCGGGCCGCTGATCAATTTGTGACGGCGTTGGCGCACTGGCGGGTCGAACGCGGCATGAGCAAGAAGCAGCTCGCCGCACGCATGGGCTTCGACCCTTCCTATGTGAGCCACGTCGAGGGGCGGCGACATAAGCCGACCGAAGACTTCGCCCGGCGGGCCGAGGCGGTGCTCGGCGCGGGCGGGGTCATCTGGCAGCGCTTCCAGGAGTATGACGAGCTGCGGCATGCGCGCGGCACGGCCCTGCACCGCGATCCCCCCGTACCGGTGCAGTGGTTGCCCCCGGGCACCGGGCTGATCGTCGAACGGGAGGTGGCCGAGCTCCGGTACGCCGACGGCACCTACCGCTGCCGGGTGCGGCGTGCGCTCTACAACGCCGGCTCCGAGCCCGTCACCCGCTACCTGGTGAAGATCGCGGTCGACCGCTACCCGAACGACCCCAGCGGCTCGAACCGCCATCACCGGGAACACCCGCTGAGCTTCGACGAGATGGCGTTCAACGCCTGCGCCGGCGAGGGCGACGCGGTCGAGCCGATGGACTGGCGGATCAAGCTCGACCGGGACGCCAGCAAAGAGGTGTGGCTGCTGTTCGCCAACGAGGGCGGCCAGTTCGCGCTCTATCCGGGCGAGCGGACCACCATCCAGTACGAATACACCGTCGGCGTGGAGAAGTGGGGCCAGTGGTTCCAGCGGGCCGTGCGGCTGCCCACCCGCCGCCTCACCGTCCGCCTCGACTTCCCCGCGTCGTTCGACCCGCAGGTCTGGGGCGTCGAAACGTCCCTGGCGGCTGAAGTTCCCGTGCGTACGCCGATGGAGCGCCACGACGACAGCGACCGCGCGGTCTTCGAGTGGTCGACCGACACGCCGCAGCTCAACGCCCGCTACCGGCTCGAATGGCGGTTCCGCGGGGTCGGCGCGCCCCCCTTCCCGGCGCTGGCGCCCGCGAGCAACGGCAACGGGCAGCCCCGCGCGTCGGGCCAGATGCGCGGCATCGGCATCGTGCAGCGCGGCTCCGAGCTGCTGCGACAGCGGGCCCGGCACTACCAGCTTCCCCGCGAGGAGCTCGAGGCCCGCGAGGTGGTGGCGGCGCTGCGGGCGGCACTGGCCCGGCTCGAGCAGGTGCACGACTTCACCAAGGGCGTCGGGCTGTCGGCGCCGCAGATCGGCCGCTCGGCCGCCGTGGCCGTGGTGCGTTCGGCCGAACTCGACGCCGAACCCCAGGTGCTGATCAACCCGCGGGTGGTCGGCGAGTCGGCCGACCGGGACGAGCAGTACGAGGGCTGCCTGTCGTTCTTCGACTACCGCGGTCTGGTCCGGCGGCCGCTGCGGCTCGACGTGGAGCACGCCCGGCCCGACGGCACGCGGGTGACCACGACGTTCGAGCGGGCGATGGCCCGGCTGGTCGCGCACGAGATCGACCACCTCGAGGGCCGGCTCTACGTCGACCGGATGAACGCCGAGTCCAGCCTGGTGCCGGACTACCACCAGAGCGGGCGGCCCTGGGTCTACTAGCGCCTCAGAGGTCGGAGAAGCTGTCGTACTTCACGCGGATCGACGGCACCTGCAGTTCGGTGAGCGTCTTCAGGGTGGCCTTGACCATCGGGCCCGAGCCGCTCACGAAGAAGTCGTGCTCGCTCCACGGGCCGTAGCGGGCCACGACGTCCGAGATGTTGCCCTGCTCGCCAGGGAAGGTGGGGTCGTCGCTGCACGCGGTCACGACCGACAACCACGGGTAGCGCGCGGCCAGCCGGTTCAGCTCGGCCAGGTCGTACAGATCCTCGCGGTTGCGGGCCCCGAAGAAGACGTGCACCCAGCGGGTCCGGTTGTAGCGGGTCAGCTCCTCGAGCAATGACTTGACCGGGGCCAGTCCGGTGCCGCCGGCGACGAAGACGGTGTCGCGGGTCGAGCGGCGGTCCAGGTTCATCGTGCCCATGGGGGCGGCCAGACGAACCATGTCGCCGACCTCGAGGCGACGGACGAGAGCACTGCTTACCCAGCCGGCGCCGATGGCTCGTACGTGAAATTCCAGGGTGTTGTCCCGACGGGGAGCGTTGGCGATCGAGTACGGGCGCCACAGCCGCGGTTGTATTCGGGGGCATTCGATGCTGACGTACTGGCCGGCCCGGAAGTCCAGGGGTTGCATGGGTTGAACGGTGAAGACCGAGATGTCGGTGGCGCGGCGTTCGTGGGCCACCACCTCGGCGTACCAGTAAGGGGGCTCGCTGTCGGAGTCGGCGCCCTGAATCATGACCGAGGCGATCTTGGCGTACGCGTCGGCCCAGGCCTGGTCGTACTCGACGCTCCACTGCTCGCCGGCGTACGTCCGCATCGCCTCGATCAATGCGCCCCCCACGACCTCGTAGTGTTCTGGTTCCACGTGGAACTTGCGATGATCACGACCGAGCCCGCGCAGGTACGCGGTGAACTTGTCGGCGTCGTCGATGGATTGCACCGCGGTGACGATCGCGTTCAGCAGCCGCGACCGCTGCACGTCCATGTGCACCGGGAAGAGATCCCGCAGGTCCGGGTAGGACAAAAAGATGCGCGCGTAGAAGTAGCCGGCGACCTTGTCCTGTTGCTCCTCGACTAGGCTCCAGCTCTCTTTGAGCAAGCGTCCGAGGTCTCCCATGCATTCAGGGTGGTCAGATCAGTCAGATTGACGACGCACGGCTCGTGCGACTCATCTCAATTCATCCGCGGGAGACCGTTCCCTAGAGTTGGCGGGTGACCCTTGATCGCCAGCAGGCCACTCGGCCGATCCTCACCGCCGAGATCATCATCGTTCTCCTGCTGTCGCTGGGGCAGAGCGCGATCTACTCGGTTGTCTCGATCATCGCGAAGCTGACGGCCGACCAGCCGCTGTCGCAGCAGGCCGCGGTGCTCAACGCGTCCCGCTCGGCCCGCCCGTATCTCGACCTCACGTACCAGTTGCTGGGCATCGCCTTCGACCTGATGCCGGTCGTGCTGGTGCTCTATCTGTTGCTGCGCGACCACATCTCGCCGCGCCGCGAGCTCGGCCTGTCGTTCAACCGGCCGGGTTTCGACTGGGGCTGGGGCGCGTTGCTGGCCGCGGGCATCGGCATTCCCGGGCTGCTATTGGTGTACGTGGCCAAGCTGCTCGGCATCAACGCCGACATCGTGCCGGCCGCCCTTCAACCCGTGTGGTGGGCGGTGCCGGTGCTGATCCTGGCCGCGGTGAAGAACGCCGTACTCGAAGAAGTGATCGTCGTCGGCTACCTGATGACCCGCCTGCGGCAGTGGGGCATGTCGACGGTGGCGATCATCGCGTGCTCGGCGCTGCTGCGCGGGTCGTACCACCTTTATCAGGGTTTCGGGGCTTTTATCGGCAACGCGGTTATGGGGGTGGTGTTCGCCCTGTTCTTCCTCAAGTACAAGCGCGTGATGCCGCTGATCGTGGCGCACACGCTGCTGGATGTGGTGGCTTTCGTGGGTTACACGGCCCTGCCCGAGTCGTGGCTGAGCTGGGTCTGACCCTTCCGGTAGTACGAGGTGGCACGGGCGGTGGTGGCCTGGGCGGCCGTGGTGCTCGAGAGGAACGCGGCCAGCAGGCTGGCGCCGGGATAGGCGCGGTTGATCGACCGCAGGGCCGTCCAGGCGGCGGCCTGCGGGATGACCAGACGGCTGAGGCGCCAGACGGCGTCGCCGCTGGGTGCGCCCTGAGTGTCGCGAGCGGCGGCTTTGAGGGCTGCTTCGGCTTCCGCGGCCGTCTCGTGCACACCGGTGATCACCAGCAGGTCGACGGCCCGCCGCGGGTCGGTCGGGTCGAGACCGTAGGCGGCGGCCAGATGCAGCACCAGCTCGGCGTCGGTGAGCGCTCGGCCGGCCAGAAGAGCAATTGCCGCGTACGAGCCTGAAACCGCCCCGAAGACGCTCGTGAGCGCGCCGAAGCGGGTGAACTGCCGACCGGCCAGCCGCGCCAGGGCGGCCGGTCCCGCGGTCGGGTAGTCGGCGCTGGTGGCCGCGGCCCACTGCTGAGCGCGCGGCCCGATGATCTCGACCGCGGCCAGCGCGAGATGCTCAGGCGCGTGCACGGGGTCGGACACGAGCTTCGCCCACCGATCCCCACCCCACGTCTCGACCTGCGACTCCCTTACCGGCCGCACCTCCGCTTCCTGCGGCTTGGCTGCTGGTGCCTTTGTCGGCTGCGCCTCCACTGCCTGCGACCTGGCCGCCGGTGCCTCCGTTAGCTGTGCCTCCAGTGCTGGTGCCTGTGTCGCCTGCGCCATCACCGTCGGCGTCTTGGCCGCGGGTGCCCGAGTTGGCTGCGCCTCATCTGACGGGGTCTGGGCCTCGGTGGCTTGGCCCTCTGTTGCCTGCGTGCCTGCTGCCGGGGCCTGTGTTGCCGCCCGGGCCGGCGCTTCAGCGAGCTCGGCGTCCGCTTTCGTGGCGTCGTTCTCAAGATCAAGATCCGAGGCGTTCTTGTGCCCGTCGGCTGGCCTTGTGTGCTTGATCACCGAAGCGTCTTCCGCCGTCCTTTCCTTTTCTCTGGGCGTAGGGACAGCAGAAGCGCTGGTTGCTGCCGTTGCCTCGGGCCGCGCGGGCTCAACAGGAGTGACGTCACCAGTCGACGGCCGCACCGTCGGCGCCGGCGCGGCGGGCGGCACGTTCACCGCACTTGCCGCCGGGCGTTCCGCGCCTGTTTTCGCAGACCCAGGCCCCACTGAAGGCGCGGCATCCGCAGCCCTCTTCGCGGGCCGGGGCCGGGCCGTCTTCGGCGGCGCACCCTTGGCCGGGGCCGGCCTCGCTGCTGCCGCCGTCGCCGGGGTAGCGCCCGCTGGGGCGGCCGGCTTCGCCGCGGCAGAGCCTGACTGTGCTGTCTTCGATGGGCCAGTTCGGGCCGAAGGCGTGCTTGCCGGCGTGCTTGCCGGCGCCGTCTTGGCCGGGGGCGGACTCGCTGTGGTTACTTCTTTCGGAGCGGAGTCGGCCGGGGCTGTCGTGGCCTGGGTGTTTTGTGCCGGAGACGGATCGGCGGGCGCAGGGTCGGCCGGCCTCGGGGGCGCTGCCTTGGCCGGGTTTGCCCTGGGGGGAGCGGCCTTCCTCGGCGCTGCCTTACGCGGCGCGGACTCCGGCGGAGTGGCCTTGACGGGATTGGCTCTTTTAGCGCGCGGCGGCCTCTTCGCCGGCGGCATGGTTCCCTCAGACGTGGGCGAACTTGGCTGCGGCGAACCCTTGCGCGGCGGCTGCGGGGAAGACTCCGTACCCGCTTGAGGGTGATTTTCGGCACCCGGCGGCTGGAACGTGACCGGCGGCGGCGCCTTGGCCGGCCGGCGCGGCGCACGCTCACCGGGAGACTTGTCCGGCGGCGTCTCGCCCGCCGTCTCGAACGGCGCCCGCGACGGCCGAGCGCGCGAAGCCTTGCGAGGATCAGTGGGCGAGATCTCCTCCATGCCGCAGCAGCCTAGCCTCCAAAGCGTCATTTCACCTGTTGGAGACACCTCCGACCCACCCGCCGCGCGCAAGGATGGCAACCTCTTTGTGCGGCGCCGAGCGGGTCCGGTATCCTCAACCGTCGGTGGCCTTCACGGGCCGCCGGGGAGACTTCGCCTAGTCTGGTCTATGGCGCCGCACTGCTAATGCGGTTGGGGTTTTAAAGCCCCTCCCGGGTTCGAATCCCGGAGTCTCCGCGTGCAGAGCCGGTGTGTATGCTGGCAAAGCACCGAGCGCCCGTAGCTCAATGGATAGAGCATCTGACTACGGATCAGAAGGTTAGGGGTTCGAGTCCCTTCGGGCGCACAGCAACATTGGAAGGCCTGAGCTGCGGAAACGCGGTTCAGGCCTTTCCTGTTTTCCGTCGTTTTCGGACGGTGGGTGCGACGTGGTGCAGTACCAGAGACGGCGTCCCGCCTGGCCTGGAGTGACCCCTTCGAATTGCCGTTCGGCCTTCGGAAATTTTGCGACGCTCAACCGCGCCGAGGGATCATGCGTCGTGATCACCCGTGGTACGGGTTCGGGTGTTAAGGGGGCTGCGGTTGTGGCGGGCGGGGTCGAGGTGGGCCGGTCCGGCAGCGTGCGGTGCGGCTCAAGCCGGTGGGGGACGGGTATCGGCTGGGCCAGGACGCGCAGATCTCCGATCTGGGGGCCTTCTTCGCTTTGGCCGCCGAGCCGGCCGCCGTCGACCGACTCGTCGAACTCTGCGCCGGTCAGGGCCTCGACGCCGGGCTCCCGGAGAAGGCGACGAAGACTAGGGTGATCTATATGCATCGTTTCCGATCCATGGCTTTCGTCGTTGCTCTGCTGGCCACCCTGGCCGTCCTTCCGGCTCCTGCGCATGCCGCGGCTGCTACCGGCGGCGTGATCGAGGGGACTCTGACCACCGCCGACGGCAGCGCTCCGGTTGCTGGCGCGCGCCTGCAGATCAAGGCCTATTCCGGTACGCCCAGCTACCTGCTCCCGGAGGCCGTGACCGACGAGTCCGGGCACTACCGGCTCGAGCCTCTGCCGGCCGGTCGCTACCGGATCGGCTTCTTCTTCGCCGAGACCGGCGACCAGCAGTGGGCTCCGCGTATGACTCGTGAGACCGCCGCCACGTGGTACTCGGTGACCGATGGTGGCACCACCGTTGTCAACGACTCGCTTTTCCCGACCGGCGACCTCGACGTGACCTTCACGAACGCCGACGGCCCGATCGCCGCGTTCTGCGCCGACGCGTCCGGTGGCTACTTCCTCCGCTCCGGTTGCACCACCACCGGCACCCTGAACCTGAGGGGCCTGCGCAGCGGCCGCTATGCCGTCCTGGTCTGGGCCGAGGGCGAGACCGCCGTATCCCCGGCCTGGGCCACCATCACCACCGGCAACCTCACCGCGCTCACCGTCACCAAACGCTGACGCGTCAGCCCGAGCACAAGGTCGTGACCTGAGGAAACAAGGGTCACGGCCTTTTTGCGCGGGCTCGAACACGGTCGCGGATCGGCGCCACCACGTCAGGGTCGGTGCGCAGTTTGGGCCGGTAACCGGACCGGCCGAGTGCGCCCGCGCAGCGCGTCGCGGGCTGCGGCCGGCCACTCCTGCCGGCGTTCGAACAGGACCAGCGTCTGGGTCAGCCGGGCGGCCAGGTCGTCCGGCGAGGTGAGCACGACCGTCCGCGGGCGGGACGCGGAATTTTATGACTCGGCCCTGCGTACTGCAAGGACTACGCCCCGTTGCCGTCTGAAAGCGGAGTAACTCCTAACTGGACGGAGGCAACAACGGATCGATGATCCAAGATTCCGGGTACGCCAACGCCAGTAGGTTCGCCTCGTCCGGCCCTTCAGCTGTCACAGACGCAGGGGCTCAAACGGTAGCGCGGCACTCGGGTTGAGGCAGAGTGATCATGACAACAGGAGCGGGTCGACGGAGCCGGATCGGATGGCGGCTGTTTCCGCTGGCGTTGATTCTGCCGGTGGTCCTGCTGTTCGGCATGGTGTGGCAGTCGATCGGTGAACAGGTGGACTTCGCCGACTTGGAGCGGGACGGCGTCCGCTACATCCAGGCGCTGGGGCCGCTCGAGATCGCGTTGACGAACGCCGGGTCGGCCGCTGTCAGCAACAGCGAGGCCCCGCGGAAACCACTGGCCGACGCGGTCGACGCGGTCGCCGCTGTCGACAACGAACTGGGCGAACGACTGCGAACCCAGGAGCGGTGGGCGGGGCTGCGGGCCAAGATCGAGTCTCTGCCCGACAGCGGCACCGCGACATCGGTCATCGCGGCCTATGGCGGCGCCAACGACCTGTTGCTGGCTCTGATCGAGAAGGTGCGCAACAACTCGAAGCTGATCCGGGACCCCGAGGCCGACAGCTACTACCTACAGGACGGCGCGGCCCAGGAACTGCCCGAGGGGATCGTTGCCGCCGCCCGCTACACCGACCTTCTGGTCGGCACGGCCGGATTGCCCGCGGCCGATCGGGCCAAGGCGGTGGTCGACATCAACTCCGCGCACTCCGACCTGGTCAGCAACGCGCGTGACCTGTCGGACGACGTCCAGCTGGCCGTGGAGGGCACCGGTAGCCGGAGTCTGGGCGGCGCGCTGCTGAGCAAGCTCGACCGCTTCAACCGATCGATCGACAACCTTCTGCCCCTGATGTCACCGGTGCTCGCGGGCACGGGCGGCATCGACGTGGCTCGGGTCGTCAAGGCGCGGGCCGAGATGCAGTCGGCCGCGGCGGACCTGTCGGCGGCGCTGCTGGCTCAGATCGACATCGCGCTCGAGGACCGGCTTTCGTCGCTCAGCCTCCGCCGCCTGCTGGCGATCGGGACGCTGGTGGTGTCGGTGCTGCTGGCGGCGGCGCCGATCGGTGCCGCTCTGGCCGCCCGGCGAAAGCCGGCCGTCCACCAAGACCAACCGGAGCGACGACGGGAGCCGGTCGGTGCTGCTCGGTAGGCTCCGCATCCGCGGCAAACTGACGCTGCTGGTGATGATTCCGCTGCTCGCCATGGTCGGGCTCGTGCTGCCGGTGGTCCGTGGTCTGGTCACCGACGCCGGCCGGGCGACCGACATCGACAACGTGGCCACCGTGGCCGGCCGGGTCGGCGCACTGCTGCAGGACATGCAGCGCGAACGGTTGCTCTCGGTCGGCTACCTGCTCGATGTCGTCAGCGAGGACGCGCTCGCGCTGCAGACCGCGTCGGTCATCGACCGGATCGTCGACGTGCGCCAAGACCTGAGCGACAAACTGCCACCGGTCGTCCGGACCGAGATCGACGGCGCGAGCCGGCTGGCCACCGTCCGCAAGCAGGTGCGGTCCCGGAACATCCCGCCCCAGCAGGTGCTCGACGGGTTCACCCCGGTGCTCGACGGCATGATCGATTCGCTGGGGCTGGTGCAGCGGGCCGATGCCGACACGGCGGCCGGTCAGCAGCTCATCGCGCTGGATGCCGTGCTGCGCATGGACGATTCCAACACCGAGAGCACCGCGCTGCTGGCCATCATGGCCGGAGGCGACGTCGGCCGGCTGTCCGTCCGCTACCACGAGGAAAGGGCGGAGTTCGGCACGTACCAGGCCCGGTTCGCCACCTTCGCCACCCAGCCCCAGCGTGATCTGAACGACCTGGTCGCCGCGGCCTTCCGGGATCGGGTCGGTGACGACTTCGACGCCCGGTTCGCGGCCGACCCGGTCAGGACGATGGCGGCGCTGCCGATCGCCACGCTTTTCCCCGCGCTGCAGTCGTTCAGCGCTCTCGGCGGATTCGTCGAGAAACGCCTGGTCGACGACGTGACCTCGTTGGTCGCCAAGCAAAGACAAGAGCAACTGACAATTGCGTACGGGTTGGGCGCCCTCGCTTTGGCCGTGCTTTTGGCGGTGTTGATTCTCGCGGCGATCGTGGCCCGTTCCGTCGCCGTGCCCCTGACCCGCCTCAGCCGGTCGGCCGCGCGGGTGGCCGACGCCGGCGAGTCCGAGTTGCGGCGGATCGCCGACGACGACAGCGAACCGGTCGAACCCGTACGCATCGAGGTCCTCGACGTCAATTCCTCCGACGAGATCGGCGACCTGGCGCGCGTCTTCGAACGCGTGCAGAGTGCGGCCTCGCAGCTCGTCGAGCGTCAGGTGCTGAGCCGGCGCAATGTCGCCGAAATGTTCGGACACATCGGACGGCGTACGCAAAATCTGGTCGGCGGTCAGGTCGGCCTGATCGACGAGTTGGAGCACGAGGAGGCCGACCCGGCCCGCCTGGCCAAGCTGTACCAGCTCGACCACATCTCGAACCGCCTGCGGCGCAGCGCCGACAGCCTCGTCGTGATCTCGGGCGCCGAACGGGACCAGGGCCACTCCACGCCGGCCCGGCTGGTCGACGTGGTGCGGCTCGCGCTGGCCGAGATCGAGGAGTACAACCGCGTCGACGTCGAGATCCCGCTCGACCTGTGGGTGGCGCCGGCCCTCGTACGCGATCTGGTGTTGATCTGTGCGGAGCTGCTGGAGAACGCGACAACCTTCTCGCCTCCGCACACTCGGGTCCGGGTCAGCGCCCGGCCCGGGCCGGACGGCACCCGGCTGGTCGTCGCCGACCGGGGCATCGGCCTGCCCGACGAGCGGCTGGCCGAGGAGAACGCTCGGATCGCCCGCCGAGAGCGCCTCGACCTCGTACCGAGCCAGGTCCTCGGCCTGTTCGTGGTCGGCCGCCTGGCCCGGCGCCACGGGCTGACGGTCGCCCTGTCGCATACGGACGGGGGCGGCGTCACCGTCGACGTGACCCTCAGCGGGCTGGCTCCGGCCAGCCCCGCGCCGTCGCTGTCGCCGCCCGACGGGGGCGCTCCCCGGGTCGAGATGGTTCCGACCGCGTACCGATCAACGCCGGCGCCCGCCTCCGAACCGCGGACCCATGAGAGCCGCCGGGCGATGGCCCGGCTCAGCGAAGTGATGCAGCGCGACAGCCGTACGTGGAACGGCTTCGAGATCAGCCCCGGACAGCCGAGCCCGGCGCCCGAGCCGGAGGGCCGCGTCCTCAGCCGGCGAGTACCCGGTGCGTCGCTGCCCCAGCTGGAGCCGCCTCCGCCACCCCGGGCTGCCGGGCCGTCGGCGGCCGCCCAGGATCCGGACGCGGCCCGCGCCCTGGTCGAGCAGCTCGACCTGGGCGTGACGCGCGCGCTCCACGAGGTCACCCACCGGAGCGGACAGTGAAGGAGAGCAGCGCGATGGACAGCACCCACACCAGGCCCGTCGCCGAGTTCAGCGAAGAGGCGAAGACGTTCAACTGGCTTCTCGGCTCGTTCACCACCAGAACGGCGGGGGTCGAGCTGGCGATCGCGGTGTCCTCCGACGGCCTCTTGATGGCGAAGGCCGCCAAACGGGACCGGGGCGACGCCGACCGCCTCGGCGCGGTGGTGTCCGGGATGACCAGCCTGGCCGCGGGCACGGCCAACTGGTATCGGCTGGGCGACCTGACCCGGATCGTGGTCGACCTGGAGGACGGCTATCTGCTCGTCACCACGATCAGCCGGGGTTCGGTACTGGGCGTGATCGCGAGCCGGTCGGCCAACCTCAGCACGGTGGCGTACGAAATGACGCTGTTCGGCAGCCGGGCGGGAGCGACCCTCACCCCGGGGCTGATCGCGGAACTCAATAGCGCCGTCCAGATGTGAGCGGCCAGTGGAGTGACAGAATTCCGCCGTACCTTCGGATGCCCCCGAGCGGCGCCGCACCCGCCGCAACCCCGGGCCCGCCCGGCGACGATCTGCGGCAGCGGCCGTTCATTCTGACCGGCGGCCGGGTGGGGGCCGACGATCGCGAGATCGACCTCGAGACTCAGGTCACCGTCCGGCCGCACAGTCCGTACGTGGGCCGGGTTCCGCTCGAGGCGCTGGGGCCGGAGATGCAGGCGATTGTGGCCCTGTGCGCAGAGCCGATCTCGGTCGCGGAGATCTCGGCCCGCATGCGCCTGCACCTCGGCGTCACCAAGGTCCTCGTGGCTGATCTGCGTGCTGTGGGCTACCTCGACGTGCACGTCGCCGACGTCGTCAGCGGACACTCGGCCGACACCATCCTGCGGGTGATGCAGCGACTGCGGGCGATCTCCTGACGAGCCGGCCGAGAAGGGGACGACACCGTACCGTCGTCTATGTAATGATCTCGGCTCCGAACCTCTTTCCTTCGCCGCAGGGATCGCCCATGCTCTCTTTCCTCAAGCGTTCCCGTTTCGGTCGCGGGCTGGCTGTCGCCGTGGTCCCGGCCCTGCTGCTGGGTGTGGGTGGCGCTGCCGCGGCCGCTACGCACACGCTCACCGTGACCGTGGTGAACCGCAACGGCGCCAAGGTCAATGCCGGCGTACGCCTGGTCGAGGTGTCGACCAGCTCGAGTTACACGATGCGCACCGGCACCGCCAAGAAACTGCCCAAGGGTACGTACGCCGTTCTGACCTCGGTGACCACCAACGGCACGATCACGTTGGCCGGAAAGACCGTGAAGGTGTCCGGCTCGTCCAAGCTGACGATCGACGCCCGGCAGGGCAAGCCGGTCGGGCTCGGGCTGAGCCCCGTTCCCAAGGGCCTGCAGCACTCCCTCACGATGCGCATCTGCACCCGGACCAGCGCGAGTGACGACATCGAGGCGTCCAACTTCACCGCCTCGAAGCTGTACGTCGTGCCGAACAGCTCGAAGTACCTCAGCTTCGCCGCGCTCGGCACGTGGAGCGACCTCTCCGGCACCACCGACAGCTACGCGGTGTTGCACCAGACCACCGGCGTGCCGGGCGGGCTGGGCAAGAAGTTCAACTCGACCAAGCTGGCCAAGATGCGGGTGGTCCAGAAGCGCGGCCCGTCCGGTTCCATCTACTCCGACCTGGCCGTGCAGCCGCAGACGAGCGGGTGCGGCAACGACCTGTACGCCGGTCTGGGCAACACCGACAAGCCGACCATCACCACCGTCCACGTCACGCCGGGCACGTGGGACTTCCGGGTCGGCTCGTCGGCGACCACGAAGACGAACGAGACCTGGGTCATCGGCAACTACTTCGCGAAGCGCACGGTCGCCGCCGGCAAGTCGTACAACCTGAGCTTCTTCAACTCCGCGTGGGGTCCCGGTTCGCAGCTGCCGGTCACGATCCGCGGGGTGGTCCAGTTCGGTCTGAACGACATGTTCGCCGATCCCGCGTTCCCCGGCGCCGGCTCAGTCGAGGGCGGCGACAAGGCGTCGGCGGCCCTGTCCTTCGGAGGCAAGGCGGTCGCCGTGAAGCAGGACAAGGGCTGGGAACCCGAGGCCACCCACATGTACTACACGGTCAAGAAGGCCGGCTGGTACACCCTCACCAACACCGCCACCCGCTGGTACCCGGAGATCACCTTCCCGTCCGGGATGCTCTCGACGACCAGCCGGGTGACCTACCGGTTCCAGACCAAGCCGAACGCCAGCGCGCTGGCCGGCGTCTACTCCGTGCACCTTTCGCCCACCGGCCTGAGCATGACCAACAAGGCCAAGCCGGGCACCACCACCAAGGTCGCGATCAAGCTGCTCCGGGGCGCGGTCGACCCGGACGCCAAGCGCGGCACCGACCCGAAGCTGAGCAAGATGACCGCGCAGATGTCGCCCGACAGCGGCAAGACGTGGCGCACCGTCCCGGTCGGCAAGGTCGGCGGCACCTGGTACGCGACCGTCACCAACCCGAAGACCAGCGCGGTGGCCCTGAAGGTCCGCGCCACGGTCGCCGGCGGCGCCTACACCGAGGCCACCGTCTTCCGGGCGTACGGCATCGGCTGATTTTTCGGTACGGCGGTCAGCTGCTCAGCGTCTCGACGATCTGCTTGCCGAAGGCCGGCAGGTCGTCGGGGTTCCGGCTGGTGATAAGCGTCCAGCCGCGGGCCGGGCAAGCGAAAACTTCCTCGTCCCGCCACTCCCCGCCGGCGTTCTTGATGTCGGTGCGCAGGCTGGGCCAGCTGGTCAGCGTCTTGCCTTGGAGGACGCCGGCCTCGACCAGGGTCCACGGCCCGTGGCAGATCGCGGCGACCGGCTTTCCGGCGGCGACAAAACGGCGTACGAAATCAACGGCGTCGGTGTCGAGCCGGAGCTGGTCCGGATTCGTGGTGCCGCCGGGCAGGACGAGCAGGTCGAACGCGCTCGGGTCGGCGTTCTTGACCGCCTCGTCGGCCGGGAACGTGTCGGCCTTTTCGACGTCGTTCGTGAAGGCCTGGATGGTGCTCTTCTCGGGGGCCAGCAGGGTCACCGTCGCGCCGGCCTCGGTGACGGCATCGCGCGGCTCGGTGAGCTCGGGCTGCTCGACGCCGGAGTTGCTCATCAGGAACGCGACCTTGCGGCCGGTCAGGGGGCCGGACATGGCAAACCTCTTCCGTCGACGGTGTGATGGTCGAGGGATGCCCGCGCTCTTGGCCTCCAAACTCGGGTGGATGAAATGCGGCGAACCGCCCCGAAACTCACCGGGGGCCGTCGTTACGGTGCCGGAGTGACTACCAAGAGAGATCGTAAAGGCACGAGCAGTGACTGTACGGTCGGTGGCCGTCGGCGCCGGGCCGGGTGGGCCGCCGCCGTGGCCCTGATCGGGCTGTTCGCGCTCAGCGCCATCACCACGGCGAAGCCGGCCCTCGCCGTGAACTCCGAACTCACGCAGAATCAGGCGGCCGGCGCCGTCCGGCCCCGGGCCGCGGTGCCCGGCACGTCCGGCATCATCGCCCTGCGTCCGGACGGCAAGGTGTTCGCCACCGTCAGCCGCGGCACGGTCCGGCAGTGGGCCACGGCCACCGGCCGCCGGGGCGGAGCGCCGCTCACCGGACTCGCGGGGACCGTCAACTCGGTCGTGTTCAGCCCCGACGGGGGGCAGCTAGCAGTCGCCACCAACCGTGAGGTCGCGCTGTGGGACGCCGCCACCGGGCAGCGCTCCGGCCAGCCGCTGGCCGGCCACGACGGTTCCGTACGCTCGGTTGCCTTCAGCCCCACCGGCCAGCTCGTGGCTACCTCTGGTGACGACGGCACGGTCCGGCTGTGGAACCGGGTCACCGGCAAGCTTGTGTACACGATGAACGGCCACACCGGCGCGGTCCGCCTCGTCGTGTTCAGCCCGAACGGCGCCCGGCTGGCCACCGTCGGCGCGGGCGACAACAGCGTACGGCTGTGGCAGACCAGCACCGGCCAGCCGATCGGCCCGGCCCTGACCGTGAACCCCGGCCCGGTGTACGCGATGAGCTTCAGCCCCAACGGCCGGCTGCTGGCCGCCTCGGGCGCGGGCAAGGTCGTACGCGTCTGGAACACCGCCACCGGCCGAGCCGCCGGCAAGCCGCTGACCAGCAGCGCGGGCCCGGTCTACGCGCTCACGTTCAACCGCGGCGGCAAACTGCTGGCGACGTCCTCGGGCGGCGACAACACCGTGCAGTTGTGGACCATGGCGACCCGCAAGGCGGCCGGCGAGCCTCTGGCCGGTCACGCCGGTCCGGTGCGGGCCATGCGCTTCAACCCGTCGGGCAAGGTGCTGGCCACGGCCAGCGACGACGGCACCGTACGACTGTGGAACGCCACCACGGGTGCCGCCGCCGGCCCGCCGCTGATGGGCCACACGGCCCCGGTCTGGGCCCTGCGCATCACCCCGGACGGCAAGCGCCTGATCTCCGCCGGCGCCGACAACAAGGTCCGCCTGTGGCGCATCCCGGCCCCGACCCCGGCCGCCTGACCTGATTCACCGGGCCGCCACCGCACACCCGCGGTGGCGGCCCGTCGCGATCACCAGGTGCGGGCCCAGTCGGGCGGGGGAAGCACCGGCAGTTCCGGTGCACCGACTATGGGTTCGAGGGCGTGGAGAATCGTGAGGTCGTCACGGTCGGGGTCGATCATCACTCGCCCGTAGCTGCCGTCGGCGGCCACGAGGAACCAGTAGTCAGGGGCGGGCCCGCCGTCGTCGAGCAGAGCCCGGGTTCGGGCGACCCGGCAGATCGCCTGGGCCAGCTCGAGCGGCGTGGCCCGGTTCAGCTCCCGCTGGACGGCTCCGCCGGTGAGCTCGTGGCCGAACGGTCCGTCGACCGGCGTGATGAGCACCGCCGGGTCGGGGCCGGGTAGGCGTTGAGTTCCTCGTGCGGCCCGACGTAGATCAGCTCGAGGGCAACGTCGTAGATCGTGTGCAGCGCCTGTCGCAAGCCGCCCGCGGGCACCCTGCTGTCGAAGTAGATGCCGTAGCTCATGCCCGTCCAGGGGTGTCTTGCCACGGCAGTGGGTTGGGAATGCGGCGCCACCACCAGCCGGTCGGAATGGGGCCGGTGGCGGCGGTCAGGGCTTGGCCGCCGTCGTCGGTGGTGAGCTCGACGAAGCGGCTGTCGACCTCGGCCAAGGGCTCAACATGGGCTTCGGCCGCCAGTTCGTCGCGAATCTTCAAATCTTCTCGGTAGTACTCGGCTGGGTACCAGCCGTCGGGTGCCCAGCCTTCGGCCAGCCGGCTGACCATGCTCTCCCAGGCGCCGAGCCGCATGGCGAAGTCGCGGGCCTCGGGCGCCGCATCGCGCACCCGGTCGGTGACCGGGGTTGGCATGCGGTATTCGCGAATCACCTCCGGTATGGGGGCCACCGGCAGGCCGGGAAAGGCTGCGAGCGGCTTCTCGACGGCGTCGATGCGCAGGATTGTGGGCCCATCGCTGTCCTGTTCGTAGATGCGGGCCCGGGTGCGGGTGCCGTCGGGTCCGACCAGATAGAACGCGCTGGGCGGAGCCGGCAGAGCCTGGTAAGCCACGACCGTGCGCAGCCGGTTGGCCAGCCAGGCGGCCGCGATCGGCTCGGCCGATGGGTTCGTGATCGCCGCGCCGGCGTAGACGTCCAGGTACCAGTGAAGGTCGCCCGACACCGGGGAGACCGTGCAGCTGACCGGCGCATCCCAATTGCGGTCGTCGTCCCCGTCGTCGCCCACGTCGACCTGGTCCGGCGTCACCGCGAGCAACTCGGCCAGCGCGGGCGCGAGCCGTTCCCGGTCCAGCTCGCCGTGGATCCAAAATCCGTAGTTCACGGCTCGTACGTCCCGTCGTAGATGGCCTGGGCTTTCGCCACCGCTTCAGGGTTGGCGGTGAAACGCGGGTTCCTGGTGAGTTGCGGCGCCGCGCTCGCATCGCCGCCGGCTCGGGCTATTTCCTTGAGCGCCGCGTATTCGTTGCGGTCCAGTTTGACCATACCGTCGCCGGAATCGGGGAAGACCCTTCCGCTGGGCTCCACGCCGTAGGAACGCCCGTTGATCTCGTACCGCTGGCTGGTGGGATTCCAAGTGCCCTCACCGGCCGCGATCGCCTGCACGTCGGTCGCCGCGACGCTCTCGTACCCGCGCAGGTAGACGGTGTTCTCCTGGTCGATCATGCCGCTGCGGGAGCCGGCGATGGTGTGCCGCTGATGCGGGGGATTCAGATCTCGGCCGCGGGCGCTTCCGGCAACCCCGTCGGCGGTCGGCCACGGCGGCCCGCTGCTGCTGTCCGCGGAGCTGCCGGATCCGGGCCGGGCGGTGCCGCGGCCGAGTCGGCCGTCTTCCGAGCGGTTCTGGGTGCGGGCCTGGGCGGCGGCGATGTTGTCCGGGTCTCCGCCGGTGGCGCCGGGGCGGGGGCGGCGAGGCGGAGGTGGATCGCCGCCGTTGCCGCCGCCGTGAGGGCGGGACCTGGGCATGCGGTCAGGGTATCGACGGGTGTCGAGGGGGCGTGTTTGCCCGAATGACTAAAGTTTCTTTACAGATGTTGACTTGCGGATCAGATATTTGGTCTTGTCGATGTGTCGCGCGGCTTTCATCCCCTCGGCGCACGGAAGGTCCGCCATGAAGAGAAAACGTCTGCTGACGATGCTGGCTGCGCTCGGGCTGGGCATCATCGGCGCGCTGGTGCCGGTGATGACGGCCGAAGCGGCCGCCGCGTGCGTGACTCCGTACAACAACAATGCGGTCTACACCAATGGCATGACCGCCTCCTACAACGGCCACAACTGGACCGCCAAATGGTGGACCCAGTACGAAGCGCCCAGCACCGGTGGCTCCAACGTCTGGCAGGACAACGGCGGCTGCGACGGCAACAGCGGCGGTGGCGGTGGCGGCGGCACCGGCAACTACCCGAACTGGGTGGCCGGGCAGTTCTACGCGGCCGGCGCAATCGTGCGCTACACAAACGGTCAGTGCTACCAGGCGTCGCACGAGAATCCGGGGTACGACCCGGTCATCAGCACCTGGTACTGGTCGCCCTATTCGTGCGGCGGCGGGAACACCGGCGGTGGGTTCGTCGTCAGCGAGGCCCAGTTCAATCAGATGTTCCCGAGCCGGAACGGCTTCTACACGTACACCGGCCTGACCGACGCCATCAGGAAGTTCCCGGCCTTCGCGACAGCCGGCAGTGACATGGTCAAGAAGCAGGAGGCCGCCGCCTTTCTGGCCAACGTCGGCCACGAGACCGGCGGGCTCATCTACATCGACGAGATCAACCAGGCCAACTGGCCGCACTATTGCGACTGGTCCCAGCCCTACGGCTGCCCGGCCGGTCAGTCGGCCTATCACGGTCGCGGGCCGATTCAGCTGAGCTGGAACTTCAACTACTACGCGGCCGGCAACGCCCTCGGTGTCGACCTGCTCAACAACCCGAATCTGGTCGCCACCAACTCGTCAATCTCGTGGCAGACCGGCCTCTGGTACTGGATGACCGGCACCGGCGCCGCGGGCACGACCTCGCACAACGCGATGGTCAACGGCAACGGCTTCGGCACGACGATCAAGGCCATCAACAGCATCGAATGCAACGGCGCCCACCCCGACCAGGTGCAGAGCCGGGTCACCAACTACACCCGCTTCGCCGGAATCCTGGGCGTGCCCACCGGCGGCAACCTGTACTGCTGATTCATCCCCGGAGACGGGGTGTCGCCGATTCGGCGGCACCCCTGTTTCTCGATTTCCGGGGCGTGTGAAACGGGATTCGTGTTCGCTGGAATGAGTGAGCAGCGGACCGGGGCCTGGTGTGGCGGCTGAGAACAGAAGTGGCCTATTGCGACTGGTGACGGACCGGCGCGTGGGCACGAAAATCATGATGGCGGTCGTCGCGGTGACGCTGTTCAGCGTGCTTGACGGCGTGATCGCGCTGCGCAGCCTCGGAGAGACCAACGACCAGGTCGCCGCAGGCTATCAGCACAGCCTCGAACTCGAGACCGTCGGGAACCTGCGGGCGGCGGTCAATCGCACCTGGCTCGCGGCCAACGAGTATCTGCTCGCCGTTGACGACGCGGGACGTACGCAGGCGAGGTCGGCCCTGACCACGGCCGAGGGTGAGGTCGAGAAGTTTGCCGGTGCCTTCGAGGCGTACCCGGTCGGCACGGGGATGCGTGGGGCCGAGGCCGATTTCAAGAGTGCCTGGGGCGAGTACGTCGAGGTGCTGAACACCCGCATCCTGACGCCCGAGGCTCTGCGCGACCGGGCGGCGCTGCAGACCGCCCGGACCGGCCCACTGGCCGACGCCATGACCGCCGTCCGCACCCCGCTGACGAAGCTGGCCGAGCTCACCGTCCAAGCTGCGGCGGCCCAGCAGAAGAGCGCGCAGAGCCGCTACGAGTCGACCAAGTGGCTGGTCGTGGCGATTCTGGTCGGGGGTGGCCTGCTCGGTATGGCGCTCGCCGTGGGTATCACCCGGCTCATCGTGCGGCCGCTGTCCACCTGCGTACGGGCTCTGAAGCAGGTCGGAACGGGCGATCTCACCGTACGCGTGAAGGTCGACAGCGCCGACGAGGTGGGCGACATGGCCCGCACGCTCAACGCGACCGCCGAGGCGATGGCCGGCACGGTCGGCCGGGTGCACGCGAACTCGGACCTGCTGGCCTCGGCCTCGGAGGAGTTGTCGTCGGTCTCGTCGCAGCTCGCGGCCTCCGCCGAGGAGACGTCGGCCCAGGTCAACACGGTCTCCGACTCGGCCGGGATGGTCTCGCAGAGTGTGCAGGCGGTCTCGGCGGGCGCCGAGGAGATGGGCCTGTCGATCCGCGAGATCTCCAACAGCGCCAACGAGGCGGCCGGGGTGGCCGCCGACGCCGCCCGCAAGGCCGAGTCGACCAACACCAGCGTGGCCCGGCTCGGCGACGCCTCGGCCCAGATCGGCACGGTGGTCGCGCTGATCACCTCGATCGCCGAGCAGACCAACCTGCTCGCGTTGAACGCCACCATCGAGGCGGCCCGGGCCGGCGAGTCCGGCAAGGGCTTCGCGGTTGTCGCGTCCGAGGTCAAGGACCTGGCCCAGGAGACGGCCCGCGCCACCCAGCAGATCACCGAGCAGGTGGGAGCGATCCAGGACGAGGCCGGTAACGCGGTCGAGGCGATCCGGCAGATCGCCGAGGTCATCGGCACGATCAACGACTACGCGACCACGATCGCGGCCGCCGTCGAGGAACAGACGGCGACCACGGCGGAGATCGCGCGCAGCGTCGGTCAGGCCGCGCAGGGATCGTCGAGCATCGCCGACACGATCACGGGCGTGGCCGAGGCCGCCCACCAGGTGACCTCGGGCGCCACCGAGACCCAGCGGACAGCCTCCGAACTGGCCCGCACAGCGGCCGACCTGCAGAGCACGGTCGCGACCTATCGCCTCTAGAACGACACCTCGTCGAGCGCGGCGATCTCGTCCGCGGTCAGCTCGAGCGTGGCCGAGGCGATGAGGGCCGGAAGCTGCTCGACCGTGCGGGCGCTGGCGATCGGGGCGGCCACCCCGGGTCGCGTACGCAACCAGGCCAGAGCCACCGAGGCCGGCTCGACCCCGTGGGCGTCGGCCACCTCGGTCAGCACCTTGATCACAGCCAGGCCGTCCTCGTTGAGGTAGGCCTTGGCGCCACCGCCACGCGGACTGCTCGCCAGGTCTTCGGTGGTGCGGTACTTACCGGTGAGGAAGCCGCTGGCCAGCGCGTAGTACGGCAGCACGGCCAAGCCTTCCTCGGCCGCCACGGGCGCGATGTTCTGCTCGTAGGCCTGCCGCGCGACCAGGTTGTAGTGCGGCTGCACGGCCACCGGCAGCACGAAGCCGTGGCGCCGCGCGACCTCGAACCACTCGCGGATGCGCTCGGCCGTGTAGTTGGACACCCCGACGGCCCGCACCTTGCCCGCCTTGACCAGCGCGTCGAAGGCCCCCGCGGTCTCTTCGAGCGGGGTCGAGGCGTCGTCGTAGTGCGCGTAGTAGAGGTCGATGTAGTCGGTGCCGAGCCGCGCGAGCGAGGCGTCGGCCGCGGCCGTGACGTTGGCCGCCGAGAGCCCCCGGAACTGCGGGTGCTGGCTGACCTTGGTCGCGAGGACGACGCTGTTGCGGTTGTTCCGGCTGGTCAGCCACTTGCCGATGATCGTCTCGGACTCGCCGCCGGAGTTGCCCGGCACCCACGCCGAGTAGCCGTCGGCGGTGTCGATGAAGTTGCCGCCGGCCGCGGTGAAGGCGTCGAGGACCTGGTGCGAGGTGGCCTCGTCGCTGGTCCAGCCGAAGACGTTGCCGCCGAGGTTCAGCGGGAAAACCTCGATGCCGCTGCTGCCCAGAGTGCTCATGGTCATCCCTTCGTCATTTGTCTGACCAATCAGATACCCGCCACCTGGGTCTGTGGCGCGTGAGCTTTCTCGCTTTGACTCAGCCGCAGCAGGCGCAGCGCGTGCTGGTCGGGGGTGCCCGCGGGCGCCGTGTAGACGAACATCGTCTGTTCGGCGTCGCCGGGCAGGGCCAGCGCCTGGTAGCTGATGGCGAGGTCGCCGACGATCGGGTGGCGGAACCGTTTGCGGCCGCTCGTGCGGGCCAGCACCTGGTGGTCGGCCCACCACCGGCGGAACTCCTCGCTCTGCACCGACAGCTCGCCGACCAGGGCCGACAGGTCGGGGTCGTCGGGGTGGCGACCGGCGTCGACCCGCAGCGTGGCCACCGTCTCGGCCGCGATGACGGCCCAGTCCGGATGCAGGTCGCGGGCGTTCTCGTCGAGGAAGATGAACCGCGCGTAGTTGCGCTCGCGGGCCGGCAGCGCGTTGAAGTCGCAGATCAGGGCGCGGGCGGTGAGGTTGACGGCCAGCACGTCCATGCGCCGCCCCACGATGAAGGCGGGCGCGGCGGCCTCGTCGAGCGTCTCGAGCAACTGGTAGGTGGCCGGGGCGACCCGCTGCGGGCGGCGGGGCGGCCGGCGACGGGTCTCGCGGGGGCGGGCCAGCTCGAAGAAGTGCGCCCGCTCGGTGTCGTCGAGGCGCAGCGCGCGGGCGATCGCGTCGAGCACCGCCTCGGAGGGGTTGAGGTTGCGGCCCTGCTCGAGGCGGACGTAGTAGTCGACGCTGACCCCGGCCAGCGCGGCCAATTCCTCACGCCGCAGGCCGGGCACGCGGCGGACGCCGATCGTGCCGCCCTCGGGCCGCAGACGCGCCCGCCGGGACCGCAGGAACTCCTTGAGGTCGTCGTTGTGCGCCATGTAACCAAGTATCGACGCGGCCGGGGCAGCGCCAAGGGTCCAGCCTGGTACCGCTGATCCTAGGGAGAGCCATGCCTGTCAAGGCCGCTCAACAGGGGTGCCCGACGGGTCGTATGGGGGCATGACCACATTTCGTTCTGCCCAGGTCACCGCGCCGGGCGCCCCGTTCCGCATCGTCGAGACCGAGCTGCCCACCCCGGGCCGCGGCCAGGTACGTATCGCCGTCGAGGCCTGCGGCGTCTGCCGCACCGACGCCGCCTTCGTCAACGCCGCCTTCCCCGTGTCCTTCCCCCTGGTCGCCGGGCACGAGATCGCCGGCCGGGTGGATGCCGTGGGCGACGACGTCACCGGGTGGGCGCCGGGTGACCGGGTCGCGGTCGGCTGGTTCGGCGGCCACTGCGCCGTCTGTGCGCCCTGCCGCGCCGGTGACTTCATTCATTGCGTACGCCTGCAGGTGCCCGGCTGGGCCTACCCGGGCGGCTACGCCGAAGCGCTGGTGGTGCCCGTGACCGCCCTGGCCCGGATCCCCGACGGGATCAGCGCGGTCGAGGCCGCTCCGATGGGATGCGCCGGCGTGGCCACGTTCAACGGCCTGCGCCGCAGCACCGCCCGCGCCGGAGACCTGGTCGCCGTGCTGGGCCTGGGCGGTCTGGGCCACCTCGCGGTGCAGTTCGCCGCGAAGATGGGCTTCGAGACCGTGGCCGTCGCCCGCGGCGCGGACCGGGCGTCGCTGGCGGCGGACCTGGGCGCCCACCACTACGTCGACAGCGCGGCCGGCTACGTGGCGGCGCAGCTGCAGGCTCTGGGCGGCGCCCGGGTCGTGCTGGCCACGGCCGGCGACTCGGCGGCCATGAGCGCCACCGTCGACGGCCTGGCCCCGGCGGGCGAACTGGTCGTCGTCGGCGCCGATCCCGCGCCCATCGCGGTGAGCCCGTTCCAGATCATCTCGACATCGCGGACCGTCCACGGGCACCCGTCGGGCACCGCTCATGAGGTCGAGGAGACGTTGCGCTTCGCGGCCCTGACCGGAATCCGCCCCCGCACCGAGACGCGGCCGCTGGCCGACGTGCAGGCCGCCTACGACCGAATGCTCAGCGGCGAGGCCCGTCACCGGATGGTTCTGACGAACTGAGCAGGCCGACCACGTAGCGGGCGCACCCCCACGAAACGCTCACGCCGGAACCGCCGTGGCCGTAGTTGTGCAGCACCACGGCGCCGTTGAGGCTCGTTCGCTCGGCCCGGACCCTGTCCCGGGCCGGGCGGATGCCGACCCGGCACCCGAGGACCTGCGCGTCGCGCAGCCGGGGTTCGAGCTCGGTGCAGCGGGCGATGATGCCGGCCACGGCCTTGTCGTCGGGTTCGACATCCCAGCGCTGCTCGTCGGCTGTGCCGCCCAGCACGACCACGTCACGGTGAGGTAGCAGGTAGGTGAGCTCGCGATCGGCGTCGGAGTGCTCGGCCAGGAACCGGTCGATGCCGGGGTTGCTCATCACCACCAGCTCGCCGCGGATGGGGCGCAGGGCGGGATCGGGTACGAGTTCCCGGGCGCCCATGCCGGTGCAGTTGGCCACCACGTCGGCCTCGGTCGCCGGTTCATCCAACGTGGAGATGCGCCGCTGTTCGACGATGCCGCTGTGCTTTGCGACGAACAGAGTCTGCAGATACTGCAGATAAATCGGCATGTCCACAAGGGGCACCCGATAGCTCCACCCCGTCGTGAAACCGCGGGGCAACTCCGCTCCGTCGCAGTACCGGAAGCCGGTCACCTTGGTCGCCCAGTCCGGGGCCTGAGCTGGGCCGCGAGATACCTCCTGCCCCTGGACCATGGCGACACCGGTGTCCTCACCGGGTTGGAGCGCCATCGCTTCCAGCTCGGTGAACGTCTGCTCAGCCCACTGCGAGGCGCGCTCGTCGTTGAGGAGGAACGGCGAATAGATCGCGCCGCCGGCATAGGACGTCGTGTCCGCCGCCTGGTCGGCCGACCAAACTCGAACCGAATATCCCGCCTCGGCCAGGCACAGGGCCGTAGTGAGGCCGGATACGCCACCACCGACGACAATGGCGTCCCCTGAGCGGTGAGTCATCGGTTGAGCGTAACGGCATGTCCCAGCATCGTGAATATCTGGCCACGGTAGGGAGAATTGCCATGGTCAACGCTTGCCGTTTGGAACGGGTCTTATCTTGCGTGCCCGAGCGCCAGTATCATGCCGTCGTAATCGTCGCGCAGGCCCCACGTCGGCACAGTGTCCGGCACATTGTCGGCATTGATGAACTGGCCGCGCTTGTCGACTGCGACGATCAAGCGCACGTCGGCCTTGGACTCTAAATACTCGCTGATGCCGTCCTCGTCCACACGGAATGCCGGGTATTCCTCTGCCGCGACACGGTAGCCGGTGGAGTTACGCATGAAGGCCGCGGCGAAGGGCGCCCCGGGCAGCAGCGATCCGAGGAACGCGTCCATGGCCCGCCGGAACTCGTCCGGGTCGTCGGTAATGGATTCCGCGACGAAAAACATGGTGCCCACGTGATATCGCGCCGGCTGGTCGGCGAGATCGAACAGGCTGCCGCGCAGTGGCCGGCCCATACTGGCCAGCCGAGCCCGCGGATGGCGGGCGTACTTGGCGTACGTGGGGTGTTCGCGCAACATTCGCCAGAACGGATCCCAGCGAGTCGAGTAGCGTCGCACCTGGTCCTCGAGCCATGCGTAGTTCTGCGCCCCGTACTCGAGCAGGGTGATCTCGTCGCAGAGCGGCAGCATCGCCAACGCGGGATAGAGATTGGCCCCGCTTCCGACGTCGATGCCGATCCGCCGGGTGTCCGTGGGCGCCGGCTGGTCGCCGAAGAAATCGCGGACCAGTCGCAGGAAGCGCTGGTCGTCACCGCGGAAGAAGGCGTAGTTGTGCTTCCAGTAAGTGTGTGGTTCGAACGCGTCCCAGTCAGGTGCGGCGGGCGCCTGCTCAGGTGTGGATGAGGATCGCTTGACGACCCGGGTCACCGTGCGTTGCTGCTTCACCGAAACTCCTCGGACTAAAGAAACCCTCGAGGCCTGGACACACTCTGTGCAGCATCACGATCACGATAGCCTCTACCGATTCCCGGTGAGAGATCTCGTAAAACCTCAGTGGTAAGAGCACATGTGTGCACAGACTCGCGAGGTTAGTGACGTTGTGCGCGGCACGACAATCGATTCTGCGGTTCAGTTGTCGTGGAGTGTGGAACGGAAACAATGGACGAACGGTTCACCGCCCCGACGCTCGCAGGGTCGGCATGCGGTCGGGGTCGGCTTTGGGCAGCCAGCTCAGGGTCTGGCCGGCCAGCAGGCTGAGCTGGACGTCGGTGGGATCGGCAGCCAGTGTCGCAAGTTGCTTCCAGGTGCGGCTGTCGGCACGGTAGTGATCGGCGAGCAGGCGTACGGCGGCCTCTCGCACCGACCAGTCAGGATCCCGCAGGCTGAAGTTGAGCGCCTCCCGAACACCCTTGCGATGGGTGAACTTGGACACCAGCAGGGTCAGAGCCTCCCGCCGTACGAGCATGTCCTCGTCCCGGCGGGCCGCGCGCAGCAGCGTCGTGAAGGTCCACGGCTCGTACGCGTAGCGCTCGCCCAGCACGCGCAGGGCCGCCTTGCGGACGCTCGTGTCGTCGCCCTCGGCCCGTGCGGGTGCTAGCCGAGCGGCACGGCGGTAACCGCGAGGTCCAGCAGCTGATCGCCGACCGCTGCCGCACGGGTGACGACCAGGCCGGCGCGAACCCGCCCGGCAAGCCGCTGGCCGAGGAGTGCACCACCATGCCCCCGGCGACTGCTGTACCACGTCGGTCAGGCGGGCATGGTCGGCGTCAGCCTTGTCGTTTCGCCCCGGCGATGATTCCAAGGACCACAGCCGAAGGAACTCGCCGATCTGGTCTTGGCCGAAATCTTGAAGCATGTAGTGATCGAACCTCGCTCGAGCGAAGACCAGCTGCGGGTAACCGAAGATGCGAGAGGTCACGATGACGCGGATGCCCGGGTTCTCCGCCCCGAGCTTGACTATCTGCTCGGCGATCCGAGCTCGGTCGCGCACATCGAAGATTTCGTCCAAGCCGTCGAATATGAATAGAGCCGGGCCCCCTGCCCCCAAGTAGTCGGCGAAGGCTTCGTGTTCCAAACCAAGATCATCAAGTTTTTGGCGGTAGGCGACGTAACCGAGGAAGTCGGAGCACCGCCCTTCCGCCTCGAGGGCGGCGTAAGCCTGCAGCTCGATCAGGATAGGTACGTGGTCGGCGAGGAAGGGCGGCGGCCCACCGATGCTGTCATCGGCCGGCCGTAGCAATAGATAGCGCGACGTCGCTGACTTGCCCGACCCTGGAGCACCGAGGATCACGATTGCCTGCCCTTGGGACGCCGCGATGACGTCGAAGAGCTGTTGGGCTGACTTCGCCGGGAACGGCCGACGGACGTCGGCCGGCTCGAATGGGTCGGCCAGGTTGGTCGGCTCGTCCGTCGCCAGCTCACCGTTCTCGGTTGACCGGGCGAGCCACTCAGGCGGCAGCTCGGCCAACGGGAGGCCTGCCCGCACATGAGGCTCGACAAATATCGAGGCAAGTCTGATGCGGGGGCATCCGTCGGCGCGCGGCTCGGCTATCGGATCGAGATCGAGTCCGTCGTACCGCCTAGCCAGGCTCTGGTAGTAGTGCTGCAAACGGTCATTGCTGAGAGTCGTCCTCGGCGCTTGTGAGGACCGATCCTGGGGTAGGTTGGCGACCGCCGCCGCAACCACACCTTGTAGGTCAGCCGGACCGCTGAAGAAGCTGACGACGTGTCGTTGTTGTAGCTCAGCACGCAGGGCCTTGATGCGCATCGCCGCAGGCACCACGTCCATCGCCGTACGAGGCCACGGCGCATCGTCTGCCAGTAAAAGATCAGACAAGGAATCCCTAGCCGTACGGCTTCCCGATACTCCGCCTCTGTGATCGAGATGTCGTGGCCGCTGGGGACATGGCCGTAGTGCCACGCGATAACGCCGATGTAGAGGTCGCATCTGGCCACGTCAGCCAAGCACTTGTCGAGCGGTGGGGAGCTTTCAGCGACGTAGTTCTCCATCGCAAGGACGTCCACGGACTGGCGGGCAAGAGCAAGGCGGACCGCACCGCGGCAGTCTTGCAGATCGGAGAAAGTGGCAGACAGATATGCCCGGGTCATCACCCGTCCCCATGGCTGGACGCAGGTCCCTGGTCGCTGGACGTACCAGGCCGAGCTGGCGGACCGCCTAAGAAGGATGACGGGTCAGGCTGAATGGTTGTGAAAGACGACGCGGTGGGTTGGAATCGGGTTGGAAGATTCCGGAGAGGCCAGGTGACCCAACGATGCCAAAGCTATGCACCCCGGCACACTGATGTTCGGCGAGATCCATACCGGACTCCTGCAGAACTCCACCGCACTTTCGAGTGAACGCGTTTCCGCGCTGCTCGACCTCGTCGTCGGTGAGCGGGTGCGCCGCTTCGAGCGCCCGGTCGCGCAGGCCGTCTCGCCGGACAAGCTGACCGGCGTTGACTGCGACCTGCCGTCATCCTCCGGTCGTAGCGCCCGTGGCGTCGGCACTATAGTCAGCCACGCCATCGTGACCGGCGGGCACTGCGTCCAAGGCTCTTCATACGCCAAGATCGAACAGGTTCGTCGGCACGGCCTGCGTCTTCCGTGGTCCCACTACCTGGCCCGGCCCGGCACGATCGAACCGATCGGCAAGGTCAACCTGGCCGACGTCGCCGACGGGTTCCTCGGGGATCGACAAGGGGTTTCAGCGCTTGATGTCGGGGCTATCAGTGACCGCGCCATCGACGAGATTCAGGCGTCCCGATTGCTCGATCGTCTGCGTCCCTTCCGCAGCAGCCGCACGGTTCTACGGTGGGCCGTGTCGCGGGCACCTGACGGTTTGAACAGTGTCTCGTTCGTTATCGAGTCCAAGACCGTCCGTACGCTGCTCGTGCGTGTCGACAGCGCACTCGAGGCCGAGTTGCCGGCCGACGCCATGCTGACGTTCGCCGAGGAACTGGCCCGGCGTGATTGGCTGCTGACCGTGGTGCTGTCGCTGCTCGACCGCAGCCTGGAGGCACCGGGCAACCGCCCGCACCTGATGTCCATGCTGCACCCGGCAGTCGAGTTCCTGCTGCACCTGTGGATGCCCAGTGCCCGTGTCGATGTGACTCTGCTCTCGCTCTGGGAATCGCTGGACCGGCAGGCGAACCTCTCGAATCAGTGGCGGACGTGTGTCGACCGCATCCGCGATCAGCTCAATCTGAGCACGATCGCGCTGCTCGAGGCTACGGCGCACGCAGCAGACCGGACCGGCAGGACGACGGCTGCTTGATCAGTCTCGGTCGGCCACGAAGAGGTATTCGATGCGCTGCCACACCTCGGCCGGGAGCTGCAGGCCTTCGCGTTGAGCACGGGAACTTACCTGGTCGGCCACCACCTGCTCGACGTTGACCTGCTGAAGGATGGTGCGCACGGCGTGCTCGACGTTGAGAAATCGATGCCCGAGCACGGAGAATGTGGAATACGCACTGAACGGATCCGCAGCCGGATTGATCTTCACGATCGAGGGAAGGCGCTCCCATTCGTCAGGAAACTGTTCCACCGCCGTCGGCCGGGCGACGACTTGGCCGTCGTATCGGAGGAGGCCGAGCCGTAACAGTTGCCAGATGGCCGCAAGGTAGGCGCAGGACCACACCTTCTCTTGGCCGCGCATGTCCCAGAGCTGCACGTCGAGGAAGATCGAATGGTTGTTGAGCGGACCGTTCTCGGTCGGAGGTTGCCAGCGCCGGTCGGCGCCGGACATGGCCGTGCCGGTCATCACATCGGGACTACGTTGGCCGTTGCACAACCACCCGGACATCGTGGCGGGAGGGCGCACGCCGGTGCTCCCCGGCGGCGGATCCAGCACGATCCGGTCGAGTACGAGATCGGCCAGCGGAACGCCGTCGGCCACTGCGCAACCGCATTCCCGGGCGATGTAGTCGATCGTGACGTTCTGGCTCTCGGCTGCCTTGATCAGTAGCGGCAGCACCTCGGCCGGCGTGCTGAACCGGGTGAAATAGTCGTCGACCAGGAAACAGGTACTGACCCGGGGCCGGTGCGACGGCACCCTGCGCCGCAGGATGTTCGTCGCCGCCTCGACCCACGGGCGAATGCGCTCGAAGTAGGCGGCAAGACCGTCGAAGCCGGTCCTGAACTCCTCGAAGTAAAGGTGCCCGAGTTCGATCGACAGGTGAGAGAGCGGAGTCGATTCCGCGCGTCGCTGCGCTAACGATTCCCGAGTTTCGACGGACCAGGAGTTTGTCATTGCGGCTCCCAGGCCGAGTCGTCCACGATGTTTCTAGCTAGCTTCTCGAACGCCGCCCTCGTCGCCTCATTGGCGATACCCCGCATCAGCACGTCGTTGTCGGATATGAGCTGCTCGCGCCACTGCAGAACGGGGTCGAGGGGGATGCTGCCGAGCAGCAGTGAGCGCCCGACGCGCAACTGACCGGCCAGGTCTTTCAGGTACGCGTCGCAGATGCGCAGCCAAGCGACCTGTTCCGGCTGCAGACCGGCCAACTCGACGGAGTCGGGGTTGACGACGGCGGTGTGGACGAACCGAAGGGTGTTCTTCAGCGTCCGCGCACTGTGACCGAGCTCCTCGCCGGTGGTCAGGATGCCGCGATCGCCGTACACGAGGCCGGAGGCCGCGATCACGTGCTGCCTGGTCCAACGGTGATAGATCAGCCAACGGCTCTTCACCGCCTCCATCGACGGATGGGCCGTGGCGGCGAGGACCAGTTCCAGCGCGTGCGACCGGCCCCCGCTCAGGTCGACCAGGCAGAGGTCGAACTCTTCGTCGAGTCGCAGGAAGAGGCTGCAACAGCGTTCGACCGTCTCGGCGGAGTGGCTGAACTCGCCGCTGGCGATGTCGCCCGGCATGAGCACCATACGGCCAGCGCCGGCCGGCCGGCCGCGTAGCTCGCGGCGGTCGGACTCCTCCCAGATGTCCAGCCGTTGCGGCGCACCCGTGATGCCTCGCAGATAGGCGTGTAACCCGCCGACCTTGGTCCCGCGCTCGACCGAGCCGAGATCGAAGATAGCCCCCGATGTCGGCGAACCGAAGTCGAAGTCGAGGTAGCAGACGTCGTTGCCCTGCAGAGCGCTGCGGTATATGACATTGCTGCTGGTCACCGAGCGGCCGGTGCCGCCCTTGTCGGAGGCTGCGAAGATCAGCATCAGGCCTCCGAGAAAGAATCGCCGCGGGCCGCATCGAGCCGGTCGAGCTCCCGCAGTATGTCCAGCGCCAGTGCGGCGGAGGTACCGGGCCGCTCGGTGCGGATCTCGCGGGCCCGGCGCAACGTGATGTCGACCCGTTGCAAGGTGTTGCGCAACCCGGGGCCGCCCTCGGCACTGCCGTTGAGCAGCTCGCGGTCGTAGATCTGCTCGGCCTCACGCAGGAGATCGCCGGCATAGTTGGCTAGCTCTTCGTTGCGGCTCGGCGGCTGGTCGAGCACCTTGGCCACGGTGACCAGCGCCTCGACCACACGTTCGGTGTAGTACCAGGAGGTCTTCTGGCCGGAACGGCCCAGCTCGGGAAAGACCCGGGACGCGTCGTCCCACAGTCCGGAGCCCTGGCCCGACTGCAGCCGGCGCCGAGCCAGGTGGTCCCACACCTGGTCGCCCAGATCGAGCAGGCGTGAGCGTTCCTCGGGGTCGCCGATCAGTGCGGCGACGTTGGCCGAGCGCAGCAGCAGCAGCGCCGCGAACTCCGGCACCGACCAAGCCAGCAGCGGCAGCTTCTCGTCAGTGTCGACCGGTTCGTCGCTGCCGCCGAGGGCCAGCCGCACGCCGGGGTAGTGCATGACCAGGTTGGGGTCGTCCACGACCGCGCGGCTCGTGATGCGCGCGCGCTCGGCCAGCGTGGCCAGGATGCGTCCGACCCGGGCGAGCTCGGCGTCGCTGCTGCGGACCTGTTCGAGGCCTTTCACCGCGAGGGCGGTCACCTGGAGGGTGAAGTAGTCGGACTGTTCGCCGTCGGTCGTTCGCCAGGGAATGTTCTCGAGCGGCCACTTACCGCTCTCGCCGAAGGTCGCCACCGTCGCCCAGTAGGTGCGGGTCAGGTCGGACCGCAGCTGGAGAGCACGAGCCAGGCGCTGCTGTTCCTCGTTGAGCAGACCCAGGATGCGCGTACGTTCGGAGAACAGGTTCTCGACCGCGTTGAGCGCGATGACCGTGAAGTAGAGGTAGGGCTTGTCCTGGCCGACGCCGGGGGCCTGCTCACCGATCTTCTCCACGGTGTCGATCTTCGGCGCGCCCCGGACGACGGTCCACGACCAGCCGCATTCGAACAGGCGGTCCGGCAGTTCCAGGTCGTTGGTCTGGCCGGATCCGATCAGGACCTCGCGGAAACTGGCGATGGTCTGACGGAGCCGGAGATGGAGCTGGTGGACCACGGCGCGGCGCGGCATCGAGTTCTGATTGACGGTGGTGCAGAGCCGGTCGCCCTCCGGCGAGTCGACCGCGAAGACGTTGACAGAGAAGCTGCGCAGCAGGCCGACCATGGCCGCGCTCAACCGCAGGCTGGCCGCCGCCTCAAGTCCGCCGATCGCCGATCGCATGTCTTCCCGGGTCACCGATCGCCGGTAGACCCGGACGAAACCGAGGGTGGCCAGGGAGAGCGTGATGGAGAGGGCGTACGAGTCGACGATCGGGAGGCCCTGCAGCTCGGGCGGCGCGGTTTTGTCGACGTGGTCTGTTTCGAGCAGCTCGTAGTAGCTGCCGCCGGAGAACACCGCTGTGCCGTCCTCGGTATAGCGCTCGAAATAGTCGTTCAGCAGCTTGGTTATTACGCGCGGAATATCGGTGGCGGTACCCATCCGCCGCAACGCGTGCACCATTCGGTCGGCCGTCTGGTCGGGACGGTCGAGGTTGAATGCTTCGATCTGGGTGGCCGGAAGGAGCAGGCAAAGTAGCTGCTCGGCGTCGCTGATCGAGTTGCCGCCGAATCGGCCGCCGGAGGCCCACTCACCATTGTCCCAGGAGGTTCGGGCCAGGGCCTCCCAGACATCCAACAACTGCTGCCGCGGCTGCAATCTCATAGCCTGAACCCCGTCCACGACTTGACTGCCACGCCCGGGTGATCCCACGAGTGGCGGCTGGAGGCGATTGACCACAGCTTAGTCGACAGTGGCCAGAAGACGGTTGGCAATTACTCTGCGAGTGAGCGCTGACCTGGGACAAGTACCACCAGCCGGTGACACTTGGAATTGATCTTGTAGCCAATCTCGACCTTGGATCGCAACAAGCACGGGGCGAAAGGCCGGGCATCCCCCTGAGATGCCCGGCCTTCGGCGGTTCTCAGGGCGAAGTGCAGGTCAAGACCGGGTTTCCGTACGAGCCATTGCCCTGGAAGCCGAACTCGGTGCTGGCCCCCGCGGCGATGCGGCCGTTGAACTCGACGTTGCCGAATCGCACCGCTCCGGAGGTGGCGCTCCGCGTCACGTTCCAGGAATTGCTGATCGTCGTGCCCGCCGGCAACGTCACCCCGACGCTCCAGCCGTTCACCGCTGTGGCGCCCGCGGTGACCTTGATCGTGGCGACGAAGCCGCCGGTCCAGGCGTTGAGCGAAGCGGTCGCGGCGCACGCGCCACCAGCGGTCGGCGGTGGTGTCGTCGGAGGCGGCGTGGTCGGGGGCGGTGTGCTGCCGTCCAGCGCCGGCGTCGTCCAGTCGACCCAGTCGGCCAGGCGGCCCTGGGCCCGGCTCGAGATCCGGATGGCGCCGGGGTCGTTGCCGGTCTTGAGCAGGAACTTGCGGATGTTCTGCTGCAACGGCGTCCGCCACTCGGCCCGGTCGGCGCAGTGCGTGCCGTCGCTGACGTCCGACCAGTACGAGATGTTGTCGCCTGCGCCGAGAGCCCGGTAGACCTCGGCCGCCCCCAGCGCGGCCACGCTCGCCGACCGCGGCCCGAGGTTCGCGATGTGTGGGTTGTCCATGATGAACAGTCCGCGTGGCGCCACCATCGCCGCGATCTGGTGGGTGTCGACCGGCAGCCGGTTCGGACTGCCGGTGAACGTGCCGAACGCGTCGCCGAGCCACGGCTGTTCCCCGTACGCGGAGGACAGGCTCTGCGCACCCTCGCCGGGCACCCCGCGGAAGATCGGCGCGCCCGCCGTGCCCGACTCGATCGGCATGGTCAGGGTGATGCGCTGGTCGAACGCCCCGATCACGAAGGCACCCTTGCCGAACCGGGAGCAGCCGGTCACGCCGGTGGCGTCGGCCCGCAGCACGCTGCCGCCGGACTGCTCAAGCACGTCGATGATCCGGCTGACCCCCCATGACCAGGCCATGAGCAGGCCGGTCGGGCTGGTCGCGCCGTAGATGCTGTAGAACGCGCCCTGTTTGTTGCTGCGGCCGGTGCCTTCCTTGCCCACCGCGTACGGGTCGTAGTTGATGACCGCCGCCCCGGCCGCCTTGATCGCGGCGGTGTCGGCGCCGAACCCGCCGAGGACGACGACGGCCGGGAACGGGCCGGTGCCGCTGGGCAGCTCGACCCGGGCCGAAAAGCTGGAACTGCGGCCCTGGTCGGTGACGTTGACGGTGATCGACGTGCTGGAGACGGTGCCGGTGACCGACTGCGGCCGGGCCGGCTTCTCGCCGTACACGAACTTCTCGGCCAGGCGCTTGATCTCGTTGCGCCGGCAGGTCCATTCGGCGCGGGTGGTGATGCGGGTGCCGTCGAGCTTGCGGAACGGGTCGGGCAGCTTGGCGTTGGTGGGCAGCGAACCGGCGTCGGGGAGGGTGGGGGCGGCGCAGGCCGAGCCTTCGTTCTCGGGGGCGGCGAAGGCGGGGACGGCCATGACCGCCACGCCGATCGTGAGTGCGGTCGCGAGCACCACGATCGACGAGCGGATCCGGGGGCGGACGATCACGAGGCTTCTCCTTCCGGGGAAGTTGGGAGCGCTCCCGAGTTTCAGACGAGCCATCGAAAGAAGTCAATAGCTACCGGAAGTTTCGGTCGACCTGATCGCGGCACACGCAAGTTCGTCCGTGGTGAACCATCACTGAAACTTCCGGGCACCCATCCGTTATCGAGCGTGAGTTGACTTCTACAACTGAATAAAAGAAGGTAAGCCTCAGCTAGTTAGGGTTGGCTTACCTGAGGAGTTCCATGACCGCCATCTACCTGATCGGGCTCCGTGAGGGGCTGGAGATCACGCTGGTGGTCTCCATCCTGGTCGCGTTCCTGGTCAAGACCGACCGGCGGCCGCTGCTCAAGTGGGTGTGGGGCGGGGTCGCCGTGGCCGCCGTGCTCTCCATCGGCTTCGCGGCGCTGCTCCAGTTCGGCGTGGCCCGCCTGTCGTTCCTGCACCAGGAGCTCTTCGAGGCCATCGCGTCGCTGGTCGCGGTCACCTTCGTGACCTGGATGATCTTCTGGATGCGGCGGATGGCCCGGCAGATGGGTCAGGAGCTGCGCGGACGCCTCGAGGACGCGATTCTCATCGGGCCGTGGGCCATCGTCGGCGTGGCCTTCCTGGCCGTGATCCGCGAGGGCCTCGAGACCTCGATCCTGTTCTACGCGGCGGCGCAAGGGGCCACCGACAGCGTCCGCCCGCTGATCGGCATCTCACTCGGGCTGCTCACCGCGATCGTGTTGGGCTGGCTGCTCTACATCAGCGCGCTGCGGATCAACCTCACCCGCTTCTTCACCTGGACCGGCGCGCTGCTCGTGCTCGTGGCGGCCGGGATCTTCAAGTACGGGGTGCACGACTTCCAGGAGGCCGGGGTGCTGCCCGGTCTCAACAACACGGCGTTCGACATCAGCGCCTCGTGGCCGCCCGAGGCGTGGTACGCCGAACTGCTGCGCGGCATGGTCAATTTCACGCCCGCGCCCACGGTGCTCGAGACGATCGCCTGGCTCGCCTACGGCATCCCCGTACTAGTGATCTTCCTCTGGCCGCAACGACCGGCCCTCACGCAAGCGCCTGCACTGAGCAAATAGGAGAACCATGCGCACCCCTCGCCTGATCGCCCTCGTGGCCGCCACCGCGGCGGCGGTCCCGCTTGCCGCGTGCGGCGGCAACGACTCCGGATCCGACGCCGCGTCGAGCGACAAGATCGCCGTTGACGCCTCGGACACCGAGTGCAGGGTCGCCACGGCCGAGTCCGCCGCCGGCACAACGACGTTCACCATCGCCAACAAGGGCAACAAGGTCACCGAGTTCTACGTCTACGCGCCGGGCGACCGGGTGATGGGCGAGATCGAGAACATCGCCCCCGGGCTGTCCCGCGAGCTGATCGTCGAGCTGGCCGCGGGCACGTACGAGACGGCCTGCAAGCCCGGCATGATCGGCAAGGGCATCCGCAACGCCTTCCAGGTCTCCGGCTCGGCCGCGCCGCTCACCGAGGACGCCAAGCTGGCCCAGGCGACGAAGGACTACCAGCGCTACGTGAAGAGCCAGACCGGCGCCCTGATCGACAAGACCACCGAGTTCGTCAACGCGGTCAAGGCCGGCGACATCGAGAAGTCGAAGGCGCTCTTCCCGATCGCCCGCACCTACTGGGAGCGGATCGAGCCGGTGGCCGAGAGCTTCGGCGACCTCGATCCCAAGATCGACGCGCGTGAGGCCGACCTCGAGGCGGGCCAGGAGTGGACCGGCTTCCACAAGATCGAGAAGGGCCTGTGGGTGGCCAAGGACGTCAGCAAGTCGGGCCCGACCGCCGACCAGCTGCTCGTCGACGTCAAGACCATCGTGGACAAGGCCAACACCGTCACGCTCTCACCGGTGCAGCTCGCCAACGGCTCCAAGGGCCTGCTCGACGAGGTGGCCACCGGCAAGATCACCGGTGAGGAGGACACCTTCTCGCACACCGACCTGTGGGACTTCGCGGCCAATGTCGAGGGCTCGCAGGCGGCCATCGCAGCGCTGCGCCCGGCCCTGGAGGAGAAGGACGCGGCCCTGGTCAAGACCCTCGACGAGCGGTTCGCGGCGGTCGAGGCGGCGCTCGAGAAGCACCGCGACGGCGACGGCTGGAAGCTGCACAACACGCTCAGCCAGGCCGACCTCAAGACGCTCAGCGACGAGATCAACGCGCTCTCCGAGCCGATCAGCAAGGTGGCCGCGCTCGTCGCCGGCAAGTGATTCGTGAAGCCGGGCCCCTCGGCGGGCCCGGCTTTCGTCGTACGTGGGAAGGGTCTTGAACAATGAAGCGGCGCAGGGTGATCGGGCTGGCCGGTGCGGGCGCAGTGGCCGCGGCGGCGGCCGGCGCTGTGGCCTGGCGCGCCGAGGGTGGCGAACCAGCGGCCACCCCGGCCCCCGACCGGATCAGCTTCTGGGGCGAACGGCAGGCCGGCATCATCACCCCGGCGCAGGACCGGCTGCATTTCGTCGCGTTCGACGTGATCACCAAAGACCGGGCCGCGCTGGTCGACATGCTGGAGTCGTGGACGGCCGCCGCCGCGCGCATGACCCAGGGCCAGGAGGCAGGCACACTGGGCGCGGTCGGCGGCTTGCGCGAGGCGCCGCCCGAGGACACCGGCGAGGCGCTCGGCCTGCCCGCGGCCGATCTGACCCTGACCATCGGCTTCGGGCCCAGCCTGTTCGACGCCCGGTTCGGGCTGCGGGACCGGAAGCCGGCCGCGCTGGCCGACCTGCCCAAGTTCCCGGGCGACACGATCGACCCGGCCATCTCGGGCGGGGACCTCTGCGTACAGGCCTGCGCCAACGATCCCCAGGTGGCGGTGCATGCCGTCCGCAACCTCGCGCGCATCGGCATGGGCGTGGTCAGCGTCCGCTGGTCGCAGCTCGGCTTCGGGCGGACGTCGTCGACCTCGACCGCGCAGGCGACCCCGCGCAACCTGTTCGGTTTCAAGGACGGCACGGCCAACCTCAAGGCCGAGGAGACCACGCTGCTCGACGACCACCTGTGGGTGCGCGCGGGCGACGGGCCGGACTGGATGACCGGCGGGTCGTACCTGGTCACCCGCAAGATCCGGATGCTGATCGAGACGTGGGACCGGACCTCGTTGCTCGAGCAGGAGACGATCGTCGGCCGCGACAAGGGCGAGGGCGCGCCGCTGAGCGGTCACGGCGAGTTCGACGAGCCCGACTTCGCCGTGCGGGGCGACGACGGCGAACCGCTGATCGCTCCGATCGCCCACGTGCGCCTGGCCCACCCGACCCAGAACAACGGCGCCCGGCTGCTGCGGCGTGGGTACAACTTCGTCGACGGGTCGGACGGGCTGGGGCGGCTCGACGCGGGGCTGTTCTTCATCTCGTACCAGCGGGACCCGCACCGGCAGTTCGTGCCGGTGCAGACCCGGTTGGCCCGGCAGGACGAGATGAACGAATACATCCGGCACGTATCGAGCGGTCTCTTCGCCTGCCCGCCGGGCCTGCCGGCGGCGGACGACTTCTGGGGGCGCTCGCTCTTTGCATGAGTCTCACAGGAAGCATCGATAGGGTCTCCCGGTGAGCGGCAGGCGGCGGCCCGGTCAACTCGAGACCGAGATCATGACGGTGCTCGATGCCGCGCTGCGGCCCCTGACTCCCGGTGAGGTCCGTGATGCCCTCGAACCGGACGGATCGCTCTCCTACAGCACAGTTGTGACGACTCTCACGCGCCTGTTCGAGAAGGGCGCGGTGGCCCGACATCGGGACGGAAGGGCCTTTCGGTACGGGGCATTGAGTGCCCCGGCCGGCCTCGTCGCCGATCGGATGAGCCGTCTGATGGAGGTTGAACCCGACAGAGCGACGGTTTTGCGCCGTTTCGTAAGCAATCTCAGTGCCGACGACGAGCGTCTGCTGCGTGAACTTCTGGAAGAGGATCCCTCCGAAGGCTGAAACGCGCGGGTGACTCGCTTCCTGAGGGCATGCTGAAAACGGGATGCTGCTGGAAACGAAGCAGTGGCAGCATGGACGCTTCTGTGCGCGCGTGGGGGTTCGTATGGCGCGCGGCTGAGAAGGCAGAAACTGGGGGAGTTCTCTCGTGACCGACCAATCCGCCGCGGCACCGGCCAAGCTCGATGCCGCGGTGCTCAAAGTCGCCGGGGTGGTGGTACTCGGGGCGATCATGTCGATCCTCGACATCACCGTCGTCAGCGTCGCCCTACCGACCTTCCAGAGCGAGTTCGACGCGACGTACGCGCAGGTCGCCTGGACCATGACCGGATACACCCTGGCCCTGGCCACGGTGATCCCGCTCAGCGGCTGGGCCGCCGACCGGTTCGGCACCAAACGGCTCTACATGATGGCCCTGCTGCTGTTCACGCTCGGCTCGGTGCTCTGTGCCACCGCCGGCTCGATCGAGCAACTGGTCGCGTACCGCGTCATCCAGGGTCTGGGCGGCGGCATGCTCATGCCGATCGGCATGACGATCATGACGCGCGCTGCCGGCCCGGAGCGCATCGGCCGGCTGATGGCCGTGCTGGGCGTCCCGATGCTGCTCGGCCCGATCGGCGGCCCGATCCTGGGCGGCTGGCTGATCGAGGTCGCGAGCTGGCACTGGGTGTTCCTGATCAACCTGCCGATCGGCATCATCGCGCTCGTCTACGCGCAGTTCGCGCTGCCCAAGGACGAGCCGCACGCGTCGGAGTCGTTCGACTTCGTCGGCATGCTGATGCTCTCGCCGGGTCTGGCCCTGTTCCTGTACGGCGTCTCGTCGCTGCCCGAGGAGGGCACGATCACGGCGACCAAGGTGTGGACGACGATGCTGATCGGCGCCGTGCTCGTGGTCGCCTTCGTGTTCTATTCGTTCAAGCCCAAGCACCCGCTGCTCGACCTGCGCCTGCTGAAGAACCGCAACCTGTCGGTGGCGTCGCTGTCGCTGTTCGTCTTCGTGATCGCCTTCATGGGCGCCGGCCTGCTGTTCCCGAGCTACTTCCTGCAGGTGCGCGGTGAGGGCACGCTCGACGCCGGTCTGCTGATGGCGCCGCAGGGCATCGGCGCCGTGCTGACCATGCCGATCGCCGGCATGCTGGCCGACAAGATCCCGGTCGGGCGCACGGTGCCGTTCGCGATGGCGCTGATCGCGGTCGGGTTCCTCGGCTTCACCCAGGTCGGCACGGACACGTCGTACCTGTTCCTGTGCGGCTCGCTGTTCGTGATGGGCCTCGGCATGGGCGGCACGATGATGCCGATCATGACCTCGGCCCTGCGGACGCTGCAGCCCCTCGAGGTGGCCCGTGGCTCCACGCTGGTCAACATCCTGCAGCAGATCGGCGGCTCGATCGGCACGGCGATCATGTCGGTCATCCTGACCAGCCGGCTCAACGGTTCGCCCGACGTGCCGGGCCTGACCAACCCGCAGACGGGTGAGGCGACCACCGAGGCCGCCGCGGCCATCGGCGTGCAGCAGGGGGCGCAGATCCCGCTGCCGCCCGAGATCCTGCAGCGCGGCCTGCAGTACGCGGCCGACTCGTTCGCGACCACGTTCTGGGTCGGCTTCGCGCTGGTGCTGGCGACGTTCATCCCGATCGCGTTCCTGCCCCGCAAGCGTCCCCCGGCCGGGGAGGCGGGCGAGCAGGCCGTCGAGGCGCCCATCATGATGCACTGATCATCCCGTTTTCCAACACCCCGTCTCGCTTCTGGCGAGGCGGGGTGTTTTCGCTTCCGTGGCCGTACAAAAGCGAACAACGAGCAGCGGACAAAACGATCGATCAGGGACGCGGCACCGGGCATTCACCTGCTGCAATGCCTTTTCGTTACCCTTTCGAGCGGTCATCGTCATAGACCGTCCATAGCCTCCGGCGAATGCATCGATATCTGCGCGGTGGCCCGCGCGCGGCGGCCCTGAAAGCGATCGGCGCCGCCGCCCTCGCCACTGTTGTCGGCCTGAGCCTGGCCGGACCGGCCGTGGCCGCCGAGCCCGGTGACCCGTTCATCAGCGAGATCCATTACGACAACGCCGGCACCGACAGCGGTGAGGCGATCGAGGTGCAGGCGCCGGCCGGCACCGACCTGGCCGGTTGGCAGATCGTCCTCTACAACGGCAGCGGCGGCGCGGTCTACAACACGGCCACGCTCAGCGGTGTCGTGCCGGCGGCCGGCGTGGTCGTGCAGGAGTACCCGGCCAACGGCATCCAGAACGGCGCGCCCGACGGCGTGGCTCTGGTCGAGCCGGACGGCTCGGTCGCCGAGTTCCTCAGCTACGAGGGCGTGATGACCGCCACCGGCGGTCCCGCCTCCGGGCAGACGAGCGTGGACATCGGTGTGTCGCAGAACGGCTCCGAGGCGGCCGGTCTCTCGCTGCAGAAGATCGACGGCACCTGGCGCGCCCCGGCCGCTTCGTCGTTCGGCGCGGTGAACGGAGGGACCCCGGAAGAGCCGGAGGAGCCCCCGGCCACCTGCGACACGGCGGTCACGCACACGATCGCCCAGGTGCAGGGCACCGGCGCCGCCACCCCCGTGGCCAACACCAAGGTCACCGTCGAGGGTGTCGTGACCGCCGACCACCGCACGGGCGGCTACAACGGCGTCTACGTGCAGACCACGGGCACCGGCGGCGAGCGCCCGGTCGCGGCCGGCACCGCCTCGGACGCCGTCTTCGTCTACTTCGGCACCAACGCTGCCAACGCGCCGTCGGTCAAGCTCGGCGACCACGTGCGGGTCACCGGTACGGTCACCGAGTTCAACGGCCTCACCCAGATCACCACCACGGCCAAGACCGACACCGCGGTCTGCGCGAGCGGCGTGGCGCTGCCCGCCCCGGTGGCGCTGGGCCTCCCGCTGGACGACGCAGCCCGCGAGTCGGTCGAGTCGATGCTGGTGGCGCCGGTCGGCGCGTACACGGTGTCGGACGTCTACAACACCAACCGGTACGGCGAGATCATCCTGGCCGCCGGCAACGAGGTCGCCCCGATCCCGACCGACAAGGCCCGCCCCGGCTCGGCCGAGGCCCTTGCGATCAAGGCCGACAACAAGGCCCGCCGGATCCTGGTCGACGACGGCCGGACGACCAACCTGGCCGACGCCGGGCTGGCCCCGGCCTACCTGACCAAGGACGACCCGATCCGGGTCGGCGACGCCGTCGAGAAGTTCGGCCCGAGCGTGCTGAGCTTCGGCTTCAGCGAGTGGCGCCTGCAGCCGACCGACCCGGCCGCCCTGCAGACGACTTTCAAGAACACCAACCCGCGTACGCCGGCTCCGGTGAACGTGGGCGGCGACATCCGGGTCGCGAGCTTCAACGTCCTGAACTACTTCGTCCACTTCGGCGGCGAGGCCCGGGGCGCCACCGACGCGGCCGCCCTGGCCAAGCAGCAGGCGAAGATCGTCTCGGCGATCAGCGCGCTCGACGCCGACGTCGTGGCGCTGATGGAGATCGAGAACTCGGTCCGCTTCGAGCCGGACGACCCTCAGGTGGCCCTGAAGACGCTGGTGGGCGCGCTGAACGCGAAGGATGGCGCGGGCACCTGGGACTACGTGCGCTCGCCGGCCGACCTGCCGGGGGCCGAGCAGCAGGACTTCATCACCACGGCGATCATCTTCAAGCCGGCCGCAGTCACCCCGCAGGGCGCCGCGCGCTCGGTCAACGACGAGACCGTGTGGTCGAACGCGCGTGAGCCGATCGCGCAGACCTTCACGGCCGGCGCGACGACCTTCACCGTGGTCGCCAACCACCTCAAGTCCAAGAGCGCGTCGACCCCGCCGTCCGGCGACAACGTCGACACCGGGGACGGGCAGGGCGCGTACAACGGGGACCGCAAGCGGCAGGCGGCCGCGCTGGCCACCTTCGTGAAGTCGCTCGGAACCGACGACGTGCTCCTGCTGGGCGACTTCAACGCGTACAGCCAGGAAGACCCGATCCAGGTGCTGGCCGACGCGGGCTACCAGAACATCGCCGGGGCCGACGAGAAATCGTACGTCTTCGGCGGCGAATCCGGCTCGCTCGACCACGCGCTGGCCAGCGCCTCGCTCGCGTCGAAGGTGACCGGCGTGGACGTCTGGAACATCAACTCGGTCGAGTCGTTCGCCTACGAGTACGACGGCTACGCGCCGTTCTACGACGACGGCCCGTACCGGGCCAGCGACCACGACCCGGTGGTCGTCGGCCTCGAGACTGCCGCCAACGGCCCGGTCGACCTGCAGCTGCTCAGCATCAACGACTTCCACGGCCGGCTGGAGCAGCCGAGCGCCGGCAACGGTGGCGCGGCTCAGCTGGTCGGCATGGTCAACGAGCTTCGTAAAGCCAACCCCAATACCGCGTGGATCTCGGCCGGTGACAACATCGGCGCGTCCACGTTCATCTCGGCCATCGACGGCGACAACCCGACGATCGACGCGCTGAACGCGGGCGATCTGGCCGTCTCGGCCGTCGGCAACCACGAGTTCGACAAGGGCCTGGCCGACCTGCTGGGCCGCGTCTCGGACCGGGCCGAGTTCCCGTTCCTGGCGGCCAACGTCTACAAGGACGGCGCGCGGGTGCTGCCCGGCTACGACGTGCAGACGCTGGGCGGGGTCAAGGTCGGCTACATCGGCGTGGTCACCGAGCAGACCGGTTCGCTGGTCAGCCCGGACGGCATCGCCGGGGTCGAGTTCCGCGACCCGGTGGCCGAGGCCAACACCCTGGCCGGGCAGCTGTCCGACGGCAACGAGGCCAACGGCGAGGCCGACGTGCTCGTGCTGCTGGCCCACGAGGGCGCGGCGACCGAGAACATCAGCTCGGCCGCGGCGCTGCAGGCCGACCCCGTGTTCGGAGACTTCACCCGGGTCAGCGCCGAGATCGACGCCATCTTCAGCGGGCACACCCACCAGCCGTACGCGTTCCAGGTGCCCGTGCCCGGCACCGACCGCACCCGTCCGGTGATCCAGGCCGAGGACTACGGCCTGCGTCTGGGTCAGGCCGTGCTGACGTACGACCCGGCGACCAAGTCGGTGACCGGCTCGACGGCCAAGCTGCTCGACGTGACCGGCTACCCGGCCGACCCGGCCGTCGCCGACATCGTGGCCAAGGCCAAGGTGACCGCGGACGAGCTGGGCAAGCAGCCGCTCGGCAAGATCACGGCGGACGTCAAGCGGGCCTACACGGCCGCCGGCGCCGAGGACCGGGGCGCCGAGTCGGTGCTCGGCAACTTCATCGCCGACGTGCAGCTCGACCAGACCAGCGTGGCCGGTCGGGGCGGTGCGCAGATCGCCGTCATGAACCCGGGCGGGCTGCGGGCCGACCTGCTCTACGGCACCGACGGCACGGTCACGTACGCCAACGCGTTCTCGGTGCAGCCGTTCGCCAACGACGTCGTCACCCAGACGCTCACCGGCGCGCAGATCAAGCAGGTGCTCGAGGAGCAGTGGCAGCCGGACAGCGCGTCCCGCCCGGTGCTGCACCTCGGCGTGTCGAAGGGGCTGACCTACTCGTACGACGTGAATCAGCCCCGGGGCTCGCGGATCATCGCGTCCTCGCTGAAGCTCAACGGGGTCGTGCTCGACCCGACGGGCACCTACCGGGTCACGTCGAACTCGTTCCTGGCCTCGGGCGGCGACAACTTCGTCACCCTCGGGCAGGGCGCCAACCAGGTCACCACCGGCGACAACGACCTGACGATGCTGGTCAACTACTTCGCGGCCAACTCGCCGGTCACGGCCGACCCGGCGCCGCGCAGCACGCCCGGAACGGCCACGCCGCCCGACACCACCCCGCCGACCGGCACCTACCAGCTCGGCCCGGCGACGCTGTGGACGGGCCAGTCGACGACGCTGACCGAGGTCGCGGCGTCCGACGACGTGGCCAAGCGGGTCATCACGTGGGGCGACGGCTCTACTTCGGAGAGCCTGACCCACACGTACGCCAAGGCCGGCACCTACACCGTCTCGGTGCAGCTGACCGACAAGGCGGGCAACACGGCGGCCGCCACCATCCAGGGCGGCGCGACGGTCAAGGTCACGGCCCAGCCGACCGGCACGTACCTGCTGGCCCCGCAGTCGATCTGGGCCGGCCAGTTCACCGTGCTCGCGGCGACCAAGGTGACCGGCGCGACCAAACTCGTCGTCACCTGGGGCGACGGCGCGTCGGCCACCGTCTCGGCCAACGGCGCGCTGGTCACGCACACCTACGCCAAGGCCGGCACGTACGCGGTCACGGTCACGCCGCACAACGCGGCGGGCGCGGGCACGCCGGTGAAGGCGGGCTCGGTCAAGGTCGCGGCCGACACCACGGCGCCGGTCGTGATCCTCGACGTGCCGCGCAACCCGGCGTCGGCCTCGTCGTGGCGCTCGGTGTCGGGCTTCGCCGCCGACCAGGGTCTGGGTGTGGCCAAGGCCGAGGTCACGCTGGTCCAGGAGCGCGCCGGGAAGTGGTACTTCTACGACGGCAGCAAGTGGGTCAAGGCGACGTCGCAGTCGGACGCCGCGGCCAGGGCCAAGGTGCTGATCGACACCCCGTCGCTGCTGCTCGGCCACTGGAGTGTCGCGGTCAAGGGTGTCGAGAAAGGCACCCTGAAGGTCTCCTACTCGGCGACCGACCGCGCGGGTAACACCGCCGCGGCCAAGACCTACACGGTGAAGATCACCAAATAGCAGGTAGTACCCACGAAGGCCCTCGTCTCCGGTTGCTGGAGGCGGGGGCCTTCCTGTGGATAACTTCTGTGACGAGCTGCCCGGCACTGTGGACAAGCCCGCTCGTCGGCCTTGACACAGGCGTAAGTTCATCCCACATCTCCCCGAGGCGGGAGGGGGTTCGGGATGGGGTTCCTCGTTTCGAAACTTTGATTTCGCCCTAAGCGAGAGCAACCAGGGCGGCGTGGCGGCCATCGCGCCACAACAGGCCGGCCTCGCTGAAGCCGGCGGCGCGGGCCGCCGCCACGTGCCACGCGACCGAGCCGGCGAAGTTGGCCGCCGGCCGGTCGCGGAAGACCTCGGCCCGGGACGCCATGAGGTCGTCGAAGGCCGAGGCCACCTCGCCCCACCATTGGGCCCAGGCCAACTCGGCGGCGGCCTCACCCGGGGCCGGGTTGAGGGCGGCCGAGACGAAGGGCAGGCCGTCGTCGGGCATCAGGTCGGCCACCACAAGCAGGCCGCCCGGGTTCAGGGCCCGGTGGCAGCTGCGATAGAGGGCGCGGATCCGCTCGGGGCGCAGATAGTGGACGGTCATCACGGCCGTGGCCAGGTCGTAGCCGTCGCCGGCGGTGCCGGTCCAGTCGGGTTCGCCCAGGTCGGCGTCGAGGACGGTGACCGCGTCGGGGACGCCGCCCCGGGCCAGGGCCAGCAGCACCGGGTCGATGTCGATCATGGTGACCCGGGCCTCGGGCCAGCGTTCGGCCATCCGGGTCGCCAGCACGCCGGGGCCGCCACCCAGATCCAGGACCCGGGTCGGTGAGCGGCCCAGCACCGACTCGGTCGCCGTGCCTATCGCTCCCTCCAGCGAGGCCAGGCCGGGAACGAAACCGGCCATCACCTCGTCCCAGGCGGTGCGCCAGCGGGCGGAGTCGAGCGCGAGCATGTACCCATCCTCGATAGCGATCGGAAACGACAACCATTTCTAACAGGATGGGCGAGCGGGCGCTAGGAATTCAAGTCGGACAGCGTGGCGAGCAGCCGATCGATCTCGCCGGCCGTGTTGTAGACGTGCAGACTCACTCGTACGGACGAGGTCTTCTCACCCTCGGTGCCCTGGCAGTGACCGTCGGCTCGCACGAGTAGGCCGTCCGAGGCGAGGATGAAACCCAGATCGTTGGAGCCGATCTCGCGGTGCCGGAAGGTCACGATCCCGTGCCGTCGCTGCACTGTGGACTTGGCCGTCAGGCTGTCCTGACAGCCGAGCACCTCGTAGCTGCGCATCGAGGCGAGCCCCGCCGTCAGCCGGGCCCCCAGCGCGACGATCGACGACGCGATGCGGGCCAGGCCCACGGACGAGAGCCAGTCCATGGCCGCGGCGAGGCTCACGATTCCGGCCGTGTTCGGCGTGCCGTTCCACCCGGCCGGGGCGAAGGCGGGGCCACGGCGGTTGAGCGCCCACACCGCGCCGATGCCGGGCAGCGCCATCGCCTTGTGGCCCGAGACGACCACGAAGTCCACGTCCAGTTCACGGGCCGATACCGGCAGGTGCCCGAAGCTCTGGGCGGCGTCCAGGCAGATCGGGATGTCGGGCCCGGCCGCGGCCCGCAGGCGGTGCACGTTCATGTCGTTGCCGTAGACGTGGTGCACGTGGGTGGCCGCGATGAGCCGGGTGCGCGGGCCGACGGGCAGGCGGGCCACGTCGTAGTCGTGGGCCGAGTCGTACGGCATAGGCCGCACCACGATCCGGGTACCCTGCCGGCGCAGCAGTTCGGCCGCGTCGAGCCAGGGCACCAGGTTGGCGCTGTGGTCGGCGAAGGGCACGATGATCTCGTCGCCGTCGCGCACCACCGCGGTCAGCCAGTCGAGCGCGATCGTCCGCAGCCCTTCGCTGGTGCCGCTCACGAAGTGCACCCCCGACGTCTCGGGCGACGGGTCGTCGAGGAACCGGCGCAGCTGGTCGCGGGTCTGCGCTATGCGGGCCGTGGTGCGGTTGGCCCAGGGGTAGGTGCCGCGCGCGGCATTGGCGTTCTCGCTGGTCAGATAGGCCATCACCGCATCCAGTACGGCCTGCGGCTTCTGCGCGGTGGCCGCGCTGTCGAGGTAGGCCACACCCGGGTTGCCCACCAGTTGAGGAAACTGCGAGCGCACGTCGAGGTCGAGGGCGAGAGTCATCAGTCACGCACCAGCCGCGCGCCGGCGTCGCGCCAGGCGATCACGCCGCCGGCCAGCGAGCGCACCGAGGGGTGGCCCATCCGGGTCAGCAGCGCGGCGTAGCGGGCCGACTTCTCGCCGACCGGGCAGACCAGCAGCACGGGCTGCCGCCGGCTGAACGGCAGTCCACCGTGGAGCAGCTCGGCGAACAGCTCGTCCACGATGTTGATCGAGCCGTCGATGTGCAGGGCCTGGAACGCGTACGGGCTGCGCAGGTCGACGACCAGGCCGGGCCAGCGCTGGGCCTCCTCGACGTCGATCGTCGGCGCGGCCGCCACCTCGGACTCCGTGAGGTCGCGGGGGTCGTTGCGCCGCGGCGGCCGCCCGAACAGGGCCGGGCGCCGCTCCCGGACGTACGACAGATAGCTCTCCACTCGGTCGCACACGATGAAGACGGCCGTCTTGCGCTCGGTCAGCGTGGCGTCGATCGGCCGCAGGTGGCGAACCGCGCCGTGGAAAGCGCCACCCCCGGTCGGCCCGGCCGGCGTGCCGCACCGACGGACGAGGGTCAGCAGGCCGTCGATCGCGTCGTCCGAGGTGATCGTCTCGACGGTGTCGTAGACGCCCGGCTCGAACAGCCCGACCTCGTGCACCTCGTCGATGGTGCGGATGCCCGGGATGAAGTCGCTCTTGGCGGCGACCAGCCCCACGACCCGGACGTCCGGATCGTGCTGGCGCAGGGCCCGGGCCACCCCGGTCGACGACCCGGCGGTGCCGACGCAGGCGATGAAGAAGTCGGGCGCCCGTCCGTCCAGGTCCTTGACGATCTCGGGCCCGGTGCCGTGCAGGTGAGCCTCGACGTTGCGCTCGTTGAAGTACTGGTCGGTGTGCACGTAGCCGCTGCCGTTGCTGGTCAGCGTGCGGTGCATGCGCGAGAGCGGGTCCTCGGTGTCGCTCGGGTCGAGGCATTCGGCCTGGCCCGGCAGCTCGTCGATCTCGGCCCCGAGCAGCAGCAGCAGGTCTTTGATCTCGGGGACCTTCATACGGTTGGTGACGCTCTTGAAGCGCAGCCCGTGCATCCCGGCGATCATGGCCAGAGCCTTGGCCGTGTTGCCGCTCGAGAGCTCGACCACCGTGTCGCCCCGCTCGGCCGCCCCGGCGAGCATCGGGCGGGCCATCTGCCAGGCCGCCCGGTCTTTGAGGGAACCGAACGGGTTGAGCAGCTCCATCTTGGCGTACAGGTCGATGTTGCGCAGGCCGTGCACGACCGGGTCGATGCGGACCAGCGGGGTGTTGCCGATCGCCTCGGTCATGTCGTCGTATCTCATGCTGCCTCCGCGCGCTCGGGAACGGGCCAGTACTGCTCGTCGAGGCACCAGCTCCACCGGCCCCCGGCCCGGAAGAGCGCGACCTTGCGGCCGACCGGCTGGTGCAGGGCCCGGGTGGCGCTGAAGTCCATGAAGTAGCCGGCCGTGTTGACGAAGGCCAGCAGGTCGCCGGGCCGGGGCCGGACGGGCAGGACGACCTTGCGCCGCGTGATCAGGTCGGCTTCCAGGCACAGGTTGCCCAGGAGGAAGACCTCCGCCGGCCCGGCAATGCCGGCGGAGTCCTGCGGGATGACGACCGGATCCATCAGAACCCCGTGTTCCTCGAGGCTCACATCCCGCGAGTTCAATTCCAGCCGGACGAGAGTGTCCGGCCCGTCCCGCACCTCGAGCACCCGGGCCAGCACCAGGCCGCACTGGTCGAGCAGCGCTCGCCCGGGTTCGATGTCGAGGTCGATCATACTGTCGAGCAGCAGGGATCCGAGCGGCCGGCGCTGCTCGGGCGCGGTCGCGGCGAGCAGTTGGTCGAGATACCCGGGCCCCGAGACCGGCCGGTAGGCCGGATAGAGCCCGAGCGATCCGCGCAGCGTGCCCGCCTCGTTGCGCAGCCCGTACCCGTGCCCGTTCCAGGTCAGCGGCGAGCGCCGCCCGAGCACGGCCTGGGCCAGCTCCGAGGTGTACCGCTCCCACTGCGCGCCGTCGGCCAGGTAGTTCACGCCGAAGCCGCCGCCGATGTCGATCGACCAGGCCGGCACGTCCCGGCGGCGGCCCTCGTCGAGCGCGGCCAGGCAGCCCTCCAGCGCGATCGCCTTCTCGGCCAGTCCGATCGTGTCCAGGTGGTATGCCACCCCGACGAGTTCGAGCTGGTCGGCGTGCTTGTCGAGCCGGTCCAGAGCCTCCGTCAGCAGGGTCGCGGGCACCCCGAAGCGGCTGCGCCGGCTGACCAGGTGCACGCCGCGGGAGGCGAACTCGGACAGGCGCACCATCACCCGTACGCGAGGCAAGCGGCCCGCCGCGACCAGGGCGGCCAGCTCGCTCAGCTCGTCGAGCGAGTCGGCGTTGACGGTGATCCCGCTGCGCGCGGCCAGCCACAGGAACTCGCGGTTCTTGGGGCCGGTGGCCATGATGCGACCGGGGCCGAAACCGGCGCCGAGCGCGTGCTGCAACTCGCCCAGCGAGGCGACATCGACGCCGGCGTCGGTGGCGGCCAGGTGACGCAGCAGCGCCGAGGACCGGTTCGCCTTGTGCGCGAAATAGATGTTCCCGCGCAGCCGGTGCTGCCGATAGACCGCCCGGAACGCCGACACATTGGCGTCGAGCGCTTCCGGCAGAACGATGTTGAGAGGGGAGCCGAGCCCGTCCGTGAGTTGTCGCAGGAGATCGGGCTCGGCGAGAACCGATTGGGTGATCGATTCCATTCTCGGGGTCAGTTGGAGCGGGTGCGAATCAGGCACAGTACGACTCCCCGGATGGCCGTTTGAGCAGGTCAGTTCGGCAGGGTCGACAAAGCCGGACGGTTCGTTTCCTCAACGTAACCGATGCCCCGGGGCGCCCGCCAGAGGGAATCAATTCATTCAACGTCCGGCGCCTTTTCACTGATTCAATTGTGCACATGCGCATTCATTCATGAATGCCGGAAGAGATCGTAGGCAGGCCCGCGGCACCAGCTGCCGCGGGCCTACCGGCTCAGCTGACGCCCGACACGACCAGCATTTCGCAGGGGCCGGTGAAGCCGTCAGCGCCTTCGAACTCGCGGAGCGCGGCCTCGATCTCGGTCCAGGCCGCGCTCCGTTCCTGTTTCGACAGCCCGGACAGCATCTGGTGCAGGGCGCCGAACGACTCCTGTTCGAACCGGGTGCACTCGGCCGCGCTGGTCAGCCGGACCGGGGAGGGCACGGTCTCCACCCGTACGTCATGGAAGCCCGCCACCGTGAAGAGCTGCTCGGCCACCCCCGGCGCACCCAGGCTGAACGGGCCGGGCTGTCCCGGCGCGGGTGGCGGCAGCTGCGCACGCCGCCGGATGATCCCGACCGGGACCGAGAAGAAGGCGTTGCGGTCGGCAGTGGAATAGACGACCGCGGCCAGTCGGCCGCCGGGGCGCAGCGCGGCCCGCATGCCGGCCAGCGCCGCCCGCTGGTCCGGGAAGTAGATGAGCCCGACCCGGGAGATCACCGCGTCGAACTCACCGGCCGGCACGGCCAGATCCTCGCCGTCCAGTTCGCGGGTCCGCACGTTGTCCAGGCCGGCCGCGGCCGCTTCCGAGGCCGCGTAGCGCAGCACGGCGGGCGAGATGTCGGTGGCCAGCACCGAGCCCGACGGGCCGGTGCGGCGGGCCGCGGCCAGGCTCTGCCCGCCCGTCCCGGCCGCGACGTCGAGCACCCGGCTTCCGGTGGTGATCCCGGCCACGTCGAGCATCCGCTCGGTCGACGGGCCGAGCCAGGCCTCGATGAACGCACCCCACCGGTGCCAGGCCTCGGCGGCCTCCTCCCACTGGTCGCGCGTGGTCGTCTTGTACTGCTGCGGGTCGAACATGGTTCCTCCCCCTCGAGTGTTCTCACCCTCTATGCGCCAGATCCGGTCGGACATCCGCCAGAATCCGTCTGGCACTTCCGCGAGCGGACAGAATGCGCTGGTGACGCCATTCGTCGGCCGGCATTCCGCGCTGGCTCGGATGCTCGCCGCCCGGCCGGCCGGTTCCGATCCCCGGCGGGCGGGCCTGGTGCTGGTCAGCGGCGAGGCCGGGATCGGCAAGACGGCTCTGCTCGGCCGGTTCGCGGTGGAGTGCGACCAGGTGCTCTGGGGTGCGTGCTGGGACGACGCCCGGGCGCCGGCCTGGTGGCCGTGGACGCAGGCCCTGCGCGCCCTGCCTCCGGACCCGCGGCTGGCCGCGATCGTCGGTGGTCCCGCGCCGGACGCCGACGACGGCGCCCGGGCCCGGGTGTTCCAGGCGGTCAGCGACGGGCTCGAGCGGATCGCGCCCGCGGTGGTCGTGCTCGACGACCTGCAGTGGGCCGACGAGACGTCGGTGAGCCTGCTCAAATTCCTGGCCCGTCAGCCCCGCACCGGGTCGTTGCTGCTGGTCGCGGCGTACCGGCCAAACGAGCTGGGCCCCGGGGTGCTGACCGGCCTGGTCGAGTCGGCCGAGTCGATCACGCTCGGCGGGCTCGACGCGGCCGAGACCGGTGAGCTGGTGCGGGCTCTCGCGGGTGACGAGGCGGCTCAGCAGTGGGCGCCGGCCGTGCACACCCGCAGCGCCGGGCATCCGTTCTTCGCTCGCGAGTTGTGCCGCCTGATGGAGTCCGGTGGCGGCGCCGGCGACGTACCGGTGGCCGTCCGCGAGGTGATCGGCCGGCGCTTGGCCCGGCTGTCCGCGGCCTGCCGCGAGTTGCTCGACGCGGCGGCCGTGGCCGGGCCGGTGCTGCAGCCGGACGTGCTGACCGACGTCTGTGCACAGTCGATCGACGCGATCGACGTGGCGCTGGTCGCGGGCGTACTCACCGGGAGCGCCGACGGGCCGATCCGGTTCGCGCACGACCTGTTCCGCGAGACGATCTACGCCGCCCTGCCCGCCCGGCACCGCACCGAGCTGCACGAACGGATCGGTTCAGCCCTGCTGCGCCGGTCCGGACGGGGTGCACCAGTGGTCCCGGCCGAAGTGGCCCGGCACTTCGCCGCCGCGGCGCCCGTCCGCGGCGCCGGGCCGGCGGTGATCTGGGCCCATGCGGCCGCCGAGGCCGACGCCGGCCGGTACGCCTTCGCCGAGGCGGCGGACCATCTGCGCCGGGCCCGCACCGCGGTGGCCGACGCGGGCGCCCACGTGTCCGACCCCGACCTGGTGCGGCTACTAACCGTCGAGGCCGGCCTGCGGCTGCGGGCCGGTGACGCGGCGACGGCCCGGGCCCGGCTCGACGAGGCCTGGCGCCCGGCCGGCGCCGACCCGGAGCTGCTCGCCCTGGTCGCGCTGGGACTCGACAGCGCCGGCGCCCGCTTCGCCATGCCTCGGACCGAACTGATCACCGCGCTCGAGACCGCCCGGCACGCCCTCGACGGCCTCGGCACGCCGGCCGAGGCCCAGGTCACGGCCGCGCTGGCCCGCCAGTTGCAGCACTCGGTGCCGGCCGACCGGCCCCGCGCCGCCCCGTACGCGGAACGGGCGGTCGCCATCGCCCGCACCCTCGACGACCCGGTCACCCTGGCCAGCTGCCTGCTGGCCCGGCACGACATCCTGTGGACGCCGGGAACGGGGGCCGAGCGGGTGGTCATCGCCACCGAGATCATCGGAGCGGCCCGGGCCGCGGGTGACCCCGAGCGGCAGGCCCAGGGCTTCCTGCTGACGGCCAACGCCTACCTCGAGAGCGGTTCGGCGGCTTTCCGGGCCGCGTTCGACGAGTTCGCCTTTCTGACCGAGCGCCTGCGTCAGCCCCGGCACGACTATCTGCTGCGCACCCGGCAGGCCGCGCTCGCCCTGCTCGACGGCGCCCTGGAGACCGGCGAGCGGCTGATCGAGGAGGCGGCGGCGCTGGGGGAGGAGGTGGGCGACAGCGACACCGGCAACGTCCGGATGTCGCAGCGGCTCGAGGTGGTGCGGGCTCGCGGCAACCCCGACGAACTCCGGCGTACCGCGGCCGAGGCGGTGCGATGGTGGGTCGGGGCCCCGGCCCACGCGCACGCGGTGGCGGCCGGGTTCCTCGCGCGGGCCGGAGATCCGACCGCGGCCCGGCGCGAGGTCGAAACCGTACGGGCCCTGCCGGACTGGCGGGCCGACCGGTCGTACCTGTGGTCGATCTTCGCCGGTGAGCTGACGGCGGCCGCCATCGCGCTGGAGGATCGTGAACTCTGCCAGCTGTTGCTGGCTGACCTGGAACCGCTCGCGGACACATGCGCGGTGAACGGGGCACTGGTTTGTTTCATGGGTGCGCACGCTCATCGGGTCGGGCTGTTGCGGGCGGCGCTGGGCGACTCGGCCGGGGCGGTCGAGTCGCTGCGGGGCGCCCTGGCTGTTCATGAGCGGCTCGGCGCGCGGCTGTGGGCCGACGAGACGCGGCGCGCGCTGGCCACGCTGACGCCCGGCGCCGAGGCGACTATCTGCCGGTCGGGCGAGATGTGGCAGGTCAGCTATCGCGGGCGGGCGGCCTACCTGCGCGACTGCAAGGGCCTGCACGACCTGTCGACGCTCCTGGCCCGGCCCGGGGCCGACGTGGCCGCCCTCGATCTGGCCTCCGGAGGCGGGCCGGTGGTGCTCGACCGCGTCGCCGACGAGCCGGTGCTGGACGCCACCGCGCTGCGCGCCTACCGTCGCCGGCTGGCCGATGTGGAAGGTGCCGAGCGGGAACGGCTGCGCGACGAGGTGCGTCGCGCGACCCGTCCGGGCGGGGCGGCCCGGCCGTTGAGCCCGGGCAACGCGGAGCGGGCTCGCAAGGCTGTCAGTGCCCGCATCCGGGACGCGATCAGGCGCATCGAAGCGGTGCATCCGGAACTGGGCCGGCACCTGGACCGCACGGTCCGCACCGGCCATCTTTGCTGTTATGCCGGGTGAGCCACCGATCGCGGTGGCTCACCCGGGGTGAATCAGCTGCCGATCGGGCCGCCGTCGAGGCGCCACGAGACGACCACGGACGGCTTGGCGTAGTCGCCGTCGGGCCAGGTCGAGACGGGCTTCTCGACCGTGGCGCCGGTGATCTCGCCCGGGTGCTGCACGGCCACGAAGACCGAGCGGTCGTCGCCGGTGATGAACGGGCCGCAGGTCTCGGCGCCGCGCGGCACCGTGAGGAACTGCCGCAGGTGGCCGCGCTCGGAGCCTTCGATCGGGGTCGCGAACAGGCCGTCGTTGGTGCCCAGGGCGTTGCCGTCGGTCGAGATCCAGAGGTTCCCGGCGCTGTCGAAGGCGACGTTGTCGGGGCACGAGATCGGTGAGACGGCCGTCTTGTCGTACCCGCCGAAGTAGGTGTCGGCGGCGGCCGGGTCACCGCACACGATCGGCAGCGTCCAGGTGAAGGACTCGCCGGTGTGGTCACCCTTGTTCTCGGTGATCTCGAAGATGTGGCCGTGCTTGTTGGCGCTGCGCGGGTTGGCCTCGTCCACGCCCGGGTTGGTGCCGACGGCCCGGTTCGTGTTGTTGGTCATCGCCGCGTAGATCTTGCCGGTGCGCAGGCTGGGCTGAACGTCCTCGGGCCGGTCCATCTTGGTCGCGAGCACCTTGTCGCCGGCCAGCCGGGTGTAGGTGAGGATGTCGGCCACGGTCATGCCGGGGACGAACGACTTGTTCCCCGACACCAGCTTGATCCACTTGCCGGTGCCGTCGAAGGCCCCGTCGGACGGGAGCTTGCCGGTGCCGTCGATCTCGGCCGCCGGGCTGTCCCCGGTCACCTGGGCCACGTACAGCGTGCCCGACTCGAGCAGGGTCAGGTTGTGCTTGCGGTCGCCGGGGCGGTACTTCTTCTCCGACACGAACTTGTAGAGGTAGTCGAAGCGCTCGTCGTCACCCATGTACGCCACGACGTGCCCGCTCTTGGCCACGATGACGTTGGCGCCCTCGTGCTTGAAGCGGCCCATCGCGGTGTGCTTGCGCGGCGGGGCGTCCGGGTCGAACGGGTCGACCTCGACGATCCAGCCGAAGCGGTTGGCCTCGTTGGGGTGCTTGGCCAGGTCGAACCGCTCCTGCGCGCGCTCCCACTTGCGCGAGTCGCTCGGGTAGCGCGCGGTGGTGGTGATGCCGTAGCGGTTGAGTTTCGGCTTGTCAGCCTCCGTCACACCGTCGCCGCCGACGAAGTACTGGTTGAAGTTCTCCTCGCCGGAGAGCACGGTGCCCCACGGGGTGACGCCACCGGCGCAGTTGTTCAGCGTGCCGATGACCCACTGACCCTTGGGGTCGGCCTTGGTCTTCACGGCGGGCGTGCCGGCCACCGGGCCGGTCAGCTTGAACACCGTCTCGAGGGCGGTGATCCGCTTGTTGTAGGGCAGACGGCGCGACTCGACCGGCTTCCACTGGCCGGTCCGGCCGACCCGCTCGATCTCGACCACGGACATGCCGTGCGCCGCCATGGCGATCTTGATCTGTTCCACCGAGAGCGCGTCCAGGCTGGTGAAGCCCGGGAACATCAGGTTCTCGTTGGTGTACTCGTGGTTGACCACGAGCAGCGCCCGGTCGTTCGAGTTGCCGAACGGCAGCACCCCGACGAAGTCGTTGTTGTAACCGAACTGCTGCGACTGGCGCTTGGCCGTCTGCCGGCCCAGGTCGAACTCGGGGGCGCCGGCCACCACCGGGTCGCCCCAGCGGATCACGACGGCCGAGTCGTAGCCGTTGGGCACGACCAGGTTGTCGAGCGTGTTGGGCGGGATCGCCTTGAAGCTGATCTTGCCGGCCTTCCCGGGCTTCGGGGCCGGGCCCGCGGCGACCGGGGCCGGTGCGGCGGTTGCCGGGACCGCCGCGCCGACCGTGGCGCCACTCACTCCGAGGACGAGCGCACCGGCGGCGCCGGCCCGCATCACACCGCGCCGGCTCATCGACGCGTTGACAACATCACCGAGGTACGGGTTGTCCGACGTGTTGGGCGCCGGGTGGTCGCACGCGTTGCCGCAGCGGTACATGCAGGTCATGGCGTCCCGCGAGCCACCACTGTGGCCCAGCAGGGGTAAAAGTCGACGCATCGGCTCTCCTAGATCGTCCAGGCCGCACACGAGGTGGGCTGCCCGAACGCTAGGAGAGCCGGCCGCCACGATCCACCGGCTGCCGGTGAACGGCGAGTAAACCTCTCTCTAGCTGCCGATTCGTCCGCCGTCGAGGCGCCAGGTGACCACCACCGCCGGTTTCGCGTAGTCGCCGTCGGGCCAGGTCGAGGCCGGGTTGTCCACGGTGGCGCCGGTCATCTCGCCCGGGTGCTGCACGGCCACGAAGACCGAGCGGTCGTCGCCGGTGATGAACGGCCCACATGTCTCGGCCCCCGGCGGCACAGTGAGGAACTGCTTGAGATGACCGCGCTCGGGGCCCTCGATCGCGGTCGCGAACAGCCCGTCGTTGCTGTTCAGCTGGTTGCCGTCAGTCGAGATCCAGAGGTTGCCGGAGCTGTCGAAGGCGACGTTGTCGGGGCACGAGATGGGCGACACCTTGGTCTTGTCGTAGCCCGCGAAATAGGTGGCCGGGTCGGCCGGGTCGCCGCAGACGATCGGCAGCGACCACGTGAAGGAGTCGCCGGTGTGGTCTCCGCGGTCCTCGACGATCTCGAAGATCTGGCCGTGCTTGTTGGCCGTCCGCGGGTTGGCCTCGTCGACACCGGGATAGGTGCCGACGCCCCGGTTGGTGTTGTTGGTGAGAGCGGCATAGATCTTGCCGCTCTGCAGGCTGGGCTGGACGTCCTCGGGCCGGTCCATCTTGGTCGCGCCGACCTTGTCGCCGGCCTCGCGGGTGAACGTGAGCACCTCGATGGCGGTCATCCCGGGGACGTACGACGTGTTCCCCGAGACGAGCTTGATCCATCGGCCCGTACCGTCGAAGGCCCCGTCGGACGGGAGCCGGCCGGTGCCGTCGATCTCGGCCGGCGGGCTGTCGCCGGTGAGCTTCGCGACATAGAGTGTGCCCGATTCGAGCAGGGTCAGGTTGTGCTTGCGGTCGCCCGGGCGGTAGCGCTTGTCGGAGACGAACTTGTAGAGGTACTCGAACCGCTCGTCGTCACCCATGTACGCCGCGACCTGCCCGTTCCTGGCCACGATGACGTTGGCGCCCTCGTGCTTGAAGCGGCCCATCGCGGTGTGCTTGCGCGGCAGCGCGCCCGGTTCCAGCGGGTCGACCTCGACGATCCAGCCGAAGCGGTTGGCCTCGTTGGGGTGCTTGGCCAGGTCGAACCGCTCCTGGGCACGCTCCCAGCGCCGCGACCCGCTGGGGTAACGGGCGGTGGTCAGGATGCCGTAGCGGTTGAGCCGGGCCTTGGCCGCCTCGGGCACGGCGTCGCCACCCACGAAGTACTGGTTGAAGTTCTCTTCACCGGAAAGAGCCGTGCCCCACGGCGTCAGGCCGCCCGCGCAGTTGTTCAGCGTCCCGATGATCGTCTTTCCCTGGGGGTCGGCCACCGTACGCAACAACGGCGTCCCAGCCGCCGGGCCGTCCGCCCGGAACGGCGTGGCCAGCATGGTCAGCCGCTTGTTGTACGGCAGTCGCTTTCCCCGTACGGCCTGCCACTGCCCGGTGCGGCCGACCCGCTCGATCTCGACCACCGACATGCCGTGGGCGGCCATCGCGGCCCGCACCTGATCGACGCTCAGCGCCTCGTGCGTGGTGAAGCCGGGGAACATCAGTTCCTCGTTCGTGTACTCGTGATTGGACACGAGCAGGGCCCGGCGGTCGCTGCCCGGGAACGGCACGACACACAGGAAGTCGTTGTTGTAGCCGAACTGCTTCGACTGGCTCTCACCGGTCTGGTGCTCGAGGTCGAAGGCGGGGGCGCCGGGCAGCACCGGGTCGCCCCAGCGAATCACCAGCGCGTGGTCGTAGCCGTTGGGCACGAGCACGGTGTCGATCTCGTTGGGCGGGATCGGCTTGAAAGTGAGGGCCTTGCCGGTGGCTGGGGCCGGGGCGGCCGAGGTGGAGGGCGCGGCGCCTGCCGGGACCGCCGAGCCACCCACTCCCAGCACCAGGGCGCCCGCCCCGCCGGCGGTGAACAGGCCACGCCGGCTGACCGCGGCGTTGACGATGTCACCGAAGTACGAATTGTCCGACCGGTTGGGCGCCGGGTGATCGCAAGCGTTGCCGCACCGGTAGAGACAGGTCATCGCATCGCGCCCACCGCCATGACGGCCGAGCAGCGGTAAAAGTCGACGTTCAGGATCGGGCATCGTTGACCTCCATCGACATTGATGAACATCAGGTAAACACGAAACGATGATCGACTGAAGCGCCGGTGAGTTGAGGTTGCAGCTGTTCGGCGGGCTGAGGCCGGTTCAGGTGGTAACCCTGCAGCAGGTCGACCCCGGCCTCGGCCAGCGCGACGGCGGTCGGCTCGTCCTCGACCCCCTCGGCCACCACCGTGAGGTCGAGCGACCGGGCGATGGCGATCACCGAATGGATGATCGTGGCTCGGGCCGGGGAGTCGTTCATCCGCATGACGAACGAGCGGTCGATCTTCAGCTCGTCGATCGGCAACTCCGGCAGCAGGCCGAGCGAGGTGTAGCCCGTACCGAAATCATCGATGGCGACCCGGATACCCGCCGCGCGGATGGCGGCCAGCCGAGCCGCGGCCTGGTCGGGCCGGGTGAGCACGGCGGTCTCGGTGATCTCGACGGTGAGCAGGCGGGCCGGCAACTGTTCCAGCTCGAGCAGGGCCAGGATGGTCGGCACGGCCCGGTCCTGGGCCAGGTAGGCCGCCGACAGGTTGACCGACACGGGCACGTCGTGCCCGGCCCGGTGCCACTGCGCGGCCTGGTGCAGCGCCTCGGCCAGCACCCAGTCGGTCAGCTCGAGGATCACGTCGGACCGCTCGGCGTCGGGCAGGAAGACGCCCGGCGGCAGCGTGCCGCGCTGCGGGTGCTGCCAGCGCACCAGCGCCTCGACCCCCTGGATCGCGCGGTCGCCGGTCGCCCGGTGCAGCGGCTGATAGTGCAGGCGCAGGTGGCCGGCGCCGATGCCGGTGCGCAGTTCGGTCAGCTGCCGCAGGTCGGCGCGCTGGCCGGTGCCGATCTCCGGGGTCCAGACGACCACGCCGGTGCGGTCCTTCTTGGCGGTGCGCAGGGCCGCGGCCGTACGCCGGAGCACCTCGGACGGGTCCCGCTGGTCGACCACGCAGACGCCGGTGCTGGTCTCGACGCTGACCGGCACCCCGTCGACCAGGTGCGGCCCGCGGATGACGTCGGCCAGCCGCCGGGCCAGGCCGGCCGGTCCGGGCAGCGGCGCCGTGTCGGCCACCAGCACCAGGAACTGGTCCCCTTCGAGCCGGGCGATCAGGTCCCCGGTGCGGCAGGCGGCGCGCAGCCGGGACGCGACCCGTTGCAGCAACGTGTCGGCGCCGTGCCGGCCGAGCACGTCGTTGATGTCCTGGAAGCGGTCCAGGCCGAGGTGGATGACGGCGGCCAGGGTGCCCGCCTCGAGGCGCTGGTGGGCTTCGGAGAGCGCGGCCGAGCGGTTGGGCAGGCCGGTCAGCCGGTCGGTGCGGGCCAGCCGGGCGTAGCGGCCGGCCATGGCGATGAGCAGGCCGTCCACAGGCGCGATGCCGTACCGGCCGTCGGGCCAGCGCACCAGCAGCGGCTCGTCGTGCAGGCCGGGCGGGCGTTCCAGGGCGGCCTCGGCGGCCAGTTCGATCTCGGTGTCGGCCGGCAGCACCCGGGTCTCGCCGCTCTCGGCCAGCCCGGCCAGCGGACCCGGGTCGTCGACCCGGCGCTCGATGACGGCCCGTGCCACCAGCGTCGGCCCGGTGCCGGGCCCGGCGACCAGGACGCCGGGCCGCAACGGTTCGGCCCGCAGCTGGGCCGCCACCTCGGCCACCGGCGTGCGCGCGGACAGCACGGCGGCGGGCAGGGCGATCTCGCCCAGCTTGCGCGGCAGGCGCCCGGTCACGACGCCCCCAGCTCGAAGCAGGCGCCTTCGATCACCTGCCGTCCGCCGAGCCGTTCCGGGCGCAGGCGCAGCCATAGGCGGCCCGCCTCGAAATCGGCCGGTTCGCCGCCCAGCGCGGTCGCGAACGCGGCCCGCAACCGCTCGTGGTCGGCCTCGCCGGTCACCGACCGGAAGGCCGCGAGCAGCCCGTCGGCCGGGTCGGCGGCGCCCAGCACGGCCGCGGCGTCCCCGGTCGAACTGGTCAGCAGCGGGTCACCCAGCGGGCCGGCGACCGCGGTGAACCGGTAGCGGGCGAGGCGACGGGTCAGCTCGTCCAGATCGCGCCGGCCCTCAGTGGTGTGTTCCTCGGTGCGGTCGAGCACCACTCCGTCGCACAGGGTGGTGCCGTCGGTCAGCCGGTAGAACCGCCCGGCGCCCTGCAGCCGCCGGCGCTCGCCGTCCGGCCGCACCACCACTCCCTGCCAGCGCCACGGCTCCAGGGTGATCAGCGAGACGTGCATGCCGTCATCCTCGACGGTGTCCAGGACCAGCCGAGGGTCGGTGATGATCTCATTCGGCTCGAGCCCGTAGATGTCCCGGCAACCGTCCGAGACGAAGGTGAAGGCCTGGCCCCCGTCCGGGGCGAAGCGCAGTTGGAAGAGCATGCCGGGCGCGTTGTTGACGGTCGCCCGGAACAGCCGCTCGCTCTCGCCGAGCTGGTCCTCGCTGCGGCGGCGGGCGGTGTCGTCGATCGCGATCGAGCACACGCCGTAGATCGAGCCGTCGGGGTCGATCAGCGGGAAACGGGTCACCACGTACTGGCGGATCTGGTCGCCGAACGGCAGCTCCTCGAGCGCCGTCAGCGCCTCGCCGGTGCTGATCACGTGCCGGTCGTGCGCCCGCCCGGACGCGGCCACCACCTCGGGCAGCACGTCGGTGTCGCGGTGGCCGACCAGCTCGGCCGCGTCGACCTGGAAGACCCGCTCGTACTCGCCGTTCACGAACAGGTAGCAGCCGTCGAGATCCTTGGCCGAGATCATGGCTGAGGTGTGCTCGAGGATGGCGTTGACCAGCGTGGTGCTGCGCTGCAGCTCTTGCTGGGCCTGATGCCAGTCGGTCTGGTCGGAGAGGAACGCGCAGAAGCCGTCGGGCAGCGGGTCGAGCACCATGGTGACGCGCAGTTCGGCGCCGTCGCGGTGCGAGGCCGGCACCTCGACCCGCATGCCCGTCCACGGCTCGTCCGAGGCCAGCCGGCGGGCGAACGCCGCCGAGTGGGTCGAGCGCAGAGTGCCCGGCACGAGGGTGTCGGCCAGCGGGCGGCCCACCATCTCGTCCCGGGTCCAGCCGAACAGGCGCTGGGCCGCGGGGTTCCACTCCCTGATCAGGCCCCGGCGATCGACCTCGACGTAGGCCAGGGAGGTGGCCCGCAGCGTGTCACCGGACGGCGCGACCAGGGAATTGTCTGCGGTTAACACGCCCGCTTCATCGGCCGACGGTCGGCGGGCATGAGTGTTTGCCTGCGCAACGTGACTCCCACCTCTCCGCTCCGACTCTCACCGCCGATTGTTGCCGCTCGCCGGAGGGGCTGGGGGTGAAACCGGCGATTGACCGGCCCGGACCAGGCCGGACTCGTAGGCGAAGACGACCGCCTGCACACGGTCGCGCAGCCCCAGCTTCATCAGCACCCGGGCCACGTGGGTCTTCACCGTGGCCTCACCCACGGCGAGCTCGGCCGCGACTTCGGCGTTGGACAGGCCACGGGCCACCAGCCGCAGCACCTCGGCCTCGCGCGGGGTCAGACCGTCCAGCGCGGCCGGCGGTCGCGGACCGGGCTGGCCGGCGAAGGCCGAGATCACCCGGGTCGTGACGGCCGGGTCGAGCAGCGCCTCGCCCGACGCGACGACCCGGATCGCGGTGATCAGGTGCTCCGGCGACGACACCTTGAGCAGGAACCCGCCGGCCCCCGCGCGCAGCGCTCGGTAGAGGTTCTCGTCGCTGTCGAACGTCGTCAGAATGATCACCCCGGGTGGGTGGGGGTCGGCGCGCAGCGTGCTCGTCGCGGCTAACCCGTCCTGCCGGGGCATGGCGATATCCATCAGTACGACGTCCGGCCGCAGCCGCCGAGCCACGGCCACCGCCTCGGCCCCGTCGCCGGCCTCGCCCACCACGAGCATGTCGGGCTCGGTCTCGATCACCATGCGCAGGCCGGCCCGGATCATCCGCTGGTCGTCGGCGATCACCACCGAGATGCTCATCGGAGCGCCGCCGCCGGCAGGGGCAGCTGGGCCCGTACGGCAAAACCGCCTTCCCGGCGGGGCTCGGCCGTGAGCTCGCCGCCGAACAGGGTGGCCCGTTCCCGCATGCCGATCAGGCCCTGACCGCCGGTGCCCACGACCACCGGCCGGCCGTCGTTGACCACCTCGAGGCGCAGCCCGCCGTCCGTGAAGCCGACCGTGACCTCGACCTTGACCGGTCCGGCATGGCGCAGGACGTTGGTCAGCGCCTCCTGCACGATCCGGTAGGCCGAGACGTCGATCGCGGGCGGCACCGGCCGCTTCTGCTGGTGCAGGGTGACGGTCAACCCGGCCTCGCGCACCTGCGTGACCAGCTCGTCGAGGCGGTCGAGACCCACCGGCGCCAGGGCCGTGTCGGCGCCCTCGCCGCGCAGCAGGCCGAGCGTACGGCGCAATTCCCCCACCGCCTCCCGGCCCGACGACTCGATGCCCCGCAACAGCTCGCTGTCGACCGGCAGGCCCGCGTCGAGCCGGCGGCGCACGGCCCCGGCCTGGACCACCATCACGGTCACGCTGTGGGCCACCATGTCGTGCAGCTCGCGGGCGATGCGGACACGCTCCTCCATGACCGATTCGCGGGCCTGCTGCTCCCGGACGGCCGCGCTGCGCCGGGCCTGGACCGACAGGGTGACCCCGAGGACGTACGGCGCTATCGGGAAGAACAGGGCGGCCATCGGATCGCCCGGGTCGTTGGCCAGGTAGACGACGAACGTGGTCGCGACCAGGCCCGCGCCGATCAGGCCGCGCCGCTCGAGGCCGGTCGGCGGCACGTGGCGGCCCACGGTGTAGATCACGATCATCGTCCCGACCAGCTGCCACAGCCGGAAGTTCACGGTCTGCTCACCGGCCACCACGGCCGGGCGGTAGAAGAGCGACATCGGCTCGATCACGTGCGGAGCCATGGCCAGCAGCGGCACGAACCGGCGGAGCAGCACGGTGGCCGCGGACAGCACTAGCACCAGCGGCCACCAGCCGCCCGGCATGGCGATCAGGTATTCCTCGGTCACCGCGAAGAGCACGAAGCCGCCGGTCAGCGCCAGATCGGTGGGTCGCAACCGCATGGGCCGACGGTACGGCGCAGGGGCCGGGGGCCGAACCCGTCCCGAGGATGACAAGCCCTCCACCGCGCGGCGGACACCGGCTCACTCCGCGTAGGGGTTACGGCGCGGTCCGGCGTCCCTAGCGTCCTGGTCGTTCCGACCGACGAAGGGGATTTGATCATGTGGCGGAAGGTGGCTGCGGCCAGTCTGGTGCTGGCGCCGGTGGCACTGGCGGTGTCGACCGGGATCGACCCGGCGCTGGGCGAAGACCAGGGGTACGGGGTGTACCGGGCGCATCCGGAGGCGACGCAGTGGCACTCGTTGCTGCTGCACTGGGCCTGGGTGCTCTGTGTGCCCGGCTTCCTGGGGCTGCTGGCCCTGGTGCGCCGGCGCGGAGCGATCCTGGCCGGGATCGCCTGGGTGGCGACAGTGCTCGGGCTGGTCACGTTCTCGGCACTGATGGCGGCCGACTTCGGTTTGCTCAGCCTGGAGCAGCAGCCCGGGCTCACTGATGCGCAGTTGACGGCGTACGACGACCGGATCGGCGCCATGCCGTGGGCGGTGTGGGGGTGGCAGATCCCCGGGATCGCCGGCTGGGCGGTGGCGCTGATCGTGACGCCGCTGGCCGCGGTCCGGGCCGGGGTGATCAACTGGTGGACGGCCGGGCTGGCCCTGCTGGGGACGGCGCTGTACCTGCTGTTCGCGATCTCGCCGGTGCCGCTCAGCCTGACCGGGCCGGTGGTGCTCGTGGTGGCGTACGCGATGGCCGCGCGTCAGATGCTGCGGTTCACTTCGGACGGACCGGACGTGTTCGGCGCCTTCCGCCACCACGCCGGCCGAATCTGCCTGGTCGCGGCGCCGCTGTCGTTCGCGGTCGGGATGGCCACCGTCCCGCTGCCCCAGGCCAGCGCGTTCTTCCTGCACTTGGCGTGGGTGTTGTTCATCCCGGCCGTGCTCACGGTGGCCGCCCGCGGCGGTCGGTTCACCCGGGTGGTGTCGGGCCTGGCCGTGCTGGGCCTGATCCACTTCAGCGCGCTGATGTTCGGCGACTACCTGGACCTGGCCGCGCGGCAGGCGCTGGGCGACGCGGTGGCCGACCGGGCGGCCGACCTGACCGGCGGCTACGTGACGTTCACGCTGGGCTGGGTGCTACCCGGCATGGTGCTCACGTTCCTGGGCCTGATCCTGGTTGCGGTCGGGGCGGCCGTGGACCGCCTGGTCCGCTGGTGGGCGCCGGCGCTGGTGGTGGCCGGGTTCGCCGGGTTCTTCCTGCTCGGCCTGGGCCCGATCGGGGTCGTCGGCCCCCTCGTGCTGGTGGCCGGGTTCGGGTCGATGGCCGTCGCGCTCGGCACGCCCACCCCCACTCGTGGCGAGCCCGTCGCAGTGTCCTCCTAGTACCTTCAGGGGAACACCACCACGGCCCCCGGAGTCCCCCGCGATGACGAGCCCCGTTCCCGCCCCGAGACCCCTCGACCAGCTGGCCACCGAGGGCGAGCGACTGGGGTGGATCTTCAACGACCGGAACCTGTACCGGCGGAAGTTCATGGAACCGCCGCCGCAGCCCGCGCCCGTCCCGCCCGAGCTGCAGGAAAGGCTCGACCGGGCCCAGCGCGGCATGGTCAAGCGGATCCTGGTCGCGCTCGGTGTGGGGTTCGGGCTGACGGTGCTGATCGGGTGCTGCGGCGGGGTGCTGACCCGGGATTCCGACGGCGGGCGCACCCTGGTGCTCTTCCTGGCCGGGTTGTCGGCCCTCGGGGGGATCGCGGGGGCGGTGCTGGCCGGGCTCATGCCGACGCTCGCCCGGCGGTCGGTGGCCGAGGCGAACGAGCGGGCCCAGGCCGCGTACGCAACCGAGCACACGGCCTGGGACAGCCGTCGCCAGTGGCACGACCAGCAGCAACAGCACGCCGTGGACGCGCGGCCGGAGTGGTCGGCGGCCAGCCCGTCGCCGGGTACGCGCCGGGTCGACATCGTGGGTGGTACCTCGTACGGGTGGGAAGCGGTTCTGACCGTCTTCGGCGGCTCGCTGCTGGCCACCCGGGGACGCATGGTGCTGGCCGACTTCACCGGCGAGGCCCTGTCGGGCGAGTTGATGCAGCTGGCCCTGGGCACCGGGCGGTCCGTGCGCGAGGTGGCGCTGCCGTCCGACCTGGCGTCGTTCGACCTGGTGGCCGGTCTGTCCACCGAAGAGCTGGTGGACGGCCTGGTCGAGGCCATGTACGGGGACGCGGGCGACGGGGGGAACCGGGCCGAGCGGTCGCAGGACGCCCTACTGCTCAACCAGATCGCCGGCATTCTCCCGCCCTCGCTGACCATGGCGCGGTTGCTGGCGGCGCTGCGAGTGCTGTCTGGACAAATCGGAATTTTGCCAGCTGATGTCGAGGCTCGGTTGGCCGCGCTTCGGCCCGAGGAGTCCCGGGTGCGGCGGATCGAGGCGTTCCTGCACCCGCTCGAGTCCATGGGCAGCGACCCCGCCACCACGCCCCCGGCCGACCTGACCTGCCTGGTGGCCGAGGGGGGCAGCGGCCGGGCCCAGCACGAACTGCTCAAAGACCTGCTGGTGCAGTGGCTGGGCCACCAGGTGCGCCACGAGGCGACCCCGATCGGTTCGCTCGTGCTGCTCGGCGCCGACGAGATCGACCACCGCGCGATCGAACGCCTCAGCACCCTGTGCGAACGTCGCGGCATCCGGCTGGTGCTGTTCTTCTCGCACCTGCGGGCCGAGTCGCTGCGAACCATCGGCGGCGGCGAGGTCGCCCTGATGCGCCTGGGCAACCACCAGGAGGCGGCGCAGGCGGCCGAGTTCGTCGGCCGGGGCCACAAGTTCGTGCTGAGCCAGTTGACCCGCACGCTGGGCGGCGAAGAGACCCACACCGTGGCCGACACGGTCGGCGAGTCCGAGACGAAAGGCGGCTCCAAGGGCGAACGCGCCTCCCGCCACGGCCTGCGCCGCTACACCAGCACCAACTGGAGCAAGACCCGCAACTGGAGCCAGACCGAGTCGACGGCCCAGGGCACCAACTGGAGCGAGGCCTCATCGGAGCAGCGCGTCTACGAATACGTGCTCGAGCCGCGCGTCCTGCAGGACCTTCCCGAGTACGCCCTGATCCTCGTGAAGAACGAGGGCCGGGGCTCCGTGGTTCAGGCTGTCGAGGTCGACCCGGCCATCGTCACCCTCCCACGCGTGTCCATGACGCCGGTCGCCCACGAGCCTCTACCCGACCCGGCCGAGGCCGTCATCCCCGCGACCCGCCACCCCAGCCAGGTCACCGTGTCGCAACCCCAGCCCCTGGCCGCCGCCGACCAGCCCACCCCCACCTGGGGCGCGATCTCCGACCCACCCCGCCACCAGCAACGCCCCTGACCCGCTCGCCTCGACCAGGGGCCGCCATCTCGGACCCCCGCGCCATCAGCAACGCCCCTGACCAGCCTGTGGATAACTCCGGCTCCTGTGGACAACGGCTCAGGCGGCCGCCATTTCTCGATAAACTGGATCGGGGTCGGCCCCCAAGGGCGGGCGGGGTATGGCTAATGCGGCGCGGGGCCGGTTGAGCTGCGGACTATCAGTTCGGTGGCCAGTTCGACGTGCAGGGCGTCCAGGCGGTGGCGGTCCAGGATGCGAACCAGCAGGCCGACGGCTATGCGGCCCATCTCGCCCAGGGGCTGGCGCACTGTTGTCAGCATCGGGCGGGTGGCCTGGGCCAGGTCGATGTCGTCGAAGCCGCCGATCGACACGTCGTCGGGTACGCGCAGCCCCATCTGCACGGCCGCGGCCAGCGCCCCCGAGGCCACCTTGTCGTTGAAGCAGACCAGCGCCGTCGGGCGGTCGCGCAGCTCGAGCAGGCGCTGGGCGGCGCGGAATCCGAATCGGACGGTGGGTTCGCCGGAGATCGCGAGCCGGGATTCGAGCAGCACGCCGGCGTCGGCCAGGGCCGAGACGTGTCCGGCCCGCCGGGCCGCGCTGGCCAGCCAGTTGTCCGGGCCGGCGAGCAAACCGATCCGGCGGTGGCCGAGGCCGGTCAGGTGGGCGGTGAGGCTGCGGGCGCCCGCGAAGTGGGCCGCCGACACCGCGGCGATGTCGCGGGGCACGTCCTCGCGCGGGTCGACGACGACCAGCGGGAAGCCGGTGGCCTGCAGCGCGACCAGATCGGCGGCGGGTTCGGGCGGCAGCACCACGATGGCGCCGGCGATGCCCGTCCGGGTCGGCAGCGTGGGCAGCACCGGTGTCTCTTGCGCGGCCTCGCCGGCGTTCAGCACGAGTTGCAGGCCGTGCAGGTCGAGCGTCTCGGCGATCGACGACACGATCAGTCCGAAGTAGTCGGTGAGCAGGTACGGGCAGCGGACGAAGACCGCCCCGGCCCGGCTCGGGCGGCGGCGCGGGGCCCGGCCGCCGAGTTCGTCGATGGCCTGCTGCACGAGTTCGCGGGTGCCGGGGGCGACGTGCTCCTGGTCGTTGAGCACCCGCGAGACGGTGGCGATGGAGACTCCGGCCTGGGCCGCGATATCCCGGACGGTCGGCCCTTGTCTCATCACGCCAGCTTAGACATTGACACCCATCGACCGGCGCGCTTACCTGTCTGTATCAGAAACGTTTCCGTCTGTTACATGGGGAGATACCCGTGGCCCGCTTCGGAACCGTCCTGGTGGCGGTCGCCACCACCGTCCTGGCTGCGCCGATACCCGCGGCCGCCCACGAAACCAGCACCGCCCGCGTCTGGATCACCACCCCGGACGGCGCGAGCCGCTTGGCCGACAGCGGCCGGGTCACCTTCAAGACGGCCGGATCGAGCGCCCCGACCGTGGTCGTCGACCCGAACCGCCGCTTCCAGACGATGGCCGGCTTCGGCGCCTCGATCACCGACTCGTCGGCGTCCGTGCTCTACCGCCTCGACCCGGGCGCCCGCACCGCGGTCATGGAGTCGCTGTTCCGCGACAACCGGATCAACTACCTGCGCCAGCCGATCGGTGCCTCCGACTTCACCGACGGCCCGGCCTACACGTACGACGACGTGCCCGCCGGCCAGACCGACTTCGCGCTGCGGCGGTTCAGCATCGGGCACGACCGCGTCCAGATCCTGCCGTTGCTGCGCCAGGCCCGCCGCCTCAACCCGGAGCTGCGGGTCATGGCCACCCCGTGGAGTCCCCCGGCCTGGATGAAGACGAACGGCTCGTTGATCGGGGGCCGGCTGATCGATTCGCCGGCGATCTATCGGGCGTACGCGGCCTACCTGGTCAAGTTCGTGCAGGCGTACCGGTGGGAGGGTGTCCCGATCGACACCCTGACCATCCAGAACGAGCCCCAGAACCGCGCCCCGGCCGGGTATCCGGGCATGGATCTGCCCTCGTGGCAGGCGGCCGAGGTGATCGAGCGGCTCGGGCCGATGCTGCGGGCGGCGGGTGAGAAGACCAAGATCCTCGGGTACGACCACAACTGGTCGGAGCATCCGAACGACGCCGCCGGCACCCCGCCCGACTCGGTGGCCGACATCGATCACTACCCGCAGGAGCTGCTGCGGACCCGGGCCGCGCGCTGGATCGCGGGTACGGCGTACCACTGCTACTACGGCGACCCGAGCGCGATGACGCGGCTGCACAACGAGTTCCCGGCTAAGGACATCTACTTCACCGAGTGTTCGGGCAGCCAGTCGAGCGATCCCGACAACACGTTCTCGGACACGCTCAAGTGGCACGCCCGCAACCTGATCATCGGCAACACCCGGAACTGGGCCAAGACGGTGATCAACTGGAACCTGGCCCTGGACGAGACCAACGGGCCGCACAACGGTGGCTGCGGCACGTGCACCGGCGTGGTGACGGTCGGTGCCGGCGGCGCGGTGGCTCGTAACGCCGAGTACTACACGTTGGGTCACCTGGCCCGCTTCGTGCGGCCGGGTGCCGTACGGGTAGCAAGCACTTCTTTCGGCACGACCGGCTGGAACGGCCGCGTCATGGACGTCGCCTTCGTCAATCCGGATGGCAGCACGGTGCTGGTCGCGCACAACGAGAACGACAACCCGCAGGCCTTCGCGGTGCAGTACGGCGGCCGTACGTTCGAATACACGCTGCCCGGCGGGGCCTTGGCCACATTTGTCTGGCGTGGACACTCGAACGACCGGCCGATCGCACCGACCGGCTGGACAGCGACCGCGAGCCCGGCGACGGACGCGGCCCTGGCCGTCGACGACGACGCGAGCTCCCGCTGGACCACCGGCGCGGCCCACCAGCCGGGCCAGTTCCTGCAGGTCGACCTGGGCCGCACCCGGTCCGTCGGGCGGATCGTCTTCGATACCGGGGCTGACCTCGGCGACTTCCCGCGCGGCTACGCGATCACCGCATCGGCTGACGGCAAGCGCTGGTGGCCCGTAGCGAGCACGACGACCGGCCAGCTCACCGAGGGTGATCTGAAGGGCCGGTCCGTGCGCCAGGTCCGCATCACGCTGACGACGGCCGCCGGCAGCTGGTGGTCGGTGGCGGACGTCCGCGCGTACGCTCGGACCTGACGCTGACGTCAGGGGGAGATCATGCGGATCGGCGAGCTGTCGGACCGGGCCGGTGTGAGTGTGCGCGCGCTGCGCTACTACGAGGAGCAGGGCCTGCTCACGGCCGAGCGCAGCGCGAGCGGCCAGCGGCACTACGGTGAGCCGGCCGTCGACCGGGTGCAGCTGATCCAGCATCTGTACGCGGCCGGGCTCACCAGCCGTACCGTCGCTGACCTGCTGCCCTGCGTCGACGCCAAGGTCAACACCCCGGAGTCGCGGGCGCTGCTGGCCTCCGAGCGCGACCGCATCAACACCCAGATCGCCCAGCTCACGGCGGCCCGCGACCGGCTCGACGCCGTCATCGCGTTCTCGGAGGGTCCGTCCAGCGGCTGCACGTACCAGATGGCGTAGGTCGCCGGGGCGGAACGGCCGAAGCTCTGCCGCAACGGGCTGTTTCCGCCCTGAATACCGTTTAGTCGGGTTTCGTGCGCTTTAGCGTGTGCGCGATGACCGAGACGACAACTCGCCGGCCGGCGGCCCCCGCGGCCGCCGGCGCGCCGATCCGCTTCCGGCCCGACGTCGAGGGCCTGCGCGCGGTCGCCGTCGTGCTGGTCGTCCTGTGCCACGCGGGCGTCCCCGGCCTGGCCGGCGGCTACGTCGGCGTGGATGTGTTCTTCGTCGTCTCCGGTTTCCTGCTCACCGCGCTGATGCTGCGCGAGATCGGCCGGACCGGTGACCTGTCGCTGATCGGCTTCTACGCCCGGCGGGCCCGGCGCCTGCTGCCCGCGGCGGCCGTCGTGCTGGTGGCGACGCTGCTGGCCGGCTATCACTGGCTCGGCTACCGACGGGGCGACGAGATCGCCGAGGACGTCGTCTGGTCGGCCCTGTTCGCCGGGAACTTCCACCTCACCGCCGACGGCTTCTCGCCGGTCCAGCACTTCTGGTCGCTGGCCGTCCTGGCCCAGTTCTCCCTCGTGTGGCCGGCTGCGGTCGTGGTGCTGCTCTGGCTCGGTTTCCGCTGGGCGATCGGCTGGTGGCTGGCTGCCGCGGTGGTCGCCTCCCTGGCGTACACGATCTTGTCGTCGGGGTCGTTCTCGCCGGCCACGCGGGGCTGGGAGCTCGGCGTCGGGAGCCTGCTCGCGCTGGTCGCGACCCGGCTCGACCGGATCCCGTCGCGGGTCGCCACGGCGATGGCCGGGACCGGGCTGGCCCTGATCGTGGTGGCCGCGCTCAGCTTCGACGCCGCCACACCCTCCAAGTACGCCGCCGTGCTGCCCGTCCTGGGGGCCGTGCTCGTGCTGGCCGGGCGGGGCGACTCCGTGCTCGGCCGGAAGCCGCTGGTCGCGCTGGGGCGACTGTCGTACTCGTTCGGTCTGTGGCACTGGCCGGTGCTGGTGATCGCCGGGCAGGCGTACGGCGGACCGCTGCCCGCCCCCAGCCGGGCGCTGCTGGTCGCGGCCGCCCTCGGGCTCGCCGTGATCACGTACGTCTGCCTCGAGAACCCGATCCGGCGCAGCGCCCACCTGCGCCGCTCCTACGTGCTCAGCCTGTCCCTGGCCGCCTGGCTGATCGTGGCCCCGCTCGCGGTCGCCCGGTGGCAGACCTCCACCTCGCCCGCGGCCGACCCCCGGAACGGCGCCGAGTACCGACCTCGACTGGGAGCCCTGCATGGCCGGCCGCTCGATTCGTCTCACGTCACTGGTCGTGCTGCTGGCCGTGATCACCAGTTGCACGACCGCGATCCCGCCGCCCCCGCGCGTGCTCGCCCCGCCCGCCCCACGGATCAGCCTTGAAGTAGTGCTCGACGCGGTCGGTGAAGCCGCGAAACGGCGGACGCTGCCCGTCGACCTGACGCCGTCGCTGGCCACCGCGACCGGGGACCTCGGCTTCGACAACGAGCGGTGCGAGGCCGGGCCGCGGGCGGTCCGGATCGAACCGTGCGTCCTGGGCGACCGGGCCAGTGCGACCGACGTCGTGCTCTACGGCGACTCGCACGCGGGGATGTGGGTGCCGGCGATGAGCGAGATCGCCGAGCGGCGGGACTGGCGGGTGCAGGTGTTCGGCAAGCCGGCCTGCCCCACGCTGAACATCACGTTCTGGAACCAGCGGGAGCAGCGGCCGTTCGCCGAGTGCGACCAGTTCCGGACGTTCGTGACCGGGCGGATAGCGGCCATCAAGCCGGAACTGCTGATCGTGACGAACGAGAGCTACTCGCAGAAGCGGGGCCCGGGTCAACTGATCACGCCGGGTGATTGGCAGGACGGGCTCACCCACACCCTGCGTACGTTGAAGGGGTTGGCCCGGCAGGTCGTGGTGCTCGGTGACACGCCGGTGCTGGAGCAGAGCCCGCCGCAGTGCCTCGCCGTCCACCGGGCCGACGTCGCGGCCTGCTCGACCACGCGCACCGCGGCCACCGCGCGCACCTGGAACGCGGCCGAAGCGGGCGCGGCCAAGTCAACCGGCGCGGGGTACGTGTCGGTGCTGCCGTGGCTGTGTACCGGCGTGTGCATGCCGGTGATCGGCAACGTACTGGTCTATCGCAACCGGTTCCACTTGACGGGAACGTACGTCCGGATGCTGAACGGCGTCCTGGAGGAAGCGCTGCTCGAGCACTTCCCGCCGGACGCCGTTTCCTGATCCTCGACTAGCGGCGGCGTCGCACCAGAACCGTCACCACCGCGGCCGCGGCCACGACGATCGCTCCGGCCACGGCCAGCGGCAACGGGCGCCGCTCCCGGACCACGCCGTCGGCGTCGGTGCGGCCCACGAACTGGTCCGTGGCGCCGGCCGCAGTCTCGGCCAAGCGGGCCGTGTGCTGCGCGGTCGACTGCTTGACGTGGGCCAGGCCGTCTTTGGCCTGTTCCGCCTTCTCCGCCGCGACCGTCTTGACCTGCTCGGCCTTCTCGGCGGCGACCGCCTTGACCTGCTCGGTCTTTTCCGCGGCGGCCTGTTTCACCTGCGCCGCCTTCTCCGCGGCGGCCTCCTTCTTGTCCGCTACCGCGTTCTTGACCTGGGCTTTCACGTCCGCCTTGGCGGCCAGGGCCGACGCCGTGTCGGCGAGCTCGGCCCGGGTCTCAGTGATCTCGGCGCGAATCTCGTCGCGCGACCTGGTCTCACTCATGCGTGCCGCCCCTCCCGGATCGCCGTCTTCACGGTCTCCACATCGCGCTTGCCGCTCGCCATGGCCTCCTCGGGCTCCGGCGGCACGGCCTTCTTGACCTGGTTCTTGCCGATCAGCGCGGCCACCCCGGCCACGGCGAACAGCAGAACGGTCACGATCAGCGCGGCCGCCCAGACCGGCAGGACCAGCGCCAGCAGCGCCCCGATCGTCACGAACAGGGCACCGAGCCCGTACATGGCGATAACACCCGCCCCGCCGAGCAGGCCCGCCCCGGCGCCAGCGCGCTTGCCCTTCTCGACCATCTCCATCCGGGCGAGCGTCAGCTCGTCCCGCACCAGCGTCGACATCTGTTCACTCAGCTGGCTGACCAGCTGGCCGACCGGCTGCTGCTCGGTGTGCGTCGTCATCCCTGAGCTCCCTTCCTCGGGAACTCAATTACCCGCCGATTTGTCGGGTAATCAGGATCCGACCTCGCTCACCTGGACGAACGGCCGATCGTTGAACCAGGTCGCGTGAATGATGAAGCTGTGCTGGGTCTCGTTGAAGTAGACCGCCATGTTGTCCGGCGAGTCCTGCACCTTCTGCACCGACCAGCCGTCGGCCGGGGTCGCGGTCACGAGTGACACCACGCCGTCCGAGGTCATCTTGATCACGGCCTGACCCCCTTCGACCCGAAACGACCGTACGTAGGTCCGGGTGCCGTCCGCGGCCGTGGTCACGGTCCAGCCGTCCTCGGTCGTAGTCGGCGGCGTCGTAGTGGTCACTGGCGGTTCGGGTGCGGTGGCCGCCGTAGTCGGCTCGGTCTCGCGGGGCGGCGTGGTGGTCGGCTTCGTGGTGACCTTCGGCGGCTTCTTGCTCGTCGGTGTCACGTTCGGTGTCCGCGGAGCGCTCACGCTGGGCAACGGCGCCGGGAAGCTGGTGGAGTCGGCCGCGGGCAGTTGAGCCAGCGCGGCGTCCTCGGGCGACGACGTCCGCAACACCGGCAGCAGGGCTACCGAGGCCAGCACAATGCTCGTCGCGGTGGCGGCACACCACCCCGCGATCGGCGCCCACCGGGAAGATCGCACGATGACATCGTCTCACCTCCACCTATGGTGTACGCCATGGCGATGATCCTGCTGGTCGAGGACGACCGCATCATCACGGCGGCGCTGTCCCGGGCGCTGACCGATGCGGGCCATGTCGTGCGCCCCGTGGGCCGGGCCGCCGAGGCCCTCAAAATTGTCACCGACGAGCGTCCCGACCTGGTCATTCTCGATCTCGGGCTGCCCGACATCGACGGCACCGACGCGCTGCGGATGATGCGCTCGGTGTCCGACGTGCCGGTCATCGTGGCCACCGCGCGCCGCTCCGAGGCCGACATCATCAGCCTGCTCAGCGCGGGCGCCGACGACTACGTGACCAAGCCGTTCTCGGGCGGGCACATCCTGGCCCGCATCTCGGCGGTGCTGCGCCGGGCCCGGGCCACGACCAACGAGGCGCCCAGCGCGATCACGGTCGGCGACCTGGTGATCAGCCCGCGCCAGCGCCGGGCCGAGCTGCGCGGTGAGCCGTTGCAGCTGACCCGCCGCGAATTCGATGTGCTGGCCTATCTGGCCGAGCGGGTGGGTCAGGTGATCAGCCGGCGCGAGCTGATGAACGAGGTGTGGAACCAGGCCCGCATCGGCGAGGAACAGACCATCGACGTGCACATCTCGTGGCTGCGGCGCAAGCTCGGGGAGACGGCTGCGCAGCCGCGCTTCCTGCACACCGTACGCGGGGTCGGGGTCATGATGGTCGATCCCCGATGAGATGGACCCTCAATCGGCTCGCGCTCGCCATCACCTCGATGGTCGCGCTCGCCTTCCTGGTGCCGCTGGCCGTGGCGACCCGCCAGATCGCGTACGACCGGGCCGTGAGCGACGCCCGCCAGCAGGCCACCTCGCTCGTGACCGTGCTGGGCGTCGACGCCGACCCGACCCTGTTGACCAACGCCGTGGCCAGCACGACTGCCGGCAGTGAGAGCCGGCTCGCCGTCCACCTGCCCGACGTCGAGGCGATCGGTGTCTCGCACACGTCGGACGCGCAGATCGCCGTGGCCGCCGAGGACCGCCGCTCGGCGCTCGCCCCGGTCGCCGACGGGATGGTGTATCTGCAGCCCACGGTGCTCACCGACGGTCGTACGGTCGTGGTCGAGGTCTTCGTGCCCGACGCCGAACTGACGCGGGGCGTGTGGGCGGCCTGGTTCGTGCTCGGCGGCTTGGCGATCGTGCTGGTCGCGGGTTCGACGCTGCTGGCCGACCGGCTCGGCAGCCGCCTGGTCCGGGCCACCCGCGAACTGTCCGGCTCGGCCCGCCGACTGGGCAGCGGCGAACTCGACACCCGCGTCACCCCCGACGGCCCCCGCGAACTGCGCGACGCCGCGAACGCCTTCAACACCATGGCCGACGACCTGAAGAGCCTGCTCGACCGCGAACGCGAGCTCGCCGCCGACCTGTCCCACCGATTGCGTACGCCGCTGACCGCGCTGCGGCTGGATGCCGAGGCGATGCCGCCGGGCCCGATCGGCGAGCGCATGCGGCAGGCCTGTGACCTGCTCGACGAGGAGCTCGAGGCGATCATCAAGGGGGCGCGGCTCGGCGTGCAGGCCCGTGGCCAGGAGATGACCGATCTGGTCGAGGTCCTGGCCGACCGGCTCGCGTTCTGGTCGGTGCTGGCCGAGGACCAGGAACGACCGTGGCAGGTCGTCGGCGGTGACGAACCAGTGATGGTGGCCGTACCTCGCAGCGAGTTGATCGGGGTGGTCGACGCCATGCTCGGCAACGTCTTCTCGCACACCCCCGAACGCGTCGCCTTCCGGGTCACCGTCTCGCCGGCCGGGCTGCTGGTCGACGACGCCGGCCCCGGCATCGACAATCCGGCGCTGTCCGTCCAGCGTGGAGTGAGCGGGGCCGGCTCGACCGGGCTGGGGCTGGACATCGTCCGCCGCGCGGCGGAGATGGTCGGCGGCCAGATGGTGATCGACCGCAGCCCGCTCGGCGGCGCCCGGGTCGGCATCTATCTGCAAGCGCCGGCCGCCCGCTCCCGCCGCGTCCGCCGTACGGTTTCATGATTGTTTTCGGGCCCTTTAAGGCTCCGTTATGGAAACTCTCCGTAGCTTCTGCGCCGTAACTGCCGCGACGAGACAGTACGGAGAACGACATGCGCAGGAAGATCGCCTATCCCCTGATGGCCCTCGGCATGACAGCGGGCGCGACACTGGCGGTCGCCTCACCGGCCATGGCTCACGGCTACGTGTCGTCCCCGCCCAGCCGCCAGGCGCTGTGCGCCTCCGGTGACGTCAAGGACTGCGGTCCCATCCAGTTCGAGCCGCAGAGCGTCGAGGCCAAGAAGGGCCTCAAGTCGTGCAACGGCGACGTGCCCGGTTTCGCCCAGCTGGCCGACGAGTCCCGCAACTGGCCGGCCAAGTCGGTCGGCTCCACGGTCGACTTCAGCTGGGTCCTGACCGCCCGCCACAAGACCACGACCTGGGAATACTTCATCGGCAACACCAAGGTCGCCTCCTTCGACGACGGCGGCGCCCAGCCCGACGCGGTGGTCAACCACAAGGTCAACCTGAGCAGGTTCCCCGGCCGCCAGACGGTGCTGGCCGTGTGGAACATCGCCGACACCCCGATGGCCTTCTACAACTGCGTGGACCTGAACATCGGCGGCTCCACCGGCGGCGGCTCTAATGGCGGCGGCTCTAATGGTGGCGGCGCGACACAGCCGCCGGCTACCACGCCGCCCACGAAGGCGCCCACCACTCCGCCGACGGCTGCCCCGACGACCCCGCCGGCCGCTACTAAGCCGCCCACCGCACCCCCGCCGGCCGCCGGCGGTTCGTGGGCCGCGGGCGCGACCTACAAGACCGGCGACGTGGTGACCTTCAACGGCAAGAAGTTCCAGTGCCGCCAGGGCCACACCGCGATCAACAGCTGGGAGCCCTCGATCTACACCCTCGCCCTGTGGCTGCCGCTGTGAAGCGCACCCTGATCGCCGCCGCCCTGGTAGCCCCCTTCCTGCTGGGAGCCTGCGGCACAGCCAAAGAGGCGCCGCCGACCACCACCGAGAAGGTAGCCGTAGCCGAAATCAAGGCCGGCGACGAACACAACGACACCGACATCATGTTCCTGCAAATGCTGGCCTACCACCAGAAACAGGGCCTGCAGATGACCACGACGGCCGCCTCACGGGCCAAGAACCCCGAGCTCAAAACCCTGGCCCAAGCCATCCAGGCGACCGAGAAGGACGAGCTGGCCATGATCGAGTCCTGGCTCACCGGCTGGGGCGCCGACACCAAAGTCGACCAGGCCCCCAGCCTCCACGCCGACCACGGCGGCCTACCCGGCACCGGCGAGGCGGAGATCAAGGCCCTGACCACGGTCAAGGCAGCCAACTTCGACACCGCATTCCTGAACCTCTTCCTGGCCCACCAACACCAGGCCATGGAGATGTCGAAGATCGCCCTGACCGGCGGCAAGAACGAGGAAACCAAGAAGTTCGCCGAACGCGTCAAGCAGTCCCGCCAGGGCGAGATCCAACAGATGCTCAAGCTGATGAACGGATAGTAGGTTCAAACTCCGGAAGGGCGGCCTGGTGGGGCCGCGCTTCCGGAGTTTCCCCGATGCCAGTATTTCGAACCGGATGAATGCCTTATGCCGTACGACGGCCTGCCTTGTTCTTGTCTTTTGGGGCGCCGACGCCGGTGGTCGCTGCCACGCCGAACTGGAAGCCTCGTGACGGGGCCTGTCGGCCCCAGTGGGCTCGGTCAACGAGCCTGGCGGAAGGGGCATTTCGTTATTTTGTGATGACCGGGCGACGCCTGGAGCTTCGACTGGGACGATCCCAGCGACTCGTTCGCCCCGGACATGAGCGTGTCGGGCGGAGTGGCCGTGCCCGGCGGCGGCTGCAACTCGAGCCACGGGGCTGCTTGGTTGCGTACGCCCAGTGAGGTGATCTCAGCGACTGGCGTACAGATATCGGTATTCGAAGTGGATGAGGTGGAGAGCTGCGGCGACGATATCGCCGATTCGGCTGGGGCTGGTGGTGGCGTGTCGCAGCGTTTTCCAGCGGCCGGTCAGGATGGCGAAGCCGCGTTC
>NZ_JAMYJR010000038.1 GCF_024137025.1 Paractinoplanes aksuensis
ACCAGTGGCCCGCACGCGGACGATGTCGGGCGAGGCGGCCGCGGTGGCCAGGTAGTCGCGCAGGTATTGCGGCTGATCCTGATGGCCGAAGTCGGCAGTGGAGGTCACGACATCTCGAACGGGTGAGGAACGAGAAAGTTCAGCCGCGGCTTGGGCTCGCGGCCATGTTGGTGTCCGGACGACGAGGCGGCGGCACCGGGGGAAGGCGCGCGAAGTGCCCGCTCGGAATTCGACGTGGGACATCGGGACTGCCGACTCGTGCCCGATTCTTGCCCGGCGTGGAATTGCGGTTACGAAGCCGTGCGGCGACCGAACGCTTCGCCTCGCGAAATTGTTGCCCGAGCACCTTGATTTTGTTGCCGCGGCCAACGTGGCGTCTCGCGGACAGCGTGGCAGGATCGGCGCGGTTCGCCGCCGTGCCGGCGAAAAGATGGCTCGGGCATCGGAAATTGCTACCGCCCCGAACTCCGCGAGGACGAAATGGAACTGAACGAGAACGCCGAGATCGACACCAGACAGGTTGAGGACCGACGCGGAGTCCGGAGCCGTCGCCGCGTCGTCAGCGGGCCGGTCGGCGGCGGCGGCCTGGTCGGCGTCATCATCACGATCATCGTCGTTGCCGTCGGCGTCTATCTGGGATTCTCCGACAGCGGTGAAGGCCACGGCGGCGTTGGTGCCGCCGATATCCAGCAGGCGTGCTCGCAGGACGGCGCCATCCAGAAGCTGGAATGTCGCAACGTGCTCTACGTCAACTCGATCCAGGCGTACTGGCGCGAGGCCATGCCGGAGTACTTTGACCAGGACTATCGGCAGACCAAAACCGTGATCTTCTCGGAGCGTGTCGACACGCGCTGTGGCACCGCCGACTCCGGGGTCGGGCCGTTCTACTGCCCCACCGACAAGCAGATCTACATCGATTTCACCTTCTACGAGGTGCTGGCCCGCGACCTGGGTGCCCCCGGCGAGTTCGCGCAGCCCTATGTGCTGGCTCACGAGTACGGCCACCACATTCAGGAGCTCACCGGCCAGGAAGGCGAGATCAGCCAGGCCCAGAACAGTGACATCTCGGAGAACGCGCTGTCGGTGAAGCTCGAGCTGCAGGCCGACTGCTTCGCCGGGGTGTGGGCGAAAGCAGCCACCGGGACGACCGACGCCAAGGGCCAGAAGATCTTCAAGAGCCTGACCGAGCAGGATATTCAGGAGGGCGTTCAGGCAGCCGGTCAGATCGGCGACGACACGCTTCAGGAGCGCGCCGGCAACCCGGTCAACCCAAAGGAGTTCACGCACGGCACGGCCGAGCAGCGCCAGCAAAGCTTCAGGCGCGGCTACGACACGGGCAACCCCGACGGTTGCGCCGCTTCTTCGTTCTGAGACTTCTGCCGCGGAACGGAAGCGGCCCGGCCGGAGCCACAGTGGACTGTCGGGTTTGTGATCCGGATCATATCGATGACCTTCTGGTTCCTCCGGTCGTCCTCCCTCACAACGGAGTTCCGCCCCGATGCGGACTCGAACGAGGGAAGGCAGGGCCAGTGCGGCTGAAGAGATCCAGGGTGGGCGCGGCGGGCGCCGTGCTGGTGCTGACAGCGGTGGGGTTGGCCGGCGCGACGCCGGCGGCGGGCGCCGCGCCGGGCGGCGGACACGACACCCGACCGGTTCCCCCCGGTTCCAAGGTGGTCAACCTGCCGGCCGGCGTGACCGATGAGCCGGTGACGGTGATGGTTCAGCTGGCGGCCGAGCCGTTGGCGGTGGCCGCGGCCGATACGCCCCTGAACAACGCGCAGCGGAAGCAGAAACGCGACAGCCTCGACCGGGCGCAGGCACCCGTCGAACAGCGCGTCCGCGAGCTCGGCGGCACCGTGCTCGGCACTTATCAGCAGGCTTACAACGGCGTGAAGGTTCGCATCGGCGCCGATCGGGCCCGGCAGCTCGCGCAGGAGCCGGGCGTCATCGGCGTGCGGACCCTCCGGTCGCTGCAGCGGGACAACACCAACGGTGTGCCGCTGATCGGGGCCCCGCAGGCGTGGTCGGCACCGGGCAAGCTGCACGGCGAAGGCATCAAGGTCGCCATCATCGACAGCGGCATCGACTACACCCACGCCGACTTCGGCGGGCCGGGCACCGAGGCGGCGTACGAGAAGGCCCACGCCACCTCGGCCGAGCTCGCCGACCCGGCGCTGTTCGGCCCGCGCGCGCCGAAGATCAAGGGCGGCATCGACCTCGCCGGTGACAGCTACCAACCCGATCCGGCCGGCCCCGACTACCAGCCGGTTCCCGTCCCGGACAGCAACCCGCTGGACTGTCAGGGGCACGGCACCCACGTCGCCGGCACCACGGCCGGCTTCGGTGTGACCGCCGACGGCAAGACCTACACCGGCGGGTACGACGCCAGGACCATCTCCGGCCGTTCCTGGACCGTCGGCCCGGGCGCCGCGCCCAAGGCCGACCTGTACGCCGTGCGGGTCTTCGGCTGTGAGGGCAGCACCGACCTCGTCGTCGACGCGATCGAGTGGTCCGTCGCCAACGACATCGACGTCATCAACATGTCGCTCGGCGCCGGCTTCGGTGTGTCCGACACACCCGAGGCCGAGGCTGCGGACAATGCGGCCAAGGCCGGCGTGATCGTCGTCGCGTCGTCCGGCAACTCCGGGCCGAGCCCGTACATCACCGGATCCCCGGCCTCGAGCACCCGTGCGATCAGCGTCGCGGCCAGCGACCCGGTCGCCGCACTGCCGGGTGCCCGGCTGGCCCTCGGCGCCGGCAACGAGCTCGAGGCCGTCGTGCTCAACGGAGCCGCCTTCACCAGCGGCACCTCGCTGCCGGTCAAGGTCGTGGGCAACGGAGCCGGCGGTATCGGCCTGGGCTGCAGCACCGCCGAGTTCCAGCAGGCGGGCGTCGAAGGGGTCATCGCGGTCGTCTCCCGCGGCGTGTGTGCGCGCACCGCCAAGGCCGTCTACGGTCAGGAGGCCGGTGCCGCTGCGGTCGTTCAGGTCAACACAACTGCGGACTTCCCGCCGTACGAGGGCCCGATCACCGAGAACGCGGACACGAACGAGCCCGTGACGGTCACGATCCCGTTCCTGGGCGTGCCCTCGACAGCGGCCGGCGCGCTGCAGGCCGCCGACGGTTCCAGGGCCACCCTGACCGCCGAACAGCTGACCAACCCGGGCTACCTGGGTACTGCCTCGTTCTCGTCCGCGGGCGCGCGGGTCGGCGACAGCTGGCTCAAGCCTGACGTCACGGCGCCCGGCGTCAGCATCTCCTCGGCGCTGTCCGGAAGCGGTAACGGAGCGCTTTACGCCTCGGGAACCTCGATGTCCTCCCCGCACACAGCGGGCGCGGCCGCTCTGGTGAGGCAGGCGCACCCGGACTGGCGCAAGGTCGAGTACTGGAAGGCCGCGCTGGTCAACACGGCGGATGCGGCCAAGGTCCAGGGGTACCTCACGCGCAGCAACGGCGCCGGTCTGGTCCAGGTGCAGGCGGCCGCGGCGACGCGGGCCGTGGCCCTCGGCGACCCGGGCACGGCCACGCTGAACTACGGCTTCGCCGAGCTCGACAAGAACTACACCCAGCGCAAGACCGTACGGGTGAAGAACTTCGGCCCGGTCCCGGCGACCTTCACCGTTTCGGCGACCCGGCCTGCCGGCCGCAAGCACCAGGTCGCGCTGAACAAAAGGAAGGTCACCGTGCCGCCGCGCGGCGAAGCCAAGGTGGACGTCACGCTGAGGGTGCCGGCGCCCACCGCCGGCGACTCGGCCGAGTTCCGCGACGTCTCCGGCCTGGTCACGTTCACCCCGGTCGGCGGGGCCAACGCCGGCGTCGCGCTGCGGGTGCCGTACTACTTCGTCCCGCAGGCGGTCTCCAAGGTCAGCACCAAGGTCGACATCGGAGCACTGAAGCGCACGGGTAGGACCTCGGCCACGGTGACCAACCGGGGTGGTGTGGCCGGCGGGCGCGCGGACTGGTACGCCTGGGGCCTGAGCGACCCGAAGGAGGGCACGGCCGGGGCGGTGGACCTGAAGGCGGCCGGTGTGCAGGCACGGCCTGCCGACAACAGCATCGCCTTCGCGGTCCAGACCCATGCACGTCTGTCCAACGCCGCAGCGTACGAATTCGACGTCCTCATCGACGTCAACGCCGACAAGAAGGACGACTACGTGGTCGTGTCGGCCGACTTCGGCCTGGCCACCGCCGGCGTCCCGAGCGGCCAGGCGGCCACGCTCGTCGTCGATCTGCGTTCCGGCGCCGCATCGGTCGAGTCGTTCACCGAGGTGTCGACCGACAGCTCGACCCTGGTCTTGCCGGTGCGGATCGCCCAGCTCTGCCAGGACGGCTCGCCCTGTCTCTCGACGTCCGACCCGAAGCTGACCTACCACGTCGAGAGCATCGACATCACCTCCTCGGCCGCTGTCCCCGACGAGACCGCCGGGGTGGCGACGTTCAACGCCTTCGCTCCGGCGCTGAGCACCGGCATGGTCACCACCGTCGCTCCTGGGGCGACAGCGCGGACAACGGTCATCCTGAACAGGGGCGAGTTCGCGCGGACCGAGACGCTGGGCTGGATGGTCGTCAGCCCCGACAACCGCAGCAGCACCGAAGCACAGCTGATCAGGATCGGCTGAGCACCGTCGCGGACGGGGGAGAGGAGTCCGATCGCCGGGCTCCCCTCCCCGCCGAGCCCTTCGCGCCGGGGCTGAAAGACAGCACTTCTCCGACCGGGCGTTCATCATCCGACCCCGGGCCACGGTCGAGTGCCCGCCGGCGCGAACAGCGCGACGCCTCTCTGAACCGCAGGCGATTGCGGGACGTGCCGCTCGATGCGGCCCAACGACACGAACAGGCAGACGGGTACCGCCTCACCATGTTGATCGATTTCCAGAGTCAGTCCGCGGAGTTCTCGCGCTTCGACGCCGAACAGAACACGCTGCACATCGAATTGCGACACGAGCGGGACCACTGAGCGCATTGGTTCGACTTCGTGGCCTCGTTCGACAACGACGCCCCTTCGTTCGATGTGTGCATCGACAACGCCGGCCGGTCTCTCTACGAACGGCTGGCCGGGATATCAGCCGTTCGTGCAGCGGGGCCCCACCTGGATCCGGAGCGTGGCCGGGTCCTCCTACGAAGACGGAAAGTATCGGTTCCGGGTAGCGGACCCGGGCCGGCGGGCCGCCGTCGCGTGGTACGAACCGTACGATCTCGACCGGATGGGCGCCGTCGTCCGGTCGGGATTCGAGCATCGCGCCGACACGCAGATCGACGTCCTGCGGGACGGATTCACGGTGCTCAGGGACCTCCTGACGGACGCTGACCGGAATGCCCTGTTCGTGGACGTGCATGGCGACGAGGTGTCGAAGGTGAACTACGTGCTGTACCGGGGGCCGAAGCAGCTTTCTATGCCGGGCTGTCCGCCGAGCGGCAGGCCTGGGCCAGAGAAAATCACAGCCAGGAGACTCATCATCTGACGAAACGTTTCATGGAGCTCGGGTTCGACTGCTATCGGTATGTGCTCGAGGACGACGACGTTGATCCGCTGCATCTGCGAGGTGTGTTTTCGGTGAGTGCCGGAAGCCGCCTCGACCTGCCGGCCGACCAGTTGAACGCGCGCGTCGAGCTCGTCGTGGTGCGGGTGCTGGGATCGGTCGAGGCGAAGGTCGCGAGGATCTCGCGGTACCTGCTGCAATTGCAGGAAAAATTCACGGGCCGCGTGCTGAACGATCCCACGACCATGCGGTACGGCATGCGGAAGGACTATCTGCTCGAGTTCGCTGCAGCGGGTTATCCGACACCGCCGACTACATACTTCCCCAACACGGTGGGTTTCGAGGAACTTGCCTCACGGTACCGGGGTGTCGCGTACTGATCCCGTGCCAGCAGGCCCGCCTGGTGACGCCGTACGAACCGCAGCCGTCGGAAATAGCGTTGGGGCAGGAATTGCACACGTTCTGGCGGTCACGCTTCGGGCTGCGAAGTGACTACTACCGGTTCGACTTCTTCCGGCGCGCCGACGGGCAGCCGATCGTACTCGAGTTCGAGGTCGTCAATCCCGGCTTCTACATCGACACCATCGGTGGCGAACATCGGCGGAAGATCGTGGACGCCTTCGTGAGCTACGCCGCTCAGGCCCGTCCCGTCCCCGTCTGACCGACGAGCAGTGCCCGGGCGAGACCTCGTCAGGACCGCGTCATCCGCTTGGACGGGTGCTGCCGGATGCTCCGGCGCGGACTGCGGATCCGGCTGAACCGGCGGGGAAGCGACCTCGGCCCGCAGGGGGACGGTGATTCGTGACGGCGTGATCCGCACGTGTCCTTCCGCTCCGTATCCGGGCCGGAAGGCTTCCTGGCCGGCGACCGGGAGCGCTTCGCTCTCAGGAGCCGGCAACGATGCCGGAACGCTGGCCGCGGATGCTTCCGTGCCCTCGGCCGTCGGGCCGGGTTGTTCCGGTGGAGGCGCTGCGCCCGATGAGGGAGCGGGAGGTGGCAGGGGCGAGTCGTGTTCAGAGGCGCTGTCCGCCTGTGCGGGCTGAACCGGCGCGGCTGGATTGTCGTCGAGCACGGACAACTCGAACTCTTCCACGGACCGGCCCGTGCGATTCGAGAACTGCCGGGAACTCGCGCTGAACCACGTGGTGGACGCATTCATGAACGGGAACATCGAGAAGCTGCGGGCCGAGGCGTCCGGGCTGGGCGTGTCCGGGCTGGGCGTGTCCGGGCTGGGCGCGTCCGGGTCAGGTGCGTCCGGGACGGGCGGTACCGCGGCCTCGAGCTCGGCTATGAGTTCATCCGCCCCCTTCTCGTGGACGAGGGTCAGGCCGCTGGGGCTTTCCTCCGCGGCGACGATGTCGCCCCCGGCTGACAACTTCTGCACAGTCACGTCGGCGACGACGAACCACAGGGTCTTCGTACTCTCGGCGTTGCGTTCGATCGTCGTGCTGAGTTCGCTGCCGCCCTCGGTCCCGCCGCCCCGATTGTGGCCGAGGCCTCCCGAGCCACCGAACTTGGCCACCGCCCCCGTGGACACGATCGGCGTCGGCCGCCCGCTGTGCAGGTCGAAGGTGCCTTTCGCGTTCCAGCCGCGGTGCTTGCCGGCCGACTGCGTCGGTGCGTCCGCCGACTGCGTGTATTTCCGCGCTTTGAATTTGTCCCCGACCGGTCTGCCCTCCGGGTCGAGCACAGGCCGGACGTCGTTGACGATGAGGCGCACCCTGCTGTCGCCGATCTGGAGGCCGTCGCCGGACAACAAGCTGACAACCTGCGTCCGCAGGAGCGACTCACTGACCGCCAAGGTTGTCTCAGGATCAGACCCGTTCGGGCCCACCAGCCTGTCGATGACTTGGGCTGATCGGAAGGTGAGTACTTGGAACTCCGAGCGGCGTAGTACGTCGTTGAAGGACCCATGGACTCGATCGGATGGCGGCAGGATCTGAGGCGCGTCCTCCTCGCTCGCTGGTTTCGTCAGCGCAGTCGGCACGATGTACCGAAGGCGGCCGGGAACCTGCCTGACGGCGTTGCGGCGGTTCCAGGGGCCGACGTCGAGCGAGATCCGCACCCTGATGATCATCGTCTCCGTGAATTCGGTCATCCGGCCAGACTTGGTGGTCAAGCGATTGATGTCCTTGACGGAACTGCTTGTGCCGTGGGCCGAGACCGTGCCGGTGTTGTAGGAGCCGGCCGGCGTGAATCCTCCAGCGTCTCCGTCACCGGCCTTCCGAATTCGCAGTTGACCGGAATAGACATCGCCGACGCTGCCATGGTCCTCGTGGGCGTACTCTTCGATCCGTTCGGAACGGAATACACCGTCGACCTTTTCCTCGACCAGGCGTGACTCGACGACCGTCCGGTCCATGACTCGGGTCTCGACCGAGAGCCGGTAGGGAATGACACCGGGGATCGAGAAGACGCCGACGACTCCCGAACCGGAAAGGTCGAAGAACGTGTCCTCGAGGCGTCGGGACCGGAACATCTCTTCAAGCTGGACGGCCAGAGGGTGATGAATCGCGGCGCCGTCCGGCCCGGCGGGAAGCAGGCCCCACTGTTGGGCCACTGCCAGGATCTCCCCCAGAACCTGCTCGGCGTCCATGTGTTCGACATAGGTGAGCGCTCGCGTGACATCTCGTTCGACCAGGTCTCGCTCAATTGTCCGTGGGTCTGCAGCCTGCTGATCCGCGGTCTCCTGATGTGAAGCGGCCAGAAGCCCGAGCCGACTCGCCAGGCGGGGCTCAGCCAGGAAGGTGATGAGACCTTCGCCTGCCACCACCTCCTCGGTGGCGTTGTGCCTGCCCCGCGGTCCGTCGTCCCAGACGACAGCGACCTGGAAGCGTCCAGCGGCGCGATAGTGCCGGCCGGTCACGGTCTCTCTGGTGATGTTGATGGTGCCTAGCGTGTGCTCGGCTTTGGTCGCCCTGGTGTGTTTGTGGCTCCAGCCGCCGCCTCCGGCCAGGCGCCAGCCTTCCCCGTCATCTTCGTCCGGCCGGACCTGACCCAGAGCACCTTGGATGCTCGCATTGGCCGACCACTCGGAAGCAAAGGTGGTCGTGAAGCTTCGCCCGGCCTGGCTGGTTTGTTGTGAGTACTTCTCAATCTCGCCGGCCTCGGTCGATTCGGACGCTTCTACGTCGTAGACCTGCAGACGGATGATCGCGGTAGCGGTGTGACGGTCGAACTGCCCCAGGACGACCCGCCAGCCGCGCCCGTCGACCAGGTCGGAGAATGCGGCAGCCAGTTGACTTCCTTCGCCCAGCCGACGGATGGCAGCGGGCCACGTCATGGGGTCGAGCCGTCGGCCGAGACCCGCCTCGAAACGCTCGGCGACCAGGGCCGACAGCTCAGGCATGTTGCCGAAGAAGGGTCGGACTCCGGAGCTTCCATGCAGGTCGAACCGAACGATTTCTCCGGCGCGAGGCCCAGCTCGATGAACGCCGACCCGGTTGGGCCGGGCGGTGTAGCCGACATGGAACCGGGGCACGGACACATACTCCGTGATCTCGCCCTTCAGCTTCTGCCGGGACGTCGCACCGTCTGGCCCCTTGACCTCGATGACGATCAGCGTGGGAATGCGGAAGCTGGTGTCGACCCGGAACTCGGACCGTATGTAGTCCTTGCGGGTCTGACCGGTGGACATCGCCCCCGTGGTCTCAGCCGTGCCTGAGTAGCCACCACCCAGCGGGCCCCGCACAGATTGTTTTCCGAATCTGGCCTGGCCGCGAAGTGCCAGTTTCCCCTCGTACGAATGAGATTTCGCCGATGACACGGTGAGGCTGCGGAGATCTCTGGTGTTACTTGTCGCTGCGTCGGGTGGCACCTCCTCCAAGGGACCGGGGTGGGCCGTCACCACCACGTGATACACCCGCTTACCGATGTGAAACTGGTGCTGGGCGCCGGCCCAGACCCGATCGGGATCGGCCTCCAGCGTCGCTTGGCCGAAAGCAGCGATAAGTGTCGCCTCCACGTCGGCCCATTCCGCGTGAGTGCCCTGGCCGCCGGCCACGGCCCTGAGCGACTGGCGCACACCGCTGACCACCCGGTCGATGCCGGCCCAGCGCGTCAACACAGCCTCGCCATGGCCACGCCCGGCGGCGAGAACCAGAGGCACGTTGTCGACATCCTCGCGCGGGGACGGGACACGCGAAAGGTGAGGGGCCAGGACATTCGGCTCTTCGAAATCTGTCCCGGCCGGCGCCTCCATGAGTTCGATATCCGGCTCGACGGGCAGCGTCGTGAGTGAAAGAGCTTCACCAGTCAGCACCGAGTCCAGGCTTGCTTCGCTCTGGCCGAGGTAGCGACGGACGAAAGCTGTCCAGTCGCGGCTCAGGACGCCGAGCTCCGCTGATACGTCCGCCACGACCGGACTCGTCTCCTCGCCCAGGAAGTCGACGCGGGCGCGTAGCACCGTCCGGTAACGATGTTGATGATCCTCGACGTTCAGGACGGTGTGGTTCCCGGCCTTCACGTCCAGCGACCGCGACGTCTCGTGCTCCCAGGCGATCTCGGGAAGAGTCAAGCCGAAACTGCCGCTCACGGCCGATTCGGGGGACAACGTGATCCCCCGTAAGAGGACATCGGACGAGGCGGCTATTTGCCGGCTTCTTTGCTCGGTCTGTTTGGTTCCCCGGACCAAGCCTTTGTCCTCCCGGATGACCACCTGGTTCGTCGTCCGGCCGGCCAGGTATTGCATTTTCACCGGCTCGAGCTTCACCCTCGGCTGCAACGTCCGCACTCCCACCGTCATCCGACTCAGGACCACGCCGTTGCTGAGCGCGGCGATACTCCGGTTGCGGAGAGCCCGTTCGTTGAGCACCTCGGCCACCAGCCGCGTGGCGATCGCGACCCGCGCCGTGGGCGACAAGCCCGCCTGTTGTGCCAGGCGATGGTGGGTGGCGCGTACCAGATCCCCGACGTCGACGGCGTTCAGGGTTTCCCGCGTGCCCGCGAACGGATCGCGACGCCGTGGTGCCTCGGCCCCGGGGGGACGATGCGGGAGATCACGGGGACTGCGGGGGGAAAGGACGTACTCGGTGGGGAACCTTACTTCAACGGTGCCGCTGCCGTCCCCGCGACGCGGAGCAGGCACCCGAGCGGCGACCTCGCCGTCGAGCGACACCGTGAAGGTGATCGCGCCGGTGAACTGGGTCAGGTTGATCGCAAACACCTTCCGGCTCGAGATGACCTTCATGGAGGAGGCCGAGCCGGACCCGCCACTGACGCTGGTCGAGATCTGCGGCACCGCCCAGAGGACACGCGACAGGTGAGCGGAAACGCTGGTGAAAATGAACTCCGCAGCCATGTCGAGAAGAGAGACACCGCTGTCACGTTCGTGCGCCGATTCGACCGACGTCGAGGCGAAGGAGACGCCGTACCGTCCGGAGCCGGCCGGCTGCTCGTCGAGCACGGTGAGGTCGGTCAGTTGAGGCTTGATCCAGGCGATCCGTCCGCCGGCCGCGACGGTGACGCCCTCGAGGATGATCTTCTCCCAGAACTGATGAAGCTGATCCTCGCCGGATGCCGCAGCGTCGCCGGAGTCGGTCAACAGGTTCCTGACGGCCGCGCCGACGGCGTCCGAGATGGTCCGCCGTGCCTCTTCGGCGACGCCTGCCTCGAACAGGTATTGATCGATCGCCGTCCTGACAGCGGTCACCGTGGCGTTCCGATCCGGCGGCACCACACGGGCGACCGCAAACTCGCCCAGCGCTTCGCCGACGGTGTACCAGGGTGCCACGGGGCGTGTCTCAGGATGGGGTGGATCCAGCACGGCGGGACGCCAGTATCCATCCATTCGAACGACGAGGACGGCGGGCCCGGTGTGACCGTCGGCATGACTCCGGACTGCTTCTTGAGCCTCCTGCTCGGACATGATTCGATTCGGCATTTCCAGCGTCTGGATGTTCAGGCCCGAAATGTTGACCAGGTCGCGGAGAAGCGCGCTCTCGTCGCTCGCGTTTCTTGCCGCTTCCCGCATCCGGGCGGGGGCGGCCGGCGAAACGCTGATGTCGCTTTCGAACGCGGCCTTGAGCACAGATCCGATCAGGTCCGCGTGGGGCTCGGCGGCGGCTATCGGCGGAAGGGGTAGCAGCGTGGCTCGCCCCGCGCGGTTGCCGTCGCGAACCGCTTCCACATAGTCTACGAGCGAAGGAGCAAGATCCCAGTAGACCGCGAGTGTGCCGGCCATCGACGTGGATTCGTCGTCCGCCGTGCCCAGCGGATCTGGCAGCGCCAACGGAACCTGTTGAGGCGCGCCGAGCAAAGCCCGGGCCGCCGCTTCCGCGTCGTCGGCCGCATCCTCGATGGCTGCCCGGTGCTCGGCCAGAAGCCTGGTAGAGAGTCCGATCTCCGCGGCGATCACCAGGTTGATCTGCTCGAGATCGGTCAACTGGGACTGATCGGCAGCCCACTGGGCCATTTCCCTGCGTTGTTCCACCACTTTTGATCCGCCCAGGAGTTGAACGATCTTGGCGTAGCGGGCGGTCTCGGCTGACGCGGCTACGAACTCGTGCGGAGCCAACGGCCGCCGGCCGAGTCGGTGATTGTGCACGGCGCTGAACAGCGCCTTCCTGGATTCGGTGGCTCGAAGGACCCGAGGTCCCGCCAAGGCCGCGCTCAGCAGGCGGAGCTTGTTCTCGTTCTTCCACAGTTCCAACGGCTCCTCCGGCGGCGGAGGAGGGTTCAGAAGTGGATCGACAACCGCCTCCGGCGGCATCACCTCGTCGATGCTGGATCGAGAATTCTGGGCAACCGGATTCATGCCGACGCGCCGACTTCGGGGCGGGTCGACCAAAGCCGCCGCCAGGTCGGTGCCGATCACACGTTTGTTGCCGGACGACGGCGTCGCGTCGTGCACGTGGAACTGCCGCAGGCGGCCGTCGTGGATCGGGACCCTGAGGTTGCGGGCCAGCGGCCGAGCCGGTTCCGGCAGGTCGCCGCCGGTGACGAAGGGGACGCGGCGTAGCGAGGGCTCGGCTTGGGTTTCGAGGAGTTCCAAGGATCCGTCGGACAGCCGTTGTACGAAGGCCAGGTGCTGTGGATCCCCCGGTGCGTCGAACCAGACCGGCGTGGCATGACCGAGGTCGAGCGAGTCGAAGACGGAGAGCTCGGCTGGCCGGAAGGCTCCTCCGATGCGGTCGGCGACGTCGGCCGGTGTGGGCGGCCGGTCGTCGACGGCGGCTCGGGGGCGTACACCGGCCGCGCTCATGACCTGAGCGACCCGGGAGACGCAGTCCGGGGTCTTCCGATCCCACTGCGGCAGGCTCGACATGGCCATGTCGAGCCTGGCTCCGGTCGGGGGGAACGGGGCAGCGTGTGCCGGGACGGTGGGTTGGTCGGCCACCTGCTGGGGAGCGGAACCGGGCTCGGACGTGGCCACATCGGGCGTGACGATGAGGGTGTTGATGGTGTCGGCGGTCGGTGTGGGCACAACCGTGGGAATGACGGTGGACTCGAGCCCCGGCAGCCCGGGTGTCGACAGCGATGTTTCCGAGTTGGCGGTCTGCTTCGGCGGGTTGTTGACAGCCGGACCGGACGAGGCTGTGCCGGAGGCGGGGGGAGCCGGCAGCGCGGAGCCGACCGTGGCGGCAGCAGGCTCTCCTGGCGCCGCGGAGTTGGTGTGGGTGCTCAGCCCGGCCAGGCCCTGCGGCTGATTCGGCGGGGAGGGCAGGCCGGCGGTCAGCGAGGTGTCGTCGGCTACGGTGGCTTCGGCTGGGCGCGGCAGGGCGGCGGTGCTGTTCGGACCTTCGTTACTCTGGCTGTTGGCCGCTGATGCGCTGTTGGTCGCGGAGGCGGCGTTCGCCGTGGCCGAGGTGTTGCCAGTGGTGGTGGCGATGCCGCCTGCATTGAAGGCGCTACCCGGGACGGAGGTCCCGCCGGCGACGTCCGCTCTTGCGGAGGGACTGCCGACCGTAGCGAGGGCGGCGCCGTAAGTCGGGGTGGCGTTGGCGGAGGGCGAGCCGTTGGTGGCCGGGTCGGCGCCCGTTGTCGTTGCCGGGATTGCGGCTGTCGCCGGCGTGGAGCTGGTGTTGCCGGACCCTGTCGTGTTGGAAGTGGGGATGGCCGGGTCAGGGCCGTCGAAGACGGTGGCTGGGTTCGCGTTGTGGTTGGTGCGGGTCGGCTGGGAACTGCTGTTGCCTTCCGGGTTACCCGTTGTGCCGGGGTGGCTTGTGGTGGACGTGCCGCTCGTCGTGGACCGGCCTTCCGCGCCGGCTGATGCGGGGCTTCCCGTGCCGACATCGGCTCCTGGTTCTGCGCGCACCTTCTCTCCAGCGCCGGCCCCTGTCCTGGCCCCTGCGCCCGGTTCTGAGCCTGGCTCAGCTCCCGCACGGGCGCCAGTGCCGGGTTCGGTGCTGGTGCCCGTACCGGTGGTGAGTTTGCCGCCGCTCTTGGTGTCTTTGCCGGCGGGTGGCTTCTCGGGGACTTCGACGAGAAGCATGGGCAGGCCGGTGCCCATGCCGATGAGGAACGAGGAGGAGAGGGTAGCGCCGGGGTTGAAGCCGCCACCGCCGAGGAGTTTGACGACGGTGCCCTCGCCGAGGGTTTCCATGATGGCTCGGTAGAGCTCTCTGACCGTCATCTGACCGAACTGATTCGTGTGTTTGCCGCTGACCATGTAGTCGGAGATCTTCTTGTCGGTCGTGACGCGGATGACGGTGCGGCCGGCTTTGCTGTAGAGGCTGATGAAGGCGGAGGTGGCGGCGCCGAACGCGGCGGAGGCGAACACTCGCATCTCGTCGAGGTCGCCGCGTTTACCTTCGAAGATCTGGATGACTTGCGCGGAGCTTTCGTGCAGGCCTTCTTCGGCAGCTTCCCCGGCTCCTTCCTCGGCACCCTTGCCGCTCATGTATCTGGTCTTTTCCGGCATGGTCATGTCCGCGAACTTCTTGCGGGCGGCTTTGCCGCCGGCGCCGGGGACAGCGCGGGTGACGGTGATTCCGAACAGCGAGCGGGCGATGTTGTCGTTGAGCGTGTGCAACCGTTTGGTGAGGGTGCCCCTCAGCTCGTCCAGGGTTTCCTTGATGGCTCTGCGCCCGGCGGCGATGATGGCGGGGGCGGCGGCCGCACCGAAGCCGGTGAGCATGGCCTTGAAGATTTCCAGGACCGTCCAGAACGCGACGATCAGCACGACGTACTGGGCGGCCTCGGTGTCCAGGGCGAACCCGTCGGCTGCCCCGGCCAGCGCGGCGGCGATATCACCGGCCGCGGGCAGGTCCTTGGTGATCCCAGCCGCGTAGTCGGCGAACGCGTCCCCGGCCCCGCCTTGCAGATGAAGCGGCACGCGGCGGCTCAACGAGGCGGTCGCATCAACTTGCTGATTCACCATGACCGACGTGGTCAGCAGGTCACCGACCATCGCCCGCACCCGGGCGATGTCAGCCTTGGGCAACTGCTCGCCCAAGGTGTAAAGGACCGCGTCGTAAACCCACTGATAGTTGGGGTCCTCGATATGGATGTCGACCACGGTTGGCCTGCCGCCCCCGATTTTATCCGCAGTTAACCTAGAGTTTCCGCAGAAGTCTGCGAGAACGCTTGAAAGCGAAAATCGTCGCTGTCGCAGCTCCTTTGGACCGCATATTCCGACCCTTTCTTCGTTGTCCCAAGAATGTCGGTCCGGCGGGGGTAGGCCGCAACCAGTCACAGAACGAACGTGCAGCAACTCCGCACTGTTGTTCATCGAGACTGAACGCCCGCCCCGGTCCGACGTCCTCCATCGGAGGTCGTCCTCGCGCCCGTTGCCTGCGAGCGCTCGCGGGTCGACGCTCTGTCGCAGACCCACCCCGGCTTCCGCGGCGTGACCATCATCGAGGGCGCGGGGCACTGGGTGATGCAGGAGCAACCACAGGCCCTGACCGGCGCCGTCCTGGACTTCATCAAGGACCTTCCCGACAAGAGGTCGGCGTGACCATCCAGGCGGCCAACGATCCCGATCGAGTCAGTGTGTCGGGCCTCACAGAAGATCAGGCTGTACGAATGAACGTATCTTCGATATTTGCGTCCGGCAGCAGCCGGTGATATTGATCCCGCGAAAGCCGTGATATAAATCCGGGGCGACCGCCCCTCTCGGAGAAAAGGCGGGTCGAAGCGAGACGAACAAGCCGGTTCGACGGCTGTGGCATCAACCTGTCCACACGAAACACGATGAGGGCCGACACGATCGGCTTCCGTCCTCTCGTTTTCGCCTCAATTCCTTCTGACCTTTGAGCGGCAGGAGCCGCGAGCGGCGGGGCGCTCTCCGAAATGTCAACCGCGAAAGGAATCACCATGCCGATCTCAGTGAACCTCGACGCCGCCCTCGACAAGGCGTACGAGTCCAACTCGGTGGCCGAGCTGGCCGAGGCGCCGGTCTCCGCCCTGGCCGGGGTCAGCGACAACGACGCCCAGGCGCTGCTGAAGGCTTTCAACATCAAGACCATCGCGGACTTGGCCGAGAACGAGTACGTGCTGGCTGCCCAGACCATCACCAACCTGAGCAAGCTCGCGAAGTAGCGGAGCGCCCGCGGTGGCGGTGAGGCGATCACTGAATCGCCCGCCGCCATCGCGGCCGTCCGGGACGCCCGGCGCCCGCCCGCGGACCGACGAGTTGTCGAGGCCCGGCCTGGGGTAGCCGATGAACAAACCTGAGGCCTGTGCGTTTGAAGCCTCGTGAGAGCTTTTCCCAAAAATATCGAAGAAGCAGTCGAGAAGTTCGCCAACGTCGTCGTCCGGACGGACTTCTCTGACGAGGCCGGATGGCAGGCCACCGTCGAGGATCTGGAAGAGAGGCCGGAGGACGCCGAGGACGACTTCCTGATCATCAACGTCCTCGTCGACGACCCGGCCTGGGCCGGTGCGAGCCCCGACGAGGTCCTGTCCGTCGTCAACGACCACTCGTACCTGGCGGAGTACCTGGACGCGGTGATGGTGGCCGACGAACGGACGATGTCCGACAAGGAGCACCCGGTGTTGATCGTCAGCGCCTTGTCGCCCGACGACGAGATGTACGACGAGACCACGGAGTTCGGGCGCGAGTTCCGGTGTCTTCCGCGGGAGACCCACGCGATCAGCGCGAATCTCGGCACGGGCAACATGGGTTTCGAGGAGTTCGCCGAGACGGCCGCAGCCTCGTCGGACGGCATCTTCCGCGGCTTCCCGGACTGATTCGCATCACCACCGCTGTCCCGGGATCAGCCCCGTGGGCTCGAAGCTGTTGCCAGTAGAGCGGCGAAGGCGAGTTCCCGGGCCACCTCGACGGCGCCGAGCGCGGGTGCGAGCCGGCCCAACCGGCTCTCCGCCACCCTCGGCGCCGTCGCCATGACGCCCGCGAGTGCCGTCCGCAGGTCGTCGACCGACGCACAGGCCTGCTCCCCGCCCTCGCCGAGGACCACGAGCTCCGGATCAGTGACCAGACAGGTCGCCACGATCGCCGGGACCGCCCCCGGCTCACCGATGCGGTCGAGAACGCTGTCGCCGAGCGCCAGCAGCGACCCGGCCGCGCCGTGGGCGCCCGGCCGAGGCTCACCCCCTACCACCAGGGCCATGCCATCGCCGGTGACCAGAAGGAACTCCTCGACGCCGCGGGCCAGGCCGAGTCGCGCTTCGGCCACTGCGGCCAGGTTGACGGTGGACCGAGCCACGACCGGACAGCCCAACCGGCTGGACAGGTCGGCTTCCAATCGCGATGCCTGGTCGGCCGGCGCCTGATCGCCGTCCCAGACCGTACCGGTCACCAGGCAGGTCACCTCGCCCGGAAGGATCTCCGCCTCGCGGAGCACCTCGGCCATTCGAGCCGGTCCCGGCCGCCCGTCCTGCGGCACGGTGACGGGCGGCTCGAAGGCTCGCGGCCCGGACCGGATGACGGTGAGCGATCCGGGCTGATGAACCACGGCGGCGACGGTCAGTCGCTCGAGCCGCAGCGAGTACACCCGGGCTCGCGGGCCGCGGCGCCCGTACCGGCCCTGAAGCTCGGTGACCACCTCGCCCGTCAGAAGCTCCTGGAGCAACCGGTTGGCTGTGGGCAGCGACATGGTGGTGAGCTGGGCGATCTCGGACGCTGTGGACGGACCGTTGTCGACCAGGGTGCCGAGAACGGCTTCGAAGTTGAGTTGACGCAGGCGAGTGACAAGACCGGACCAGCGGCGGTGCGGTGTCTCCTGAACGGTGCTCACGATCGACACGTCCTCGATAGGCGGGGCTGGCTGAAGGGCCGACTATCAAGACGTGTGAGCCGGAGCGAAGCTCATTCCGGCGACCGTGGTGATGCCTTCGGTCCGCCGGATCGCGTCGAAGTCCGGCACTCATCTGTCTCAGGTGGACGAGACGACTGAACCATCGCGACGACGCCAGAGGCCAGAGAACGTTCGGCGTATCGGAGATGCCCTCGACGGACGATCGTTTGAATTTTCGGCGAAGCGACGGACATCGGTGATTTCTGTGCGTCCGTCCGGCGCCGCGTCAGTCAGGCAGCGAATCGCAAGAATTGTCGTTCCGCCCGCCCGAACTAGTTTCCTGGGCACCTAGATTTCCCGCATCGTTGCCGGGGCTGTATAAATCCCGCATGCCGACCTGGAACGAGCTGCGCGAGTTCGCGCGGACGAACTTCACGCTCGACCCGAACGACGAGGACGACTGGTTCTCGCTGATCGTCGCGACCGTCGACGGGCGGACGCAACAGATCGTCGTGAGCCACTACGAGGCGTACGACCGGGAGTGGGTCGGATTCCGCACCTCCGTGTGCCAGGGCTCCGAGATGAGCGCGGAGGTCGCGCTGCGCCACAACGGCCGGCTGGCCATGGGCGCGCTCGTGATGGATTCGTATGGCGACTACATGCTGAGTTACCAGGCGCCGCTGGCCACGCTCGACCCGGGCGAGTTCGCCCTTCCCCTCGAGGTCCTGCCGTCCCTCGCCGATGAGCTGGAAAAGGCCCACACGGCCAAGGATGACTACTGATGACCAGCCTCCCCGCCGACTGGGTGAACGCCCGCCCCGGCATCAAGCACTGGTCGCCCGAAGCCCGCGGCGACGACCCGGCCCAGCGGGTCGTGCACGCACCGACCGGCGCCGGCCCCGGTGACGGCCGGACGTTCCTGTTCCTGTTCGGCTACCGCACCGCGAGCGCCGGCGACCGTGAGATGCTGGCGGCCGAACTGGCGCACATCGGCGACGACGTCGCCGTGCTCACCCAGGCCGGCTACACCGTCGTCGTCGACCGGCAAGCTACCCGGCGCGACCTGCTCGAAGCGGTGACCGGCGAGGGAACCGCCGGCGTCTACTGGAGTTCGCACGGCGGCGAGGACGGCCACCTGCAGTGCTGCGACGGCGACGAAGTCCGTCCGTTCGACCTCGACCCGGCGACTGCCTCGCCCGCGCTGAGGCTGGTCGTCCTCGGCGCCTGCTACGTGGGCGCGCACGCGGCGGCCTGGCGCGCGGCTCTGGGTGACCGCCCGCTGGTCACCGGTTGGGGCCGCCCGGTCACCCTCGACCGCGCCGTGGACTTCCTCGACGCCGAGGACGGCCTGGACCACCTGATCGAGCGCTGGCTGCTCACCGACGCCCCCATCCCGCCGGCCCCTGCCCCCGGCTCAGTGCCGCCCAGGGTCAAGGGACGGACCAAAGGCCTGCACGACCGCGTACGTACGCTCGCGCACATCCTGGGTGCCCAGTACGAGAAGGGCGACGGGCAGTACGAGGTCACCGTGCCGCTGCCCGGCGGCCGTACGCACAGGGTCCGGGTCTTCGCCGTCGACAGTGCCGATCCGTACGCGGAAGGGGTCGAGCTCTGCGGCCTCGAAGCGCGCGTCGGCCCCATGTCGGCCCTGCTGACCCCCGAACGCCTGCTCGCCGGATCAGCTGCCTACGGCCGCGTCGCTCTGGTCGCCGGCGACAACGGCGCCACCGAGATCGTCACCCAGTCGTTCACTCCGCTCGACGGCGCGTCGGCGCGAAACCTGGCCGCCCACTGCTACCAGGTCGCCCACCAGGCCGACGCCTTGGAGCTGGACATCTTCGGCATCGACTGATCAACGACGCCGGCGACCTCCGGCCGGGTACGGCTGGCCCAGCGGAACACCTCCGGGCCGTTCTCATCGATGTGGCGCGCGGCCGAGACTCCCGCCACCAGCGGAGTCAGCGAGGTCGGCGCCACGAGGGCGGCCCCGCCGCCCTGGGGCACCCGAGCGGCGATCAGCTGAGCGGGATCGGAGGCCGACGCGCACGCCGTCGAGGTCACGGAGCACAGCACGATGCCGGCCGGCAGGATCCGCCGCCGTCCCCACCGATCGGCCAGGACGGCGGCGGTCAGCAACAGCGCCGCGTAGGGAATCGTGCAGGCGTCGACGATCCCCTGAAGTTTGTTCCAGCGTCGCGCCAGGTTCGATGTGAAGAGCAACGGGCTGGGTCGGTCGTGGTTCAGCCTCGGTGACCGAGAGGGACGGTCGGGCTCAGCCGGGCAGCGCGCACCCGGGCCGCGTCAGGTCGAGGCGCGAGTTCTTCGTGAGGCAGGCCGCCAGCATGGTGGTGCGCTGGCCGTACCGGCGGTTCTTCTCCGCGCGGACGGTCCCGTCGGCCGCTACCTCGCAGGCATTGTTCTCGGTACACAGCTCACCGCTGTCGTTTCCCGTACCGTGCACGCCCACGACGGTGCGACCGTCGCCGAGCACCAGCGGGGCGCCCGAGGCTCCGTGCGTGGCGCCGCAGGACTCGTCGTACCGGTACGAGCCGTCCTGTTGGTAGTCCGCCTCACGCAGGTGAGGAACGACGGCGTCGACGGTGCAGGAGTAGCGGCGCCCGGTGCCACCGGCGATGATCGTCAGCTTCGTTCCCGCGGTCGCGACCGTCGTACCGAGGGTGAAGGTCTTGACCCCCAGTTGCGCGTAGGTCTTGTCGAGCCGGTAGACCGCGAGGTCGGTCCCGGTCATGGTGGCGTACAGGAGTCTGGTCGTCCGGGCGCTGGCCTGGACGAAACCCTGCTTGTTGAGCACGTGCACGCGACTGTCGTCGGACTGGTCGACGATGGCCTTGCCCGGCGCGGGCCGCTCGGCGACGCAGTGCCCGTTGGTCAGCAAGAGAGCCGGGTCGGTGAGGGCCGAGGTCGCCGTCCGCACCACCGAGGCCGAGCAGCCGTTGAAGGCGACGGCGCCTTCGAGGTCGGGCACGATCGAGTCGTCCGGGACGTCGGTGCCGTCGACGATCGACGTGATCCACCGGGTGAAGTGGTGCACATCGGTGTACACGACGGGCTGGTCGTCGCCGTTGCTGCCGCTCACGACGCCGGCGACGGCCCAGCGGTGACCGGCGCGGACCAGAGCGGGCCCACCGGAGTCCAGGTCGGCGGCGGCGACGCTTCCGTCCGGGCTGCCGACGCACAGTTCCCGCTCGGCCACGATGCTGCTCAGCTCACATGCGCCAACCGGCTGAACGATGGTGTCGGCCTCTTGCAGCCGGTCGGGGTAACACGCCGGCTGTCGCTCGGCACACGTCATGCCCCAGCCCGCGATGCGGACCGGGGTGTGCTCAGCCGGTCGTGTCGCCGGCAGCTTCGCGGGCACGGCACGGACCGGTGTGGCCAGATGGATGAGGGCGATGTCGCCGTCGAACACGGGCTCGGCCCCGTAGGCGTAGAACTTGTCGACCGCGACGACACGGCCACCGGAGGTGGCGCTGAGCGAGCCGATCCGGACTTTCCAGCCCTGGGGCGTGCCGACCTGGGCGCCGCCGGCATTGCGGACGCAGTGCCCGGCGGTGAGAGCCCACTGCGGCGCGATAAGGGTGACACCGCAGACGTGACCGTCGGCCCGAGGTGATTCCGGACGTTGCAGGGACCCGGCGAAGGGATAAGCCTTCGTGACATCGTGTCCGCCACGGATTGCCGCGGCCGGCGTGGCGACGGCCAGAGCCGCCGCCACGATCAGGCCGAGGATGGGAGCCGCCCATCGCAGTCGCATCAGTTGGTCCTTCCTGGAGGGTGTGATCCGGGAGTCATGATGCGATTCGCGGGTTTCCGTTGCGGTAAGTGATCCTTTTATCGTTTCTTTACGAGCCGGGCTCGTGAACGACGTGGACGCTCACGCGTTTCAGATCTTGTGGACATCAGCATCGTCGGTCTAGGTCCGACAGGTTGTTTTCTCGCCCTCGCCCTCGCCCGCCGTGGACACCGGATCACCGTGGTCGAACGGGATCGCGGACCGGTGGCCGGCCGCTGGACTCGTCGCGGGGTCGTGCAGTTCCACCAGCCGCACGGCATTCGCACTCAGGTCGTCGACGCGCTGCGCGCCGAGCTGCCGGACATGCTGGAAGTGGTCAGGTCGGCGGGTGGTCAGGTCTTGCCGGCTCCCGGATCGGAGGACGTCCGCCTCGGGATACGTCGTAGCGTGTACGAATCGGTGTTCTGGGATGCGGTCCGGGCCGACGCGCGGATCGAAGTTCTGCCCACGACGGCCCGCGACGCCTCGTACGCCGCGGACGGCCGGGTGACGCTGGTCACCGACCATGGGGTGGTGACCTCCGATCTGGTCCTCAATGCCACCGGCCGGGCGCGTTTCCTGGACGACCGCCGAGCACCCGGGCTGGACGCCGACCCGGGCATCGCGTACGCGTCCCGCCAGTACCAGGTGGCCGAGCGCGGGCTGGCGGCCTTCGCGGACGGCCAGGCGGTCAGTGGAACGCTTCCGGGGTACTCGGTCATGCTCTTCCGGCAGGACAGCGACGTGGTCTCCACCCTGTTCGTCCACGAGTCCGCCGACGACGAATTCGCTGTCATCCGGCTTCCGTCCGCCTACGACGCGGTGACCGCGGCCGTGCCCGCGCTGGCGAGTCTCATGCGCCCGGAATCGGTCCGGCCGATCTCCCCGGTGCACGTGGGCCGGCGGATGCGCAACGTCTATCGCGGACGGCTCACCGAGGCCGACGAGGACGTCACTCCCGGCGTGGTTCACGTCGGGGACGCCCAGTTCTCGCCGAGCCCGATGAACGGCCGTGGCATGGCCACCTCGCTCCTGCAGGCCCGGCACCTGATCGACCTGGTCGAGGCTGGCCACGACGTGCTGACCATGGCCCGGATGTTCGACGAGTGGTGCCGGGCGGAGATGCTTCCCTGGTTCCACGTGCAGGTCGCCGACGACGTCAGCCTGGTCCGGCAGTGGCACGGCCTGGACCTCGAGGTCGACGGCCGGCTACCGCCATCGGTCATCGCCAAGGCCCACGCCGATGACGAGCATTATCGCGAGACCATCAACCACTACCTGGACATGCGACTGCCACCGTCGGTGTTGATCCCGATGGAGCCGGCCACGCGGGCGAAGCTCGCATCGGGCTGGCGGCCGCCGTTCGCGGACGGGCCGAGCCGGGCCGAACTGCTGCGAACGGCTCGCGCGGCGCTCACCTAGGAGCACCCGGCCGGACGGAGTCTGCTCAAGATGACGAGACGTTCAGATCGGCCGCTTGGTCCAGGCGGGTCAACCGGGCCTGCACCTCGGCCGCCTGGGGCAGGCGCCGCCGGCCGATCAGCTCCAGCGCCTCATGCCAGGCCGCCCGGGCTCCGGCCTGGTCGCCCAGGGTCAGCGCAGTGTCCCCCCAGGCGATGTGGGTTTCGACGACGCTGACGAGCCAACCGAGTTCCCGCAGAGACTCGAGGGCCCGCCCGCGTCGGGCCAGTGAGGCAGCCAGGTCTCCGGTGGCTTCGTGATAGTCGGCCATCGACCAATCGTGGAGGCCGAGCAGATAGGAGTCTGCGTGCTCCTGAGCGATCAGCAGCGCCTGGTCGAGATGGCTGAGTGCGTCGTCGAGCCGGCCTAGCTGAACGTACACGTCGCCGATGAAGAACAGGCTGAAGGTCTGTTCTCTCCAGTTCGCCGTGGACGTCGCCAGGCGCAGGGCGCACTCGGCCTGCTTGACGGCTTCCTCGGAGTTCTTCAGGGCGTGACTGACGTAGGCGAGGTTGCGGTACGCCACTGTTTGTTCCGCGGTTCGTCCGAGTGTGTCGTACAGCTCCAGGGCCTCATGCAGAAGATGCGGCGGAGCCTCGTAGTCGCCCAGCAGGAACAATCCCCCGGCCAAGGCACGGGACATGTGGGCCCGGCCGAGATCGTCCCCGGCGGCAACGACGGCGGGCAAACACTCCCGGATCAGCGCCACGCCCTCGTGCCACACACCCTCGTTCTGCCAGAACTGCAGCAGGCTGAAGACCAGCTGCCAGGCTTCGGTGGTGTCCCCGTCACGGAGCCGGCGCCGGACCACCGCCCGCAGCGCCGGCCAGTTCGCGGTGAACCATGTCATGACCTCGCGGGGAGTGTGCAGCTCGGCGGTGACCACGCCGTCGGTCACGTCGAGCGGGCCCGGGCCGGGTAGTGGCATGAGCAACTGGTTGGCCTCGTACGCAGTCCGCTGATAGTGGTCCATGAGGCGGCGGACGGCCTGGCGCCGGCCCGGTCCGTCCTCGTGGCGGTGCACGAGTTCCTGGGCGTAGGCACGGATCAGATCGTGCGTCCGGTATCGACCCGGTGCGTGTTCGGTGAGCAGGCCGGTGCGCACCAGTTGGCCGATCAGCCGCCGGGCGTCGGGCGTCGGTGCGCCGATGAGGCTGGCGATTGCCGGGATGGTGAGGTCGGGTCCGAGTTGGAGGGCCAGGAGGCGGAACAGGTGGGCGGCGTCGGGGGAGAGCAGCAGGTAGGACCAGGAGAAGATGGCGCGGAGGTTGTTGTCCAGGTCGTCGCCCATGAAGCCGTCGAGGCTTCCGTGCTCGGCCCGGAGTTCCTCAGCGATGTCGCTCATCCGGTGGTCGGGGTGCGCCAGTGCTCGTCCGGCGACGACGGCCAGGGCCAGGGGGAGGCGGCCGCAGCGTTCGATGATCTCGTCGGTGGCCTCGGGGTCGGCCGAGGTGCGGGCGCCCAGCCGGGTGGCGAGAAAATCGCGGGCTTCTTTCAGGGTGAGTACGCCGAGGGTGAGGAGGTGGGCGCTGTGGGTGGTGGCCAGGCCGGTGAGGCGGAGCCGGCTGGTGATCAGGACGAGGCAGCCGGGTGTGCCGGGCAGCAGGGGGCGTACCTGGTCGGCGTTGCGGGCGTTGTCGAGGACGATGAGGATCCGCCGGCCGGCGAGGATGGAGCGGTAGAGTCCGGCGCGGGCGAAGTCGCTGACGGGGATGTCGGAGTCGGGGATGCCGAGGGCGTTGAGGAAGCCTTGGAGGGCTTCGGCTGGTGGCATGACTGCTGGTTCGGGGTCGAAGCCGTGCAGGTCGACGTAGAGCTGGCCGTCGGGGTAGTTGGTGGCGAGTTGGTGGGCCAGGTGGATGGCCAGGGTGGTTTTGCCGATGCCGGGGATGCCGTCGATGGACAACACCGGGGTCGACGTGCGGTTCGCGTCATGGTCGTCGATGAGCTCGAAGATCCGGCGCCGAGTATCGTCGCGGCCGGCGAAATGAGTCGGACCGGCCGGGATCTGCGCGGGCAGCATCATCGCCGGCGCCGCCGGTCCAGCGATGGGGGACGAGGCGGCGGGCGACGCTGTTCGCGGATCCGACTGTCCGGACCGGACTGGGTCCGGTCGCAACACGACCTGGTAGGCCGTCCGCAGCTCGTCGCCCGGATTCACCCCCAGCTCAGTGGCGAGCCGGCTCCGGACATCCTGGTACAACGTGATCGCCTCGGCCTGATGACCGTCGGCGGACAGGGCGAGAAGCAGTTGCGCTTGCAGGGCCTCGTCCCACGGCCGCGACTCCGCCATGCGACGAAGTGCGGGCAGCAGGCTTCTGATGTCGTTGAGCCGCAGTCCCTGGTCGGTCGCTTCCCGGGCGAGTTCGGCGCACTCATGGTCCACCACGCTGAAGGCCGGCTGGTCGAGCGCGCCGAGATCGGCTGCTCCCGCGCACGGTCCACGCCACAGGGCGAGGGCCATCTGAAAGTGCGACAGCGCCTCGGCGTGGTGTCCGGCTTCCGCCTGCGAGCGGGCCAGGGCGGCCAGCGTACGCATTGTCAGCAGATCCAGCTGGTCGGCCGTTACCCTCATCCGATAGCCGTTGGCGTCCCCTTGGAGCCAGCGCCCGGGCGAGCGGGCCGGCAGACCGGGCTCGAGCAGCCGGCGCAGGGCGCCGATGTAGCGGTGGACGATGTTCACGGCACTCGATGGCGGATGCTGGCCCCACAACAGCTCGATGATGTGGCCCAGGCCGACCGGCTGACCGGCGCCGGTCAGCAACAGCGCCAGAATGAGCCGCTGCTGCCGGGGACCCAGGTCCAGTTCCTCGTCCTGTCGCCGCACCTGGAGCGGACCTAGCACGCTGAAAGACAATGACAAGGGTTCGCCATCGCTGACAGCCAAGGAAGCATCCTCCTACGCGCGAATCTTCGGCGGCCTGCCGGCATCGTCGACAGCGCAGTGCGCCGACAAGACGGGAGACCTCGGGCAGAGCGTAGCAAGAACGACCGATCGTGCTTTCTGGGCTGATCGATGTTCGACCTGGACATGGTGGTTGCGCGGGCAACCACTGGTGGGGACGGCCGACAGGTGGCGTGCGGTTTATGCTGGGTGGCCATGGTTCTGAACTGTTCCGCAAGAAGCCGAAGCCGGAAGCTGTGGCGATCGATGACTTCTGGCATCGGTGGGCAGCCGTACGTGATGACCTGGCACGAACTCTCGGCGCGGGCGGGGCCACCCGTCCGGTCGAGGAGATCACTCGCCGGGCCCGTGCCATCGTTGCTGATCTGGACTGCCATGTGGTTCCCGGGCACCACTTCGGCGTGCGTGCTGCGTGATGGACGTCGGACGATGAGTCGTTGTCCGCTGTCGAGCAACTGCTTCCTCACCTAGCCGACATCGAGATCGAACAGGTGCTCTCCGGCGCCGCTGTGCCTCTCACAGCCGCAGTGCGTGGTGATGCGCCTCGCATTGGGTGCGAGGACGGTGATCACCCCTTGCCGGCCCGGACCAGGTCGTCGAGGACCTGCATGGTCTCCTCGACCGGGGTGTCCGGGTCGAACCGGTGGATGTAGTAGACGTCGATGTAGTCGGTGCCCAGCCGGCGCAGTGAGGCGTCGGTCTGTTCCAGGATGGCCTTGCGAGAAAGGCCGCTGCCGCCCGGTCCGTCGTGCATCTTCCCGCTGACCTTGGTTGCCAGCACGATTTCTTCCCGCCGCGTGAACCGGCTGATCGCCCGCCCGACGAACTCCTCCGACGTGCCACCCTGGTAGACGTTCGCGGTGTCCCAGAACGTCACACCCAGCTCGACGGCTTGCCGGAAGAAAGATGCTGCGGCGTCCTCATCCAAGGTCCACTGATGCATCCCGGCCGTGGCCTGGCCATAACTCATGCACCCGAGCCCGATGCGGCTCACCCTCAGCCCGGTCCGGCCCAGTCGCGTGAACTCCATCGCAGTTCCTCCTACATCAGCCAGCACGGCCTCACACGCGCTGTCGTCGGCGCGCGCCACGGCCATACCGCCCAGCCTCGCACGCAAAGCCGGACATCACCGGCAGAGCCCGGCCTCGGCTCGGAGCCGCGCGGGCCGGGTGGGTCCGGAACCGGCGGACACAAGAAATGGCCGAAAGCCCCTGGGCCCCAAGATCACAAACAACGGGTACCCGAGCGGACGCACAAAGCCAGGGGACACGGCGTCGACCTGGCGGCTGTACGGTTCGGTTCGGTCTCGCCATGAAGCCGACCGGCCGCCTGAGCGACGTCCTCGTCCACCACCCGCCTTCGCGAGCCGCCCGGGCGACATTCAGCAAGATCCTCAACCGTCGATCTTTACCGCCTTTTCGAGCCTGGCCAGGCGGAGCTTCACATCGGCCGTGTAGGGAAGGCGCCGATGGTCGAGCAGGCCGAGAGCTTCCTGCCAGGCCGCCCGGGCGCCGGCCCGATCGCCCAATGCCAGAGCGGTGTCGCCGACGGCGATGAGGCACTCGATGATGTTCGTCAGCCATCCGACGCGTCGGGAGATGTCGAGCGTCAACTTCCATTCGGCCAGTGAAGCGACCAGATCCCCGGTGGCGCTGTAGTACTCTGCCAGCCCCCAGCGGCATCCGCCTTGTCCCCTGAGATCCTGGTGTTCCTCAGCGATCCGCAGTCCTTGGTGGAGAATCTCGAAGGCTTTGTCGTGCTGGTCCATCTCGATGTACGCCGAGCCCAGCATCGTCAAGTCGTTGACCTGCTCGGTTGAGCTCCCGGCCCGCCTCGCCATGTGCAGGGCACGTTCCAAGTAGGTGACGGTGGAGGAAAAATTCTTCCGGGCGAGACCGATCATTCCAAGATTGCGATACACCACCGACTGTTCCCCGAGACATCCGAGTCGGCTGAACAACTCCAGAGCCTCATGAAGATGACGCTCGGCGGCATCGTTGTCGCCCAACAGGTGCAGGGCGCCGGCCAAGCCGCGAGACATGTGGGCCCGGCCGAAGTCGTCCCCGGCCCGGGTGACTGCGTACAGACACGCTCGGGTCAGGCCGGCCCAGTCGTGTGCCGCGCCTTCGTTCTGCCAGAACTGCATCAGGCTGAGGACCAGCTGCCAGGCCTCAGTGGCATCACCGTCGTCGAGCCGATACTGCACTACCGCTTTGAGTACGGGCCAGTTCACGGTGAACCACGCCATGGCCGCCGCGGGAGTGCTCAGCTCCGTGACGACTACAGCACCGGTCACCTCGGGCGGGTCGATGCCAACCGTGGGGTTCAGATTGCGATTGGCTGCGTGGGCGGTCCGTCGGTAATGGTCGACGAGGCGGCGGACGGCCTGGCGGCGATCCTGCTCGTCCTCGTGGCGGTGCACGAGTTCCTGGGCGTAGGCACGGACCAAGTCATGGGTGCTGAACCGGCCGGGGGAGTGTTCGGTGAGCAGGCCGGTGCGCACCAGTTGGCCGATCAGCCGCCGGGCGTCGGGCGTCGGTGCGCCGATGAGGCTGGCGATTGCCGGGATGGTGAGGTCGGGTCCGAGTTGGAGGGCCAGGAGGCGGAACAGGTGGGCGGCGTCGGGGGAGAGCAGCAGGTAGGACCAGGAGAAGATGGCGCGGAGGTTGTTGTCCAGGTCGTCGCCCATGAAGCCGTCGAGGCTTCCGTGCTCGGCCCGGAGTTCCTCAGCGATGTCGCTCATCCGGTGGTCGGGGTGCGCCAGTGCTCGTCCGGCGACGACGGCCAGGGCCAGGGGGAGGCGGCCGCAGCGTTCGATGATCTCGTCGGTGGCCTCGGGGTCGGCCGAGGTGCGGGCGCCCAGCCGGGTGGCGAGAAAATCGCGGGCTTCTTTCAGGGTGAGTACGCCGAGGGTGAGGAGGTGGGCGCTGTGGGTGGTGGCCAGGCCGGTGAGGCGGAGCCGGCTGGTGATCAGGACGAGGCAGCCGGGTGTGCCGGGCAGCAGGGGGCGTACCTGGTCGGCGTTGCGGGCGTTGTCGAGGACGATGAGGATCCGCCGGCCGGCGAGGATGGAGCGGTAGAGTCCGGCGCGGGCGAAGTCGCTGACGGGGATGTCGGAGTCGGGGATGCCGAGGGCGTTGAGGAAGCCTTGGAGGGCTTCGGCTGGTGGCATGACTGCTGGTTCGGGGTCGAAGCCGTGCAGGTCGACGTAGAGCTGGCCGTCGGGGTAGTTGGTGGCGAGTTGGTGGGCCAGGTGGATGGCCAGGGTGGTTTTGCCGATGCCGGGGATGCCGTCGATGGACAACACCGGCGTGGCTTCCTGAGCCGGTAGGGCCTGGTCGATGAGATCCAGGGCGTGGCTTCGAGCCTCGTCACGGCCGGTGAAGTAGCCGAGGTCAGCCGGGAGCTGAGCAGGCAGCACCCGTGGCGCCGACGGCTTCGGCGCCGGCACTGCGGTCGGTGCCGGATCGGTCGGTGTATCAAGCCGCACGGGTCGGGTGCCGTTCGCTCGCAGCACCATCTGGTAGGCCGTCTTGAGCTCGTCACGCGGATCCACACCCAGGTCCTCGGCGAGCCGGTGGCGTACGTCCTGGTACAACGCGATCGCCTCGGCCTGATGACCGTCGGCGGACAGGGCGAGAAGCAGTTGCGCTTGCAGGGCCTCGTCCCATGGTCGTACCTCCGCCATGTGGCGCAGCACGGGCAGCAGACCTCTGACGTCGTTCCGTCGTAGTCCGAGGTCGGTCGCCTCGCGAGCCAGGTCGGCGCATTCATGGTCGACGACGGTGAACACCAGGTGGTCGGATGCCCCGAGCTCGGCCGCGCCCGCGCACGGCCCTCGCCACAGGGCGAGCGCGTCCTGGTAGAGCGACAGCGCCTCGCCGTCGTGTCCGGACTCCGCCGCCGATCGAGCCCGGGCGGTCAGCGTACGCATCCTCAGCAGGTCCAGCTGGTCGGCCTCGAACGTCATCCGGTAGCCGTTGGCGTCACCCTGCAGCCAGCGACCAGCCGCACGAGCCGGCAGGTCCGGCTCGAGCATGCGGCGCAGGGCGCCGATGTAGCGGTGGAGGACGTTCACGGCACTCGATGGCGGATGCTGGCCCCACAAGACCTCGACGATGCCGCTCAGGCTGACAGGCCGGCCCGCCGCGGCCAACAACAGCGCCAGAATGAGCCGCTGCTGCCGGGGGCCCAGGTCCAGCTCCCCGCCCGGCCGCCGGACCTGCACCGGACCGAGCACGCTGAAAGACAACGAGATGGCTCCGCCATCGCCCACAGTCACGAAAGCAACCTCTCCAGCAACTCCAGCGAAACGATCGGGGAACCACTCCTTCGCTCGCCCTGGGCAACGCCGGACCGATCAACGGCGACGCCTCGGACTGGGAGCCTAGCAAAAGATCGGTCGCACTATTTATGTCCGGATCGCGCTATCGAATCGAGAGCAACGTCACGCTCAGTGAACGCCGTCCGGACCGAGGCGTCTGATCCGGTGACAGGGCCGACGAGGGGGCGACGGATGGAACACATACCGGGTTACGTGCTGATCGGCCTGTCCACCGGAACCACCTATGCCGTCATCGGTCTCGGGATCGCCCTGGTCTATCAGGTCAGTGGCATCATCAACTTCGCTCAGGGTGACTTTGTCATGCTCGGCGGACTCACGTTCGCGTTCACTGCGGAACAGGGCGCGCACCCCGTTGTGGCCGCTGCTCTGGCCCTGACCGTGACGGCCGGCTGCGGGGCGGCCCTGCACCTGGCCGTGCTCGCACCGGCCCGAGACGCGGGGCACGACCGCCTCATCGTGCTCACCATCGGTGCGTCCATCCTCATCCAGGGGTCGGCCGTGCTTGTCTTCGGCGCCGACCAGCACTTCGCCGCCCCGTTCGGCGGCGATCGTCAGTTCCAGGCGTTCGGCGTGAGCATCTCCGCTCAGTATCTGTGGTGTGCTGCCGCCGCCGCCGCTGTCGCGGCGGCCGTCTGGGCGCTGCTCTCCCGATCGCAGACGGGCCGGGCCATGCGGGCGGTCGCCGCCGATCGGGAGACCGCCCGGTTGATGGGCATCGCGCCGCTGCGTATGGGGCTGATCGCCCTGCTGCTGGCGGCGGTGCTGGCGGGCATCGGCGGTGTCGTGCTGGCGCCCATTCAACCGCCGGACGCCACGGCCGGGGTGCCACTGGGGCTCAAAGGGTTCACCGCGGCCGTGCTCGGCGGATTGACCTCTCCGCTGGGGGCGATCGCCGGCGGTCTCGTGGTGGGGGTGGTCGAGGCCGTGGTGACCGGGCTGGTGAGCAGCGGCTATCGCGACACGATCGTGTACGGCCTGCTGGTCGCCGTCCTGCTGGTGCGCCCGGGCGGCCTGCTGATCGCGGCCGTACGGGAGCGCTTGTGACCGCCCGGTTCCGGCCGGTCGCCGGGTACATGGTCTTTGTCGCGGTGCTGCTGACGGTGCCGGCCGTCTTCACCCGGGTGCCGTTCTACACGCTGTCGACCGCGGTGCTGATGGTTCTGCTCGCGATCGGTGCGCTCGGCTTGGTGCCGCTGACCGGTCTGGCCCGGCAGGTGTCCATCGGGCAAGCTGCGTTCTACGGCATCGGCGGGTACACCTCGGCGGTCCTCACCGTGCGCTACCACGTCGATCCGTGGTGGGGCCTGCTGGCCGGCGTCGTCCTCGCCGCCGCGGTGGCCTGGAGCCTCGGCGCCGTCATCTTCCGGGCTCAGGGGCACTACCTCTCGCTGGCGACGCTCGCCTTCGGCCTGGCCGTGGCCGCGCTGGTGAACGAGCTTCCGGTGACCGGCCGCAACGCCGGCATCAGCGGCCTGCCTCCCCTCCGCATCCTCGGCGCCAGTCTGACCACCGACCTGCCGTTCTACTGGCTCTGTGCCGGCCTTCTGCTGGTCGCCACAGTCGCCGTCCACCTGCTGCTCCGGTCGCCCGTGGGTTCGGCGCTCACGGCGGCGGGCGACAGTCCGATCGCTGCGGCCGCCGCCGGAATCGACATCTCCGCCCTGCGGCGCACCGCCTTCGTCGTTTCCGCTGTGCTGGCGTCGGTCGCGGGCAGCGGCTACGCCCACTGGTTCCGCTACGTGGACCCCAGCATGCTGGGCCTGCTCAACTCGGTGCAGCTGCTCATCATCATCACCGTCGGCGGCCGGGAAAGCGTCTGGGGCGCCCCGCTGGGCGCGTTCACCGTGGTCACCCTGGCCGAGGTGGTGCGGGGACGTCTGCCCGGCTCGGAAGCGGGGGCCGAGCTCACCGCGTACGGCGTCGTGCTGGTCCTGAGTCTGTTGCTGCTGCCGCGAGGCTTGGCCGGTCTACCCGCCGCCCTGCGCCGGCGCGCCAGGGGAGCCCGATGAGCCCGGCGGTGTTCGAGGTCCAGGACCTCACTGTGCGCTTCGGCGGTGTGACGGCGCTCGACGGGTTGAGCCTGCGCCACGACAGCGGGGGCGTGGTCGGGCTGATCGGCGCCAACGGCGCCGGCAAGACCACCTTCGTCAATGTCCTGTCCGGAGTCGTACGTCCGGCCCGGGGCCGCGCGTTTCTCGACGGTCGCGATCTGACCGGGCTGGCCGCTCATAAGATCGCTCGTGCCGGGCTGACTCGAACCTTCCAGAATTTGCGTCTGTTCGGCTCGCTCACCGTGCTCGATCACCTGCTGGTGCCGTACGGCGCCCGGAACCACGGCCGGCAGCGTGCGCTCGCTCTGCTCGCCGAGGTTGGTCTGGCCGGCACGGAGTCTCGTCGCCCGGCCGAGTTGGCCTACGGCGAGCAGCGCCGCCTCGAACTGGCCCGCGCGCTGGCCCTCGACCCGCGCATCGTGCTGCTGGACGAGCCGCTCGCCGGGCTGGCCGGCAGTGAGAGCGACGAACTCCTGAGCCTGTTCGGCCGGTTGCGGGACGGCGGCACCACGTTGCTGCTGATCGAGCACGACGTACCCAGCGTCCTGCGGATCAGCGACCGCGTCCTGGTGCTCGACCGCGGCCGGCTGCTGGCCGACGGCACCCCGGCCGAGGTGGCGTCCGATCCCGAGGTGCGGCAGGCCTACCTGGGGGACGACGATGTCCGGGACTGATCTGCTGGAACTGTCCGGGCTGGTCGCCGGGTACGGACGGATCGAGGCGTTGCACGGCGTCAGCCTCACCGTGCGCGCGGGTGAGGTGGTCTGCCTCATCGGCCGCAACGGCGCTGGCAAGTCCACGCTGCTCAAGACGGTGGCCGGCCTGATCCGCCCGACCGGTGGGCGGGTGCTGCTGCGTGGTGAGGACATCAGCGGTCGCCCGATGCCGTGGCGGACCCGAGCCGGCGTGGCCCTGGTGCCCGAGGGGCGTCGCGTGTTCGCTCCGATATCCGTGCACGACAACCTGTTGCTCGGCGGGTACGGCCGTGCCCGTAAGGCGATCGCCGCCGGCCTGGACGACATCTACGCGCGTTTTCCGCGGCTGGCTGAGCGTCGCGGTCAGCCGGCCGGCACGTTGTCCGGCGGCGAGCAGCAGATGCTCGCGATCGGCCGTGCGTTGATGGCAGCGCCGTCAGTCATCCTGCTCGACGAACCCTCGCTCGGGCTCGCCCCGCGCATCGTCGGCGAGGTCGGCGACATCATCGCCGGCCTCGCTGGTGCGGAGGCCGGCGTCCTTCTGGTCGAACAGGACGCGGCGGTCGCCTTCCGGCTCGCGGACCGCGGCTATCTGCTGGACCGCGGGCACATCATCACCTCCGGGCCGGCCGCGACGCTGCGCAACGACGCGCGCGTGCGTTCGGCCTACCTCGGGGCCATTCCCGCTCCGGGCGAACAACACCACTAGGAGAAACTCAAGTGCGACTACGTGGCCTCCTGCCGCTCGTTCTGACCGCGGCCACCCTGGCCGCTGCGGCGGGCTGTGCGGCTGACGAGACCCAGGCCGGTTCGGGCGAGGAGATCGTCGTCGGCGCCAGTCTGGAGCTGTCCGGGCCGACGGCCTCGATCGGCACGGCCTATCAGAAGGCCCTCGAACTCAAGGCCGACCAGCTCAACCAGTCGGGGACGCTCGGCGGCCGCCGGATCAAGTTGGTCGTGCGCGACAACCGGACGGACAACAACACCTCGGTCACCAACGTCAACGCCCTCATCAAGAACGAGAAGGCGGACGCTCTGATCGTCGGCGCGTGCAGCGCCTGCGGTCTGGCCGCCGTCCCCGCCATCACCGAGAACAAGGTGCCCGCCATCGCGCTGGCCTCGGCCAGTGCCCTGACCGCTCCGGTCGCCGAGCGGGCGTACGTGTTCAAGATCTCGCCCAACCCCGCGCAGGACGCCGACGTCATCGTGGCCGAGCTCAAGCGCAGGAGCGTCGGCCGGGTCGGTCTCATCTCGGTCAACAACGTCTACGGCCAGGACGGGCAGAAGTCGGTCACCGAGGCGGCCGGTAAGGCCGCGATCCGCGTCGTGGCGGCCGAGCAGTTCGGTCAGGCCGACACGAGCGTGACGGTCCAGGTCTCGAAGGTCGTCGCGGCCAAGCCGGAGGCCGTCGTCGTCTGGGCTGTCTCGCCGGCGGCCGGCACAGTGGTCAAAGCCCTGCGGGACGCCCGGTACCCGGGCGAGATCTACCTGGACGCCGGGGCTGGGGCCGAGCTGTTCATCAAGGGAGCCGGAGCGGCTGCCGAAGGCACCCACATGGTGTTCCCCAAGGTGCTGGCCACCGAGGACATCGACACCGGCACGCCGGCCGGGAAGGCCCGCAAGGCGTGGGTCGAGGCCTACCAGAAGGCCAACGGCGACTATTCCGGATTCGCCTCCTTCGCCGCGGACGCCCTGCAGTCGATCGCCGACGCGGTGGGCCGGGCCGGCGGCACGGACGGGCCGACGCTCCGGGACGAGCTCGAGAAGGGGCAGATCGACGGCGTCAGCGGCCCGCTGCGGTTCAGCGCCGAGGAGCACTCGGGCCTGCAGCCGGCCGCCCTCGGCATCCTGACGGTGAAGCAGGGCCGCTGGACGCTCGCCGACTGAATCCGGTCGTTCTGCGCGAGCACCTCCCGTCCTGGCGTGGAAGGTGCTCGCTGCTCAGGGTCTTACCTGGGCGTCAACACGAGTAGGCCGAAGGGCTGCTCGTCGTGCCCGAGGTGCACAGTCCGGCACCGGGCACGATGTCGACCCGGGCCGTGGTGATGTACCTCGAACCTCCGTACAGGGCCACATTGAGCACGAGCGACGGGTTGGGCCCCCAAGGCTGCCAGTTGTGTCGCTTGCATTCCCCCCGGGGGACGTCGAGGGCACCTCCCTGCCAGCTGGCCAAGGTCCGGTAGTTCGTCGACGAGCAGACCTTCAGTTCGAAGGGGGTCGCGGCGGCGGCCGGACTGACCGTCCCCAGCGTGAGGGCGCCGGCTGCCGCCATGGCCAAGGCCAGGGCCGTGCTCAGGCGTGTCTTGATCGAAAGCTTCACCATTACCTCCTTCTGCCGGATCCGAGAATCGTTCTCGGCCGACTGTGCTGATTGGACACTGCGCACGACGTCCTGAGCAGACGATGGTTCAGCTGAGAGGATTTCGGCGCGATGGCGGCGTGGGTGAGCGCGGCCCCGACGCCCGGCGCGTTGTCCGTCGCCGCACGGTCTTCTGCTTGATACGACTCGCGAAGCATGCGGATCCGCGACCCGCCGGCCGTCGCATGCGCGCATTCGCCGGCACGCAGCGCGGAACCGGACGTTCAATTGGAAATACAACGTTAACCGGGGTAGTGCCGCTGGATGGGCGCGAAAATGCGCCGACCAGTTACGATGAATGACTCCGCCATGGTGTCGAATATCCCACACTGATCCGAGTTGCCGCGCTTACGGAAGAGGCCGTTAGATGTCTGAGCGCCGGCCGGCATCGCGGCCCGCGATTCAGCGTTCCGCCATTTGGTGTGGTCTGACCCTCGCCGATCGGCGAATCAGGAGGGATTGTCATGCGCTTCAATAAGATCCGTCGTATCGTTGTGGCCGCAGTTGTCATGGGTGGAGGGCTGATGGTAGCGAGCCCCGCTTCCGCCATGCCGGATGCGCGCAACCTGGAGGTGTTCTCGGACGCCTATCGCCTGGGCATTTACAAGAACATCTTCGCCACCAAGGAGGTTCGGGACTTCGGCACCCTCGGACTGAACGACAAGGTCTCCAGCATTGCCACCAACGGTGTCCAATGGTGCTTCTTCGATCACGTGAATTTTGGCGGCGACCACTTCGTGATGGGCACGTATCAATACCGGGGAAACCTGACCGACAATGGATGGAACGACCGGATCTCCTCCGCCCGGGTCTGCTGATCCGGCGGAATAGTTCATCTGGGAACTGGCCCGGGCCGATCGCCCGGGCCAGGGCGTCGGTCAGGCCAGAAGGTCGAGGCTGATCGCCGTGGCGAGGACCTCCATTCCGGCGTTGTGGGGGTGCAGATGGTCGCCCTGGTCGTAGCGGGCATCCCAGCGGATCGGAGCAGCCGGATCGCGGACGGCGGAAGGGTCGTGCACACGACCTTGACCCTAGTTCAGCGGGGAGTTGCCGCTCGTCCCGGCGTTGAGCACCACGACGGCGCGGGCCGAGTTCTTCGATACTCGCGCGGATCACCTGTCGATCCGTCTCGCTCGAATCCGGAGCTCCGGCCGTTCTGCACGGCAGTGGCCCAGGTGGCGGTCCACGGAGAGAAGCCGTACGCATCAAGCTCTCCACCGAATCCACCAGTGAACCGCTGGCCGTCAGGGCCGTGCATCTGTCCCGCCACGTGGGCGCCGGCACGGTCGATCCGAGCCCTAACGGCCGCGTGACCTTCGACGGCTACGACTCGGCCTGGAACGAGAACCGGGGCCAGGACGGCCGAACCCAGCGCTCTCACTTTCCGGACCTGTTCATCCGACGGCGACGGCGCCCAGGAGCACGCGTCGCGGCGAGACTCGAGTACGTCATCGACGCGATCCGGGACGCCTCGGCGCTCAGCCCTCCGCCGGTTCCGTGCTCCAGCGCAAAGGGGGCGCCGGGCGACACGAGAGACACCGACGACAAAGATTCCCCGGCCCTGAGGACGGCGTGGTCGCTTTGTTCACGCTTGAACGACGTCCGGCCGTCACCGAAGTTCATGCGCGGCCATCTGTCGAATGACCTAACCGTTCGGCGGCGAAGATCCGGTATCGGCGAGCGAACGAAGCCCAGGCCTGGACGTCGGGTGGCTCGGCGCGCGGGCCGGCGGGGCTGACAGTCGGGCCGGGGCCGGTGAGAGGCAGGCGAATGACTGATTCGACCGGCGGTCCCCGGACCGCAGCATGGTTTCCGTCAGATCGCTGAAGGTCACGTCACCCGCCACGGCGGGACAGAGTGAGGGAGCATTCTCATGAGCGACAACGGTCAAGAGATCAAGAATGTGGTGCTGGTGCACGGCGCGTTCGCCGACGGTTCGGGCTGGCGCGGCGTGTACGACCGGCTGCGGGGCCGGGGGTACCGGGTCACGATCGTGCAGAACCCGCTGACCTCGTTCGAGGACGACGTGGCGGCGACCACCCGGGTGCTCGACCGGCAGGACGGGCCGACGATCCTGGTCGGTCACTCGTGGGGCGGCACGGTCATCACCGAGGCCGGGGTGCACCCGAAGGTGGCCGGACTGGTGTACGTGTCGGCGCTGGCGCCGGACGCCGGTGAGACCACGGCCCAGCAGTACGAGGGTTTCGCGCCCACCCCCGAGTTCGTGATCGACGTCGGCGAGGACGGTTTCGGCTTCATCAACCCGGACAAGTTCCAGGCCGGCTTCGCCGCCGACACCAGTGACACCGACGCCGCGTTCCTGCGGGACTCGCAGGTGCCGATCAACATGTCGGCGTTCTCGGCGCCGGTGAAGAACGCGGCGTGGCGCGACAAGCCGTCGTGGGCGGTCATCGCGACCGAGGACAAGGCGTTCGATCAGGCGATGCTGCAGCACATGGCCAAGCGGATCGGCGCCGAGATCACCAACGTGCCCGGCAGCCACGCGCTGTTCATCACCCAGGCGGGCGTCGTCTCCGACGTCATCGCCACCGCCGCCCGGAACGCGGGCTAGACCTTCCCGTCCCCCGGGGCCGGCTCACGCCCGTGAGCCGGCCCCGCCCACGGGCCGGTCACACCACGCGGTTGTGCAGCGGCTCGCCGGCGAGGTAGCGGCGGGCCTGGGCAGCCGCCAGCTCGTACACCCGTCCCCGCATGCTGTCGGTGATGGCGCCCACATGCGGGGTCAGCAGCACGTTCGGCAGGTCCCACAGCGGGTGCCCGGGCGGCAGCGGCTCCGGGTCGGTGACGTCGAGGGCGGCCTCCAGCCGCCCACCGGCCAATTCCGCGTAGAGGGCCGCGGTGTCGACCACCGGGCCGCGGGCGGCGTTGACGACCAGCGCGCCGTCCGGGAGCGCGGCCAGCATGCGGGCGTCCAGCAGGCCGCGGGTGTGCTCGGTGAGCGGGACCAGCAACACGACGATGTCGGCGGAGGGCAGGAGTGCCCGCAGCTCGGCGACGCCGCGGACGTTGTGCTCGGGCCGGGCCGTGCGAGCGACGAGCGTGAGCTCGACGTCGAAGGGGGCGAGCCGACGGGCAAGTGCGGTGCCGATGTTGCCGGCCCCGACGACCAGCACCCGTCGCCCCCGCAACTCCCGGGTCGGCGTCAAGCGGTCGTGCGCCCATTCATGGGCTCGCTGGGCGCGGTGGAACGCCGGAAAGGACCGCAGGCTGGCCAGGATGGCCGACACCACCCACTCGGAGGTGGCCGCGTCGTGCAGTCCACGCGCGTCGGCCAGAACGACGCCGGGCGGAAGGATGTCGCTCCAGGCGTCGGAACCGGCGCTGGGCAGCTGAATCACGCGAAGATCGGGCAGTACGGCGACCAGGCCGCGCAGATCGGGCTGGCCGAGGAACGTCGGAACCCAGAACTCGACGCCGTCCGGGTCCGACGGCAACGCGGCCGGTTCGTTCGCCACTTCGACCACGACATCGGTGGCCAGATCGTCGAAGTACGGCAACCCGGCCTTGTGCGGGATCCAGATTTTGGTGCGCATGACCAGTTGAACGCAGACCGGGGTTCGCCGTTCATGGCGGTGCCGCTGGTCACTGCCTCGACAACGGGGCCAAGCCCCCTCGGTGGCGTCGTCGCACATCCCCGCGTCGCGGGGGCTCGGTGTCAGATCTCGTTGAGGGCGTCGCGTAGCCCGGCCCGGGAGGTGACACCCAGTTTCGGGAAGATCCGGTAGAGGTGAGCGCCGACCGTGCGGGGGGACAGGTCGAGGCGCTGGGCGATCTGCTTGTTGGTCAGGCCGGAAGCGGCCAGGCCGGCGATCTCGAGCTCCTGCGGTGTCAGGGCGGCCGGTGGCGGTGCGGTCGCCGCCGACCGGTCGCCGGCGGCGCGCAGTTCCGCGTCAGTTCGGGCCAGCCAAGGCTCGGCGCCCATGGTGGCGAAGCCGGTGCGGGCGGCGAACAGATGCGTACGTGCTCGAAGCAGTTCCTTGCGGCGTCGCAGCTTCCCGGCGAAGGCGAGCCGGATGCGAGAAGCCTCGAACAGCCAGCGGTCGGTACCGGGCTCGGCCAGGGTCTGCTCGATGCGTTCGCCGGCCTCGTCGTCGAACACGAGTGCGTCAACGCCGTGCTGGATCAGCCGCATGCGGGGAGACAGGGCGGTCACGTCCGCCGCTCGCATGGCCTCGGCGTGTGCCCGGGCCTCAGTCGTCCGGCCGGTGCGCAGCGCGGCCTCCACCAGGTCGAACATCACCCAGGTGGCGATCGGCACATACGGTGCCAGCACCCCGGCCGGACTGATGTCGGTCGCATGCCGGTAGGCGGCCTCGAAGTCGCCCTCGGCCGCGGCCGCCATGGTGCGGGGCAGGTGAGCATTGGCCAGCGAGCTGGCCAGGCCGCGCGGTACCGCCCAGTGGGTGATCTCGTCGGCCAGCTCGTACGCCTGGCGGAAGCGACCCCGGCCGGCCGCGATGACGGCCTGGTTGAGCAGGAAGTACCACCGCAGGAAAGGGAAACCGCTGTCGGTCGCGACGCGCTCGCCCTCGGCCGCCAGTTCCTCGACCTCGTCCCAGCGTCCGGCCAGGTAGTCCTCCCGGCACAAGTGCATCAGGCCGCTCAGCTGCCACTGGGGCGCGCCGCCTTCGCGGCCCTGGCGCACGAGTCGCCAGCACTGCTCCCGCATCTCGCCCAGCCGGTCCAGGTGGGTCACGGCGGTGCCCGTCCGCACGATCCGGTTGAGGTCCTGCTCGCCGGGCAGGGCGGCGAGCAGCGCATCGAGGTCGGGCTGGGCCGCGGCGCCGGTGCGAACCGGGTCGGGGAACGTTCTGCTCAGCACGGACAGGATGTCGGGCGGCGCAGGGACGAGCCGGGCCATGTTCCGGTGGAACACGGCCCAGTGTTCGGTGCTGCCGGCGAACCAGGACAGCAGCATGAGGGTGTGCATCGCCTCGTCGAGGGCCGGGTCGGCGGCGCGCCAGCCGTGGTCGCCGGTCTCGATGGCGCCGGCCAACAGGCGGTGGGCGGTGTGCACGTCGCCGTCGCCGTTGATCATCAGCAGGGCGGTCGCGTTGGCGGCCAGCAGCGCTCCGGCCGGCCCCTGGCTCATCGCCTGCGCGTCGGCCAGCAGCGTTGTCGCGTCGCCGGGAACGCCGGCCTCGGCGCCCGTGTAGGCGGCCTGGGCCAGTCGGCGGGCGGCATCCTGGGGTGTGTCGCTCAGCTCGGCTGCGCGGACCAGCGAGGCGATCGCGGCCAAGGCGTCACCGCGCCGCAACACCACCTGCGCGGCCTCCTCGAGCTGGGCGGCGACGGCCTCGTCGGGTCCAGCGCTGGCCGCGGCGAGGTGCCAGGCCCGGCGTTCCGGGTCGCCCGGCAGCGCGGCGGCAATGGCCTGGTGAGCCTGCCGGCGTTCGGCGTAGGTGGACATCGCGACGATCGCCGACTGGATCAACGGGTGGCGGAAGACGATGCGCCCGCTGGTGTCGTCGACGCGGACGAGCTGGGCCCGGTCGGCCGGGGCGAGATGGGCCAGGTCGGTCATGCCGCGAAGCGTGCGTACGTCGCCGCTTCCTTCGAAGGTGGCGAGCAGCAGGAGCAGGCGGGTGGCCTCGGGCAGATCGGCCAGCCGGGCGGCGAAGATGGTCTGCAGCCGGTCGCTGAGCGGCACCACGTCCAGCGGATGGGCGGAGTCGGTGAGGCTGCCCGGCAGTTCCACCAGGGCCAGCGGGTTGCCTTGGGCGAGGTCGAGCAGACGGTGGCGCAGGCGCCCGGTCAGGGTGGGAAAGCGGGTGTCGACGAGGTGGCCGGCCGCCTCGTCGCTCAACGGTTCGACCGTGACCTCGGCCAGGCCGCGGCGGTCGAGGAAACTTTCCGTGCCGGTGCGGGAGGCGGCGATGACGCCGACGGGCGCACCCTGCACGCGCCGGGCGACGAACCCGAGGACGACGGCGCTGGGCCGGTCGATCCACTGTACGTCGTCGACGACGAGCAGGACCGGCCTCGTCCGGGCGGCGGTGGTGAGCAGAAGCAACGTGGCGTTGCACACGAGCAGGGTGGCCGGCGCCGGTCCGGGGCCGAAGCCGAGAGCGACGGTGAGCGCGTCGCGCAGTGCCGGCGGCAGTCGCTGAATGTCGGTGTAGAGCGGTAGCAGCAGTTGGTTGAGCAGCGAATAGCTGACGTCGGCCTCGAACTCGAAGCCGTTCGCGCTCAGCACCCGCAGGCTTTCGGCCGCACCCAAGCCGGCCGCGGCGGCCAGCAGCGCCGACTTGCCGACACCGGGCTCGCCCCGGACCATCAGCACGTCGCCGCCGTGGCGCATCGAGTCCAGGAAGCCGCGGATGCGCGCCAGTTCCACCTCGCGCCCGAACAGCTCTGCCACGACGGCCACCATACGCGCCCTATCGGCCGCCCTCCTCGAGGGCGCGCGGGCCCCACTCCCGTTCGACGATCGAGCGAAACGCGGCCCGGACCGAGGCGCGGTCGCCGAGGTCCAGCGCCGGCTCGGCTTGCGGCTCGTCCGGGCGGGCGTGGGGGTGGGTGTATTCGGCGTCCGCCATCGCGGCGAACGCGTTCAGCAGGAAGTACGCCCATCGACTCATCAGGGAGGCCTCCACTCCGTCCGGGCCGGGCGGTCAGGATCGCCGGCACTGTCTACGACGGCGCGGAGGCCCGCGCGCTCACCGATGGGACGACCGTCACTGCGACCAGGCCCATCCAGCCCGGATGACGCCGGTCGGATGAACCTCGAGTCGCTTCCCGCGTTGTGGGTGGGGAAAGGTGTGGTGACATGAACAACGACGGAGTGCTGGTGGTCGGCGCCGGGATCGCGGGGCTGGCCCTGACCCGGGCGCTGCGGCGGCGTGGGGTGGCGGTCCAGCTGGTGGAGCGGGCTCCGGGCGCCGGTGGCGGCCTGGCGGTCAACCTGCCCGGCAACGCGGTGACGGCCCTGGACGCGCTCGGGGTCGGCGACCAGCTGAAGCAGATCGGACGGCCGGTCGGCCGCCGGGAGTACCGCAGTGCCACCGGGCGGCGACTGTTCGGCATCGACGAGGAGGCCTTCTGGGGACCGTCCGCGCGGTCCCGCTGCGTCATGCGCTCGGAGTTGCATACGCTGTTGGCCGCCGGTCTCGGTGTCGAACCACGAGCCGCCACGGTGCAGTCGGTACGGGTGGCTGACGGCGGTGCCGAGGTCGAGTTCACCGATGGTGGCACCGGTCGCTACGGCTTCGTGGCCGGGGCTGACGGCGTCCGGTCGGTTGTACGCGGCGCTCTCTTCGGCGAGGCCGGCGCCAAGGAGGCCGTGCTGAGCGGGGCGAGCTGGCGGTTCATGGCTCCCAACCCGGGCGTCGACTGCTGGGTCGCCTGGTCCGGAGGCGCGGGTTCGGTGCTGCTCCTGCCGGTCGACGACGAGCAGGTGTACGTCTACGCGTCCGCCACCCGGGGCGGTCCGGTCGGTGCCGACCCGTCCTGGCTCGGCACGACGTTTCGGGACTACCCGGCGCCGGTCCAGGCGGTGCTGCGGCATGCGCTCGATCGGCCCGAGACGCTGTATCACTCACCGGTTGAGGAGATCCGGCTCCCGTCCTGGACGGCCGGCCGCTGCGCGTTGATCGGTGACGCCGCCCACGCCACGGCTCCGATCTGGGCCGAGGGTGCGGCCCTGGCGGTCGAGGATGCCCTGGTGCTGGCGGACGAACTGGCCGCGGGGGAGTGGGACACCGCCGGTCAACGGTACGAGCGGCGCCGCCGGGCCCGGGTGGATCACGTGCAGGCCCACACCGACACGTTCTCCCGGGCTGCCGGTGCGCCGATCTGGCTGCGTGACCTGTTGCTGCCGGTCCTCGGGCCGCGTTCCTACCGGGCGGCGTACGGTCCACTGCGGCAACCGTCCCGCTGAGCTCCGGTCGCAAGGTGGAGCCGCCGGCGTACCGAGAAGCCGGCGGCCCGGCGCGCTATGCCGTCCAGAGCCAGGCGCGGCGTTCGTACTGCGGCACGAAGCCGACCCGGACCTGGTTGCGGGCCGACACGGAGTAGCCCTCGTCGGTCACCTCGGCCTCGTTGACCAGCAGGGAGCAGCCGGCCCGGCGGCCGGCCTCGACCCGGGCAGCGAGCAGGGCCGTCTGGGCGCCGCGGCCCCGGTGCGAGGGGAGGGTGGCCCCGGACGACAGATGGGCGTATCCCGGGCCGAGCCAGATCATGCCGGTGGCCACCATCTTGTCACCGTCGTAGCAGGCGTACGCCTCGAACCGCGGGTCCTTCAGAGCTCCCCGGGTCACGTCGAAGTTGGCCTCGGCATCGAAGCCGAAGGTGTTCCACATCAGTGTCACCCAGTGCTCCTGCTCGTCCGGGGTGATCCGGGCGGTGCGAAGGTCGGTGCGGGGCTCGAACGAGGGGAACGGGGACCGCATGGCGAGCTTGACGCTGCGGTCGGCGACGGTGAGTCCGTGCCGGGCCACGATCGACGGCCAATCGGCCGGTTCGGCCGGTACCGGCAGCACGATCCGGGCCCGCTCGACCCCTCGGGCCCGGTAGTGGGTGACGATCTCGTCGATCAGCTCGGCGCTGGGCGGCTCGGTGAATCCCATCGCCTGGCACCAGAACAGCATGTCCGGGCCGGGCCTGCTCAGCACGGTCACCCCGCCGATGGCGGTGGCGCGCGCGTCGTAATCGCGTTCCAGGGTGGGACCGGCAGCACTGGTCACGGCCAGGAATGACTGCGCTTCGATGTGTTCGAATTCTTCTGTCACGTGGGAGAGGACGCGTTGCGGAGCGGCCGGTTCACCTGGCCCGGCAGATTCGGTGACCAGTCACATCGTTCGGTGTGCCGGTAGCGCCGGGCCCGGGACTCACCCGTCGGACCGCTCGATGAGTTCGGCCCAGCCCGGCAGCACGTTGTGGGCGCAGATCGACTTGACGAGTCCGACGACCGATTCGGCGGGCACCATCAACACCCCGGGGTTCACCGGCGCCGCCCCGCTCCTTCGTACCGTGAGGGACTCCTCCGGAACTCCGGCGAACTCGGGCACCCGCACGACGTACGCGCGGCCGTCCTGGTGGACGGTGATGCGCGAGGCGATCGGGTGCCCGACGAGGACCTGCACCTTGTCGGGCTCGAACGGATAGGGGTTCAACGGGAACAGATCGACCTCGTGGACGACCTCGGTGTACCGGGCTTCGAGCGTGATGATCTCGAAGGACCGATGGAGCTCCAAAGAATGGGCGACGTATCGCTCCAGGACGGTGGACTCGCAGGACCAGCGCAGGCGAAAGGGGAAACTCACAGAGGACCTCGTCGGCGAGCGGACGGTCAAGAGGGGCGTCGGGTGAGGCGGAGGTTCTCACCCGACGGCTGGCACGGCTCGGCCCTCGTACAGCTCGAAGTAGGTCTTCTCGAGAGTCGCGGTGCGGGGGCCGAGCGCGGCCGGGTTGACGATGTCGTGTTCGATGCCCCAGGAGGCCGGAAGGTCGAACCGGGTGACCGGACCCAGCGACTCCGCCACCTCGGTCGCTCGGTGAAGGTCGATGTAGGTGTCGGCCTCGGAGGTGACCAGGCCGATCGACTTCAAGGTGGAGCTTCGGCCGCCGCCGAGGTTGCGGGCGATCCGCAGGTACTGCGACAGCGCCGCGTAGGAGAACTCGGTGCCGCTGGCGTAACGGTCGGGCAGCAGCCGGTTGCCGTACAGCACGACCAACGGCTTCACCTGCCAGGCCGGCGCCTGCGTGGCCGAGGGGTTGTAGAACGGCGACAGCGTCAGCAGGCGGGCCGCGGCGCGATGCCGGGCCAGCCAGGTCGCCAGCACGGCGCCGCCCGAGATGCCGACCACCCCGACCTCGTCGCCGAGGCCGGCGGCCAGATCGAAGGACTCCGAGGCGTACGCGAGAAGCTCGTCGGCCTCCAGCCCGGTGTGCGCCTTCCGGTCCGCGACACCATGCCGGGGCGCCCGGGGGACCAGAACGTTGTAGCCCTGGTCGTAGAAGCGCTGCGCCAGCGACGACATCTGGGCCGGGCATTCGGTGTAGCCGTGCAGCATCAGCACGGACTTGGCGGCCCGGCCGGGGTGGATCAGCGCGCGCGACCGGCACTTGACGGTGACCGCCGGGTCGGCCTCGTCCCGGGCGACCAGCCGGCCGGCACGGGCCTGCGCCTCGGTGAACGAGACTGGGCGGGCCGTGCCCGCGTCGAGACCCAGTGGCCAGGCGTAGATCACACCGACCGCGAGCAGAACAACCAGAACGAGGGCAGCACCGGCCCGCAGAAAGCTTCGCAGGATCACGAACACGTCGACGGGTGCCGGGTCTCGAAGTTCATCGCATGAATGACGCCGTCACACAGCGGTCGATGAACGCGGGGCCGGCGTGCCACTGGTGCGCGAATCGATCTCGGCCCCGTAGCGATCTTATTCACAACGGTGAACGCCGAGTCGTCCAGATCGCTTTAGAGGACGTGACCATCAAGCTGGGCGTCAGCCTTCCGCAAACCACCGACTACGACCTCGCCACCGACATCACGGACGCGGCCCGCACGGCCGAGAAGATCGGGTACGACAGTGTGTGGGCGTTCGAACGGGTCCTCCTCCCGCACGACCAGTCGGGAGCCCATGGGCTCTACGGCGTACCCGATCTGCCCTGGCCCGCCTTGTACGGCATCGTCTCCGACCCGCTGATCACGCTGGCCATGGCGGCCGCCGTCACGAGCCGGGTCGAGCTCGGCACCGGCGTGCTCGTGGCCCCGCTGCACCTGCCGGTCAAACTGGCCAAGACGCTGGCCAGCCTCGACCACTCCAGCCGGGGCCGGGTCATCGCCGGCCTGGGTAGCGGCTGGTCGGTCGACGAGTTCGCGGCCACGGCGCCCCGGCCGATCGCCGAGCGCGGCGCCGCCCTGGACGAGTTCCTCGACGTCGCCGCAGCCGTGTGGGGTCCCAACCCGGTCGCTGTGAACACCGGCCGTTACCGCATCGACCCGGCCGACGTGAACCCGAAACCCGCCCGGCCCATGCCGGTCTATTTGGCCGGCAGCAACCGGACCGCGTTCCGGCGCATCGCCCGGCGGGCCGACGGCTGGCTGCCGACCGGGATCTCCTCGGCCGAGACGGTGGCCGGTCTGGCCCAGATCCGCCAGCTGGCCGAGGAGGAGGGCCGCGACCCGGCCCAGATCAGGTGCGTCTACCAGATCGGCCTGGTGGCGCCGTTGGTCGAGGTGCCCGAGGGTGACCGGAAGCCGTTCACCGGCAGCGCCGGGCAACTCGCGGCCGACATCGCCGAGCTGGCTGAGGGTGGCGTTGACCATGTCTACGCCACGCTGCCGTACGTCGTGCGCGACCGCAACGAGTACTACGACCGGCTGGCCGAGTTCCACGCCTCAGTGCGCGAGACCGTCGCCTGAGTCGCTCCGTGGGCCTGGTTGTCGGCCTGCAGGGCCGCCGTACTGTGCCCACTCCATCCTCATGGCGGACATCGAAGGAGGGTGCCCGCCCGAGGCATAAACGCTGCCGGCTGCCAAGTCAACATGTAGCCGATGCAAATCGTGCGGAACCCCGACGCTGTGCCATGCACGCCGGACGCGGGTTCGGCGTTCCGCCAGCTAGGTCACTGCTGGACGCGTTGAATCGCGGATCCAGGCCTCTCATATTTCATCGCGCAACAAATGCTGACACCCTGGCAAACGTATCCACGGACACTTTGTTCAAGTGAATATGCTCTCGCCGGCTTGTCTGGCGCGACGCTGATGGCGGATCTAGCGTGATAACCGGTCGTCGATAGCGGCGCCGAATTTATCGAGAGGAATATCTGATGAAAAAAGCACTGGGACGTATTGCGGCTGCGGCCGTGGTCGCCACTGTCGGTCTGGCGGTGGCGCCCGCTCCCGCATCGGCGGCCGGCGAAACCTTGTTCGTCTACGTCGATGAAGCTTGGGGTGGACCTGGATACAAGGTCACCGGGGCTCTCCCGGATCTCGCCCCGCACAATATCAACGACAAAATTACCAGCCTCAAGGTGCAGCTCGGTTGCTGGCGCCTCTTCGCGGACGCCAACTATCGCGGAGACTCGATTTCGTACTACACCGGCTGGGTTCAGACCAATCTGGGTTACGACGGACTGAACGACAGGGTCAGCTCCATCAAGCCTTGCTAGTGCGGGTCTGAGTCGACGGTGGCGTGTGCCTGGTCCTCAAGCCGAGGAGCGGGCACACGCCGCGGTCGTGCTGATGAAAGTGGCCCCAACGGCAAAGGACCCGAATTCACCCCAGGTCTTGCGACGGGAATCCGTGAATGGCGGAAGTCGAGTGGCTCTCATGAAACTCCTCCGCGAGCCGGCCCGGCTCGCTACGGAATATCCCAGGCTGCGTCTGCAGGGGCCCATCGGCACCGCCGCCGTCGTCGCTGTCTGCCTTCCCACCTACGTCGCGTATCCGTTCATGAAGAGGTCATCCTGTTTCCGCTGGCCTGGCTCGGTCTCTGCTTCAACACCTTGGTCTTCGCAGGCTGGGTGGCGGTCACCGGAACGGTCGGCGCGCCGGCTGTCCTGCTGTGGGCGGCGGGCGTCTTCTGGACGCTGGGCTACGACACGATCTACGGTCACCAGGATCGGGAGGGCGACCGGCGGATCGGCGTCAAGTCCACGGCCCTGCTGTTCGGCCGGGCCACACCGTGGTGGGTGGCTGCGTTCGATCCCTGGCTGCCTCGGCCTGCTGGCCGCCGTCACGGGACACACCGCGCCTTTTCGGTGCACCTCTACCTCGGGGCACTGACGGAACAGGTGCGCCCGGACCCGGACGAGATCACCGACGTGGTGTTCGTCGATCCGCCCGAGCCGGCCGAGCGTCTTGCCCAGGACCTCTTCCCGGCCCGGTTCCGTACCGTGCTGCAAGCTGCGCACCACACTGTTGAGGACGCCACCGGAGCATCGTGGCTTGACCTTTTTCATCTCGACTCATCTATAGGTTCTGGCGCGGTGGCACCGCCGTGCCCTGTCCGTACCGCAAACGCACCGCCCCGATGAGGTAGACGACACCGGTTGTCACGGTCAATACGGTGGCGGCGGTGATGAGCCCGACGCCGATCGGGTCGAGCGAGGCGGGCGCCGGCCACAAGTACCAGGTGAGGGTAACGACCTGCAGGACGGTTTTGGCCTTGCCGCCTCGTCCGGCCGGGATCACGCCGTGCCGGACGACCCACAGCCGCAGGGCGGTGACGCCCCACTCGCGGGTGAGGATCAGCAGGGTCACCCACCAGGGCAGCCGGTCGAAGGCGGAGAGCAGGACGAACGCCGTACCGGTGAGTGCCTTGTCGGCGATCGGGTCGGCGAGCTGACCGAACGGCGTGATGAGCGACCAGCGGCGGGCGATCCAGCCGTCGGCGAAGTCGGTCGCCGACGCCGCCATGAAGACCAGACACGCAGCGAAGTGGGCCGGCGTGCCGGTCAGACCCGAGGAGACCGCCAGACCGAGAAAGACCGGCACCAGAACAAGGCGCAGGACGGTCAGCAGGTTCGCGGCGTTGTAGGGCGACACCGTGCGGGTTGGTCCCGCCGGCAACTTCTCTTCCTCCATCAGAGACGCACCGCCGCCCGGTCGAGCTCAGCGACTCGGCTCATCCGCAAGCGGGTCTGCCGGTGGACGGCGCCGGCCGGCATCAGCCGGGGTTGCCGGGCCCCGAGGTCCACCGCCGCGCCGTCACGACAGACCTCTACCGGTCCGAGCATCTCGAATCTCACGGGCACCCGCCCAATTTCGTCACGTACCTGCCGACGCAGCCGCTGTTCTCAGGTTCACGGTCTGCCGCCGGCTGGTTGCGTCCGCATTCAGCTGAACCTGCTCACTCCTTCGGCGTCTGGCAGGACAAGAGACCGGCTCATTTCCATGCCTTGATGGGGCGGCCGGTCGACCGGAACCAGAAAGGCTCGGGATGAAAAGATTCCTGGCGGTCGGTGTCGGCCTGCTCCTCGGTGCTGCCCTCCTGCCGGTGACGGCTGAGGCGCAGGCCCCGGAACGGGGCGGCTGGACACCGGCCCCCGTCGCCTGGGGCGTCTGCGCCGATCCGCGCCTGCAGCAGATCGGCGCCGAATGCGGCTTCGTCCGCGTGCCGCTCGACTACGCGCGTCCCGACGGTGCCAAGATCGAACTGGCGGTGTCACGCGTCAAGCACAGCTCGTCCGAGAAGGACTACCAGGGCGTCATGCTCACCAACCCGGGCGGGCCGGGTGGATCGGGTCTGATCGTGCCGGTGCTCGGCCGGTTCGTGCCCGGCGGCGTCGGCGCTGACTACGACTGGATCGGCTTCGACCCGCGTGGTGTCGGCTCCAGCCGGCCGGCGCTGAGCTGCGACGTCAACTACACCGGCTACAACCGGCCCGACTACGTGCCCACGACCCGGCAGATCGAGCAGGCCTGGCTCAGCAAGGCCAAGGCGTACGCCGAGGCGTGTGACAAGGCGGGCGGTCCGCTGCTCGACCACATGAAGACCACCGACACGATCGCCGACATGGAGAGCATCCGCCGGGCGCTGGGCGCCAAGAAGATCAACTTCTACGGTCTCTCGTACGGCACGTACCTCGGGCAGGTCTACGCCACGCTGCACCCGCAGAAGGTCGGCCGCATGGTCTTCGACGCGAACGTCGACCCCACCCGGGTCTGGTACGGCGGCAACCTCGACCAGAACGTCGAGTTCGACAAGGCCAGCCGCGTCTTCTTCGACTGGGTCGCCGAGCACGACGAGATCTACCACCTGGGCACGACCGGTAAGGCTGTCCGCAACCGTTTCTACGCCGAACGGCGACAGCTGAACGCCACCCCGGCCGCCGGTCAGATCGGGCCGTCGGAGTGGGACGACATCTTCCTGTCGGCCGGCTACAACGTGAACTACTGGCCCGACATGGCCACCGTCTTCTCGGCCTGGGCCAACGGCAAGGACGCCACTGGCCTGCTCGACCTGTACGCCCCGCCCGGCACGCCCGGTGCTGACAACGGCTACGCGGTCTACCTGGCCACGGTGTGCACCGACGTCACGTGGCCCCGCGACTGGGCGACGTGGAAGCGGGACGCCTGGGCCCTGCACGCCCGATACCCGTTCCTGACCTGGGGCAACACCTGGTTCAACGCGCCCTGCCGCGACTGGGGCGCCCGCCCGGGCACTCCGGTGCGGGTGGACGGGGCCAAGACGCCGCCGATCCTGCTGATCAACGAGACCGGCGACGCGGCCACGCCGTTCTCGGGAGCTCTGGAAGTTCGCAAGCGGTTCCCACGCTCGGTGCTGGTCGAGGGGGTCGGCGGCACCACCCACGCCGGCTCGCTCAGCGGCGTCGCCTGTGTCGACGACACCATCGCGGACTATCTGCGGGACGGCACCCTGCCCAAGCGGGTTGGGGGCAACCGATCCGACCGGCAGTGCGCGCCGGTGCCGGTGCCGGACCCGTCCGCCGCGCGCGTCGCCGACGCCGACGGCATCAGCCGGGCCGACGTTCAGCAGCTGATCGGCCGCTGAGACGCCTTCACGCGGCGCCGCCGGCCCATCGGGCCGGCGGCGCAGCCGTTTGCTCGGCCCTTGAACTTGTTCGCTGAACCCGGTCGGCTCCTCCCCGTCTGACCTTCCCGGCCTGGGCCAACCATGGCGACGCCACCGGCCTGCTCGGCCGGTACGCCCCGCCTGGATCAGCCGGCTCCGACAACTTGCAGGCGGTCTACCTGGCCATGGTGTCACCGCCGTCGCCTGGCCTCGGGCCTGGCGGCGGGATGTCTGGGCAACGCCTGGTTCAACGCGCTCTGCCGCGACTGGGCGCCCGCTCCGGCACTGCGGTGCGGGTTGATGGGGCCAGGACGACGATCCTGCTCATCGACGAGACCGGTGACGTGGCCACGCCGTACTCGGGAGCTCTGGTCGAGGGGGTCGGCGGCACCACCCGCGTTTCGTCGCTACGGGGATGTCGCCTATGTCGACGACACCATCGCCGGCTGTCTGCGGGATGGCACGCTGCCCGAACGGGCCGAAGGCAATCGGTCAAATTTCCAGTCCGAGGGCGCTGCCGGCTCCGGAGCCTCGGCGGAGCGGGGCCCGCGTCGGCCGGGCTGGCTTCCCGCCGCTGATCGGTCGCTGGCCCGGTACGCGCCAGCCGGAGGCAGCCCATCCAGGACCGCCTCCGGCTTCTCGCGGGAGCGACGGCGTCAGCCCGCGTCGGGCCGAAGAGTGATCGGGAGGCTCCGGTAGCCCGGGGCGTCGGGGTCGACGTCAGGGTTCTCACGCACCAGGAAGAACCGCAGACCGTCACCGGGGATCGGCTGTCCCTGAGCGCCGGACACCGCGGACTGCGACACCGGAGTGACGGAGTCGTAGCGGTTGGCGTCGAAGACGAACGATCCGTCGGGTTCCGGCGCGAGCGCCACCATCCGGACGCCATCTTCCAGCGGCTGGCCGTTGTAGTGAGGAGCCGAGATCTCCGGCGCCCCGCCATGGCCGGGAGCCAACGGTGCGGCGCCGGCGCCAGGCGTCTGGACGTCCCCCTCGTGCGGGCCGTGCCCGGGGCCGAGCGGTGCCGCGGTGTGGACAGGCGCCTCGACCTCACCGCCGTAGGGCGAGCGGGCCGGCGTCTCCCCGCCGGGCTCAGCGATGAGGTTCAGAGGACCGCCATGCGTGGGGGAGGCGGGGGTTTGCGGTGTCCCGAAGTGTTCGCTGGGGATGAGTCCGTCAGCCTTTTCGCCGTCGCGCATGGTGAGGGGGGTGGTGTCACCGGTCGGGTCGGTGCTGAGGCTGAGGTTGGCCGCCCCACCCTGCACGGGTGACGCAGGGATCTGCGGCTTCCCGAAATACTCCTGGGGTATTGGATTCTCGTCGGCCGCGGCCGGTGACGGCTGGTTTGCCAGGGTGGTCGGGGGCGGCGGCCCCGGGCTAATGGGAGGTGGTGGCCCGGGCTCAGCCAGGGCGATCAGCCGGGTTCCCGCGTCGACCGCACCGTCCTCCGTGTCACGGTAGTCGGTGCCGCTGTCCGCGAGGGTGTCCGCGGCGTACCGCACGTGGGCATGGCTGCCTTTGAGCACAGCCTCGGCGCCGTCCAAGCCGGCGAGGAACGAGGTGGCGAACTCGCGTCCCATCTCGTCGTCGCCCCAGCAGCCGTCGTACGTCGAGCGCAGACCCTGCACATTCCTGAGCTGATGGTCGTAGTACTGGGCGTGGTCGTCGTACGCCTCACCGGCCCGCTTGAGGCCCTCCGGGTCGACGTAGATGTGGCCTGAGGGCGGGCTCATCGCCGCCCCCGCCGGTGTGCTTCATGCTGGAAACTCATCACGCGGCTCCCTTCCTCGCGCGCCCAAGTGAATGTCGCCGCCGGGCGGTCCGGAAGGATCGGGCCGTACGACGAAACGTTCGTGCACCACTTCAGCACGACCGTCGGTCCACCCGCGAAGTGGCTTGCCGCGATCATCTGGTGGGGGCTGACCGACGTCCGGTGGATTCGTCGAGCCGGATGCCGGAGTCGGCGACCGCATGATGACTCTGCCCGCGGAGTCGTATGTCTGGTCCCCTGGTGTGAAGGAAAGCCCCAGCCAGTCGATGAAGGGATCTCGTCCGGGCTGATTGCTGCCCGGGTTCGACTGCCCTCCTGGCGCGCGGTAGTCGGCCGTCCGGATACGCGGGGGCCAGTTGGTGCGCCAGGTGGACGGCGACACTGGTCTTACCGATTCCGGGAAGCCCGTCGACGGCGAGGATCGGCATGGATCCCTGGGTCCGCCCGTGGTCGTCGACCAGGTCGAGGACTTCGTTTCGCACGTCGTCGCGGCCGGTGAAGTAGGGCAGGTCGGGCGGCAGCTGAGCCGGCAGCACGAGGGTCGTGACCGGAAGCCGGCTGATCCGCAACTGTCCCGACGGAGGGACCGGTTCAGCGGCATTCGGATCCAGCACCGACCGGTACGCGTCGCGGAGCTCTTCGCCCGGGTCGACGCCGAGCTCTTCGGTGAGCCGCATACGCAGGGTCTGGTAGAGCGCGATGGCTTCGGCCTGGTGGCCATCGGCGCACAGAGTCAGCAGCAGTTGACTGTGCAGCGCCTCGTCCAGGCGCCGGTGTTCGGCCATGCGCCGCAGCACAGGAAGGACCGATCGGACGCTGCCGAGGCGCAACGCCAGGGCGGCAGCCGTGCGAGCGACGTCGGCGCACTCGTGATCCACCAGGTCGAACGCCAGGTGGTCGCCGGCGGCGCCGCACGGTCCCCGCCACAGGGCCAGAGCCGTCTCGTACGCCGCCAGCGCCTCGGGCAGACGCCCGGCGGACTCGTCCGACCGGGCCTGCTCGGCGAGGGTTCGCAGCCGAAGCAGGTCGAGGTCGTCCGGGCCGACACGCATCCGATAGCCGGCCGCGTCGCCCACCAGCCAGCGTCCGGTCGCCCGGGGCGGCAGGTCCGGCTCGAACGTCCGCCTGAGGGCGCCCACATACCGGTGTACGACGTTGACGGCACTGCGCGGCGGCCGGTCACCCCACAGCAGATCGACGATGTCGGCGAGTCCGACGGCTCGTCCGGCGTTGGCCAGAAGCAGCGTCAGGATCAGCCGGGGTTGCCGGGCTCCGAGGTCGAGCTCCGTGCCGTCACGGAGCGCCCGGACCGTCCCGAGCACCTCGAATCTCATCGATGCCAGCCCAGCTCGCTTACGTACGTGTCGACGCAGTCGCCGTCTCCAGGTTCACCGGCAGGGGGAGCGGGGTCAGGGCGTCGTCGTTCACCGCGCTTTCCTGACGGATGAGCTCGAACTGCCGGAGCCCGTCCGACGCCTACGACCGTATCGACCAGCCGTTCGCTTCGCCGATCGCCCGGGACAGGGTGAGGCAGCCGGCGTTCGCCCTGCCGCCACCGCTTCGAGGCGCGTGATCCCGGCCGCGGCACAGTGCCGGAGAAGGCCGTTCACGAGCAGCAGGCCGACGCCACGGCGCCTGCCAGGCGTCGGCCACGAGAACCGAGAGATCGGCTGGACGCGGCGAGTCGATCGGCCCGACGCATTCGGCGCCACCGACCAGCTCGCCGTCGGCGAGGGCGACCTGGGCCAGCCTGCTCACGCCCCGGGACTCCGGCTGACGCAGCGAGCCCAGGTAGGCCTCCGGCAAGCGGACGGTGCCGGTCAGGAACCGGCTGGTGAGCGTCTCGGCGGAGAACGAGGGTTCGGCGTCCCGGAGACGCTGCAGGTCGGCTTCCGTCCGTTGTCTTGCGTGGACATCAATGGCCAAGGCAACCGGTCCGACCTGCAATGCGAGGCGCTACCGGTCCCGGAGCCCTCGGCCGAGCGGGTGGCCGGCCGGTCTGACCTGCGCCGGGGTGATTTCCCGGCGCTGATCGGTCGCTGACCATGTACGTGAAAGCCGGAGGCAGTCCAGCCAGGACCACCTTCGGCTCTCGCGGTAGTGAAGGTGTCCGTCCGCGTCGGGCCGAATGGCGATCAGGAGGCTCCGGTAGTCCAGGGCGTCGGGGTCGGCATCAGGGTTCTCTCCGTCACGCCGGTGCCGCAGTCGTCCAGACCGGCCCGCTTGAGGTCTTCCGGGTCGACATAGACATTGCCCTCGGCCGGGCTCATCGATACCCCCGCTGGTGCGTTTCATGCTGGAAACTCATCACGCGGCTCCCTTCCTCGCGCGCCCAAGTGAATGTCACCGCCGGGCAGTCCTGAAGGGTCGAATCGCTCGACGGAACGTTCGTGCACCACCTAAGCACAACTGTCGGCTCCGTCGACCATCAGCGTCCGGACGTCAGCGCGGCCAGAGCCCGATGCTCGGCGACCATGTCCACTGGCGGCGGCTCGCCCTGGCTTCGGATGTGGCTCAATAACTGCTCGTCAGGGCTCAAGGCGTACGTACGAAGGTAGTAAGCCACGGCGTCGGTCCAGATCCAGCGACCGTCAGTGCGGAAGGTCATCGGCACCACGGGGCCGGCCGCCGGGTCGAGAACGTCGTTCTCGCGAGCCGTCGTGGTCAGCAACATCGTTCCATTTTCAAGATAGCGCAGCACACGAGCCGTCTCGGTGGTGTCGGAGAGGCGCGGATGCGCAGGATCGGACCGGCCGCCGGACTCTAGTGCGAACGAGTCGAAGACCCGGGCCGTCCGCACCGAACCGGCCGGGTTCGCAGCCCACAGCAACGTGGACCGTCCGCGAGCCTGCTGCTGATAGGCCGGGAGCTCCGTCGCGGGGCCGAACGTGTCCACCTGCGGGTCGGTCACGCCGGCATTCGTCAGCATTTCCTGCAGCCACCCCGTCGCGCCGGGATAGGCCGACGGATCCGTGTCGATCACCAGCAGATAGACCCGTATCGGGCCACTCTCGGCGGTCCCCGGTTGTGCAGCTCGCCAGGTTCGCCACAGCGCGAGCGGATGCGGCACATGGGCTAGGGCATCCACCGTGGCCAGATCGATGGGGTCGAGCAACTGCGGAGTGCCGGTCGCATCGAGAAGAAGCGGCGGAGGCGTGGTGTCCTACGGTCCGGGCAGCCTAGGGACGAAGTCGAAGGCCGGGTGCACGTCGAGGCTGGCCACAGGCAGACCTGCCAGCTGGTTCAGCGCCGGTTCGGACGCCAGAAGCCGAACCAAGACCTCGGCATCCACCGGGGCTACAGGCAGACGGTCAGCCACGAGAGTGCCGAGAACAGCGTTTGCCGTGTCCACCGGCCTGCCCTCGGCCAGGCACATGCGGGCCCCTGCTGTGACTTGATCCGGCAGCCAGCCGGCAAGTCTCAGCAGCATGTGGTGAAGGCGGGACTCCACCTCGTCGGGCCTGGTCATTTCTTGTCTCCATCAGATCGGTTGAGCTCGGGCCGGGTGGTGACACGGTGTGCCTGTGTCGACCAGGCTCCGTCTTGACCTGCAGCCCAGCCGCTTCTGCGCCGATTGCTCTCACTCGCGACGACGTATCGAGCGGCGCGCCGCCTTACGGCCGAGGCCCGTGAGCCATAGGAGTTGATGCATGAATCTCGGTAGCAGCCGTACGAATTTGCCAACGACCACGGCCCGGCAACATGGGCTGAGTGGGTGCTGCCTGGCCATGTACCGTGCCCGTGTCGTTCAGACTCTACGACTGCTGTTCGCGGTAACGACCGGATCGTTGACACGCTCTATCCAAATAAGAGCGCACCGAGCGCTTCGAGCCGCAGACGTGCGTTGATCCTGTATGGGGCTTTGGCTGGCGCCGTTGCCCCGATTAATGGCTCGGACAGAAAACTGAACGTCGGCGGGGAAGCCGGCGGCTTGCGCCAGAGCTCTGACGCGTTCGATGAGCCGCGTTTTCACGGCGTTCCCACGTTCCCGCGCCGCCGCGGTCTTGGGATTGTTGCCGCCGGATTCGATCACGACCTGGAACGGGGGTGCTCCGCCGACATGCTGCCGGTAGATGTGCTGCTGGACAAGCCATACCGCAATGGCTTCGATCTGGGCCAAATCGCGTTCCTCAATCGTAATTCGCCTCCTGTTGAACGTGAGGATGGCGGAGGTTGCCGGTGAAGGAGAGGCGAGGGCCTTGGTCGCACGATCGGACTCTCGAGTCAGTTGAGAAATCAGGTCGGCGTTGGTTTTCATCTCAGAGGTGTTCACTCGAGGCTTTTCTCCGAATGCGCGCAGTTCGAAGCGGACCATCCTCGGTTCACGAGGAGGAATATCACTGATCGTGAAGTTGCTTCGAATGCCGAACAACTCGTATTGGTCGAGTTCGACATTTCGGGCTGAAATGGGGAGCAGCGCATTGTTCAACAATCTTTGTGGGGTGACCGCGGTTCGGTCATCGCGGAGCTTCGTAGTCAGTCCGAGAAAAGTCGTGTTGTGATATCTGCTGACCAAATCTATCTCGGTATTGGATCTGGCATGCAGGTCAAGGTAGTGGACGATATCCGCCGACTGAGACTCTAGCCAATCGCGAGCCGGCCCGGAAAGCATGGAGCGAATCGCGGCAAGTGAAAAGCGTGAAGCGGCTAAGAAGTAATTCTTGGCCAGTTGGTCCGGAATCGGTTCGTCTCCCCCAGATCTTTTGGAGCGAGCACGTCGCGCAGCGAAAATTTGCTGGTTTTTGATCGCCACGACCCCAGGCAGTGCCATACCTACAACATTTGTGTAGACGACTGCTAAGAATCCGCGGAGACCCATCACATCCCTTATTACGTCGGCTGGTGTTGCACGGCTTGATGTCGGCCTGAAGGTTTCCGTGATGTGATCGGAAAAATCGAGCCCTGCCCGGAGGAGAGCGATGCGTTCCGGTTCATATGTGTTCTCGGGGTGTGCTACGAATTGCAAGAAGGGATAGATGCTTTCAACCGGAACTCCGAAGGTGTACTGAACATAAAGGTCGTTTAGCGGGTCCACGGTCGGGTCGTACTCAGTGATTCTATACTTTTCTGCCATTTCCGCCTCGGTGATACGAAAACCGCGGTCGGCAGAATAGAACTGGTCTAGCCTGGGCTGCCGGTTTGAAGGCTTGTCGGCCAGTCTTCTCAGTTCGTGATCGATAGCGTCGACGACCTCGTCGTTGTTCCTTCCTTCCGTTTCGTCATACAAAACATTGATGGCCGGTGAAACAAACTCGATGATCACGCGGTTTCGTATATCGAGATGCACATCAACGTTCCTGGACACGGCGATGTCTTTGATGCCCTGTTCCCTCAACTCCTCCTCAGGGACGTTTGTCTGAAAGTTAGTCTCCACCTCATAGCCCATATACCCGAATGTGCGGCCGGTCGGTGGATCGGTCAGCGTTTCGGCAAGTCTGCCGCCCTCGTTCTGGGGAATACTTCGTACCGTGCTGCTCGAATCGATCAGCACGGCGCGGGTGTAGATCGATGAGAGCGCGGGTGCACGAGTGCTCACGCGATCCTCGGGCCTGTTACGTGTCGGATCCAACCACCATGTACCCGAAACCGTTCGATGGGCGGCAAGGGCATGTCCGGGACCGTGCGCTCGCTGCCAGACGAATAGGATCGTGGTTCCCGGTTCGGCCGCCTTCAGAGCGATCTCGGCCTCCGCCCACGTCACCTGCCTTTGCCAGACCTGCGCGGGAAGGACTCGCCCGGTCACAGTGGTGCTGCCGCCATCCGATTCTTCGACCGACCGTGAAAGACGCAGGCGGGGATGGAGGAGCCTGCTCAGTTCCCGAATCTGAATCTCGCAGCGTGTGTCGGCGGTCGCGTGGACCTCGGCGGCTTGATTGACGACCGACACCATCACGTCGTCGGCGACCACCAGCGTGACGAGTTGCCGATCAGTTGGCGGTGACAGTGCCGCGGGCAAAAACCGCCACGATGAGGGCTCGACGCTCGAAGGCGTCAGCCACGCTATGACACCGACGTTCCTTCCGGCCGTGGCCGTCGGGTCGGCGTTCATCGGATGGCGCCTGTTGTGCTGGTCGATCACGAGTCGCCCGTCAGCATCGTAGTCAATGCTGACCGAAGGAGTGTTCCTCGGATCGGCGAACCCACGTGTGGTCGGTCGGGGTGTCAGGGTGGCGGACGGCTCGGGGTCGTGGTCGATCACCGGGGGCATGGCGTTGATCGCCGTTTGTGCTGCTGGTGAGACGAGTTCGTCGATGTCGTGATCGTTGTCGGCCGAGAGCGGGTGAGCCTGTGTCGCGGCGACAGCCATGGAAGAGCGCGCCGGATGAAGAAGTGCGCTCTGGAACGTGGTGGTCAAGCGTCCGTCGCTGGTGTAGTTGATGCCTATCGGCGGTGCCGCCTCACTGAGCCGCCGACCGCGACCGACGGTCTGGTCCGTGGACTGGGGCTTCGCGTCGGTCGCTCCCGCTGTGTCGTCGAGAACGGCCGACGTCCTGTCCTTGTACGGTGCGATCTTTTCCGCTGCTGCTTGACGCGATCGCCTGTCCGGTTCGGTAGTCGGCTGTTGACGATCGTCTGCACGTTCGTCTTGACTTTGGTCACCGTTGACATCGCCAGTGCTATGCGCGTCGAGGCTGATAGCCGCGGCATCGTGTGGTGCCGGAATGCCTGGGCTGAGAGGTATGAACACCCACCCGATGACGTCGTCTGGTTCGACCGCGAGACCCCGGCGTTGGCTGTCAAGAAAATCTACCCCGTCGGCGGCGCGATAGACGTTGAACGCGTGCGAGATCGCATCTCGACGTCGAGCGATCATGATACCGCGAGAACCGGGTGCAGATTCGTTCATGGCGTCGGCGACGGCATCAAGGCTGGTGCTGCTGTAGAGCAGTGGCTGGTCGCCTTCGGCCGTGTCGAGCACACTTTGTTGGTAGTTGACCAGGTTACGTTCGGGCTGCGCGTCATCGTCAGGAGCGAGAAAAATGGTCTCGCCTGCGGTCAGGCTCATGTCCAATGCGATAGCGGCTAGCACACAGTTGGTGGTGGAGTTGCTGGCTTCCGAGTTGACGACGGCCAGGGCCGGATAGGCGACGCGCGCAGCCTGGTCGTCGGCCAGCCGTGAGGTGATCGGACGGCCTGGGCCCGAGCTGCCGACATCGCCGGGACGTTGTCCCCAGAAGGACCGGCTGCCACCGTGAGGTGCCCCCGAATAGGAAACCGACGCGTGGCTTCGCGCGGCCGGACGAACAGAGCTCAGCTGCCGCCTCAATCTCGCTGCGAGGTTGTCAACTACTAGGACTGCGCTTTGTGCGGCAGCATGCGCCATGCGCTGGTCCTGGCTCGCAGTGTCGAGCCGGGGTAGCAAGTAGATCGCGAACCTGGCCCGGACTTGGGTCAGGCTGCCCAGTGCGGCCTGGACGTGGGAGGCGTTCGGCGAGTTCGAGCTGTACAGAGCAAGCATGAGCTGAATGGCGGTGGCGGCGGGCAGGAAAATATAAGTCTCGCCGGGGCGGCTGGTCGCTGTCTCGAAGTACTCGGCCAGCTGGGCGAGCTGACCGAGGTAACCCACGGAGTCCCGGCCGGTTGGTGGATCGAGGAGGCGATCAGCGAGGAACATCTGTGCCGCTGCCTGATGCTGAGCTGTCCATTGCTGGGGCGGGACGGCGTTGCGCAGAGCCTCGATGTAGTGCGGCTGCGAGAAGTTGTCGTAGCTGGCCTGAGCGGTGGCCAGCCGGGCTACGTTGACCAATTGCTCCAGGGTGGTCTCCGCCGTGTCCGGCGATACCAGACCGACGGTGCCTACCCGGCGAAGCTCCAATGGAAGGAGTCCGCGGTGACCCGGAGGACGAGAATAGTCCAGATCGGGGAGGACTGTCATGCGTCCGAATGCCTCGGACTGATGGATCGGGCGATGCGTAGGAAGGAGCGCTGCGTCGATGTAAGCCCCTACCGTGACTCCGGGGCCGGCCGCCGACATCGGCGCGGATTCGAAGACCGTGCCGTTGAGTGTGAACCCGACGCTCCGCTGATAGCGCTCGTGATAGTCGGGGACCTTCTCCGCTACGGCGCCTTGGAACTTGTTGCGAATGCGGTCTCGGCGCTGGTGCAGGACATACTGCACGTTCGGCAGAGCCCGGGACCGAACGGCCGAGAGGTTGACTCTCGACAACGCGGTTACCTGATTTTTGATCAAATTGCGCGGCGTGATGATGCCGAGGGCGTAGCCGATGCCGTGCGTGTAGGCCAGAAGAACGATATCCCGCAACTCTCTGAACTCCTGCGGGCTGAGAGAGAAATCGGGATCATTCCTGATTTCGTTCGCGATGCTGTCGGAAAGCGCAAGGCCATCATTGAGGAGTTCATTTCCCCAGCGCTGCCTCTGTAGCGCGTTCGGTGGAGGCTGGTCTTCCATGAAATAGTTCTTGATCATGGAAAGGAAATTGTGTACCGACCCGATCTCGACGCCGATGGTGTATTGCGGTGCCACTGAGAGATGGTTGTCTGGCGACCTCACCGGCGTATAGGTCCAGTTCGCCGGCGAGCTCCCGTCGGGCAACGTGGCGAACATCCATCCCCTGGACGGCGGGAAGATCGCCGAGAGCGTCGTCTCCCGAGTTTCTCGAAGATCGGCCGTGGGGCCGGGTCGGAGACGAGTCAAGGTCTGGTAGACCTGGTGCCGCTCCTCCCGTGAGTTCTGCGCAATGCGCCGGGTCGTCTGATCGCCCTCGCGCAGCAGATTAGGCATGGGGTCGGAGACTATTTCAAGAATCGACATCACCTCGCCGTTCTCCTGCTTCGGCCACACGTACTCGTAGTGGTCGTCGAGCCACCGGAAAGTACCCGTATCCATGATGACGGACAGTCCAGTAGAGGGGTTGATAATCACCTTTCCGTATTGCGGTGGAACGTAACCGAGACGTTGTCCAGGAATGCTGACGAAGCCGGAATGGATCTCGGCTTCCAGCCCGCTGCGGCCATAGCGCGAGGCGGACGCGTCGGTGAGGGCACGAGCGGTGGAGTCGGACGGGACGTCGTCCGAGGACTGATGCTGGACCTCGGCCGATCCGTTGACGACGAGAGCGCGTAGGTCGATTGCCGATTCCAACAGATCGCCGCGGCGTTCAGCCCATTCCTCCGGGCTCTGTGGACGGTCGAAGGTGCTGGTTATGGACTGCGCATCAAGGTCGATCCAGTGCAGTTGATCAGACTCAGCGTCCGGGCTGGTCCTTCCGGAGTTGTGGACGGCAACGGCGTGGCCGAGGTCGCTGCCGCTCGAGTTGGCGCCGAGAGGACGGTCGAACAGGACGAAGCCGGTGCTTCCCGGGCCGGCTGCGCGGACGGCGCCTTCGATTTCATGCCATGACGATGCGCGAGGCCATCCGTGCCGTGACGCGAACTGCTCGGTGGCGCGGCGGGTGCCGATGCTGCTGTCGTCGAGGGTGACGCCGGCCCGGACACCTGAGGGGTAGAGCTTGTCCCGCAGTGCGGTGAGGAGCACGACGCAGTCGTCGAAGTCCGCGGCCTCCCGAAGCACTTCGTCGGCGATACGCGCCAGGTCGGTGTGAGACCGCGGGGCCGGCCGGGATCTCGGACTGTTGGGCACCTCGAGCGCGAGGCGGGCTCGCGCTCGATCAGCCGGGGCAGACGTTTCATCGGCTGGTGTTCGAGCCTCGGGGCTCTCATCGCCGACGTCGTCGCGATTAGCCGGCACTGCGTAGGAGTTGCTGGACGGGTTGGTGTGGGGGTTGTCGGTGGTGGTGACGGTGATGTCGCTGTTCTTGACGATGCTGATGGCGTTGTTGAGGAGTTTGTTGGTGGGGTCTTCGGGGTTATCGCGTTGGGGTTGTTTTCCGTACCAGCGGTGGAATGTGTCGAGTGCTGCGTTTTCGGCGGGTATCAGGGTGGCGGGTGTGGGCACAGCCGCTTTGTGGAACATGTTCCGCATACGAGCCAAGGCCCGCCCCAGAGTTGTTCGGTGACCGAACGAGTGAGACTGCGACGGGACGGGTGTATCGGTGACAAGCGGTTCCGGTTCCGCCCACGGGGCCACCTGCGCCCGGTCAGCCAGCAACGCGACGGGCCGAGGCAAGGTTTTGCGAACTCGATCGATCGGTTCGCTTAGTCGAGAAAGTCCGGTCTCTGCATTGGCCTCCACGAATTCAGACGTCCGGTCCAATGCGGCGGACAGATGACTGAGTTCGGCGATCCTCGTATGTTCGGAGAGTGAGGGTAGGTGTGCCTGTGTCAGGGCGTCCAGTGATCTTCCGAGAACTTGGATGGCTTCGTTCTCGACAGCGGATGGTGAAGGCGTCCGGGAAAGCCGATCGATCGAACCGACCAGGAGGTCGGCCAGTTCGTTGTCGTGCAGGTCGGCGAACGGGAGGTCCATCAGGCCCGCCGAGGCCAGCTGCGGGCTGATAGCGGCCACCGCATCGGCTACCTCGGTCAGCCGGGAGTTGTCGCTGGCATCGTCACGAGCGGCGGCCAGCACTCCGTACAGGCCGACGAACTGATCCTCGTCGTTGCGGTGGTTCGCCGCGAGTCCGGACTGGAGAGGGCGGGAGAAGCCCGTCTCCGCGAGATGGTTCTCGCCGAGGAATTTTTTGAACGTCGGATCTTCCCGGACCGCGCGCATCAGCGGCCCATCCGTCTCGGTCGATTCAATTACAGCGGATTCTGCTGCCGTTGGGCCGGCTGGTTTGAATTCTGGCCGTTTGTTTCGAGCCGGCTTGACATCGATCCGGCCCGTGGAGTCGTATCCGGCGGTCGACATGAAGGTCTGCACGCCGGTTGACGAGGTCCAGGGGGAAAGGGGGGCCTCGGTATTCGAGTCCGGTCGGGCGACTGGGGCCGGGTCGGGCAGAAGTTCGTAGTGGTCGGCGTGACGGGCCACTTCGATACGGGGGTTGTCGGGGTGGCCGAAGTTCTGCGGGGCCGCGTACGTCGGACCGGTCGAGGCGTTGACGTTTGCCCCGCGGACTCCGATGTTGAGGTCCAGCGCGGCGGCCAGGAGGGGCAGGAAGGCCTCGCCTATGTTGCTGGACCAGGATTCGTGCCAGTTCGCCGCGGCCGCCTTGAGTTCCCCGAACTCGCGCATGGTCACCGGCTCTGCCCGGGCGCCGTCGATGTCCAGGGGAGCGTCTTCGTCGAGCGCCTTGTGTACTCGGTAGGGCAAGAGGACCTCGGCGGGAAACGTACCGGGATCAGCGTGGCTTTCCAGATAGTCGAGGGTTTTGTCTAGCAGAATGGTGGCGACTTTGCGGGGGTAGGTGTCCGCGGGCAGGAGGCCGTGCCGGTCGCGTACGGAGGTCGTGGCGTAGTAGTCGAGATCGGCGCGCACCTTCGCGGGGTCCGACAGCCAGTCGTTGAGGGCGGTGTATTCCCTGAGGATTTTTCGTGCCTCGCGCGCCCGAAGATCCCTGGACTCCTCGACTTCCTCGGCCGTCCCGTGCTCCGGGGGTTCCGCCGCTTTCTGCAGTTCTTCGAGCTCTTCAGGTGATTTGCGTGTGAGTTCGAGCAGGTTCTCCGATCCGGCGCCGATGATGCTGTACAGCTGGCAGTATCCGTCGCCCGGCACCCGCACGGGCCCGTTCATGGAGGGCAGGGCACCGCTGTCCAACCAGTTTGCCACGTCGGTGGCTGCTGAATTTCCGTGACGATGGAGAACGTACGCGATGGTGGTCGCGTTGTCGGTCGTGCTCGGATTCCGCTGGGCGGCTCCCGCGATCAGTGTCCGATGCCGTTCGGGTTCGAGGGTCTCGAGCCTGTTCAACTCCGACTTCATCTGCTCCCGCGCGGGCAGAACGGGGCCCCAACTGCCTGTCCATGGCAGCGGCCCGGTTGGCTGCGCGGCTGTCGGTGCAGGGTCGTGCGCGGTCGTTGTGATGATTTGACCGCGCTGGTTGACCAGGCGCACTTTCAGCCCGCCGGTCAGCTCCAGGCTTACCCGGGGGCGGATGCCAACTTGGCTCTGATCGTGCAGGTCAGCATAGGAGATCTGGCTGTCGGCGGTGACGTACAGCAGATAGGCGTGTGGCTCGAAGCCCAGGACATCGCGGCGGATGAACGCGGTTGTCCCAGGGCCGGCCGCACGAAGCTGCTCTTCGATGTCCGCCAGGGACTGCGTGGGCCATCCGTGGCCTTGATCGTCGTGGGGGTCGGTGGTGGAGTCGATCGCGGCGAGCCCGCCCGGAAAGAGGCCGCGGCGGGCGTCGGACAGCAGGACGCCCGCGAAGTCCTCACTGGTCCGGCCCTCTCGGTCAGCGTCCTCCGGGTTCAGTCGGTGAGAAGCCTCGGTAGCGAGATAGATCAGCCGGCCCAGGGCTTTGTGGCTCAAGGAATTGGGCAGGGTGTCTCGTTGGTAGTCGACGATTTCCGTCGTGACCGTGACGTCGACTCGCGTGGTTTTCTCGTGACGCAGAAGCCACCTGACCCATCGGCGTCTGCTCGGTGGGCGGCGGACGATATCGACGACCCGGACGTGAGGCCGGGGCGCGGCGCCGGGACGAGGTTGGACGATCATCTTCAGGCGGGACCAGCTTCGCCAGGCGGCTTTCCCGGACCGGCGGCCCACGGGGGCGGCGTCTCGGCCGGAGGCACCCGGCGTGATCTCCGGACGTGGTTGGACGACCAGTTTGAGATAGGACAAACGAAGCCACCCGGGCCGGGATGGCCGGCTCCACGAGGGGCGGGCAGCGCGCCGGGCTGGTGTCGACTGCGGTGACTGCGCGGAGCCGTCCGGCTGGTCGGAACCGTTCGCATGATCGACCGTACGGTGAATCCGGTTCTGCCGTAGTTGTTCGCGGTGAATGTTCGTACGCCTGGGCCGCTCTACACGGCCGGACTCCGAACGGATCGAGAGGGACGGCAGCGAAGCGGGCCGGCCGGTGCTGACAACCTCACGTCGGGCGGCGTCGTCGAGCCGACTCGGGGGAAGCTTATCCGCTGGCACGTCCCAGGCGTCGCCGGCCGTGTCGGCGGGGTTGACGAGGCGGGACAGCTGGTGCAGATCGGACGGCGTCTCGTCGGTTGCGGTGCCGGCGGTGTCGCTGGGGTCGAGGTCTTCAGGGTGGAGGGAGTGGGCGTTTTGTGGTGCCGGGATACCGGCGGACAGCGGGATGAAGACCCATTCGGTGATGTCGCCGGGTTCGACGGCAAGGCCTTGGCGTTGACTGTCGAGGAAGTCGACGCCGTTGTGGTGGCGGTAGACGTTGAAAGCGTGTGAGGTGGTGTTGCCGCGTCGGGCGAGCATGATGCCGCGGGCGCCGGGTTCGGCGCTGTTCATGGCGTGGGTGACGGCGTCGAGGGTGGTGCTGTAGAGCGGTGGTTGCTCGCCTTCTTGCGTGGTGAGCATGCTTTGTTGGTAGTTGGCCAGCCAGCGTTCGGGTCGCGGGGGGTCGGCCGGGGCGGTGAAAGTCGTGGCTTCGGCCAGGCTCAGGTCCATGGCGATGGCCGTCATGACGCAGTTGGTGGTGGAGTCGCCGGTTTCGGAGTTGACGACGGACAGGGCCGGGTAGGCCGTGCGGGCGGCTTCGTCGTCAGGGAGCCAGGAGGTGATGGGACGGCCCGGACCGGAGGAACCCGTATTGCCACGACCTTGGCTCGAGTCGGTGCGGGGTGGTAGTGGGAGCTGGCGGGCGCGGAGGTCTCGCCTGGCGATGATCTGCCCATCGGGGGCGTAGCCGGTACTGGTGAGGTTTTGCCGGTCCCGGGGGTTCTGCGGGTCGGTCGGCGGCTCTTCGGTGAACGTGGTGGAGTCGTACAGCCAGTGTGGCTTTGGTGCGGGCCGCGGGTTGACGGAGGCGCCGGATGGGTCACTGTCGTCTCGTGTCGGTGCTCCGGTTCCCTCTCGACCATGACTGCTTTGCGGGGTGGGCAGGGGGCGCCGGTTCCGCTGGGCTGTACCGGAGCCGGATCGGGAGGTGGTGGACGTGGCCGATGCGGAAGATGGGTTTCCCGGGGACGAGGACGCTGGGGGTGGTGTGAGGGAATGGATCGCAAGCTCGCTGGAAGAAGGGTTGCCAGTCGGCGGCGAGTGCGGCGGTGCGGCATTCGCGGGGCCGGTGGTCGGCGCTGGAAGGGGCCGCGATGTTGCCGTGGTGCCTCGTTCGTGGGAGTCGTATCGGTTACCACGGGAATTCTGTCGCCCGGCTTCCATCCCAGCGGTTCCGGCGGCCGAGATCGCGGAGGGCCTGTGATCACTTTCGTTCTCGGGCGGTAGCGGCGGCCGGCGCCGGGGATTGCCGGTGAGGGGGGAGGCGGCGTCAGCGCTGTCACCTTGAGCGTTCGTTTTTTCCGGCGCGTGAGGCGGCTGGGGGTTGCGGGCTGCTGGGTCGTCCGGGCTCAGTACGTATGCGTAGTGCAAGTGGCGGGCTTCGAGCCGGATCGTGTCGTGCTGAGCTGCGGAGAGATCCTTGCGGCCACCGTTGAAGGTGAATGCCTCGATTCGTTCACCCTTGCCGTTGTCGTTCTCGACTTTGATGGGTGTGCTCAAAGCGAAAGAGATTAGACCGAGGAACGCCTCTCCGACTCGATCGTAGTATTTGTAAGACCATCCGTCGAGGGCCTCACGAATTTCGCGGAATTCGCCCGCGGTCACCGGTGGATCGTTAAAGTAATGGTTCGACAGCATCTGCTGCAGGTTGTCAACGGGGGCATCCTCGAGATCGAGGCCGTCCGGAGCAATGTAGTTGAACATCTTAACGTGATTTTGGTACTGTTCAGGTGACACCTCATAGTCGCCGGGCTTCACGGCGAATTTGCTTTCGGCCTCTCTTCGGGCGGCTCCGGCGTCGATGCCGGGGTTTTGCGCGATCAGATCGCTGACTCGCTTCTCGACGTAACGCTCTCGTAGCCAGCCATGTGGTACTTGCGAAGCCATCGTCACTTTGTCTATGCCCGCGTCTCGCATCGTCGCACGCAAGTGCCCGGGGTCGGGAACACGTTCATTGACGATACCGTTGAGGCGGTAGAGCTTTACGATATCTGCCGGCAGGGCCGCCGGATTGTCCTGGTATTGGTCCAAGGTATCGATGACGAATTGGCGGAAAGCCTCGGCCGCCCGGAAGGGAAGATCATCGGCCGGCCGTTGCCCGAGCGAGCCCAGCTCGGCACTGGCCTGCAGGTCGGCGCGTACTCGCGCGGTGTCCTGCAGCCATTCCAGGATGTCTTGGTCGGCCCAGTTGCCGGTCGAGAGTTTGTCGTGAATCAGTGTCGGGTTGTAGCCGATGGTGCTGTACATCTGACAGTATCCGTCCGCCGGGACTCGTCCCGTGCGCGTGGCTTCACGGCCGGATTCTGCGGGTGCTGTCTGCGTGACCGTGGGAGGCTGCGGAGGCGGTGCGGGCTGTTGCTGCGGTGCACGGCGTCCGGCATCATCCTGGGGCTTTCGCGGTTCGAGCCGCGGTTTCCCCTCGCCCCGCGGCTTCGCGAGGGTTTGTTGCAGTGCTGTAATTGTCCTGCTCAGACGCCTTACTCGGCCCTGCCGCCGGTTACGTTGTGCTGCCTTACCGCTCTCATTGGCGCTGAAATCGGCTTGCGCGGCACGGGAGGCGGACGAGACCGGTTCGGCTGCCGGTTGCCGCACGACCTCCAACTTGGCTTGAAGAGTTCCGAGTTGTCGAGTGAGCGCGGTCAGGCGACCCGACAACTGCTCACGGATTCTTGTGCCGGATTCCGGGGTGTGGGAGGGGAACAGGATCAGGTCCAAGTCGGTTTGAACCTGCTCGAAAAGCCTCTCCAGGCCGCCGTCGCCGGGCGCCCACGTCAGCATGGCGCTCTTTTCGCTGCGGAGTTGTCTGGCCAGGTCCGCTACCTGCTTTTGCTGATCTTCATCGAGGCGTGAGCCGTGTTCGACGCGTAGGCCTTTCTCGGTGGCCTTGTCCTCGAGAATTCTGACCGTGTCGTCGAGGTAGGTCGCATAGGTGGCCAGCGGGTCGTGCAGTTCCAAGCCGGTCAAATTGTTTGCGAGGTCATTTTTTTCCTGCTTGAGCACGAGCAGGAGTGCGCTCAGCCGTTCCTCAGGTCCGCGTCTCGTCGAGTCGGGCGCGTACAGGTCGAGCGCCAACCGAATCCGACCGACCGTGGCCGAGCGCTGTGCATCCACCACGCCCAACGTCGCCCGGCCCGGCTCGGGTACATAGTTCTCGAGGAACCGTTCGATGGTCTTGTTCTGCAGCAGCTCACGTAACCAGACCTTCTGTTCCTGATCTTGGAGGACGGCGTGACGAGCAGTCTCGTCGAAGCCGGCCGCGTAGGTATAGGCGAGTTCGTCGAGATGCTCGTCGTACAGTCGTCGGGCTTGCCACTCGCTCGGCACCGGGTCGAGGTGGTTCGGTGAGTGCTGGTCGGCGAACCAGCGCGCCTGCGCTCGATAGTTGTCCACTTCGTCAGCAGGCAGGTCGTTGAGCTCCCGGGTCCAGTTCGTGATCGGCCTCCGGGGCCGACGGTGGCCGGGCTGCGCTGTGCCTGCCGCCGCCTGTTCCGGTTGAACCGCCGGACGCCTGGTAGACGGCCTGGAGCCCGATTCCTCAGACTCCGCCGGGGGCATCGGACGCTGTGCAGGGACGCTCGGCGGCGCCTGAGGAGCTGGGCCTGACGGGGATGCGGACGGCGCCACCGGGGACTGTCGAGCGGGAGCAATCGGAGCCGGCTGAACCGGGACTGGTGGGAGCTTACTGGTCGGTGCAGGTGAGGCAGCCTGAGCTGTCCGACTTGAACTACTCGCCGGCGTCGAGGGATTCGCAACTCCAGACGCCGTCTGCGCGGATGGCGCCGGCAGCGGATTGCGCGGCCGACGCGCGGGCGGTGGCGGTATGGTCGCGGGTGGCTGCGGCAGCGGGGCGCGCGTCCGGGGCGGTTGCGGTGTGCTCGCCGCCGTCGTTACCGGCGGTGGCGGTGTGCTCGCCGCCCTACCGATGGGAGGTTGTGGCAGCGGGTTGCGCTTCTGGGGCTGCGCGGTGGGCACGGGCGGTGGGTCCGCCTGGTGTTGCGGTGGGCGCCCGGCGGGGTCCGGACGCGAGGGGGTGCGAGTCCGCGGGCCGGGCACTCTTGGTGCAGGCTTGGGGGCCATACCGCCGAGCAGTCCGGCCCGTGTGTCGCGTTCGATCTGGTACTGGGTGATTAGTTGTGCGGCCAGGGTGTCCGCTCCGGCTTTGTCGTTGCCGGGCGTGGTTAGGTAGTCGGCGAGAATGGCGGTCAGCGTCCAGCCGGCATCCGATCCGTCGAATCGGGGGTCCGCCTCGCCGTGTCTCATGACGATCGGCAGGCGCACGCCGTGCCGGCCGACCAGGGCCCGGGCCTCGATGATTGCTCGTTCGAACGGGTCGCGTCGCTCGGGGGTCTTCTGCGGATCGGTGTCCCGTTGCTTGCCGAGGCGGGTGAACTCACGCTTGGCCCGGTCCAGCTGGTCCCGATGGTCGGTCGCCAGGCCGGCGCCGGCGGTTTTGCTTTTTTCCGGGCGTTTGTCGGTTGGCGGAGGCGGGGAAGCCACTGCCTGCCCGGTCGGCAGCCGGGTGCCGGTCTCAGTGGTGCCGGCGCCGTGCTGAGCGGGCCGGACCTCGTGGGCGACGAGGTCGGGGGTAGTCGGGGGTGTGACCGACGCGTCGGTGGCTGTGTTGATCGTGGTGGCTGCCGGGGCGGGAACGAGGACGGATTGCAGTCCGGCCAGTCCGGCCAGTCCGGCTTCGGCCGGTGTGCTGTTCGCACTGGCAGAGTCGACCGGCTGTTTGGTTGATGTGCTCGCGGTAGCCGATGGGGAGCCACTGGCGGTGGTGCCCGAGGAAGGCGCGCTGGTCCCGCTCACGGCGGCGGAGGGAGTAGCGGAGGCGGAGGGAGTAGCGGCCGCGGCGACGGCCGGAGTGCTGGTCGCGATGTCCATCCCGGACAATCCCGGTGACTGATCCGGCGACGAGGGCGCGTCGATCGACGACGACATGCCACCCGCCGCGGCGAGTGTGGCCGGCGACGCCGTGGTCGTGGTGCTGCCCGAACCTTCACTGATCTTGCCGTTGGCAGCCGATGTGCCGGCTGCTACAGAGCTGCTGGCGGTAAAGGAGCTGGTGGTAGAGCTGCTGGTGGTAGAGGAGCTGGCCGCATTGCCGCTCGCGGCCGGGCTGCCACCGGTGGTGGAGACACCGCTGGGCGAGCTCGTATCGCCGGTGGTGGAGGTGCCACCAGCAGCTCCCAAGCCCGCGGGAGGACTTGCCGCTGTGGTGGGGGTGGCACTGGGGTTGCCGATCGTTGCCGCAGCGGCATTGGTAAGGGAAGAGCCGGTCGTGGCCGGGTTTCCGCTGTTGCTGATGGCCGGGGCTGTGCCTGTCGCCGCCCCACCGTTCGGCGCGGAGTTGTTGCTGCCGGACCCGCTGCTGGTCGCGGGGTTGGCCGAGGTGGGAGCGTCGACGACGGTGGCCGGGTTCGCGTTGCTGTTGGTGGCGGCCGACTGAGGGGCACCGTCGGTGGCCGCGCCGCCCGTAGCCCCGCGATCGCCCGTGGCGGATGTCCCGCCGGCGGTGGGCCGGCCCTCCGCGCCGGCTGCGGCCGGACTACCCGCGCCCGCACCCGCGCCGGCTCCCGCGCCAGGCTCTGTGTCGGCGGCTGCGCCCTTGCCTGCATTTGCGCTGGGGTCGGCGCCGGGTTCGGTCAGTGTGTTGTTTTTGCCGCCGTTGTTGTCTTTGCCGGTGGGGGTCTTTTCGGGGACTTCGACCAGGAGCAGGGGAGCGCCGACGCCCATGCCGGTGAGGAAGGCGGAGGAGAGGGTGGCGCCGGCGTTGAAGCCGCCGCCGCCGATCAGGGACATGGTGGTGCCTTCGCCGAGGGTTTCGATGATGGCTTGGACGAGGGTTCGGACGGTCAGGCGGTTGAAGTTGTTGGTGTGTTCTTTCTTGAAGATGTAGTCGGAGATTTTCCGTCCGGCGGTGACGCGGATGGCGGTGCGGCCGGCTTTGTTGTAGACGGTGATGAAGGCGGAGGTGGCGGCGCCGAACGCGGCGGACATGAAGATTTGCAGTTCGTCGAGGTTGCCGCGTTTGCCTTCGAAGACCTGGATCATTTGGGCGGCGCCGTCCTGGCTGCCTTCTTCGACGGCTTCCTGCGCGCCTTCCTTGGCCAGTTCCCAGCCCAGGTATCGGAATTTCTCGGGTGTCGTCAGGTCCGAGAATTTCTTCCGGGCGGCCTTCTCGCCGGCTTCGGGGACGCCGCGGGTGACGGTGACGCCGGTCAGGGTGCGGGTGATGTTGTCGTTGAGTGCGTGCAGGCGTGTGGTCAGGGCGCCGCGTAGTTCGTCGAGGGTTTCTTTGATGGCTTTGCGTCCGGCGGCGATGATGGCGGGGGCGGCGGCGGCGCCGAACCCGGTGAGCATGGCTTTGAAGATTTCCAGGACGGTCCAGAACGCGACGATCAGCACGACGTACTGGGCGGCTTCGGTGTCCAGGGCGAAGCCGTCGGCGGCGCCGGCCAGGGACGTGGTGATCTCGCTGACCGTGGGCAGGTCCCGGGTGATGGTGCTGGCGTATTCGTCGAAGGCGTCGCCGGCGTTACCGCTGAGGACCTGCGGCACGCGCCGGCTCAATGCGGCGGTCCCGTCGACTTGCTGGCTCACCATGGTCGCGGTGTTGATCAGGTCAGCCACCATCGCCCGGACCTGGGGGATGTCAGCCTTGGGCAGTTGCTCGCCCACGGTGTAGAGGACCGCGTCGTACACCCACTGGTAGTTGGGGTCCTCGATATGAATGTCGACCACGGTGAAGCCTGCCGTTCAGCTGCGGAAAAAAGGGCTCGCTGGATCAGCGATGAGGTCGTTCAATTCCGAACATGTCGCGCAGTTCGGCCGGCAGTGACGCCGCATCGGGCATGTAGGTCTCCGAGGCCGTGGCCCCGCGCATCAGCGTGGCCGCGTCGGCACCCTCGGGCATCAGCGGCTGCAGGATCTCGGCCGAGCGCGTCAAGGCTTTCTCCTTGGCCTCGGCGTAGGTGGTCATCAGCGCCGTGCTGAGTTCCCCGGGGGTCATCCGGCGGAACGCGCTGGTCGGGAACTGGATACCGGTCAGCGTCCCGTTCTGCCCGACCGTGACCGACACCTCACGCCGCGGCGAGGTCGCCGTCTCCGAGACCTCCCGCATCTTCTCCTGAGCCTCGTTCAAGCTGCTGCGCTGGCGCTCGAATTCGGCGAACAGTCCTTCCACACGCGCGCTGAGATCCATGTCGCGCCTCCCTTCCTCGAACCGCCAAGTGAATGTCGGCCCGGGCCGGTCCGGAAGGGGCGAAACCAGCTACGGAACGGTCGTGCAGCAGGTCTTCACGACAGTTCGTCTGCGAGACGGTCGATGGTGACGACGACCACATGAACCGGGCCACGCCCCTCCACTGTGGTGAACCAGAGGCGGCTGATCCCGTCCTGAGCGGTAGACCCTGAGCACAGAGAAAGCGGGAACCGCGAATGCCGGTGGAATCGAAGTACGACCTGGATTCCGACGACTACTTCAGTGATCCGTACCCGACCTACGACCGGATGCGGATGCACGATCCGGTCTTCTTCGACGAGACCAAGGGCTTGTGGTACGTCACCCGCCACGCCGACGTGACGGCACTCGCTCGCCATCCGGGCACCTCGGTGAACCGCGTCGAGGCCTTCTTCACCGGGGTGTCCCCGGAGCTGGCCGACCGGGTCGCGGTCGTGCGGCGGTTCTTCTTCGACTGGCTGGTCTTCCTCGACCCGCCCCAGCACACCCGGCTGCGCCGCCTGCTGATGACGGCCCTCTCGCCGGCGGCGGTGGCCAGTCTGACGCCGGACCTGACCAGGATCGTCGACGACACCCTGGACGGTCTGGCCGACCGTGCGACCTTCGATGTCGTCAACGAGTACGGCGTTCCGGTCACCCTGCGGCTGATCGCGCGCATGATCGGTATTCCGGACTCCGACATCGGTTCGTTCAAGGCCTTGGCGGACGCGGCCATCAAGCCGCTGACCTGGACCGGGGATCCCGACGGCAATGTCATCGCCGCCTACGACGGCGTCGTCGGCCTGGAAGCGTTCTTTCGTGGCTTGATCCAGGAACGCCGCCGACGGCCCGCCGACGATCTGCTGACCCAGCTCACCCGGGCCGGTGACGACGACCCGGCGATGACCGACCAGGAAATCATCTCGACCTGCGCCATGCTGCTGGTCGCCGGGCACGAGACCAGCGCCAACCTCGTCGGTACGGGCGTGCTCGCGCTGCTGCGTCATCCGGACCAGCTCGGGCTGCTGCGTGACGACCCGGCGCTCATCGTGTCGGCGGTCGAGGAGTTCCTGCGGTACGACGGGTCGGGCGGTGGCCTGGGACGGATCGCGACCGAGCCGATCGAGCTCAGCGGTGGTCGGATCCCGGCCGGCCAGCTGGCGTTCGGCCTGACCCATGCCGCGAACCACGATCCGGCGGTGTTCGCGGACCCGGATCGCCTCGACATCCGGCGGGCGAACAACCGGCACCTGGGTCTCGGTCACGGCCTGCATATGTGTCTCGGCGCGCACCTGGCCCGCCTGGAGACCCGGACAGCGGTCGGCGCCCTGTTGCGCCGCCGACCGGACATCACCCTGGTCACCGAGAAGCCCCGGTGGATCAGGAGCCTGTCCCATCGGGGGGTTCACGAACTGGTGGTTGCCGGATGAGCCGCTCGCCGGAGGCCAGGGATGACGGGATCGCCATCAGGGCCGGTGGACTCTTCGACGGCCGGACCGGTCACCCGGGTGCCGTCACGGTTGTCGCCCGCTACGGAATCCTCACGGAGGTGACCGACGTGGATCGGGTCGGTGATCTTCCGCTGCTCGACTTCGGACCCGGCTCGTGGTTGCTGCCTGGTCTTATCGATACCCACGTCCACCTGGTGTTCGACGGCAGCGCGGACCCCGTGACCGCCCTGGCTGGCCGTGACGACGACGAGGTTCTGGAGCGGATGCGTGAGGCCGCCGCGGCACACCTGGACGCCGGGGTAACCAGCGTGCGGGACCTGGGTGACCGGGGTTTCCTGTCGACCCGGCTGGCCGGACAGACCCGGTCGGACCTGGCGGCCGGACCTCACATCGTGGCGTCCGGACCGCCGATCACCACCCCGGGAGGACACTGCCACTTCCTCGGGGGCGCGGTGGACGGGGTCGAAGGGCTGCGGGCGGCGGTCCGCGAACGGGCAGCGCGCGGTTGTGACGTCGTCAAGGTCATGGTGAGCGGCGGCAACCTGACGCCCGGCTCGGATCCGGCGTTGTCGCAGTTCACCCGGTCCGAGCTCGAGGTCGTCGTGGAGGAGGCCGGCCGGCTCGGCCTGAAGGTGGCCGCCCACACCCACGGGGCCGACGCTGTCGCCGATGCCGTACGAGCGGGGGTCTTCAGCATCGAGCACGTCACCTTCGTCACGTCGGACGGCTCGGCTCCGCCGGATGACCTGCTCGACGAGGTGGCGGCGAGCGGTGTCATGGTCAGTGCCTCCCTCGGGCTGCGCCCCGAACTGTGGGCTCAGGTACCGCCATCGGACCGGGCCATGGTCGAGCACTGGTTCGAGCTCAACGGCGAGCTCTCCCGGCGGGGTGCCCGCATGGTGGTGGGCAGCGACGCCGGCATCGCACCGTTCAAGCCCCACGGCGTCCTGCCGTACGCGGCCGGCCAGCTGGTCCATCAACTCGGATTCACGCCGGCGGAGGCTTTGACCGCCATCACGGCCCGTGCGGCCGAGGCGTGCGGACTGGCCAGTCACAAGGGCTCGGTCCGCCGGGGGCTGGACGCCGACCTGGTGGTCGTGGACGGGGATCCGCTCACTGATCCGGCTGCTTTGCTCGACCTCCGGGCGGTCTTCCGCGGCGGCAAGCTCGTCCGGTCGGTGCGGGGCCCGCACGTCGGAGCGACCGCTTCGACGCACCCATGGCCCCGTCCACCCCGGGACGGCGCCCGGGGTGGACGGTCCCGGTGATCAACCCCGATCGACCGGGACCGTCCGTCGGCGGCCGGGCCGTCGCTCGGGGGCGCGCCGGCTTGCCACCTCAACCTGGAAGACGGCCCGGGAAGCCTGAGGTTCACGGTTTGAACTCGGCCGTCGCAGCTACGTCGGTAGGGGAGGAAGACGTGGACCGGCTGGGAGGGTCGTCGTAGGGACGGATGCGGTCGAACCCGCTCGCCGTGCAATCCGGCAGGACGCTCGTGCAGTGCTCGCACCTGACATTGGCGGCAACGGCGCGACCACCCAAACTTGCGCTGCGATCGCCGACCGGCGGCGATTCGGCCCACATCCGTACAGTCTGAAGGGATAGGACAGTGGCAACGCAGAATCTGGCCACCGCGATCGACGGCATGCGAAAAGCGGCCGAGGCGTTCGAGGGAACGAACAGTGGCTTCCGGGCCGTCAACGCGAACATCGACGGCGCCGTTGCTCAGTTGGGTGTCTCGTGGACGGGCGAGGCGTCACGGAAGTTCCAGGATGCCATGGCGCAGTGGGACCAGCAGTTCGAAAGCGTGATTCGTGATCTGGACGTACTGCGCGACAACATGCTTGCTTCCATGAACCAGTACAGCACCGGTGGAGCGTCGGCCGTGGACATTGTGGGCGGCCTGAACAATGCCGTTTCCGGTGGCATTCCGGGAATCTGAGACACCGCCCGTACAGAAAGGAAATTCTCATGTCTGACTTCACGGTCAATTTCCCCGCGGCGCTGGCTGTTCTCGAGGAGGTTCGGGGCGCTAATAAGCGGATCACGGATGACCTCGCAGCCATGGACCCCCAGGTCCTCGGCGCTCTGGCCGGCTGGGAGAGCGAGGATGCGAGGGCTGCCTATGACGTGGCCAAGGATCGCTGGGCGGCCACCGCGGTGAGAATGAGCGAGATTCTGAATCACGCCACCAACACCCTGAACCAGGTCATCGAGCAGTACGGCATCACCGACAAGGGTGCTGCCAGGGCGTTCGGGAGCAACTGAGCAGAATGCTGCCACGGCCGCCTGGGAACGCCAGGCGGCCGGGCGGTGGAGGCCGCCACCGTTCTGACTGACGAGAGCTCCCCCGAAACGGGGGTCACTTACCACTGCATGACGGGATTCAAGCCATGACTGTCGATACGAGTGTCCCGAGTGTCGCCGCCGCCGATTCCATCGGTCTTCTCAATGAGTACAGCACCGCCCACAACGTTCCCCCCGAATGGCTTCGGGCCGTGCTGACCAAGATGAGTGAGGACCACCGAACCTCCCAGATCGATCGGGAAACCGACGAGTTGCAGGGCCACTACACGCCGGACGAGATGGCGGCTTGGCAGTGGTACCGGAGCGAGACCGCCGGCGACGCCTGGCAAAGAAACGTGGTTGAGCACGAGAGCGAGGGGATCAAGTCGCCGGACGCGTTCGATCCGGACAAGGAGTACCTCGTCGCCCCGTCGCAGAACATGGACGTACCGGAATTCAAACTCTTTCGGGGTGACGACAAGGCGAAACTGGGCTCGGTGTCAGTCAGCACCGCGGCCCTCGATCATTTCGTCGGGGTCCTGCAAACCCTTGCTCCGGACGGTGCCGGCATTCTGACGGACGCGAAGGGAACGTTGCAGAAGATCGACCCGCGGCCGGGTGGATTTGCCATTGCATACGTCGCTCGTGAGCTTCTCGTGGGTGCGCCGGACGGTGGCACCGGTCTGGCCGGGGAGACGATGGTGATGCTGGACAAACTCCAGACCTTCCTCTCCGAATTCGCCCGGGACCTCAAGTCGGTGTCGAAGGAGTACTCCGACGCCGAGGAGCTCAACAGCCTTTCCGCCGACAACTTCAAGAAACTCACCGGCGGCAGCGAAGGCAGGTTGAGCATGCTCGGCGACGTCGGCGACAAGGAAGCCGCCGTTTCCGACGGCTGATCAGGCGGCCCTCTCCGCCCTCGACCACATTCCGATTCTTCCCGAGGTTAGGTCATGCCGGACGCGGCAAATCCCGCAGCAGTTGACATCCCTAGCAATCATCCGACTTCCACCTTCGCGAACACCGGCAAAGTTCCCACGGACAATCTGCGGGAGTATCGGGGGTGGGCCGACGAGCCCGGGGGCTGGCGTCGCCTTCGCGCCGCGGTCACCGGTGGCGCGGCGCTCGGGAGCGATGGTGCTCGGAGCTTGGCCGCTTCCCTGGTCAATCCGGCCTCCCTTCTCGAGGCGGGCGCGGCGTTCGGCGAGGTGTACAAGGCGCTGTGGTACGTCGAGAATGTGCTGCGGCTTCAGGCCGAGTCCATCGCCGGTGAGGGCAAGCCCTGGCAGGGCCCGGCCGCCGAGGCCTTCCTCGCGAAGGTCGACCGTGTGGTCAAGTACGTGCACGCGCACGGCGAACGCATCATCGGTAATCGGGCCACCGGAAACACGTACAACGTCCCGGCGCAGCTGAACCATGCTGGTCAAGCTCTGGCCTGGGCCCAGTACGCCGTCCGCCACTGGGACCACGAATATGCCGTGCTCGCCCGTGCGTACGGCAGCCCGGTCGGGGAGGACGGCCTGGTGGCGATCACCGGCGGGCCGTACGAGAAGCCGATGGCCCAGGCGATGGTGCGCGAGATCGACACCTTGGCGGATGTCTACCAGAACGTGAAGGTCGACTCCTTCACGCCACCCCCCGGCATCGATTCAACGAACGTCCCGGCGCCGGTTCCGCCGCCCGGAGGTGCGCCGCCTCCGCCGGGGGGTGCGCCGCCTCCTCCGGGGGGTGCGCCGCCTCCGCCGGGGGGTGCGCCGCCTCCTCCGGGGGGTGCGCCGCCTCCTCCGGGGGGTGCGCCGCCACCGCGGGGAGTGCCCGAGCTGGGCAACGTGCCCCCACCCGGTGGTGGAGGCGGAGGAGGTGGTGGGGGTAACGTGCCGCCACCGCCCGGACTCCCCAATCTGGATGGTTCTGGAGGCGCGGGCGGCCCGGAGCTCGGCAATGTGCCACCGCCTCCGGGCGCGCCCAATCTCGGCGGGCCTGGCGGCGCCGGCGGGCCGAACCTGGGTAACGTTCCGCCGCCGCCAGGCGCCCCCAACCTGAGCGGATCGAATCTGGGCAATGTTCCGCCGCCTCCCGGCGTCCCGAATCTCGGCGGGCCGGAGCGGGGTAACGTCCCGCCTCCGCCGGTTCGCCCCGGTGGCAGTCCCACCGGCGGCAACACCGGTGGACTGGGTAATGTCCCCCGGCCGCCGGGCGCCCCGTCGTCGCTGGACATCCGGAACCCGGGTGGAGCCGGCGGCGGAGCCAACCTGCCGGCCGGTCTCGACCGTCCGGGCGGCGTTCCGGCTCCGCTGCCCCGTCCCCCGGCCATCCCGACCGGGCCCGGCGCGGGAGCAGTCGGACCGGGCGTGAACGTCCCGAATCTGCCCGGCGCTCCGAATCTGTCCGGAGGTCAGGGCGGCCTGAACCCAGGTGGCGCCGGAGGCGTGCCGCCCGGCGTGCCTCCGGGTGCGCCCGGCGGCAGCGGCGGTGGCTCCGGCGTGCCCGATCGCCCTGACGCCAGCGGCCTGCTCGAAGGCGACAATGCGGCGTGGTCGCCCGGCGGCGGCCCGGGACTGGAGCCACCGGAGGTCGGAGGGTTCACTCCGTCCGGCGGCGCCGGCCTGCAGACGGGTGGCGGCGCCGGCCTGCCCGCCGGCCGTACCCCGGCGACGGCTACGGGGCCGGCCGGATCGATCCCGGGCTCGGGCGTCGGCAGCGGACCGATGGCGCCGGGTACCCCGGCGTCCGGGCCCCAGGGCGGCGGCAGCGGTGTTCCGGACCGGCCGGATGCGGCCGGGCTGGTCGAAGGCAACGCCGAGGACTGGCAGTTCGACGAGGTCGACGGACCGGCCGTGCCGACCGGTGGCACGGCGGCCGGCCGGGTGGCGGGTTCCGGCGCCGCCCCGCCGGAGGTCCCGGCCGAGGCCGGACCGGCCGCGTCCGCGGGCCCGGTGACGGCCGGGCCGCCGAGCAGCGGCGCGCCCGGCTCGCCGGGCGGCCCGGCGAGCGATCAGAAACGCTCCGAGGCGGCTGGTCTGGTCACGGCCGACGGCGTCGAGTGGGGGCCGGGATCTGCGGTCGCTGAGAACATCGCGGTACCCGCGTCGCCCTTCCTCGGTGGTCCTGGTGGCCCGCCCGCGGGGCCGACGGGAGCGGGTGACCGCCCTGCCACCCCGGCGAAGGGTGGCGAGGGCCCGGCGCCGGACGGCGCGGCCGACCCGGCGGTAGCGGCCGAGCCGGTGACCGAAGTCGCGGCGGAACCGGCACCGGTCCGTGCGACGGAAGAGGTGCCGGTCGTTGCGGCGGAACCCGTACCGGTCGTTGCCGCCGAACCGGTCGCGGTCGCAGTCGAACCGGTGCGGGCCGAGGCGGACGAGGCCACGCGGCTGGGCGCCGATCCGGTGATCCCCGTACCGCTCGCCCCGGCCGGCGAGGCGGCGGAAGACCCGGACGGCAGCCGCCCCGAGGCCGCCGAACTGCTCGTCGAGGCGACCGGTGCCTGGACCGAGCAGTCCCCGGCCGACCCGCCCGACGACCTGGTGCCCCGCCTCGACCTCGACCAGGTCGAGGCGGACCTGGCGGCGTGGGACGACACCGACGGAAGCTGGCTGCTGGGCGAGGACCCGTTGCCGCACGAGGAACCGACGAACAGGAGCTGAGCGATGACTGGGCTGAACACCGCCGGGTCGGCGCCCCGGCCGGTCTGGCGGCGGTCCACCGCGCGTCCGGCCGTCACCGAAGAGCCGGAACCGATCTTCTGCGGCGGCCCGGACCGCACTGTGGACGACATCTTCCAGGAGATGCGCGAGTACAAGCGTCTCTGGGACGAGGAGCGCGCCAAGGAGGAGGCCGAGAAGAAGAAGCAGGCCGCCAAGAAGGACGACGACGAGGACGACGACGCCGCCCTGGAGCGTTTCCGCAAGGACCGATACGCAGTCGGTCTGCTCAAGCAGGACACCGGCGCCTGGGGTGACGGTCCGCAGTACTCGGGAACCCTGGGATGAGTACGGTCACTGTCAAACGGCCGCCGCGCGCCGCCGGTCCGCCGGCGCCCACGGGCGAGGTCGGCCTGCAGGAGCCGCCGGTGATGGCGGAGGAAGCGCCGCTCGACTTCCGCTCCTTCGCGATGACCGTGCCCATGGGACTCGGCATGGGTGGCATGATGGCGATGTTCGGGCTCTACAGCCGATCGCCGATCATGTACGTGATGGCCGGCGCGATGGCCGGCGGCATGGTGCTGATGGGCGTCGTGCAGATCGGGCGGGGCGCCGCCGAGCGCAAGCGCAAGATGCTCGGCGAGCGCCGGGACTTCCTGCGCTACATCGCGCAACTGCGCAAGCAGGCCCGCGCAGCGGCGGACGAGCAGCGACGCCATGTGCTGTGGGACAACCCGCAGCCGGAGTGGCTGTGGTCGGTCGCTATGAGCAGCCGGCTGTGGGAACGCCGCCCCACCCATGACGACTTCGCCCGCGTCCGGATCGGTCTGGGCCGCCAGAACGCCATGCGGACCTTCGTGCCGCCCGAGACCAAGCCAGTCGAGGATCTCGAACCGCTGTCCTCGATCGCGCTGCGCCGCTTCGCCGAGGCCTATCGGGCGGTGTCCGGCATCCCGATCTCGGTGAACCTGCGCAGCTTCACGAGCATCGAGTTCGAGGGCGAGGCCGGATCCGCCGTCGCGCTGGCCCGGGCCATGGTGGCTCAGCTGGTGACCCTGCACGCGCCGGACGAGCTGCGGATCGCGGTTCTGGCCCCCGAGGTGCATCGGGGACCCTGGGAGTGGGTCAAGTGGCTGCCGCACAACGCCCACCCCACCGACCTCGACACGGCCGGCCCGGTCCGGCTCTTCGCCGGTGACCACGACGCCCTGTTCGACCTGCTCGGGCCGGAGCCGGCCGACCGCGGCGACCACGACCGGACCGCGCGTCCCAGCTCGGCCGAGCCGTTCCTGGTGATCGTGGCTCATCTGGCCGACGTCCCGGACAGCTCACGGCTGCTCGGGTCGGGCGTCCGCAATGTCGTGCTGCTCGACCTCACCGGCGCCATGCCGGGTGGTCCCCGGGTGCTCAGACTCACGGTCGACGGCGCCGACGTGCGGTACCCGGCCGGCGACGCCACCGGCACGGCGGTGCGCGACGCCCTGTCCGAGACGCAGGCCGAGGCGCTGGCCCGGGTCATCTCGCCCAAACGGACCAGCGGCACGCTCGACATCGTCGACGAGCCGCTCGAGAGCGACTTCGATCTGGCCACGCTGCTCGGCATCCGCGACGCCTACACGTTCGACGTGGCCGGCCTCTGGCGGTCCCGGCACCCCCAGCGCAACCGACTGCAGGTGCCGATCGGCGTGACCGAGGACGGCGAGGTGATCGAGCTAGACCTGAAGGAGTCGGCGCAGGGCGGCATGGGCCCGCACGGCCTGCTGATCGGCGCCACCGGCTCGGGTAAGAGCGAGCTGCTGCGTACGCTCGTGGTGGCGCTGGCCGCTACTCACTCCTCGGACATCCTGAACCTGGTGCTGGTCGACTTCAAGGGCGGCGCCACGTTCCTGGGCATGGACCGGCTGCCGCACACCTCGGCCGTCATCACCAACCTGGCCGACGAGCTGCCGTTGGTCGACCGCATGCAGGACGCGCTCAACGGAGAGATGACCCGGCGCCAGGAGATGCTGCGGGCGGCCGGGTACGCGTCGCTGTTCGACTACGAGAAGGCCCGCGGCGCGGGAGCCCCGCTGGTCCCGTTCCCGGTGCTGCTCATCGTCGTGGACGAGTTCTCCGAGCTGCTGTCGAGCAAGGCCGAATTCATGGACCTGTTCGTCTCGATCGGACGGCTGGGGCGCTCGCTCGGCGTCCACCTGCTGCTGGCCTCGCAGCGCCTCGACGAGGGCCGGATCAACCGGGTCGAGGGTCACCTCTCGTACCGGTTGGCCCTGCGCACCTTCTCGTCGATGGAGTCGCGGGCCGTGATCGGGGTCGGCGCCGCCTACGAGCTGCCGCCCGAGCCGGGCAACGGCTATCTCAAGGTGGACACCACCAACCTGGTCCGGTTCAAAGGAGCGTACGTTTCCGGGCCTTACGCCGCCCGCAGTGCGAGCGCCCCAGCGATCGAGGACGTCGACGTGGTAGCCACCGACGTGGTCCCCTTCACGACGCGGCACCTGCCGTTGCCGGAACCGGTCGAGCCGGTGGCCGCGGCCGAGGTGGAGAAGGCCGACGAGAGGCCCGTCGACACCGGGTCCCCGAGTCTGGTCGAAGTGCTGCTCGACCGGCTGGCCGGGGCCGGGCCGCCCGCGCGCCAGGTCTGGCTGGCGCCCCTGTCGGTCGCCCCGACGCTGGACACCCTGCTGCCCAGCGTCGTGCCCGATCCACTGCGCGGCATGTCGGTCGAGGACCCCGCGCTGCGCGGCCGCCTGCGGGTGCCCGTCGGCGTGGTGGACAAACCCCAGGACCAGCTGCGCGAGTTGCTGACGGTGGATCTGTCGGCCGCGGACGGCCACGTCGGTGTCGTCGGCGCGCCGCAGAGCGGCAAGTCGACACTGGTGCGTTCGCTGCTGCTGGCCCTTGCGCTGGCCAACACCCCGGCCGAGGTGCAGTTCTACGGCCTTGACTTCGGCGGCGGCGGTCTGGCCTCGATCGCCGGCCTGCCGCACGTCGGCTCGATCGCCACTCGGCTCGAGCGCGACCGGGTGGTGCGCACGCTGGAGGAGATCAGCCAGATCATGGAGGCGCGCGAGGCCGAGTTCACCGCGCGCGGCATGGATTCGATGATCACCTACCTGGCCGCCCGGGCCCGTGGTGAGGTCGAGGATCGGCACGGTCACGTCTTCCTGGTGATCGACGGCTGGTACACCATGAAGCAGGACTTCTCCGACCTCGAGGGCCGGATTCAGGAGATCGCCTCGCGTGGCCTGTCGTTCGGCGTGCACGTCGTGGTGACTGCCACCCGCTGGTCGGAGATGCGGACGTGGCTGCGCGATCTGCTCGGCACCAAGCTGGAGCTGCGGCTGGGCGACACGATGGACTCGGAGTACGGCTCGCGCAAGGCGGCCACAGTGCCCAACCAGCCGGGCCGCGGACTCACCGCCGACGGGTCGCACTTCTTGAGCGCGCTGCCCCGGATCGACGGCTTCGCCACGGTCGACGACCTGGCCGAGGCGACCAAGGCGGTGGCCGAGGAGGTCGCGACGTTCTGGACCGGCCCGCCGGCGCCTCCGGTGCGGCTGCTGCCGCCCCTGTTGCCGGTGACCGAGCTGCCGGACCCACAGCCCGACCTGCGGGTGTGCCTCGGGCTGGACGAGCAGCGGCTGGCCCCGGTCTGGCACGACTTCATGGTCACCCCGCACCTGCTGGTGTTCGGCGACAACGAGACCGGCAAGACCAACATGCTCCGGGCGGTGCTGCGGGCGATCCAGCGGCGGTACACGCCCGAGCAGGCCAAGGTCGTGCTGGGCGACTCGAGACGCGACCTCGACACGGCGATCGGCCAGGAGTACCAGGTCGGTACGACCTTCACCGGGGACAAGCTGCATGAGCTGTCCGGGCAGGCCGCGGTGTCGCTGAACCGCCGGCTGCCGGGGGCGGACATCTCGTCCGAGCGGATGCGCCGGCGGGACTGGTGGGAGGGGCCGGAGCTGTTCGTCGTGGTGGACGACTACGACCTGATGACCCGCAGCGGCGGGATGGGATCGACCTTGGAGCCGCTGCTGCCGCTGCTGGCGCAGGGCGTCTACGTCGGTTTCCACCTCGTCCTGGCCCGCAGCACCTCGGGTGCGGGCCGGGCGATGATGGACTCGGTCATCCGCCGGATGTGGGAACTCGGCACGCCCGCCACCTTGTTCTCCTATCCCAAGGAGGAGGGCAAGTTCCTCGGCGAGGCCGTTCCGCGCCGCCTGCCGCCCGGGCGGGCCCAGCTGGTCACCCGCCGTGGTGTGCGACTGATGCAGACGGGATACGCGTCCGCGGACGCCGGCAAATGAGAGGAACAAGAGAATGAGTGCCGTCGTGCACGCCGACAAGTGCCGCATCACGGTCGTGGGACCGGAGCGCCGAGCCGATCTGGCCGTGCCCGTGACCTCGACGGTGGCGTCGCTGCTGCCGGTGCTGGCCGGCCACGTCGTGACCACGGGCCCCGACGACACCGTCGGCGGCAGTGGCTGGGTGCTGCAACGGCTGGGTCAGGCGCCCTTCGAGCTCGGCGGCACGCCGGAGACGCTGGACTGGCTCGACGGCGAGGAACTGCACCTGCGCCGGGCCGAGGACCCGTTGCCCGAACTGGACTTCGACGACGTGGCCGACGGCGTGGCGACCGTGATCAACCGCCGCGCCGACCGGTGGCAGCCGGAGTACCGGCGGGTCCTGTTCCTGGTGCTCTCGTTGCTGGCGATGGCGGCGATCGTCAGGGTGATCCTCGAACGGGGACCGGCGATCGCCCAGGCCGGCCCGGCCGCCGCCCTCGCCGTCGCCTTGCTGGCCGCGGCCGTGGTCGCCGGGCGCAAGCTCGACGACGGCGCGTACGGGCTGCTCTTTGCCGGTGGGTCAGCGCTGTTCGCCGCGGTGGCCGCCATGACCGCCGTACGCGGAACGTCCTACCAGGTGCTCACCGGCGCGGTCGTGGTGATCCTGGTGATCACCGTCCTCGTCGTCGGTCAGCGCACGATCGCCCGTCATCTCCCGCTGTTGCCGCTGCTCCTGCTGGGGATGCTCGCGCTGACCGTGACCGCCGTGGTGGGCAGTCACCTGGGTCTGGCGGTGTCCGGGCCCCGGGTCGCCGCAGTCGGCGCGGCTGCCCTGCTGGCGGTGATCGTGCTGGCGCCCCGGGTCGCGGTCAAGGTGTCCGGACTCCGCGGGCCGCAGCTGCCCAAGACGGGCGCGGAGATGCAGTACGACATCGAGCCCGAACCCTCGGACCAGTTGCGGTCCCGCGCCGACGATGCCGACACCTACCTGGTGGCCGTCCTGGGCGCGTCGGCCGTGCTACTTCCCGTCCTGTTCTTCTTCGTCCTGCGGACACCCGGCTGGTCGGGCTGGACGCTGGTCGCCGCCATCGCGACGGCCCTGCTGCTGCGGGCGCGCACGTTCCTCGGCCTGTGGCAGCGGATCGCCCTGGTGGTGGCCGGCGTGGCGGGCAGCCTGCTGGTCGTCGACCGGCTTTCGGCCACGGCCTCGACCGGTTGGCACGCCCTCCTGCTGATAGGCCTGATCGTGCTGCTGGTGCCGCTGGTGATGGCGGCGATGCGGCCGTGGCCACGCCGCATGCTCCCGTTCTGGGAGTACACCGCCACCTTCTTCGACATCATCACCGCGCTGGCCGTGCTGCCGGTGCTGGCCCAGGTGCTCGGCCTCTACGGCTGGGCCCGCGGACTGTTCGGGTAACCGCAGTGCAGACTCAACGCGACCACGTCCACGCCCATCAGTTCATGATGACCCGGCTGCATTCCGCTCTCGTCCTGGGCGATCCCTCGGGAGGTGAGGTGCCGGGTCGCCGGGCTCTCACCGGACTGAGCTTCGGCATCCTGGTGGCGGTTCTGGTGATTGCCGGCTTCGGCGTGTACGGCTGGATCGTCCCGGGTGGCAGCAAGTCGTTCCGCGAACCCGGCCTCGTGCTGGTGGAGAAGGAATCCGGCAACCGCTACGTCTATGCCGGCGGCACGCTGCACCCGACCGATCTGCCCACGGCGTTGCTGTGGCAGGGCGCGTCGGCGAAGGTGAAGCTGGTGTCGCGCAAGTCGCTGGCCGGGGTGCCCCGGGGCGAGGTCCTGGGCATCGCCGGCGGGCCGCGTGACATCCCCGGGCCGGAGTCGTTCTCGGCCGGGCCATGGCTGATCTGTCCGCCGGCGGCCGGTACGAAAACCGGTGCCGCTCCGGCCGCCGCGGGTGTACGGATCGACCTGGACCCGCGGGCTCCGCACCGCCCGATACCGGAGGACGAGATCGCCGCGGTGCGAGGGCCGCGTGACCGGTTCTATCTGCTTACCCAGGGTCGCCGCTTGCGGGTGGCCGACAACGCCGTCCTGGTCGCCCTGGGCGTCCCGCAGGCCGGCGCCTATCCCGTCTCCGGCAGCTGGCTCAGTCACCTGCCGGCCGGCCCGGAACTGGCTCCGGCCGAGGTCCCGCGGCGCGGCGCCGCCGGCCCGCGGATCGGTGGCCGGGCGTATCCGATCGGCTCGCTGTTCCGGCACAGCCCCGGTCCGGCCGAGCAGTACTTCGTTCTTCGCTCCGACGGTCTGGCCGTCATGAGCCGCACCGAGTTCCTGTTCGCCGCTGCGCGGAGCCGGTCGGAGCCGGTCGTTCTGGCGAGCGCGGACGTGCTGGCCGCACCGATGTCGGCCGACCGCTCCCTGCTGGACCGGCTGCCCGACCTGGCCGACGCCAAGGTCCGTGACTTGCGCGGTCAGACCCTGTGCCTGCGCCAGGCGCCGGACTCGGCCACCTCTGTGCGCAGCACGGTCGTCGAGGCTCCGCCGGTCACTGGTCCGGCGGGCGACGCGGACCGTGCGGTGCGCGGCCCGGTCGGGTCGGGGATGGTCGTCTTCGGGATCCCGGCACCGGAAACCGGGCCGGTCCCGCTCTATTTCGTCTCGTCGGCCGGCGTCGCTTTCCCGGTGAAGGACTCGACCGCCGCAGCCTCCCTGAAGCTCAACGGAGTGAAACCCGTCCCGTTCCCGCGGGAACTGCTAGCCGCGCTGCGGAAGGGACCGTCGCTCAGCCGCGAGTCCATCTCCGTCATCGCAGAAGGATAGGACGACATGGCCCCCGCTCTCTGGCCACCGCGACGCCGCCGGGACGACGACGAGTCGCCGGTCGTCCAGCACGTGGTCGGTAACGCGATCGTGCTGCACGCTCCCGACGCCATCAGTGTCGAGGCGCAGTCGCTCGCGCTGTCGGTGACCGCGGACGAGGACAACGACGTGGTCGTGCTCGACCTCGGCGACGGACTGGCCATCGACTCCTGGGAGTCGATGGCCGGCGCGCTGCCCCGGCACCGGCGGGGCATCCGGCTCATGGCCTGCGGACGCAACCGGGCCTCGGCCGCGATGGCCGGGCAGTGGCTGTCGGAGCGTCTCAACCGTACGGTCATCGCCCCCGACGGCGACCTGGTGCGCGGCGCGGGCGGGGCGCTGCTGGTGCACTCGATCACGCGCAGCGGCTGGGTCCGTTTCCGGCCCGGGCGTCCGCCGAGCTGGGACTCCAAGCGGTTCCCGGTGCCGGCCTGGGACCGGGCGGTCACCGACAACCGGCCGACCAGCGCCAACGGCGAGGTCGAACCGCTGCCTGGGGCTGTCTGGATCCACGACACGCGCTATCCCGGCCAGGTGGCCGAGCACCGCCGGCGGCTGATCGAGGACCTGCCTTGCCACCCCGAGACGATGCCGGTGCTGCTGGGCTGCCCCGGCGCGCCACCGCTGTCCCTGGACGACGTCGTCCGGTTCTGGCGCGACCTCGACCCGGACCTGCAGGCCCGGGCCCGGTTCGTCGAGTACGGGCGGGTCCGGCTGCCCGAGGGTGAGACGCTGGGCCAGGCCCTGGCCGACCTGTTCGCAACCCCGGTGGTCTGCTACACCGGCGTGCCGTCGGGCACCCCGCGCCGGTGGCAGGTCCGTGCCGTGCGGCCGGACGGCACGCTGGGCTGGTCGCCGTTCGCCACCGAGCTGCGCTACACCCCGCGGGCCCACGAGAACACCCGGGCCCGCCGGCCGGAGGTGCTCAGCCACCGGCCGCCGCTGCGCTGGACCGAGGAGGTCGGCCCGCGCGTCTACTGGTACGCGCCGGACGCGGTGGTGGAGGTGGTCGAGGCAGGCCTCTGGATGCGGTCGACCGACGAGCCGGCCGGCGCCGAGCGGGTGCGGGCCACGACGCTCGACCCGCGGGGGGCTGCTCTGATCTTCGACGACTCGGACGCCAAGCGCGCCGACCGGATGCGTGAGCTGGCCCTGGACCTGGGCGACCGGCTGCCCGGTCCGACGCCCCGGACCCTGCTGGCCGCCTCGATGGTGAGCCCGGGGGTGCGGACCGGTGGCCGGGCCGACGCCACCATCGACCACGCCGCCGGGCCGGCCGGTGACTCCGAGCGGACGACCGCGCTGATTCTGGCCGATCTGAAGCTGCCCGCCGTGGCCCCGCCCCCGGTCGCCCCACCCGCTGTGGCCGTCACATCGGTGGTCGAGGCACCCGCGAGACGCCTCGAGCCGGGCCCGACGCAAGCCCTCACCGGCCCCACGGCCTCGCTGCCGGTCGTTGCGCCGCGCCCCGCTCGCGCCACGATCGAGCCGGCACCGGCGCCCGGGCAGGCACCCCCGGCAGCGCCCGCCTTATCGGCGCCCGCCCCGGTGGCGTCCGCCCCGGCAGCTTCCGCCTCGTCAACGTCCGTCCAGGCGGCGCCCGCGGCCTCGGCACCGGCGGCCTCGGCACCGGCGGCCCCGACGCCGGTGGAGGCGCCGGCTGACCGGGCGTCACGGCCGGCCTCAGCCCCGGCCGTGACGCCCGTGCCGCCTGTCGCGTCGCCGTCGGTGGGGCCGGTCGTGTCGCCGCTTGTGCCGCCTGTCGCGCCGCCGTCGGTGGAGCCCGTGGTGCTGCCGGACGTGACGACCGCTTCGCCGGCCGCGGCGGTACCGGTCGGCATGATCGTGCCGGTCGACGTCGACATGCCCGCCCCGGCCGGAAACGAGCCGGCCGGGGCGGCGCAAACGCCGGACGCCCCCGAGGAAACACCATCGCCTGCGAATCCGCCGGCGCCCACTGCCCCGCCCGCCTCCACTGTCGTGCGGGTACAGCCGGTGCCGGCGGCCACGGCCACCGCCGTACTGCCGAAGCGGTCCCTGGACCAGGAGCGGGACTGGCTGCGCCGGACGTTGAGCGAGGACTTCGACCGGATGGCGTCCTCGGTCTCGCGCATCATGTCGGAGCAGCCCGGCCTGCAGTCCGGCGGTGCCCCGGCCGCCAACCTGCTGGCCGACTCGGTCGCCGTACGGCTCTATCTCACCCGTCGCGGTGAGCGGGTCGACTCGGCCCTGCGTACCGGCGTGGCCGGACCGCACGTGCCGTTCGCGCGGTGCGTGGTGGCCGGCCTGTCGCGCCTGCCCTCGTTCCGGGGCAGCACGATGTTCCGCATTACGCCGGACGAGCGGGAATGGGCGTTGTACGGCCAGCGCAAGCTGCTCACCGACTGGTCGCTGGTCAACGCGCTGACCCAGCCCCACGACGGGCAGGACGGCGACACCGACCTGCTCATCTGGTCGATGACCGCGCGCCGGACGTCGCTGCTCGAACCCGACGGGGCCGAGGGCATCGAGGACCGCGTGCTCTTCCTGCCGGGGACCAGCTTCAAGGTGCTGGAGACGTGGCGGCCCGGTGACGACCAGCGCGGCGGCATCCTGCTGCGCGAGATCGGCGCCAACGAGATCGACGACGAGGGGCGGGTCGACCGGGGTTTCGCCTCGCTGGACGAGCTCGCCGTGACCGCCATGCACCGGAGTCTGGAGCGCTGGTCGCAGTCACCACCGGCCAAGCGGGCGGCACCGGCCGAACTGCGCCGATTCCGCGCGCTACCCGGCCTCGATCAGGAAGGAGAACGCCGATGAACCGGCAGGTTCTGACCGTGAGCAGACAGGAGCCGGGCGCCTACCCGACGATCGGCGCGGCCGTGGCCCGGGCTGAGTCCGGCGCGACGATCGTCGTGCATCCCGGGCAGTACGCCGAACGCCTCGAGCTCGACAAGCGGGTCACGATCAGCGCGGCGCCGGGCGGCCCGGTCGAGGTCCGCTGCACCGAGGGCAGCGTCCTGGTCGTGCGGGGCGAAGGCGTCCAGCTGCGCGGCATCACGCTGGTCAGCGAGGACCCCAAGCTGGCCGCGCTCGATGTCTACGCGGGCGAGGTCGCGCTGGACGACTGCCGGGTCTCCGGCTCCGCGTGGACGGCCCTGCTGGCCCGGCTCAACGGATCGCTGGCCCTGCGCGGCTGCGAGGTGACCGCCCCCTCGGGGGCCGGGATCGTGGTGCTGTCGGCCACCGCCAGCACGGCCGAGGACACCCTGGTGCACGACGTCGGCACCTCCGGTGTGGTGGTGAGCGAGAAGGGTTCGCTGACCCTGCGACGGGTCACCGTGCGAGGTACCCGGGCCAATGGCGTGTGCGCCAACGGCGAGGCTCGCTTCGTCATGGAGGACTGCGAGATCAGCGACGCCGCCAAGCCTGCGGTGGTGCTCGAACAGCAGGCAGTGGCCCGGCTGCGGCGTCTGACCGTTTCCGGTAGCGGGAACGTGGACCTGTTCTGCCGCGGCGAGGCCGACGTCGAGATCACCGACTCGACCTTCATCGGCGCCGCGGTGCAGTCGGCACACATCACGGACGGCGCCCGGCCCCGCTTGACCGGGTGCACCTTCACCGGCGCGGGTCACACCGGCGTTCACGTCGGCGGCGGGGCCCGGCCGGAGCTGACCGACTGCACGATCGGCGACACCCCCCTCGGGCTCAACGTGGACGGCGCCGCTCCGCACCTGACCGGCGTGACCTTGCGGGACGCCGACGACCAGATCGCCGTCATCGCCGGGGAGAGCACGGTCTCACTGCGCGACGTGCGAGCCCGGCAGCCCGGCCGGGCGGGCATCTCCGTACGGGACGGAGCGGTGGTCGACGGCGCCGGAGTCAGCCTGGAGGGTGGCGCGGAGCCGATCCTCACCCTCTCCGGGGCGGCCCGGGCCGCCCTGCGGGACCTTCGGGTGACGAGCACCGGCCCGATCGCCGTGACCGCTGGGACGGGTGCCCGGCTCGACCTGCGCTCCACCGCGCTGAGCGGCGGCGGGCTGCGGATCGAGGCCGCCGAGTTGGAGGTGTCCGACGCCGAGATCGTCGACGCCGCCGCCGACGGTCTGCTGGTTCTCGACGGGGGAACGGCCACCGCGAGCCGTCTACGGATCCGGCGGTCCGGTGCGGACGGCATCCGCTTGGCCGAGGGCGGCCGGGGTACCTTCACCGACTGCGAGATCCTCGACAGCACCGGCAACGGTTGCGCGGTCGAGACGGCCCAGCCGGTGACGCTGGTCCGCTGTGTCGTGCGCGACAGCGGCCGTGAGGACGTGCGTCGCGCGGACAAGGCTCAGCTGATTGTCGAGTCGACTGCCCTGGACAGGCCGGCCGAGCCCGTAGCGGCCCCGGCGGGGGCGCCCGAGGAGCCGGCGGTCGAGGAGCTGAGCGCTCCGTTGCGCGAGCTCAACAGCCTCATCGGTCTGCGCGGCGTCAAGCAGGAGGTCACCGCGCTGATCAACCTGATGAAGATGGCGCAGGTGCGGCAGCAACGGGGTCTGCCGATGCCGCCGATGAGCCGGCATCTGGTCTTCGCGGGGCCGCCCGGCACGGGTAAAACCACGGTAGCCCGGCTCTACGGGTCGGTCCTGGCCGAGCTGGGCATCCTGAGCAAGGGGCACATGGTCGAGGCAGCACGGGCCGACCTGGTCGGGCAGTACATCGGCTCGACGGCGATCAAGACCACCGAGCTGGTGACCAAGGCCCTGGGCGGGGTGCTGTTCATCGACGAGGCTTACACCCTGTCGGCCGGCTCCGGCGGCTCCGGGCCCGATTTCGGGCAGGAGGCGATCGACGCGCTGATGAAGATGATGGAGGACCACCGCGACGAGCTGGTGGTCATCGTGGCCGGCTACTCGGAGCTGATGGAACGGTTCCTCGAGTCCAACCCCGGTCTGGCCTCGCGCTTCACCCGCACCGTGGAGTTCCCCAACTACTCCGTCGAGGAACTCGTCACCATCACCTCGAACCTGTGCACGAAGCACTACTACGAGCTGACCGACGACGCGGTCGACGCGCTGACCAAGTACTTCACCCGGATCCCGAAGAACGCGACCTTCGGCAACGGCCGCGTGGCCCGCAAGCTGTTCGAAGCCATGATCAACAATCAGGCGTCGCGGCTGGCGGCCTCGCCCGTGTCGACCGAGACGCTGATGAACCGGCTCACCGCGGCCGACGTGGAGCCGGAGCTGGCGGCGCTGGTCGACGCGCCGGCCGACCAGACGGCCGTCCCGGACATCACCGCCGATCCGCGGGCGGCCGTCGCCGCCTCCCGCTCCTGGCAGCGCATCGCCGGGTTGGTCGGCGCCGACTCGGTCCGGGAGGCCATGGGCGGCGCGGTGCTCGAGGTGGCGGGTCTGCACGGCCGCCGCCGGGTCTACGGCCGTACGGCCAATGCCGTCATAGCCGGGCCCCGGGGCAGCGGCCGGGCCGAGTTCGCCCGGCTCTACGGCATGGTCCTGGCCGAGGTCGGCCTCGTGCCGATCGGTCACCAGGTGCGGGCCTCGACCGGGGGCGACCTGGCCCCGCACTGGGCCGGCCAGGCCCAGGACCTGGTCGCCACGGCGCTGCTGGATGCCGCCGGCGGCCTGCTGATCGTGGACGTGAGCCACGGCGACCCGGGCCTCGAAGTCGTCGGCGAGCTCGTCGATCGGCTCCGCGCCGACCCGGCCGCCCCGGTCGTGGTCCTCACGGCCGAGCCCGCGGTGGTGGCCTGGCTTCGCCGCGAGATCCCTGGAATCGACGAGGCGTTCGGCCAGCAGTGGACGGTTCCGGCCTACTCCGCGGCCGAGCTCGGCGAGATCGCGGTCCGGCACCTGCTCCGCCGCGGGCACATCGTCCCCGACGAGGTCCGCGCCGCCATCGCCGAGCTGGCCGGGAACCTGCCGGAGCCGACGGTGCGCGCGGCCCACCTGTTCTCGCACGCCCTGACCCGTACCGCGGCCTCGCGGACGCTGGCCCTGGCCGACCTCACCGGCGGCGCGCCGGCGTCGATGTCCGGGGGACTGTCCGCGGTCGGCTGAGCCGGCCGGAAGGGAGCTGAGATACGTATCCGGGACACCTTGATTCATTTCCTGGACAGGTATTCTCGTTCCTCTTGTCACGTTGATTGCGAAACCGGCACGGCGTAATTTCTGATCAAATCTTCTGGACAGCGAAAGCGACAAATGACATGGACGTTCAAGTGCCCGTTCCCGCGCCCGACGATCCCATCTGGACCGCCGCCCGGGGCTTCCGGGTAGGTAAGGACGAGGGCGCCTACAAGCTGCTCAACGGTGGTATGGAGCAGGGTCGCGTCAAGGTCACGGGCGACCGGACAGGCGGCCGGCTGTCCCTGTTGGAAATGTACGTCGCTCCGGGCTTCGGCAACATCGCCCACGCTCACGGCGATGAGGACGAGGCCTTCTACGTCGCGTCCGGTGAATTTCGTTTCATCAATGGAGCAGGCACTTTCGACGCCGGACCGGGCGATTTCGTCTACATTCCCCGGGGCACTCGGCACGCCTTCAAGAATCTGACCGACGAAACCGCGACCCTGCTGGTCTTCTATACCCCGGCCGGACCCGAACAGTTCTTCCTCGACTACGGCGACGACCCCGACCCGTCGGGCAAGATGCCCCCGCCGTGGACACCCGAGAAGATCGCGTCGATCGTGGCCGAACAGGATCCCCACAAGGTGATTCCGCTGCCCGGTGACAACGACTGGGCCTGATCGGGTTCCTCACCTCGCTCCGACCGGCATCCGCACCGTCCATGAACTTCGGCTTGGGCCGAGCGTCGTCAGGGCTGACGACAGTTGTTCAGAGATCGGGAGGCAAGCCGTATGTCCACTTCGACGGAGGTCGGGGCCGACGCCGCCGCGAACGCTTTTGTTCGGTCCGGCACCCTGCTGACCTCGATCAGCCCGGCGGGCGAAATCGAGGAGGGTGCCCATGGCGCCTACCTGCTGGTCAGTCACGTGCCCCTGCCGACCTTCAACGGCGTGTGGAACATGGAGCGGGTTCAGGACGAGGCCGAGGTCCGCCGCTTCGCCGCCGCGGTGGCCGGTCGGGGCCTGCCCTGGTCGATCGGGGTGCGGGGCGAACCGACGGCCGAGGTCCGCGCGGTCGCCGCGGAGTACCGCCTGACCGAATCCATGCTCCAGCCGATGATGACCCGGCCGCTGGGCGATTTCCGCCCGGCGGCCTCCGGAGGGGTCGGAGCGGTGATCCGGGCGGCGGGCCGAGCCGACCGGCCGGCTTATCTCGAGGTCTTCTCGGCCGGCTTCGGCGTCCCCGAGTCCATCGGCGCCATGATCATGGGCGAGGCCGTCTTCGAGGTGCCGTGGGCCACCTGCTACCTGGCTGAGGCGGACGGTGTCCCGGTCGCGGTCGGGCTGGGCATTCACACCGGCGATCACGTGGGCGTCTTCAACATCGCCACGGTGTCGTCGCATCGCCGCCGCGGATACGGCCGGGCCATGACCGAGCGGGTCGTGTCCGACGGCGTCGCCCGGGGCGCCCGGACCGCGTACCTGCAGCCGTCGCCGGAGGCGCTCCGGCTGTACGAGTCGATCGGCTTCGAGGTGGTCGAGACCTGGACGATGTTGCACGCCTGACCCCGAAAGCTCGGCCCGATGTTTACTTTCCGTGTTCATGCTCAGGGGAGAGTCCAGAAGTGGTCCGGCGTCACTGCGGATGGTGATGGCGTCGATATGGACCGGTGATGTGTGATGTGCACTCGTGTGCGAGTGGAATCGTCGTTGTACAGTTCGGCTAACACGACCGATCGTACTATCTCTGAAACCACCGAGATGGTGACAATCGGTAATTGAACGCGCGCGACGGAGCAGCAGCCACAAGTTGCTTCTGTGCGCCGGCAAGAAGCGTGCTGGGAGCCCACCTGGGCGCTCATGACTGACACGATTCCTAGCGCACGTGGGGGGATTGGTCACGTGTCTCCGACCGTCGGTGACAAGTTGTCGTTCTGTTTCGGAGTGCTCGGACCGGTGCAGGTCCTGCGATCGGGCGTCGAGGTCGACCTCGGCGCCCGGCAGCAACGGTTGATTCTGGCCTTGTTGCTGGCCAATGCCGGTCAACCGGTCGGGATCGGCAACATCGTCGAGGTGCTGTGGGGTGAGCGGCCGCCGGCGAGTGCCGTGAACGTCGTGCACCGCTACGTGGGCACGTTGCGGCGACTCTTCGAGCCCGCGCTGCCGGCCCGATCGTCCGGGCGGTGGCTGCTGGGGGACGCGGCCGGCTATCGAATGCAGGTCGACCCGTTCCATCTTGACCTGTCGCGGCTGCGGATGCTGGCCGAGCAGGCCCGATCGGACGCGTCGGAGAGCCGGTGGACGGAGGCCATGGCGTCCTTCGAGTCGGCCCTCGCCCTGTGGCGCGGTCCGTGCGGCGGGGCGGCCGAGCTCGTGGCCAACGACCACCTGACCTTCGACGCGATCGACCATGAGTGCGCCGGCCTGGCCCGGGAGGCGACCGCCCTCGCGCTACGGCTGGACAAAGCCCGAGCGGTCCTGCCCGTCCTGCGCCGCATGGCTGAGCACCGCCCCTTGGACGAGGCGCTGCAGGCTCGGCTCGTGCTGGCCGTCTCGGCCGACGGTCAGCAGGCCGAGGCGATCGCGCACTACCAGAACGTCCGGCGCCGCCTTGCCGATGAGCTGGGGGTCGACCCGGGAGAGGAGCTCCGGGAGGCGTACCAGCAGGTTCTTCGACAGGAGAACGCCGCGCCGGTGTCGCCGCCGGGGGGCACCGGAACCCCGGCCCCGCCACCCGGCGACCCGGCTCCGCGGCTGACCACGGTGCTGCCGGCCCAGCTGCCCGCCGACCTCGCCCACTTCACCGGGCGTGATGACGCTCAGAGCCGCACGCTCAGCCTGGTCAACGGCCACATCCTGACCCAGGCCTCCATGCCGGTCCTGGCCATCGACGGGATCCCCGGCATCGGCAAGACCAGCCTGGCCATCCACCTGGCTCATCAGCTGACTGACGCCTACCCCGACGGTCAGCTCTACGTCGACCTGCAGGGATTTGATCCGGAGCAGTCCGTCCTGCACCCGGCGCAGGCCCTGCAGGGCTTCCTCAACGCGCTCGGCGTGCCGGACGCCGACATTCCCGTCAGCCACCACGCCCGATCCGGGCTCTACCGCAGTGTGCTGGCCGGCCGCCGGATCCTGGTCGTGCTGGACAACGCGCACAGCGTCGAGCAGGTGCGTCCCCTGTTGCCGGGCTCGCCCGGCTGCCTGGCCCTGGTGACCAGCCGCAAGCGGCTCACCGGGCTGGCCACCGCCCACGGCGCGCACCTCATGACCCTCGACGTGCTCTCCGTCGAGGACGCCCGCGGCTTCCTCACCTCACGTATCGGTTCGCAGCGGACGTCGGCCGAGTCGGAGGCGGTGGACGAGGTGATCGAGCGCTGCGGACGACTCCCGCTGGCGCTGGCCGTGGTCGCGTCCCGTGCCCTGACCCATCCCGACCACAAGTTGATCGAGATCGCCCGGGAACTGCGCGATGCCCAGGGCAGCCTGGACGGGTTCTCGACAGATGACATCGACAACGACATCCGGGCGATCTTCTCGTGGTCGTACCGGACGCTCGGCCCGCCGGCCGCCCGCATGTTCCGACTGCTCTCCCTGCATCCCGGGCCGGACATCGCGACCCCCGCCATGGCCAGTCTGGCCGGGGTCGCGCTGACCGAGGCCCGCCTGCTCGTCGGCGAACTGGTACGCACCGGTCTGCTGGCCGAGCACCAGGTCGGCCGGTTCTGGATGCACGATCTGATCCGGGCGTACGCCCAGGAACTGGTTCAGGGGCACGACGACGAACTCACCCAGGTCCGGGCTTTCGAGCGGCTCACGGCCCACTACCGGCAGAGCGCCCACGAGGCGGACCGGCTCCTCGGGCCCTCCATCATGCTGGACCCGCCGCCGGCGATGGCTGACGTGGTCACCGTCCGCCCGGGCGACGGCATCGAGGCCGGGGCCTGGCTCAACGCGGAGCGGCAGGTGCTCAAGGCGGTGGTCCAGCGTCTGATCGAAGGCGGCGATGTGGCCGCGGCCTGGCGATTGACGGTCAACCTGCACTTCTTCAATCAACGCGAGGGCTGGTGTCACGACTGGGCCGCCACGTCGCGCGCCTGCCTGCAGGCGGCCACATCGGCTGGGGACGACCTGGGCTCCGCCTTCATGGCCCGCAGCCTCTCCGGCGCCGAGATGATGCTCGGCCACTACGAATCCGCTCTCCAGCATCTCGACCGTTCTCTGGAGCTGTTCACCGCGCTCGGGCACAGCCAGGGCCAAGCGCTGGTGTACCGCAACCTCGGACAGGTGACCGACCTGCAGGGCCGGCACCAGGAGGCCATCGGCTACTTCGAGCGGGCCGTGCAGCTCATGGCGGCCCAGGGTGATTTGGTCAGCCAGGTCCTCGCCCTGGGGTGCCTGGCCGACGCGCATACGTCCCTCGGCCACTTCGAGATCAGCATGGATCTGATCAATCGCGCGTTGCCGATCGCCGACGCCCTGCAGAGCATCCACGGTCAGGGCTTCTGTCACGAGATCATGGCCAAGTGCCTGCAGGCCAAAGGTGACCTGCCCGCCGCCCGCCGGATCTGGGGCAAGGCCGTCGGGATCTTCCGTCGGTCGGAATGGCGGATGAACACCGTCTCCTGCCTTCTTCATCTGGGCGACACCGCGCTGGCCATGGGGGATCCAGCCGGGGCCCGGGAGGCGTGGCAGGAGGCTCTCGATCTGACGGTCCACCTACGCCTGCCCGAGGTGACCGAGTTGGAGGACCGCCTCAGCCGGCTCGAGCACGAACCGGCACCGGTCGGCGGAGGACGCTGAGGCTCACCGGCCCGGCACGGTGGCATGCGGGTCCAGCGCGGTGCCGTCGGCCCACGGCTCGGGGTGCGTCAGGAACGCCGATTCGCCGTCGGGGGCCTGCATCTCCAGCCACCTCGCCAGCAGAGCCCGGGTTCCCGGGGTCGGCACCCCGGTCATCTGGGCCACCCCCTCGGCCGTCAGGCCCGGTCGCAGCCCGATGTCGTACGCGTTGTTGATGATGCGTTTCTGCGCGGCCAGCGCGCGGCCCGACCGGCGGGCGTACCGGGCGGCCCTCGTCTGGGCCTCGGCCACCAGGCGGACGGCCGGAACCACGTCCCCGATCAGCCCCCGGTCCCGGGCCTCGGCGGCGGTGTACTGGCGGGCCTCCAACATCATCTCCAGGGCCCGGGCCGGGCCCATCAGGTGGGCCATCCGTTGCGCGCCGACGGTGGTGGTCAGCCCGATCGACAGTTCCGGAAGGATGAAGGTCGCGGATTCGGAGGCGAGCCGCACGTCGAAGAAAACGGAGAGTTCGAGGCCCCCGCCGCCGCAGGGTCCGTCGATCGCGGCGATCCACACCGCCCGGGACCGCAACAGCCGGGTCACCAGCTCGTGGAACCGGGTGATCGCCAGCACGCCGGCGAGTTTGGACCGGCTTAGCAAGCGGTCACCGCCGAACGACGTCAGCGTCCGGACGGTGCGGATAAGCATGCGGGCCAACGGGGCCGGCAGGAGCGGCGCCGCCTGCGCGGCGGCGAGCAGGTCGCCGATGTCGTAATGGGTGATGTAGCGGCCGGCGGTCGCGCCGGTCACCACGACTGCCCGCACGGTCTCGTCGGTCTCGACTGCGCGGACCACATTCAGCAGGTCCAGCTGCATCTCTGCATTCATGTAGTTGTGGGGCGGAGCTTCGACGAGAACGGTCAGCACGGGGCCGTCCTGTGACAGTCGTAGTGTCCGCACCGGAACATCGGCGGCTGAGGTCGCCATCGTTTGTCTCCCCTTCGCTGTCATGAGTCCGGTCGGCCCGAGCGACGCGACCGCCAATCGTCCCGACGCAGGGGCACCCGGATCGTTCAACCGATCCCGGGGAGTCCGGCCGGGCCGATGATCGTCTAGGTTCACCTGATGGGGACGACGGACAGGGACACTTCTCCCGGGAACCTCGTCGGACGGGGCCGGGAGCAGGCCGAACTCGGCGGGGTGCTGGGATCGCTGCGGAGCGGGGGCCGGTGTCTGGTGATGCGCGGCGAGCCCGGCGTGGGCAAATCGGCTCTGCTGCGGTGGACGACCGGGCGAGCGGCCCAGCGGGGGACAGCCGTCCTGTCGATCACCGCTGTGGAGGACGAGTTCGACCTGCCGTACGCCGGATTGCACCTGCTCGCCGCGCAGTTGCGTCGCGGCGAGTCGCCGCCCGAGGTCGCTCACCTGCTGCGGACCCTGGCCGCGGAGGCGCCGCCGGCCCTTGTCGCGGGGGCGTTGCTCGATCTGATCGCGGCCTTGACCGGGGGCGGCCCCTTGCTGATCGCCGTGGACGACGCTCAATGGCTCGACCCCGCCAGCTGGAGCGCGTTGGTCCTGGCCGGCCATCGTGTCGCGGACGACCCGGTGCTGGTGCTGCTGTCGATGCGCGACGGGACACGGACCACCGCCCGTCTGGCGCTGGCGGAACTGCCGGAGTACGTCCTCGGGCCGCTGCCGGCCGCCGACGCGGCCGAACTGCTCGACCGCCGGGCGCCTGATCTGCGGGCCGACCTGCGGGAGGTGGTGCTGGCGGAGGCGGCCGGAAATCCGCTCGGGGTCATCGAGTTGGCCGCCGGGGTACGGAAGGTGGGCGTCGGCGCTGCGGGACAGCTACCGCTGACCGAGCGCTTGGAGCGGGCGTTCGGCCGCGCGGTCGAGGAGCTGCCGGCCGGAACGCGGGCCTTCATCGAGGTTGCGGCCGTGAACGACAGCTCGGACGGACAGGAGATCCGGCAGGCGGCGCGCCTGCTGTATCCGCTTCTGCGGGACGAGGACGCGCGCCTGGCGGTGACCGAGAAGGCGGTCGAGCTCGAGGACGGCCAGGTCGTCTTCCGGCATCCGCTGGTCCGGTCGGCCGTCCGGCAGAGGGCCGGAGCGCTCCGCCGCCGGCAGGTGCACGCCGCTCTGGGTGAGGTCATCGATCCGCAGGACCGGCGGCAGCTCTGGCACCGGGCCGAGGCCGCGTCCGGGCCGGACGACCAGTTGGCCGCCGAACTGGCCCGGGCGGGGCAGGACGCGCGGCGCCGAGGTGCGCTCACGTCCGCCCGCCAGGCGTTCGAGCGGGTGGCCCGGTTGTCGGCGGATCCGCGGACCCAGGTGCAGGCGCTGATGACAGCCATTTGTATCGCCAGTGACGAGGGCGAACCGGCCGCCATCAACCGGATGGTGGAAGTTCTCAGCGAGCGCCCGCTGCCGCCGGCGGAGCAGACGATTGTGGCCAACATCCGGGTGGCCCTCGACGGTCAGGCCTGGGTCGGCGACGACCACCTGGCGCACCTGGTGGACGTCCTCGACTCGTTCGCCCAGCTCGGGGAGACGGAGTTCGCGCTCGAGTTCCTGGCGGACTTCAGTCTGCGGTTGTTGTTCGCCAACCCCGGGCCGGAGCTGGCCGGCCGGGTTGTCGGGCTGGCCGACCGGCTCGAACGGCCGGAGTACGAGGGGGAGATCACCGGCATCCGGGCCAGTGTCGCACCGGTGGAGCAGTGCGCCGCCGTCCTGCCGGTGCTGCGTCGCTTCCTCGCCAATCCGGTGCTGCTGGCCTCGCAGGCGACCGACCGGTTGCCGCAGGCGGCGATGGCGGTCGGGGCCCTGCCCGAGGCCCATGAGCTCAACGCCCGCATCCTGGAGATCTCGCGCCGCCGCGGCCGGGTCGGCAATGTGGCCATGTCGCTGGTGCACCGCGCGAGCACGGCGGCGCAGCTGGGTGAAGCGTTCACCGCACTGACCCTGGCCACCGAGGCGCGTGGTCTGAACCGGGAGCTCGGGCAGAGCAGGTGGGCGCTCACCGCCGAGCTCATGCTGGGGCGGGCCCTCGCCCTTCGGGGCGAGGCCGAGCAGGCCGGGCGGATCGCGGACGCGGTCGAACAGGTGCTGTTGCCGATCGGGGCCTATCCGATGCTGGCCAACGTCCAACTGGTCCGGGGGACGGCGGCCATGGCGGCCGGGAAACCGGAACTCGCGTACGACGAGCTCGCGTCGATCCTCGACCCCGGCGCGGTCCCGTACCACGCGACCCTGCGTTTCTGGGCGGTGCCCTACCTGGCGGAGGCCGCGCTCCTCGGTGGCCGTGTGGACGCGTTGCACGACCTGATCGTCGATCTTGGTGTCTTCGCCGAGCGCGGCATTCCGGTGCTGCGGGTGGGCCTCAACTACGCGCGGGCGGTGCGGGCCGAGACCGATGAGGGTTACACCTCCGCCCTGGCCTTCGGCGATCTGTCGCGGTGGCCGTTCGAGCAGGCTCGACTGCGGTTCGCGTACGGCGTCTGGCTGCGCCGGCAACGCCGGGTGGGCGACGCCCGGACCCAGCTCCGCGCCGCGGCCGGGGTCTTCACCGCGTTCGGGGCCGTCCCCTGGGCCCAGCGGGCCGACGCCGAGCTGCGGGCCACCGGCGAACGGGTGGAGCGGCAACCGGACGTACGCCAGGCGCTCACCCCGCAGGAGTGGCAGATCGCCGAGCTCGTGACCGACGGTCTGACCAGTAAAGAAATCGCCAACCGGCTCTTCCTGTCGGTGCGGACCGTCGACAGTCATCTCTCCCGTGCCTACCGCAAGGTCGGGGTGTCGTCGCGGGCCGAGCTGACGAAGGTGCTGCTCGACGGCCGGTGACCCGCTCAGCCGACGGGTTGAGGTGACCGGGCTCCGTGCGGGCTGTCGCCGGGTTTCGCCCGCACCAACTGGTGCGCGCGGCCGTGCCAGGACGGCGTGCCGAGCCGCTGGAAGATCCGCGCCGCTTGATGCAGGTGGAACTGGGCCGTCCCGGCGTCCCGGTGGATGCGCAAGTGCTCGCCGTACGCGAGATGCATCCGAGCCAGATCGAACGGCCACCGCTGAGCGGCCGGGGTGCCGACCACGGCCGCGAACAGTGGCCCGGCCTCCGGCCCGCCGACGACGGCCCGGCCGGCCCGGACGAGCCAGGCCAGCCGCTCCGACACCCGCGTAGCGGGCAGCCCGCTCAGCGCGTCGACTGCGGCCCGAGCCGCGTCGTGGTGTCCGCTGTGCCAGGCCGCCTCGACCACGTCGAGGGTGGCCCACGACCGGTGCGATGCCGAGGCCCCGGTGGTCAGGTGGGCCAGGTGGTGGTACGCGACCTCGAAGCGGCCGTCGCCGAGGGCCAGCAGCCCGGACACGTGATGAGCGAGCAGCGGGCCGATGCCGGCCCGCCGCCGCGCCGGTCCGGTCAGGTCGGCTGCGACCGCCCGGACCTGCGCACGGTCGCCCCGGGCGGCCGCCAGCAGGCCACGGGCCAGGTGCGGCAGGGGAGAGAGCAGGTCGACGGCACCGTGCTGGGCCGCGAGCCGGTCGTAGTCGGACGTCAGCTCGTCGATCTCGGACCATCGGCCGGTCGGCCAGTCGGCGAGGCACCAGCTCGCGATGACCGGAAGCGCGGATGCGGCGGCCAGTCCGGATCCGGCGCCCACGAGGCGCCGCAGCACGTCGTGGCTCTCGCTGAGCCGGTCGAGGTAGGCCAGGCCGAGCGATGCCTGCGCGGCCACCACGGGATCGTGGGTCCGGTACATCTGCCGCAGGGCCCGATCGACGTCCTCGGAGCTAAAGGGGTCGCACTCCCCGAACTGCGGGAAGGCGCCCGACAGCAGATCCACCGGGCCGGAACGGTCGGCCGGCGCACGTTCGCCACAGCCGAGATACCAGGCCGCCAGCGTTTCCGTCGCGGCTGCTCCGGCCAGTAGGTGATCAGCGACGACCGAGTGGTGGGCCGTCAGCGCGGACCGGAGTTGCTCGTGGGCGTCGGCCAGGCCGGAGTCGTCCCGCCGGGCCGTCCGGACGTCGATGATCGCCTGGACCAGTGCCGCGGGGCTGTGGCCCGAGTCCGTCCGGATCAGCTCCCGGGCGCCGTCCGGATCGGCCAGCGCGGTGACCCGGACCGCCGCCGCGGCGTGCCGGCGCGCCTGCCGGGTCTCCGGCGCGGGGGTGAGCTCGGCCGCCCGCATCCACAGGTCCACCGCCAGGTCCAGGTTCCCGCCGTTCAGGCTGTGACCGGCCGCCTCGGCCAGCCGGCGGGCCAGGGTCTCGTCCGGGTGCAGCGCGGTCTGGGCCAGGTGCCGGACGGCGCGAGCGGGGTCGAGCTCGGCCAGCGCCTCGGCCACGGCGTGATGGGCCCGGCGCAGTTCGACGGCGCCGGCGAGGGCCACGACCGTCAGAGCCACCAACGGGCTGCTGAACCTGAGCCGGCCCGCCCCCTCGATGCGGATCAGGCCCGCCCCCTCGACGGCCGCCAGCTCGGCCAGGATGTCCGTTCCTCCGGCCGCCCGGCCGAGGGGCCGCAGGTCACCGGTGCCCTCGAGGGCGGCCAGGAGCAGCAGGTTGCGGGGTCCGGGGGACAGACGACCGATCATCGGGGCGTAGCCGGCGGTCAGGCGGGTGGTGACCGGCAGGACCGGCGGCAACGACTCACGCCCGGCCCGCTGTTCCGCCGACAGCGCCCAGGGCAGTTCGGCCAGGCCCAGCGGGCAACCCGCGGCGTCGGCCAGCACCCGCCGGTGGACCCCGTCGGCGAGACCTCCGGCCGTCGACCGCAGCATGGCCTCGGACGCGTCGGCACTCAGCGGATCCAGCTGGTGGGCCGGGAGCGCGGCCAGCCCGGAGTCGAGCCGGTGGGTCGTGGGCAGCGCGACCAACAGGCCCACCCGGCTGTGGTCGAGCCGCCGACCGGCGAAATCGAGGAGGGCGCGGCTGGCCTGATCCCAGAGCTGGACGTCGTCCACGACGATCAGCAACGGCCGGGACCGGGCGGCGTGCCGCAGCAACATGGTGAGCGCGGTGCCGACACTCAGTTCGCTGGGTGCCGGCCCCACCGCGAGCCCGACCGCGATCGACAGCGACTCACGCAGGTGGCTCGGCAGTTCCGGCAGATGCTCGTACAGCGGCGCGATCAGGCGGTCGAGGTCGGCGTAGTCGCTGGGCACGGTCCCGGGCACACCGGCGCCGCGCAGGACCCACGCGCCGTCGGCCGTCCGGGTGCGGGCCAGGTCGTCGAGCAAGCTCGTCCGTCCGGACCCGGGTTCACCGGTGAGCACCAGGGCGCCGCCGTCGTGGCCGGCCCGCTCCGCGAACAGCCTCAATGCTCGCTGGTCGGCGTTCCGGCCGAACAGGGCCATGTTCCCACCTCACTCCCTGTGCGCTGTCAGGGAGGATGTTTCCGTGGAGGACCGGGCCCGGCATCGGTAATATTCCGCAAACCTCGGGCGGTGCCGCCCGACCCGGTCACCTCGTCGTGAGCATGAGCTTGGCCAGTTCGGCCCGTGAGGACACCCCGGCCTTGCGATAGACGCGGTAGAGGTGGCTGTCGACCGAACGGGGCGTGAGGACCAGCCGCGCCGCGATCTGACGGCTGCTCAGTCCGTCGGCCACCAGCAGGGCGATCTGCAGTTCCTGGGGGGTGAGCAGCTGCCGGGGATCCCCGTCGACGCCGGCCCGCTCGCCGGCGGCCCGCAGGCCGGCCTCGGCCCGCGCGGCCCAGGGGTGGGCGCCCAGCACGGTGAAGGTGTGGGCCGCGGCCCGCAGGAGCGGCCGGGCGTCCGCGGTCCGGCGCTGCCGGCGCAGCCGGCTGCCGTGGGCCAGTTGCAGCCGGGCCAACTCGAACGGCCATTCCGGCAGGACGGCGTGGGTCAGCGCGGCCGCATAGGCCTCGTCGGTGTCGGCCAGCACCGCATCCGCGTGGACCAGGGCGACGTCCAGCACGGGCAGGCCGGCGCGATCCAGCCCGGCCAGCAGATCGCGCAACTGCCGGCTACGCCCGCAGTCCACCGCCGCCTCGGCGAAGGTCGACAGCGCCCAGAAGCGGAGAGTCCGGTGGAAGGTGGACGCGGCCGGGTCGAACAGCGATGCCAGCTCGTCAAAGGCCACATCGGGCCGCCCACCGGCCGCGGCGACCTCCCCGCGGACCAGACGCGCCGCCGCAGGCCAGCGCGGCACGGCGGCCACCAGCCCCAGCGCCTCGTCCGCGTCCCCTCGCAACGCCGCCGCGCGGGCCCGGGCCAGGTCGGCGATGCGCCGCCAACGGGGCTGCCCGGTCTCGGTCCCGACCCGGCCCGCTTCGGCAGCGCATTCCCCGGCCAGCAGGGCGTTGCCCAGTTGGGTGGCCGCGAGCGCCTGGACGGTGAGGGCCCGGGCGAGCAGGCCGTCGGCGTCCTGTCCACGCAGCCGGGCGGTCGCCGCCGCGGCCAGGCGGAAGCTCTCGGGCATCGAGCCGGCGCCGAGGCCGGCCAGAGCCACGAGGACGAGGTCCCCGGGCGGGCCGGTGAGTTCGCGGGCGTGCCGGCGGATCGGCGGCAGGACCTCCGCGCCGCGGCCCACGGGGTCGGCCAGGGCCAGCACACACAACGCGGCCGGCTCGGCGACACCCGGCGATCCGTCGCAGCCGACCGGCGCCACCTGACCGGGACCGGCCAGGAAGAACTCGATCGCGTGCAGGCCCAGGCCAGGCGAAACCGGTGCGGTGGCGTCGAGGAACCGCTGTGGGTACGCGCCGTCGTCGCGCAGCTGGGCCAGCCGAACCTCTTGCCCGGCAGTGAGGTGGTGATCGGGCAAGGCGTCGAGGAGGTGAGCCGCTGTGTCCGGGTCACCGGCATCCTGAGTGGTGGCGGCCGCCCACAGCAATCGATCCGCCCACTGCCTACTGTCCGGGCTCAACTGCGCCGCTCGTTCGTACAGCCGGGCGGCTGCTGTCATCGCTCCCCGTCCGGCCGCCTCACCGGCCGCCTCGGCCAGCCGGTCGGCCAGCGGACCGTCCGGTCCGGCGGCCGCGCCGGCCTGGTGCCAGAGCCGCCGGTCCGGGTGCGCGGCCAATCCGCCGGCCAGTGCCTGATGCACCTCGCGGCGACGGTCCGGCCCCATGGCGTGACGGATCACCGACCGGGTCAGCGGATGGCGGAAGCGCACCTCGAACGGCTCCACGACGGTGATCAGCCGGGCGGTCTCGGCCGCGGTCAGATCACCCGGGCGGATTCGCGGATCGAGCCGCCGGGCGGCCCCGATCACCTCGTCGGCGCTCGGTCCGTCGGCGAGCGCGGCCACGTGCAGCAGGGTCCGGACCGTGGCCGGCAGAGCTTCGAGGGACGGAGCGAAAGTCAGTTCGAGACGCGGGGTGAGCGGTGGATCGGCGGCGAGCCCGGGCCGGGCCGTCCGGGCCGTCGCGGCCAGTTCGACGAGAGCGAGGGGATTGCCCTCGGCCAGGGACAGCACGCGGGCTGACTGGGCCGGTCGGAGGCCGGCGGCGTGACGGTCGAGCAGGAGCCGGGCTGCGGCCGGGTCCAGGGGTTCGACGGCCAGGGCGGGCAGCCCCGAACTGCGCAGCCGGGCCGTCGTGGCCGTGTTCTCCCGCAGGGCGAGCACCAGGGCGGCGCGGTGGTGGCTCAGCCGGCGGGCGACGAAGGTCAGGGCGGTCCAGCTCGCCGGGTCCAGCCAGTGCGCGTCGTCGACCACCACCACCACGGGTGACCGGTCGACGACCACGTCGAGGGCCGCCAACGCCGCGGACCCGCTCCAGGGCACCTCGGGGAACAGGCGGCGCAGCCCGGCGTACGGCGTTGCGAAGTCGTCCTCGCCCATGGCCGCCGTCAGCACCTGGACGCCGCGGCTCCGTGCCCGGTCGACCAGCCAGGACAGCAGCGCGGACTTGCCGGTGCCGCCCTCGCCGGGCAGCGCGAGCGCCCCTCCAGCGGTCGGCAGCCGCGTGATCAACCCGGACAACTGGGACTGTTCCCGCTCCCGACCGACCAGATCGTCTCCGCCGCTCGCTGCCCCCACCTGCAGAACCTAGCTTGATGGTTGCTCAGGCACCCGTCTCACCCCCGATCGGTGCCCCTTCGTTCCGTGACTCGGATGACCTTTTCCCCGTTTCCGCGTCTGCTGAGCGAACGCAGGTTCACCTGAGCGAAAGGCACGGTAGTGCGAAGAGGATTCTGGTCGGCTGCGATGGTGGCCACGCTGGCCGCGTCGGTGTGGTTCCGTCGGCCGCACCCGCGGGAGCGGCCGAGGAACCCTGGACGGGAACCTGGGCGGCCGCGCCGTGGAGCACCAAGGGCAGGGCAAGTCGTTCGAGAACCAGACGCTGCGCCAGATCGTGCGGACCAGCATCGGTGGGTCGGCGGCGCGGGTCCAGCGGCGGCGGGCAGAGCGCCGTACGCCGGTTCGAGCGCGACGTGCTCGACCAGCCCGGCGTGAAGTGGGCCGTCATCGCCGACACCCCGATCAACGACCCGCTCGGGGACCGCCCGCCGGTGGCCCGGCTGATCGACGCCCTCGCCGGCCAGATCAACGCCGCGCACCTCCCGGGGCGTGCGGGTCATGTGCGCCACCCTGACGCCGTTCTTCGGCCACGAGCGGTGGACCGAGACCGCGGCGAGCGCCCGGGCTGAATACAACGCGTACGTCCGTAGCTCCGGCAGCGGTTGCGACGCCGTGGCCGACTTCGCCACCGCCACCGAGGACCCGGCCGACCGCCGCCGCTTCCTTCCCGCCCTCGACATCGGCGACCACCTGCACCCCGATACCGCCGGTCTGCAGGCCATGGCCGACGTGATCGACCTGACCGTCTTCGGCCCGCCCACCGGTCCGGTCGTCGAGCCCACCCTGGTCGTCGGGCTCAAGTCGCGGCACAACCAGCGGTACGTCTCGGCCGATGGCGGCGGTGACCAGCCGCTGATCGCCAACCGCGAGGCGATCGGGCTGTGGGAGGAGTTCGACCTGATCCCCCAGACCGACGGAACGTATGCACTGCGGGCCCACGCCAACAACGAGTACGTCACCGCCGCGGCGACCCAGCCGCTCATCGCCTCGGCCACCACGGTGCAGATCGCGCCGGTCGGCGCCGGGGCGGACCGTGATCGATCGCTGAGGCGGGCTACCCGATGCCGTTCTTCTCGCACAGCGGCTTGTACTCGCCACCGCACAGCTGTTGCTTAGTGACGAACCCTTCAACCAGGACTTCCCGCATGTTCGTGGCGTCGATCAGCCGGGGCGTCAGCGACAGGAAGGGAACGCGCGCACCCGATTCGGGATCCTTGACAGTGGCCGTCAGGGTCGGGCGGCCACCGTTGAACAGCTCCACGGCCAGGTTCGTGGCGGCCTGCGCCTCGGGGCCGAAGGGTTTGTAGACGGTCATGCATTGGCGTCCGGCCAGAATGTGGTGCAGACCGGTCAGCGTGGCGTCCTGGCCGGTCACCGGGACCCGGCCGCTCCGCCCGGCCTCCTCGAGCACCTTGATGACGGCGTCGGCGATCCCGTCGTTGGCGGCGAGCACGCCACGGATCCGGGGTTGCTGCCGGAGCATCTGCCGGAACAACCGGTCGGCATCCGCCTCCGACCAGCCCGGCACCCACTGTGCAGGACCCTTGGTGGACTGGGCGGCGTCGTACCTGGGCTGCAGCACCTCGTCGTAGCCGCTTTTGAAGAGGGTCGCGTTGAGGTCGGTCGGTGCGCCGTTGAGCTGTGCCACCACGGGATTGCGGGCCTCGGCCCGGCGCAGACAGCCGATGAGGCCCTGGCCCTGCAGCCGGCCGACCTGCCGGCCGTCGAAGCTCACGTAGTAGTCGGCGCCGGCGTTGACCGACAGCCGGTCGTAGTCGATCACCCGGACGTCGCGGGCGTGCGCCTCGTCGACGACGGTCCGGCTGGCTTCGTCCTCCAGATTCGTGATGACGAGGACTTTGGCTCCGGTCTCCAGCATCTCGCGACCGAGGCGCCGGAACTCCGCCGGATCGCCCTCGGCGTTCCGGATCTCGACCGGCACGCCCGCCTCGCCGAAGGCCTTCTCGAAGTTTTTCGGTTCGGTGGTGCTCCAGCGGTCGGAGCTGGTCCGGTCGGGCAGGATGATGCCGACCCGTGGCCGTTGTTCGCGGGGAGTGCGGTCGTCGCCGCCGGCGACTTCCCCGGTGCCGCTGTCGCATCCGGCCGAGGTCAGCAAGCAGGCGGCGATCAGCGCAGCAAGAGGTTTTCGCATGTGAATCGTTTCCCGGTCGAGCGGCAGTGGTCGTGACGGCGAACCTCGGCGCAACGCTCCATCCGGGCTCACATCAGAGCGGACGTGGTCCGCGCCGTAAAGTTCGCCGCCCGTCGATGGTTCGGCCGCCACCCGGGGACCGGACCCCGATGAACTGCGGCGGGGCCGGAACGTCGAAAAGGAGAGAGGAAACTACTGGAGGGCAGAGTCACATGGCGAACACATCGGATACCCGGTCCGGCCGGCACGCGGTGGTCATCGGCGGCAGCGTGGCGGGACTGCTCGCCGCCCGCGCCCTGAGCGCCTCGTTCGAGCGGGTGACGGTGCTCGACCGGGACGAGCTTCCGGCCGGTCCGGCCACCCGGCGCGGCGTTCCGCAGGGCCGGCACGTGCACGGGCTCACCGCCCGTGGGGCCGCCGGTCTGGAGGCGCTGTTCCCCGGCTTCCTCGACGAGCTGACCGCAGCCGGGGCGCCCCGGGCCGACGCGCTCGCCGACTACCACTACTACCTCGACGGCCGGAAGCTGGCCACGGCATCGGCCGGCACCCCGAACTACCTGGCCACGCGCCCGTTGATCGAGAGTCTGATCCGCCGCCGTACGGCCTCGTTGAGCAACGTGGTCATCACCGACTCGACCGAGGTGGCCGGCCTGCTCGCCGTTGACGGCCGGGTGAACGGCGTACGGGTACGGCCCGCGCCGGGGAAGCCGGCCGAGCGGAACGTGGACGCCGACCTGGTCGTGGACGCGGCGGGCCGGGGTTCCCGGGCCGTCACCTGGCTGAGCGAGATGGGCTACCCCGCTCCGGAGGAAACGGTGGTCCGGACGAACGTGGTCTATGTGACCCGCCACTTCAAGCAGGAGCCGGACCAGCCGGGCGGGCGGCAGGCCGTGGTGTCGGGCGCCTACCCGGCCAACCCTCGCAGTGGCGCCGCCGTACGTCAGGAGGACGGTCAGATCGCCGTGTTCCTGGCCGGCATGCTCGGCGACGAGCCACCGACCGACGACGAGGGCATGCTCGCGTTCGCCTCGACCCTGGCCGCCCCCGAGATCGCCGAGCTGCTGCGCACGGCCGTGCCGATCGACGACGCCGCCAAGATGCGGAACCCGGCCAGCTCGCTCAAGCACTTCGAGAAGCTGGACCGCCATCTCGAGGGCTACCTGGTCGTCGGGGATGCCATGGGCAACTTCAACCCACTCTACGGTCAGGGCATCACGGTGGCCGTCCTCGAGGCCGAGCTGCTCGCGTCGTTGCTGCGTACCGGATTCGACCAGCTGGAACGGCGTTACTTCTCCGAGGCGGCCCAGCTGCTGGCCGAACCGTGGGCCCTGGCCACCGGTAGCGACCTGCGTTTCCCGGGCGTCAAGGGTGTGCGGAGCCCCGAGGGCGAGGCCGCCGGCCAGTACCTCGACCTGTTGCGGGTCGCGGCCGCGACCGACCCGGCCGTCGGCGCGGCCTTCCTGCGGGTGGCGAACATGCTGGACCCGATCACCTCGCTGTTCGAGCCGGCCCTGGCGGCCCGGGTGCAGCCGGCCCGCTGAGCTCTGCCTCCGGCCACCCCATCCGGGTCAACCGGATGGGGTCGGTGATGCCGGTGGCCACGATCTCGCTGATCTCGGCCAGCACCCGCTGCTGATCGGGGGTGAGGCGGTCGAAGATCAGGGTCCGGACCCGTTCGATGTGGTGGGGAGCGGCCCGCCGGACCACCGCCATGCCGTCGTCGGTGAGCTCGGCCAGCTGCCCCCGCCCATCCTGGCCGACCGGCACCCGCCGCACCCAGCCCTCGCGCACCAGCCGGTCGACGGCGTGGCTCAGCCGGCTGCGGTCGAACACGCAGGCGGCGGCCAAGGTGGCCATGCGCATCGAGCGTCCGGGCGCCTCCGAGAGCCGGGTGAGGATCTCGTAGTAGGCGAAGGAGAGGTCCGATTCCTCCTTCAGGTCGCGCTCCAGCTGATCGAACAACAGCCGGGTGGCCATCAGGAAGCTGCGCCACGTCCGTTGTTCGTCATCGTTCAGCCAGCGACCGTCCACAATGGCCGTCCTCACAATGGTAGTTGAAACTTCAGCGCCGATGATATCGTCCCCGTATTGCTGAATTTTCAACTACATACCAGGGATGGTCATGGACCGGTTGAAAGAGAAGGTAGCGGTGGTGACCGGCGCGGCCGGCAGCCTCGGTCTCGCGGGGGGTGCGGGCGATGGCCGCGGAGGGCGCTCGGGTGGCGATGATGGATCTGTCACCGGCCGTGACCGACCGGGCGAAGGAACTGGTCGAGGATGGCTTCGAAGTCACGCCGTACGTGGGCGACGTCAGCATCGAGAGCGACATGGCGGCGGTCATCGAGACCGCGGTGGCGACCTACGGCCGGCTCGACGTGTTGTGGACCGACGCCGGCAGCGCATCAACGTCGACGGTGGCGCGACCGGCCACCTGCCGATGCTTGTGGACCGGCGCCGAGCCGCCGCGGTCCGAACGTAGGCCAGAACAACAAACAGCAACGTGGTGAGTGGAATGAACGGGCGGCCGCGCTCGAGGCGCACCGGATGATTCTGCTGCCCCGAAACGACGACTGGGCCTGATCACGGTAACCCATGAATACGGATGGCACGAAGCCATCGTCAACGGTGTCCGGGTGGCCTACCTCGACGAGGGCTCCGGGCCACCCGTCGTCCTGCTGCACGGCTTCCCGGAGAACGCTGGCACCTGGCGCCATCAGATCGAGGCGCTCACCGCCGGTGGGCACCGGGTGATCGCACTCAACCTGCGAGGCTTCGGGAACAGCGAGCACCCTTCGGCGGCCGACGCCTACACCGTCCTGCACGTCGTCGGCGATCTCGTCGCGCTGCTGAACCACCTCGGCACCGGCCCGGTCGCCGTCATCGGTCGCGAATGGGGGGCCCTGACCGCCTGGGGCCCGGCCATGATGCGCCCCGGCCTGGTCCGGGGCGTCGTAGCGATCAGCGCGCCGCCGCAGATCTCCCGGGCGCCGGTCGGCCTGGCCGAGGGCACCCGGAGCATGTTCACCGACGGCCGGCGGTTCTACCTCGACTACCTGCAGGACGTCGGGCCGGCCGACGACGAGTTCGGCCGAGGTCCGCGGGCATCCCTGCGCGGCATCTTCCACATGCTCAGCCACGAGTACGAGGCCGGCGACGTCGACCGGCGTCTGGTGCTCGAACCGGGACAGGTAATGCTCGACATCTGGCCCGATCCCGGGCAGCGGCCGGCCTGGATGCCTGAGGACTACTTCGAGACGCTGGTGGATTCGTACGAGAAACACGGCTTCACCGGCTCCCTCGCGTTCTATCGCAACACGGACCGCTCGTGGTGGTCGGCCCGTCGCGCGACTGCTGACCGGAAACGGTTTGGCGCCGGCAGTTCCACGCTGCCGGCGCCGGACCATTTCCGCGCGATCAGACCGTGTGGACAGTGCCGCCGTCGATGATGTATTCGGCGCCGACGACCGACGAGGCCCGGTCGGACACCAGGAAGCCCACCAGATCGGCCACCTCGACCGGCTGGGCCGGGCGGCCGAGCGGGATCCCGCCGAGCGAGGCGACCAGTTGATCGGCCACCGTGGCCGGGTCGACGCCCTGCTCGGTCGAGCTCTGCTCCAGCCAGGCCTCGAGCGTCGAGGTCAGGGTGATGCCGGGAGAGATGCTGTTGACCCGCACGCCGTGCGGGGCGACCTCGTTGGTGAGGCCCTTGCTGTAGGCGGTGAGGGCCACCTTGGCCGCGGCGTAGGGGAGGCTGAAGTGCATCGGCTTGATGCGCTGGATGGATGAGACGTGGACCACGACGCCCGATCCCTTCCCGACCATCCCCGGCAGGAGGCGCTGGTCCAGGCGGACCGCGCTGAGGAGGTTGAGGTTGAGGTCGTTCAGCCAGTCCTGCTCGGTCGGCACGCCGAAACCGCCCGCCGGGGAAAACGTGCCCCCGGCGACGTGCACCAGGATGTCGACACCGCCGGCGTCGATCAGCCGCCGGGCAACCAGATCGGTGCCGGCGGCGGTGGCGAAGTCGGCGGCGATGAACCGGTCGTCGTCCTCGTGGTCCGGCTGGTTGCGAGCGGTGACCCACACGTCGGCGCCCATCTCGCGCAGCCGGGCGGTGACCGCCTGGCCGATGCCCTTCGACCCGCCGGTGACCAGAGCAATGCGGCCGTGGAGCGAATCGCGGGCGGGCAGTGTCGTCGGCATGATTCTCCTTTGCTAGCGACGTGACGGCCGACGTCGGCGAGCTGTGCGGGGAATGACTTCGCGGCGACTGCGGGCCGACTGACCGGGATCCGTCGGACGGCATAACCGTCTGCTTAGGACAGTTGCTGTCCCCGAGTCAAGGGCAAGGGCGGCGGGGATGCAAGGTGCCGGTCATCACCCGATCGGCGTCCGGCGTGAATGAACTTCTCGAGCTTTTGCGCCTTGAGAGAGATGTGTGCGTGACGCCACCTTGAGCAGGTGATTCGCATGCAATATATTGCACATCACCGGAGGGAAGCAGGGCGAGAACGAAGGGGGAGACGCATGTCCGTCATACCGTTCCAAGTGGCGCTGTGGATCGAGTTGCTCGCCGCTGGGCTCGGTGGCCTGCAGGGCGCCCTGTTCGCGGCCGGGGAGAAGCACCGGCGCATCGACCTGCTCGGGGTCATCGTCATCGGGCTCGCCGTCTCGCTCGGCGGCAGCCTGCTGCGCGACGTCGTGCTCAACCAGCCGCCCGTCGTGATCTGGAAGAACTGGTACCTGGTGGTGGCCGGCGGCGCGGCCGTGCTCGGCATGGTGCTGCAGCCGTTGCTCGCGCGGGTCCACTGGCTGATCACGGTGCTGGACGCGGTGGTGATGGGACTGTTCGGGGCGATCGCCGCCTCGAAGGCGCTGTCGCTCGGCGTCGGCGCGGCCGGGGCGCTGGTCGTCGGCGTCATCGGGGCGATCGGCGGCGGCATGCTGCGCGACCTCATCCTGAGCCGGCCGATCTCGTTCCTGCGGGTCGGCACGCTGTACGCCGTGGCCGCCGGGGCCGGGGTGGCCACCCTCATCGTGTTGGTCGCCCTGGGCACACCGATCGTGATGGCCGGCCTCGCCGGCCTCGTCGTCACCACGGTCGTCCGGCTGGGCGCGGTGCGGTTCGGCTGGACCTTCCCCGAGCAACGGGCCCTCACGCCCCGGCGGGCCAAGGGCGCCGAGGCCGCCTGAGCCGGGTTCAACTTCCGCTCCACATCCAGGTAACTCGGTTCGGCCACGATGAAGGTGATCGGCCGGTGAAGGCGCGGAAAGTCGTGCCCCGGCCGATTGTCTGTGTCGGGCATCCCGTACGCAGGAAAGGAGCGACGAATGCGACTCGACCGAAGCGCCCGGCGGGCGCCTGCGATCCTGCTGACCGCGATGATGCTCGGCGCCGGCGTGGCCGCCTGCGGCTCCGACGGGGCCGGGGGCGCGCTGGACGATTTCCTCGACGCCTGGCACGACCGCAAGCTGTCCGAGGTGGACTTCGTCGACAGCGCCGGGAAGCCGATCGAGGCTGCCGCCGTGGAGGCCGAGCTGACCGAGTTGGCCGGCGGCATGCCGCTCGAGACTCTGCGGATGACCCGGGCCGGCGACATCCGCGAGACCGGTGACGACGCGGTTGGCGCCGTCAAGGTCGGCTGGACCCTGGCCGCCGCGGGTCCCTGGTCGTACGAGAGCGCGGTCCGGCTGACCGCCCGCGGTGAGGGCGGCTGGAAGGTGATCTGGGAACCCGCCATCGTGCAGAAAGAACTCGTCGCCGGGGACAAGCTCACGCTGCGCCGGGTCCAGGCCGACCGGGCCGCGATCCTGGGCGCCGGCGGCCGGCCGATCGTCGAGGCCCGGCCGGTCGTTGTCGTGACGGTGGACCCGGCCCGATTCACCGCCACCGAGGAGCTGGCTGCGGCGCTGAAGACGATCGGCGTGCAGATCGACCCCGGGGACGTGGCCACCGCCGCCGGCCCGGTCGAGGTCGTCACCCTGCGGCGGGCCGACTTCTCTAAGGTGGAAAAGGCGCTGCGGAGGCTGCGCGGGGTCACGCTGACCGAGCAGAAGCGGGAGCTGGCGCCGAGCCGGATGTTCGCCCGCGCCCTGCTCGGCACCGTCGACCCGGTCACGGCCGACGACCTCACAGCCAACCCGGGCACCCTGGCCGCCGGTGACGACGCCGGGCACGGCGGTCTGCAACAGCGCTACGACAGCAGGCTACGCGGAGCGCCGGCGCTCGCCGTGGTGATCGAACGTGACGGCCGGGACGAGCCGGCCGAGCTGCATCACACCGAGCCGGTCGGCGGCCGGCCGGTCCGGACCACGATCGACCTGCCGACGCAGCAGGCGGCCGATCGCGCGACCGCCGCCGAGCCCCGGCCGAGCTCGCTGGTCGCCGTGCGGATCAGCGATTCCGCGGTGCTGGCGGTCAGTAACGGACCCGACGGCGGCGGGGACAACGTGGCGCTGACCGGCCAGGTCCCGCCCGGGTCCACGTTCAAAATGGTCTCGGCCCTGGGCTTGCTGCAGAAGCGGGCGGTGAACCCGAACACGCCCGTCGACTGCCCGAAGACCAAGGAGGCGGGCGGGCAGGTCTTCAAGAACGCACACGACATGGCCCTGGGCGAGGTGCCCTTCCACGTCGACTTCGCCCAGTCCTGCAACACCGCGTTCGTGGGTCTGGCCCCCAAGCTGGGCGCAGCCGGCCTGCAGTCCGCGGCCACAGCGGTCGGGCTCGGCGGTCAGTGGGATCTGGGCGTCAAGGCGTTCAGCGGCAAGGTGTCCGCGGCCGGCGACCCGGCCGAACTGGCCCAGGCCGCCTTCGGGCAGGGGCAGACCGCGGTCAGCCCGATCGCCATGGCCGGCGCGACGGCGGCGGTCGCCCGGGGCCGATTCGTCCAGCCTAGGCTGGTGCTCGACCCGGCCCCGGCTCAGCCCGCCGCCGACGGCGCCACCCTCGACAAGGACGCCGCCGCCGGTCTGAAACGGCTGATGCGTGAGGTGGTCACCTCGGGCACGGGCCGTGCGCTAAACAACGTCAAGGGCGGTCCGGTGTTCGGCAAGACCGGCAGCGCCGAGTTCGACGACGCCTCGACCGAGACCCACGCCTGGTTCGTCGGCTGGCAGGGCGACGTCGCCTTCGCTGTCCTGGTGCAGAAGGGCGGTGCCGGCGCTGAGACCGCCGTGCCGGTCGTTCGCCGCTTCCTGACCGGACTGAACGGCTGACATGACCAGGCGACCCCGCCTTCCCTCGCTCGGCGAGCGGCGAAATCTGGACGCCGTCGTGGTGCGCACGGACCTTTCCGAGGATGCCGCGTGGCGCTCCCTGTGCGACGCCGTGACCCTCGGCGGCGGCGAATGGCCGGTGCTCTTCGTCGATGACGCGCACTGGATGGGCGCGACGGCCGAGGAGGTCCGAGCCGCCGCCGCGACCGAGGGCCATCTGGATGTGGTGTTCCTCGCGGACAGCGAAGCCCTGACCGATCCCGAGCACAAGCTGCTGGCCGTGGCCGGCCCGTCGGAGCCGGAACTTCGCGTCGTGCCGGGCTGGGTCATGCTCCTGCACGGCACGGTGGCTGTCACCGGTATGAGCTTCGGCGAATTCGCTGCCGTCGCCGATCCCGCGGGGGTGTTCCGCGGTTTTCCCGACTGACCCCACTGGTCGGCCTTGACCGCGGCGGCCGGGGGCCCTGTCCCGGCGGCGGTCTCAGTTCCATTTCTGGTTGTCGGTGCCGGCGCACGTCCAGATCTGTGCCGGAACGCCGTTCGCGCTGCTCCAGTCGGGCACGTCCACGCACTTGTCGGCGGGAAGGAGGATCAGGTCCTGGGCCGCGTTGAGGACGAACCGCTGCTGGGCCGAGCCGGTGCACCGGGCGCCCCGCAAACGGGCGCCGGTCCCGGTCGACGTGGCCTGCACGCATTGACCGAGCACCCGGAGCGTGCCGTCGCCCGGGAAGTCGAACTTCTGGTTGTCCGAGCCGTCGCACGCCCACAGCTGCACCTCGCGGCCGCGGCCCGGCAGGTGGAGGCACGTACTGGTGCCGTGGTTCCAGATCGGACTGCCGACCGCGGCGGTCTTGGTGGCCGGGGCGGCCACCGGTGGGGTGGGGGTGGTGGTCCTGGGCGCGGCCGGGGGGCGGCTCGAGGCCGGCGGAGCGACGGCGGCCGGGGCCTGAGCCGGAGCCGGAGCGGACGGGGAGCGGCCCGGGACCGAAGGGGCCGTACCAGCCGGGCCGCCGGCTGTCACGCCCGGGACCGGACGGCTGGGCGTTGCCGGTCCCGCCGACCCGGCCGATCCCATCGGGACGGACGAGGCGGACGCCGTCGGCGCTCCGGCCGAGGCGACCGGCGTGAACGGCCGGGCCACGGCCACCCCGCCCGCCAGCACCAGCGCGACCACGGCCGGGATCAACCAGCGCGGCCGGCGCTTCGAGGGGCTGGAAACGGGCGGCTCCGCTGTGAGTGGCTCCACCGTGGCTGGCTTTTCCACGGGCGGCGCCAGCGGTGTCGGCAGCGTCGGTGAGCCACCCGCGAGGGCCTCGCGGAGCAGACGTTCCGTCTCGTCGACGTCGGCGCGTTCCTGCGGGTCCTTCACCAGCAGGGCGGCCAGCACCGGTCCGAGAACACCGGCCCGTTCCGACACCGGCGGGGGCTCCGTCAGCAGGGCGGTCAGGGTCGCCATCGGGTGCGATTTCTGGTACGGCGGCCGGCCTTCGATGGCGGCGTACAGGGTGGCGCCGAGCGACCAAAGATCGGCCTGGGCGCCGTCCGGTTCGTCGAGACCCCGTTCGGGCGCGAGGTACGACGGCGACCCGAGCACGACGCCGGTCCGGGTCATGGACGAGTCGCCGGCCAGGACAGCCAGGCCGAAGTCGGTCAGCACCACCCGGCCGTCCTCGGTCAGCAGCACGTTGGCCGGCTTGACGTCGCGGTGCAGGATGCCCACCCGGTGCGCCGCGCGCAGGCCGGCCAGCACCGCCAGCCCGATCCGGGCCGCCTCGGGCGGGGTCAGGGGGCCGTCATGCTCGAGGACCGCCTGCAGGGACTGCGACCAGATGAGCTCCATGACGATCCACGGCGTCCCACCGTCGGTGACCACGTCGAAGATGCGCACCACCGACGGGTGGCTGATCTGAGCGATCGCCCGGGCCTCGCGGATGGTCCGTTCGTGCAGGTCGCCCAACTCGGTGCGGGTCAGCCCCTCGGGCGTGATCTCCTTGACGGCGACGTCACGGCCGAGCAGTTCGTCGTGGGCGTGCCAGACCCGGCCCATCCCGCCTTCGCCGATGGTGCTGACCAGGCGATAGCGGTCGGCCACGAGGTTGTGCGGTGGACGGGACATCGCGGCAAGCTATCCCCGACGCCCCTGGTCGAATGCCTACTGGTCATACGTCCGAAGCGGCTGTTTTCGCAGGCCACGCTGTTTTGGATGTGTGTTCACGAGGAGCCGCCGGATTCTTCTCACATTCGCGGTGAACGCCATGGCGCTGAGCGCGTCTTCGCAAGGGGCAGGCCCGTCAGCACGAGAACGGAGGTACCGAGGTGTCCGAGACCGATCCGTTGTCCGCGGCGCTCACCACCCATGGTGGAAGGTGCGGGATCACCGGGGGATTCACCGCGGGCGACGGGCCCTGGGCCGTGCGCTTCCGCGGCGGGAAACGGCTGCCGGTGATCGTCCGTGGCCCGGGCTGGCTCATCGCCGACGGTGCGGCCCCGGAGCGCCTGGAGGCCGAGGGGCTGACCCTGCCCAGCGGGCGGGTGCCTTTCGTGCTGGCCAGCGACCCGGCGGTCGAGCCCCGCTGCGCCGATCGGCTCCTGGGCGACCGGCCCGGTCTGCTCGTCCCCCTCGGGGGCGAGCAGGTGGTCGGCCTGATCCGGCAGCCCGGAAACGGCCCCGACGAACGGATTCTCGACGCGCTTCCGTCGGTGGTCCGGGTCCGTGATGCCCCGGCCGTCCGCCATCCGCTCGACCGGATCGTCCACGAGCTGTCCCGGCGCGGCCCCGGCTTCGCGCACGTCACCGAGCAGTACGCGCAGGTCCTCATGGTCGACGTCCTGCGATCCGTGCTGGGTTCGCCGGGCCTGGCCGATGCCGGCTGGCTCCGCCTCTACGCGGACGCGGAGTTGCGGCCCGCCCTGATCCTGATCCACGACCGGCCGGCCCATCCCTGGCGGCTCGCCGACCTGGCCCGGTCGGTGTCCATGTCGCGGAGCAAGTTCATCCGACGGTTCCAATCGCTGTCCGGGGAGCCGCCACTGGCGTACCTGCACCAGTGGCGGATGCGGCTGGCCCGGACCGCCCTGCGCGACACCGACGCCCCGATCGCCGCGGTGGCGGTCGAGACGGGCTTCAGTTCGCCGAGTTCCTTCAGCCACGCGTTCACCCGGTTCACCGGCCTGTCCCCGAGCCGCTACCGCGCGTCGCACCGGTGAGCACTGTGGAACGCCGACTCAAGAAAGGGGGACGATCGAGCATTCCCCTGCGTTTCCCCAATGCAAAAGATGGGAGCCGCACCTGGCAGAACTCAGGAAGGAAATCCCATGCCCAATGACCGGCTCATCGCCATCATCGAAGACTTCGAGAAGACCCTCCTCGAACTTGTTCAGCGTCACCGGATCACCCACGAGGAATACCGCAAGGCCACCGAGGTCGTTCTGGCCAGCGTCCAGGCCGGTGAGGGTTCGATTCTGTTCGACGTCTTCCTCGAGGCCGAGACGCTCGACGTCGAGAGCGCCCACCGCAAGGGCAGCCCGCTCGGTCTGCTGGGCCCCTTCTATCTGCCGGGCGCACCGCGCCTCGAGCCGCCGAACATGATGCCGCGGCGGCCGGACGAGAAGGGTGACACCCTGATCTTCCGCGGCGCCGTGCGGTCGACCACTGGCGAGGCGTTGCCGTTCGCCGAGTTCGACATGTGGCAGGCCGACGCCGACGGCAACTACTCCGGGATCATGCCGGGCATCCCGGCGTGGAACCTACGGGGCCGCTTCGGCACCGCGGTCGACGGCACCTTCGAGGTGACGACCATTCAGCCGGCGCCCTACCCGGTTCCGGGGGACGGCCCCATCGGCGGCGTGTTGCGTGAGCTGGGACGGCATCTCTACCGGCCGGCTCATCTCCACCTCCAGGTGACGGCCCCGGACCACGAGGTGCTGACCACTCAGCTCTACTTCGCGGACGGGGACTACCTCGCCACGGACGCCGCCAACGCGGTGCGCGACGGGCTCATCGCACCGGTCGAGCTCGACGGGGACGTACGGATCGCGACCTACGACTTCGTGCTCGAGCCGCACACCGCTCGCTAGCACCGCCGGCTCCGGGTCGGTTGTGGGACAGCCGACCTGAACCAGCGCCGTCCCGGCTCGTCTGATCGTTCGATGAGATCCCTCGACGAAAACTCGGGCTTCGCGGCGGCCACCCGGGCGGCCCAGGCGGTCATCGCGGCCGACGCTGCCGACCGAACGGTCCGGCCGCAGTCGCACAGTCGCCTGCTCAGTCACGGATCGCGAACCGAGCGGGCAGTGCTGTTGCTTCACGGCTACACGCACGGACCCGAGCAGATGGACGCCCTGGCCGGCGATTTCCACGCGCGGGGTTACAACGTCTGGGTCCCCCGGGCGCCCGGTCACGGCACGACCGATCCCGGGGACCACCGCCGCATCACGACCAGCGGCCTCACCATGTACGCGACCAGAGGTCTGGACATCGCCGCCGGGCTCGGGGGCGAAGTCGGTGTCGTCGGGATCTCGGCCGGCGCGATCCTGGCCACCTGGCTGACGCAGCAGAGCGGCCCGGCCGTGAACCGGCTCCTGCTGCTCTCGCCGTTCTTCGGCCCGGCTCCGGGCCAGGTGCCGGCCTCGCTGTTGCGACCCCTGACCTTCCTGTACGGGCGGGGCCTTCTGCCGGACCGGGTCACCAGCCGCGGATACTCGCTGAGATCGGTCAGCCGGTACCTGGCGATCACCCGTCACCTCGTCAAGCCGGCGCGACCGGCTGGTCTGCGCTCGATCGCCCTGGTCATCAGCGCGCTCGACGACGTCGTCGACACCGCGGCGGCGACGGCCGTGCCGGCCCGCATCGCCGGCGTCGGCGTCGGCGTCGGCGAGATTCTTCTGCCCACGTTGGTGGTGCCGGAATTGACCGGTCTCGGCCACGACACCCTGTCCCTCGCCGGTCGGCCGGACGAGGGCGAGCTGCGCGGGCAGTACATCCGGTTGTACGAGACGGGCCGGACCACGGTCGGTACGCCGTGATCCGGCCCGTTCAGCCCGGTCTGTCGAGGGCGCGCTGCCGCCTCGCGAACGGGGGATCGCAAGGCGGCAGGGCCGGTCAGAACGAGTAAGCGCGGAAGGACTGGTACTTGCCCGCCGTGAACGTGCGGAACGTGCCCAGGTTCTGCTGAAGCCCGGTGCAGCCGGGGCCGCTGAAGGCACTGACCTGCGCGACGATCCGCTCACCGGTGAGCGAGGCCGCGGTCGGCGGCATGGCCAGGCACGCGCCGTCCGGTTCGGCCACGTGGAGCAGGATCTCGGCGAACGTGCCCTCGAAAATGGTCAGCCCGGAGTCCGGAACCTCGATGGCGGCCTGTGCCGGCTGCGCCTGCAAGCCGATCACGGCGGCGACGCCGGCTGCGGTCAGACCCGCGAGAGTACGCATTCTCTTGCCCATGCTGAAACCTCCTGATCGATTTCCCGGACGAGGACGAGCCTTCGTCGAGGCATGTGATCGAGCGACACCAGCCTTTCTCCGGCGCCATCGATCGGCAACCGCGCGGGCTATGACTATATAGACAGAATTAACTTCACTTCGTCTTGAATTCGACCGGCCGGAATTCGTAGCACGCATTCTTCCGGACGCGACTGAACCTCATGGTCCGAGCTCCGTCGGACATGACGGATGACGGTCTTCGTACGCCTCCAGCCGAAGGCCGTCATCCACCCGGCCCGGGTCGGCCCTCTCACATCAGCGAACCAGGGCCGCCACCGTTCGTCGGTTCAGATATGCGGAACTCTGCACATACCCAGATCCTGCCGGCCGGCATCGCTCCGGCGCCGCCGCCCTGGCTGCCGGAGGTCACCCTGCGGCTGCTGGACGAGGCGCTGGTGGAGCTGGGACATGAGGAGAACAAGGCGGCGCGGTTGATGGCCGCGCTCACCGTGGCCAGCGGCGCGATCGTCACCGGCTTCTTCGCCGGCCGCTGGTCGCCGGTGAACCTGCCGACAGTGGCCTCGATCGTCTGGTGGCTGGGAGCGGCGGTCGCGGTCGGCGCGCTCGGACTGGTCGGCCGGGCCGCCACCTATGGCGACCGGCCCGACACCCGGGTGCCGGTACCGGGGCCGCTCGTGGGAGCCGACCTGGCGATTCTGCGCCAGTGGGCACTGGCTGTGGCCCACAACCCGGACGAGGATCCGGTCGCGCGTCTCTGGCGTACCCGGCGCACCATCGGGCGCAAACGCAGCCTGGTGCGCTGGGGCCTGATCGCCATGCCGACCGGGCTGGCCATCTGCCTGCTCGGTGGCTTCCTTCCCCTCTGAACCGTCAGGAGCTGTTCCCATGTCCGATGTCGACCACAGCAACGCGTTGCCCGAGACGGTGCACCGTCTGCAGCCGGAACTGGTGCGTCTGCGGCGCGACCTGCACGCCCATCCCGAGGCGGGCCTGCACCTGCCCCGTACCCAGGCGGCGGTTCTCGAGGCCCTCGACGGCCTGGATGTGGAGATCCCGGGGACGGGATCTGTCGTCGGTGACCGCGGTGCTGCGGGGGCGGCCGGCCCGGTCCGGCCGTACTGCTGCGGGCCGACATGGACGCCCTGCCGCTCACCGAGAAGACCGGGCTCGACTACGCCAGCCGGGTGCCCGGGATCATGCATGCTTGCGGGCACGACCTGCACACGGTCGCCCTGGTCGGCGCGGCCCGCGCGCTGGCCGGGAACCGTGCGGCGCTCGCGGGTGACGTCGTTCTCATGTTCCAGCCGGGTGAGGAGGGTTGGGACGGCGCCGACCGGATGATCAAGGAAGGCGTCCTCGATGCGGCTGGGGAGCGGGCACGGGCGGCGTACGGCCTGCATGTACGTTCCTACGAGACGCCACGCGGCGTCTTCCGCAGCGAGCCGGGAACGATCATGGGTGCCACCGACTCGCTCACCGTGACGGTGCAGGGCCGGGGCGGCCATACCTCGCGGCCGCACGTCGCCACCGACCCCGTCCCGGTGGCGGCCGATCATCACATCCATCCAGACGATGATCAGCCGGCGATTCGACCCGTTCGACCCCGTCGTGGTCACGGTGACCTCCGTCGATGCCGGCGCCCTAGTTCGTGCTCAGCCACCGAGGGTCGCGCACACCTCGACACCACGGTTGAAGCCGGTGCGGAAGGCGTCCACCCGGGCGAACCCGGAGGGCACGGCCGCCCCGGTGACGTCGGCCGCGATCCGGGACTGCCGGCCGAGCATCTCGGCCACCGCCTCGTCCAGATCACCCGGGGACAGGCCCAGCGCCTGGCCGTCCCCGGGACCGATGGCCGCAGCCCAGGCGCCGGTCAGGCAGGCCGCTCGCTGAGCGGCGACCAGTCCCTCGACCGGCCGGCCCGAGCGCAGTTCCCGGGCCAGCGCGAAACGGGACACCACCTCGGCGAAAGCGGCGAAATCACCGAGTCCGCCGTCCCGCGCCGGGGCGGCGATGCGGTCCAGGGCGTCGAGATCCAGTGCGACGACTCCCGGGTCCGGGCAGAACGAGGCCGGTGCGTCGCCACAGACCGGCTCGGTGGCGACCGATGGCTGGTCGGCCCCGAAGACCGCGCGTACGGTGGCTTCGAGATCGGCGCGGGCGTCGGGGTCGCTCGGCCGCAGCTGGCCCTCGTCGGCGGTGGCGGTGTCGGCCGTCTCCTGGGTGACCCGGCGGTCCACCTCGGACTCGTCCATCCGGGCGCACCGGACCGGTCCCTCACCGAAACCGGCCTGGAACGCCGACACGCGGTCGAAGGCGTTGCCGTGGGCATCGGGCGCGTCAACGGCCGAGCCGGGGGAGTCCCGGATGAAGAACATAGTGGTCAGCACCTGATTGAGACCCGGACCGGTGGACAGGGTGAAGCGCGGCGACTCGCCCGCGGCCACGAGCCGGAAATAGGCGCCGGTGTAGCAATCGGCCTGTTGCTCCAGCAGGATCGTGCGGCCGCTCACACCGAGCCGGGACTGGACGGCGTGACCGATCTCGTGCGCCATCACCGTGACCACGGCCATGTCACCGAAGCGTTCGGCCAGATCGGGCAGCAGCGCGCCCCGGTCCCACGCGACCAGATCCTCGGACGGGCAATGGAAGGCGTTGACCAGTCCCCGGGTCTCGGCGCCACAGGCCTGGCCGGCGCCGACGGCGGAGTCGTAGGAAAGCAGGTTGGCCACCGGCCGGTACTCGCCCCGGCCCAGGGAACGGAACTCGGTGAGCCAGAACTGCTGCACGTCCTCGACCGCGGCGATGGCGAGCCGGTCGATCCGCCCGTTCCCGGCCCCGGTGACCTCGGCCTGGGGCGCGGGCGCGTCCTCCCGCAGCCCGCTCAGCCCGTCGGTGATGGCCAGCCCGGCCACCCGGTCGGCAGTCCACATCTCCGGCACAGCCTTACCGGCCACGGTACGGCTGCAGCCGGCCAGGGTCAGCATCACGGCGACCAGCGGTAGCAGGCGTCGCATCATGAACGTCCTCGTCAGAAGTACGAGTGGGCCCGGCGTTCGCCGGGTCCACCCGAGGCGGTCGGCGTGGTCAGCCGAAGAAGATCGAGGCGATCCGGTCGTCGAAGCCGAGATCGTCGCTGAGGTCGTTCACGTCGGCGTCGATGACCTTGGACGTGCCCTTGCAGTTCGGCTGGGACCAGAGCTTGGCGGTGCCGTCGGTGCTCAGCGAGCCGGCGGTCATGGGCCGGCTGAGGTCGACGCAGCCGGAGCCGGAGACGCCCTGGGAGGAGCCCAGGAAGTCACGCTCGTCGAACAGGGTGACGAAGGTGGCGGTCCGGCGCGAGCCCGCGTCGCCGTTGTTGATGTCGGGGACCTGCTCGCCGTCGTCCTCGTCCCGCACGCCGGCCTTGGTGCCGTCCTGGGTGATACCGAACCAGGTTCCGCCGACGCCCTGACCCTTGGTCTGGCCGGGCCGGGTGTCCTTGGCGAAGCGGTACACGGGCCAGCCCTTGACGGTGACCTGGAGCTTGCCGTCATCGCGGCGGACCACCCCGACGGCCGAACGCTTGACGCCGGCGATGAAGATCTTGCCGCCCGGCTTGACGAGCACCGGCGGCCAGGTCTGGGCGCATTCGCCGTTGCACGTGGCCCGCGACGGGCTGGCGGAGTCCTTGTCGAACCGGTAGAGCGTGAGCCGGGCCCCGTTGACCAGAACCGGATCGAGCTCGCCGGCCCGGCTCCGGGTGATCTGCACCCAGCGGGCGGCCTTCTCGCTCTGGGCGGTCCGAGGCGCGCCGCCGTTGGGCAGAGCCCAGTCGCCGGTCTCGGGCTCGGCCTTGTTGGACGACGCGGTGCCCGAGGTGAGGGCGGCCAGGCCGCCCAGGTTGTCGGCGGCCGGCACGGCGGAGGCCGGCGTCGTGAGCGCCGGGGCCGGTCCGACGGCGTCGTAGCTGTCGCCGCTCGAACAGGCTGACAGCAGGACAGCCCCGGTCGCTGCGAGGGCGCACGCCATCAAACTCTTCTTGTTCATGGGTGGTTTCTCCTGAGGATTCGACGCCGTCCTCCGGCGTCATTCGCGGTCCATACGACGGCTCGCGGCCCACGGTTCAGCGCGGCCGGGACGTTCGGTCTGTTTGTGTTGCCGATCACCGGCCGGGCTCAGAGCGGCGGATTGTCGCCGAGCGGGGCCAACCGATCCGCGCGGCCGTGGAAGGCGAAGAGCAGCAGATCGGTCATGCGGAACGTGTCCCGCGACGGGCCCAGGGTCGGGTGCCAGAATCGGTCACGGACGATCGACGTACGGCTGGCCTCCAGCACCCGGTGGAAAACCTCGGCCACGATGCGCCCGCCCACGCCGTCGAGCCGTCCTCCGGCCAGCTCGGCCTCCCGCAGCAGGTAGAACCACAGCGGGGTGTTCCGGGCGAATTCCGTCCGCTCGGCGCTGGTGAGCTCGTCCAGGACCGCCCCGTGCCCACCGGTGAGGATCTGTTCGGGGCTGAGCCGGCGCACGCCCAGCAACTCCGCCATCTGCTGGCCACTGGCCAGGTTCATGGTGGCGGCGCGGGCCAGATCACGGAATGCCTGATTGAGCTCGACCCGTCCCGGGGCGGTGCCGGCGCCGCCGAAGGCGCCCTCGGGCAACGTTTCGAGAGGGTCGACCAGGACGGTCGAGACCGGGCGGGCGACGTTGATCCCGTCCGGCGCGGCCAGGTCGGGCCGGCCGTTCTCGCCGGCGAAGTCGTACTGGCGTCGCCAGTCCACCGCCCAGTTGGTCGGAAGGCGTTCGAACGGGCCGGATTCCTGGTCGTTGACATCCGCTGCGGTCGGATCGAAATTGCCGCTGAGGCCGGTGAAGACGAACATCAGGGGCAGCGTGCCGCGTTCGCCGTCGAAGATGCGGTTCCAGTCGTACGTGCGCCGGACCATGCTGTGCCCGAACCGGTAGGCGGCCACGGCGAACTCGATCGGCAGCGTCGGCGTGTCGGTCTCGCCGACCTCGAAGAACCGGCGGCCGTGGGTGAAGACGTCGTGCAGGATCGACGGCTGCACGATGCGGGGGAGCACGTCGGTGCGGACCATCCACTGGTAGTGGCGCACCACCGTCTCGCGGGCCGCGCGGAACAGGGCCGGGCCGGTCAGCCCGTCCTCAGCGAGCTGGTCGGCGACCCGGTTGTGGAAGTGCAGGAAGGCCAGGTGGGTCTGGGCCAGCAGCAGATTCTGGTCGTTGCGGGGGTCGGCGATCAGCGGGGCCTGCCGCTCGGCCTTGGTCCCGCCGTGGGTGACCCGGGGCAGGTCGTACCCGTTGAGGTTGACGTCGGTCCCGTCGCCGGCGATCGCCGCGGTGAGGCCGACCTTGAACCGGACCCGGTCGGGCGCGTAGAGCTGGTCGTCGTCGGCATCCTGCGGTCCCCGCCCGTAGACGGAATCCAGGTCCAGCGCGGGCGACCGCCCCTGAATCAGGTCTCGCAGGGAGACCTGCTCGTCGAGGCGTCCGCCGGTGCGGTCCATCGTCAGATCGTGGCCGACGAACTGGGACAGGTAGGTGTACCCGGCGGCGACCGCCGGAGCATCCGGCCGGGCCCGGTCCGGCTTCGCCGCGACCGGCGCCGTCATCGCGCGCGCCACCTTCTCGAGCACCGCACGGTCGAGGGGCCGGCCCTTCGGCCCCATCCGGGAGAAGCGGAAAGCCCGCAGCGGCTCCTTCGTCCCACGGCCACCCCGCAGACTGTCGTCCACGGTCCCCTCACCGGCGATGTAGTAGCTCGTGCGCGTGTGCCTCATCGGCGGTCCCTCGTCTCGGGTCGATCGCGTTGGGTCTCTCCCACATCGACGCGAGCACAGGTACCTCGTTCAGGGGCCGGAGGGTGACGCCGGGCTCTCCTGTCCAGAGTGAACCCGGCGGCGTCGGTTACGTCAGACGAGCCGCTGGGCGGCTGCCGTCACCGCCCGGACCGCGGCCGGATCCAGAGCGCTCAGCACGTGGCGGCGAATGCTCAACGCGTAGGAGTGCGCGAAGTAGGTGAGCCAGCTCTGCCCGGCCGGGGTGAGGTTTACGTACCAGCCGCGGCCGTCGTCCTCGGCGCGCTCGCGGAGTACGAGACCACGGCGTTCGAAAGTCCGGACCATCCGGCTGATCCGGCTCCGCGAGAGAAAGCTGGCGTCCGCCAGCGCCTGCAGGCGCATACGCCGGTCGGGGGCGACGTCAAGGCTTCGCAGGGCCCGATAGTCACTGAGAGTGATGCTGTGATCCCGGACGAGATCGGCGCTGACCCGCCGGTGCACGGCGGCAGCGGCGCTCAGGAACAAATTGAAGAACTGTTCTTCGGGCGGCGACAAGAGGTCGCCGCCCGGGTCCGGGACAACGGCGGTGTTCATAGAAGTTCGCCTTCCTTTCAGCGGATCGCCATCGCCGTCTACCGGACCGTCAGCTCGTCCCGCAGTTGCCGCATGGCGTAGTGGGCCCGGGATTTGACGGTGCCGATCGGAACTCCGAGCCGGGCGGCCACCTGGTCGAAGGTGCGGCCCTCGAAGTGCAGCTCGCGGAGCACGGACCGGTGGGCCGTGCTGAGCTCGTTCACCGCCTGCCGCAGGGCGAGCAGGGCGATCACCGTCTCGGCCGCCTCGCTCGCGACGGTGGCCGGCTCGGTCCCGGTCAGGCCGACCTCGGCCGGCCGTGACTGCCGCTTGCGGTACGCGTCGATGGCCAGGCGGCGGGCCACGGTGAACAGCCAGCGCCGCTGGGACTCCGGCTCGACCGGTACGGAGTCGATGTTCCGCCAGGCTCGGAGCAGGGTTTCCTGAACCAGGTCCTCGGCGGTGTGCACGGCCGTCGACGACAGCAGGCCCTGCAGGAAATGCAACAGTGCCGCGCCGTTGTCGCGCTGGATCTGCCGCAATCGGGTATCGGCGTTCTCTCGGCTGACGACGCTGGTCACGGTGGTCATGGCTACATCCCGGTGGCGATTGTGGCTGAGTCCGGGAGAGCGTAAGAAATCGCCTGTGTAATCCTACTTAATTGCTAGTTACGTCGTTGTGGACTGACGCCGGTCGACAATTTCAGAGGCTATTGACAATATGTCAACGCCGGTCGCCGAGCCAGTCACTCAGAGTACCGGAAGTTGCATCGGGGTGGGCCGAGCCCCGAGATCTGTCGAATGACCTAACCGCGTCGGGTGCGACTACCGCAGCCCATGACGCGGCCCGACTCGGCCGAGGGCCCAGCCCCGTGGCCCAGCTTCCACGAATCGGGCTTTCCGGGTGAACGGGATGGGTCCTCGCGGGGGCGCACCGCGGCGGGTCCACGTCCACGGCAGGCGAATGACTGATTCACCCGGTCGCCCGGGAGATCACTGTGGATGCCACAGCGGTCCGATGCCCGGATCGCCTTTCGGAAGGAACCCGACCATGAAACGTCAGTTCTCGAGTACGCCGCGGCGAGTGGCCCTGCGGACCGTCCTGACCGCCGGTGTCGCGGTGGCCGCGCTCGTCGCCGGCTCGGCCGGCGCGGTGGCGCAGTCCCGCCCGTCGGCCCAGAAGCCGACGGTGGTGCTCGTGCACGGGGCGTTCGCCGATTCGTCGAGCTGGAACGGCGTGGTCAAGCGGCTGCTACGCGACGGTTATCCGGTGGTGGCGGCGTCGAACCCCCTGCGCGGTCTGCACTCGGACGCCCAGTACGTGCGTACGGTGCTCGCCAGCGTGAAGGGCCCGATCGTGCTCGCCGGACATTCGTACGGCGGATCGGTGATGAGTGAGGCCGCCGACGGCGACAAGGACGTGAAGGCGTTGGTGTACATCGCCAGCTTCGCCCCGGACAAGGGTGAGAGCACGTCCGGCCTGGCCGCGAAGTTCCCGGGCGGGCAGCTGGGCGAGGCGCTCAACGAGGTCCCGGTGACGGTGCCGGGCGCCGGCGCGGGCACCGACCTCTACATCAAGCAGGACCAGTTCCGCCGGGTGTTCGCGGCCGACGTGCCGCGTCAGGAGGCAGCGCTGATGGCCGCCACCCAGCGGCCGATCACGAGCGCGGCTCTGGACGAGAAGGCGACCAGGACGGCGTGGAAGTCGATCCGGTCCTGGTTCATGATCACGAAGCAGGATCTGGCCATTCCGGCCGAGTCGATGCGGTTCATGGCCAAGCGGGCCAAGTCGCACACGGTCGAGATCAACGCGTCGCACGCCGTCACGGTCTCCGAGCCCCAGGCCGTCGCCGATCTGATCGAGCGGGCCGCCCGAGCCACCCGCTGAGCGACGGGTACGCCCGGCCGGCCGGCTCCGTGACCGGCCGGCCGGGCGAGGCCGGCGAGCGATGAACTGCGACCCGTGGGTTGCGTCGTAGCGGGAGGTAAACCGAAACCGATCATGAGGGAACGTTCATGACAAGCAAGGTGGCGCTCATCACCTCCCGGTTCATCGAGGCGGCACTCATCGTCCTCGGCGTCATGGTGGTGGTGCTCGAGAACACTACGGTCTGGATCGCGTGCTGGGATCTTCTGGCCGTCGTCTACATCGCGACCCGCATCCGCAGCCTGCGCCGAGCCCGCAACGGCGATTCGGCCGGCTGGCTCTCGCACGGCCTCGGCGGCCGCGCCGGGCTGATCTTCACCATCTTCACCAGCCTGGTCGGCATCATCGCCGGCTTGATGATCGTCCTGAGCGAGGACGGCGATCAGCAGGCGGCCAAGCTCGTCGGTGTCCCGGCCATCGCGCTGGCCTGGGCCATCCTGCACTTCGGGTACGCCGAGCGGTACTCCAAGACCTACTACGGCAGTCTGCCCGAGCAGGTGCTGGTCTTCCCCAACACGGATCGGCCGACGTTCATCGATTTCGCCTACTTCTCGTTCACGCTCGGCACCACGTTCTCGGTGTCGGACGTGGAGACGCAGACCTCCGGCATGCGTCTGCAGATCCTGTCGCACTCGATCCTGGGCTTTCTGTACAACACCGTGACCATCGCCATCGCCGTCAGCGTCATCTCCGGCTGAGCCACCGCGGGCCGGGCCCGGAGGGGAGCCCGGCCCGCGGCACACCGACCGGTGGTCAGCACGCCGCGGCTCCCTTTTCCTGCTCTGCGACTCAGAACTGCTGAGGAGGACAGTCCCGTGTCTCCGACCGACGACGAAGAATCCACGACCTGTTTCGGTGTGCTCGGACCAGTGCGGGTCTGGCGTCGGGGCGCCGAGCTGGATCTCGGCGCCCGGCAGCAGCGCCTGATCCTGGCTCTGCTGCTGGCCAACGCCGGGCGGCCGGTCGGGATCGGCGACATCGTCGAGGTGCTGTGGGACAAGGAGCCGCCCCCGAGCGCCCTGAACGTCGTGCACCGCTACGTGGGCACGTTGCGCCGGCTGTTCGAGCCCGGCCTGCCGGCCCGGTCTCCCGGTCGTTGGCTGTTGGGCGACGCGGCCGGCTACCGGATGCGGGTCGACCCCGCCCACCTCGACCTGCTGCGGTTCCGGGAGCTGGCCGACCGGGCCCGGTCCGACGAGCTGGCCGGCCGGCCGGCCGAGGCGATGACCGCCTACGAGGAGGCGCTGGCTCTGTGGCGCGGACCGTGCGGCGGCGCGTCCGAGCTCGTCTCCTACAACCATGCGGCATTCGGCGCCGTCGACCACGAGTGCGCGGACCTGGCCCGCAAAGCGGCCTCGCTGGCCCTGCGTCTCGACCGAGTCCGGTCGATCCTGCCCGTGCTGAGGCGTGTCGCCGAGCACCGGCAGTGGGACGAGGCGCTGCAGTCGCGGCTGCTGCTGGCGTTGTCGGCCGACGGGCAGCAGGCCGAGGCGATCGCGCTGTTCCAGGACGTCCGTCGCCGGCTGGCCGAGGAGCTGGGCGTCGACCCGGGCGAGGAACTGCGCGATGCTTACCAGTCGGTCCTCGCGCCGAACAGTTCCAGCTCGCCGGCGGCCGTCTATCCCGGGCGTACGCAGAATCATGGGACTCCGGTCACGGCCGCGGTGCTTCCGGCCCAGCTGCCGGCCGACCTTCCGCACTTCACCGGGCGGGGCGAGGCCCAGCAGCGAACCGTCGGCCTGGTCAATGGTCATGTTCTGACCCAGGCCACCGTGCCGGTGCTGGCCATCGACGGAATCCCCGGGATCGGGAAGACGGCGCTGGCCATCCACCTGGCTCATCAGCTCGCCGACGCGTACCCGGACGGGCAGCTCTACGTGGATCTTCAGGGTTTCGATCCGGAGCAGTCGGTGCTGCACCCCGCGGAGGCCCTGCGCGGCTTCCTCAACGCCCTCGGTGTCCCGGACACCGAGATCCCGGCCAGTCACCACGCCCGGTCCGGGCTCTACCGCAGTGTGCTGGCCGGGCGCCGGTTCCTGGTGGTGCTCGACAACGCCCGCAGCGTCGAGCAGGTGCGCCCGTTGCTGCCGGGCAGCGCCGGTTGCCTGGTCCTGGTGACCAGCCGGAAACGCCTGACCGGGCTGGCCACGGCCCACGGCGCGTTCCTGATGACGCTGGATGTTCTGCCGATCGAGGACGCCCGGGAGTTCCTCACCGCCCGGATCGGCGCCACCCGGACCGAGCGCGAGCCCGAGGCGGTCGACGAGATCATCGACCGTTGCGGGCGGCTTCCGCTGGCCCTGGCCGTGGTGGCCGCCCGGGCCCTCGTCCACCCCGCCTTCCGGCTGACCGACATCGCCCGGGAACTGCGGGACGCCCAGGGCAGCCTCGACGGCTTCTCGAACAACGACATGGACAACGACCTGCGGGCGATCTTCTCGTGGTCGTACCGGATGCTCAGCCAGCGCGCCGCGACCATGTTCCGGCTGTTGTCCCTCCACCCAGGACCTGACATGACAGTGCCGGCCCTGGCCAGCCTGGTCGGTGTTCCGCCGGCGGAGGCCCGGGTGCTCGCCGGGGAGCTGGTCCGCACCGGCCTGCTCACCGAGCACCGGGTCGGTCGCTTCACCACGCACGACCTCATCCGGGCGTACGCCCAGGAACTGCTTCGCCAGGGCCCGGACGGCGAGGTCCGGGCCGAGGCGGCTCACCGTCTGTTCCATCACTACCGCCGGACCGCGTACGAAGCGGACCTGCTTCTGGGGCCCGCCCTGGTGCTCGACCCGCCTGCGGTGGTGGCGGGTGTGTTCACGGCCAGCCTGACCACTGCCGCGGACGCTGAGGCCTGGTTCAACGCGGACCGGGATGTTCTCAAGGCCGTGGTGCAGCGCGAAATCGAGGAGGACCGGGTCTCGTCGGCCTGGCCGCTGGTGGTCAGCATGCAGAAGTTCCTGCAACGCGAGGGCTGGTGGCACGACTGGGCCGCGATCACCCGAGCCGGTCTGGAGGCTGCCGTCGCCGCCGGGGACGACCTCGGCCGCGCTCACATGGCCCGCGGCCTGGCCGGCGCGGAGTTCGCGCTGGGCCGGCACGACGGCACGATCCCGTTGCTCCAGCAGTCCCTCAACCTCTTCTGCCGGCTCGGGCTGTGTCGCGAGCAGGCGCTCGTGCATCGCAATCTGGGCCAGGTGAGCTCGGCGCTCGGCAGCCGTCGCGAGGCCGTGGCCCACTACGAGCGCGCCCTTCGCTTGTTCGAGTCGCTGAACGATCTGACCGCCCAGATCACTGTGCTCTGCCTGCTGGCCGACGAGCACTCGGCCCTCGGCCGCCCGGACATCGGCATGGATCTGGGTCACCGGGCCCTGGCCATCGCCGAGGCCCGGGGCGACGCCGACAGTCAGGCCCTGTGCTACGAGACCCTGGCCCGGACGGCCCGGGTCAAAGGCGATCTCGTGGCCGCCCGGGCAGCCTGGAAACGGGCGGCCGACTTTTATCAGCGGAGCGGCTGGCGGATGAACACGGTGAACTGTCTGCTGGAGCTGGGCGACACGGCCCTGGGCCTGAACGAACCCCACGCCGCCCGAGCTGCCTGGCGACAGGCCCTCGACCTGATCGGCCAGCAGCCGGTGCCGGAGCGGGCGCGGATCGAGGATCGCCTGGCGCGCCTCGAACCGGCGCGAGCCCTCCGAACACACAGCGGCAAGGTCCGAGCCCCGTCGGCCTGAACGGCCGACGGGGCTCGAGGTGCCCCGCCGAGGTCAGCGGCGGGCAGAGAGCTGGCCCCGGACGGCGCCGCCCGGCTGCTCCTCGGTGTGCAGGTTCAGGTAGAAGTCGCGCGGACGGTCCTTGATCTCGCGCAGCAGGCCGGCGTCGGTCACCGGGACCGTGCCGGACAACGCGACCACACCGTCGGGGATCGGGGTGGCGAACAGCGGGACCACGACATCGCCGTTGGTGCCGCGCTCACCGCGGTGGATGTGACCCAGCGTCGGCTCGGAGATCCGGGTCCAGGCGAAGGCGTAGTTCAGGAAACGGTTGCGCGGGGTCACGAAGCCGGCCGCCCGGCCGTTGCGGTCGCCCACGGCCGGCCCGCCCTCGGTCGGCACCTCCTGGTCACCGGACATGAAGGCCTCGAACTTGCCCCCCTTGAGCAGGGCCAGCAGCTTGCCGCCGCGAACCGGGCGAAGCTGGCCGCGGGTCGCGCCGCCGGGGAACTCCTTGGTGTGCAGGTTGGCGTAGAACTGCTCGGGGCGGGAGACGATGGCCCGGGCGATCCGCGCGTCGTCGACCCGGGCCACGCCGGCGACCGAGGTAACCGTCTCGGGCAGGGCGGCGCCCAGCAGGGTGACCCGGACGTCGCCGTTCTGACCACGCCGGCCCTCGTGCAAGTGGAACAGCGTGGCCGCCTGCTGGTTGCGCCAGGTCGCCACGAAACTTACCCGGTTGCCCTGGACCCGTACCACGGCGGTCGCGCGGCCGTCCGGGTCACCCACGGCGGGCCCACCCGCGGTCGGCACCTCCTGGTCCCCGCTCATCGTGGCGGCGAAGTAGAAGGCGCGCTGCCGGGAGCGCTCCACACCCTCGGCCAGGCTCGGCTCCGGCGCCGCCGCGGCCGGCCGGACTTGCTGACCGGCCGCGGCGGCCGAGCCGTGGCCGTGTCCCTCGTGCGCGCTCGCCGGTGTCCCCAGAGCCGCCACGAGGCCCGCTGTGGCGAGAACAGTCGTGGAAATCAGGGTCGGGAATCGCATGGACGTTCCTTTCGCGTCAGCCGAGCCGTGATTGGTTCGGCGATGCGGACCACACGCCACCTTCCCGGCGGCGGTTCGCCGATCGTTAGCCCCGTCACACGGAGATCGTTTCGCTGAACCGGTGGTGCGGAGGCGGAGTGCCGGTGCCGACATTCGTCAGCGAGGAGGAACAATGCGAAAGTCCATTGTCGTCACCGGCGCGGTCGCTCTGGTGGCCCTGGGGGCCTGTGGTGACGCGAAGACCGAGGAGCCGGCGGCCAGGCCCGCGAGCTCGGCCGCCGCGCCGGCCGAGGGCGGGGCCGAGGTCCGAGTGCAGACGACGGCCCTGGGGGACATCCTGACCGACCAGTCCGGCCGCACGCTCTACGCGTTCACGCCGGACAAGGAGGGATTCGGTTCGTGCCAGGAGGACTGCACGGCGGTGTGGCCGCCTTACCTGGCCGAGGCGCAGACCAAGGCCGGGCCGGGTGTCGATGCGGCCAAGCTGACTGCGATCGAGCGCGAGGGGGACGTCGCCCAGGTGAAATACGGCGACTGGCCGCTCTACTACTACGTCGCCGACCTGGGTGCCGGCGACGTGGACGGTCAGGGCGACGAGGACGGTCAATGGTGGGCCGTCGACGTCGACGGCAAGCTGGTCAAGAAGATGCCCAACGCGTAGCCGTGGCTTCACACCGGCCGCACGACCTCGTACCGGCCCGAGTCGTCGAGCACGCGAACGGTGACGGACCCGGCCTGGCCATCGGCCTGGATGTTGCAGGAAAACCGGAGGCCCGGCCGCACCGGCACCTTACGCGGGCAGGCGATCCGCTGGACGTCGAGCAGGTAGGTGTCGCGCACCACGGCCAGGACGCCCTGTTCCAGCGACGCGGTCTCGAAGTTTCGTGAACCGAACGGTCCGGCCGCGACCAGGCCGGTGACGGCCAGGGCGACGGCGACCGCGCCGGCGGTCAGGGCCACCGGCACCGTGCTCCGGCGCCGGGGAATGCTGCGCCGGGCCGGATCGGCGACGTAGTGGACCATCGGCGGCGGAGGCGTCCAGCCGGTCGCTGGTTGCCAGTTCCAGCCAGGAGGAGGCGCGTGTTCTGGACGGGGGCGGGCCATGTAGGGCGGCACTTTCGCCCGCCCGGAGGCTTTTCCCGCTCCGGCGGCCGGTGTGGCGGGATCGGGAGTCTCAGGCAGCGCCATCGTCGTGTGCCTCTCGTTCCGGCGGACCGTTGCGCAGACAAAGACGCCTGCGCCGCTGACGAGTTCACCTGGGCGGACTGTGGCGTTCGCCGCCGAACAGCCGGTTCCTGAACAGACCGGGCCGAACCACGTCAGGAGGAGTGTCCAGCCCCCTGCCGGGGCCTGAGCAGGAATGGAAGCCATGCCGACAACGAAAAGCGCACGCCGACGAGAAGTGGCCGACGAGGCCTTCGTTCGATCGCTGTTCGCCGAGCACGGCCGGGCGATGCTCGGGTACGCCAACCAGCTGACCCGCGACCGGGCCGCGGCCGAGGACATCGTCCAGGAAGCGCTGGTCCGCGCCTGGCGTCACGCCGACGACCTCGGCTCCGACGGCAAGGGCTCGGTGCGCGGCTGGTTGCTGACTGTGGTCCGCAACCTCTTCCACGACCAGGTGCGGGCCCGCTCCCGGCGCGCGCCCGAGACCTTCGAGGCACCACCGGACGTGGCCACCGAAAGGGACCACGCCGACCAGGTGGTCGCCTCCATGGTCGTCCTCGACGCGCTGGCCCGGCTCTCGTCCGAGCACCGGGCGGCGCTGGAACTCACCTATCTGCACGGCTACGGCATCGCTGAGGCGGCCGAGGTTCTGGGCGTGCCGCCGGGCACGGTCAAGTCCCGTGTTTTCTATGGCTTACGGGCGCTGCGTGACCTGCACGCCGCCGACGAGACGATGAAGGAGCGGTCGGTCGTATGACGAGCGGGAACGAGGCGTCCCTCGGCGACCACGCCGACATGGCGGGCCTGTTGATGCAGACGCTCGGCGACGAGGACAAAGCCCGGGCCGAGAACCACCTCGCCGGCTGCGAGCAGTGCCGGGACGAGATCGACTCGTTGCGGACGTGGAGCGACGCGCTGGCCGCGGTGCCCGAACCGATGCGCATGGACGGCCCGCCGGACGGCGGTGACCTGCTCCTCCAACGTGCCCTGCGGAAGGTGCGGGCGGAGTCGACCGGCTTTCGCCGGCGGCGTACGGCACTGATCGGTGTGGCCGCGGCGGTGGCCGCGGTGGCCGCGTTCGGCGCCGGTGCGGTGGTCCGTCCGTCCGGCGTCCCGGGCGACGCGGTGGCGCAGAACGCGTCGTCGCGGCCGGAGGCCCGGCTGGCGGAGACGACCGATCCGGCCACCAGCGCCCGGATGCGGCTCGCGGTGGCCCCGGCCGCCGGGTGGGTGCGGCTGCACGCCGTGGTGTCCGGCATCCCGGCCGGGGAGCGGTGCCGGTTGGAGGTGATCGACCGGGGCGGGGCCACGCTGGTGGCCGGTAGCTGGGTGGTCTCCGCCGCGGGCGAGTCGGAGGGCACCAGTCTGGACGGGAGCGCGCTGGTCGACCCGGCCCAGGTCACGGCGGTCCGGGTGGTGAACGAGCAGGGCCGGGTGTTCGTCCGGGTCACCCTGTGATCCTGGCGCCGGCCCGGCCGGGCCGGCGCCAGCTCAGTCAGCGCCGGGATGCCCCCGGCTCCGCAGCGGCCCGGCGGAGCGCGTCGTTCTTCATCCGCTCCGCCCGTTCCAGTTCGGCCGGGCTGACCTTCGGCCTGCCGAGCTGCCTGGCCGCCTGATAGTAGGTCCAGGCCAAGCCGTCGCAGGCGGGACGGACGATGGCGTTGTAGGTGTCGCACCGGCGGGAGAGGTCGGCGTAGAGCGTCTCGTCCAGGCGCGTCTTGTTGGCGGGGAAGAGGCCCGCGGCGTCGTAGTTGCGGTAGCCGAAGTCGTGGCGCCGGCAGGCCAGCCGGAAGTCGAAGCCGGAGGGCTGGTCCGGACTGGTCGTGCAGTAGTCCGTGGTCCAGTCGAAGCCGTACGAGGCCCATGCGGCCTGATTGAGCCGTGCGTTGTTCCAGGCCGTGTAGCTGGCCGCGGCGGGCTGCGTCCAGGCCGCCAGCACCGCCGCCTTGTCGGTCGGGTCCGCGGCCTGTGCCGCCGAGGCGGGCGCGACGAGCGTGGTCATCACGGCCACAGCGGCGACTGCCAGACCTCTGTAACGGGGCATCAGAATCCTTTCTTGGACCCGCGTCGGCCGGTCCGGCACTAGGAGCGGTACGTGACGGTGTCGATGTCCGAGGCCTTAGGGCCGCGGAAGACTATGAACAGCGGCCCCGACGTGGTCCTGTCCAGAGTCGCCGTCGCGGTCGCATGGGTGCTGAAGTTCGCCGTACCGCGGAGCGCGACCGTGGCCAGCAGCGTGCCCGTCGCGGAGTCGCTGCGGAGCTCGATGACCGTGTCACCACCACCCGCGGCGTAGCGCAGGGCGACTTTGCGCACACCGGCCAGCGACCGGTTGCGATAGCCGACGTGGTCACCGTTGTCCGTGTGCCCCACGGCACGGCCACCGCTGGCCGTCGGTGGGAACGAGTCCTCGGTCCCGTTGTTGTCGGTGTACGACTCGGCTTCGAAGGTCAGGCGGATCGGGGCCGGGCTCGGGCTCTTGCTCGCGGTGGGCCGGACGGGGGGAGCGCTGCTGCTCGGAGTCTTTGTCGCAGACGGACGAGCCGGGCGGGAGGACGGCGAGCTCGGCGCGCGGCCGGGGGTGGCCGACGCCCGTGCCGACGGTTCCACCGCCGGTAGCGGCACCAGGGCCTCCTGGCGGTCCACCGGGTCCGGACTCGTCGCGAACTGCGCGACCACGTCCGGCGGATCCTGGCCGGCGAACAGCGCAGCCGCTGTTGCCACGGCGACGGCCGTCGCCGTGGCCAGCAGGACCACGACCGGGCCGCGCCGGCGCCGGGTGGGCCGGGGCGGCTCCGTCCGTACCGGAGGGGCTGCTGTCTCGACCGGCGGCTCGACCGCCCGCGGATTCGGCTCGGACAGCACGTAGCGGAGCAGCTCGGTCGCCTCCGCCGCGGTGGCCCGTGCGGCCGGGTCCTTCTCGAGCAGGGCTTCAAGGACGGGCTCGAGCAGGCCGGCCTGCTTCGGCGCGGTGGGCGGGTCGACCGTCAGCGCGGCCAGCGTCGCCATGGGCGATGAGCGTACGTAGGGTGGCCGGCCTTCGACGGCGGAGTAGAGCGTCGCTCCCAGGGACCACAGGTCGGACGCCGCCGACGCGGGTTCGTCGAGGGCGCGCTCGGGCGCCAGGTACGACGGTGATCCGAGCATCACGCCGGTCCTGGTCATCGTCGAGTCGCCGACCGAGGTGGCCAGCCCGAAGTCGGTCAACACGGTCCGGCCGTCCCGGCCGAGCAGCACGTTGGCCGGTTTGACGTCGCGATGCAGCACGCCGACCCGATGCGCGGCCTGCAGCGCGCCCACCAGGTCGAGGCCCAGCCGGGCGGCCCGCGCCGGATCGAGCGGGCCCTCCCACTTCACCTCGTCGTACAGCGAGCGGCCCCGCACCAGCTCCATGACGATCCAGGGGTTGCCCTCGTGCTCGACCACGTCGAAGATCCGGACCACATGCGGGTGGTCGATCTGCGCGATGGCCCGCGCCTCGCGGATCGCCCGCTCGTGCAGGTCGCCGAGTTCGGCCGGGCTCAAGCCCTCGGGCGCGACCTCCTTGATGGCGACGGCCCGGCCGAGCAGCTCGTCGTGCGCCTCCCACACCCGTCCCATGCCGCCCTGCCCGAGCAGATCGAGCAGCCGGTAGCGGCCGGCCACCAGGCCACGGTCGGACGGCGTGCTGCTGCCACTCATCTCGATCCTCTCGATGCGCAGTGCTGACGCTTCTACGACGGACCGGCCGGTGTGGGGTTCACCTCGTGCCCGGGCTTCTCTGAACCTGGCTGGGCGGGGTCCGTCGTCGCCTACGAAGCAATCAACGCCGCAAGAGGGGACCACCATGACCGACGACTCCGGCGAGAGCCTCACCGAGGAAGCCGTCCGGCGCTGGGGCACTGCTCATACGCCGCGCACGGCCGAGCTGATGACCGGGCTGGTACGGCATCTGCACGCGTTCGCCCGCGAGGTCGACCTGACGGCCGACGAGTGGATGACCGCCCTGGGCTGGCTGACCCGCACCGGGCAGATCAGCGACGACAAGCGCCAGGAGTTCATCCTCGCCTCCGACGTGCTCGGGCTCAGCTCACTGGTGGTGCAGCTCGATCAGAAGTCCGACGAGCGGGCCACGCCGGCGACCGTGCTGGGGCCGTTCCACATCGACGGGTCCCCGGTGGTCGAGTCCGGCTTCGACATGTCGGAGGAGCTGCCCGGCACCCCGCTGTTCATCCTCGGACGGGTGACCGATCTCTACGGCCTGCCGGTGCCGTCGGCCGTCCTGGACGTGTGGCAGGCTGACGTCGACGGTGCGTACGAGTCCCAGCTGCCTGAGGTCGACGAGGCCCGGTTGCGCGCCAGGTACCGGGCCGGAGCGGACGGCCGGTACTGCGTACGCACGATCGTCCCGCTGGGCTACACCATCCCGATGGACGGCCCGGTCGGCGAGCTGATCAGCCGGACCGGGATCAGCCCGTACCGTCCGGCCCACATCCACTTCCTGATCGACCAGCCCGGCTACCGGAGACTGGTCACCCATCTGTTCCCGGCGGGCACCGACTACCTGGACTCGGACGTGGTGTTCGGCGTGAAGGACGCACTGGTGACCCATTTCGTCGAGCACCAGCCCGGACCGGCCCCGGACGGGAAGGTCATGGACCGGCCGTTCCTGGTCGCGCACTACGACTTCGTGCTGGCGCCGGCGTCGTCATAGGCGGCGCGTGGTGATCCGCCGGTAGGAGTGGAAGGTGATGGGGCGTCGGTCGGTGAAACCCAGGGCGCCGAAGCGGCGGACACGGACGGCGTCGGACGCCAGGATGTGCAGGAAAGGCCGTTCACCACGCTCCTCGATGACGTGGGCCAGCGCCGCCACGATCCCCGCCTCCCAGCCGCGGCCGGCGTAGGCGGGATCGACGTGGACGGAGCTGATCTCGGCCCACCCCGCCGGCCGCAACCGCTCGCCGGCCATGGCGATGAGCCGGCCATGGCGGCGTACCCCCAGATGCTGTCCCAGGGCGAGGGCTCGAGTCCACAGCCGCCCGGTGCCGGCTCGCTGGGCCAGTGCGTGCATGGCGGCCAGATCGGCGCTGGTCAGGGTCACCACGCGAGGGTCGCGACAGGTACGGATCCGCGCGCCGGTGAGCTGGACGGCGGAGCGGCGCCGGTGCAGTGCCCAGCCCCGGGCCGGCACATCCGGCCCGCCCGGGACGGTGATCGGCGTCGCCGGTCCGGCGAGCACGGCCAGGTCGGCCCACGCCCGGCGGTCCAGGGGGTCGGCCACGGCATGAAGGTCGGCGACGTCGCCGGGATACCCCGCGGCCAGCCCGCACACCTCGGCCAGAGCCGCATGCCGGCTGGTGAGCGAGGCCCACACCGGCCGGGTCAGCGGGTCGGAACTGATCGTCATGCGCGCTCCCCGAATCTCGGCCTGCTCCGGGAGCAGACGGAGGGAGGGAGCCGAAGTTCACGCCGGCGGCCGCTGTCGTGCCGGCCAGTCGCGCTCGTCCGGCAGCGCAGTCGGGTAGCTGTCGGGAAGCAGCAGACCGAGGACGCGGAAAGTGGCGCTCTCGGCATGCTCGGCCCCGCCGGTCGGAGCGGATCCGACCGGCGGGCTGAGCTTCAACCGGACGTCCAGGAGCGCGTCGCGGGCCGGCCCGCCGTCGGGCAGGTGCCGGTCGATCTCGGCCAGCGCGTCCCGGATGAGCGACTGGGAGGAGACAGCGGGCGCCTTGGGCGTCACGACATGCATGCGACCGATCTCTCGGCGGCTGCGCGGGCGGCGTCTGAACATTCCGAACATAGTCAGCTCCTCGGGGCTCATCGTTCATCCGGCTTTCACAGTGGGCCCGCTGATCCGGCCGATCCCCATACGCCGATGACGAAGGTGCGGTTCACCGGCTGTCGCGATGAACCCGCCGGCCCGGATCGCGTTTGTGCCGGTGTGGCCGGGCGGCGGCTCGCCGTTTCCGCGTCTTCTTCGAGCAGGAAGGGCCGATCGAATGCCGACCGATCCAGCCGGAGCCGGGCCAGGGACAGCCGCGGCGCATCCGGATCCGGTACGCCTGCGGCGGGCGTTGCGGGCGCACGTGGAGGCGGGACTGCACCGGCCGTACACCCAGGCGACGGTTCTGGAAGCGCTCGCCGGACTGGACCTCGAGGTGTCGCAAGGGGTCGCCCTGTCGTCGGTGACCGCGGTGGTTCGCGGGGCCCGGCCCGGTCCGGTGGTGCTGCTCCAGGCCGGCCTGGACGACTTGTCGACCGCCGCCCTGGTCGGCGCGGCCCGGATTCTCACCCGGCACCGCGTGCCCGCCGGCAGTGTCGTCCTGCTGCTCCCACCCGGTGAGGAGGACGGCAGTGACGCGGGCCGGGTGATCGGCAGGCGGGTGGTCCAGGCCGCGGGCACCGCTCCGTCGGAGTCCTACACCTTTCATGGGCGCTCGGATGATCGGGTTCAGGGAATTTTCCGCAGCCGAGCGGGCACCGTGATGGGGGCCACCGACACGTTCTCCGTGATTGTCCGCAGCATGAGCGACCGGAACCGGCTGCCGGTCGCGGCGCGGATCATCACGGCGTTGGAGGCGATGACGACTCGCCGGTCCGGCCGGGTCGACCCGGTCACGATCACTACCTTGGCCATGGCACCGGACAACCGGCTCTCCGGCACGGTCGTCACCTTTTCCGAAGACATCCGGACGAGGACCCGGCTCGAGATCAGTCAGCTCTGCACGACCATCGCCCAGGCCTACGGAATGACCGCCGAGGTCGCCTTCTCCGGCGGCCGCCCGACGACCTTGAACGATGCCGCAGCGTGCGAGTTCGTCGTGGGCGTGGTGGGGGAGACGCTCGGCCCGCGACGGTTCGAGCCGTTGCCGGCGCCGATCGTCCCCGCCGGCGACGTCTGCCGTGTGCTGGCGGAGGTGCCGGGATGTCACGTCTTCGTGGATGCGGCGGCGACCGACGACGCGATCCTGGCCGATGCCTCGCTCGTGCTGGCCGAGGTGGCCCGGCGCTCCCTCGAGCGACTCACCGCCGGCTGACTACCATGAACCCGGTGAGCGGACCGGAACGGCTGAGTGAGCGCGAGCTGCGGGCGTGGCGCGGCTTCCTGATCATGCAGGAGGATGTCCGGCGCCACATGAATCGCCACCTGACGGGCGAGGTCGGGATCTCGCTGGCGGACTTTTCGATCCTCAGCGTGCTGCGCCTCACCCCGGACCGGCCGATGCGGGTTTTCGAGCTGATCGATACTCTCCGGTGGGAGAAGACCCGGATCATTCATCAGATCTCCCGCATGGTCCGGCGCGGGCTGGTCGAACGGCAAGCCGCCGCTGACGACGCTCGTGGCACCAACATCGCGCTGACGGCCGAGGGGCGGGCCGTGATCGACCGGGCGCTCCCGTTGCACGTGCTCCACGTGCGGCGGCTGTTTTTCGACGTCCTCACTCCGGCCCACCTGGACACCCTGGCCGAGATGTCCGAGACGGTGCTCGACAACTTGCGGGACGAACCGTTCGACGAGTGACATGCTGCGGCCGCGCACAGCCGGCGAGGCCGAGGCAAGAACAACGTGAACCGCGCCCCGAACCACGGCGTATGGACGGCACCAGATGCCGTCCATCAAGCCGAAGGAGCGCAACCGTGCGAGCCCGGCCAGTTCTCAGCGTCGTCGGACCGGCCGTCCGAAGCCTGGTCGGTCTGCCCGCCGAGACGGTCCACTCGCTCGCCCTCGGAGCCCGTCAGGTGGCCCGCTGCGTGAGCCTCGGCCGGCCGCCTGAACCTCGGCGCGAGCCGTGCGTCAGGTAGGTCGGACGGTGGTTCTCCGCGCCCCACGGTTGGACCACCGTCCGTCTGTCGATCATCCGTAGTCTGACTTGAGGAGTGCTGTGAGTCTCACGATCCCTGAAAGCACGATCGAGGCCCGTGAAACCAGTGGTGGCGGGCTCTACGTGCCCGCTGGTGACGGTGTCACCAAGTGGTTCTCCGGCGACGTCTACTCCGTGCGCCTGCAGTCGGCCCAGACCGCGGGTTCGGTCGGGATCGTGGAGGCCAGCGTGCCGCCGGGCGGGGGCCCGGTGCCGCACACCCACGCCGAACAGGACGAGACCTTCTATCTGCTCTCGGGCGAGCTGGAATTCCTCAACGGTGACGAGACCTTCACCGCGGTGACCGGCGACATCGTCCACATCCCACGGATGGTCAAGCACCGGTTCAAGAACGTCGGCCTGCACACCACCCGGCTGCTGTTCATCTATACGCCGGCCGGCGCCGAGGGCCTCTTCCTCGAGGGCGGGGACGAACCCACGCCGGGCGTGCAGGTGGACACCTGGGGGCCCGAGCGATTCGACGAACGCATCCTCGGCCTGTTCAAGAAGTACGGCGTCGAAGCCGTCTGATCGGCGCCCGGCTGCTCAGTCACACCGGTCCGGACGAGGGAACCCCAATGGCACAGACAATCAAGCGCGCGGCGGGCGCCGTAGCCGTCGTGACCGGCATCGTCATGATGCAGGCCTGCGCGGTCGGCGAACAAGCTCCGATCGCGCCCGCCAGTGAGCGACCGGCCCTGACCGCTTCGAAGCCCACGCCTTCGCCGCCGGCTACTTCATCGGCCGCGGCCGCCCGCGCATGCGGTAACGATGACATGTCGGTCGTGGTGACCTTGCAGCCGGACCAGGCGGACGGTCAGGCCCGTGGGCTGGTCACCTTGGCGAACCGGTCGAAGTTCACCTGCCGGGTCCAGGGGCGCATCGCCATCTCGCTGGTCAATCCGGCCGGCGAGGTGGTCGACGTGCCCACGCGGAACGTCGACCAGCCCGGCCCTTCGGTGCCCGCGCTGTTACGACCGGGTGCGGCGGCGTTCGAGGGCATCAAGTGGCGGCCCTGCGACAAGGGCTCAGACTCCTGTGGCGTCGGCAACACCCTTCGCTTCAACCTGCAGGCCGGAACCGATGGCCCGGCGGCGACGCTGTCCGGTTTCCCGCCCTCCGCGGCGAGCGCCATCACGATGGCATCTCTGCAGGTCGGCACGCTGCAACCGGCTCGCCAGGGCGTCGTCGACTGGTGATGCCGGCCGGGCGGTCCGGAGCCACTGAATCCGGAACGCCCGGCCGGTATCGGGGCGACCGGCTGAACTCCGATCCGCCGGATGCGTTGAACGAAGGTGTGGTCGACATATCAATCGGCCCCCAGCCAAAAAAGGTGATACATCATCTAAGCTCTAGGTGATGTATCACCGACAATCGAGAGGAACACCATCCATGTCCGACCCAGTCAAGCTCGCCATCATCTACTACTCGTCAACCGGTACCGGGACGGCGATCGTCGACGAGATGTCGAAGGCGGCACAGAACGCCGGCGCTGAGGTCCGGGTCCGCAAGGCGGCCGAGCTGGCGCCCCAGGCCGCCATCGACGCGAACCCGATCTGGGCGGCCCACCACACGAACACCGCGGACGTTCCGGCCCCGACGCTCGACGACGTCTCCTGGGCCGACGCTCTGATCTTCGGTTCGCCGACCCGCTTCGGCAACCTGGCCGCCCAGCTCAAGCAGTTCCTCGACACCCTGTCGCCGCTGTGGATGTCGGGCGCGCTGGCCGACAAGGTCTACAGCGGCTTCACCTCGACCGGCACCCGGCACGGCGGGCACGAGTCCACGCTGCTGGCCATGAACAACAGCTTCATCCACTTCGGCGGCATCATCGTGCCGCCGGGGTACACCGACCCGGTCAAGTTCGTCGACGGCAACCCGTACGGCACCTCCCACCACGCCGATTTCGGTCCGAACCTCGGTTCGATCAGCGAGGACACCCGCAACGCGGCCCGGCACCAGGCCGAGCGGGTCATCCGCATCGCGGGCGCTCTGAAGCGGGGATTCGCCGCCTGACGGGGGCGGGGAAGAGCGGTCCCGGCGATCAGCGCTGATCGCCGGGACCGCGTCGTTCCGCCCCGCCCGGGCGCGCTTGTGACCGGGGAGACGCTGAACCGCGGCCGCCCGGCTGCGTCGGTTGGGAAGGAGAAGCCCGCACGGAGACAGGGAGACTGGTCGTGGCGATGGTGCGCGTGCAGGTACGGACCACCGACGCGCTCGTGGCCGAGGGGCTGGCGAGCTACCTCAGCGAGCACCCCGGTGTCACGGTGCTGGAGGACGAGGCCGCCGAGGTCCCGGACGTGCTGCTGGTGGAGACGGAACGTCTGACCTTCGGCGTCTTCTCGATGCTGCGTCACTTCACGGCGACCGTCGACCGCCCGGTCGTGCTGGTCGCCTCCGAGATCGAGGAGTCGCAGCTGATGGTGCTGGTCGAGAACCGGGTGGTCGCCATCATCCCGCGCGCGGCGGTCGGACGCGAGCGTCTCGTGCACAGCGTGCTGGCCGCCGCCGACGGGGGCGGGGTGATGCCCGCCCGCCTGATGGGCGAACTGCTGGAGCATTTCCGCCGGATGCAGCGGGAGATCCTGCAGCCCAACGGGCTCACGCTGTCCGGGCTGACTGCGCGGGAGGTCGAGGTGCTGCGGCTGATGGCCGACGGCCTGAACACCAACGAGATCGCCGAGAGCATGCGGTACTCCGTCCGGACCGTCAAGACGATCATCTACGGCGTCATGGAGCGGTACCAGCTGCGCAACCGATCGCATGTCGTGGCCTACGCTGTGCGCGCCGGAGTCATCTGAACCGCGCCGGCCGGCACGGGCCGGTGGGCCGGCCCACGTCGATCGTCGGCCCCTGTGCTGAACCACGGGTCATCCGCCGCGTCGGCATCAGTGAGGTCGACGCATCGATCCTGGCCCGAGCCGGTCGGTGTGTCGACCCTCCAACCTGTCCGTTCCCGCGGCGGACGCCTCGTACGGCCGTCCCGCGGTCAGGTCACCGGGGGCATCGCTGGTCCGGTCGTGCCCAGCTGCTCCTCGGACACCACCGGGGGCGCCGGCCAGGTGACGCCGGCCGGGGGCCATTTCTGTCCGGTCGCCGCCAGGAAGTCGGCGGGCGGCTCGTACAGCGGCGGTTGCAGATCGTCCGGAATCATGCTGGCCCACCGAACCCCGGCCTTGCGCTGCTCGAATTCCTGCTTCATCGCCTCGAGCAGGGCCGGCTGCTCGATGAGGTCGATCGCGGACGCGGCCAGGTAGCGCGCCGCGGCGAGAAGGGCCTGATGGCCGATGGGGGTGGCCGCGGTCGAGGTGAAGCCCCAGTTGTGGTTGGGCAGACCGGGCGGGAAGGCCGCCGTCAGCAGCACCGCGGTCGGCGCCTGCCAGCTGACGTCGGCAGTGTCGGTCGACAGCCCGCCGGTGTACCCGGCCGCGGGCGCCGTGAGCGGGACCAGCTCCGTGGGCATGCCCACCTCGGGCTTACCGAGCGCGCGCTGGATCCCGCGGGCCAGTGCTTGGTCGGCCTCGGAGAAGACCGGCGCGCCGATCTGCCGCATGTTGTCGTACAGCAACTCTGCGCCGGACTTGCTTGCCAGCAGGTTCCATGTGCCGGCGTGGAATCGGTGCATCAGCCGGGTCTGGCTCGCCTGAGCTGCTGCGCGAGCACACTCAACCACCTTGTCGTACAGCACCCGGGCCCGTTCCGGACTTCCTTCCCGTACGTAGAACCAGATCGAGCACATGTCGGGGGTCACATTGGGTGCGCCTCCGCCGTTGATGATCGCGTAGTGCAGCCGGCCCGACGGCGCGACGTTCTTCTCGCGCAGGAACTCCGACATGGTGGCCATCAGCAGCGCGCCGTCCAGACCGCTCCGGTTGCCGAGCGGGGTGCCGCCGTGCCCCGAGGCGCCGAGGAAGGTGAAGGTCGCCGAGATCAGGGCGCTCGTGGTGTTCCAGAACGGCACGGTCGCGTTGAACGGATGCCAGTCGAGGAACGCGTCCAGACCGTCGTAGACCCCGGCCTTGACCGCGTACGCCTTGCCGACCAGATGCTCCTCGCCGGTCGAGCCGAACAGTTTGACGGTCGCCTTGAGCCCGTGTTTCTGGACGGCCCGGGCCGTCGCGATGGCCGCGGCGACGCCACCCACGCCGAGCAGATTGTGGCCGTCGCCGTGTCCCGGCCCGTGCATCGGACCGTAGGCGTCGTAGTTGTAGACCAGCGGGTCGTGGCGGGCTACCCCGGCCTTCTGCGACAGGCCGGGCAAGGCGTCGTACTCGGCGTTGAAGCCGAGTACCGGACCACCGGAGCCGGCGGTGGCGACGAAGGCGGCGGGAAAGCCGGCCGAGCCCCACCGGATGTCGAACCCGTTCGCGCGCAACAGGTCGGCCAGCGCCCGGGACGAGTTCCACTCCCGCAGGGAGAGTTCGGCGTGCCGCCAGATGCGGTCGCTCACACCCGTCAGGGTCTTCTGATTCGCGCCGATCCAGGACAGCGCGGTGGCCTTGCCCGTGCTTGCGCGGGCGAGGCCGGTCGGCGGACGGTAGGTCTCCGGCGTGACACCGCGGGTCTCGTCGTAGCCCAGTGTCGCCGCCAGGACCGGGTCGGCGGCCAGGACGGCCGCGGTGGAGGCGCCCGCGCTCAATCCGAACATCTTCAAGAGCCGTCGCCGTCCGATGTGTTCTTCTATCATGTCGTCTCCCGGGTCCGTCGATAGTGGACTTTCCCGGGAAGACGCACGGCACGGCTGGACATTCACTTCCGGCGGGGAGGCCCCCGTCACGTCTTGCTTCTCAGGGGCGGAACAGTGCGGCCAGAGCGCGGTGCTCGGCGACCAGACCGGGTTCGGCAATCCGGTACCGGCGCGTCCGGATGTGCTCCAGCAGCTCGGCGTCGGGGCTGATCGCGTACGTGCGCAGGAAGTAGACGACCGCGTCGTTCCAGACCCACTGCCCGTCGGTGCGCACGGTGACCGGCACGATCGGGCCCAGCCCCTCGTCGAACGGGTCGGGGTCGAGGGTTCCGGTCGCGAGCAGCACGGATCCGCTCTCGAGATAGAGCGCCACCTGCTCCAGTTCGGCGCCGGCCAAGGTCGGACGGTCGGCGGCGAACGAACCGCCGGTGACGTCGTGGTAGGAGTCGAAGACGCGGGCGATGTTCACCGGTGCGGACCCGCCGGTCGTCCAGAGCAGCGCGGAGCGGCCGAGCGCCTGCCGCTGATACGGCGGAAGCGCCGTGCCGTCGTGGAAGACCTCCACCTGCGGGTCGGCGACCCCGGCCGTGGCCAGGGCGGACTGCGCCCGGTCACAGGCGTCAGGACGACCGGCGGCGTCGTCGGTGAGCAGCAGGTACACGCGTACCGGCTCCGACGACGGCTGACCCGGAGCGCCCCATCGCCAGGCACGCCAGAGCGCTGTCGAGCCGGGGATCTGACCGACGGCCGAGACGACCACACCGTCGATCTCGTCGAGCTGGTCCGGCTGGCCGCTCAGGTCGAGCATCACCGCGGTGGTGCCCTCGGCGTCGGGCAGTTCGGGCGAGAACTCCAGGACTGCGGTGGTCAGGTCGGCGTCCTCAGACGGAGCATCCGGCCCGGCGGCCGGAACGTCACCGGACGACAGGTCTTCCAGCAGTTCGCGATCGGCGGCACTGATGGGAGCGGCGCCGCCGGCGACGGCGTCGCGCACGGCTTGGGCGGCCTCGGCGAACCTGTGATGAGCCAGATGCGTACGGGCCGCGGTGAGAACATCGTCGGGCACGGCGCCGGCCAGGCGGAGCAGCAAGTCGTGGCAGCGGGCCGGCAGAGCGGGGAAGGTGTCGGTCACAGCGGGCGTCTCCAGGTCGATCAGGTGAGCGCGACGCGGAAGTGGCGCAGGGCCGTCAGCAGGAAATCCGGCGCCTGCAGCGTTCGGAGGCCAGGGCTCCGACCGGCCGCGCTGTCGAGCATCTCGGCGGCGGAGCCGAAGACCTGTGGGACGGTCCGGGACCCGGCGGCGACGTAGACGTCGTCCGCCGTGATGCCGATTTCGTACGGTGTCGCGGCGATGTCGGACAGGTCGAGCGTCACGTGCAGCGGCGTACCCCGCCGGGCGGCCACGCTCCCGACGATCAGGAAGCCGTACATCGTGGCCAGGGGGAACGATCGCGCGGCGGACGGCGCCGGCTGGCCGAGCGCCAGGGCCACGTCCCGCTCGTGGATCCAGCTGTCCCACAGCGAGTGCAGCGACCGCGTCGACCAGTGCAGCGGCCGCCCGGTGGGCCCTCGCTCGGGTTCGCCGTCCGGGGCCTCGAGCCGAGCCCGGAAGAGCTCGCGCTCCGATACAGCGAGCTCGCGCAGCTCGTTGATCGTCGCGTCGGGGGTCCGGCGGGGCGAGTCCCGCAGCCAGGCCTGGGGGGTCACGGCCGGTTGGAACGCGCCGTACCGGGTGAAACGGGCCAGGTTCGCGCTGCCGGTGAGGCGGGCGACGTGGAACTCGGCCCCGTTGAGCACATGCCCCGCCACGTCGGCGACCGACCACTCCGAACAGCGCGACGGCGCTTCCCAGTCCGTCGGGTCGAGCGCCGCCAGCAGGTTGGCGAAGTTCATGCGCTGGCGGTACAGCTCGTCGCCGATCGTCTCGGGAGCGTCCGGCACGCCTCGCTTCTCGGTCAGCACCGGAGTCGTCATTCTGGCCTCCCGCACCCTAGACCGGCCGGCGCAGCAGCACGAAGCGTCCGAACCGGGTCGAGGCCAGCCGGTGCAGCCTGAAGCCTTCGGCCTCGGCCTCGGCGGCCAGTTCCTCCGCGGTCCGGTCGAGCGCGGGATGCGCCTGCTGCCGGACGAGCCGCCGGAGCGGGCCGGAACGCTGGTCGAGGTCCTGCCCGTCGGCGTTCTCCTCTTCCAGAATCAGCCACCCGCCCGGCCGCAGAGCCCGCCGGATCATGGCCAGCGTCGCCGCCCGCACCGGCTCCGGGAAGAACGACTGGGCCCAGCAGGCGCTGTCGAACGCGGTGGCTCCGTCGAAGTCCCGGGCGTCCAGGCAGCGCACGTCGACCTGGTCGGCGACCTGGAGCCGATCGGCGCGGCGTCGCGCCTCGACCGCGACCTCAGGCACGACTTCGACGGCGGTAGCCCGTAAGCCAGGAAACATCCGGGCCAGCGTCAGCGTGTTGGTGGCGACGCCACAGCCGACGTCGAGCAGATGCCCCTGCGGCAGGGTCTCGTGCCACTCGGGGAGGTCCTGGAGCAGCCGCTCGACCAGGCCCGTCGTGACGGAGGTGGGCCGGCCGCCGGCCGTCCGGGCGGCGATCAGGGCGTCGGGTCCCGGCAGGGGAGCGGTGGCGCCCTGGACGGCGCCCCGGACGAGGCGACGGGCCAGGTCGGCGCTGTCCAGCACGTCTCCCAGGGTCAGCCAGGCGTCGTCGGCCGCCAGCGTCGCGAAAGTCGGGGTCAGGCTCACGGTCCGGCCGTCGCGCCGCAGCACTCCATGCGCCTGCAGCGCGTCCAGGATGACGGCAACCCGCTCGGGGGAGTGCCCGGTGAACTCGGCCAGCCGGTCGAGGTCCCGGGGTGTCGCCAAAAACCGGATCCAGCCCCATTCGTGGGCCGCGGCGAGCAGGCTGAGAGCTTGCGCGCCGGACGACCACAGTTCGACCACCTGGGCAGCCGCCACCGCCTCGGCGAACCGCTGTTCGCTCTCTTCTTCGTCGGTCATCTCGCTCCGTGTCTCTGTGCGGCCGGACCGTCGGTGGCCCTCATTCCATGCGACGCACGGCGGACGTCTTCGCTCAGCCGGAGTGGCGTGAAACGTGACACGCCTGGCTCATAACGCTGCTCACCAGCGGGTCCGGCGAGTTGACGGGCTCCGTTGGGCGGTGTGGAATATATTGCATGCCGGTACCTGAACAGGCGGGTGTGATCCCGCGGTCCCTGCTGCGCGAGAACGCCTACCGGTCGATCCGGGACGCCATCGTCGACGGCACGCTGGCCCCGGGTGAGCGCCTGAACGACGCGGAACTGGCCCAGTGGCTGGGGGTGAGCCGCACGCCCGTGCGCGAGGCGCTGACCCGGCTTGAGGAAGCCGGTCTGGTTCACACCAAACCGGGCCGGTACACGATGGTGAGCCCGATCGACGCGCGGGCCGCTCGAGCTGCCCAGACGGTTACGGCGGCGATGCACGAGCTCGCCGTCCGTGAGGCCGTGCCACAACTGTCACCCGTCGAGATCGAGGCCATGCGGGTGGCCAACAGACGTTTCGCCGAGGCGCTCGAACGCGATGACGTCGATGCCGCGATCGCGTCGGACGACGAATTTCACGGCGTTGCTGTCACCGCCTCAGCCAATCCGGCTCTGCGCACAGTCCTCGAGCAATTCACGCCGGTGCTTCGCCGAATGGAAAGGCTGCGATTCTCGTCATTACGGGGGCGCGATTCCGTGGCGTTGCATGACCGCATCATCACGCTGTGCGAGACCGGCGACGCGGAGGCGGCGGCCACGGCCGCCCGGGAGAACTGGCTCAGTCTCGACGAGGTGTTCGACGTCGACCCGGCTCCTGGCCCGGCCGACTGAATCAGCCGGCCCGGGCCGGCTCGGCGGGCCGGACGGCCCGGGCCAGTCCCGTGTCCTCACCGGCCTCGGCCAGCATGGTGACCAGCAGCCCGGCCTCGGCCTCGCTCAGGGCTGCCGGTGACGCGAGGGCGGCGAACACGATGGCGTGCGCCACCTCGATGACGTGCCCGTCGGCCAGCCGGTGACCCAGTTCGGTTCGGAGATCGTCCGGAAGGCGGCCGACGAGGTCCCGCAACAGTCGGCAGAGGTCTCGTTCCATTGGTTGCTCACCTCGGCTTCTCAGGCGCCGGCCCGGCTGTGGTCAGCCGTTGACCAGCGCATTGCGAAGGCTCTGCATGGCGTAGTGGGCCCGTGACTTGACCGTGCCGACCGGGATGCCGAGCCGGCTCGCCACGTCGTCGAGACTGCGGCCGTCGATGTACAGCTCCATCAGGACGGACCGGTGCGCGGCGCTCAGGTCGCCGATGGCGTGGTGCAGCGTCAGCTTGGCGATGACGGCCTCCGCGGCCTCGCTGCCCGAGCCCGCCGGCTCGGTGTCGACCAGGCTGACCTCCACCGGGCGGGACTGGCGCTTGCGGTAGGCGTCGATGGCCAGACGGCGGGCCACCGTGAACAGCCAGCGCCGTTGCGACTCGGGCTCGACCGGCACGGCGTCGAGACTGCGCCAGGCCCGGAGCATCGTCTCCTGCACCAGGTCCTCCGCGGTGTGCGAGGCGCCCGGCGACACCAGGCCCCGCAGAAAATGCAGGAGCGCGTTGCCGTTGTTGCGGTGAATCTCGCGCATGTGGCTCTCGGCGTCACATTCCGAGGGGGCCGCGACGTCGCGTTCCAAAACACTGGTAGCGCTGCTCATGGGAAAAGCTTATTGGTGACCAGTTATATTTAACTTCAACGTTAGTTACGTCGTTGTGGAGCGGTTATTGCATTCGATTACACAAGTCATTGTGTGTCGGCTCGGTGACAATTCTCGTCGCTTTGTGGCCGGCGTCACGCAATCAGCGCGGAAGTCGCCCGCCCCGGGCCGACAGGGCATCCCGCAATCCGGCCCGCGACGAGATGCCGAGTTTCGGGAAGATCCGGTAAAGGTGCGCGCCGACCGTCCGGTGCGAGAGATAGAGCCGCTCGGCGATCTGTTTGTTGGTCAGCCCGGCCGCCGCCAGCTCGGCGATCTCGAGTTCCTGCGGGGTCAGACCGGCCACCGACGGCTCGGCGAGCGCCGGGCGGTGACCAGCGGCCCGCAGCTCGACGGTGGTGCGGGCCAGCCACGGCTCGGCCCCGACGGCGGTGAAACCGGTGCGGGCGGCGAGCAGATGTTCCAGCGCCCGCGGGAAGTCCTTGCGCCGGCGCAGCTTCTCGCCCACGGCCAGCCGGATCCGGGACGACTCGAACAGCCAGCGCGTGCTGCCGGGCTCCCGCAGGGTCCGTTCCAGTCGCAGCTCGGCGTCCCTGGTGTCGAGCACGAGCGCGTCGACGCCTTGCTGGACGAGCCGCAGGCGTGGTGACAGCGCGTCGACCCGAGCGGTGCGCATGGCTTCGGCGTGGATCCGGGCGGCGTCCGCCCGGCCGGTTCGCAGGGCCGCCTCCACCAGGTCGAACATCGCCCAGGTGGCGATCGGGGCGTACGGTGCGAGAACCCCGGCCGGGCTGATCTCGCTCGCGTGCTGGAACGCGGCCTCGAAATCGCCCTCGGCCGCGGCGGCCAGCGCGCGCGGAAGGTGGGCGATGGTGGCGGCTCCGGCGACGCCCCGGGGCAGCGCCCAGTGGGTGATCTCGTCGGCCAGCTTGAACGCCTCGTCGGACCGGCCCCGCCCGGCCGCGATGAGCGCCCGATCGAACAGGAAATACCACCTCAGGAACGGCAACCCGGCGGCGGCACAGACTCGTTCGGCCTCGGCGGCCAGCTCCTCGCCCTCGTCCCACCGCCCGGTGAGGTAGTCGTCCAGGCACAGATGCATCAGCGCCCCGAGCTGCCGGCGGGGCGGGCCACCCTCGCGGCCCTGGCGCACCAGCCGCCACGAGTGCTCGCGGTTCTCGCCGAGCCGGTCGACGTAGGCCGAGGCGGTGCCGATCCGCATGACCCGGGTGGGGTCGGTCTCGTCGGGCAGGGTGGCGATCAGCGCTTCGAGGTCGGGCAGGGCCGCGGTGCCGGTGCGGACCGGGTCGGGGAAGGTCCGGCTCATCACGGCCAGAATGTCGGGTGGGGCCGGGGTGAACCGGGCCATGGCCCGGTGGAACACGGCCCAGTGCTCCGGCGTGCCCGCGTACCACGAGAGCAGGAGCAACGTCTGCATCGCCTCGTCGAGAGCCGGGTCGTCGGCCCGCCAGCCGTGCCCGCCGGTCTCGATCGCGCCGGCCAGCAGGCGGTGGGCGGTCTGCACGTCGCCGTCGCCGTTGATCAGCAGGAGCGCGGCCGCGCTCGCGGCGTGCAGCGAGCCGGCCGAGCCGGGACTCGTCGCGGTGGCGTCGGCCAGCAGCGTGCCGGCGTCACCCGCGCCGCCGGCCTCGGCGCCGATGTACGCCGCCTCGGCCAGCCGCCGGGCTCGGTCCTCGGCCGTGGCGCTCAGGTCGGCCGCACGGACGAGGATGGCGATGGCCGCCACGGAGTCACGGGGCAGCACCCGCCGCGCGGCCTCCTCGAGTTGCTCGGCCACCGCCTCGTCCGGGCCCGCGGTCGCTGCCGCCAGGTGCCAGGCGCGGCGTTCCGGTTCGCCGGGCCGGGCGGCGGCGATCGCGAGGTGGGCGTGGCGACGCTCCTCGTGGGTGGACCGCGCGACGATGGCCGACTGGATCAGCGGATGGCGGAACGTGATGCGGCCCCGCTCGTCGTCCACCCGCACCAGATGGTCCCGTTCGGCCGGAGCCAGGTCGGCCAGGTCGGCGAGGTCGCGCAGCGCCCGGACCTCGCCGCTGCCCTCGAAGGTGGCCAGCAGGAGCAGCAGGCGGGTGGCGTCGGGCAGGCCGGCGATCCGTGCGGTGAAGATGTCCTGCAGGCGGTCGCTGAGCGGCACCACGTCGGCCTGGTCGGAACGGCTGCCGCGGGTGCCGGCGAGCGTGGCCGGCAGCTCGACCAGCGCCAGCGGGTTGCCTTGGGCCAGATCGAGCAGGCGCTGCCGGTCGCGGGCGGGCATCCCCGGGTGGTGGGCTGCCACGAAGCGTTCGGAGGCCTCGCGGGACAGCGGCTCGACCGTCACCTCGGTCAGGCCCTGGCGGTCGAGGAAGCTGGTCGTGCCGGTGCGTGAGGAGGCGATGACGCCCACCGGCGACCCCGGCAGGCGGCGGGCCACGAAACCGAGAACGACGGCGCTGGACCGGTCGACCCACTGGATGTCATCCACGATCAACAGCACCGGTGTGCTCCGCGCGGCCATGGTCAGCAGCGACAGCGCGGCGTTGCCGACCAGCAGCGCGCTGGGGGCCGGACCGGGCGCGAAGCCGAGGGCGACCAGGAGGGCGTCCCGCAGCGCCGGGGGGAGCCGCTGAATCTCGTCGTGCAGCGGCAGGAGCAGCTGGTTGAGCAGGGAGTAACTGACGTCCGCCTCGAACTCGGAGCCGGCCGCCCGCAGGACCCGCAGGCCGGCTTCCTCGGCCAGCCGGGCGCCCGCCGCCAGCAGCGCCGACTTGCCGACGCCGGGTTCGCCGTGGACGAACCGGACGTCGCCGCCGTCGCGCACCGACTGCATGAAACGGGCGATGCGGGCCAGCTCCACCTCGCGGCCGAAAAGTTCGTCCATGATCTGTCCTCAGGCCGGGTCCGGGCCGGAACCCAGGACGTCCAGCAGGACGGCCAGGGTCTGCCAGTGTGTGCGGGTAGCGGCGACTGCGCCGTCGAGGTCACCGGCCGCGAACAGCTCGACGATGTGCTCGTGCTGAAGCACCGAGTCGCGGCCGCTCAGCGAAGCGAACCGCATTCTGACGATCCGGCGCAAGGTCGGGGTGAACTGCTTCAGCACCGTACGCAGGTGGACATTGCCGGAAGCGGCGAGCACGACCCCGTGGAAACGGTCGTCGGCGGCCATGGCGGCGTCCACGTCGTCGGCCCGCAGGGCCCGGTCGAAGACCGTGTTGGCGTGGCGCATGGCGTCCAGGTCGGCGGGAGTGAGCCGGGGGCCGGCCTCCTGGGCCGCCAGCTCGTGCATGGCCGTGATCACCGAGTGGGCCACCCGGCTGGCGTGGAGGTCGCCCGGGCTGACCATCGTGTACCGGCCGGATTCGACCCGGACCAGCTCCGCCTGTTCGAGCTGGATCAGGGCCTGCCGGACGGAAGCCCGGTCGAGCCCGAGGCACGCGGCCAGGCCGGTGTCGCTGACCTCGGTGCCGGGACGCAGCGAGCCGGCCATGATCGCGTCGCAGATGGCGCGAAAGGCCCGATCACGCAACGCCACGGCATCCGGCATGCAATATATTGCAAGCTCTTTCCTAGGAGCTGTCAAGTCAGGAGCCTGCCCGTGGATGGTCGGACGAGAGGGAGCTCACCCGGACCGTCGAGGGCGCCACCCCGAATCGGGCCTGGAAAGCCCGGGTGAAATGGGCCTGGCTGCTGAACTGCCAGCGGGCGGCCACCCGCGCGATGCTGAGATGGCTCAGCATCGGGGCGGCCAGATCGCGGCGCGCCGCCTCCAGCCGTTGCAGCCGGATGTACTCCGTCACCGTGTGCGGCTCGTGCTCGAACAGCCGGTGCAGGGTGCGGGGAGCCATCCGGTACGCGGCGGCCACGCGGTCATGGGTCAGATCCGCCTCGGACAGGTGTTTCCGCGCGTACTCCAGCACCTGCTGCCGCTGGGTGTCGGCCGTTGCGGTGCCGTCGTCGGGCGTCGTCGTGGCGAGAGCCCCGGCGATGAGATGCAGTCCCGCCTCGCCCAGACGGGTGGCGCAGGTGCCATCCAGACCGCATTGACGTAGTGCGGCGGCCGCGAAGCCGGCCAGCACCGCGCCTGGACCCGCACTGAACGGATGAGTCTGTCGCATGGCCCGGCGCACGAAGTTCGAGGGCAGCGACAGACCGTCCCGGGGAAAGGTGAGGACCAGGAACGACCATCGCTGATCCAGCTGGATGTCATAGGGCAGGGCCGGGTCGTACAGGGCCATCTGCTCAGGCTCGAGCCTCACCTGATGGCCGCTCTGGCTGACGGTGGCGGTGCCGTGCAGCAGCAAGCCGAGCTTGAGCCGGCCGACCGGTTCCGGCCGACGGCGCACGATCTGTGGCTCCCCGCCCACCCGGGTCACCGTCAACGGACCCAGCGTCGCGCGGGCCGCCGGCCCGGCAGCACCGCAGGACGCGGGGTGGCCCGCGCGGGGCCGCGGCGAGGAAACAACGGAGGATGTCACGTCAGGTTCGACGCACGGACGGCGCAGAAGTTCAGTCGCCCCAGGTCAAAGGCGTGGGCGGAATTCGTCAACCACCCACGGTGACGCATGGCCAGCGTTGATGGCATGACAACTCACTACGACTTCATCGTGGTCGGCGCGGGCTCGGCCGGAGCCGTCATTGCGGCTCGCCTGTCCGAGGACCCTCGGGTCCGGGTCCTACTGCTCGAGTCAGGCCCGGCCGACAACCTGCCCGAGATCTCGGCGCCCCCGGCGTGGCCGGCCCTGTGGGGCAGCGCCGTCGACTACGCGTACGTCACCGTCCCGCAGCCCGGGTTCGACGACGCCGTGCACAACTGGCCCCGAGGCCACACGCTCGGCGGTTCCAGCAGCATCAACGCGATGGTGTACCTGCGCGGTCACGCCAACGACTTCGACCAGTGGGCCAAGCTGGGCGCCGACGGCTGGGACTACGCGTCGGTGCTGCCCTACTTCCGCCGCATGGAGACGGCGGGCCACGGCGATCCGGCGTACCGGGGAACCGATGGACCGATGCGGCCGTCGATCGCCACCGACGCCAACCCGCTGTCGCAGGTCTTCGTGGATGCCGCGGTGGCCGCCGGTCACCCGCGCACCGACGACTTCAATGGTGCGGTGGGCGAGGGGGTGGGCTGGCACGAGCTGTCCATCGCCGACGGTCAGCGGCAGAGCACGGCGGTCGCGTACCTGCGCCCGGCGGAAGAACGACCCAACCTCACCGTTTTCACCGGGGCTCGCGCGCACCGGCTGATCATCGAGCGCGGGCGCTGCATCGGCGTCGCCTTCGCGCGCGACGGCGCCGAGACGTCAGCTTACGCGGACTACGAGGTCGTGGTCAGTTCGGGCGCGGTCGACTCGCCGCGCCTGCTGATGTACTCGGGTATCGGTGACGCCGCAGACCTCACCCGGCTCGGCATCCCGGTGACCCAGAACCTGCCCGGAGTCGGCCGCAACCTGCACGACCACCCGCTGGTCAGCGTGATCTACGAGGCGACCCGGCCGATCCCGGGCGGCCTGAGCAACCACGCCGAGACCTCGATGCTGTGGCGCAGCGACGCCGCTCTGCCGGGGCCCGATATGCAGATCATGTTCATCCACGTGCCGTTCGCGCCGCCGGCGCTCGCGGTGCCGCCGAACAGTTTCACCTTTGGCGTCGCTACGGTGCCCGATTCGCGCGGGACGGTGCGCCTCGCCTCGGCCGACCCGGGCGTCGCGCCGCTGATCGACCCCAATTACCTGGCTACCGAGTCCGACCGCCGCCGCCTCGTCGAAGGGATCGAGGTCGCCCGGGCGATCGCAGCCGCCGGGCCGTTCGACGGCTGGCGGGGCGCCGAGGTGTTGCCCGGGGCGGACCTGCGGGACCCGGCCGAGCTGCGGCAGTACCTGCGCCGAGGTACAGGCACCTATTACCACCCGGTCGGCACGTGCGCCATGGGCGTCAGCGCCGAGTCCGTGGTCGACCCCGAGCTGCGCGTGCACGGCGTGGACGGGCTGCGGGTGGCCGACGCCTCCGTCATGCCCCGCATCGTGAGCGTCAACACCAACCCGGCCACCATCATGATCGGTGAGAAGGCGGCCGACCTGATCCGCGTCAAGCACTTCTGAGCGGCGGGGCCGTCCCCGTCATCACGGCCGAAGCCCTGCAACCGATGCGCTGCGGCCGTCGTCGTCACGTTGCTGCCGGCAGTCATCTGCCCCACCTGAAGCACCCGATCGAACGCGCCTGGCTGCTGACCCCTCAGCTGATGACGGCGTCCCGCAGGGCCCGGAGGGCGTAATGCAGGCGGGAACGGACCGTTCCGATCGGAATCCCGAGACGCGCCGCCACCTCGACCGGGGACCTGTTCTCGACGAAGGTCTCCGTCAGCACCTCCCGGTGGGCCTTGCTCAGCCGGGACAGAGCTTCGCGCAGGGCGACATTGGCGACGGCGGTGGATGCGGTCTCGTCGTCCGCGGTGACACAGTCGCCGGGTGGATCGACCTGTACCGGGCGAGCCCGCCGCCGGCGGCATTCATCGATGACCACATGGCGGGCGACGGTGAACAACCACCGACGGCCGGCCTGGTCATCGGTCGGTATCGCGTCCAGGTTCCGCCAGGCTCTGATCATCGTTTCCTGGACCAGGTCGTCCGTGTCCTGGGTGAACGCCATGACGGAGATGAACCGGGCCAGCCGTGGGCCGTGCCGGTCGACCAGTTCCCGCAGCTGGTCGTCGTGGGCGGCCTCGGGACTGGACATCGCAGTTCGGCTCCCCTGGGCGGCGACCGGCCGCTGGCGCGGCCCGATTCGACCGTAGGGAGGACGAACTTCCGGATTTGTGACACCGAAGTGACATAGGAGTCGGGCGGCGACCCGGCCGCACACCTGTTGAGCGACCTGAACCGGGCGCAAGCACGGCATTGCCACCACGACGGCCACGGGCCGGGCTCCTCGCGACAGTCGGTGGCCCCGGACGGCTTCTGACGGGGTCGGGCGCCGGCTCCGCCGCGATCACCGGCCGTACCGCAGGCGAATGACTGATTCGCAGGCCGGTGCGGGCGGGGACCGTGGAGCCCACAGCGTCCCGCCCAGGACGCGGTGCCGTTCGCCTACAGGGAGAAGCACATGAAACCCACCATCGTTCTGGTCCACGGTGCGTTCGCCGAGTCGGCCAGCTGGAACGGTGTCATCACCCGGCTGCTGGCCGCCGGGCACCGGACGCTGGCGGCCGGCAATCCGCTGCGGAGTTTGTCCGGCGATGCGGCCGCGGTCGCTTCGTTGCTGGCCACCATCGAGGGGCCGGTAGTGCTGGCCGGTCATTCCTACGGGGGTGCGGTGGCGTCCAACGCCGCCGCCGGCAACGAGAACGTCAAGGCCCTCGTGTACGTGGCCGCGTTGGCGCCGGACCGGGGCGAGACCGTCCCGGATCTGACCGGCCGGTTCCCGGGCGCGACGCTGGGCGAGCACCTGCACGAGGTGCCGCTGGACGACGGCACGACGGACCTCTATGTGCGGCTGGAGGCCTACCACGAGCACTTCGCCGCGGATGTGCCGGCGGCCGACGCCGCCCTCGCCGCGGCCACCCAGCGGCCGGCGAACTCGGCTGCCTTCGCCGAGGGGTCGGCTGAACCGGCCTGGAAGATGGTTCCGTCCTGGTTCATCTCGCCGGAACGGGACCGGGCCATCCCGTTGGAGTCGTTCCGATTCATGGCGGAGCGGGCCAACGCCCGGGAGGCGGTAGAGGTTCCGGGCGCGTCCCACGCGTTACCGATGTCGCAGCCGCAGGCGGTGGCCGACATCATCCTGCGGGCCGTGGCCGAGGTTTGAGGCCGCTCACAGACCGTCATGTCCATTGACGCGAGCGTTCCCCTCAGAAACACGATGCGTGATGACTGTAATCGAGGTGGATCGGCTGGACATCGGACCTTGTCGTCGGGTGACCGTCCTGGTCGGAGCCTTCGGCCTGGCCGATCGACTCGCGAAAACCGAGATCTGTCGTGTAGACAGTCCAAGGACTGATCGGCGGCCGAGAAAACCGTACGTAGTGTGTAACCTCTGGAAAGAGCGGTCGGCTGGTGGAACATTTCTGAAAGGTGAGCACAGGTGGTCACGTACGGTAACTGCTCTTTGGGGCAGGTCGGCGCGTGAGCCGCCCAGGTCCGCACACGACAAGTGTCGGCCGTTCGCGTAGGACGGGCGGGGCCGCCGAGCGGAACGACCTCACCGAGGGCGGTCCGGGCTCGTGATGCTGGACAGCGATGACGTGACTGGCATCCGTTTCGGTGTGCTCGGTCCGGTCAAGGTGTGGCGTCACGGTGTCGAGCTGGACCTGGGTGCCCGGCAGCAGCGCCTGATCCTGGCCCTGTTGCTGGCCAACACGGGTCAGCCGGTCGGCGTCGGTGACATCGTCGAGGTGCTGTGGAACGAGCGTCCGCCGCGTAGCGCCGTCAACGTCGTGCACCGCTACGTGGGCGCATTGCGCCGGTTGCTCGAGCCCGGCCTGCCGGCCCGGACGGCCGGGAGCTGGCTGCTCGGAGACGCTGCGGGCTACCGGATGCAGGTCGAGGCGACCACCCTCGACCTGCTGGAAATGCGGGACCGGGCCGAGCAGGCCCGGTCCCGGGTCACCGCCGGGCAGGTCGCCGAGGCGATGACTGCCTACGAGCAGGCCCTGAGCCTCGTGCGAGGACCGTGCGGAGGGGCGGCCGAACTCGCATCGAGCGACCACCTGGCCTTCTCCGTGGTCGACCATGAGTGTGGTGACCTGGCTCGCGAGGCCGCGGCGTTCGCGCTGCGCCAGAATCGCACCCGGGCCGTTCTGCCGTTCCTGCGGCGGGTGGCCGAGCACCGTGAGTGGGACGAGGCGTTACAGGCCCAGTTGCTGCTGGCCCTGTCGGCCGATGGTCAGCAGGCCGAGGCGATCGCGGTGTACCGGAACATCCGCCGCCGGCTGGCCGACGAGCTGGGGGTCGACCCGGGCGAGGAACTGCGCGAGGCGTACCAGCTGCTGTTGTCGCAGGGCGCGGACCGGCCGGGATCGCCGGGCGAGGACGGAGGCCCAGCTTCGAACACGCCGCCGGCGTCGACCGCGGTGTTGCCGGCGCAGTTGCCGGCGGATCTGCCCCACTTCACCGGCCGGGACGAGGCTCAGCGGCGGACGCTGGGCCTGGTCAACGGTCATGTGCTGGCCCACGCGACGATGCCGGTGCTGGCCATCGACGGCATTCCGGGAATCGGGAAGACGGCGATGGCCATTCGCCTGGCCCACCAGTTGAAGGATGCCTATCCCGACGGCCAGTTGTACGTGGATCTCCAGGGCTTCGATCCCGGCCAGGCGGCTCTGTCTCCGGCCGAAGCCCTGCAGGGGTTTCTGAACGCGCTGGGCGTGCCGGACGCCGAGATTCCGGCGAGTCATCACGCACGGCCGGGTCTCTACCGCAGTGTGCTGGCCGGACGTCGCCTCCTGCTGGTGCTGGACAACGCCCGTGATGTGGAGCAGGTGCGTCCCCTGCTACCGGGCGCGCCGGGTTGCCTGGTAGTGGTGACCAGTCGTAAACGGTTGACCGGGCTGTCCACGGCGAACGGCGCGCACCTGCTGACCTTGGACGTGCTGTCGGTCGAGGACGCGCGGACGTTCCTGCTCTCCCGGGTGGGAGCGGCGCGGATCACGGCCGAGCCTGCGGCAGTCAACGAGATCGTCGAACGATGCGGGCGGCTTCCGTTGGCGCTGGCGGTGGTGGCGGCCCGGGCCCTGATCCATGCCGACTACCGGTTGGGCGACATCGCCCGCGAGTTGCGGGACGCGCAGGGAAGCCTGGACGGTTTCGCCGGCGATGACATGGGCAACGACCTGCGCGCGATCTTCTCGTGGTCGTACCGGATGCTCGGGGCCGCGGCGGCCCGGATGTTCCGCTTGCTGTCGTTGCATCCAGGGCCGGACGTCACGGTGCCGGCGATGGCCAGCCTGGCCGGTGTGTCCCGGGCCGAGGCGCGGACCCTGGCCGGTGAGCTGGTGCGGACGGGTCTGTTGGCCGAGCACCAGCCGTCCCGGTTCGCCACGCACGACCTGATCCGGGCCTACGCCCACGAGCTCGTACGGCTGCACGAGGACGACAACGACCGGGAACGAGCGTTCCACCGGTTGGTCGGCCACTACCGGCAGACCGCCTACGCGGCCGACCTCTTGCTGGGACCGACCATCGCGGTGCACCCACCGGAACCAGTGGACGGCGTGACAACGGCCCGCCTGGCCACTGCCACCGATGCCATGGAGTGGTTCAGCGCAGAGCGTCTGGTCCTCAAAGCAGTGGTCCAGCGCGAGATCGACGAGAAACGTGCCGGTTCGGCCTGGCGACTGGTGCTGAGCGTGCAGCGGCTGTGCCACCGCGAGGGCTGGTGGTACGACTGGACCGCGCTGGCCGGAACCTGCCTGCAAGCGGCCATCGAAGCCGGCGACGACCTCGGCCGGGCGCACATGCTGCGCAGCCTGTCGGGTCCGGAGATCGAACTGGGGGACCTCACGGCTGCGGCTCGGCACCTCGGAGAGTCGCTCGCGCTGTTCGACCGGTTGGGATTGCGACGCGAGCAGTCGTTGGTGTACCGCAATCTCGGACAGGTGAGTGTCCACCGGAAGGAATATGCCGAGGCAGTCGGATACTTCGAGTCCGCCCTGCGCGTCGCGGAATCGCTGGGCGAGCTGTCCGACCAGGTCAACGTGCTCAGCTGTCTGGCCGGTGCGCACGGCCGTCAGGGCGACTTCGGCACGGGGATGGACCTCGCTGACCGTGCCCTGTCCATCGCCGAGGCGCTGGGCAACCCCAGCGCTCAGGCGCTCGGTCACGAGACCCGGGCCGAGATCTGCCTGTTCCGGGGCGACCTGCGGGCGTCACTGGTGTCCCGGAAGCGGGCAGCTGAGCTGTTCCGGCAGGCCGGCTGGCGCATGAATGCCGCCGGATGCCTGCACTCGCTGGGCGAGTCCGCGCTCGCCCTGGGTGACCGGGCCGCCGCTCGCGCGGCGTGGGTGGAGGCGCTGGACCTCTTGCGTCACCTGCACGTGCCGGATGTTGCCAAGGTCCAGGACAGCCTGGCCGGCCTCGACGAGACGACGCCCGAACAGCCACCGGCCGGGCTCTGAACTTTCCCGCACTTCGCTTCGTCGTGTCGAGTATGGGACACGCAACTTCCGAGCCGATCCTTGACAAGGCTTCCGGGGTGACCGGTTGATGAGCGATCTCGATCCGGCCGAGGACGACGGCGCTCCCTGGCGGGCGCTGTCGGACGTGCTGATGCGGAGCTTCGCCGCGCCTAGGATCCTTCCGCCGGACCGGGCGCTGGCCCGGGCCGGTCTGCAGCAGCTTCAGGTCGCCGCGAGTTCACCGCTCGGTGCCGTCGCCCTCAACTGCAGCGGCATCTTGCTGTACGACGGCTGGCTCCGGATCTTCGGTGGTTCGCCGTGTGCCGAGTTCGGACTGCCCAGCCTCGGCGAGGTCAATGACTTTCCTGCCCTGCTCGATCGGACCTGGACACCGACGGCGGGCCTGATCGTGGCGCACGACGTGCTGGGAGGAGTCTTCTTTCTCAACGGCTTGCGACCGGGCCCCGGTCGGCCGGGGGTGCCGGGCGAGGTCATCTACTTCGATCCCCCCTCGCTGAACTGGGCGAGGATGAAGATGTCACACAGTGAGTGGCTCGCCTGGTGTGTGTCGGGCGATCTTCCGCACTTCTACGGTGATCTGCTGTGGCCACGCTGGCGCGAGGACGTGCGGGGGCTCCGGGCCGACCAGGGAATCGCCGTCGTTCCCGCGCTGTGGAGCGGCGAGACGGCCGGCGGGTTCGCCCGTTCGGTGGCGTCGATGACGGACATCCTCACCCTGCAGGCTCAAGCGGCCGGCGCCAAGGGACGACCTCTGGACAGCTCGTTGGGGTACTACCCGGGCGACCCGGTGGCGAATGCGACCTTAGTGTGACGCCTCGGTGACCGGCCGGCTTCTGGTCGAGCTCAGCATGCCCAGGCGGTTGGCGACACTGCGCCGGGCCAGTTCGAGGTAGTCGGCGTCGCGGTACAGCACGTACATGTTGTTGGCCATGTGCAGATAGGCGTTCAGCTCAAAAACGGCCTGATCAGGTGGGGTCTTCGGGCTGAGCAGGCCAGCCGCCTGCGCTGCGGCGTACTGCTCCTCGAGCACTTGCAGCCAGGCCGTGTGCAGTTCGGCGAGCCGGTCGTGGACCGCGCCCGGACGAGCGTCGAACTCCGCGTTGACCGAGACGAAGAAGCAGCCGCCGGGCAGCAGATCATCTTTCAGATGATCGAGGAAGTTTTCGCACAGGGATCTCAGGCGTGACAGGGGATCGGGTCGAGCGAACGCGGGATTCACGACGTCGCGCCGGTGCGCCAGCTCGGCTGTGCGGATGGTGGCGAGCTGAAGCTCCTCCTTGGAGCCGAAGTGGGCGTACAACCCGCTCTTGCTGATGCCGACGTGGTCGGCCAGGCGCCCGATCGACAGGCCTTCGAGCCCCAGCACGGTGGTGAGGGCAACCGCGGCGTCGAGGATGGCCAGCCGACTCCGTTCGCCGTCGGAACGCGTCCGGCGTTCCGGGCGGGAGGGGCTTGCCATCCCCGAATCCTACGCCACGTGCAGTCTCGGCCGGACCGGTCAGTGCTCGGCCCGGACGGTCAGATGCCCGATGCCGGCCCGGGTCACCCCGCTCAGCGTGTAGCGTACGCCCGTTTCGGTGGCGATGGCGTCGACGGCTGACTGCAGGGCAACGTTGGATGCCGCATAGTCGAGGTCGAAGGTGGTGATCCCCAGCCGCACGCACCGCCCGACCAGTTCGTGCAGCACCCGGTACCCGAGCGTGCCATTGCGCCAGGCCTCGGCCACATTGACCGCGAGGGTGCCCGTACCGGGATCGGCCGGATCCCACGAGCACTCGGCCAGGGCGACCAGCCGATCGCCGGTCAGCGCTACCTGGCCGGTCCACCGGTGCTCCGGCTCGGCCAGCTGGTGTTGCACCTTGCGATGCAAGGGCCGCAGCTGCCGGCTACCGGCGACGAAACGGCGAGGGTAGGTGTCAGGCGGAAAGAGGGGTTCGGCCGCGCGAAGGGCGGTCAGATCGGCGGCTTTCCACGGGCGGGTTTCGAGGTTGTCGGTCACGCCTGAACCGACGGATGACATGCCGCCGGGATCAATCCCGCGACGTTTGTCTCTGGTGAAGGTCAGCGATATATTGCATTACGCGGAGGAGGTCCAATGGATGCGCTAGCCCTGGAGAACCAGGTGTGTTTCGCGCTGTCCGTAGCGACGCGGCACGTCGTGGGGCTTTACCGGCCCCTCCTGGCCGAGGTGAACCTGACCCACCCTCAATACCTGGTTCTGGTCGCTCTGTGGCAGCACGGTCCGCTTTCGGTCCGCCGGCTCGGCGATCTGCTACATCTCGACTCCGGCACCCTGTCGCCCCTGGTGAAACGACTCGAAGCTGCGCACTACCTGCGCCGCGAGCGTGACCCGGCCGACGAGCGCAAGGTCATTGTCACCGTGACGTCAGAGGGCGAGGCCCTGCGCCGGCGGGTCGAGTCGGTGTCGTCAGCCGCGCGCGAGCATCTCGGCCTGTCGATCGAGGACACGGAGCAGTTGCATGCCGTCCTGAGCAAGCTCACCGCAGTGTCCCGCTTCGATTGACCGCGCCGGGTGTCTCGCGGGGCCTACGTCATCGGTGGTCAAAGCCGGAGGCGAGGATCGGCAAAGGGGTTGGCTGGCGCCGGGCGACAGTGGTCATATGGTCAACCACCACGATTTCATCGTGGTCGGCGCGGGCTCGGCCGGTTCGGTGATCGCCGCCCGCCTGTCCGAGGACCCGCGCGTGCGGGTGCTGTTGCTCGAATCGGGGCGGGCCGACACACTGCCGCAGATCGCCGTGCCTTCGGCCTGGCCTGCATTGCGGGGAAGCGTGGTCGACTACTCGTACGTCACTGTCCCGCAAGTCCGTACCGGCAATGCTGTCCATGCCTGGCCACGAGGACACACCCTCGGCGGGTCCAGCAGCATCGACGCCATGATGTTCCGGCGCGGTCACGCGGCCGACTACGACGGCTGGGCCGAACAGGGGGCCGACGGCTGGGACTACGCCTCGGTGCTGCCGTACTTCCGCCGGATGGAGACCGTCAACGGCGGCGATCCGGCCCTCCGGGGAGACGACGGGCCCATGCGGCCGGCACCCGTGGCCGATCCCAGCCCGCTGGCCCGCGCCTTCGTCGACGCGGCGACAGCCGGCGGTCACCGTTTCACCGAGGACGTCAACGGCGCGATCGCCGAAGGTGTCGGGTGGCATGATCTGTCCGTCGCCGACGAAAGACGGCAGAGCACCGCGGTCGCGTATCTGCATCCGGTCGCCGACGAACGGCCCAACCTGACCATCGTCACCGGTGCCCGCGTGCACCGCTTGGTCCTCGGGAAGGGTGGGTGCACCGGGGTGCAGTACACGCACGCCGACCAGGCAATGGTCGCCTCCGCGAACGAAGAGGTCGTGCTCAGTGCAGGCGCAGTGGACTCGCCCCGGCTGCTGATGATGTCGGGCATCGGCGACGCAGCCGAACTCGACCGGCTGGGCGTCCCGGTGGCGCAGCACCTTCCCGGCGTCGGCCGCAACCTGCACGACCACCCCGTGGTCAGCCTGGTCTTCGAGGCCGCGCGGCCGATCCCGTCGCCGCGGAAGAATTACGCCGAGGCCTCGATGTCGTGGCGCAGCGCGGCCACGCAGCCGGGCCCCGACATGCTGCTGACGTTCATCGATGCGCCGTGGCATCGGCCCAAGGTGCTGCCCGGTCACAACGTGCGGCAGCCGGGTGGCCTCCGTCACTATCTGCAGTGGGGCACGGGAGCCTCGCACCACCCGGTCGGAACCTGCGCCATGGGCCGCGGCGCGCAGGCCGTGGTCGATCCCGAGCTGAGGGTTCTCGGGGTGAACGGTTTACGTGTGGCCGACGCCTCCGTCATGCCCCGGATCGTCTCGGCCGGCACCAACGCCGCGACGATCATGATCGGCGAGAAGGCGGCGGACATGATCCGCTCGACCCACTCGCTCAGTCGGCAGTGAGAGCAGCGGTGATCGTCGGGGGATGCGGTCGGCTCGGCCCGCACCGGCTCGGCGGTAAGCTGAGGGCCGGGCCGACCTAGGGAGTTCTTCCGTGCCTTTGAGCGGCGGCGGCGCATCGTTGTCCTTCGGCGTGCTGGGCCCGCTGCGGGTCCGTCGGCAGGGCATGCAACTCGATCCGGGAGCCCGCCAGCAGCGCCTGATCCTGGCCCTGCTGCTGGCCAAGGCGGGTCAGCCGGTGGGCGTCGGCGAGATCGTCGAGGTGCTGTGGGGTCCGCGACCGCCGGCGAGCGCCGTCAACGTCGTGCACCGCTACGTGGGCGCGTTGCGGCGCCTTTTCGAACCCGGCCTTCCGGCCCGGTCGCCCGGACACTGGCTGCTGGGTGACGCCGCCGGTTACCGGATGCGGGTCGGCCCCGGGGATCTCGACCTGCTGCGCTTGCGTCAGCTGGCTGAGCAGGCCCGATCAGAGGAAGCGGCCGGGCAGCGGCCCGAGGCTATGGCGGCGTACGAGGAGGCCCTCGATCTGTGGCGGGGACCGTGTGGCGGGGCGGCCGAGCTTGCCTCCGGCGACCACCGGGCGTTCGATCTGATCGACCATGAGTGCGCCGACCTGGTGCGGGAGGCGGCAACGCTGGCGTTGCGTCTGAAGCGCGTACGCCCCGTCCTGCCCGTCCTGCGGCGGGTGAGCGAGCTCCGCCCGCTCGACGAGGGGCTGCAGGCCCAGCTGCTGCTGGCCTTGTCGGCCGATGGGCAGCAGGCCGAAGCGATCGCCCTCTACCACGACGTACGCCGCCGACTGGCCGACGAGCTGGGCGTCGATCCCCGCGAGGAGCTGCGCGAGGCTTATCAGACCGTCCTGGATCAGAGCGCGGGCGAAGCCGGCCCCGGTGCCGCGGACCCGTCGGACCCGATCGCGTCACCGGGCGGAACTCTCATCAGCCGGCCCCCCGGCATCAGCGCGGTGCTGCCCGCGCAGTTGCCGGCCGAACTGCCGCACTTCACCGGCCGCGACGAGACCCAACGCCGGACGCTCGGTCTGCTCAACGGACACGTGATGAGCCAGGTGTCCACGCCCGTGCTGGTCATCGACGGCATCCCCGGCATCGGGAAGACCACTCTGGCCATCCGCCTGGCCTACCAGTTGGCCGGCACCTACCCGGACGGACAGCTGTACGTCGACCTGCAGGGATTCGACCCCGAACAGGCCATGCTGCCACCCGAGGAGGCGCTGCGGGCTTTCCTCAACGCCCTCGGTGTCTCCGACTCCGACATTCCGGCGAGTCCGCGTGCCCGGTCCGGGCTGTATCGCAGCGTCCTGGCCGGTCGCCGGATCCTGGTGGTCCTGGACAACGCGCGCAGCGTCGAGCAGGTGCGCCCGCTGTTACCGGGCGCTCCCGGCTGCCTGGTGCTGGTCACCAGCCGGAAGCGGCTGACGGGTCTGGCCACGGCGCACGGCGCGCATCTCATGACCCTCGACGTGTTGTCGGACGAGGACGCCCGTCAGTTCCTGGCCGTGCGGATCGGAGACACCCGGACGTCGGCCGACCCCGACGCGGTGGCCGAGATCTCGGCGCGGTGCGGACGGCTCCCGCTGGCGCTGGCGGTGGTGGCCGCCCGGGCTCTGGCCCATCCCGATCACCGGTTGACCGACATCGCCCGGGAACTGCGGGACGCTCAGGGCGGCCTGGACGGATTCTCCGACGACGACATGGGCAACAGCATCCGGGCGATCTTCTCGTGGTCCTACCGGATGCTCGGTGCGCCGGCTGCGCGGACGTTCCGGTTGCTGTCCCTGCACCCCGGGCCGGATGCCACCGTCCCGGCGATCGCCGGCCTGGCCGGCGTGCCGCTGGCTGAGGCGCGGGCGCTGACCGGCGAACTGGTGCGGACGGGGCTGCTCACGGAACGGTCGCCGGGAAGGTTCGCTACCCACGACCTCATTCGGGCCTATTCCCACGAGCTGATCCGTGCGCATGGGGACGGCCCGGCCCGGGAGGACGCCTTCCGGCGGCTCGCGAGCCACTATCGGCAAAGTGCCTACGCGGCGGATCTTCTCCTCTCGCCCACGGTGGTGCTGGAACCGCCCGATGCGTCCGCGGACGTAGTCGCCATCCGTCCGAGCACGGCGGCCGAGGCCATAGCCTGGTTCAGCGCCGAACGGCAGGTGCTGCGGGCCATGGTCCATCGCCTGCTCGACCACGGTCACGTGGCGTCCGCCTGGCGACTGGCGCTGAGCCTGCAACGCTTCAACCAGGGCGAGGGGTGGTACCACGATTGGACCACCATGGCGCGCGCCTGTCTCGAGGCGACCACCGAAGCCGGGGACGACCTCGGCCGGGCCTATTCCACCCGGAGCCTGGGCGGGGCCGAGATGATGTGGGGCCGCTACGACTCCGCGTCGCGCCTGCTGCGGCGGTCGCTCGACCTCTTCGCGAGCCTCGGACTTCGCCCGGAGCAGGCCCTGGTGTACCGCAACCTGGGCCAGTTGAGCGTCGAGCAGGGCGACGACCCCGAGGCTGTCGTCCTGCTCGGCCGCGCTCGGGACATCTTCGAGTCACTCGGCGACCGGACCGGTGAGCTCGGCGTGCTGTCCGTGCTGACCGAGGCCCACTCCAACCTCGGCCAGGTCGACGTCTGCAGGCAGCTGGCCAACCGCGCGTTGCTCATCGCGGAACAGCTGGGCGACGCCAACGCGCTGGGCCTGAGCTATGAGGCGCTGGCCGACAGCTATCGTGCCGCCGGCGACCTTTCCACCGCGCTGACCTACTGGAAGAAAGCCACCGAGCTGTACCGCCAGATCGGATGGCAGATGGGCCTGACCTCGGCCCTGCTCAATCAGGGCGACATCGCGCTCGCGTTGAACGACCCGGCCGGCGCTCGCGCCGCCTGGCGGCAGGCCCGCGACCTGATGGGTAACCTTCGAACGCCTCAGGTGATAGACAAGATCGAGAAGCGTCTGAACCGCCTGATCCGTCTGCAGCCGGCACGATCGTACGGCGCCCCTACAGACATTGAACCCGCTGGTCCAGCGGCGGTAGCGTCCGGTGGAAAGAGCGGAGCGGCGAGGCACGAGTGTGACCTCGGAATACCTCGCCGCCCGGAGCCCGGTCAGGACCTTGCCGACAAGACGGCGCAGCCCTCAGGTTCAGCCGGCCACTAGCTCTTCAGGTACATGCTGGTGAACACCGGGAGGCTGCTCGTCGGGTCGATGACCGACCTGCCGATGTTGGTGCCCTGGACGATGGCGGACTTGTCGTAGTACAGCGGCAGGGCGACGTACTTCTCCAAGGCCTCCTTGTCGAGCGCGGCCCACTTCGGGGTGGCCTGCTCGGTCGGCAGGCCGGCGACCGCGTCGATCTTCTCGTCGAACTCCTTGTCGTTGAGCGCGCCCCAGGTGATGCCGTCGGTGACGCTGTTGGACCGGAACAGCACCGGGAACCACGAGATGCCGCTCGGCCAGTCGGCGCACCAGCCACGGGGCCCCTGGTCGGCGTTCACCGGGGCGGTGTAGTCGAACGTCTTCGCACGCAGGTCGGCGGTGGACACTCCGATCGCCTTGACCTTGAACCCGGCCTTGGTCAGGGCATCGGCGCGAACCTGGCTGACCTGCTGCGGGATCGGCTTGGTGTTGTCGTAGTAGTAGCTGATCTCGAAGCCGACCTTGCCCGCCGCCTCCAGCATCTTCCTGGCGCCCTCGGGATCACCGGGACCGGTGCCGGTCAGGTCCGGAACCGCGGGGTACTTCTGGTAACCCGGGGTCGATGGCGGCATCACGGTGCTCGCACGTTCGGCGACGTAGTCGTTCTTGCCCTCGGCCTTGAAATTGGCGTCGTACGGGAATGCCTTGGCAATCGCCTTACGCACCTCCAGCGGGATCTTGCGGCTGTCCATCTGGAATACGTAGTTGCATGAGCTCTGGCCGGTGAGCAGCTGCGCCTCCTTGCCCTTGAGCCGTGGGATCAGCGAGGCGTCGAGTGCTTCGTAGTTGATCGTGTTGGCGTTCGCGCCGTTGCTGTCGAGCGCCGCGGTCTGGCTCCTGAGCTTGTCGCCGCCCCAAGTGAAGGTGAAGGTGTCCGGGTACTGGTGGCGGACCGGGTCGGTCTCCGGCTGCCAGTTCGGGTTCCTCTTGAGCACCAGCTTGGAGCCGGCCCGGTAGGTGTCGAACATGTACGGGCCGGTGGCGAGCGGGTGGTTCCGGTACTCCTGCTTGGTGTCCTTCGCCTGGGGGATCGGCGTGAACATCGGAAACGTCAGATAGAAGGGAAGATCGGCGAACGGCTGGGCGAGGCGGATGATCAAGGTATCGGTGCCCTGGGTCGCCACGCCGGAATAGGTGTCACCACTCCGGTACGGACCCTTGTAGGTCTGGCCGTCCTTGAAGTACCGGAGCTGGTAGGCCGGACCGTACGCGTAGACGTCGCGGGCGAAGGAGCGCTTGATCGCGTACGCCAGATCCTCGACCTTGACCTCGTTGCCGTCCTCGTACCGGATGCCTGGCTGGAGCTTGAAGGTCCAGGTCAGCTTGTCGTCCGACACCGTGCCGACATCGGTCAGGTCGGGCACCAAGGTCGGCTTGCCGTTGCGGATGTCGAGCTGGGTCGGCGTCCGCAGGAACAGTCTGCTGATGGCGTTGGTGTCCAGGGCGTAGGCGTCCGTCGGGTCGAAGGTGATCGGCGTCTGCTCGGCCTGAAGCTCGATATGCCCGCCCTTCCGTGCTCCCTCGATCTCGCGCGCGGGACCCTCGGCGTTCGGATCGATTGTCTGTGACTGGGCCGTGATCCCGCCCGTGGCGGCGTGGTCGCCGCCGTTGTCGCGGTCCGATGACGGGCTCGTGCAGCCCGCCGAGGCCAGAGCGACAGCGGCCAAAGCGGCCACCGCCATGTGAATTCGCCTACCCATTTGGCTGGATGCCCTTCGAACCGGTTCGCCCCCAGGTCTGACTTGACCCCGGGACTGTCTTGTCATGTCACCCGACATGACGGCGGCGGTACGCTCGGGTTCAGTCGGGCCGCCCTCGGGGCCGTGCGGTGTGAATGGGCCGTCGCAGACGGGCGACCGGCGACGGAACTCACCGACCAGGCGGAAGTAAGCCTCGATCAACGTCCGGCCGAGGGCCCTGGCCCGATCACCGGCGCGTGTCACGGTATGCGACTACGTCGCGGACCATGTCGTGACCGTCGAGGACGATGCGGCAAGTGGTTCTTTCCCCACGCTCGCCACTTACCAGGGCGGTCGCCCTGTCCCACCTCGCCGGCGATTTCGCTCCCGAGTCCTGGGCGGCGGTGACCGAGATCTACCGGCGGCAAGGCATGACCATGCGGGTGCGGTCCCGGGCCGAGATCGAAGGCTTCTTCGACGGCCTCGAACTGGTCGATCCGGGACTGCAGGTGCTCACCCGATGGCGTCCCCAGACCGGTGAGTCCGGCGCGGAGCCGGATGCCGCTGTCTCGGTCTATGCGGGGTGGCCCGCATTCGATGATCAATTGTCGCGGGTTCTGGCCTTGCCGGTGAGCTCCAGCGACGTCGGCCGCAGCCCGTGTCGGGACGTGACAACGCTCGGTAGTTGTCAGCGAGGAGCGGACGCCGCTGTGATGGCCTGAGGCACCGTGTCGAAGACCCGGAAAGCCGTCTGCAGGCGCCGGGCGGTCAGGACGCCCCGGGTGAAGTGGCCGGCAGCGACCAGTAACAGGTCGCCGCCGCGGCGGCGAGCGGCGTCGCGGGTGCCGGCTAGCACGGCCAGACCGAGCGAATCGATCGTGCCGGCCGAGATGAGGTCGACGATGACGACGGGGCGCAGGGCCACGGCACTGTCGAGAACATCGCGCAACTCGCCGATCACGTCGAGGTCGATATCACCGGTCACCCGAACCAGTGCCGCATTCGAAGTCACCGCCGTCGAGTATCCGGCGCCATGAACGCTCGGAACAGTTGTCACGTCGTCACCTCCGCTGTGTCGTCCGGCGCTACCGCCGTACGCATCCAGTCTCTCCCGGAATTGCGACGGTCTCATGACAGAGAGCGGGCACCTGCGAGGAGAAGGGCACAACGTCCGACGCATTCGCTTAACGGACCCGGTGCCCGGGCATGGTGAAGCAATGATGACCCCGGACCCCGGCCGCCAGACGCTGCTCATTCTCGGCGCGAGCGGTGACCTGACGGCCCGGCTGCTCCTGCCGGGGCTGGCCGCGCTGCTCGCCACCCCCGACGCACCCGACCTGTCGCTGGTGGGCGCGGGCATGGAGGACTGGGACGATCAGCGGTGGCGGCGCCGCGTCCACGACTCGTTCGCGACCGCCGCCGGGGGCAGTGCCCGGCCCGCCGCGGTCGCCGACCAGGCTCGCTACCTGCGCGCGGACGTGACGCAGGAGCAGGAGCTGCGCCGGCTGCTGGACTCCTGCCCGGGCCGGGTCGTCATCTACTTCGCCCTGCCGCCGGCCGTCACCGTCGCGGCGTGTGCGGCGTTACGCGGGGCGGAGCTGCGCCCGGGGACCCGGCTGGTGCTGGAGAAGCCGTTCGGCACGGATGCCGCCGGCGCCCGCGCCCTCAACGAGATGCTGGCCCGGCTGGTGCCGGAGGACCAGATCCACCGGGTGGACCATTTCCTCGGCAAGTCGACCGTGCTCAACATCCTGGGACTGCGGTTCGCCAACCGCATCTTCGAGCCGGTGCTGAACAACGCCCACGTCGCGGGCGTCGACATCGTGTTCGACGAAGATCTCGCGCTCGAGGGCCGGGCGGGCTACTACGACCACGCCGGGGCGCTGCGGGACATGGTCCAGAGTCACCTGCTGCAGGTGATGGCGTTGCTGGCCATGGAGGCCCCACCCAGCTTGGACGCCCGGGAACTGCGCGACCGCAAGGCCGAGGTGCTGCGCGCCACCCGTCTGTGGGACGACGATCCGGCGGTGACCAGCCGCCGGGCCCGCTACACGGCCGGGACGATCGGCGACCGCAGGCTGCCGGCGTACGCCGACGAACCCGGTGTCGAAGCCGCCCGGCAGACCGAGACGCTGGCCGAGATCGTGCTGGCCGTCGACAACTGGCGCTGGGCCGGCGTGCCGTTCCGGCTGCGCTCGGGCAAGGCCCTGGCCGGCCGGCGCAAGGAGGCGGTCGTCACCTTCCGACAACCGCCGCACGTCCCGGACGGGCTGCGCGGATATGAACAACCGGACCGGCTGCGCATCGGTTTCGGACCCGACCAGGTCCGCCTCGACGTCAACGTCAATGGTCCGGACGATCCGTACGTCATCGATCCGGTCACGCTGAGCGCCGATTTCGGCCCCGGTGAGCTGCCACCGTACGGCGAGGTGCTGCGCGGCGTGTTCGACGGTGATCCCACGCTGTCGGTGCGGGGCGACACCGCCGAGCAGTGCTGGCGCATCGTCGAGCCCGTCCTGACGTCCTGGCAGGGCGGGGCGGTTCCGTTACTGGAGTATCCGGCGGGCAGTGCCGGCCCCGGCGACTCATTGGTGTCCTGACCAGGTCCGAACCCTCCTCGCCGCGGCCGGCCGTGGCGTTCCGGGTGCCCTATGCGGGCCCGGCCGTGGCCCGTTGCGGCGCATAGCCGGGTGGCTGCCGGGGCGCGGCCAGCAACGGCTTGAACGGCACGACCGTACGGTGAACCGGCTCGCCCGACGCCAGCTCGCCCGTCTCGTCGTAGAGGCGCAGGGACAACCAGGTCTCGGTGTCGTCGAGCAACGTCACGCGGACCGTCTCGTGCCCGGCCTCCACCAGCAGCCGCAGACCGCGGCGACGCAGCCGGAAACGCAGACCGGTGATGCCCTCGGGCAGTCGCGGCGCCAGGGCGAGCACACTTCCTTGCTCGCGCAGCCCGCCGAACCCCTCGACGATCGCCGACCAGGCCCCGGCCAGCGAGGCCAGGTGCAACCCGTGGCCGGCGTTGGCGTGCAGGTCGCGCAGGGCCGCCTCGGAGGCGTAGTCGTGCGCGAGCTCGAGGTGGCCGGTCTCGGCGCACATCACCGCTTGCGTGCAGGCCGACAGCGAGGAAGCCCGTACGGTGATCCGCTCGTAGTAGTCGACGTTGCAGGCCTTCTGCTCGTCGGTGAACTCCTCCGGGCACCAGTGCATCGCCAGCACCAGGTCGACCTGCTTGATCACCTGACGGCGACAGAGCTGGAAGTACGGCGCCCGCAACATCAGCGGCTCACCCGGGTGCTCCGGGGCGAAGTCCCACGGCGCGTACCGGGTGAAACCGGTGGACTGCTGGTGCACGCCGAGCCGGTCGTCGTAGGGGATGTGCGCCGCGTCGGCCGCAGCCTGCCACGACTCGGTCTCCTCCGGCCGTACGCCGAGACGGGCCGCCTGCGCGGGCCGGCGGGCGCAGGCGGCGACCGCCGAGCACAGGTTTCGGGCCGCCATCAGGTTGGTGAAGAGGTTGTCGTCGGTGACTCCGCTGTACTCGTCGGGACCGGTGACGCCGTCGACGTGTTTCGCCGCTTGATCAGCGTCTCCAGCCCGGGATCGTGGGCTGGATCGGCCCCTTCGGCCCTGCTTCCCACCGGTCGCCGCCGGAGTCTCGAGGACGGCGCTGACCGCGGTGCAGACGATCGTGATCTGACGGGCTTTCATCTGCGCGGTGACATCCTGCGGGTAGACGTCCCGAAGCTACGCGGCAAACTTCCGCCAGCAGCTGATCCTCCCGCATGTAGAGCGTGGGCATTCGGTCGGCGGTGGCATCCCGGCTGCAGAGCGATGTCGCCCGTCGGCTCCGCCGCGGCCAGCGCCAGCACCGAGCGTGTCGATGCGGCAAGCCGGAGGAATCTTTGCGCGAACCGTTGTTCCACGGCACCGGTTTTCGCCTCCCCGGGCAGGCCGAGGCTTCATCGACGGGCCGGCAGAGGTCCTTCCTCGCAGGCGAAGGCGGCTCGGCGCTCCCAACCGTCAGTGTGGCAGCTCGAACAGTTCCAGCTGAATGCCGTCGGGGTCGCGGAGATACAGAATCTTCGTTCCGGCCAGCGTCCCCGCCTCGACGCCGTCCCCGTCCTGCAGCACGACCGGATCGGCGTTGACGTGTACGCCCAGCTCCACCAGGTCACGGTGCGCCGCGTCGAGGTCGTCGACCTCGAAACACAAGTGCATGACACCGACGTCACAATTGCGCCCGGCGAAGGGCTCCGGCTGCGGGTTGTCGTACTGGATGAGTTCCAACAGGACGTTGTCCCCGGCCAGTGCGAACGCTGCCCGCATCGACGGGTTCTCCAGCTCGACGACCGCGCCGATCGCCGGGTTCGTGGCCGAGATCGTCACGCCGTTCGGCACAATGCCGAGTACGTCTTCGTACCACCTCACCGACCGCGCGAGATCGCTGACCGGCACCCCGATGTGATTCATTCTGCTTACTCTGCTCATGATCCCCATCATGGAAGGACGGGCCGCGCGGTGGGAGGCACAGATCTACCGCGTACGACCTGTACCACCCACCTTTGCTGACCGATGGATAATCACGTGGTAAGGAAGGGGCCTCGGTGCGGCGCGGGACCGCGTGGACCCGGTGCCGTCGGTCTGAGGAACACCTGGTTTTGCGGGTGGACCAGACACGGTCGCGACGACGTCAGCGGCGGCTTCAGCCAGTGCGCTGCTTCCGCGGAGCCGGCGTCAGCGAGCCCGTCTGGGCGGGCGTCCGCAACATCCTGACCGACGAGGAACTCGGCGCGCTGGTCGCTGTGCGGGCCTCGTCGAGCAGTCTGCGGGCGAGGTCGGTCAAGGGGCTGGACTGCATGGCGGTTTCCTGTCTCTCCGTACGCGCGGAGTTCCGGCACGAGCAGGCCTAGGAGGGCTGGCCGATCCACGCGTGCAACCGGCAGCGGGACACGACCTTGAGCAGGGCCGCCCGCAGCAGCGCCACGGCCCCGTTTGACGGCACGAACAGCTGCGCCTTCACGTACGCCAGGGCTTGGTGCTTACGGATGAGCGGGCGCATCTCCTGCTCGTACGCGTCCAGTGCACTCTCGATCGACCGGGGTGACCCGGCCAGGGCATCGCCCAGCGCCACCGCCCCGATCATGCCGGAGCTGGCGCCCATGCCCGAGAACAACGTCATGCACCACGCGGCGTCGCCGATGAGCACGACCCGGTCCCGGTGCCACCGCGGCATCCGGACCTGATGCACCGAGTCGAACAATGCCTCCGGCGCGCGGCGCAGGTCGGCCAGCGCCTGCGTGACGATGCCACCGGCGTCGAGGCCGGCGAAACGGCCGGCGAGATGCCGGCCCACAGGCTGGGCCGGTAGTTGAGGTCGAACGAGACGACCGTGCCGTGGCGCCGGGCGGCGGCCATCGCCTCCTCGGCCACGGCGGCCGCGTTCTCGGACAGGGCAGCGAATGAGGTCTCGGCCGTCACCGGATTGCTGGGTGCCGGTCGCGCCCAGCGGGGTCGGCCTGGTGGTGTACGACGGATCCGGCGCCCCGGGCCGCGAAATCCGTCGCCCACTGCCCAGTCATCGGCCGTGCGATCAGATAGCCCTGGACGAAGTCGCACTGGGCATCCTGGAGTTCCCGGAGCTGCTCGTCGGTTTCCACGCCCTCCGCGACCGTCCTGATGCCCAGGCTCCGGGCCAGGCCGGCGACAGCTCGCACTATCGCCCGGTTGGTGGGGTCGTCGATGTTCGCGACGAAGCTACGGTCGATCTTCAGAACGTCGATCTTGAAGTCGCGGAGCCGGGCCAGTGACGAGTACTGCGCCCCGAAATCATCGAGGTGCACCTCGACGCCGAACGCGCGGATCGCCTTCAGGGTCTCGGTGACGATGGGCCGGTCGTTCCCGAGCAGCGTTTCGGGAATTTCGATCGCTAACCGGTGGGCCGGCAGTCCGGATTCGGCGAGCGCCGCGGTGACCAGGTCCGCCGTTCCGGGCTGGGCGAACATGATGGGGGAGAGGTTCACCGCGATGGGCACCGGCGTTTGCCACTGGGCCGCCTGCGCGCAGGCGAGGCGCAGGACCCATCGATCGACCTGCGGCATCAATCCGGCCTCGCCGGCGATCTCGAGGAACTCGGCGGGACCGAGAACGCCGTGGCCGGGCCGATGCCAACGAACGAGCGCCTCCATGCGCTCGACGAAGCCGTCGCCGGCGCGCACGATCGGCTGGTAGTGGAGACGCAACTCGCCGCGTCGCAGAGCCTGGCGGAGCCCGTTCTCGACGTCCAGTCGACGCGCGGCCCATCCGTGCAGGGCTTCGTCGAAGACCGCGCTCGCCCCGATTTCGCTTCTCTTGGCGCGATACATGGCCATGTCGGCATTGCGCAACATCTCGCCCGCGGTGTGTGAGGAGCCGTAGGCGATCCCCACGCTGCAGGAGGCGTGAACTCGCTGATCCCCGAGGTGAACGGGGCTGGTGAAGTTGTGGTGGATGCGTTCCGCGATGTCGTCCGCGCATCGACCCCGGTCGACGTCCTCGCACAGGATGACGAACTCGTCGCCGGACAGCCGTGCGACGGTGTCGCCGCTGCGGACTGCGGCGCGCAGCCGGCGGGCGGCGGTGATCAGAACGTCGTCACCGGCCTGGTGTCCGAGACTGTCGTTGATAACCTTGAAGCGGTTGAGATCGCAGAACAGCACGGCGATCTCCGTTCCGCGGATCCGGGCCGACGCCAGCGCGGCGTCCAGCAACTCGCCGAACTGCGCGCGGTTCGGCAGGCCGGTCAGGGAATCGTGCCCGGCCTGGTGGGAGGGGAATCCACTGCTGCTCAACCACCAGCTCCACTAAGGACCGCCCTTGGACCTGCGCACCCTCCCATCCGTACATCTGCTCGGCCGCAGGGTTGAACGACGTGATGACCCCATCTTCGACGGTGAAGATCGCCTCGGCGGCGTTCTCCACGATGGCGCGAACGGCTGCCTCGCGCCGTTGTAGGCGCTCGTAGAGCTCGGCCATCTCGGCGGAGGCGACATCGATGGACCGTTCCAACGTGTAGCGTTCGCGATCGGCGTCGTCGTAAGCGGCCGAGACCCGGCTGAGCAGGAATCGCCACGTGGACTCCTGCGCCGGGGGAGTCTGCTCGTCCAACCGCAGACGGCGCAGGAGTGCGTGCAAGCCGCCGGCCGGGAGCTGATCGGACGTCACGGCATCTCTCGCAAGGTCATGATCGTCATCGTCTGGTTGTGCAGCTGCGTCCGGCCGTCGCTGTTGGGTCCGATCTCGCCGTGCGAGTAGAAGCCGACGAAAGTGGTGTCGGGCGACAACTCGTCATACGCGGCTTCGACCTCCTCCTCGGTACGTTCGCCGAGCACGATCTGTCGGCCCACGCAGGAGACGCCGAACGCGAGAGCGGTCCCGGCACCGGCTTCAGCCGCGGTGCCGGCGTTGGCGGCTCCGTCGATGAGGTTGTCCAGGTTAGCCCGCATCAGCTGGGTGACGGAGCCGATCGGCACCTGTCCGGCGAAGGTCATCGATTGAGTTGCCTCGTCGATCGACAGAACGGTGCGCACGACCGGAACCGTTCGGTCGGGCGCGGCGACCGACAACGGGAACAACAGGGCGGTTCCGGGAAGACCGTCCGCCCGGTCGCCGAGATACCGCCGGTAAAGCTCCAACGCGGGCTGGCCGTCGAGCTCGTAGAGCACGCAACCTTCGGACCGGGTGACCGTGCGCCGCGGCCCGAAGATGTGCCAGCCGCCGCTGACGCCCCAGCCGGCCTCCAGCCGATCGCCGTGAAAGGTCACGATGGTCCCGTACCCGGACTGCGGCTTACCGTCGACCAGCGTCCATGTGTCGACGAACCGGGCGCCGTCGCCGGCCAGGCCGCCGAACATCGGTACGCCCGGTGCCAGTGCGCCGAACAGCCGCTCCACCACAAGATCCCCGTTGACGGCCTTGCCGTCGGCGATCACCATTACCGCCCGGGCGGAACGGCCGAGATCGCCGAAGGCCTCCGCGAGATCGATGGTGTCATCGATCTGAACGAGCGGAATCGATCGGCTCCGTACCCGGGTCGAGTCGAAGGTCGTGATCGACACGATGAGCCCATCGATCGACAATTCGGTATCGGCGAACGCCCCGGACGTCGAGGCGCCCGCCATGATCACGTCCGGGTACGCCTCCACCAGCTGTTCGAGGGCGGGCGAAACGGTGGTCAGCTCGGAAGAGCCGAAAGCCAGAACCACCGTACGGTCGCCTTCAGCCGCCGGGAACGGGGCCGACCATCCCGAGTCGATACTCCACCGGAGCACATCGTTGCGCATATGTTCAGCACCCCTCGGCTTGCGACTGGCGAGCACCGCGACCGCACGGTGGCGCGAGATACCGTCCGCTTTCACGGTTAGCATCGGCACCCCGGGGCGGCCGGATGAGTCTTCGTACCCGCCGGCAACAGTCCACGCCCGTCCAGCCGGCGCTCCTCTGTGGTGTGTGCACCGCGTGATCGACAGTGCCATCACTCCCGGTGTCGTCGGACGTTGGAGGCCACCACCGTGGCCCGGCGGCCGGCCAGTCGCGTCGCCGACAAGGGAGCTCGGGCTCGGATCGGGTGCGGGCCTGCTTTCCCTAATGGCGTTGGGCTCGTTGTCGAAGCTGACGTCGCCTGCGGAGAGCCGCCGGTCTCACCGGCATTGCCGGTGCCGCCGGTACAGCAGGGATGGGCACGGTGGTCAGGTCAGCAGTCGCACGTGGCAGACGGAAGGTTTCGACTGATGCTGTTGCTCATTCTTGTGGCGGCGCTGGCGGCCGGGTACACGGCCGGATGGCGGCTTCGGGGACGCGGGTTGAGGGCCTTCCTGCGAGCAATGCCGGTGACGGCCGGTGAACCTCCTATCGCGGACCTGGTTTCGGCATCGCGACATGTCACCGGCTTGGCCGCGTCGCTCGCTGAGCGGGAGCAGGAACTCGCGCACGCTCGTGTGCAGGTGCGGGACCAGGTTCTGGGCGCGGAGCGCGAGCAACGGCTGGCCGATACCCGGTTGCGACGGGGCGCGAAGGAGGCCATCGACGACACCGGCGCGGTGATTCGGGAACGGCTGCATGGTGTGGTCGAACAGATCGGGTTCGCCCGGTCCGCGGCGACAGCGACGCACGAGCGCATCGCCGTGTCCAGCGCGGCGGCGGCGGCGATGGTGACCCGGGTCCGCGACGCGGGCGGGGCGGCTGCGGCGCTCAACGGAAGTCTGCATCAGGTCGCGGGTGTGGCCGGAGTGATTTCCGAGATCGCTGCGCAGACCCGGATGCTGGCTCTGAACGCGACGATCGAGGCGGCCCGGGCCGGTACGGACGGTAAGGGCTTCGCGGTGGTCGCCGACGAGGTTAAGAAGCTGGCGGCCACCACGGCTGAATCGACGGAGCAGATCACGCGCACGATCGCGGGCCTCGAGTCCGATGTCGGAAAGATGAGTGCGACCTTCACCGCGATCGCCGGCGACGCCGACGAGATCGAATCGGCCATGTCCGGCCTGAACACGATCGCCGACGATCAGCGCGCGGTGGTGCATCGGCTGGACGACACCGTGGACGAGACGATGAGCAGCATCGAGGACCTCTCCGAGGTCGCCGAGCGTCTCGAACGCCGGCGCTCCTACCGGATGGCCGTGTCCGGAACCGTCACCCTGCGCACGGCATCACCACCGGAACAGATTACTGCGCATCTGCTGGACCTCAGTACCGGTGGACTGGGCTGCATCATCTCCCACCCCGGGGCGGCGATGGACGCCGGCGAATGCGTCCGGGCCAGTATCGACCTCGAGACCGGCCAGGTCGACTTCGACGCCCACATCGTGCGCCGCGCTCCACGTCCCGATGGGCAGACCGAACTGGGCCTGCAATTCGCCGACCCCGGCGAGCACGTGACACGGCAGGTCCAAGCCCACCTCGACGCCGTCGACAGGGGCCTGGCGTCCCGATAGTCCGTGGTTCTCAGTCCTACGGCCCGGCCGGTCGGCGGCCGAACTGGCATTGCAACCGATTCCTCACTGATCGAGTTCATCGGCGGTCGGGCCGGCGGCCGAAAGGGCTTACACAACGACCAGAACGAGGAGCAGAGCATGCCGGATTCGAAGCCTTCCCCGTCCGAGGCGGACGCCGAGCAGTCGGCCGACGAGACGCAGCGGGCCGCCCACCAGCGCGCCGCCGACGACCGGGGGAAGATCGCCGCTCTCCAGCGTTCGCAGGCGGTGATCGAGTTCGATCTGACGGGCAAGATCCTGGACGCCAACGACAACTTCCTGACGACGGTGGGCTACACCCGCGAGGAGGTGGTCGGTCAGCACCACCGCATGTTCGTGCCGGAGCAGGAGGCCCGAGGCCCGCAGTATCGCGAGTTCTGGGAGGCGCTGGGCGAGGGCCGGTTCCAGGCCGGGGTGTACACCCGCGTGGCCAAGAACGGCCGGAAGGTGTGGCTGAGGGCGACCTACAACCCGATCCTCGACACCGACGGCCGGCCGGTCAAGGTGGTCAAGTTCGCGGCCGACATCACCGCCGACCGGCAGCGCACCGCCGAGTTCGAGGGCAAGATCGACGCGATCAGCCGGTCGCGGGCGATGATCGAGTTCGACCTGGACGGCACGATTCTCACGGCGAACCAGAACTTCCTCGACACCATGGGCTACGACCTCGACGAGATCGTCGGGCAGAACCACCGCATGTTCATGCCACCCGGCCTGGCCGACCGGCCGGAATACGCCGAGTTCTGGAAGTATCTGCGGCGCGGCGAGTTCAAGTCCGGTGAGTTCAAGCGGATGGCCAAGGGAGGTCGGGAGGTTTGGCTGCTGGCGTCGTACAACGCGGTCCTCGACGCCGATGGCCAGCCGGTCAAGGTGTTCAAGTTCGCCGCTGACATCACCGAGGAGCAGCACCGTACTGCCGAGTTCGAGGGCAAGGTCGCCGCGATCAACCGATCTCAGGCGGTCATCGAGTTCAACCTCGACGGCACGATCCTGACCGCGAACCAGAATTTCCTCGACACCATGGGCTACACCCTCGACGAGATCGTCGGACATCACCACCGGATGTTCGTCGACCCGGCCGAGGCGTCCGGGACCGCCTACTCGTTGTTCTGGGAGCGCCTGGCCCGCGGTGAATTCCAGGGTGGCGAGCACAAGCGCATCGCCAAGGACGGCCACGACGTATGGCTGCAGGCGACCTACAACCCGATCCTCGATGCCGAGGGCCGGCCGGCCAAGGTGATCAAGTTCGCCATCGACATCACGGCGGCCAAGGAGCGCACCGCCGAGTTCGAAGGTAAGGACACGGCAATCAGTCTGGCCCAGGCGGTCATCGAGTTCGACCTCGACGGCAACGTCCTTGCCGCGAACGACAACTTCCAGCGCACCATGGGCTACAGCGAGCGGGAGTTGATCGGGCAGCACCACTCGATGCTGTGCCCGGCCGACTACATCGTCTCGCCCGAGTACCGCGACTTCTGGCACCGGCTCGGTGCCGGTGAGATCCACAGCGGCCGTTTTCAGCGGGTCGGCAAGTACGGCCGCGAAGTGTGGATCCGGGCCAGTTACATTCCGATCCGTGATCTGCACGACGTCGTCTACAAGGTGGTCAAGTACGCCTACGACATCACCGACCAGGTCGTGCTGGAGCATGAGCTCGCGACCAAGACCCACGACATGAAGTCTTCGGTGACCGCGCTGACAGCGGCTATCGACGAGATCACCGAAGCCGCCACCCGGGCCACCGCCCTGGCCGACACCACCCACCAGAACGCCCAGGAGGGGTACGAGGATCTCCGCAAGTCGATCGACGCGATCGAGCTGATTCAGAAGTCGTCGGAGCAGATCGCGGCGATCGTCACGGTGATCGGCGAGATCGCCAGCCAGACCAACCTGCTCGCGTTCAACGCCTCGATCGAGGCCGCCCGCGCCGGTGAGCACGGCATCGGCTTCTCCGTCGTCGCCGGCGAGGTCCGTAAGCTCGCCGAGCGCTCCTCGGCCGCCGCCCGTGAGATCACCCAGTTGATTCATGAATCGGCCGGCCGGGTCACTCAGGGCGCGACCGTCAGCAATCGCGCGCAGAGCTCGTTCGGGCAGATCCTGGCCCACGTCGCCGAGACCAGCGACACCATCAGGCGGATCGCGGCTTCGACGGAGGAACAGCAGACGGTGTCGCACCAAGTGGCTGAGCTCATCAACGATCTGGTGAACAGGGGCAGCGTCGATGGGCACGACAGGGCCGCGTCGTGACGACGGCGGCCGGCGCCACCCTCTACGGCGTCTTCCGCACCGGGGGCCTTCGTATGGCGTTGCCCTTGGAGGAACTTCGTGAGGTCATCGTCCGGCCGGCCGAGTTCAGCCCCTTGCCCACCGCGGGGGTGGGGCTGCTCGGCGCGGTCAACCTGCGCCACACCGTGATTCCGGTCCTCGACCCGTGTCTGCTCGCCGGGCGACCGTCTGCTGCCGAGACGGGCGAGGTCATCATCATCGTCTCCAGCGACGGCCAGCTTCTCGGCCTGCTCGCCGACGCCATCGAGGGTTCCACCCATGTGGAAGCGGATGCTCTCCTCGCCGTGCGTGTCGGCGGTGGCGTGCCCGCCCTGTTCTCACACACCTTCGAGCGCGCTGACGACGGCGCTGTCGTCGCGTTGCTGGACGCTGCCGCCATCGTCGACATGCCGGCGATCCCCGCCGTCGCCGATCCGGCCCAGCAGCCGGGCCGGTCCGCTACCGCGACCGCCTCGGTTGCGGCGCAGGCGCGAGAGACGCACCGCACTCTTCTGATGTTCGAGTGCGGCGGCACCGGACTGTCCATCGACGTCACCCACGTACATTCCGTCGTCCCCGACCTCGAGCTGCACTCCTCGCCCTTGGACGGTCCGATCTGCCGTGGCGTCGCTCACCTCGACGGCGCCGCTGTCCCGGCCATCGATCCCATCACCCTGCTCGCGCTGGGAATGCAGCCACGAGCCGACACGGACCGCGGTGTCGTGGTCTCGCTCCCCACGGGCCTGATCACCCTTATCGCGACCGATGTCACCGACATCACCACCGTGCCCGCCGAGGACATTTTGCCCATCCCCGCCCTGTCGAGCCCCAACCACGGCCTGCTTGCCGGGCTGCTCACGACCGACGATCGCCAGTACCTCGTCCTTGACGGGCAGGCGCTCCGCGAGAATGCCGAGCTGGCCGCCTTCGGAAACATGAACCTGCGCCTGGACGCGACAACCGCCCAAGCCGATCCGCCGCCGGGCGGCGACCCCCAAGCCATCGGGAAGGACGAGCACAGAGTCATCCCGAGCGTGCGCAAATTCCTCACCTACAGTATCGGGGTCGATGCCGCCACGCCGCTGGAGCAGATCGACGAGATACTGCCATACCCCAGTCATCACCTCAGCCTCGACGACGCGCCGCTGATCGGCATGTTCACCCACCGCCGTACGACCATTCCGCTGATCGATTTGCCCGCGCTGCTCGGACGTGACCACACCCCCGATCCCGCGACCGCCCGGGTCCTGCTGGTGACCGTCGCCGCCGGCATCACCGCCGGGCTGGTCGTCCCCGACCTGCACGCCATCGAGCAGGCCGTGTGGGAAGAGCCTCCCAAAACCCCCGATGACCTGCTGCAGCGGCCGCTGGTCAGCCTCGGCACACCCGAGGACAACCGGCTCGTGCCCCACTTCGACCTCATCGCCATCGCCGCCGAACACCTCGGCCGGCAGCTTGTCCAGGCCGAAGAGCACGACTCCGCGTACGCCGATGCGCGCAAACTGGCGGTGCGGTGATTCCGGCTGCTGGTCACCGGGACGCCACACAGCCAGAGCCTTGCCGACCTTCGGCGCGGTCAGCTTCGGTACCTGAAGTCGTCGGCGGCTTTCACCCAGTGCGTCGGAGAGCGCTTGAAGGCCTGGTGGTCGATGATTGAGGGCATGTCGTTACCGGGTTTGGACCCTGATGAGTACCCGCCGATCGATCCCGACGAGCCTGCCCCGGACGACGCCGGCGAATTGCTGCCGGATACTCCGGATGATCTGCCGGAGGCTCCCGTCGAACCGCTACCTGATGATGGCGAGGAAGGTGGCGTACGGGAACCCGCGTAGCGGCGAGGCATCCGGATCCGCCGCTATCTGGGGCATCCGCTCCGGCCGGCGCAGCCGTTCGTACAGGTCGGTCGTCTCGGCGGCCGGGCGCACTCGCAGGTCGGCCCAGAGCGTCGTGACCAGCTGCCGGTATTGCAGCAGGGCCAGATGGCGCAGGCCGGTACGCGCGTAGCACAGCATCAGCGCGCGGTGGACGTCCTCGTTGCACGGGTCCTCGGCCAGGATCCGCCGGGCCAGGGTCGCGGCGGCACCGTGCTCGCCCCGCCCGGTGCAGAGCAGCACGAGGCGGCTCTGCGCCTCCACCGCGAGGGCGTGCAGCGCCGCCCGCCGGGGCGCGGCCCATTCCGCGTACGGCCGGTCCCGGGCGATCCGGTACGCCTCGCCGCACCGCTCGACCACCGGCTCGGCCGCCGCGGCCCGCAGCGTCTTGCGCACCCCGGCCAGCAGCACGTGCAGCCGGCTACGCCCGGCCGTCGGCCGGGCCCGCGGCCAGAACGTGTCGATCAGGACGTCCCGCGGGACCGGCGCGTCCGGGTGTAACAGCAGGTAGACGACCAGATCCCGGCCGTGCCGGCTGGACGTCTCGACGAGCCGGCCGTTGACGATCACCCGCACGTCACCGAGCAGGAATGCCCTTACCCGAATCCCATGCATGGTGGAAGGACCCGCCGCACCCTCGCCTGATACCGCGAGCGTCGTTGATCGGCCACGATGACCCGATAGAACTTTTCCGGCCGGACTGTCGATCACGGCGAACCGGATCGTCGTGAGGGGCGGGGTTCACGGCTTGCCCGCCGGGATCAGGTCGGCCAGCAGTGCCTCGATGCGGGTCTTGATCTCGTCGCGAATCGGGCGGACGGCCTCGACGCCCTGCCCGGCCGGGTCTTCCAGCTTCCAGTCCTCGTAGCGTCGGCCGGGGAAGATCGGGCAGGCGTCGCCGCAGCCCATGGTGATGATGACGTCGGAGTCCTGGGCGACCTCGTACTCGAGGATCTTGGGTTTCTGGTCGGTGAGGTCGATGCCGACCTCGCGCATGGCTTCGACGGCGGCCGGGTTGATGGTCTCGGCGGGGGCGGAGCCGGCGGAGCGGACTTCGACGGCGTCGCCGGCGAGGTGGCGGAGCCATCCCGCGGCCATCTGGGAGCGGCCGGCGTTGTGGACGCAGACGAACAGGACGCTGGGTTTGTCGGTCACGAGCTGAGCCTTTCGGTGGGTACGACGATGTCGTCGGCGGCCTGTCCGACGTTCGGATAGAGGGCGAGCAACAGCCCGGCGCCAACGAGCAGGCCGATGATCTGGGCGATGACGAAACCGGGCACCGAGGCGGGTGCGATGCCGGCGAAGGTGTCGGTGAAGGCACGGCCGACGGTGACCGCGGGGTTGGCGAAGCTGGTGCTGCTGGTGAACCAGTACGCGGCGCCGATGTAGGCGCCCACAGCCGCGGGCGCCACCGGGGCGCGGCCGGAGCGGGCGAGCGCGAATATCAGCAGCAGCAGGCCGGCGGTCGCGACGACCTCGCCCAGCCACAGGTGACCCGCGGAGCGGTCCTTTGTCGAGAAGGTCACCGGGGCCAGGTCGAACATCAGGTTGGCCAGCACCGAACCGGCGATCGCCCCGGCGGTCTGCGCGGCGACGTAGCCCCCGAGATCGGCGGCGGTCAGGCCGGTGCCGGTGCGGCGGCCGAGAAACCAGTCGGCCGCGGAAACGACTGGGTTGAAGTGGGCGCCGGAGACCGGGCCGAAGGTCAGGATCAGCGCGCCGAGCGCGAACGCCGTGGCGACGGAGTTCTCGAGCAACTGCAGACCGACGTCGTCCGAGGACAGGGTGGTGGCCATGATGCCGGAGCCGACTACGGCGGTGACCAGCAACGCCGTACCGAGGAACTCGGCCAGCAGGCGGCGCCAGGCCGCGATGGGGTGCATGAGTGCGGAACTCCGGTTTCTGCGCAGCCGAACCGAGAGGTGGACCTGTCAGTTCTGCTTCGGGATGTGCGGAACGGCGGGCGCAACGCGGTCGATGCGCTGGGCCAGGTCGGTGTAGGCGGCCTCGAACGCGGCGTCGGTGTTGACCTGGACCGGGTCGGGCACGGACCAATGCAGCCGGGGGCGTACGGGGCCGGTGAGGTCTTCGTGGGCGTTGTCGCAGACGGCGATGACCAGGTCGCCGTCGTGCACGACGGCGGAGACGTTCGCGGTGCCGGCCGGGTCGAGGTGCAGGCCGTGCCGGTGGGCGATCTTGATGGCGCGTGGGTGCACGCGGTTGGCGGGTTTGGTGCCGGCCGAGGTGACCGTGCCGCCGACGCGGTCGCGCCAGAGCGCGGCGGCGAGCTGAGAGCGGGCGGAGTTGTGGGTGCAGACGAACACCACGCGCCCGGTGTCCTGCAACGGGGGCGGGGTGAGCGAGGCCAGTGCTTCGGGCTGCAGCCGCAGGTACGTACGGCGGCGATCGCCTTCGGAGCGGGTCCGCACGATCAGGCCGGCTTCCTGCAGCACCTTGAGATGGTGCGCGACCAGGTTGGTCGGCATCGCGAGGTCCTGGCCGATCTCGCCGGGGGAGGCGTCGCCGAGGGTCAGAGTGTCGACGATCGCCAGCCGCGCCTGGTCGCCCAGCGCGGCGTGGATACGCGCCCGCGTCTGCAGGGAGGAAGCATCACCGTTCATTGAGTCAATTTTGGTTGAGCTTTCCTGCCTCGTCAAGCGGGCCCCTTGACTGTGATCGCGCCCACTTGGTCCGCGATGTCGAGCAGCGCCGACAGCCGGCGCATCAGCGCAGGCACGGGGCGGTAGTAGACCCAGCTCGCGCGACGTTCGGCAGTGACCAGGCCGGATTCTTTGAGCACCTTGAGGTGGTGCGAGATGGTCGGGCCGGAAATCGCGAACGCGGGCGTCAGGTCGCAGACGCAGATCTCGCCGCCGGGCGCGGACGCGATCATCGACATCAGCTGCAGGCGGATCGGGTCACCGAGCGCCTTGAAGGCCTGCGCAAGGCTGCCCGCGGCCTCGGCCGGGATCCGGCTCTGTGCCATCGGCGCGCAGCACGCGGCGGCGCTCGGGTCGGCGACGGCGAGGGGCGCAGCTGGTTTCGACATGCTTCGAGGTTGACAGATGTCGAAACCGCGTGCAAGGTTCGGTTTAGACAAACGTCAAGTTCGACAGAATTCGAATCCGCTTCAGTTTCGGCACAGCCCCGCACCGAGGGAGGAACCACGAGGAATGGTGACCGACCTACTCGACCGGGCGACGGCGGAGGAGTACGCGTCCTGGTTCCGGGCACTGGCCGACCCGGGCCGGGTGCAGATCGTGGAGTACCTGGCCCGGCGAGCCCGGCCGATTAGCGTGGGCGCGATCGGGGACAGCGCGTGATCATCCGCCCGATGCGCGTCGACGATGCCGACGCTGTACTGGCCATCTATCAGGCTGGGATGGACGGCGGCAACGCCAGTTTCGAGCACACCGCACCCGCCTGGGCCGCCTTCGACGCCGGCAAACTGCCCGGCCACCGATTCGTCGCCGTCGACGAGGCCGACACGGTGCTTGGCTGGGTGGCCATCTCCGCAGTGTCGGCCCGCGCGGTGTACGCCGGGGTCGTCGAACACTCTGTCTACGTCGATCCCGCGGCCCGTGGCCGAGGTGTCGGCACAGCACTTCTGCGGGCGCTGATCGCTTCGACCGAGGCGGCCGGCATCTGGACCATCCAATCCGGGATCTTCCCGGAGAACACCGCCAGCCTCGCCCTGCACCAGGCATGCGGATTCCGCACCCTCGGTGTCCGCGAACGGGTGGGCCGGCACCAAAGCCAACGCAACCGCTGGCGCGACGTCGTCTTCATCGAACGCCGCAGCCCGATCATCGATTAGGAGCCTCTCGCATGACCCAGCTCGGCCAGCTACCCGTGGCAGTCATCGGCGCCGGGCCCGTGGGCCTGGCCGCTGCCGCCCACCTCGCCGACCGCGGCATCCCGTTCGTCGTGCTCGAGGCCGGCGAGAGCCCCGCCGCGGCCGTCCGCCAATGGGGACACGTACGGCTGTTCTCCCCGTGGCGCTACAACATCGACGCCGCAGCCGCCCGGCTGTTGATCGACGCCGGTTGGGTGCGCCCGGACGACGACAAACTGCCCACCGGAGCCCAACTCGCTGCTGAATACCTGCAGCCGCTGGCCGACCTGCCCGCCCTCAAGCCTCATGTGCGCTACGACGCCCGCGTCGTCGCGGTCACCCGGCTCGGCCTCGACCGCCTGCGCAGTGCCGGCCGCGCCGAGGCCCCGTACCTGATCCGGCTGGCCAACGGCGAAGACGTGCTGGCCCGTACGGTGATCGACGCCGCCGGCACCTGGGACACCCCCAACGTGCTCGGCGCCGCCGGCATCGCCGCCCACGGCGAGAGCGAAGCACAAGCGTGCGTGGAAAGCGCCCTGCCCGACGTGCCCGGGCGAGACCGCGACCGCTTCGAAGGGCAGCGGGTTCTCGTGGTCGGCGCGGGGCACTCCGCGGCCAACACGCTGCTCTATCTGACCGAGCTGCCCGGAACCACGGTGACCTGGGCGATCCGTGCGGCCTCACCTGCGCGTACTTACGGTGGCGAGTCGGCCGACGCGCTGCCCGCCCGCGGCCTGCTCGGCTCCCGGCTGCGCGAGCACGTCGAGTCCGGCACCATCACGCTGCTCACCGGCTTCAGCGTCCAGGCGGTCAGCGCGGGCCCGGCCGGTGTCGAGGTCTCCGACGGCGCTCGCAGCGTGACCGTCGACCGGATCGTGTCGGCCACCGGGTTCCGCCCCGACCACGGCATTGTCTCGGAACTGCGGCTCGACCTCGACCCGGTCATGGGCTCGACCCGGGCTCTCGCTCCGCTGATCGACCCGAACGAGCACTCCTGCGGCACCGTTCCGCCGCACGGCGTCGACGAACTGACTCACCCCGAGCCCGGCTACTACGCGATCGGTTCCAAGTCGTACGGCCGGGCCCCGACCTTCCTGATGGCCACCGGCTACGAGCAGGCCCGCTCGGTGGTCGCCGCTATCGACGGCGACTGGGCGGCTGCCCGCGACGTCCAGCTCGACCTGCCCGAGACCGGAGTCTGCAGCAGCAATGTGCCGCTCGATGCGGACAGCATCACCGCCGAAGCCGGCGGCTGCTGCGGTGCCCCCGCCGAGGCCGAACTGGTAGCTGCGGGTCGCGGCCTGGCCACCGGCGTCTCCGGCGGACTGGTGCGGGCCCCGCTCACAGTGATCACCGCACCGGCCGGCCAGCAGGAGCAGACCGGCGGTTGCTGCAGCTGATGCTCGGATCTCAGGCAGAGATGTGGTTGAGGCTGAAGGCAGGGTGGTAGGCCGCGACGGCCTCCGGTGGAAGCGGGCGGGCGTAGAAGTAGCCCTGGGCGAAGCGGTAGCCGAGGCGGTGCAGCTCGGCCGCCTGTTCGGCGGTCTCGACGCCTTCGGCGACGGCGCGCAGGTTCATGCCCTGGCAGATGCCGATGAGCGCAGCCGCCACGACGGCCTGCTGGCTGTTCGCGGTGATGTCGTCGACGAAGGATTTGTCGACCTTGAGGATGTCGGCGGGGCAGGTGCGCAGCAGGCCGAGCGAGGAATGGCCGGTGCCGAAATCGTCAAGGGCGATCTTGACGCCGAGAGCGGCGATGGCCCGGAGCTCGTCCAGGGCCGTGCCGCCGTCGAAAACAGCGGTTTCGGTGACCTCGACGGTGAGTGTGGGCGCAGCCAGTCCGGTACGCCGCAGGATCGTGTCCACCTCGCCGGCGAAGCCTGCCTCGCGGAGCTGCCGGGCGGAGACGTTCACGGTGACCGTTCGCGGTGCGGCGTCGCCCAGTTCGTGTTGCCAGCGGACTGCCTGTCGGCACGCCTGCTCGAGGATCCAGGCCCCGAGGGGCACGATCAGGCCGGTGCTCTCGGCGGCCGGGATGAACACACCCGGGCCGATCGGGCCGCGCTCCGGGTGGGTCCAGCGGACCAGTGCCTCCACCCCGAACAACTCGCCGTCGGGCATGGTGACGATCGGCTGATACAGCAGGTGCAGCTGCTCGGTGTCGAGTGCGGTGCGCAGGTCGGCCGCCAGCCGGGACAGCTCAGCAGTGCGCTGGTCCATCTGCTCGGTGTAGATCACATGCCGGCCTTTGCCCTGGCTCTTCGCTTCGTACATCGCCACGTCGGCGCGGCGTAGCAGGTCACCGGCGGTGTCACCGGCTACGGCCGGGGCCAGACCGATGCTCGCCTCGACGACCAGGTCGTGGCCCTCGGCGTGCAACGGCCGGCGCAGCAGGGCAGCGATCGCGCTCAGGGTGCAGGCGTGGTCGCCGCGCAGCAGCAGCGCGTACTCGTCGCCGCCGAGCCGGGCCAGCAGGCTGCCGGTCGGCAACTGCGCCGCGAGCCGCTGTCCGACGGCGGTGAGCAGGGCGTCGCCGACCGCGTGGCCGAGGTCGTCGTTGATGGCCTTGAAGTCGTCGAGGTCGATGATGGCGACGCTGACCTCGCCGGGATCGGTGGCCAGGGCGGCGGTGATCTCGCGGGTGAGCACCGAGCGGTTGGGCAGATCGGTGAGCGGGTCGTGGTCGGCTTGGTGACTCAGCGCGAGCTGGCGGATGTCGAGGTCGTCGAGCAACAGTGCGTTGTCGCGCAAGGCGACCAGCTGTCGCACCGCGACCAGCAGCGCCACCGTCACCGAACCGGCGGCGATGACCACGATGTCATCGGTGCGGTGCACCGCGCTGAACATCAGCAGGGCTCCGGTGGCCAGGACTGCCGCGTACGGCATGACGCTCGGCCGGCGCGACGACGGCCGGTGCGATGGCAGGCCCGCTCGGGAGGCCCGGCGCTGTCGGTCCGCGGCCGCACAGACCAGCAGACAGGTGGTCGGGAGTAACACGTGCCCGGTGTTGATGTAGGGCCGGTCGGCCAGCAGCGGCGCCATCGCCCCGCCGCCGGCGCCGACCGCGCCGCACAGCGCCAGGATGTGCAGCGCCCGCCGGTCGATCGGGCCGGTGCCGGTGAAGGAGACTTTGACGAAGGCCAGCATGCCGATGATCGCCGCGGCGCCGACCACCACGACCGAGGCGGTGCCGGCCGCGCTGCCGTTGGTCCAGCTCTCCCAGCGGGGCAGGACCAGATGCCAGCACAGCGTGAGCACGGTGACGACCATGGTCGCGATGTCCAGGCCGAACCGGGTCCATTCCATGCGCGTGCGATGCGCGCCCGGGATGCGCAGCAGACCCAGCATCATCGCCAGCAGTCCGGCGATGTAGAGCATGGCGGTGAAGCCGCCGATCTGGCCACCGGTCTGTTCGCCGCTGTAGTAGTCACGGGCAGCGGAGACCGAGGCCAGCCCCATCCCGACCATGCCGGCCGACACGTACCGCCAGAAGGTGCGCCCGGCGGCGCCGGCCCGCCAGGCGGCGACGATGGCGATCGGAACAGCGAACAGAAGCAGGACCCAGCCCGCCGCCGGCGGTGTCGGACGGATCAGCCCGATCAGGAACCACACCCAGGCGATCACATCCACGGCGATGGACGCGGTGAGTGTTCGGGTCAGTCCCCGTACCCTGTTCACTTCGATCCCACTGGCCCACGAAGAGCGCGGCCGGCGGCCTTGGCCCGGTACATGTCGGCGTCGGCGTCCTGCAAAATGCGTTCCAGGGTGGCCGTCGGACCGCCCTCGGCCGCGCCGATGCTGACCCCGACCCGGGCCGTGCGCCCGCTGAGCACGTACGGCCGGGAAATGGCGGTCTGGATCCGCTCGATCAGCTCGTCCAGTTCCGGGCCCGCGGTCATGCCGTCGAGCAGCACCAGGAACTCGTCGCCGCCGAACCGGGCGGCGATGTCGATGTGACGCAGACAGTGCTGGATCCGCCCGGCCACGTGGGCCAGCAGTTCGTCGCCGACGTGGTGGCCCAGAGTGTCGTTGACCCGTTTGAAGCCGTCGAGGTCGAGGAAGAGCACCACGAAGGGCCGGCCGTGTTCGACGGCGGCCTGCATCGACATCGTGAACGACGACCGGTTGGGCAGGCCGGTCAGCAGGTCGCGATGGGCCGCACGGCGCAGGTGCTCCTCCGAGTCGCGCAGATCGAGCGCGATCGTCAGCAGCGCCGCGCACTGGTTGACCAGATCGCGCCCGTCCTCGACCCGGTTCTCGACGCGGTCGACGAGGGCGAGCCAGCCCCGGTCGCTGTCGCCGACCTTGGCCCGTACGACAAAAGTGGTGTGCTCGAGGCCGGCCGCGTCGATCACTTCGACCGGCGGGAACCCCTCGACGCTGATCGGCCCGTCCGGGATGGCCGGGCCGGGAAGCCGGCGCCAGCCCGGTGTGCACCGCAACTCGCCGTCGGGGCCGCGCAGCGCGATCGACCCGGCCCCGGCGGGGGTCAGCGCCAGCCAGGCCGGGTCGCGCGGGTCGGCGTCGCGGCGGTGCAGCAGGGCCGCGCTCAGGGCGTAGCTGGTGCTGATCAACGACCGCAGGTGCAGCTGATTGCCGAGCTGGGCGTGATTGTTGACCCGGCCCAGCAGCAGCACCATGTCGAGCACCGCGCGGTCGACACGCCGAGCCGACGGCGCGTCGTCCCATTGCAGCGCCGCGGCGTACTCCTGGATCGAACGGCAGATCACGCGCAGCGTCTCCTGGCCCGGGTGGGCGTCGAGCAGGACGCGCAGCGCGTCGACGGCCGGCCGGACCTCGGACGTGTCACCCGCGGCGGCGGCCAGCAACCCGTCCGCGGTCAGGCTGGTGGCCCGGGTCATGGCGCTGGTGACCTCCCCGGAACGGCTGAACTCGACCGGCGCCACCGCCGACAGCCGTTGGAAGAGGCGTTGCCGCTCGTCGTCCATTTCCAGGGTCGGCAGGGCGAGGGCGAAACCGGTGCAGCCGCACGAGGTGCGCGGCACGAACCGGGCCGGCAGCCGATGGGTCTCGGGTGAGTTCTCCTCGCCGCGCATCCGGCGTAGCAGCAGGTCTACGGCGAGGCTGCTCATGGCCTGGAGCGGTTGCTCGACCGACGCCAACTCCGGTTTCACGAAGCCGGCCAGGTCGAGGTTGTCGAAGCCGGTCAGCAGGTAGTCCTCGGGGCACCGGAGCCCGGCCCGCGCCAGCAGCCGCTGAGCGCCGATGGCGTTGAGGTCGGTGCCGGCGACGAGGGCGTCCGGCCGGCCCTGCCGCACGAAGTCGTCGACGGTCCAGGTGACGCCCGACTCGAGGTTGTTCTCGGTGGGTAACAGCGGGCCGGGTTCGAGTCCGTGCTCGCGCAGCGCCGCCATGAAACCCTCGTGCCGCTCACGGACATCGGTGGCTGCGAAGTCGCCGGTGAAGGCGAGGCGCCGGCAGCCGTGCTCGCGCACGAGGTGTTCGACGGCCTCCCTGATGCCGGCGGCGTTGTCGGCCAGCACGGTCGGGCTGTCCATTGCTTCGAGGCTGTGCCCGACGAGCACAACAGGGCGACCGGACTGCACCGTCCGCATCAGGTACTCCGGCTCGGCGGCGTCAGCGAACACCACGAAGCCGCCGATGTGATCCCAGGCGACAGGGGAGTTGAAGGCCGGGTCCCCGCCGTGGATGGCGAGGTCGGCAGCGGCGCTCGAGGTCTGCACGGCGATGACGGGACGGCCGTGACCGCGGGCAGTGGCGCTGAGCCCGGCGATCAGGCTTCCGTAGTAGATGCCGCCGACGAACGGCGCCAGCACTCCTATCGCCCTACCGTCCCGCACATCCTTCGGATCGGCCGCCCGCCGGCATTACTTAACTTCCATGCCGGCCCACTGCTCGCCCTGCACAACATGCTCAACGGTGCCGGCCTGTCGCCTGCCGTAGTGATTAACGTCGGTGGTGTTCATGCGGTCGACGCCGAAGATTCCTGGGATCGCGGGAGCCGTCTGTCAGGTATTTCTCCGGTCAAGGTCACGCTGTGGCGGGTGCTGCGTAGCGTGAGTTCGTGTGTCCGCAAGTAGTCGGCCACGCCGGGGGCGAGGAACGCCGGGGTTGGCTCCGGCCGGTGCCCCGGCCGCGGCGTCAACCATTACAGTCGCATTCGTGAGCGCAGATCAGGGTCTTGTCCGGGTGTCCGATTCGTTCGGCGTACGCCGTGCCCGAGCCGGATCGATCCTCGGGGATGACGGGACGAACTATCAGGTCAAGTGGGATGACACCGATGAGGAGGAGCTTGTTCCACGGGGCGCCGGCGTTCACGTCGCGACGAGGGGTTCGCTGCGTTTCCTGGCTCTGTCCGACTCCCGGCTGTTCCACGCCGTCTTCGCCCAAGAGCCCCTCGCGGTGGTTCTGCACCTGTTGGCCGAGTCGTCGGTCCCGCTCAAGGTGCGGGAGATCCGGGAGGGTCTGGCCGAGCTCGGTCTGCGGAACGAGACCTGGGCCCGGCACGGGCCCCGCGCGCTGGCGGTGCTACCCAAGTGGCCAAATGTCGTCCGACGGCAGAAAGGCGACACTTTGGCCTACGCCTGGGTGGGGGACGACCTGCCCGAACTCCCGTCAGAGGCCGAGCCTGAACCGGAGCCGGCACCTACGCCCGCGCCTGTGTCGAAGCCCGCTCCTTCTCCCGCCAAGCCGGCCGCGGCGGCTGGGACACCGGCCGAACCGGCGATGCCGTCCGCCGAGCGCCTTCGGCGCCAGATGAGCGCCGCGCGGAGTATCGGCGAGGTCGCTCGCCTGCTCACGCTCCCGAGAGAGTTCGTGGCTGAGTTGTCACCGGAGGTGGTCGCCTCCGCGCTCCGCCGGGTCGCCGCTGAGGATCGGCTGGTCGCGGGCTGGCTCGACGCCCTGACCGCCGCCGGGCCGATCGGTGCGCTGACCGAGGAACTGGCGACGGCCCGGGCGGCGAACGCCGCACTCCAGAGCCGGGTCGATGAGCTGGAGGAGTGGTGGACGGCCCTTGAGCAGAGCACCGATCCGGACGCCGCAATCCGTCAGCCGGGTAGCTGAGGAGCTTCTGGTGCGCCGGCTCTGAGGTGCGTAGGTAAGGCGATCCGCACCGCCTTTTGTCTTCCCTCGTTGGAACACGCCGGGACCCACGACGGGTCCGTAGCCCCCGGTTACCGCGCCGGTACCTCGTCGGCGTAGCCGGACCGCAGCAGGATTGTGTAGCGGGTCAGTTCGCCGGCCGTTCGGTCCTCCTCGGCCAGTGCCTGGCCGGTGGCGGGGTCGATGATCAGCGAGGTCTGGCCTCGAGCTGCGCGGCGGTCAGCGACGTGCCGCCGAGCGGATAGGTCCGGCTCCGGTTCGGGTCGTCGAGGGCGCGGCGCGTCCGCGGGCCGGCCGCGCCCTCGACGGCTACACCCCCGTCGGTCCACCGGGCGGGTGAGCCGTCGGCCTGCCAGGCGGCCCGGTCCGCGGCGGTGGCCGGGGCGGCGGCGAGCAGCTGGAAGAACGCCAGGCTGGTTTCGGCGGCGCGGGTGGGCCGGGAGACGCCCAGCACCTTGGCGGCCTCCGCCGGGCTCAGGTCGAACCAGATTCCGGTGATCAGCACCTCGCGATCCGCCTCGCGCAGTGTCGTCAGCGCCCGGTGTACCTGGTCGCGCAGGGCTACGTCATCGTCGAGCCGGCCGCCGCCGACCGGCATGTCGCCGGAAGAGTTCCGTTACCCGTGCCTCGGGATCTTGCATGGCACCTCCGCAAGTAGCTCACTCGGACAGCGGGTACTTGTCGGCGCAGGGCTGCGGGCGATCGACCGGTCCACCATCGAGGCGGCCCGGTTGCTGCTGGATCGGATGGGGATCGCACCGGATGGTCCGGCGGCCGGTGCGCCGCTGGGTCGATCGCCTCGAGTCGCGGTGGGTGTGACTCGCTTTTACTCTGTACGGGCGCCGCGTCGGGCGGGTCGATCGGAGGGCGGGGGAGTGGACAGGTCGCTGATCTACGAGGGTGCGATGCAGTGCGTGCCGTTGCTGCTCATTGCGCTGTTCGTGGAGAACCGCAGTCAGGTCCCCGAGGTCCGCAGCCGTCTCGCGCGGCGGGTGATCCGGTTGCAGGACCGGGTGATCGCGGTGATGGGGCTCATCGCGTTCTTCCTTTCGATGTTTGTTCTGATCGGAGCGGTCGAGGTGAGTGGGCTGACCGACGGCGTCGTCGTCGCGGCGCTCGGCGCGGCGTTCGGCCTGTTGCTGGGGACGATCTGGCGCCGGTTGGCGACGCCGGCCGAAAAGGCCGGCGAGCAGCCCGTCCCGGCCCGCAGTGAGGACCCGGTCTGAGTAGCGGCCGGGCAGGAAGATTTCCTCGTCGGCGGCCCAACCTTTCCCGAGGTTGGTACGTCTGAGGGATCATGAAGTTCAGACGAGGCCGGGATCTTGACGAGTCGTTCACCGCGTTCGTGGCGACTCGTTCCCATCGGCTGGTCGCGCACGCCGAGTTGCTGTGCGGGCACCGCGAGCAGGCTCGAGACATCGTGCAGACCGTCCTCGTCCGGGCGTATCAGCGATGGTCGCGCATCGAGCACGACGATCCGTACGGGTATGTTCAGCGATCCGTGACAAATGCGGTCACCGACTGGTGGCGTACTGCGCATCAGCGCCACGAACGGCCCGTTGATGTCATTCCCGAATCTCCCAGCGGCCCCGACAGCGCTTTCGAGGACCGCAGTGTGTTGCTGGCCGCGCTCGACCTTCTCACCGACCGGGAACGAGCCGTCGTCGTGCTGCGCTACTTCGACGATCACACCGAGCGTGATGTGGCCAAGGCTCTCGGGATCAGCGTCGGCACGGTCAAGTCGACCTGCCACACCGCGCTGCGCAAGATGCGCGTCACGCTCGACGACGAGGTTCGCGGTCCGAGTCCCCTTCACGGCACCAAGGAGCAGTCATGAGCCCCACCCACGATGACCTGCGCAATGCCATGAACGATCTGGCCCGGGGCACGGACCCGCTGGAACCGGGCCCGATTCTGCGGTCCGGCCGGCGCCGACGCGCTCAGCGGCGTGTGATCGCCGCGGCCGGCGTCGCCGTCGCCGTGGTCGCGATGACCGGTGGCATCATCGCGTTGCGGCCCGGTGGCAACGATTCGATCGTCGCCGGGGGCGGCCAGGCGATCCAGGACCTCGACAACTCCCTTCAGGGCCTGAGTTCGGGGCGCTACGCCTTCACCCGCACCGGTGCGTATCTGCAGACCGACATCACCCGCGCCGAGATCGATGTGGCCGAGGGCTACGTCGTCGAGTATCGCAACAAGATGTCCGTCATGCGGGTCGGGAAAGCCACGTATCTCAAACCGTCGGGCGAGGGCACGTACTCAAGTCCTGGAGTTCTGGACCAGATCAAGAGCGCCGGGCTTTCCCAGTCCGAGGTCGACCGGTACGCGGCCGCCATCGCCCAGCTGGACGGCACGCGCTGGCTCCGGACCGACCCGCAGCGTCTCGCCGAGGTCGCCGCGGTCGAGGAGCAGAGTTCCTTGGACTACACCGCGCCCGTCCCGACCGCTGACAAGCCGGACATCACCGGCGCCGATGCGCTGATCAGCGCGGTGACGAGCGCGGATCGAACCGGTGACACCATCACCGGCACACTCGACGCCTCGAAGGTCGACCCGGAGCAACGCCTGATCATTGACGAGCCGGCCACTTTCTATGGCCCGTCGGCCACGGCCATGAACTACCGGGCCACGCTCGACGGGCAGGGCCGACTGGCCAGCTTCACGCTCAACCTGCCGAGCACGCTCGCGTCCCAGGCCCCGGACAGCCAACCGGAACCGCCGCTGGTCATCACCGTCACCCGGTACGACGGCGTCAAGACTCCACCGGCGCCGCCGAATGCCGAGAACGTCACCGCACTGACCTACGATCTGCTCGCCCGCGACAACGACTGATCATCGGCGCCTGACACAGCAACGTGTCGTGGATACCGCGCCGGGACGGATCGACGAAGGAGATCCAGCGGCGACCAAAGTCGGTATCGGGCCTGGACGAAGGCTTCTAGCGTGAAGGGATGGATTCGGACAGTGCTACCGGTGAGACCGAGTGGAGGATCCGGCCGCCGCGGCACCGGGTGGATCGGCGGTTCATCGTGTGGCAGACGGCGCAGGCCGTGCTGTCGGCCGTGGTGGTCCTCGGCGTGGTCGGGGCGGTCCACTACTTCGCGGAGGTCACGCGGCCCTGGCTCGGACCGGTCCTGATCATCCTTTCGGTGCTGTTCGCCGTCGAGATCGCGGTGGTGCCGACTGCGCGGTACCTGGTGCACCGGTGGCAGGCGACCGACGACGCGGTGTATGCGCTCGAGGGGTGGCTGACCCGGCGCTGGCAGATCGTGCCGATCAGCCGGATCCAGAGCATCGACACCGAGATCGGTCCCCTGCAGAGCCTGCTCGGGCTGGCCACCATCCGGATCACGACCGCGTCGTCCGAGGGCAAGATCTCGATCGAGGGCCTGGACGCGACGGTGGCCCGGGCGACGGTCGAGCGGCTGCGCGAGGTCACCGCGGCGACCGCCGGCGACGCGACATGACAGCCGAGGCGTATCCCTGGCGCCGGTTGAGTGTCCGTGCTGTCTACCTCGATCTGATCCGGCTGGTGGGCTCGCTGGTGCCTGGCTTTCTGGGGGTCACGTTGGGCGACGACGGCCCCATCTGGGTCCTCGTGGGCGGCTCCGTGGTGGGGCTGCTCGGTGCGCTCGCCGGTCTCGTGCGCTGGATGGCCACGCGTTACCGCGTCACGCCGGAACGGGTCGAGATGCGCAGCGGCCTGGTGCAGCGCAAGCATCGCACCGTCAACCGTGACCGCATCCGTACGGTCGACAGCACGGCCAAGTGGCTCCACCGGGTCCTTGGGCTGCGGGTGGTGCACGTCGGGTCGGGCGACGCGGACTCGTCGTTCGACCTCGACGCGCTCGACCGGAGGGAAGCCGACCGGCTGCATCGGGAGTTGTCGCCGGGTGCCGTAGTGCCGGCGGACAGCGACGGGGACGAGGTGACCGTCGAGGTGCCGGAGACGGTGATCGCCCGGTGGGACGTCCGCTGGGTGCCACTTAACGCCGTGAACGTCTGGGCCGTGCTCACGGCGGCGGCGCCGATGTTCGCCCTGTACTGGTTCCTGCGACCGTTCGGCGTCGACCTGCTCGATGCCGGACGTGGCGTGCTGGCCGGGCAGCCGCTCGCGCCGTCATCGGCTGGTCGTTGCGCCAGTCACTGTTGCAACGCCGGGGCGACCGGATGACGATCGGCATCGCCACAGCCGCGGGTGCCCGCCACTACACGGTCCCCGACGCCGGTGTGGACCAGACGATCGCCTTCCTGCGCGGCGCCACCCCGCAGCTGGCCGCCGAGATCCTCGTGCCTCCCTCGGGACGAACGTCAGCGGGTCGCCCGGATCCGGCGATCCCGCTCCGGACTGATGTCGCCAGCCGGCCGGTCTGACGGAGCGAGGCCGGATCTCGGCCAGGACCGTTCGGGTTCCTGGCCGATACTGCGTTTGGAGCCGCTACGACCTGGGCTGCCGGTGAGTCGCGTACGTGGCAGCGGCGGTGGGTCGCCGCGTCGTGGTCATCATGGTGTCCGGCTGGTACCTGACCACGGATTTTCCGGTGCTCTCGGCCGGGCCGACGCCACGGATCCCGTACGACCGATGGAGCTCCACATCGACGCGCTCACCGCCCACCTCGTGCTCGACCCTGTTCGAACCGGTGCACGGATCGGCCCCGACATCGCCGGCCGTGGCATCGCCAACCCGATCGGCCAGATCTGGTGCGGCGTCCTGATGCTCGACCACCTCGACCACCTCGACCACCTCGACCACCTCGGCCACCCCGACGCCGTGGGTATGCCGTGTGCGGGCGGTCGGCGCGGGTAATAGGAGTTCGTGTCCAAGACAGTTCTGGTAAGTGGTGCGTCCGGCTTCATCGGTTCCCATGTAGCGGCCCGCCTGGTCGAGGAGGGCTATCGGGTACGGGCCATGACCCGGAACCCGGACGGCTACGGCGGCGCCGGTGAGCCGGTCCGGGCCGATGTGTCCGATCCCGGCAGCCTGACCGCGGCCTTCGCCGGGGTCGACGTGGCCTACTACCTGGTCCATTCGCTCGGATCGGACGACTTCGAGAAGCGCGACGCCGAGGCCGCCCGCAACTTCGCCGCGGCCGCGGCCGGTGCCGAGGCGGAACGGATCATCTACCTCGGCGGTCTCGGCGCCGACGACGGCGAGCTGTCGGCCCATCTGCGCTCGCGCCGCGACGTCGAGCGGATCCTGCAGGCCGGTCCGGTCCCGGTGACCGTGCTGCGGGCGGCGGTGGTCATCGGCCACGGCGGAATCTCGTGGGAGATCACCCGCCAGTTGGCCGAGCGGCTGCCGGCGATGGTGACCCCGCAGTGGGTGAACACCCGGACTCAGCCGATCGCCCTGCCGGATGCGGTCCGCTACCTCACCGGAGTGCTCGAGCCGGAGGAGGCCCGAGGCAGTACGTACGAGATCGGTGGGCCGGAGGTTCTGCGCTACATCGACATGTTGCAGCGGGTGGCCGAGATCCAGGGCGGTCACCTGCCGAACGTCACCGTGCCGCTGCTGACCCCGCGCTTGTCGTCGGCCTGGCTCAAGTTCGTCACCGACGTCGACGAGGAGACCGCCCGCAACCTGGTCGACTCGATGTCCAACGAGGTCGTCGTGAAGGACGACGCCATCACCCGGCTGCTGCCCGGCGAGCTCATCGGTTACGACGAGGCGGTGCGCCTGGCCCTGGCCGACCGTGAGAGCGCCGGACAGCACGATCGGGCCGGATCGCGGTGAGCTCGCCCTGGCTGGGCCGCGCCCGGCGGGCGCTGGGACCGTCCCTGATCGATCAGGTCGAACGCGATCACCAGCAGACCGACCAGCAGTTCCGCCGGCGGCGCGTCGTCGTCGCGGCCACCCTGGTGCTCGGGGCCGTCCTGCTGGGGATCTCGTTGTCGGTCCGGCCGGGCGACAATCTCTTCTATCTGCTGACCGTCCTGGTCGCGTGCACCTGGATCGGGGGAGCGCTGCTGTCCGGTCCGTTGCATCTGGGCCACATCCCGTTCCGGGACAGGCTGCGCCGCCCGATCGTCACGCCGGTCGTCACCGGGCTGGTGCTCGGCGGCATCTTCGTGGCCGGCGCGCTGGTGGTGCGGGAGTTGGCGCCGCTGCGGGACCTGGTCAACAGCGTTCTCGACCATGCGCGGTACGGGGCCGTCGTGCCGATCGTGGCCGTCACCCTGCTCAACGGGGTGGCCGAGGAGGTCTTCTTCCGCGGCGCGTTGTTCGCGGCGATCGGGCGGCGGCACGCCGTGCCGATCTCCACCGTCGTCTACGCCGTGGCGACGGTCGCGACCGGCAACCTCATGCTGGTCTTCGCCGCGTTCCTGCTCGGCCTGGTGCTGGGCCTGCAACGCCGGGCCTCCGGCGGTGTCCTGGCGCCGATCCTGACCCACGTCACCTGGTCCTCGATCATGGTGTTCGTGCTGCCCGCCCTGATCCACGGATAGCCGCCGCGCTGCGACCGGAAGTGGTGAGCTCGGCTCAAACCTCCGGTGGATGACGGATCTAGGACTCTTCGACTCCATAGATAGATGTACATGCTTGGCTTCCCCTTTGATCGTCCTACGGGGGAGGTAGACGCTCATGTCCATTGGGCGTGCCCGCTGGTTGGCGGGCTTCAGCGCATTCTTACTCGTTGCCACCCTGGCGCCGCCGGCCGATGTGCCGGCCCTGGCCGATCCGGGCGACGTCCCGAAAGTCAGCGCGGGGCAGGCGCCTCAGCAGCGGGGTGTGCCGGCCGGTGCCGCCAGCGATGACGCGGTGGCCGGGAACATGCGGCCGCCGGTCGTGCCGCCGCTGGTCGAGGCCGGTGGCGGGGCCGAGAAGGTGGGTAAGGCGGCGCTGGCCCGGGCGGCCGACGCGGCGCCGGGTGAAGCGTTCGTCGATGTGTTGCTGCGGCCCGGGTTCGTGGTCGGGGACACGTCATTGGTCGCGTATTTCAATCTGAAGGACCGCGGCTTCGAGTCGTGGCGGGTCGACCTCTACGACACCGAGTCGCAGACCAGGCAGGAGTCCGCCGTTCTCGGCCTCGACCAGCTGGGCAACGACGGCTGCGGGGACCTGCGCGGCTTCTGCAAGTCGCTGGGCGCGGCCGAGGGCTGGCAGCTCGACGCGGCCAGGAGCTACTTCGTCACCATCACGGCGCTGTACCCGGACGGTGAGGTGCCGTCGGCGAACTCGGAGAACGCGCAGCCGCGTACGACCGTGGACCCGCCGGCCATCCCGGACCGGCAGGCCGCGGGCTGCGGGTGCTCGGTGGCGCTGGGGATGACCGACGCCAGTCAGGCCGTGCGGGCGACCGGCGTCAACACCGGCACGGGCGGCTTCACGCTCAACGCGGGCGACCTGTCGATGGTCTCGTTCGGGGTGCCGTTCTCGTCCGGCCGTGCGTACTCGTCGTTGAACACGGGCGCGTCGGCGTTCGGGCCCGGCTGGGCGTGGGTGTACGACATGAAGGTCACGGCGACCGCGGACGGGGCGCTGGTCCGGGCCGAGGACGGCTCGGACACGCTCTTCAAGACCGACGGCGATTCCTACGTACGGCCGCCGGGCGTGCGGTCGACGCTGCGCAAGGCGGGCACCGGCTGGGAGCTGGTGACCCGCAACAACATCGTCTTCGCCTTCGACGGTCAGGGCCGGCTGGTGTCGATCCTGAACCCGCGTCAGGTCGGGTTGCGGTTCGCGCACACCGACACGAGCATCACGGTGACCGACGCTTCGGGGCGCAAGGCCGCGGTGAAGCTGACGGGCGGACTGATCCAGTCGATCACGCTGCCGGACAGCCGGAAGACGCAGTACTTCTACACCGACGGTCTGCTGACCAAGGTGATCGACGCCGCGGGCGAGGTCTGGCAGTACAAGTACGGCGCGAACCGGCTGCTGACCCAGGCGATCGACCCGCGCAAGGTCGTGATGCTGACCAACGAGTACGGCGTGAACGGCCGGATCGTCCGGCAGCTCGACGCGCTGGGCGCGGCCACGACGTTCGAGTGGAACGCGGCCAAGCAGGAGGCCAGGACCGTCGACGCCGACAACGTGGTCGTCTGGGACGGCTACAAGGGCAACGTGCTGCTCTACACGCAGCGCGGCAACGGCGACACCAACAACCACCGGTACGACGGCACTCTGAACCGCAGCCTGGTCGTCAACGGCAACCAGAACCAGCACGAGTCGCGGTACGACGCGGCCGGCAACCGGATCGAGCAGTTCGCGCCGGGCAAGCGCTTCAGCGAGAAGACGACGTACGACGCCCGCAACAACCCGACCACCCACGTCGACGCCGACGGCCAGACGTGGAAGGACGAGTACAACGAGTTCGACGAGCTGGTCCGGACGACCGACCCGGAGAACCACTCGATCACCCACACGTACGACGTACGGGGCCTGCGGCTCACCACGACCGACCAGCGGGGCAAGACCACCCGGTACGAGCCCGTCGCCGACGGTGTCCAGAACGCCGGTCTGACCAAGGCGTCCGTCTCGCCCGAGGGCCGCCGGATCGCGTACGGCTACGACAAGGTCGGCCGCCGCCTGACCGTCACCGACCCGCGCGGCACGGTGGCCGGGGCCAAACCGGAGAACTTCACGACCCGTACGGTCTACGACGATCTGGACCGGGCGGTGGCCGTCCATTCGCCGGGCAAGCGGAACCCGGGCGTCAGCGAGTACGACGCGGCCGGCCGGCTGAAGAAGACGACGACGCCGGGCGGGGTCTCGGTCTCGTACGCCTACTTCGACAACAACCTGCCCAAGGCCACGTACGAGGCCCGCCGGACCCTGCTCTACACGTACACCGCGGCCGGCCGCCGGCTGACCGCCGCGGTCGACATGAAGCACGAGGCCGACCTGGTCACGAGCTGGACGTACAACGCCAAGGGCCTGATCGAGTCGGTCACCTCGCCCCGCGGCAACGTGCCCGGCGCCACCAAGGCCGACTTCACCACCACCTACAAGTACGACCACAACGACAACCTGATCCAGATGCGCCGGCCGTACCCGAACGGGCAGGTCGCCATCAAGGACTTCAAGGTCGACGACCTCGACCGCAGCGTCGAGACGACCGACGAGCTCGGTAAGACGTCCAGCTCGCAGCGCTCCAACAGCGGCCAGGTCACCGCCACCAGGGACAGCCTGGGCCGGACGTCGTCGATGACCTACGACAAGGCCGGACGGCAGACCGGGATCACCGACTCGGGCGGGGTCGAGACCAAGTCCGAGTACGACGAGGCCGGCAACAAGATCAAGCAGATCTCGGCCACCGGCGGCGTCACCACGTACACGTACACCGACGACGGCCTGCGGGAGTCGGTCACCGAACCGCGAGGCAACGTCGCGGGAGCCGACCAGGAGCGGTTCACCTCGCACTTCGAGTACGACCCGGCCGGCAACCCGACGAGGACGATCGACGCCCTCGACAACGTCACCACGGCCAAGTACGACGCGCTCAACCGGACGGTGTCCAGCACCGACGCCAACGGTCACGTCACCCGCTACACCTACAACGACGACGACCAGACCCGTACGGTCACCGCGCCCAACGCCGAATTCGACTCCGACGACCCGGAGGAGGATTCGACCCTCTACGCGTACGGCGAGGACGGCGCCCTGGCGTCGGTCACCGACCCCAAGGGCAACCGGAGCACCGTCTACTACGACGAGGCGGGCCGGCTGATCCGCAGCACCGACCCGATCGGGCGCAGCACCTACGCGAAGTACGACGCGGACAGCAACCGGATCCAGTCGCTGACCCTGGGCGAGGACGAGGAATTCGACGACCTCAGCGCCAAGGACCTGGCCAAGCGGACCATCGTCGACGAGTACGACATCGTCAACCGCCTGGCCCGGCGCACCGAGGGCACCGGCGGGCCGGTCTACACCTGGGGCTACGACGCCAAGGACCGGACGACCTCGCTCGGTGACCCGCTGGGCGTGCGGGAGGTCGTCTACGACGACGAGGACCAGATCCGGACGATCACCCGTAAGGAGGCCGGTCGGGCCGACGAGAGGTTCGCCTACGAGTACGACGCCCGGGGCAACGTCACCAGCCGGCAGTATCCGGACGGCACCACCCTGTCCTACGGCTACGACGCCGCGAGCCGGATCACGTCGCTGACCGCGGCCGGCGCCACCTGGGGCTTCGGCTACGACGTGGCGGGCCGGCGGACCAGCACGACGCTGCCCGCGGCGACCGGGCTGACCGAGACCCGGGTGTACGACGCCGCGGGCCGGCTCACCTCGATCGGCACCGAGCGGACCGGCGAGCCTCTGCCCGGCGTGCAGGATCCGATCTCGAAATACGACCTCACCCTGGACAAGGTCGGCAACCCGAGCCGCGTGGTGACCACGCGCGGTGGCGTGGCCGAGTCGGTCGCGTACGGCTACGACGAGGCCGACCAGGTCATCTCGGCCTGCTACGGCGTCGCCTCCTGCACCGACAAGACGGTCAAGCCGGTCGGCCGCATCGACTACAAGTACGACCTGAACGGCAACCGCACCAAGCAGGTCCGCACGGGCACGGCCGGCAACGACGTCACCGAGTACGAGTACGACGACGCCGACCAGCTCGAGGAGGAGGAGCTCGAGGGCCCGTCGCACGAGCGGGAGACCGAGTACAAGTACGACGCCCGCGGCAACCAGATCAAGGCCGGCGGCGACAAACTCGAGTACAACCTGGACAACACCCTGGCCAAGGCGACACTGGCGTCCGGCCAGTCGACGACCTTCGACTACGACGCCGGCGGGCTGCGGATCTCCTCGTCCTCGGCCTTCCAGGGGCGGACCACGACCCAGCGCTGGACGTGGGACGTCGCCGGGACGCTGCCGCAGATCGCGATCGACACCACCGAACAGGGCGGTGCGGTCACCGAGAAGCGCGCCTTCACGTACGGGCCGGACGACGAGCCGCTGGCTCTGATCGACCCGGCGAGCGGGGTGCACGCGTACACCCACGACTGGCTGGGCGGCACGGCGAACGTGCTGTCGCCCTCCGGCACGCCCGAGAAGGCGTACGACTACGACCCGTTCGGCAACCCGCGGGTCGGGCCGACCGTGGCCGGGCAGGCGCTGCCGGCCGAGAGCATCGAGAACCCGCTGCAGTACACCGGCGCCTACCAGGACTCGACCTCCGGCAGCGGCAACTACTTCATGCGGGCCCGCAACTACGACCCCGGCAACGGACGGTTCGACAGCCGTGACCCGATGCCGACCGGCCAGGGCGCGACCTCGGCCTACACGTACGCCGCGAACAACCCGGTGGCGTTCAGCGACCCGACCGGCCTGATGCCCGACGCCGGCCCGACCACCACGGCCGGCGGGACGACCCCCGCGGCCACGACCGGGCCGTCGCCGGAGGACCTGGCCAAGGCCAATCAGCTGCAGTCCAAGAGCACGCTCGACGTGATCCTGGAGGCCGGCGGCCAGATCCTGATGGAGTTCCTCGGGATCAACGACATCCTCAACTGCCTCAAGGGCGACCTGGTCGCCTGCGTCTCGATGGTCGTCGGGGCGCTGCCGTGGGGCAAGATCTTCAAGGCCAAGAAGATCGGCGAGGCGATCTTCAAGGCCGGCAAGGCCGTGGTCACCTTCTTCCAGGAGTTGAAGTGGGCCAAAGCCATCATCAAGGGCGCCGAGGACGCGGCCAAGGCGGCCAAGGAAGCGGCCGCGGCTGCGGCCAAGGCAGCCGCTGACAAGGCCGCCGCGGCCAAGGCGGCCGCTGAGAGAGCGGCCAAGAAGGCGGCGGCCGAAGCTCAGGCCAAGGCGAAAGCCCTGGCTGCCAAGGCCAAGGCGAAGACGAAGAAGGACGCGGGCGACGGCGGGGCCTGCCCGATCCCGCACAGCTTCGTCGCCGGCACCACGGTGCTCATGGCCGACGGGACGAGCAAACCGATCGAGGAGGTCGAACCGGGCGACACCGTCCGGGCCACCGACCCGTCGACCGGTGAGACCTCGGACCAGCAGGTCACCCACACCATCCGGACCGACGACGACAAGGAGTTCGTCGACGTCACGGTCGCCTCGGACGACACCTCGTCCACGATCACGACCACCGAGCACCACCCGTTCTGGTCGGAGACCCGTAAGCAGTGGGTCGACGCGGGCGATCTTCGCGAGGGCGAGCTCCTGCGGACCGCGGCCGGCACGTACGTCCAGGTCTCGGCGGTCCGGTCGTACCAGCACAAGGCGATCACGTACGACCTCACGGTCGACGAGCTGCACACGTACTTCGTGCTCGCCGGCGACCAGCCGGTCCTCGTCCACAACGTCAATTGCGGGGACGCGGACGCGCTGCCCAGGGACCGGCCGACCCGGCGGGCCGGCATCCTCGACACCGGGGTCGACGAGGTCCCGTTCGTCAGCGGCCCGGCCCGGCCCAACCCGGCCGACCGGCTGGGCGGCTACGCCGACCAGTTCGCGGACGGCCCGAACCGGCTGCCGGGCATGACCGACCAGAACTACCACCACGTCGAGATGCAGGCCGCGGCCTACATGCGGCAGAACGGCCTCTCGTCCGGATCGCTCTACATGGACAGCGGGCCGATCATGTGCAGTTACTGCATGGGTGGACGAAGAGCCACACGCGATGCCCCGATGACGCAGGGACCGATCTCGGACCTGTTGCCGGAGGGGGCCACGTTGACCGTCCTCTTCCCCAAGTACGGGCCGTTCACCTTCATCGGTAACGCCCTGTAGATCCACGGGAGTGGGGGGGGGGGCGGCCGGCCCCCCCCCCCCCCCCACCCCCCCCCCCCGCGGGGGGGGGGGGCGGGGGCGGGGGGGCCGGCGGGGGGGGGGGCCGGGCCCCCCCCCCGGGGGCCCCCCCCGGGGGGGGGCGCCCCCCCCCCCCCCCCCACTCCCGCTCATCAACCCCAGGTCCGGTATTTCTGGTCGATGCCGGCCAGGTACCGATCGAGCGCCGGGCCGTCCACGGCCGCGATGTTGAACATGACATTCCGTTCGTCGGCCGGATGCCCGCTGGGTGGCGTCGCGATCTCGACCAGCGCATCCGCGCCCACGTGGAGCCGGCTCGCCGGGTCGGGGCCGGCGGCCGAGAACAACCCGAGCGGGGTGAAGTCGCGCAGGATCGCCTCCGCGTCCGCCCCGGGCAGGCTCGGCACGAAGACCCTGTGCTCACCGCCCATGATCGCCTCGCGCAGCGTCACGTAGATCAGGAAGTCGCGCAGGCCGAGACCGGTGCTTCGCCAGTCCTCGTCGTCGGCCATGAGAACCTCGTGCGACGCGGAGGTGAGATCGGCCGCCCACTCGTACCCGCCCTGGTTCTCGATCCAGAAGACCATCTTGCCGTCGGGACGCCGCCGTAGCTCCTCGGGCGGCAGCGGATAGTCCTGGAACGCGATGCCCTGCTCCCACCCGGCTGCGTCGCGGTGCCAGCTCACGAGCTCGTCGGGGACGGCCGGATCCAGCTCGCCGAGCCTCCGGTCCCGGTCCGGTTCGCCGTACCACCTGGTCAGGAACGCCGAGAGAAATTCACCTCGATCGAACAGATTCCGCATGCGCTGCAGTCTAGGAGGGCCGGCGCGCCAGGCGGCTGGAACGTGCTCGATCCGGATCCGGCTCAGGAAGCCCGGGCCTAGGTGAATCGTGTCATGGGCGAGCCGCCTCACGGGTGAGCTCGCCCATCCGGACTCCGAGTGGCGGGGCCAAAGTGAACCCGAGGCGACAAGCCTCAGGGCAATCTCAGTTTCCGGCTGACAGACGTCCTGCCTGCTCGTACCTTCGGACGTGGGTGCAAGCGCATCGCTGACGATCGGAGTTCCCGCGACGCCTGAGTCCGGCCCTCTCTGAGGCCGGCGGCAGCTGCACCTCACGCGGACAGCCGTCCTTCCTGACCGGGAAAGATCGGGAATCCCGCGCGGCCTCACCCCGCGGAGCGGTGGATCTCGGTCTCCGCTCTCCTCATCAGGACCACTGCTTCGGCGGAGCCATGCCCTGATGAGACGGCGGATGAGCCATCCTCACGCCCGCCGCACGCGGGCGCGCCGCAACCAGCATCGAGGAGTACCACGTGTTCGGAAAGAAGCTTGTCGGGCAGATGATTGCCCGCAGTTCGGAGAACGCCACCGACCGGCGCCGGTTCCTGCAGAGCGCAGGGGCGCTCGGGCTTGGCATCGTCGGCGCCGGTGCGCTGCGTTCCAGCGCGGCTCTCGCCGACTCGGACGTGGCCGGCACCGTCGCCGAAGCAGCCGCTCCCAGCGACGGCGCCGTCCTGAACTTCGCCCTCAACCTCGAATACCTCGAGGCTGAGTTCTATTCGTACGCCGTGCACGGGCACGGCCTCGCCGATGGCCTGACCACCGGTACCGGACGCCGCGGCGGGGTCACCGGCGGCAAAAAGGTGCCGTTCAAGACCAGCCGCATCCGTCAGTACGCCACCGAGATCGCGGCCGACGAACTGGCCCACGTCAAATTCCTGCGGGGAGCGCTCGGTTCCGCCGCCGTGTCGCGGCCGGCCATCAACATCCGCGACAGCTTCACCGCGGCCGCGCGGGCGGCCAAGCTGATCGGGCCGAACGCCGTGTTCGACCCGTACGCCAACGAGAACAACTTCCTGCTGGCTGCGTTCCTGTTCGAGGACGTCGGCGTGACCGCGTACAAAGGCGCTGCTCCGCTGATCACCAACAAGACGTACCTCGAGGCGGCCGCGGGCATCCTGTCGGCCGAGGCGTACCACGCCGCGACGATCCGGTCCTCGCTGTTCGAGAAGGACTTGGCGCCGCAGGTCGTCAAGCTCTCTGCCGCCCGGAACATGCTGGACGGTTACGGCGACGAGGACCAGGCGATCATTCGCGACAAGAATGCCAACATCAACCCGACCGACAAGAACGGCATCAACTTCAGCCGTTCCTACGACCGGGTGTTGAACATCGTCTACCTCAACCCGAACAAGACCACCAAGGGCGGCTTCTACCCCTGGGGCGTCAACGGTGAGCTGAACACCAGTTCCTGAGCCGTGCCGGACGGGCCCGCCATGCCGGCGGGCCCGTGACCCCGAGGAAGACACCAACATGGCTCAAACGCAAAACCCGATGACGTACGCCCTGCCGCCGCTCGGGCGCCGCGGCACCCGACCGGTCCGGCTGCGAGCAGCCACCGCGCTCGGTCCCGCATTCGTAGCTGCCATCGCCTACGTGGACCCGGGCAACTTTGCCACGAATTTCGCCGCCGGTGCCAGCACCGGCTACCAACTGGTCTGGGTTGTCGTCCTGGCCAACTTGGTCGCGATGCCCATCCAATTCATGTCGGCCAAGCTCGGCGTGGCCACCGGCCGCAGTCTGCCCCACGTCTTCCGCGACACCTTTCCCGGACCCCGCTCCTGGGTGATGTGGGGGCAGGCCGAGATCGTAGCGATGGCCACCGACCTGGCGGAATTCGTTGGCGCCGCGATCGGGCTGTACCTGCTGTTCGGCATCCCGATGCCGCTCGCCGCCGCGATCACCGCCGTCATCTCGTTCGCCGTACTCGCCTTGCAGCGCCGCGGATACCGCCCTTTCGAACTGGCGATCGGCGCCATGCTCGCGATGATCTGCGCCGGCTTCCTCTACCTGGCCGTACGCGTCCCGCCGTCGGCCTCGGAAAGCCTCAATGGCCTGCTGCCCAGCATCGGCGGTGACAACGTCCTGCTGCTCGCAGTCGGCATCATCGGCGCCACCGTCATGCCGCACGCCATCTACCTGCACTCGGGACTGATGCGCGGCCGCGCGGCCGGCCGCACCGCCGGCGAGAAGCGGGAACTGCTGCGCTTGGAGCGCATCGACATCGCCATCGCCATGAGCCTGGCCGGTCTGGTCAATCTCAGCATGCTGGCCATCGCCGCCAAACTGTTCCACCGCGGCCCGGGCACCCCCGCGATCACTCTCGACTCGGTGCACGTCGGCCTCGACAACCTGGTCGGCGGCGCCGCCGCCTTGGCCTTCGCCGCGGCCCTGCTCGCTTCCGGCATCGCATCGTCCAGCGTCGGCACCGCAGCCGGGCAAATGGTGATGGATGGATTCCTCCGTACGCGTATTCCCCTGGCCGTCAGGCGTTCGGTCACCATGGCCCCGGCGGTGGTGCTGCTCTGCTCCGGGGTCGACCCGACCCGTGCACTCGTACTCAGCCAGGTCGTTCTGTCCTTCGGTATCCCCTTCGCGCTGGTCGGCCTGCTCGTGCTGACCAGCCGCCGCAGCCTCATGGGCGAGCACGTCAACAGCCGGTTCACCGTGGTCGCCATGACCGCGGTCGTAGCCGTTCTCAGCGGACTCAACATCCTTTTGTTAGGCCAGCAACTCCTGTAGCCAGAGACGCCTTACTTGCCGATTTTCTGAGCCGCTGATCCCCATCCGGAGCCAATCGAGCGCCGAATCATGGTCCGAGCGGCAAATTCTGCAGGAAGGGCACGGTTATGGGCGAACGCGACATCAGCCGTCGGTCCGGGCACCTTGTTTCCTTGTCCGGTCGGCAACTTCTGGATAGCCTGCTCCGGACCCCGCTGCCACCAATCAAATCGAGGATGCGCGACGGGTTGGCCCAGCTGCGCGACTGCCGCGCCGAGTTCGCCGAACTCAGAGAAGCAACGGCACGCCTGGCCGACGGCGCCTGGTCGGTGCCCCCGCCTCACCTGCGCGAGACCGTGATGGCCGGCATCGCGAATACCCGGCAGTTGCCGCCCGAGCAGGCCGCCCGGCCGAGCGCAACCGGATCGTCGCGCCGGGTGCGACTGGGCGCGGCAGCAGCGGCGCTGGTCGCGGCAGCCGGGACTGGCTCGTTGGTCTACGCGGTGCAGGACCATCGGGTCGATCAGCAGCGTCGGCTCACCGAGGCCGCGCAGGCCGGTGAAGCCCGGGTCCGCGCTGTCGACGGCCTGCCGAACTCGCCCGAGGTCGGCGTCACGATCGAGCCCACGCCGGGTTCGCCCACTCCGGCGGCTCCGTTGCAGGCACTCGTGAAATTGACCTGAGAACCACCCATCCGGGTCAGCAACCGTCCCGAATAAACCATGTATAGCCGCTAAAAACGGAGGAAACACGTCATGCGCGCCACCAAGCTCACCGCCCTGACCGCCGCCACGCTCTTCTCGATCTCGCTGGCGGCCTGTGGCAGCAACGACAACGACAGCGGCGCCGGCGAGCCGGCGGCCGCACCCACCATGACCAGCCCCGCGCCGATGGCGTCGAGTGCCGCCCCGGCCATGGAGAACTTCGGCGCCGGCTGTGCCGCCGTGCCGACCGACCCGGCGAA
>NZ_JAMYJR010000039.1 GCF_024137025.1 Paractinoplanes aksuensis
GGCCGGGCAGGGCCGCGCCGGGCAGGGCCGCGCCGCGCAGGGCCGCGCAGGGCCGCGCAGGGCCGCGCAGGGTCGGCATGGCGTGTTCGGTTGGGTGGGATCGGGCCGGCTGAGCGGGCGCGCGCCGGCCGGGGCGTTGCTGTCCCCCGACGGCTCGGGGCCGAGGTTGATGTTCGGCTGGGGGTGGTCCACAGGGTGGGATGAGGGTGTGCTGGTTGGGGTCGTCCGGACGGGTTTTATCCCGGTCAGTGGGCGCCCCGGAATTCTGGTGGTATCCGGAAGGCAACGTGTGAGTAACAATGGCATTGATCGGAGTGCGTGCCGTCCGACTGAGTGTGGCCGCGGCCCGACCGGAGGTGGCGACATGTTGAGCAGGGAAGACAGCCGACGCCTGGCGCAGCTCGAGCGTCAGCTCCGCCGGGACGACCCCGAGTTCTGCGCCCGCATGACCAGCGGCCGGCTGGAGCCGCCGCGTCCTCGACGACCTTCCCTCTCGCTGCTCCTCACCGCCGCCGTCATCTGGATCGCCGCCCTGATTCTCGGCGTCCTCGGCTGGTGGGTCGCCGCGGCATCCGCCGCCTTCTTCGCCACCGTGGTCATCGCGGCCGCCGTCCTCCGCCGCCCACCGGGCCGCCCTCGACGCATCACCCCCGACCAACTCCCACCGGAGCAATAGCTCCACCTCGGCCGACCGGATCCGCGAATCCACCGGCGCGATCGCATCCCGAATCCGCGGTTCCGCACCCAGTCATCCGCACCTACGAACAGCGCCGAATTTTGTCCACCGCGATGGTCCCCGAGTCCTTCGCGGTGATCGTTCGCGAGTTTCGTCGGCCGTGCTGGTGTCCGAGTCCTTCGCGGTGATGGTTCGCGAGCTCCGTCCGCCGTGCTGGTCTCCGAGTCCTTCGCGGCGATGGTCCCCGAGCTCCGTCCGCCGTGCTGGTCTTAGACTCTGTCCACCGTGCTCGCGGTCGAGGCCTGGGCGCCGGGTCGTCTCCGAGTCATCCCCGACCAGCCGCCGTCCTCTGTCAGCCATCGGGCCGCCTCGCCTCCCCGCCCCGGCCAACTTTCGCCGGAGCACTAGCTCCGCTTCGGCCGACCGGATCCGCAGAGTTACCGGCGTGATCGCATCCCGGCGCTTGCGCTGCGGATCCCGCCAGCCGCCCCTGCCGCCCGTCCGTGCCGCCCGTCCGTGCCGCCCGGCCTTGCCGCGCAGAGAATGCCGGTACCAGCCGTCCTCCGTTGGCGACCGGGGCGCCCCGCCGACTCCCAGCTGCCGCCGGAGCTATCGCTCCGCCTCGGGCATTTGGATGCGGGCCGACCGGTGCGATCGCATCTCCGTGACCGCGTCGTTGGATCCCGCAAGCGCCAGCCTTCCTGACCGCGCTTGGCCTGGCCGCGTGCTTTCGCGGACCGCGTGGACCCGTTCTTTGTGCGCCATCGTTGCGGGGTTTGCTGTGGGGTGGAGCGATTCGCTGGGCGGTGTGAGGGGGTGGATGTTCACGGGTGAGTCTGGGCGGGGTGAGGGGAGCGGGAGCGGAAGACCCAGATGCGAAGCAAGAGGAAGCGGACTGCGGTGGCCAGCAGATTGGCTGCGACCAGGACGACCAGCTCTACCGGCTGGGATGGGGCTGAGTGCAGGTCGCCCAGCAAAGTCAGGGCTCCGCTGGTCAGGGCCAGGCCGATGCCGAAGACGATCAGGCCCTGGGTCTGGTGGCGCCAGGCGCCGTCATTGCCCCGTACGCCGAAGGTCAGGCGTCGGTTGGCTGCGGTGTTGGCCACGGCGGTCAGCAGCAGGGCTACGAAGTTGGCCCACTGTGGACCCAGGCCCATTCTGAGGGCGGCATACAGGCCCAGGTAGGCGAGGGTGCTGGCCACCCCGACGGCGGCGAAGCGGATCAGTTGGCCGGTCAGGCCGGCGGGGACTCCGGCCACCGGCAGGGGGTCGCGGCCCAGCTGGTCGCGCAGGGCGGCCAGGGGAAGCTTGCCCGAACCGAAGGCGCGCAACAGGCGTACGATGCCTTTCAGATCGGCCACCGCGGTGGCGATGATGTCGACCCGGCTGTCGGGGTCGTCCACCCAGTCGACCGGCACCTCGTGGATGCGCAGGCCGGCCCGTTCGGCCAGCACCAGCATCTCGGTGTCGAAGAACCAGCCGGTGTCCTCGACCATGGGCAGCAGGCGGGCGGCCACGTCCGAGCGGATGGCCTTGAAACCGCACTGGGCGTCGGAGAAACGGGCGGCCAGGGTGCCGCGCAGGATCAGGTTGTAGCTGCGCGAGATGAACTCGCGCTTCGCGCCTCGGACGACGCGGGAGCCGCGGGCCAGCCGGGAGCCGATGGCCAGGTCGGAATGGCCGCTGATCAGGGGCGCGACCAGCGGGAGCAGGGCGCCCAGGTCGGTCGACAGGTCGACGTCCATGTAGGCCAGCACGGCCGCGTCGGACTGGGTCCACACGTACTTGAGGGCGCGGCCCCGGCCCTTCTCGGCCAGGCGCACCGAGGCCACTTCGGGCAGGTCGTACGCGAGCCGGCCGGCCACCTCGGGGGTCGAGTCGGTGCTCGCGTTGTCGGCGATCGTGATGCGGAACCGGTAGGGGAACGAGGCACTCAGGTACGCATGCAGGCGCCGCACGCACGGCTCGAGGTCGATCTCTTCGTTGTGGACCGGGACGACCACGTCGAGCACCGGCGAGTCGAGTCGGGTCGGGGCCGCGGTGTGGGCCGGCTGCGTCGAAAGGCTCATCCCCCCACGATGATCGCGCCCCATAAGCGCGATTTGTGGCCGCCCTGTGCCGCGCCTGTGAAAACCCCAACCCCCCAAAGGCCCAGCCGTACGTTCCCAGCCTGACCCGAAGACGGCCGCCGCACCGCCATGCGCCCGCAACGCGCCGGCTCACCGAGGGGTAGCCGCCCTGTGCCGCGCCGTCTGTTAAACCCCAACCTCAAACGCCCAGCCGCGCGATCCCAGCCTGGCCCCAAGAAGGCCGTCGCACCTGCCCGTCGCCCGCAACGCGCCGCCTCGGCGAGGGGGTGGGCAACTGCCTGCAGTGGCGGTGTGGCCGGCGAGGAATAGCCGCCCTGTGCCCCGCCGCCTTTCAAATCCCAACCCCAAGGCCCAGCCGTACGATCCCAGCCTGGCCCGGAGACGGCCGTCGCACCCGCCAGTCGCCCGCAACGCGCCGGTCGGCTCGGCGAGGGTGGGCACTGCCTGCAGTGGCGGTGGGGCCGGCTAGGAACGCCCGAGCCGCTGCCACCCAGCAACGGGACCACTTCGCCGGGGCGATGTCGAGATCGAGAAGGGCGGGGCGGTGACCCGGGCCGGCCCGTTGCCGGAAGGTGTTGTTCGAGCGGGTGGACCAAAGGGATCGGCCGGCTCCCGGGTGGGAGCCGGCCGATCGTGGGGGTTGAGTGGTGGATCAGGCGGTGGTGCCGTTCTGCTGGGTCAGGTCGTAGACGGTGGTATTGCCTACGGTCTGGGCGGTGAAGTTCTCGGCGACCCAGGTGGCGATCTCTGAGCTGGCGCTGCTGCCGCCGGAGTTGCCGCGGCCGCCACCGAAACCGCCGCCGCCGATGAAGTAGTGGATTTTGCCCTCGGCCACGTACTGCTGGAACTGGGTCAGGGTGGGGGAGGGGTCGCTGCCGTTGAAGCCGCCGACCGCCATCACCGGGTCGCCGGTGGCCAGCTGGTAGCCCGACGCGTTCTGTGAGCCGACCGCGGCGGCGACCCAGGTGTACTGGTCGGCATTGGCCTCGAGCAGGGCCTTCATCTCGGCGCTGACCGTCGCGGCGTCGAGCAGGCCGCCGCCGCCCCGCATCCCGCCGCCACCGTTGCCGCGGCCACCGAAGCCACCGCCCTGCGTGCCGCCGGTCCCGCCATTGCCGGTCCCACCGTTCTGCCCGGTGCCGTTGCCGCCGCCAGGAAGGGTGCCGGTCCCGCCGCCGGGGGACGTGCCGGTGCCGTTCTGGTTGCCGCCCCCCGGAAGGGTGCCGCCGGTGCCGTTCTGGTTGTTGCCACCGGGGAAGCTGCCGCCCGGGAAGCCGCCCTGAGCGCCGCCGCCCGGGAAGCCGCCCTGAGCGCCGCCGCCCGGGAAGCCGCCCTGACCGCCACCGCCCGGGAAGCCGCCCTGAGCGCCGCCGCCCGGGAAGCCGCCCTGACCGCCACCGCCGCCGGGGAAGCCGCCGCGACCTCCGCGGCCGGGTCCGCCGCCGAAGCCGCCCGACGTCGCCGGCCCGGCCGACGGGATCGAGCCCGAGTGCCCCTCCGAAGCAGTCTGCACCGCGTACGCCGCAGGACCCGCCAGCACCGCGGCCAGCGCAACCCCGGCCGCGACAGCGGCGATCCGAGCCGGCAGGCGAAGGGCGCCGAGCAGCCCGACCGCTCCGGCGAGGCCGCCGATCAGCACCACCCACCGCAGACCCGGCAGGAAGTCCGCACTACGTCCGAGCAGGTGGAACGACCACCAGGCGGTGACCGCGACCGTCGCCGCCAGCGTCACCGCCGCGACCACGTTCCGCCGGTGCCGCCAGAGCAGCGCCGCCCCGATCGCCACGACCGCGCCGACCGCCGGGGCCAGCGCCACCGTGTAGTACGCGTGGAAGATCCCCTGCATGAAGCTGAACACGAGTCCGGTGATCAGCAGCCAGCCGCCCCACAGGATCAGCCCGGCCCGCTGCCGGTCCGTCCGCGCCCGCCGGGCCGTGACGACCAGCCCGGCCACCAGCAGGATCAGCGCCGCCGGCAGCAGCCACGAGATCTGCCCGCCCTGCTCGCTGTCGAACATGCGAGTCAGACCGGTCGAGCCCCACATCCCGCCGCCGCCCATGCCGCCGCCACCGCCGCCGACGCTGCCGGTCTCGTCACCGTTGAGCCGGCCGAGCCCGTTGTAGCCCAGGGTCAGTTCGAGGATGCTGTTGTTCTGCGAGCCGCCGATGTACGGCCGCATCGAGGCCGGCACCAGTTCGACGATCGCGATGTACCAGCCGGCCGAGACGACCAGCGCGACGCCCGAGAGCAGCAGCTGCCCGATGCGTTTGCCCAGCTTGGGCGGCCCGGCGATCAGGTAGGCCAGCGCGAACGCGGGCACCACCAGCAGCGCCTGCAGCATCTTGGCCAGGAAGCCGAACCCGACGAAGACCCCGGCCAGCATGATCCACTTGGTCGAGCCGTTCTCGATGGCCCGTACGGTCGCATAGGCCCCGGCCACCATGAGCAGCACGAGCAGGGCGTCCGGGTTGTTGAACCGGAACATCAGCACGGCGATCGGGGTGAGGGCGAGCACCGCGCCCGCGATCAGCCCGGCCACCGGCCCGTACCAGCGGCGCACCGTGGCGAAGAGCAGCCCGACACTGGCCACACCCATCAGCGCCTGCGGCACCAGGATGCTCCACGAGTTGACCCCGAAGATCCGGGCCGACAACGCCATCACCCACAGTGCGGCCGGCGTCTTGTCGACCGTGATCGAGTTGGCGGCGTCGGAGGAGCCGAAGAAGAACGCCTTCCAGCTCTCCGAGCCGGCCTGCACGGCGGCCGAGTAGAAGGCGTTGGCCCAGCCGTTCTTGTTCAGCCCCCAGACGTAGAGCACGCCGGTGGCCAGCAGCAACGCCAGCAGGGCGGGGCGCACCCAGACCGGATCGGAGGAACGCCGGGCCGGCGGTGGCGGCGGCAGGTCAGGCGCCACAGGGGGAGGGACGGGCAACGTCGTGGTCATGGTGACCAGATTCGGCGCTGCCCCTGTCCCGCCTTTATGTCGTCCCTGTGGCCTAGCTGTGAGTACGGCGCTTGGCGGCGGCGGTCGCGAGCCGCTCCAGCACGGAGACCGTCGCGTCCCAGCTCATGCACGCGTCGGTGACCGACTGGCCGTAGGTGAGCTCGCCCCCGAGGTCCTGGCGGCCGGCCTCGATAAAGCTCTCGAGCATGACGCCGCTGATGCCCTTCTGACCGGCTTCCATCTGCTCGGCGATGTCGTCGGCGACGAGCGGCTGGCGCCGGTGGTCCTTGCCGCTGTTGCCGTGCGAGCAGTCGATCACCAGGCGTTCGGGCAGCCCGGCCTTGCGCAGCAGTTCGAGCGCCCCGGCCACGTCGGCCGCGCTGTAGTTGGGCTTGCCGCCGCCCCCGCGCAGCACCAGGTGGGTGTCCGGGTTGCCGGTGGTGTGCAGGATCGCGGGCGTGCCCGAGTAGTCGATGCCGGGGAAGACGTGCGACACCTCGGCCGCCTGGATGGCGTCGATGGCGGTGGCGATGCTGCCGTCGGGGCGGTTCTTCATGCCGATCGGCATCGAGAGACCGGAGGCGAGCTGGCGGTGGACCTGCGACTCGACGGTCCGGGCGCCGATCGCGCCCCAGGCCACGGTGTCGGCGATGTACTGCGGGGTGATCGGGTCGAGGAACTCGACGGCGGTCGGCAGGCCCTGACCGACGATCTCGAGCAGCAGCTTGCGGGCGATGCGCAGGCCGGTGCCGACGTCGCCGGTGCCGTCCAGCGCGGGGTCGTTGATCAGGCCCTTCCAGCCGACGGTGGAGCGCGGCTTCTCGAAGTAGACCCGCATGACGATCAGCAGGTCGTCCGAGAGGCGCTGGGCCGTGGAGGACAGCAGACGGGCGTACTCGCCGGCGGCGACCGGGTCGTGCACCGAGCACGGGCCGACCACGACGAGCAGCCGCGGATCTCGGTGGTTGAGCACGTCCTCGACCTGGCGCCGGCCGTCGAGCACGGTGTCGTGCAAGTCGCTGGTCAGCGGCAGCTCGTGGTGCAGCAGGGCCGGGCTCATCAGCGGCACGACCTTTTCGATGCGCTGGTCACGGACGCGCTGGACCTCGGGGGCAGTCACGGTGGGTCTCCACTCCTGATGCCGGCGCCCACGGTGAGAGCCGGCGGCAAACAAAAAGGCAGCGACGTCGTGTCGCTGCCCGGGCCGGCTCTGGCTAGGTGTCTCAGGTCATGGCTGACTCATGGCTGAGGCACCGGCGGGAGCCGGCCCACTAAACCACGAATACCAGCGAGACATGTGGGCCAGCATAGCGCCTCAGTTCGGCCGCGGAGCGATTTGGGCCAACTGCTCAGCTGGTGGGACGGGGGTGGGACCCAGCGGCAGCACGACCGTGAACACCGTGCGGCCGGGCCGGCTGTCGACCGAGACGTGGCCGCCGTGCGCGGTGACCACGGCGTGCACGATCGACAGACCGAGTCCGGTGCTGCCCGCGGCGCGGGAGCGGGAGCTGTCACCGCGGGCGAAACGCTCGAAGATGTTCGGCTGCAGTTCGGCCGGGATGCCGGGACCGGCATCCTCGACGCGGAGCACGGCCGCGCCCGAGGTCGCGCTGACCCCGACCGTGACCGTGGTGCCCTCGGGGGTGTGGGTGCGCGCGTTGGCCAGCAGGTTGGCCAGCACCTGGTGCAACCGGGCGCCGTCGCCGGTCACGACGACCGGCTCCTCGGGCAGGTCGAGCTGCCAGTAGTGGCCGGGGCCGGCCGCGTGGGCGTCGCTGACTGTGTCGACGACCAGCATGCTGAGGTCGACCGGGTCGTGCCCGAGCGGGCGGCCTGCGTCGAGCCGGGCCAGCAGCAGCAGGTCTTCGACCAGCCCGGTCATCCGTTTGGCCTCGGACTCGACCCGGCTCAGCACGTGGGCGATCTCGGCCGGGACGGCGGCCCGGCTGCGGCGGCTGAGCTCGGCGTACCCACGAATGGCGGCCAGGGGCGTGCGCAGCTCATGGCTGGCGTCGGCCACGAACTGGCGTACCTGCATCTCGCTGGCGTGCCGGGCCTCGAGCGCGTTGCCGACGTGGTCGAGCATCTGGTTGAGCGCGGCGCCGACCTGGCCGACCTCGGTCCGCGGGTCGGTGTCGGGCTCGGGCACGCGCTGGGCCAGCCGTACCTCGCCGCGGTCGAGCCGCAGCTCGGAGACCTTGGTCGCGGTGGCGGCCACCCGGTCGAGCGGGGCCAGCGTACGCCGGACGATGAGCGCCCCGGCCCACCCGGCGATCCCGAGGGCGATGAGCACCGCGCCCCCGGTGACCAGAGCGACCCGCAGCAGTGTGAAGTTGGTGTTCTTGAGCGACAGGGCCACGACCCGGGTCTCGCCGTTGCCGGTGGTCAGCGCGACGGCCCGGAACGACCCGTACCCGTCGAGAGTGATGTCGCTCTTCGTGCCGTCGGCCGGCACGGCGGTGAGCTCGGCCTGCGCGGCGTCGCTGAGCGGCTCGTACGCGAGCACGGCGTAGCCGTCGTCCTCGGCGGTGACGATCAGGCCGCCGGTCACGACCGTCGGGACCGTGTAGGTGATGCTGATCGAGCCCGGTTCCGCCCCACCGAACGGGCGCTCGCGGTTGAACGACGGCGGCGGGCCACCGTTGGTCCGGCTGTGGAACGGGTTGCTGGTCTGGTCGAGCTTGGTGTCGAGCTGCGCGTAGAGCGTGTTGCGCAGGAAGAAGTAGGCCGTGCCGCCGACCGCGAGCCCGAGGATCGTGAGCAGGACGATGATGATCGCCACGATCCGGGTCCGCAGCGGCCAGCCCGACGGGCTGCGCCAACGGGCCGGATGGGCCCTAGTCAGCGGGCTTGAGGACATAGCCGGCTCCGCGCATCGTGTGGATCATCGGCGAGCGGCCCGCGTCGATCTTCTTCCGCAGGTACGAGATGTAGAGCTCGACCACGTTGGCCTGGCCCCCGAAGTCGTAGTTCCAGACCCGGTCGAGGATCTGGCTCTTGCTCAGCACCCGGCGCGGGTTGCGCATCAGGTAGCGCAGCAGCTCGAACTCGGTGGCGGTGAGCGTGACCAGGTCGCCGCCCCGGCGCACCTCGTGGCTGTCCTCGTCGAGCGAGAGGTCGCCGACGATCAGCTGCGAGTCGGTGCGCAGGGGGGAGTGGCCCATCCGGCGCATCAGCCCGCGCAGCCGGGCCACCACCTCTTCCAGGCTGAACGGTTTGGTCACGTAGTCGTCGCCGCCCGCGGTCAGGCCGGTGACCCGGTCCTCCACCGAGTCCTTGGCCGTCAGGAACAGCACCGGCACCTCGGGCGTCTCGCCCCGCAGACGGCGCAGCACCTCGAGCCCGTCGATGTCGGGCAGCATCATGTCGAGGACGACGGCGTCAGGGCGGAACTCGCGGGCCGTGCGCACGGCGGTCTGCCCGTCACCCGCGCTCTTGACGTCCCAGCCCTCGTAGCGCAGAGCCATCGAGAGCAGCTCGGCCAGCGTCGGCTCGTCATCGACCACGAGGACCCGGACCGGGCCCCCGTCGGGGCGGCGGAGGTCGGTGCCGGAGTCTGAGTTCGCCATCGTCATGCCCCTACTGTCGTGGGCCACGCTATGCGCCGGCTTTCCTGTTCCTGTGTACCAGCTGTGACTCCGGACGGCCTCAGTCGCCGGCCGTCACCACGAGCGCGGCGTCCCGCAGCTCCGCCGCGCCCTGCTTGAGTCGTTCGGTGTAGTACGGCCGGGTCCAGGCCGCCCAGCGCACCTGACCGACCGCCTGATCGGTGCCGGACGCGGTCAGCGACACCGTGACCCCGGGACTGACCTGGGTGGTGAGCTTGCCGTTCCTGGGCAGGCCGACCCGCCGAGCCGAGGGGTCGGCGAACCCGAGCATCGCCCACGGCACCCGCACGCTCAGGTCGTCGCCGTCGAGCTCCCACAGCGCCCGGCTGTCGGCCTCGTCGTCCTGCGGATCCCACGTGCCGTGCCGCAGCTGACCGGCGTTCTGCAGTTCGAGCGGCAGCTTGGCGCCGGTCCGAGGCAGGGTGAGCGCGCGGTTGACCAGCAGCTCGACGGGCTTCCAGCCCTCCGGCGCGGGGCCGCGGTCCGAGGCCGGCACCCGGAAGTCCAGCTTCATCGGGTCGAGCTGATTACGGACGTACGCCTGACCGCTGTGCCCGACCAGGTTGAGCGCGAAGACCGCGTCCGGCCGGCGGTCGCCGCTGCCCGGCATCGGCGCGCCGGTGACCCCCGGCAGCACGTCGAACGAGACCATCATCGAGCCCGGCGGTGAACCGGCCAGCTTGGCCTCGAGGTGCAGGTACTCCTCGTCGACCCGGGCCGTGACCGCGCGCGCGGGCCAGCCGTCGGAGTCGAGCAGCCGCTGCTCGCCGGCGTCGGGCGGGCCGTCGGCGTCCATCGCGAGCAGGCCGAAGTGCTGCTCGTTGGTGAGCGGGTCGTGCCAGAGCTGCCGCCGGGCCGGGTCCTGCTGGCCGGCCGTGTTCCACGTGTACCGGTACCACTCGTCGGCCCAGCTGAAGACGAAGCCGCCGCCCAGACCCTGATCCTTGATCATCCGCAGCAGTTCGGCGTTGATCCGCATCGCGTCCTGCTCGCTGTGCCCGCCCTGCGAGCGGCCCAGCGGCGCGTTGTGGGCCGATCCGATCGAGGACGGCACCCCGAACTCCGTGATCAGGGTCGGCATCGTGGCGTGGTGCCGGCGCAGGTCGGCCAGGTAGCCGGCATACGGGTCGGCGTGACCCTCGTACTCGTAATTGATCAGTTTGGGCTCGTGCCGCAGGAAGTCCGGATAGAAGGGGTACGCGTGGTAGCTGGCGAACGTCCCGGCCGGCCAGTCCGCCGTGGGGAGCACGTGGTTGGCGTCGATCGGCAGCAGATCCTCCTGCGGCAGCGGCTCCTGCGGGTGCTTCAGCGGATCGGTCGTCGGCCAGTTCACGAAGGCGATGGGCTGGCTGACGCCGTGTCCGGCGACGTATCCGGCCAGGTCGTTCATGCGGGCGGCGAGCCAGCGTTCGGTCGGTGTCGACTTGGGGGTGTTCCGGAAATAGCGGCCGAGGAACCGCGGCGCCGAGGCGTTGCGCCGGTCGGAGGCGGCGGCCGCGCCCGGGTCGATCTCGCGACCGATGATCCAGCCGGCCAGCCACGGCGTGACGTCGGTGGCCCAGACCCCGCCGACCTGCCCGAAGGTCGCGGTCCGGGTGAGTTTGCCGGTCACCGCCTCCGAGGCCGCCCGCAACTCGCGGCGGAAGGCGTCGGTGAACGGCTTGTCGAACAGGTTCCGCTTCTTGACGTACGTCTCGTCGGGCAGCCGGACCCCCTGCACGAGATAGAGGGGGCGCTCGGTGTTGGCCTGGTTCCAGGCGGCGAGCTGCTCGTAGAACGCGGGCGGGTGGATCTCGTAGATCCGCACCACGCGCAGGCCCAGCCAGCCCATGGCGGCGAACCAGGCCCGGTACTGCGCGGCCGAGATCGGCCCCTCGCCGGGCAGGTGGCCGGGGGTGGTGTCGCCGAGGTCGACGCCGGGCAGGAAGGTGCGGTCGCCGCCCGCCGTGTGCAGCTGGAACTGCTGTCCGTCGGCGCTGGCGACCATCCGCAGCCCGTCGGCAGTACGCGGCTGCGGCGCCCACGAGGTGCCCCGCGGTGGCGACGGGATCTCCCGCATCCCCGAGATCAGGAAGGCGGGCGAGGTCAGCGCCGGCGCCGACGTGCCGCCGGCCAGCAACAGGCACAGGCCGAGCACGAAGACACCGATCACGGACGCCCTGAATCGCCCGGACCGGGGTCGGGCCGGCGCGGTCACGAGATGGCTCGGAAAGTCCCCCACGGAGGCATTGTCTGACGGCTGAGTTGCTGTATCAGCCGTTTTGTCGGGAAGCTTGGATCATCGGAACACTCGCCGTTGACGCGTTGTTGTGCCAGCGTTAGACAGGCCGCCGAGAGTGGGGAGCGCACACGTGGATCTTCTCGAGGAGTACCGCCGAGCCACCTTCTTCTTCGAGTCCGGGGATCCGCTGGGCGCCGCCAAGCTGCTCGAGCCGATAGTCGAGGCCGAACCTCACAACACGGCCGTCCGGCAGTTGCTGGCCCGCGCCTATTTCAACTCGGCTCAGCTGACCAAGGCCGAGGAGCAGCTGCGCACCCTGGTCGAGCACGACCCGTCCGACCACTACGCGCACCACGTGCTCGGCCGCACGCTGGAGCGGGGCGGGCGCTTCCGCGAGGCCCTGCCCCACCTGCGCCTGGCCGCCGCCATGAACCAGCAGGCCGATTACCAGGAGGCCCTGCACCGAGCCGAGCAGTGGCTGGGCAAACCCGAGAATGCGTAGGGTCTAGACCGTGAAACTGAAGCTTGACCTGCACGACATCTTCAACAAAGGGCAAGAGATCGACCGGGCTCTGCGCGGGATCATCGACGAGGCCATCCAGAAGAAGGCGGCCACGGTCGAGATCATCCCGGGCAAGGGCAGCGGCGCGCTCAAGAAGAAGGTGCTGCGCTTCCTCGACCAGCGGGAGATCAAGCAGCTCTATCACCGGGTCGAGAAGGACGGCGACAACTGGGGCCGGCTCTTCGTGCACTTCAAGCACAACGAGTCGACCGGCCGTCGCGGTCGCGGGCGCTAGAGCGTGTAGCTCTTGGCCACGGCCAGCATCTCGCTGGTGTGCGAGCCGACGATGCCGACGCCGCTGGGCCGGGCCTGGAAGCCGGGCAGCTCGCTCAGGCCGTCGCTGGCGTCCATGGCCCGGAACTTCACCGGGCCGGCCGCCCGTACGACCAGCTTGATCTCGATGCCGTCGGCCGGCGGGGCGTGGAAGGCGAACCCGAAGTTCGGTGTGTGGACGGGCACCGGCCGGCCCTCGACCGTGGCCGACTCGACGACGACGTCGCCCGGCACGTGCAGGGTGGTCAGCCGCACCTGACGTTGGGGCTTCAGACGCAGCGTCATCGTGCGGGTGTCGCCCGAGCGGGTGTCGGACTCGACGGTGAGCAGCGGTGCGGGCAGGTCGGCGGCCTGCGCGTCACCGGTGCGCACCTCTTCGGGCCCGAAGGCGGGCATCGTGTCGTCGATCCGGCGCTTGTCGCCCGACACGTAGTTGCTGGTCCATTTCTGTACGTCCGTCTCGTCGCTGATCCAGCGGGCGGTGCCGTTGTCGGCGTCCATCGCGTACATCAGTTGGGTCAGGGCGGGACGGTCGGCGTCGAAGCGGTCGACCGCGAGGCCGGCGACGACGCACACCAGCACGGCCACCAGGGCGACCAGCGTGGGCAGGGCGCCCCGGCGGCGGCTGCGCAGCGCCTCGACGCCGCGCTGCCCGCCGGCCACCGGGTGGATCAGGTCGATCACCGGGAGCAGGGCCAGCCCGAGCAGAACGGTGAGGAAGGCCCCGGCCGCGCCCAGGCCCAGGCCGAGCGCGGGGAAGAGCATGACGACCGTCGGCAGCAGGATGACCGTCGCCACCGCGCCGCCGAGCGCCACCACGATCACCGGCAGCCAGCCCCGGGTGGCCACCGCGACCAGACCGGCCACCGCGCCGGCCAGGGCAGGCAGGGCGGCCAGGTAGGAGCCGCCGGGCACGAAGGCGGCCAGCACGACGCCGAGCACGGCCAGCCAGCCGAGCCCGGCGATGGCCAGGGCGGCCGGGCCGAGGCGACGGCGCAGCAGCGCGAACCAACTGATCACGACGGCCGCGGCCAGCACGATGACGGCCAGGCGATAGAGGCCGGGGCGGTACGGGTCGATCGGCATCGCGGCGTACTCGGGCCGGATCAGGGTGATCGCGAACCAGAGCACCTGGGCCAGCACCGGCGCGAGCACGATCGGGACCAGGGTCAGCACACCCGCCTTGAGCAGGCGCCGCCCGCCGGTCAACCGCTGGCGGCGGGCCAGCCAGGCTAGCGCGGCGACGGCGAGCACGGCCAGGACGGCGATCGGCCAGACCAGCGAGCCGGGATAGCGCACGAGGAAGCCGGGCGCCGGGAAGTAGGTGGCGTCGGCGCCGCCGGTGACCTCGAGGGCGGCGATGTCGCGCCCGCCCAGCTCACGGACGACGGCCAGGGTGTTGTCGCCGTGGTGCTGCAGGCTGTCGCGGTCCATGGCCGACGGCAGGTCGGTCGGCCCGTGATAGACGGCCGCGCCGTCGATGTAGGCCGCGTTCAACCCCGCGAAGCCGGCCTTGCGGAACGCCGTGAAGTCGGTGTCGTTCGTCATGATCCGGTAGATCTCGACCGCGAACGACGTGCCGACCGGCTTGCCGGCGTGGCTGTACGCCTCGACCAGGTCGTCGTTGCCCTCGGAGGTCTCGAACATGATCGCCGGCCCGCTGCTGCCGCGCGCCTCGAGATTGAGCACCACTCCACCGTCGCGGGCCAGCGGATGCTGGTCGACGAAGGCCTTGGCCCCGCACAAGCAGGCCTCTTCGCCGTCGGTCAGCACCAGCACCACGTCGTTGCGCAGCCGGGGGGCGGCGAGCAGGGCCCGGGCCGTCTCGAGGATGGCCGAGGTGCCGGCCGCGTCGTCGTTGCCGCCCGGCCCGACCTGCACCGAGTCGTAGTGGGCGACCAGGAAGATGCGGCCGGTGGAGCCGGTGCCCGGGATCGTGGCGATCACGTTGCGGACCCGGGCCAGGCTCGCCCCGCCGGCGCTGGCCGAGAGCCCGGCGCCCTCGATCGACACCGTGTCCTGCACCTCGGGGGTCAGGCCGAGGCCGCGCAAGGTGGTGATCAGGTGTTCCCGCACGTCGTCCTGAGCGGGGCTGCCAACCGGGTGGGGCCGGGTGGCGATCGCCTCGACCTGGGTGAAGGCGCGCTCGGCGCTGAACTCGGTGGCCGGGGCCGAGGTAGGGCGCGCGGACGGCGGCTCGATGGCCCACAGACCGGCCAGGCCGGCCAGGACGAGCACCACGACGGCGAGGAGGGCGGCCGGGGCCCGGCGGGCCGGTTCGGTGATTGCGCGCGCAAGCATGGGTGACATCTAAGCGGTTGGGTACGACACCGGGTAGTGGGAAGATCGTTATGGGCGTGCCCTAGCGTTGTCCGGGTGAGCACGCCCATCGACCCCGCAGCAGTCATGGCGGCGTTCATCGACGCTGTCGAGCCGTACGACCCGCGCCCCGAGGCCGACCCGGTCGCGCTGATCGGCGTGCGCACCGCGCTGGGCGAGGCCACCTTCGCGGTCGGCGACCATGTGATCCGCGCGATGTGCCGGGCTCTCGCGGCCTACCGCGACCCGGAAGACCGGGGCACCTGCGTGGAGTGTGGCAGCCGTCACCTCGACGAGAACCTGCACTGCGGCGAGTGCGGGCGGCTGCACGGCATCCTCGGCGAGGTCATCGCCCAGCACGCCCGGCGGGTCGCCGCCGAGGACGTCCCATGAGATCGCGCCGGTGTTGTGCGCCGCCCCCGGGTGGGGAACTATCAGCGGGTCAGCGCCGGGTGGTACGAGTGGGGGGTCGGCATGACTGAGCGCTCGGTCGCACCGCGCGCCCGGGCCGGCGACGCGGCCTACCAGGAACGTCTGCGGGTGCTGCTGGTCGAGGACGACGAGGGCGACGCCTTCCTGGTCCGCGAGCTGCTGCACGAGGCTGACGCGCCGTTCGACCTGCGGGTCGCGACCAGCCTGCGCGAGGCCCGCGGCCAGCTCGGCGGCGTCCACTGCGTCCTGCTCGACCTCGGCCTGCCCGACGCCGAGGGCCTCGACGGGCTGCGCAAGCTGCTCGCGGTGGCCGGCAGCGCCGCCGTCTGCGTGCTCACCGGTCGCTCGGACGAGCACCTGGGCGTCGCCTCGGTCGCCGAGGGGGCCCAGGACTACCTGGTCAAAGGTCAGGTCGACGGCGTCCTGCTGACCCGGTCGCTGCGCTACGCGGTCGAGCGCAAGCGGGCCGACGAGAACGCCCAGCGGCTGCGCGAGATCGAACTGCGTCAGGCCGAGTCGGCCCGCCTCGAACGTGGTCTGCTGCCCCAGCCGCTCATGTCCACCGAACGGGTGGCAGTGCACACGTTCTATCGCTCGGGCCGGGCCCTGGGCCTGCTCGGCGGCGACTTCTTCGACGTCGTCCAGGTCGGCCCGGACAAGCTGCACGTGATCGTGGGCGACGTCTGCGGGCACGGCGTCGACGAGGCCGCGCTGGGCGTCGAGCTCCGGGTCGCGTGGCGGGCGCTGGTGCTGGCCGGCGTGCCCGACGACCGGATCCTGGGCTCGCTCGAACAGGTGCTGATGAGCGAGCGCCGGGCCCGCGAGGTCTTCGCGACCGTCGCCTCGGTGGTGCTCGACCTCGAGGCCAACAAGGCCGTCTTCCGGCTCGCCGGTCATCCGCCCCCGGTGCTGCTGCGGGACGGGCAGGTCACACCGGTCGAGGCGCGTAGGGGCATCGTCCTCGGGGTACGACCGACACCCACCCCGGCCACCGAGGTGGATTTCTCGGGCGAGGACTGGTCTTTGCTGATGTACACCGACGGACTGATCGAGGGGCACACCGGCGTGGGCAACGAACGGCTCGACGTCGACGGCCTGCGCGGGCTGCTCGACGAGCCCGCGGCCCGCTCGGTGCCGCTCGCCGCGCTGCCCGCGTGGCTGGTCGGCCGGGCCGAACAGGCCAATGGCGGCCCGCTCGCCGACGACGTGGCGATGCTGCTCATCTCACGCGGCGGTGGCCGGTGAGCAGCCTTTTCTCCGTACGCACCTGGACCCTGCGCCGCCGGATCGTCGCCCTCTGCATCGCGGTCGGGATGCTGCTCAGCGCGCTCGGTGTGTTCGCCGCGATCACCGCCGCCTCGAACAACCGCCAGCTGGACGACGTGCTCAACCGGGCCAGCCCGATGCGGGCCGCGGGCGAGTCGCTCAACACGGCCTATGTCGACCAGGAAACCGGCATTCGCGGCTTCGCCATCACGGGCAACGAGGCCAATCTGACGCCGTACACCCAGGGCATGGCCGACGAGCAGCGGCTGGTCGACCGCATCGAGGACCTGCTGCACCCCGAGGACACCGACATCCGCGCCGAGCTCGACGAGGTGCGGCAACGGGCCGAAGTCTGGCACCGCGAGGTGGCCGATCCGGTGGTCGCGCTGATCCGGGCCGAGGGCACCCAGGCCGGTCAGGACAGGCTCCGGACGACCTCGACCGAGCGGTTCGACGCCCTGCGGGTCGCCATCGCCGACATGCAGGCGGACATCCAGATCCTTCGTACGAAATCGGCCGACGCGGCCAAGCAGAGCAGCCGCACGATGGTGGCCATCCAGATCTCCGCCGCGGTCATCATCATCCTGGCCGGCTCGGCCCTGTTGCTGCTGCTCGACCGCATGGTCAGCCGGCCCGTCACGGACCTCGCGGAACAGGTCCGCGAGGTGGCCGACGGCGCCTACGACAAGCACATCGAGAGCACCGGCTCGCCCGAACTGGCCGGCCTGGCTCAAGATGTCGACGGCATGCGGCAGAAGATCGCGGCCGAGCTGACCGAGGTGCGCGAGGCCCGCAGCCAGATCGAATGGGTCAACGACCAGCTCAAGGTGCAGGCCGAGGAGCTCACCCGGTCCAACCGCGACCTCGAGCAGTTCGCCTACGTCGCGTCGCACGACCTGCAGGAACCGCTGCGCAAGGTGGCCAGCTTCTGCCAGCTGCTCCAGCGCCGCTACTCCGGGCAGCTCGATGAGCGGGCCGACCAGTACATCGCATTCGCCGTCGACGGCGCCCAGCGCATGCAGCGGCTGATCAACGACCTGCTGGCCTTCTCGCGGATCGGCCGGCTCACGGCCGGCTTCACCGAGGTCGAGCTCGACCGGGTGCTGACCGAGGTGCGGTCACAGCTCGAGACCCGGGCCGGCGAGGACGCCGAGATCAGCTGGGGCGACCTGCCGACCGTCGAGGGCGAGGAACCGCTGCTCACCACGCTGTTCGTCAACCTGATCGGTAACTCGCTGAAGTTCCGCCGCCCCGACGTGCCACCGGTCATCCGGGTCAGCGCCGAGCGCGAGGGCGACGAGTGGCGGGTCAATGTGCGGGACAACGGCATCGGCATCGAGGCCGAGTTCGCCGACAAGGTCTTCGTGATCTTCCAGCGGCTGCACGCCCGGGACGCCTACGAAGGCACCGGAATCGGCCTGGCCATCGTCAAGAAGATCGTCGAATATCATGGCGGACGGATCTGGCTCGACCTCGACGTCGAGGACGGAACGTCGATCTGGTTCACCCTCCCGGTGCTGCCGGGCCTTCCGGCCGAGCAACCCGCGGCGCCGGAACACGAGGCGAGAAAAGAGGTCACCGCATGACGGCTCCCATTCGGGCCGACGGCACCCCGATCGAGGTGCTGCTGGTCGAGGACGACCCGGGCGACGTGCTGATGACCCAGGAGGCGTTCGAGGAGCACAAGGTCCGCAACCGGCTCAACGTCGTCTCCGACGGGGCCGAGGCGCTGGCCTACCTGCGGCGCGAGGGCGAGTACGCCCAGGCCGTGCGCCCCGACCTGATCCTGCTCGACCTCAACCTGCCCAAGCGCGACGGCCGCGAGGTGCTGGAAGAGATCAAGAAGGACGACGAGCTGGGCCGCATCCCGGTCGTCGTGCTCACCACGTCGGCCGCCGACGAGGACATCCTGCGCAGCTACCAGCTGCACGCCAACGCGTACGTGACCAAGCCGGTCGACTTCGAGCGGTTCATCACGGTCATCCGGCAGATCGACGAGTTCTTCGTCAGCGTCGTGAAGTTGCCGCCTCGTGCTTGAGCAGGTCGGCGAGCTGATCCGGGAGGTCGCGACGACGATCGTGCTGCCGCGGTTCCGGCACCTCGCCTCCGACGAGATCATCCAGAAGGCGCCCGGCGACCTGGTCACCGTGGCCGACCGCGAGTCCGAGGTCGCGCTGACCCGTGGCCTGACCGCCCTGCTGCCCGGCTCGACAGTGGTCGGCGAGGAGGCGGTGGCGGCCGATCCGCGGGTGCTCGAACGGGTCGGTGACGCGGGCGCGGTCTGGATCGTCGACCCGGTCGACGGCACCAACAACTTCGCGGCCGGCAAGACCCCGTTCGCCCTGATGGTGGCCCTGCTGCACGACGGCCGGCCGACCGCCTCGTGGATCTTCGACCCGGTCGGCGACCACATGACGGTGGCCGAGCTCGGCTCGGGGGCCTACCGCGACGGCGTACGGGTCAAGACCCGCACCGACGACCCCGGCGCGGCCGCCCTGGGTGGCGCCGTGGCCAGCAAGTACCTACCGGAACACCTGCGCTCGGTGGCGGCTGCCCACACCTCGGCCTTCCGCGAGGTCACCAACGGGCGGCACTGCGCGGGGTGGGAGTACCCGGCCGTCGCCCTCGACGAGCAGCAGTTCGCGCTGTTCTGGCGGATCCTGCCGTGGGACCACGTGCCGGGCTCGCTGATCATCGAGGAGGCCGGCGGCACGGTGCTGCACCTCGACGGCACGCCGTACCGGCCGACCGACAGCGAGCGCGGGATGCTCGTGGCGGCCAACGACGACATCTGGCGCACGGTCCGCGACACCCTCTTCCCCGACACCTCGATCCTGTAGCAGCCGTGACGTCGTACCTGGAAAGTGTTTTCGGTCTGCGGGGCCGGACGGCGCTGGTGACCGGCGGCAGTTCCGGCATCGGGCGCGACATGGCCGTCGCGCTCGGCCGGGCCGGTGCGCGCGTCGTGCTGGTCGCCCGCCGCCCCGAGCCGATGGCCGAGGTCATCGACGAGCTGCGCGGCTTCGGCGCCGAGGGCCAGGCGATCTCGGCCGACCTCGCCGACCGGGCCGAAGTGGCGCGGGTCATCGCCGCGGTCGAGGCCCCGGACATCCTGATCAATTCGGCCGCGGTCAACCGGCGTCCACCCCTGGACGAGCTCACCGAGGACGACTGGGACGTGACGCTGGCGGCCAACCTGACCGCCCCGTTCCTGCTCGGTCAGGCTTTCGGGCCGCGGATGGCCGAGCGCGGCTGGGGGCGGATCATCAACGTCGTCTCGCAACAGGCCTTCCGGGCGTACGGCAACAGCGGCGCCTACGGTGCGGCCAAGGCCGGCCTGGTCGGGCTGACCCGGTCGCAGGCCGAGGCGTGGTCGGCCCGCGGTGTCTGCTGCAACGCGATCGCCCCCGGCGTCGTCCACACCCCACTCACCGAGCCGGTCTTCGCGGATCCGGCAATCGTCGCCAAACACGCGGCCCGCACGATGATCGGCAGAAACGGCGTACCCGCTGATTTCGGGGCGTGTGCTGTCTTTCTGGCCAGCCACGCCGCCATCGCTGTGACAGGCCAAACACTCTTCGTCGACGGTGGTTACTCGGCCACTTGATCGATCTGCCTTTCCCTTACGTATCACGGTAGAGTCTGCCCGCGATCGACCTGGGGAGGTATTCCGTGGCGGCGGTTTTCAGACGCCGGCTCAGCACCGTGCTCGTGATGGTCATGGCGTTTTTGCTGGTGGCCCCCGCGGCCGCGCACGCCGACCCCGACGAGGGCGACGACAAGACGCTGCGCAACGCGCTCGAGTCCGCGGCCAAGGGCCAGGCCGTCGCGATCCAGAAACTGGCCGCCTCGAAGAAGCGGGCGGTGCAGCTCCAGACGACGGTCAAGCAGGCCGAGTCCGGGGCCAAGGCGATGGAGAAGCAGGTCGCCGAGATCGCCACCCGGTCGTACCGGCTGGGCCGGCCCAACACGATGTCGATGTTGCTCGACTCGACCTCGCCCGACGCCTTCCTCGAGCGCATCGAGCAGCTCGACATGATGGCTCAGTTCGACGCGAAGGTGCTGATCCGCTATCGCGAGACGCTGGACAAGGCCGAGGCGGCCAAGGCAGCGATCGACAAAGAGGTGCGCGAGCAGACCAAGCAGGTCGCGGCGCTGGGCAAGAAGAAGAAAGAGGCCGAGCTGGCCCTGGCCAGCGTCGGCGGCGGCTCGGTCGCGGGCGGTTTCGTCTCGGGTAACTCGCCGCTGGCCAAGCCGGCGCCGCGCAACTCCGACGGCTCCTGGCCCGACGAGAAGTGCACGATCAAAGACCCGACGAGTTCGGGCTGTCTGACGCCGCGCACGCTCAACGCCTACAAGGAAGCCAAGTCCGACGGCTTCACCCGCTACACGGTGTGCTGGAGCCAGCGGAACTCCGGCGAGCATCCCAAGGGCCGGGCCTGCGACATGTCGTCCAACGCGACGACATACAAGAACTCGCCGGCGACCGGCGGTGACCGGGCGTACGGCGATCGGCTGGCCAACTACTTCGTGAAGAACGCGAGCCGGCTGGGCGTGATGTACGTCATCTGGTTCCGGCAGATCTGGTTCCCGGGCGACGGCTGGCGAAGTTACAGCGGAAGCGGCGGGGCCTCGGCCGAGCACACGAATCACGTCCACGTGTCGATGCTTTAACGGCTGGTCCCAGGCGACTGCCAGGTTCGGGCGGCTAGCATCCGGCGGATGGGAAACCCGCCGCCGCGCGCTCTGCCGTCCGGCCTCGCCACCGCTCTGGTCTTCGGGTCGAGCGGGGCCGTGCTCGTCCTCGAGATCCTCGCGCTGCGCCTGGTCGGGCCCTATGTCGGCGTGACGCTGCAGGTGAGCAGCTCGGTCATCGGCATCGCGCTGGCCGCCATCGCGTACGGCACGTGGCTGGGCGGCCGGTTGGCCGACCGCTACGACCCGCGGGTGCTGCTGGCCCCGGCGCTGCTGCTGGGCGCGATCGGCACGGCCGTCACGCTGCCGCTGGTGCGGTTCGGTGGCGAGCTGCTGCGGGGCGGGGCCGCGCCGGCCGTGCTGCTGCTGGCCGCCCTGGCCATCTTCCTGCCCGCGTTCATCCTGTCGACGATCACCCCGCTCGTGGTCAAGCTGCAGCTGAGCGATCTGAACCGCACCGGCTCGGTGGTCGGGCGACTGTCCAGCATCGGCACCCTGGGCGCGATCACGGCCACGCTGGCGACCGGCTTCATCTTCGTGGCCGCGGTGCCGTCGAGCTGGATCATCATCTCGCTGGCGGTGCTGCTCGCGGTCTCGGGCGGCGCGCTCGGGTGGTGGCTGCGGCGCACGGGGGCGGTGCTGCCGGGCAAGCCGCGCACGCGGGCCGTGCTGGCGTCGGTCGGCCTGGTCGGGGCCGGGCTGGGGGTGGCCTCGCCCAACCCGTGCGACGTCGAGACGGCGTACCACTGCGCCGAGGTGCGCACCGACCCGGCCCAGCCCGGTGGGCGCGACCTGATCCTGAACTCGGCCCGGCACTCGTACGTCGATCTGGACGACCCGCGGCATCTCGAGTTCGCGTACATCCAGTGGATCGGCGTGGTGGCCGACGTGCTGCCCATGGGGCCGGTGTCCGCATTGCACCTGGGCGGCGGCGGCTTCACCGTGCCCGACTACCTGCGGGCGACCCGGCCCGGCAGCGATCAGCTGGTGGTCGAACTGGACGGCGGCCTGGTCGACCTCGACCGGGCCAAGCTCGGCCTGACGACCGGTCCCGATCTTCGCGTACGGGTCGGGGACGCCCGCGTGGGCGTGGCCGACCAGGCCTCGGCGTCCTACGACTTCGTGGTCGGCGACGCGTTCGGCCACCTGACCGTCCCGTGGCACCTGGCCACGAAAGAGATGGCGACCGACATCGCGCGGGTGCTGCGGCCCGGCGGCATCTACGTGCAGAACGTGATCGACTACCCGCCCGACCGGTTCATCCGGGCCGAGCTGGCGACGGTGGCGTCCGCCTTCCGGCACGTGGCTGTGATCAGCAGCCAGGAGGCGCTGGACGGCAAGGTCGGCGCCAACTTCGTCATCATGGCGTCCCAGTCACCGCTGCCCGAGGCCGATGTCAGCCGCCGCGTGGCCAAGGTCGCCGACCCGGCGGTGGTGCTGACCGGCGAGCCCCTGGCCGAGTTCATCGACGGGGCGCGCGTGCTGACCGACGACTATGCCCCGGTCGACCAGCTCCTGGCCGGCTAGTTCCCGGCCCGGACGGGACGGGCGGGACCGGTCGCGGCGGCTGGCCGAGGTGTTGGCCATGACCTCGGCCCGGCAGCCGACGCCGTCAACGGAGAACGCCAGCGGCAGCGGGTTGTAGTCGCGGTATTCGCCACGCAACGTGAAGGACTTGAGCTTGCCGTGACCCTTCGCGGTCACCTTGCGGCCCTTCTGCGTGACCGTCCTCGAGCCGCCGGTGAGCTTCTGGGTGCCCGGGTACGAGAACTGGACCCGCCACGAGCCCGGCGCCGAGGTCGTGACCGTCAGCTGGGCCTCGTAGTTGCGCCCGGAATCGTGCCGCAGCTGATAGCGGACAGCGCACAGGCTTTCATCGCCCGGCCCGACCGCCGCCACCGCCGTGCCCGCGGCCTGCGCCTCCTGGACGTCCGGAGCCTGCCGGCTGGCCGCCCATCCGGCCCCGGCCGCGGCCATCACCGCGAGGGTGACCAGCGCCGCCTGGGCCCGGTGGTGACCCCGGAGCAGGCCGCCGGTGACCCGCCCGCCTTCGAACAGGCCACCGCCCAGCGGCCGGGCCCCGCGCAGACGCAGGGCCGCCCCGATCTTCAACCCGGCCCGCAGGCGCAGCACCCGGGCCGCCGGCCGCGGTCCCGGCCCGCCACCGGGCAGGCCCAGATAGGTGAGCAGCGAACGGCCGAGACCCGGGCGCCGGCGGGGCACCACCGCCGGTGGCCCGGCCTTGCCGCGTACCGCCTCGGGGGCGTCGTCGGCCCGCTCGACCGGGGGCGGGATGACAGGCTGGATGCCGACGGTGGCGGCCAGCTCGCGGGCCACCTCGGGCGCGGTCGGGCGATCGGCCGGGTCCTTGGCCAGGCAGCGCAGGCACAGCTCGGCCACGGCCGGCGGCAGACCGGGCAGGGCGGGCAGCGGATCCGGATCGGCGTACAGGTGGGCCCGCAGCGCCTCGGCGGTGTTGTCGGCCGGCCACGGGTGGCGGCCGCACAGGGTGCGATAGAGCAGCAGCCCGAGCGCGTAGACGTCGGTCGCCGTGGCCACCTGGGCGCCGCCGAGCCGCTCCGGCGCCAGATAGGCCGGGGTGCCGAGCAGGCTGCCGTCGGGCGCGGCGTCGCGCTGGCCGACGATGGCCGAGATGCCGAAGTCGACGACCTTGGCCCCGCCACCGGTGAGCATCACGTTGGCCGGGGTGACATCCCGGTGCACCACGCCGCGGGCGTGGGCCGTGGCCAGGGCCGACGCCACCTCGACGGCCACCGTGACCGCCTCCCGCCAGGGGAGCGGGCCCTGCCGCAGGATCCGGGCCGACACCGACTCGCCGTCGTTGAGCTCCATCACCACGTACGGGACGGTCAGTCGCTCGTCGAGCGGGGACTCGCCGAAGTCGAAGATCCCGGTGATGTGCGGGTGGCAGAGCCGCGCCGCCGCGAGCGCCTCCTGCCGCAGCCGGTCGCGGAAGGTCTGATCGTCGGCCAGCCGGGGAGACAGCACCTTGACGGCGATCGCGCGGCCGAGCGTCTCGTCGTAGCCGCGCCACACCTCGGACATGCCGCCCGTGCCCAGCTTCTCGACGAGCCGGTAGCGCCCGGCGATACGAAGCGAGGCCAACTGACCGTTTCGCTCCGTCCGCCCCATGTGCCGATTGTGACCCGAGGGACGGGCCGCGCATGCCGGTCCGCCGAAACCCGTTCCGCTCGTGCCCGAATGCCGTATTCCGGCTAGGGTCAGCTCGATCAGTCCCCTTCCGGACGGAGGGTTCGCATGCAGCACACCTCGGTGACGGTCTTCGCCTCGTTGCGAGGGCGTGTCTCAGCCCGCTAGAACGCCGGCGGGCTCACGCTTCTCCTCGCCTCGGGGCGGTCGCCTTCCGACCGTTTCCCTCCTCCGAGGAGTTCTTGTTGCGTGCCCATTCCGCCGTGCCCCTGGGCGCGGATTACTGGAAGCTCTGGACGTCGTCCGCCGTCTCCAACCTCGGTGACGGCATCACCATGGTGGCGGGCCCCCTGCTCGTCGCCTCGATCACCACCGACCCGGCCGCGGTGGCCGGCGCGGTCTTCGCCCAGCAGCTCCCGTGGCTGCTGTTCGCCCTGATCAGCGGGGCCTGGGCCGATCGCCTGGACCGCCGCCGCCTGGTCGTCTCGGTCAACACCATGCGGGCCGGCGCGATGGCTGTGCTGGCCGTCGCCGTCGGCTTCGAGGTAGCCACGGTGCCGCTCATCCTGACCGTGTTCTTTCTGCTCGGCACGGGCGAGACGCTGGCCGACACGGCGTCGGCCGTCTTTGTGCCAGCCGTCGTGCCCGAGGCCGGGCGACCAAAAGCCAATTCCCTGCTGTACGCCAACTTCAACGTGCTCAACCAGTTCGCGGCCAAGCCGTTGGGTGGTTGGCTGTTCGTGGCGGCGGCCGCCGTGCCGTTCGCGGTCAACGCGCTGACGTTCGCCCTCTCCGCCGCCCTGATTGCCACCATCCGAGCCATCACTCCGACGCCTGCGGCCCCGGTCGACCGGTCGCCGCGACCCGGGGTGCGGGCGGAGATCGGTGCGGGCGTGCGGTGGCTCTTGCGGCATCGGCTGCTGCGCACGCTGGCGGTCACGATGGCGGTCGGCAACGTGGTCTTCTGCGCCGCGTTCGCGGTCTTCGTGCTGTACGCGATGCGACGGCTCGGCCTCAGCGACGTCGGCTACGGGGTGCTGCTGGTGGCCTTCGCGGTCGGCGGCTTCCTGGGCACGCTGGTCGCGCCCGCGCTGATCCGGCGGATCCGGGCGTCGTACCTGCTGCGGGCGGGCCTGCTGGTCGAGGTCGCCCTGCACGCGACGCTGGCCCTGAGCCGGGAACCGTGGGCGGTGGCGGCGATGATCGTCGTCTTCGGCGTCCACACCACGGTCTGGGGTGTGGTGGTCACCACGATCCGCCAGCGCGACGTGCCGTCGGCCCTGTTCGGGCGGGTCACCAGCGTCTACTCGTTCCTGGACCTGGGCGGGGCGGCGGTCGGATCGCTGCTGGGTGGGGTGCTGGCCACGGCGTACGGACTGGTGGCGCCCTATTGGATCGCCGCCGTGGCCATGGCCTTGGTGGTTGTTGTCGCGTGGCGACCTCTCCGGAGTGCCGGCCTCTGAGCGTGGCGGGGGCCGCTGCCGTCCGGCGCTGCCGGTGAAGCGGCCCCCGCCCTCGCGGCCGGATTCTTCTGCGGCCTGTGGACAACCGGCCCGCCTGTGGATAACTCCGGGTTCTGTCGGACCGGCCTGATAGACATGCCCCGTGACCGAGACGATGCCCACCGCCAGCCCAGCCGACCGAGCCGCCGTGCGTGAGCAGGCCGAGGCGGTGCTGCGCCGGTTGGCCGGCGAGCACGCGGTGCTCCGCGAGGATCAGTGGCGGGCCATCGAGGCGCTCACCGTCGACCGCCGGCGGGTGCTCTGCGTGCAGCGCACCGGCTGGGGCAAGTCCGCCGTCTACTTCGTGGCGACCGCCCTCCTGCGCCAACGCGCCTCGTCCGGGCCCACGGTCATCGTGTCGCCGCTGCTCGCCCTCATGCGCAACCAGGTCGAGGCCGCGGCCCGGGCCGGCATCACGGCCCGCACGATCAACTCGGCCAACCTCGACGAGTGGTCGCTGATCGAGGCCGAGATCCGGGCCGGCGAGGTCGACGTGCTGCTGATCAGCCCCGAGCGGCTCAACAACCCCGACTTCCGCGACAACGTGCTCCCCGGCCTGGCCGCCGAGACCGGTCTGCTCGTGGTCGACGAGGCGCACTGCGTCTCCGACTGGGGTCACGACTTCCGTCCCGACTACCGGCGTCTGCGCACGTTCCTGGCCGGGCTGCCCGGCCGCACGCCCGTGCTCGCCACCACCGCCACGGCCAACGCCCGGGTGACGGCCGACGTGGCCGACCAGCTCGGCGACGCGCTGGTGCTGCGGGGCACGCTCGAGCGCGACTCGCTGCGGCTGGCCGTGCTCGATCTGCCCAACCCGGCCCACCGGCTGGCCTGGCTGGCCGACCACCTCGACCGCCTGCCCGGCTCCGGCATCATCTACACGCTCACCGTGGCCGGCGCCACCGAGACGGCCGACTTCCTGCGCTCGCGCGGCTTCGCCGTGGCCTCCTACACGGGCCAGGTCGAGGACGGTGAGCGCCGCGCGGCCGAGCAAGACCTGCTCGACAACAAGATCAAGGCGCTGGTGGCGACGTCCGCGCTGGGCATGGGGTTCGACAAGCCCGACCTCGGCTTCGTCGTCCACCTGGGCGCCCCGCCCTCGCCGATCGCCTACTACCAGCAGGTCGGCCGGGCCGGCCGGGCCGTCGAGCACGCCGAGGTGGTGCTGCTGCCGGGCGCGGAGGACGCAGCGATCTGGCGCTACTTCGCCTCGCTGGCCTTCCCGCCGGAAGATCAGGTGCGGGCCGTGCTGGCCAACCTCTCAGGCGACCGGCCGATGTCCACCCAGGCCCTCGAGCCGCTGGTCGACCTGCGCCGCAACCGCCTCGAGATGATGCTCAAGGTGCTCGATGTGGACGGTGCGGTCCGGCGCGCCCGCGGCGGTTGGCTCTCCACCGGCGAACCCTGGACCTACGACTCCGCCCGCCTGCGCCGGGTCGCCGAGGCCCGGTCGGCCGAGCAGCAGACGATGATCGAGTACGCCTCGACGACCACCTGTCGCATGGAATACCTGCGCCGGTGCCTCGACGACCCCGAGGCCCAACCGTGCGGCCGCTGCGACAACTGCGCCACCCCGCTGTTCGACGCCGAGGTGTCGGCCGGCGCCCTGGCCGCGGCCGACGCGTTCCTGGGCCACCCGGGCCTGGTGGTCGCGCCCAAGAAGATGTGGCCGACCGGTCTGGCCGCGGTCGGCATCGGGCTCAAGGGCAAGATCCCGGCCGGCGAGCAGATCGAGCCCGGCCGGGCCGTCGGGCGGCTCTCCGACCTGGGCTGGGGCAACCGTCTGCGCGGCCTGGTCAGCCCCGAGGCGCCCGATGCCGCGATCCCCGACGAGCTGGCGGCCGCGGTGGTCGAGATCCTCAAGGACTGGGCGCACGGCGACGACGCGTGGGCCCAGCGCCCGGCCGCGGTGGTCGCGGTCGCCTCGAGCCGCCGTCCCGAGCTGATCAGCAGCCTGGCCGAGCACATCGCCCGGGTCGGCCGGCTGCCCTTCCTGGGCACGGTCGCGGTCGCCCACGACGACGGGTCCGACGCGCGGGGCAACAGCGCCCAGCGGGTCCGCGCCCTGCACGACGCCTTCACGGTCCCGGCCGAGGTCGCGGCCGGGCTCGGCTCGCTCTCGGCCCCGGTGCTGCTGGTCGACGACCTGGTCGATTCCGGCTGGACGATGACGCTGGCCGGCCGGGCCCTGCGCCGCGCGGGCGCCGAGGGGGTGTTGCCACTGGCGCTGGCGGTGGCCGGCTGATACCGCGAGGTCGCCGCATACGGGGTGGGGGTATGCTGGCGTCATGTCCGACGAGTCGACGCCGCAGCACGGTCCGCATGGCTATTCGGGAGACAAGGCGGCGCTGCTCGGCCGCCTCCGCCGCATCGAGGGCCAGATCCGCGGCCTGCAGCGCATGGTCGACGAGGACACGTACTGCATCGACGTCCTGACCCAGATCTCGGCCGCCAAGAGCGCGCTCCAGGCGGTGGCGGTGGGGCTGCTCGAAGACCACCTGGCCCACTGCGTCGTCGACGCGGCCCGGGCCGGCGACCCGACGGCCAAGGTCAAAGAGGCGTCGGACGCGATCGCCCGGCTCGTTCGTTCCTGACGCTCTTCGAAAGGCGTTTCCATGTCTGTGACCAGCACCTACACCGTGACCGGCATGACCTGCGGCCACTGCGTGCAAGCGGTGACCGGCGAACTGTCGGCCCTGCCGGGTGTGGACGCGGTGCAGGTCGACCTCGCCTCGGGCGCGGTCACCGTGACCAGCGAGACCGCGCTGACCGACGACGCCGTGCGCGCGGCGGTGGACGAGGCCGGCTACGAGCTCGCGAATGCCTGACACGGCCCCTCCGGCCGTCGAACCCATCGACGAGCAGGCTGAGACCCCGGTCGGCGACAAGGCCGGGTTCCGGCTGGCCGCGTTCGGGGCGGTGCTGATCGTCGTGCTCTTCGCGGGGTACGGGCTGGGGCGGCTCAACAACTCGACCACCTCGGCCTCGGCGCCGCCCACGGCGGGCAGCCAGGCGGGGGCGGCCATGCCGGGCATGACCGTCGACGAGAACCAACAGCATGCGCACAGCGGCGGCGGCCCGTCGGCGCAACCCGTGGACGAGAGCCAGCCCCACGCGCACGGTGCCGACGGCACCTCGGTGCAGGCGGGGACGGCCATGCCCATGGGCGCGGCCGTCGGTGGGCTCTCGCTCAGCTCGGGCGGGCTCACCCTGGTGCCGGAAACGACCAGCTTCCCGGCCGGGCGGGCCCAGCGGCTCAGCTTCCGGGTGGCCGGGGCGGGCGGGGCGGCCGTCACGACGTACGCGGTGGTGCACGACAAGCCTCTGCACCTGATCGTCGTGCGGCGCGACCTGACCGGGTTCCAGCACCTGCACCCGACCATGGCCGCCGACGGCACCTGGGGGATCGACCTCACCCTGGCCCAGCCCGGGATCTACCGCATGATCGCCGACTTCACCGCGATCGTCGGCGGGCAGCAGGTCGCCACCACGCTTGGCAGCGACCTCACGGTGGCCGGTGACTACGCGCCGCAGACACTGCCCGCGCCGGGTAGGACCGACCAGCCGGACGGCTTCACTGTCTCGTACGAGGGCACGCCCGGCACCCAGGCGACCCAGCCGCTGCTGATGACCGTGACCGGTGCCGACGGCAAGATCGCCCAGCTCGACCCCTACCTGGGCGCGTTCGGTCACCTGGTCGTCATGCGCGAGGGTGACCTGGCCTACGTGCACGTCCACCCCGAGGCCACGCTGGTCGACGGCAAGGTCAAGTTCTGGCTCACCGCACCCAGCCGGGGCAGCTACCGCATGTTCTTCGACTACCAGGTGGCCGGCCAGGTCCACACCGCGGAGTGGACCCTCAAGGTCGAGTAGGACCGGTTCTCGGGCGGGCCCGACCGGGGCCCGCCCGGTGCTACGGGAGCATCTTTTCCAGGGCCGGGGTGACGCCCCACTCGGTGGTCAGCGCTTCGTACTCGGCCTGCTGGGCCGCGGTCGGCGGGGTCGACGTGCGGCGGGCTCGCAGCAGCAGGTTGCGCGGGGTGTGGGCCGAGTCGATAAACTCGACGACCTCGACCTTGTAGCCGTTGAGCCGCAGCAGGGCGGCCCGCAGCGAGTCGGTCAGCACGTCGGCGAAGCGCTCGCGCATGATCGCGTGGCGGGTCAGCTCGCCGAACGGGGCCGGGGCCGGGCGACCCTTGAGCTGGGCCGCGATGTCGTGGTGGCAGCACGGCGCGGCCAGCGTCCACTGCGCGTTCCACTCGACGGCCCGGGCCAGCGCCTGGTCGGTGGCGGTGTCACAGGCGTGCAGGGCGAGCACCAGGTCGGGATCGAACGGCAGCGTCGCCTCCTCGATCGTGCCGGCCACGAAGGTCACGTCGTCGGCGCAGCCGAGCGAGGCGGCCACGGCGGTGTTGCGTACGCGCTGGTCCTCACGCACATCGACCCCCACGACCTGAACTTGCGCGCCGCGCCCGGCCAGATAGCGGTAGGCGGCGAAGGTCAGGTACGCGTTGCCGCAGCCCAGGTCGACCACCCGCAGCGGCGACGGCAGCGTCTCGGGCAGCGTCGCCGCCAGAGCCCGCAGGAAAGCGTCGATCTGGCGCCGCTTGGCCGCGTTGCCGCCGATCACCTCGAACAGCGGGTCGCCCGGGTCGAGCAGCCACTGCTTCTGCCGGTCGTGGCCGTCGGGCGTCGCGGGCGCGCCCGCCGAAGCCGCGCGGTGCACCTGAGCGTCACCCTTCTTGGTCACGCGCAGTTGCAGCGTGACCGAGGACGTCTCGACATGCCAGTTGCCGAACGGCTCGGCCAGCAGCTCATCGACGGCGGCGGACGCCTCGTCGCCGGGCGCGACGTTACGGGTGAACGGGCGCGCGCCGTCGTCCGTCACGATCTGCAGTCGCGGCCCACCTTTGAGTGTCACCGGCCTGATCTCGGCCCTGGTCACCGAAGGAGTGAACCCGCGACGGCGACCGGCCGCCACGGCTCGGGTCAATCCGGGCGTCAGCAGCAGATCTCGGACCTCGGACAGGGCATCGGCGAGCTGTTGTGGCATGTCTCCATTCTGCCGCGCGTCGTTCGGAAACCCACGCGGCGTAAGATCCCGCCGCACACGCGCCGTGAGGTGCTGTCGGGCACCAGTTGATCTTTAGATAGGCTGACAGGCCGGGAAGTGAGGTGCCTTGCCGATGTCGTTGATGGCCGATCCGCCGGGGGCCGACCGGCTCTCCGTTCGTGTGCGCCGTAACACAGTCGGTGCGCATGATTCGGCCCAGCGCAGCGGCTTCCTCGACTCCCTGGCCGCGGGCCAGTTGCCCTGGGAGGCGTACGCCGACCTGACCGCGCAGCACTGGTTCATCTACGAGGCGCTCGAGTCGGCCGCCACCACGATGGCCGACGACCCGGTGGTGGCCACGTTCCTCTTCCCCGAGCTGCGGCGGCTGCCGTCGCTCGAGGCCGACCTGCAGTTCCTGTACGGGCCGCGGTGGGCCGACCACCTCTTCGCGCTGCCCGCCACGACGACCTACTGCACCCGGCTGCGCGACGTGGCCCACCGGGCGGCCACGGGGTTCGTCGCGCATCAGTACACGCGCTACATCGGCGATCTCTCCGGTGGGCAGTATCTGGGGCCGGCCATCGCCCAGTCCTACGGTCTGCCCGCGACCGACGGCCACCGCTTCTTCATCTTCGCCGGGGTCGACCCGATGGCGTTCAAGACCCACTATCGCGGGCTGCTCGACTCCGTGCCCTGGTCGCACCACGAGCAGGAAGAGTTCATCACCGAAGTCAACGAGGCCTACCGGCTCAACATCGGCGTCCTCAACGAGCTCCAGAGCCGCTGGTCCTAGGTTTGCTCCCCGGACACGAAACAGACCCAGGAAGGCCGGCAGACGTGACGGATCCGTTCCCGCCCGAGGTGGTCGACCAGATCGCCCGGCACATGAACGACGACCACGCCGACGACAACGTGCTGATCGTGCGCGCGCTCGGCGGCGTGCCGGCGGCGACCGCGGCCCGCATGTCCGGCCTGGACGCCGACGCCATGGAGTTCCACGCGGTGGTCGACGGCATCGAGGTGCCGGTGCGTGTCCCGTTCTCGGAACGCCTCACCGAGCGCCGCCAGGTGCGCGCCGAGGCCGTCCGCATGTACCGCGACGCCTGCGCCGCGCTGGGTCTCGAGCCCCGCCACTAGATCCGCCTGCGTTCGGGTCGGCCTGCGTAAACGAAATGCCCCTCGGCCCGTGGTGGGCCAAGGGGCATTTCCCGTACGAATGTCAGGCGGTCGCGCCGACGCCGGCTTCCGATCCGCCGCTCATCTCGGCCGGCGCTGCCTCGGCCGCAGCCGACTCGGCACCGGTGCCGGAACCACGGCTGCCCCGTCCACCCCGGCGACGCCGGCGGCGGGGAGCGGCTGAATCCGACTCGTCGGACGACTCGGACGCGTCGGCGCCCTCTGGGGCTTCCGCGGCGCCGTCGGAGAACTCCGGGGTCGCCACGCGACGGCGGGACCGCGCGCGCGGAGCGGCCGCGGGGGCGTCACCGTCGGCGTCGCCCTCGGTCTTCGCCGGGGCGTCGGTGGTCGCGCCCTCGGCACCGGCCGGAGCGTCGTCGCCGACCCGGCGGCGGCGCCGCTGCCGCTTGGGCCGCTCGCCACCCTCGCCGCCCGGCTCGTCGCCGGACGGGCTGGAGGACGCGGGGGAGGAGCCACCCCGGGTGCGCCCGCCGCGCCCGCGGGGGCCGGTCTCGCGACGGCCCCGGCGGCTGCCACCGCCCAGGTCTTCCTCGACCTCGGCGGCCAGGCCGACCCGGCTGCGGTCGGCCGTCGGCAGCGTGCTGGTGACGTCGGCCGGGATGTCCAGGTCGCTGTAAAGCGCCGGGCTCGTGTGATAGGTCTCGGGCGGCTGCGGCATGCTCAAGCCCATCGACTTGTCGATGAGGACCCAGCGCGGCATGTCCTCCCAGTCGACGAAGGTGACCGCGACGCCGGTCGCGCCGGCCCGGCCGGTGCGGCCGATGCGGTGCGTGTAGGTCTCGGGGTCTTCCGGGCAGTCGTAGTTGATCACGTGGGTGACGCCGGAGACGTCCAGGCCGCGGGCCGCGACGTCGGTGGCCACGAGCACGTCGATCTTGCCGCTGCGGAACGCGCGCAGGGCCCGCTCGCGGGCGCCCTGGTTGAGGTCGCCGTGCACCGCGGCCACCGCGAAACCGCGGAAGTCGAGGTCTTCGGCCAGCCGGTCGGCCGCCCGCTTGGTGCGGGTGAAGATCATCGTGAGCCCGCGGCCGCGGGCCTGCAGGATGCGGGCCACCATCTCGACCTTGTTGAGCGGGTGGGTGCGATAGACGACCTGCTTGGTCAGCGGGGACGGGCCGCTGTCGGCGGTGTGGCCGGCGTGGATCGTCACCGGGTGGCGCAGGAAGCGGCGGGACAGGGCGACGATCGGGTCGGGCATGGTCGCCGAGAACAGCATGGTCTGCCGCTGCTCGGGGATCATGGCCAGGATCTTCTCGACGTCCTCGAGGAAGCCCAGGTCGAGCATGCGGTCGGCCTCGTCGAGCACGAGGGTCTTGACCGAGTCGAGCTTGAGCTGCTTCTGCTTGGCCAGGTCGAGCAGGCGGCCGGGCGTGCCGACCAGGATCTCGACGCCCTTCTTGAGCACGTCGACCTGCGGCTCGTAGGCCACCCCGCCATAGATCGGCAGGACCCGGACGCCGCGGGTGCTCCCGGCGGCGGCGAGGTCGCGGGCCACCTGCAGGCCCAGCTCGCGGGTGGGGACGACGATGAGCGCCTGCGGACGGCCGTCGGCGCCCTCGGAGGGGGCGGTCACGCGCTCGAGCATCGGCAGGCCGAAGCCGAGGGTCTTGCCGGTGCCGGTGGGGGCCTGGCCGATCAGGTCGGTGCCGCGCATCGCGATCGGCAGCGCGTATTCCTGGATGGCGAAGGCGTGGGTGATACCGGCCTTGGCCAGCGCTTCTACGGTCTCGGCACGGACACCCAGCTCAGCGAAGGTGGGGCTGTCCGGGCGGACCGGCGCGCGGTTGGTTACGGGAACCAGTGCGGGTTCAGTGATCTCGATGTTGTCGGTCATGAAGTTTTACGGGTGCCTCTCGTGGTGCGCCCGTCGGAAGTCTGGGGCGCGGTCTGGATAGGGCGCGGGCCACACGCTCACAGAAGAAAAGCGGGCCGCACGCGCGGGTTGCCGCGGCGATCGGTAGAGATCGACGTCGACGGCAACGGGCCCAGTCTACCCGACAGAGCGATCGCGCACCTCAGAGCGGACTTCCGGCCGGAAAGCACGCGGAGGGCGCCCCCGAGCCGAGCCGGGGACGCCCTCCGCGAGGGTGGAACTGATACTCAGCGGGTGGTGAAACCGAACGGACGCGTGTTCGAGTCGGCGATCTCCACGTAGGCCACCTTGGCGATCGGGATGATCACCTTGCGGCCCTTCTCGTCTGTGAGCGACAGCACGCTGTCCTTGGCCATCGCCTCGGTCACGGCCTGCTCGACCTCCGCCGGGGTCTGAGCGCTCTCGAGCACCAGCTCACGCGGCGTGTGCTGCACGCCGATCTTGACCTCCACGGGGCCCCTCCTTCTCGCGGTCCTACCGCTGGCAAGGCTATCCGATTTCGGCCGGGGTGCCGCCCGATGCGCCGCCCTGGAGGGGGAAGCTGGCGATTCCCCGCCAGATAAGCGCAGCTACGAGCGCTTCGGCTTCAGCTTTAGGCGTACGCCGACCGTTCGCCAGCCAGTACTGGGCCGACTGCCCGGCCGCCCCGACCAGGCCCGCCGCCAGCAATCGGGCCGCGTCGCCGGCCAGATTCGTGTCCGAGATGATCGTGTCGGTGACGGCCGCGATGCAGCCCTGTTCGACCCGCTCGACCCGCTGGCGGACCTGCGGGTCGTTGCGCAGGTCGCTCTCGAAGACGAGCCGGAACGCCTCGCTCTCGTGGTCCATGAAGTCGAAGTAGGCCCGGACGGCGCCCTTGACCCGTTCCTTGTTGTCGGCCGTGGCCAGCATGGCGTCACGCACCTTGGCGATTATCGCGTCGCAGTGCGTGTCCAGCAGGGCCAGGTAGAGCTCGAGTTTGCCCGGGAAGTGCTGGTAGAGCACGGGCTTGGAGACGCCGGCCCGCTCGGCGATGTCGTCCATCGCCGCGGCGTGGTAACCCTGGGCGACGAAGATCTGCTGAGCTGCCGCGAGCAGCTGCTTACGGCGTGCGGAGCGAGGCAGACGGGTGGGACGGGCCGTCTGAGCTCCGCCGGACGCAGCGGTCATGTCTCTCGAACCTCCAGGGGGTCGGACCCCATTCGCCGGCGCGGATTGCCCGGATCGGCGCGTGATGCTGTCGATGGGCAATTGTCGCGCCGCTGCAACTTATCGCCACTGCAAGCACACGGTAGCCTCAGCGGGGGCGAGCGAGGAGCACGCGGTGGATGAATCAGGGCATTCCGGAGACGCCGGAGCCGCAGACAGCGGCAACGGCGCCGATTCGCGTGAGCGCGCTCGGGTGAACGGCTGGGCGACTCCCGACAGTCCCTGGTCCTTCACCGGGTCCACGGTCGACCCCGAGGCCGAGGTGCCGGCCTGGCGTCGTCCGGCTGCTGAGGCACGCTCTTTCCCGCGTAATCCGGCATTTCCCTCCTCGGCCGTGCCGGTGTCGGCGTTGCCGAGCTCGAGCATTCCGGCGCCGTCCCCGGCTCCGGCCCCGCCCGGTTTTGTCGACGCCCAGAAAAGCGGCGAAATTCCCCCGTCCGGGGAGTCCGCGCCGGGCGGTTCGCGGTGGGACAGGTCCCGCTTCTCCGAGTTGCTGAGCCCGCACCCCCGGCCGGGGGAACAGCGCCGCCCGCCGTCCGAGCCGGCCCCCACACCCGCCGCCCCGGTCTCGTCGCCATCCACCCCGCGCGAGCCCGGCCTGACCACGGGCGACCGTCGCGAGCCCGGCCTGACCACGGGCGACCGTCGCGAGCCCGGCCTGACCACGGGCGACCGTCGTGAGCCCGGCCTGACCACAGGCGATCGCCGTGAGCCCGGCCTGACCACAGGCGATCGCCGTGAGCCCGGCCTGACCACCGGCGCCCGGCGCGAGCCCGGCCTGGGCAGTGGCACCGTGACGCCCGGCCTGGTCAGTGGGAACATCCCGCCGGCCCGGCCCGCCCCGATGCGCGCCTACGACGTCCCGACGCCCAGCAGCGCCCCGCCCTACCCGTACGAGGGCGACCTCGACGACGCCGCGCCCGAGCCCCCGAGCCCGGTCGTCCAGCAGCGCGCCGCCGTCCCGCTGGTGCGCCCGGCCACGCCCGGCGGCGGCCGTCGAGCCGACTGGGGCACGGCCGAGCACACCACGACCGAGCCGCCCCGTCACGCGCTGAGCGGCGGCACCCCGATCCAGGGCGTCCCGCGGGTGGCCTCCGACGAGCCCGGCCCGGCCCGGCCGGCGTACGACCCGTCGAGCTTTCCCCGCCGCCTGTCGTACGAGCCCCCGGCGCCCTACGAGTCGCCCAAGAGCTTCGACGCCCCCCGGCCCTACGAGCCCAAGCCGTTCGAGCCGGCCCCGCCCTACCCGGGCTTCGAACCGCCCGAGGAACCGAGCCAGGGCGTCCTGCCCCAGCGCGTCCCGGCCCAGCCCGACATTCCCAAGGGCGTCCCCGAGCCCTCGCTGGTGGAAGCCACCGCGGAGACCCCCGCGCTCGCCCGCATCGCCACCCACCTGCGCCGCGGCGACGTGCTGCCGGTCCAGGAAAGGCAGGAAGGTTTCGACGTGCAGGCGATCCTGGCCGCGGTGCGCGAGGTCGAGGGAGTGCGCGACGCGTCGCTGCGCCAGACCCCGACCGGCGCGCACAGCCTGCGGCTGGATCTCGCCGAGGGCGCCGACCCGGCCGAGGTGAGCCGCCGGGTGGCCCGCCTGCTGCAGGACCGCATGGGCCTCGACGCCGCGATGCCCGGCGAGGCCCCGCCCGCGGCCGCGCCGGTGTCCCCGTCAGCTCTGGTGCCCCGCAGCCGGTCGGCCGGGCCCGCGCCGGTCTCGGCGCCGCCCGTACGGTCGTCGCTCGCCGACCTCTACGCCCCCGCCCCGGACCGGCCCGATTTCGGCCGGACCCAGGAGCGCAGCCCCGCTGACGACCGGACCGAGCCTGCCTCCGGCCCGGACCGGACTGATCAGCTCGGGACGGACCGGTCGGAAGAGACCGCGGCTCGCGAGCGTGAAGCCCGCGAGCAGGCGGCCCGCGAACAGAAGGCCCGCGAGCAGGCCGAGCGCGAGCAGGCCGAGCGCGAGACAGCGGAGCGGGAGAAGCGCGAACGCGAAGCCGGTGAGACCCGGGAGCGCGAGGCCCGCGAGCTCGAGACCCGGACGCGCGACCGGGAACGGGAGACGCGAGAGCGGGAGAAGCGCGAACGCGAGGCCCGCGACCGCCACGCCGCCGCGGCCCGGCTCGTCCCCGAGGTCGAGGAGGCGGCCGAGGTCGTCCCCACCGGCTCCGAGTACGGCCCGCCGCGCCCGCTCTATCCCGGCGAGCACCCCGGCCCGCGCATCGTCATCGAGAACGTGCACGTCAACACGTTCGGCTCGGACGCCACGGTCGAGGTCCGGCTCACCGTCGGCGCCCGCACCGCGTCCGGGGTGGCCAGCGGCCCCGCGGTCGACGGCTACCTGCTGCGCCTGTGCGCGATGGCCACGGCCGGCGCCGTCGACGAGCTGCTGGCCGAGTCCGACCACCCCGACGGCCCGGCCCGCTGCTTCGTCGAGCATGCGGCCGCCGTCCCGTTCGGCGCGGCCCAGGTCGCCGTGGTCGTGCTGTTGCTGTCCTGCGGCGGCTGGGTCGAGCAGCTGGCGGGCTCGGCCGTGGTCACCAGCGACGACCGGCATGCCATGGTCCGGGCCACTCTGGCCGCGGTCAACCGCCGGCTTGAGGCACTCTTGTCTCGATGAGAGGCGCCAACCTGGCCCCCGACAGCGCACTGCTGCCCGAGGGCGAAGCACCGGATCCCTGGCCCGCGCGACGGGTCACCATCGGCGGAGCGATGCTCCACGTCCGTGACACCCCGGCCACCCGGCCCGAGGCCGAGCCGGCCGTCTATGTGCACGGGCTGGGCGGGTCGTCGCAGAACTTCACCGATTTCGCGGGCCTGCTGGCCGACCGGTTCGACGCGCGGGCGGTCGACCTGCCCGGCTTCGGCTACAGCGACCCGAGCCCCCGCTATTCGATCGGCTCGTTCGCAGGCACGCTGATCAGCTATCTGGAGCACGACGGGCGGGGACCGGTCCACCTGGTCGGCAACTCGCTCGGGGGCTCGATCGCCGTGCGCGTGGCCGGTCTGCGGCCCGACCTCGTGCGTACGCTGACGTTGATCTCCCCGGCCATGCCGTTCCTCGACCCCCGGCGTACGGCTCAGGCCCGGGCCTTGCCCCTGCTGGCGCTGCCCCGGGCCGACCGCGTGCTCGGGTGGGCGTTCTCGCGCCTGACCGCCGAAGAGATGGCCGAGCAGGTGCTGGCCGCCTGTTTCGGTGACACCCGCAAGGTGACCCCGCAGCGCCGCGCCGAGGCGATGGAAGAGATCCGCCTGCGCTACACGGTTGAGCACTACCCGAAGGCCTATCTCGGCACCCTGCGCGGGCTGGTCTCCAGCTTTCTGCGGGCCTATCTGCCGGGGGCGAACTCGCAGTGGCGGCTGGCGGCCCGGGTCGAGGCGCCGACGCTGGTGGTCGGCGGGCTCAACGACCGGCTGGTCGACGCGCGGGTGCCGCTCCAGGTGGCCCGGGCGATCCCGGACTCGCGTCTGCTGATGCTGCCCGGCGTCGGCCATGTCGCCCAGATGGAGGTCCCCCGGGTGGTGGCCCGGGCGGTGGTCGGCCTGCTGGACGACATCCGTTCCCCCGTGGGGGGATGAGCGGCCCCAGGAACGACACGACTCGCGGGACACGCCGGGGAACGGCGCGATTCGGATCTCACAAGATCCATCTAGGGCGGACACCGTTCAGGCCGGTGTGCGACGCTGGCGGCGATGATCGACGAAGCCCTCGCGCCGCCCGCTCTGCGCCCGCCGCCCCGCCGGGATCGGTGGCGCAAGTGGTGGCTGGCCGCGTTCGCGTTGGTGATCGTCGTCGGCGCCGGATTCGCCGTCGGCCGGCGCATCGAGCAGGATCCGGCCTTCCTGGCGGTCCCGCCGAGCGCAGCGCCGGTCCCGAGCGCAGCGCCGGTTCCGAGTTCGCCGCCGGTTTCGAGTGCGCCACCGTCGCCTTCGGCTTCGCCGTCGAAAACCCAGCCTGTGCTGCAACTGCCGGGTGCGGTGCCCACGCGCGGTTCCGGCCAATTCGCGTACGCCGCCGGCCGCGGCCCCGTGGTGGGCGGTAAGGGCCAGTTGCGGCGCTTCCGGGTGGCCGTCGAGAAGGGCAGCAACGAGAACCCGGCCGACTTCGCCGAGCAGGTCGCGGCCACGCTCGGCGACCCGCGCAGCTGGACCGGGGGCGGGCAGCTGCGCCTGCAGAAGGTGGGCGGCGCCGACCCGGCCGACTTCACGGTGTATCTCGCCACGCGGGATACGGCCGGGCGGATGTGCCTGCAGGGCGGCACCAACATCCGGGTCGGCGGGCGCCCCTACACGTCGTGCCGCACCACGGGCCGGGCGATCATCAACCTCGACCGGTGGCGGCTGTCGGCGCCCACGTTCGTGAGCCGGAAGGTTCCCCTCTCGATCTATCGGCAATATGTGGTCAACCACGAGGTCGGCCACGAGCTGGGGCATCGTCACGAGGGGTGCCCGCGGGCCGGCAGTCCGGCCCCGGTGATGGTGCAGCAGACTCTCACGCTGCGCGGATGTCAGCCGTACGCGTGGCCGCGCCTGAAGGGGAAGGCGCTGACCGGCCCCCGGCTCTAGCCGGTGCAGTGTGAACGGCTCGGAAAATTCCCGTGTCCCGCATGTCGGGCCTATGGGTAACGTCATGGTCGATCACGGCCGTCGCGAGTGACAATGGTGACCGATCCTTACCGTCAACCCGGGGAGTTAACGTGGCACTGCCCCCGCTCGTCGAGCCGGCCGCAGAGCTGACCGTCGATGAGATCCGTCGCTACTCGCGGCACCTGATCATCCCGGATGTCGGGATGGACGGCCAGAAGCGGCTGAAGAACTCGAAGGTCCTGGTCGTCGGCGCGGGCGGCCTCGGTTCGCCGGCGCTGCTCTATCTCGCCGCCGCCGGCGTGGGCACGCTGGGCATCGTCGACTTCGACACCGTCGACGAGTCCAACCTCCAGCGCCAGATCATCCACGGCGTCTCCGACATCGACCGGCCCAAGGCCGAGTCCGCCGCGGCCAGCATCGCCGAGGTCAACCCGCTCGTGAACGTGGTCATCCACAACACCGCGCTCGACGTCGACAACGTCAAAGAGATCTTCAGCCAGTACGACCTGATCGTCGACGGCACCGACAACTTCGCGACGCGCTACATGGTCAACGACGCCGCCGTGCTGCTCGGCAAGCCGTACGTCTGGGGTTCGATCTACCGCTTCGACGGCCAGGCTTCCGTCTTCTGGGAAGAGCACGGGCCCTGCTACCGCTGCCTCTACCCCGAGCCCCCGCCGCCCGGCATGGTGCCCAGCTGCGCCGAGGGTGGCGTCCTGGGCGTGCTGTGCGCGTCGATCGGCTCGATCCAGGTCAACGAGGCGATCAAGCTGCTGACCGGCATCGGTGAGCCGCTGGTGGGCCGTCTGATGGTCTACGACGCCCTCGAGATGGAATACCGCAAGATCAAGGTGCGGAAAGACCCGAACTGCGCGCTCTGCGGGGACAACCCGACCGTCACCGACCTGCTCGAGGACTACGAGGACTTCTGCGGCGCGGTGTCGCCCGAGGCCGAGGAGGCCACGCTCGACGCGACCATCACGGCCCGCGAGCTGAAGGACTGGCAGGATTCCGGCAAGGACCTCTTCCTGGTCGACGTCCGCGAGCCGGCCGAGTGGGAGATCAACCGGATCCCGGGCGCGACCCTGATCCCCAAGGGCGAGATCCTTTCGGGCGAGGCGCTGTCGCGCTTCCCGCAAGACCGTCAGATCGTGCTCCACTGCAAGTCGGGCGTGCGCTCGGCCGAGGCGCTGGCGGCCCTCAAGGCGGCCGGCTTCAAGGACGCCGTGCACGTCCAGGGCGGCATCGTCTCGTGGGTCAACACGATCGACCCGTCCCAGCCGTCGTACTGATTGTGTGATTAATCCGTCACTCTGGGAAATCACAAGCGTGAATTCCCAGAGTGACGGCAAGACGGCGCAGCGAAATACAGGTACGGGTTGTAGCGTCACCGGAGTGGTAGATATCGACGCTGCGATCGGTTACGTCGTCGCGCACGGCGACCCGGTCGAGCGGGCCCGTCTCTCCTACCTGCGCACCGGTCAGCGGCCGGATCCCCACGTGCTCGACCGCATCGTCGAGGGGCAGACCGAGTCCGGCGGCTGGCCCGCCTCGACCGACGGGGCCGTGAGCTCGATCGACGCCACCTGCTTCCGCCTCAACGAGCTCGACGACCTCGGCGGATTGCACGGCGAGCCGGTCGACCGGGCGCTGAGCTGGCTGGCCACCGTGCAACGGGCCGACGGCACCTGGCAAGAGGCCGAGGAACTGGCGGCCGAGGCGCCGGCCTGGGCGATGCCCGGCGACCCCGAGGCCACCCTCTATCTGACCACCGTCGCCGGGTTCTGGATGACGCTGGCCGAGTACGAGGCGCATCCCAACTTCGACGTGCCGGCCCGCCACGGGCGTACGCTCGGCGCCGCCGCCACCTGGGTCGTGCACCAGATCCGGCCCGACGGCACGTGGCCGTCCTTCCTGGCCGCCGGCTGGCACGCGGCCGGTCTGCTCTACGGCCAGCAGTACTTCTACGAGTCGGCGCGGGTGCAGCTCGTGCTCGGCGACCGGCTGCCCGACATGGCGCCGGCCGACGTCGCCTCGATGGCCGCCGCCCTGCGCCGGGTCAACCTGGGCGACGACTGGCTGCTGCAGAGCGCCCGCAAGCGCCTCGGCGAGACCCAGCGCACCGACGGGGGCTGGGACAGCGCCGAGGGCCCGATCTTCGACGTGAACACGACGCTGACCGTGCTGCGCGCCTGCCGTTAGCGCCGTCTCCTCAGCGCCGGATGTGGCCGTTGCCCGTCACGACGTACTTGGTCGAGGTGAGTTCGGGCAGGCCCATCGGGCCACGGGCGTGCAGCTTCTGGGTGCTGATGCCGATCTCGGCCCCGAAGCCGAACTCGCCGCCGTCGGTGAAACGGGTCGAGGCGTTGATCATCACCGCGGCCGCGTCGACCCGGGCCGTGAAGCGCCGGGTCGCGGTCACCGATTCGCTGACGATGGCCTCGGTGTGACCGCTGCCGTAACGGCGGATGTGGTCGACCGCGTCGTCGAGCGAGTCGACGATGGCCACCGCGAGGTCGGCCGACAGATACTCCGTGCCCCAGTCGGCCTCGGTGGCCGGTACGACCGCCGGGTCGTACGCCGCCACCCGCGGATCGCCGTGCACCGTGACGCCGGCCTCGATCAGCTCGGGCAGCACCAGCGGCAGGAACCGGTCGGCGATCTCCGCGTGCACCAGCAGCGACTCGGCCGTGTTGCAAGTGGACAGACGCTGGGTCTTGGAGTTGACCGCGACCGCCAGCGCCTTCTCGAGGTCGGCCGCTTCGTCCACATAGACGTGACAGTTGCCGACACCGGTCTCGATCACCGGCACGGTCGACTCCTCGACCACCGTCTTGATCAGCGACGCCCCGCCCCGCGGGATCAGCACGTCGACCAGGCCGCGGGCCCGCATGAGCTCCTTGACCGAGTCGCGGCTGGTCGCGTCGAGCAACTGGATGGTGTCGGCCGGCAGCCCGCTGTCGGCCACCGCCTTGCGCAGCACCGAGACGATCGCCGCGTTCGAGCTGAGCGCCGAGCCCGAGCCGCGCAGCAGCACCGCGTTGCCCGACTTGAGGCAGATGCCGGCGGCGTCGGCGGTCACGTTGGGCCGGCCCTCGTAGATGATGCCGACCACGCCGAACGGCACCCGCACCTGCCGCAGCTCGAGCCCGTTGGCCAGGGTCGAGCCGCGCACCACGTCACCCACCGGGTCGGGCAGCGCGGCCAGTTCCCGCAGCCCCTCGGCCATCGCCTCGACCCGGGCCGGGGTGAGCGTGAGCCGGTCGATCATCGCCTCGGACAGGCCGCCGGAGCGCCCGTTGGTCACGTCGACCTCGTTGGCCGTGACGATGTCGGCCGAGCGCTCGACCAGGCGGTCGGCCATCAGCAGCAGCGCCTTGTCTTTCTCGGATCGGGTGGCGGCGGCGAGGTCGATGGCGGCCACGCGTGCGTCGGCGGCCTGCTGCAGGACGGTCGTCATGGCGTACCCCTGGAAGGTTTTGGGTTTAAAGGAGGACGAGGTCGTCGCGGTGAACTACCTCACGTTCATATCCCGGGCCCAGTGCGGCGGCCAACTCGGGGGTGGAGCGTCCCAGCAGCGCCGGCAACTCGACGGCGTCGTAGTTGACCAGGCCGCGGGCCACCGGCGCGCCCGAGATGTCGACCAGGTCGACCGCGTCGCCGGCCGCGAACGAGCCGTCGACCGCGGTGATTCCCGCTGGTAGCAGCGATTTTCGGCGCGCGACGACGGCGGTCACCGCGCCCGGGTCGAGATGCAGCCGGCCCCGCGGCGCCGTCGCGTGCGCGAGCCAGAAGAGCCGGGCCGTGGGCCGGCGGTCGGCCGGTTGGAACAGCGTCCCCACGTCGTCGCCGGCCAGCGCGGCCCCGGCCAGGGGAGCGGCGGTGAGAACGACCGGGATGCCGAAACCGGTCGCTATGCGGGCCGCCTCGACCTTGGTGACCATGCCACCGGTGCCGACCTTGGACCTGCTGGGCGTGGCGATGTTGATGCCCTCGAGGTCCGAGTCGTTTCCCACGTACGAGATCTTGCGGGACGACGGGTCGGCCGGGCTGCCGGTGTAGAGGGCGTCGACGTCGGACAGCAGCACGAGCAGGTCGGCCTGCACCAGCGCGGCGACCAGGGCGGCCAGGCGGTCGTTGTCGCCGAAGCGGATCTCTTCGGTGGCCACCGTGTCGTTCTCGTTGACGATCGGCAGCGCGCCCAGGTCGAGCAGTTTGCGCAGAGTGCGATACGCGTTGCGGTAATGCGTGCGGCGGGTCACGTCGTCGACCGTGAGCAGCACCTGGCCGACGGTCAGGCCGTGCCGGGCCAGGCCCGCCGCGTACCGCCCGATGAGCAGCCCCTGCCCGACCGAGGCCGCCGCCTGCTGGGTGGCCAGGTCGCGCGGCCGGCGCGGCAGGTGCAGCGGGGCCAGGCCGGCGGCGATCGCACCGCTGGACACCAGCACCACCTCGCGCCCGCCCGCGGCGAGCCCGCCCAGCACATCGACCAGACTGTCGACCCGCTGCTCGTCGATTCCGCCGGCGGCCGTGGTCAGCGAGGAGGAACCCACCTTGACCACGATCCGTCGCGCATCGGTCACCAGTTCACGCACCGGCCAATTGTGCTCGGCCACACCGGCCGACCCGGCCCGAGATCCCATATCGTGGCCCGCGTGACACCGCAGGAGTACGTCGAACAGGTGCTTTCCCTCGTCGAGCGGATCCCCGAGGGCCGGGTGATGTCGTACGGCGCGGTGGCCGACGCCCTGGCCGAGCGCTCGGGTCGCAACTCGTCGCGCCTGATCGGGGCGATCATGGCCCGGCACGGCGGCGGCGTGCCGTGGCACCGGGTCGTCACCAGCGCCGGCCGGATGCCACCCGGGCACGAGCAGGAGGCCCGGCAGCGATTACTGTCCGAGGGCGTTCCGCTGAAGGGGGAGCACGTGGACATGGCCCTCGCCTCGTGGCAGCCCGCATGAAGTCCGGCGAGCCCAGCCGTACGGCGATGAGTGCGGCCCGCTATCGCGCGGCCCACCAGGTCGTGGAGAACGGCAAGATCTTCAACGACCACCTGGCCGTACGCATCCTGGGGCTGCCCGAGGAGCAGTTGCTCGCGGACGCGCCCCGCCGGGCGATGCGCGTGTTCATCGCCGCCCGGCACCGCTTCGCGGAGGACGCGCTGGCCGCGGCGGTGGCCCGGGGCGTACGCCACCTGGTCGTCCTCGGCGCGGGCCTGGACACCTTCGCCTACCGCAACCCGCACCCCGGCCTGCGCGTGACCGAGGTCGACCACCCCGACACGCAGGCGTGGAAGCGGGCGCGGCTCGGCGAGTCGGGCATCGAGGCGCCGTCGTCGCTGACCTACCTGGGCGTCGACTTCGAGCGGGAAGCGCTGGCCGACCGCCTCGAACCGGACGGACCGGCCTTCTTCATGTGGCTGGGCGTGGTGCCCTACCTGACGATCGAGGGCTTCAGCACGACGCTCCGAGTGGTCGCCTCGCGACCCGGTAACGAGGTCGTCTTCGACTACGCGCAGGCGCCCTCGTTGATGGAGGCCTCGCGGCGGGAGGCGCTCGAGGCGCGGGCCGCTCGGGTGGCCGAACTGGGCGAGCCCTGGCTGACGTACTTCGAGCCGGACGAGATCGCCGCTCAGCTGGCCGGATCGGGCTTCACGGAGATCGAGGACCTGGGCCCGTCCCAGTTGGCGGCCACCTTCTTCGACCGCCCCGACGTTCCCGTCGACACGCCGGGCGGGCACGTGCTGCGGGCGGTCATTTCAGGCCGATGAGGTGGGCGGCGCCGCGCATCTGGAATTCGAAGTAGCCGCGTCGATCCTCTTCGACCGAGGCTTTGAGCTGGCCGAACAGCTCCGCGCTGATCGCACCGCTCAGGTGGATGTAGGCCGACAGCGCTGTTCCGACCAGCCGGGGCGGCGCGCCCGGCGTGAACCTCTCGCCGACGGCGGCCAGCTCCTCGGCGTACCGCCCGGTGATCGGCTCCCGCTCCTCGATCTCACCCCTCCCGTACGCGTCCCGCACGACGGCCGCGATCAGCAGAACCACCCGCGTGGCCGGGCCGATCGTGTCCTGCGGCGCCTCGTAGCCGGGCACCGGGCTGCCGTAGATCAGGGCCCACTGGTGCGGATCGGCCAGGGCCCAGTCCCGGGCGGCGTGGGTCGCGGCGAGGAAACGCTCGAGCCCGGTCCGGCCGTCGGCCGGATCGTCGGGCGGGCTCGTGGCGGTCTGGCCGGCGGCCGCCTCCGCCGCCGCACCGAGTGAGTTGTAGGCGTCGATGATCAGCGCGGTCAGCAGTTCGTCGCGGCTCGCGAAGTACCGGTAGACGGCCGACGAAGCCATGCCCAGGTCCCGGGCGACCGCACGCAGCGACAGGTTGGCCCCGTCGGTGGCGAGGTGGCGGCGGGCCACAGCCTTGATCTCTTCGGTCATCTCGGCCCGCACGCGGGCCCGCACTCCGGAAGCGCTCATGCGACCAGTGTGCCATAACGAGAGCACTGCTCTTGCTTTTTGGGCGTGCGCGTGTAATCGTTGTTCTCAACAGAGAGCGGTGCTCACAAAGGAGAACAGCTATGTCGAACCATGTCGTCGTCGGCTCCGGCCCGATCGGTTCCACCGTCGCCCGCCTCCTCGCCGAGCGCGGCGAGCGGGTCCGCATGGTCACCCGCAGCGGTGGTGGCCCGACCCACCCGCTGATCGAGCGGGTCGCGGCCGACGCGGCCGACGCCCGCCGCCTGACCGAGCTGACGCAGGACGCGGTGACGCTCTACAACTGCGCCAACCCCAAGTACACCGAGTGGGAGAGGCTCTGGTTCCCTATGAACGACGCCATGATCGCGGCGACCAAAGCGGCCGGCGCGGTCTACGTGATCACCGGGAACCTGTACGGCTACGGCCCGCAGCCCGGCGGCCACATGACCGAGGACACCGCGCTGGCCGCGGTCGGCCGCAAGGGCCGGGTGCGGATCAAGATGTGGCAGGACGCGCTGGCCAGCGGCGTGCGCACGGTCGAGGTGCGCGGGTCCGACTACATCGGGGCGGGCGCGGTGGGCGTCTTCTCGTCGGTGCTGCTGCCCGCGATCAACGCCGGGCGGGCCGCGTGGGCGCCGGGTGACCCGGACCAGCCGCACAGCTTCACCTACACGGGGGACCAGGCGCGGACGATGGTCGCGCTGTCGCACGACGAGCGCGCGTGGGGCAAGGCCTGGCACACACCGACCGCACCGGCGATCAGCATTCGCACGTTGGCCGACCGCTACTGTGCGCTGGTCGGCCGGCCTCGGGTGAAGATCAATAAGCTGCCGCGCTTCGTGATGCGGACGGCCGGGCTGGTGCACCCGATGTCGCGGGAGCTGGCCGAGATGGACTACCAGTTCTACGGCCCGTTCCACCTGGACAGCGCGCGCACCGAGCAGACCTTCGACCTGCATCCCACCAACATCGAGGTCGGCATCCGCGAGACCGCCGACGACGCCCAGGCCATCGCCACCCGCACGATGTGACTCGCCTCCACCTGCGGCGTCGCCGCAGCCGCGTCCTGCCCGCACGTGCAGCGGTATCGTGCCGTTTTCCCGGGGCGGTGCTCAGGCGGCGTGGCGTGCGTTGCTCGGCGGGTCAGAGGAGCAGGCCGACGCCGTCGCGGCGGGGATCACCCGCGGCGCCGGCCCGGCCGACCGCGGTGACCCCGCCGAAGTAGTGGTTGAGCCCCGGCCACTGCTTGATCTGCCACCCGGCCGCGGCCAGAGCCGCCAGTTCCTCGCGCGGATAACCCGGCTCGACATGCACGGTGTCATCGACGACATGGAAGCGCGGCCGCCCGGTCGCCTCGGCCATCTCGAGCCCGTCCACCAGCACCCCGAGCAACGTGTCGACCAGTGCCGTCCGGATCCGGCTGGCCCCCGCCGATCCCGCCGCCACCGCGAGCTCCCCCTCCGGCGAGATCACCACGAGCGGGCACATGTTCGACGACATCCGCTTCCCCGGAACCATGTCATCGGTCACCAGCTCGCCCTCACCCAGCATGGAGTTGAGGTTGATGCCGAGCCCCGGCAGCCAGACCCCCGACCCCAGCCCCAGCGTCGTCGTGATCACACAGGCGTTCCCGTCGGAGTCCACGACCGACACATTGGTCGTGTCCCCGATCTTCTGCCGCCCCTGGTCACGCAGAGCCTGGGCCACTCCGACGGTCCGCCCCGGACGCGACAAATCGCCCGGAAGGCCCGCGATCGTGTCCACCGTGCGGTTCAGGTCGTGCCGCGCGAGCACCCGGTGCCCGGCCAGCATCGCGTGGTCGACCGGCGTCTCGAGCACCCGGTACCCGGCCAGATCCCGCGGCCCCAGACAACCCCCGGTCGCCCGAACCGCGTCAACCATGACCGCAGCGAACTCGCCGGTGTAGAAGACCTCCGGCCCGGCCTCGGCCAAGGTTGCCATCGCCCGCCCGAGTCCATCGTGGAACAGCAGGTCGCCGCCCTGGAGCCGACGCCCGTTCGGCGTATAGACCGAAGCGCCCTCACCCCAGGCCAGCGCCGGCGCGCACGAGTCGAGCGTCTGCGCGTGCGCCGCGGGCACCGCGACACCGCTGGTGGCCAGCTCGACCGCGGGCTGCACGACCTCGGCCCACGGCAACCGCCCCCAGCGCCGGTGCACCTCGCCGCACCCGGCCGGCACACCCGGAACGGCGACGCTGGCGCCGCCGATCGAGTAGACCTGCGGCATCCCGCCGAAGAACACGTCGACGGCGACCATCGGCCCCGCATCGAGGTCACCGTCGGTGCCCGGCACCGAGACGAAGAAGTCGAGACAGGTGACCCGGCCCGTGCCCGCGTCGAAGTACGTCGCGAACCCGCCACCGCCCAGTCCGGTGTAGATCGTCTCGGCGGCGCAGCAGGCCAGCACCGCCGCGACGGCCGCGTCAGCCGCCGTGCCCCCGTCCCGCAGAACCCGCAGCCCCGCCCCGGCCGTGGCCGGGTGGCTGGCCGCGACCCCGGCCGCAACCTTTTTCATCTGGCGAAGCGTAGGCGTCATCCCATGATCATGGTTACCATCCGCGGTCATGACGACCGCTGATCCCACTCCCGGCGTACAAGCGGGGGCCGCCCTGCCACGTCGTGTTTTGGCGGGATATTCGCTGGGTTCGCTGGTCACGGGCGCCTTCGGCACCGTGCCGGGATTGCTCCTGCTGCCCTATCTGACCGATACGTTAGGTGTGGCGGCTGGCGTGGCGGGCCTCCTTGTGCTGCTGCCGAAAGCGTGGGACGTCCTGGTCAACCCGGTCGCGGGCCGGATCTCGGACCGGCGTGGCGACCGACGGCCCTTCCTGCTCGTCGCCGGCCTGGTGCTCGCGGTCCTCTTCGCCGCGATCTTCGCTGGTCCGGTGGGCAGCGGCGCCGGCGCGGGCGCCTACGTCGCCCTCGCCTTCCTCGCCGCCGCCACCGCGTACGCGTTCTTCCAGGTGCCGTACGTCGCGATGCCGGCCGAGCTGACCGACGGCTACGCCGAGCGCACGCGCCTGATGACGTGGCGGGTGGCCGTGCTGGCGCTGGCCATCCTCATCTCGGGCGCGCTCGCCCCGCTCGTCGTCGAGCAGACCGGTGGCGGGCTGACCGGCCACCGCTGGTCGGGCATCTTCGTCGGGGCGCTCATCGTCGTGGGCACCCTCGGCGTGTACTTCGGCACGCGCACGGCCGACTCGCGCTCGGTCGAGGCGGTGGAGCCCGACCTGCGGACGCAGATCCGGGTCGCGGTGGCCAACGGTCCCTTCCGGGCATTGCTGCTCCTCTGGATCATCCAGGCCGTCGGCATCGGCACGATGCTCGCCGGCGTTCAGTACTTCGCGGACCACGTCGTCGGACGCGAGTCGGGCGCCACCTTCCTGTTCGCGGCCTTCGTCGGGCCGGCCCTGCTGGTCATGCCGCTGTGGAGCCGGGTCGGTGGCCGGATCGGCAAGCCCCGCTCGCTGGCCGCCGGCTCACTGCTCTTCGCGGCCGGCGCCCTCGCGCTGCTGGCCGCGCCGACGCTGCCCGCCGTGGCCGTCTATCTGCTGGTGGCCGTGGTCGGCGTCGGCTACGCCGGCCAGCAGGTCTTTGCGATGGCGATGCTGCCGGACTGCATCGCCTACGACACCGAGCGCACCGGCCGCCGCCAGGCCGGCGTCTTCACCGGGCTGTGGACGGCGGGGGAGACGCTCGGACTGGCGCTCGGGCCCGGTCTGTTCGCACTGGTCCTCCAGATTTTCGGATACGTCTCGTCGTCGACGGGCGAGGCCGCCACCCAGGACGACACCGCGCGGCTCGGCGTGCTGCTCGGCTTCACCGTTCTGCCGGCCCTGCTGGTCGGCTTCGCGGTCGTCCTATTACGCGCCTACCGGGACGTCTCCCGGTAGCGCCATCGGTACCGCCCGGCCCGGTTCTTCGGTAGGGGGTCAGGGACCGACCGAAGTCCCTTATCGCCGCTACCGCCGTCCGCTAGCGTTCTCGCCATGTTCGAGGCGCTGCCCGCAGAGGGCGTTCCGGGTGACCAGATCCTCGCCGAGTTGCGAGGGCTGCGAACCGCCGACCTGCCCACCCACGGCGGCCGGCTGTTCGCCTACGTCTACGACCCCGCGCTCGAGGGTCTCGACGATCTGGCCCGGGCCGCCCACGCCGTGTCCGCGCACGTCAACGGCCTCGACCCGACGGCCTTCCCGTCGCTCCTGGCCATGGAAAACGCCCTGGTCGGGGCCGCGGCCAAGCTTCTCGGCGGCGACGCGGGCACGGTCGGCAGCGTCACCAGCGGCGGCACCGAGTCGCTGATCCTCGCGGTGAAGGCGGCCCGCGACTCCCGGCCCGATCTCGCCGTCCCGCGCCTCGTGGTCCCGTCGACCGCGCACGCCGCGTTCGCCAAGGCCGCCCACTATCTGCGGGTCGCGCTCGACGTGGTGCCGGTCGGGGCCGACCTGCGGGCCGAGCCAGTGGCGATGGCCGCGGCCATCGGTCCCGACACCGTGCTGGTGGCCGCGTCCGCGCCCTCGTACGCCCACGGCGTGGTCGACCCGATTCCCGAGATCGCCGCGGCCGCGGCCGAGCGGGGCGTCCGGTTCCACGTCGACGCGTGCTTCGGCGGCTGGGTGCTGCCCTACCTGCGCCGTCTCGGCGCCGAGCTGCCGCCCTTCGACCTCGCCGTCCCCGGGGTCACCAGCATCTCGGTCGACCTGCACAAATACGCGTACGCGGCCAAGGGCGTCTCGATCCTGCTCCACCGCGACGAGGCGCTGCGGCTGCCGCAGTACTTCGCGTACGCGGGCTGGCCCGGCTACACCATGATCAACCCGGTCATCTCGTCCACCCGCTCCGGCGGCCCGATCGCCGCCGCCGTGGCCACCCTGCGCCACATCGGCGACGCGGGTTATCTCGAGCTCGCCGCCCGCACCCGCGAGGCCGTGTCCGTCCTGGCCGAGGCGGTGCGCGAGACCGAGGGGGTCCGGCTGTTCGCCCCACCCGAGACCAGCGTGGTCTGCCTGGCCGCCGACGGTGTCGACCTCTTCGTCCTGGCCGACGAGCTGGCCGCCCGCGGCTGGCACACCCAGCCCCAGATGGCGTACGAAGACCTGCCCGCCACCATCCACCTCACCGTGACCGCGTCGGTGGCCTCGACGGCGGCCGAGTTCGGCCCCGATCTGGCCGCGGCCGTGGCGGCCGCGCGGGCGGCGGGCCCGGCCGACCTCCCGGCGCCGCTGCTCGAGGCGGCGGCCGCGCTCACCCCCGAGATGGTGACCCCTGAGCTGATCGGCGGACTGGCCGAGGGGCTGGGGCTCGGCGCCGGCGACTTCACCCGCATGGCCGCGGTCAACTCGCTGCTCAACGTGGCCCCGCCTGCCCTGCGCGAGGCCCTGCTCACCGGCTTCCTGAGCCTGCTCCAGCGCCCGGCACCGGCCGCGGCCAGTGATTCCATTGCTGAGCCGCCACCGTCCGGCCCCGACGCTTCATCTGCCACCGCTGCGCCTGCTTCGGGCAGTCCGTTCTTCGGGCATCCGCTGCGCGCGCCGCGCTCCGCGGCCACGCCCTCCGCGGACGCGGAGTAGGTTGACGTCGTGGCCGGTCTGCCAGGAGTGCTCGGGGAACCCATCAAGTTCGTGCTGAACTGGGGGCGGCGTTACTCGCTCTGGGTGTTCAACTTCGGCCTGGCCTGCTGTGCGATCGAGTTCATCGCGTCGAGCATGAGCCGGCACGACTTCATGCGCATGGGGGTCATCCCGTTCGCGCACGGCCCGCGCCAGGCCGACCTGATGGTCGTGTCCGGCACGGTGACCGACAAGATGGCCCCGGCCATCAAGCGGCTCTACGACCAGATGCCCGAGCCGAAATACGTCATCTCGTTCGGGTCCTGCGCGAACTGCGGCGGCCCCTACTGGGACTCCTACTCGGTGACCAAGGGCGTCGACCAGATCATCCCGGTCGACGTGTACGTGCCGGGCTGCCCGCCGCGGCCCGAGGCGCTGCTGCACGGCATCCTGCGCCTGCAGGAAAAGATCGCCGCCGAGCAGTCGGGGCCGGGTGGCGTCCCGCGACCCGACCCTCTGGGCGCGGGCCGAACGGCTGCTCCGGGCCGCGATGTGTCGGCGCTGACTGCCCCGATGGTGGCCCCGCCGGTGGCAAGTGGGGACTAGTGTCCGCACTATGAGCGATCAGTCGCGGGCCGACTTCATCATCGACGTTCTGACCAGGGAGTTCGGCGACCTGATCGCCGTCGATCCGGCCGCCTTCCGGCGCAAGTTCCGCAAGATGGCAGCGTCGCCGTTCGCCTTCTATCGGGGCAGCGCGTCGCTCTTCTACGCCGACCTCACCGACGCCTACGCCGATGCGAGCTTCCTCGACGAGCGCACCAGCCGGGTGTGGATCCACGGCGACCTGCACGCCGAGAACTTCGGCACCTACATGAACTCGTCGGGTCAGCTCGTGTTCAACGTGAACGACTTCGACGAGGCGTACGTCGGGCCGTTCTCGTGGGACCTCAAGCGGTTCTCGGCCAGCGTGGCGCTGATCGGCTACCAGAAGGCGCTCTCCGACGAGGACATCTCGCAGCTGGTCACCGAGTTCGCCCGGTCCTACGTGACCGAGCTGCGGGCCATCGCCCACGGCGGCGACGACGCGATCGGTTCGATCACGCTCGACAACGCGGCCGGCGTGCTGCGGCGGGTACTCCAGCAGGCGCGGCTCAACACCCGTATCGACCTGCTCAACACGCAGACCACGATCGACGACTACGAGCGCCGGTTCACGCTGGCCGACGGGGTCTTCGAGGTCGACGAGACCACCGGCGCGGCGGTGCGCGAGGCGTTCGACCGCTACCTCGACACGCTGCCGACGGCGACCCGTCCGGGCGCGACCAACATCAAGGACATCAAGCTGCGCAAGGGTGTGGGCATCGGCTCGGCCGGGCTGCCGTCCTACAACCTGCTGCTCGAGGGGCACACCCAGGCCCTCGAGAACGACGTCGTCATCTACATGAAGCAGGCCCAGGTGCCGGCGGTCGCCCGCTGGATCGACGACGACCGGGTGCGGTCCTACTTCAAGCACCAGGGCCACCGCACGGCCGAATCGCAGCACGCGTTGCAGGCGCACGCCGATTCCTGGGTCGGATACACCACTTTGGAAGGTGTCGGCCAGTTGGTCGCGGAGGTCTCCCCGTACGCGGCCGACCTCGACTGGTCCGACGTCAACGAGCCCGACGAGCTGCACGGCGTGATCGCCGACCTGGGCCGGGCCGTGGCCCGCATGCACTCGGTGGCCGACGACGAGTCCAGCCACGACCTGGTCGACTTCTCGACCGAAGAGGCGATCGTGGCCGAGATCGACAAGGACGAGACCGGCTTCGTGCAACACCTGGTCGACTTCGCCCACCGCTACGGCGACCAGGCCCGCGAGGACCACCAGGACTTCGTCGACGTCTTCCGCAACGGCCGCCTCCCCGGCCTCTGACACCTCAAGGTCCGGGGCAACCTGTGGCTCTCGGGGACTCCGAGCGGTGGGCCGGATCATAGGATGAGGGCCATGACGCCTGAAGAGGTCGGCGAGCGCCTGGTGGCGCTGCTGACGGACGATTCGCCGGACGCGCCGCCGGGCGAGATCGTCGCCGGCCTCTCGGGTGGCGGGGCCGGGCACGAGCGTGCGGTGGTCGACGTCCCGGTCGCCCGATGGTGGGAGACCGTGGGGACGGCCAAGCACAACGGCGCCCTCGGCTGCGACTACTTCGACTGGCTGTCGGCCGTGGACGAGCTCGACGACGGGTTCCGGGTGGTCGCCCACCTCTATTCCACGCGCCGGCGGCACGCTCTGCTGCTGCGCACGCTCGTGCCCCGGGACAACCCGGTGATCGAGTCGGTGATCGAGCTGTTCCCCGGCGCGGCCTGGCACGAGCGCGAGACGTACGAGATGTTCGGCATCACCTTCGCCCGCCACCCCGACCTGCGTCCGCTGCTGCTGCCGCCCGGCTTCGAGGGACACCCGCTGCGCAAGGAGTTCGTGCTCGCCTCCCGCGTGGCCAAAGCCTGGCCCGGCGCCAAGGAGCCCGGCGAGTCCGAGGCGGGGACGGCCAAGCGCGCCCCCATGCGCCCGCCCGGCGTCCCCGACCCCAACGAGTGGGGCCCCAAGGCCGGCCAGGCCCCGCCCGCCCCCGCGCGCCCGCCCCGCCCCGCCGCGGCCACCGACCGCCCCCGCCGCCCCGCGACACCTCGCCCCGCCACAGCCCAGCCCCGCTCGACCTCACCGTCGTCCGCGCCGACCACCTCGCAGCCCGGCGCGGCATCGCCACCCGCACAAGCTGATTCGCCGCCGCCCGCGCAGGCTGATCCGCCGCCGGTCACGCAGCCGCCCACGCAGTCTGATTCGTCGGCGCCCGCTCAGGCCGGCCCGCCGTCGTCGGCGCAGACCGATCCGCCGCCGACCAGGCCGTCCGGTCCGGCCCCCGCGACAGGGGAAGAGCAGGACGGGTCGGGGGCCCCACGCGCTGAGGGCGGCGACTGATGCCGGTCTGGCTTGATCTGGTCGTGCGGGTGGTCGCCGTCGTGGTGGCGTTCCTGGTGTTGCCGCTGGTTGTGGGGCAGGCCGAGCACAAAGTCATGGCCCACATGCAGGGCCGGCTCGGTCCGATGTACGCGGGCGCGTTCCACGGCTGGGCACAGCTCGTCGCCGACGGGGTGAAGTTCGTCCAGAAGGAGGACGTCACGCCCGGTGAGGCCGACCGGCGGGTTTTCCGGCTGGCCCCGATCGTCGCTCTCTTCCCGTACCTGTTGGTTCTGCTGGCCATCCCGCTCGGCCCGAACGGCCTCGTGGCCCAGGCGCTCGACGTCGGCCTGTTCTTCGTGCTGGCCGTGCTCGGCGTCGGCGTGCTGGCCGTCCTGATGTCGGCCTGGGCCTCGGCCAACAAATACAGCCTGCTCGGCGGCCTGCGCGGGGCCGCTCAGCTCTTGGGGTACGAGCTTCCGCTGGTGCTCGCCGCGGCCAGTGTCGCCATGGCCGCGGGCACGCTCAGCCTGCCCGGCATCGTCGAGGCGTGGCGCCCGTGGTGGCTGTTGTGGCAGGCCCCGGCCGCGATCGTCTTCTTCATCGCCGGTCTGGCCGAGATCCGCCGCCCACCGTTCGACATGCCGATTGCCGACTCCGAGTTGGTCTTCGGCTACATGACCGAGTACACGGGCTTGAGGTTCGCGTTCTTCCTGCTCGCCGAGTACGTGGGCATCGTCGTCATCGCCGCCCTGACCACCGTGCTGTTCCTGGGCGGCTGGCACGGCCCGTTCGCCGACCAGCTCGGCTGGCTGTGGACCCTGGCCAAGGTCTTCGCCGTCTCGTTCGTGATCATCTGGTTCCGCGTGAGCTACCCCCGCCTGCGCGAGGACCAGCTGCAAAGACTCTGCTGGCTGGTCCTCGTGCCGGTGGCGCTCGGTCAGCTCGTGCTGACCACGGTGGTCAAGGTGATCATTTAGCCGTCAGAGGTTACGCGGGCGGACGGAGCGCAGCGGGATCTCGATCGGCCAGGGGCGGTCGAGACGGATCGTGTCGTCACCGCCGAACGTTTCCAACGGCTCGTAGATCTTCTCGTCTGTGTCCAGCTCGTAGACAGTTACGGTGAGCTCGTCGTTCGTCTCGATCAACCAGTAGAACGGGATTCCCGCGTGGGCGTAGAACGCGGGCTTCGTAAGTGAGTCGATGCTCTTGGTGCTGGGCGATACGATCTCAGCCGCCAGTACCACCTCATCGGGGGTGAACTTTCCCGTCTTCGACTTCGCCGCCTCAAAGGTGACCACAAGGAGGTCTGGTACGTAGCGGCGCTGCGGGCTCAGAATCACGTCGTTCGCCTGGCTGACGAAAAGATGCTCGGGGCAGGACAGCGACAGCGCGTAAAACAGCAAGCCGGAAAGGGCTTGGTGAACGCTGGAGGGTGAGGGGGTCACGTGCAGAACTCCATCGATGATTTCGCGACGGACGCCATCCTCAGGAACACGATCGAGATCGTCTGAAGTCCACTGGCCCTGGGGCGGCATGTCGCTGGCAGTAGCGGTCATGAGAGGCCTCCCGGGCGTGGGCTCTCGTACTCGTCGCCAATCCTATCGGAAGATCTGATGGGGGTGTGCTCGCATCAAATGGAGCGACGGGGCAGGATATGCGTTTGTGAGTGACGACGGGGAGCGCGGCATGCCCGGCAAGGGCCTTGTCCAGGGGCTCGCCGTGACGTTCAAGACGATGACCCAGCGCTCGACCACCCAGCAGTACCCCGACGTAGAGCCCGAACTGCCGCCGCGCAGCCGGGGCGTCATCGCGCTCACCGAGGAGAACTGCACGGTCTGCATGCTCTGCGCCCGGGAGTGCCCGGACTGGTGCATCTACATCGACTCGCACAAAGAAGAGGTCGTCGTCCCCGGCGCGGCCCGCTCGCGGCAGCGCAACGTGCTCGACCGGTTCGACATCGACTTCTCGCTCTGCATGTACTGCGGGATCTGCATCGAGGTCTGCCCGTTCGACGCGCTGCACTGGACGCCCGAGTTCGAGTACGCCGAGACCGACGTCCTCGACCTGCTGCACGACAAGAACCGGCTGGGGGAGTGGATGCGCACCGTGCCTCCGCCGCCGGCCCACGACGTGCTCGGCGAGCCCTCGAAAGAAGAGGCCACGGCGGCGCGCAAGGCCGCCGGTCCGGGTGCGGCCACTGCCGCCAAGACCGCCAGACCCCCGGTACGCCGTCCCGAGGCGCCGGAGTCGGGCCGGTGACCGTAGCGGACGCGCTGATGCTGGCTCTCGGCGCGATCGCGGTCGGCTCCGCCGTCTTCGTCGTCACCAGCTCGCACCTGGTCCGCGCCGGGTTCTACCTGGTGGTGAGCCTGGGCGCGATCGCCGGCCTCTATCTCGTGCTCGGGGCCGAACTGGTGGCCTGGGTACAGATCCTGGTCTACGTCGGCGCCGTCGTCGTGCTGTTGCTGTTCGCGGTCATGCTGACCCGGGCCCCGATCGGCCCGTCCCCGGATCTCGACCGCCCCGCCCTGCCGGCCGCTCTGATCGGCGGCGGGGTCGGGCTGGGCCTGACTGTCCTGCTGGTCGACGCGTTCCGCTGGACCGAGTACGAGCTGCCCCCGCCCGGCACCGGCCGCCGCGTCGGCGAGCAGATCTTCGGCGCCTGGGTGCTGCCGTTCGAGGTGCTGTCGATCCTGCTGCTGGCCGCGCTGGTCGGCGCGATCGTGCTCTCCCGCCCGGACATCGGCGCCCGCCCCGACCCGAACGCCCCGGCCGACACCGACACACCCCCACCCGGCCCGGTGGACGAGTCGGACGAGGTGCGGGCCCGGCTCGAGCGGATCGCCGCCCGCCAGGCCGCCGCCCAGGACAGGCTCCGGGCCCAGCGCGCCGCCGAGACGGCCGCCGCCGAGAGCACCGGCGCCGCCCCGGTGAAGACCCGCGAGGACGTCCTCAAGGAGCAGGCTCACGACGTCGTCTTCCGCGCCCGCGAGGCCGGCCCCGCCCTGGGCGCCACCCAGCCGGAAATGTCCGATCAGGCGCGCCCGCGGGTCATTGAAGGCACGAGCCGCGAGAACCAGACTCGCGCCCTCCCACGCGGCGAGGACAAAGCGCTCCCGCGTGGCGAGGACAAAGCGCTGCCCGCCCCCTCGAAGAGGGAGCTGCCGAAAGCCCCCGACCGAGACGGCGAGGAGGCCTGATGCACGCGGTCATCCCGTACGTCATCGCCGGTCTGCTCTTCGCCCTCGGCGTCTACGGCGTCCTGCGCCGCCGCAACGCGATCCTGGTCCTGATGGCTGTCGAGCTGATGCTCAACGCGGTCAACCTGATCCTGGTCGCCGCCGACGCCACCATCAAGTCCGCGCTGTCCGGTGTCCAACCCGAGGCCTGGGCCTATCCCGTCCCCGAACCGCGGGCGGGCGCGATCTTCGCACTCTTCGTCATCGTGCTGGCCGCGGCCGAGGTCGGTGTCGGCCTGGCGATCATCCTGCAGTACTACCGCCTGCGTCGCGCCGTCGTCCTCGACGACGTGGCCCTGCACGAGCACGACCACGAGCGGGTGACCGGGTGAACGCCGCCGTCCTGATCCCTGCCGTACCCCTGCTCCTGGGCCTGGCCGGTCTTCTCCTCCCGGCCGGCGACGACGCCGGCCGAAGAAGACCCGCCGCCACTCTCGGTATCGCCGGCGCCGCCATCTCACTGCTGGTGACCCTCGGCGTCCTACTCTTCGCGACCAAGCCGATCGAGCTGTCCACACACTGGGTGAGCCTCGGCGACATCGACCTCACGCTCGGTATCTCCGTCGGTCATGCCGCTCTGTATGTGGCACTGGCCGTCGCTACCGTCGCGCTCTGCGTGCAGGTCTACTCCGTGGCCTACCTGCACGACGACCCGCGCTACGCCCCGTACGCCGCCCAGATCAGCCTCTTCACCGGGGCCATGCTGCTGGTGGTGACCAGCGGCGACCTGATCGGTGTGGTCGTCGGCTGGGAGATCATGGGTGCCTGCTCGTACCTGCTGATCGGCCACGACCGCCGCCTGCCCGAGGCCCCCGCCGCGGCCGTCAAGGCGTTCCTGGTCACCCGGATCGGCGACATCGGCTTCCTGCTCGGCGTGGCCTTCCTGATCGTCGACGCCGGCAGCAGCCGCCTGGCCGACGTCCTGGCCCAGCCCCCGCACACCGCCGCCCTGCTGCTCATCCTGGCTGGGGTGGCCGGCAAGAGCGCCCAGTTCCCGCTGCACACGTGGCTGCCCGACGCGATGGCCGGCCCGACCCCGATCTCGGCCCTGATCCACGCGGCCACGATGGTCGCGGCCGGCGTCTACGTCGTCTTCCGCCTCTACCCGCTGTTCGAGCAGTCCCCGGCCGCCCTGGCCGTGCTCGGCGTGATGGCCGCGATCACGATCCTGCTCGGCGCGTTGAGCGCGATGGCCCAGGACGACCTCAAACGTGTTCTCGCCTGGTCGACGGTCAGTCAGATCGGCTACATGACCGGCGCGCTGGCCGTCGGCTCACCCGCGGCCGCCCTGTTCCACCTACTCACGCACGCAGCGTTCAAGGCCCTGCTGTTCCTCGCGGCCGGCGCCGTCATCCACGCCGTCGGCACCAACTACCTGTCGCGCATGGGCGGCCTCCGCGAGCACATGCCGGTCACGTTCTGGTCGTTCGTCGCCGGGCTGGGCGCGCTGGCCGGCCTCCCGCCGCTGGCCGGCTTCTGGTCGAAAGAGAACGTGCTGACCGCGGCCGCGCACGCCACCGAGGGCGGCGAGACCGCGCCGATCTGGGTCGGCTGGCTGGTCTGGATCGCCGCGCTCTTCGCCGTCGCGATCACCGCCTGGTACGCGACGCGCCTGCTGCTCTGGGCTTTTCTCGGCATCTCGCGCGCGCACGGCCCCGACGGCCCGGACTGGGAGGTGGGCTTCGACGACGCCCGCTACACCCAGCCCGCGGCCCCGCACGATCCGCCGGGCGCGATGCGCTGGCCGATCCTGCTGCTGGCCGTCCCGTCGGTCCTGCTCGGCCTGGCCGCCTGGGCCCCGGGCTTCCGGACCGCTCTGGAACTGGACGAACCCCACCTCAGCGTGGCCGTCGTCCTGCCGTTGATCCTGCTCGCGGCCGGCGCCACCGCCGCCTGGTGGCTCTGGCGGGCGGTGCCCGGCGTCGATCCCGCGATGGCCCTGGGCCGCGCGCGTCCCCTGCTCGCGGCCGGTTTCCGCCTCGATGAAGTTCAAGACCGGTTTTTCGTACGACCGGTTCGGGCGCTCGCCCGAGCGGTGCTCACGGTCGACACCCGAGTGGTGGACGCCGCCGTCGAAGGCACCGGCACCACCACATCGCGCGTGGGCGCCGCGCTCGCCTACGCCCACCGCCTCCCGCTGCCCGCCGCGGCCGCGGCCGTCCTCGCCGGCGCCCTGCTCCTCGGCGCCGTGGCCGTCCTGTTCGGAGCCGCCGCATGACCGTGGCCCTGCTCGCCGTCCTGGTCGTCCCGGCTCTCGGGGCGGCCGTGCTCGCGCTGCTCCCGGCCCGGCACGACCACGCGGCCCGCATCACCGGCACGGTCTTCGCCGCGCTCACCCTGATCCCGATCGCGGTGCTGCCCTTCGGCCGGAACGACGGCTGGTCGGCCCTGTCGGCCCACCCCCTCGCCGTACTGCCGTGGGTTGACCTTGACGTGGCCTGGGTGCCCGCGCTGCGGCTCGATTTCCACCTGGGCGTCGACGGCGTCTCGTACCCGCTCGTCGCGCTCACCGGCCTGCTCACGGTGCTGTGTTGCGCGTACACAACGTGGCGGGTCCCGGCCGGTGGCTCCGGCCGCACCCTGGTCGCGCTGCTGCTGGTGCTCGAGGTCGGCATCCTCGGCACGTTCCTGGCCCTCGACCTGATCCTGTTCTTCCTGTTCTTCGAGGTCGTCCTGCTGCCCATGTACGCGGTGATCGCGGGCTGGGGCGGCGACGACCGGCGGCGGGCCGCGCGCAAGTTCGTGCTGTACACGCTGTTCGGCTCGGTGTTGCTGCTGCTCGGCGTCATCACCGTCACCGCCGCGGCCGGCACCGGCGACCTGGTCCAGCTGACCGGCAGCACCGACCTGTCGCGAGGCACCCAGTACGCCGCGTTCGCCCTGTTCGCCCTGGCTTTCGCCGTGAAGGCCCCGCTCTGGCCGCTGCACACCTGGCTGCCCGACGCGCACACCCAGGCCCCCACGGTCGGCTCGGTGATCCTGGCCGGCGTGCTGCTCAAGATGGGCACGTACGGCCTGATCCGGATCGGGGTCGGCGTCACGCCGCTCGGCGCGGAGTGGGCGGCGCCGCTGCTCGGCATCCTGGCCGTGGCCGCGATCCTGGCCGGCGCCCTGATCTGCCTGCGCCAGACCGAGCTCAAGCGCCTGATCGCCTATTCCAGCGTCGGCCACATGGGTTTCGTGCTGCTCGGCATCGCCACCCTCACCACCACCGGCCTGCAGGCGGCCCTGCTCGGCAACGTCGCCCACGGGCTGATCACCGGCCTGCTGTTCTTCCTGGCCGGCGCGATCAAGGACAGGGCCCACACCGGCGAACTGGCCGATCTCGGTGGCCTGCGCGAGACCGCTCCGCGACTGGCCGGCCTGCTCGGCTTCGCCGCCATCGCGTCGCTGGGCCTGCCCGGGCTGGCCGGCTTCTGGGGTGAGGCGTTCGCCGTGGTCGCGTCCGTGCAGCGCGGCGGCGGCCTGTGGGTGACGCTGGCCGTGCTGGCGGCCGTCGGCGGCGCGCTGACCGCGGCGTACTTCCTGCGTCTGCTGCGCAAGGTCACGCACGGCCGGGCGGTCGCGGTGGCCGAGCCGTACGCCATCAGCCGCGCCGAATGGCTGGCCTGGTCCCCGCTGGTGGTCCTCACGCTGGCCGTGGGCCTGGCGCCGACCCTGATCCTGGCCGCGACGAGCGCACCCGTACGAGCCCTGACGGAGGCACTCCGATGAGGGCGCAGACCGTGGACCACATCTCGCTGCTGCCGCTGTACGCCGCGGCCGGCACCGCCGTGCTGGTGCTGCTGGCCGACCTGCTGATCGCCCGCCGGGTCGTGACCATGGGCGTCCTCGCGTCCGGCGGCCTGGCCACCGTCGTCGCCGCGATCGTCACCGGCGCCCGGGTCGGCACGTTCTGCGACCCGAACGGCAGTGCCTGCTCCTGGGTCCCGACCCCGCTGGCGGCCACCTCGGCGGTCGTGTTCGCGCTGCTCACAGTTGGGGTGCTGGCCCTCTCGGCCCCCTCTCTGGGGCTGGGCACGGCGCCCGTGGGCGAGTTCTGCTTCCTGCTGGCCGCCTCGATGACCGGCGGCGTCGTGGTGGCGTACGCCGGAGATCTGATCACTTTGATCGTCGGTCTCGAGACCCTGACTTTGCCGCTGTACCTGCTGGTGGGCCTGCGCCGATTCGCCCCCGGCGAGCGCGTCACGACCTCGGGGGCCGCCGCCTCGGTCACGTTCTTCCTGATCAGCGTGATCTCCACAGCCATCGCGCTGCTCGGCGCGGCCCTCAACTACGCCGCCACCGGAGCCCTGCACTTCGACCGCCTGATCGAGGGGGCCGGCGTCACCGCGCCCGTGGCCACGGCCGGTGTGGCCCTGATGGTCATCGGTCTCGCGTTCAAGGTCGCGGCCGTCCCGCTGCACGCCTGGGCCCCGCCGACCTACGAGGGTTCCCCGCTGCCCGTCGCGGCCTACCTGTCGACCGCGTCCAAGCTGGGCGGCGTCCTGGCCCTGGCCGCGATCGTGACCCGCCTCGAGGCGGCCTCGCTGACCGCTTTCCTGGCCCTGCTCACCATGACCGTCGGCAACCTGGTGGCGCTGCGCCAGACCCGCATGGTCCGCTTGCTGGCCTGGTCGTCGATCGCCCAGGCGGGCTACATCCTGGCCCCGCTGGCCCTGGGCGCGGACGGCCTGGAAGCAGCCGCCGCGTACGCCGTCTTCTTCGTGGTTCTCGAGTTCATCGCCTTCGGCGTGGTCGCGGCCCTGCGCCCGCCGGGCGAGGACGGTGGCGACATCGCGTCCTACCGCGGCGCGGCGCGGCGATCCCCGTGGCTGGGGGCGGCGCTCGTGCTGGCCCTGGCCGGGCTGGCCGGTCTGCCGCCGGGCCTGGCCGGCCTGTTCGCCAAGGTCACCATCGTCGACGCCCTGATCGACCACGGCCAGACCTGGCTCGCCGTGGCGGTGGCCCTGAACGCGGTCATCGCACTGGCCTATTACGTACGGGTAGGTGCTCTGCTTTATGCCGCCCCACCGCAGGTGGGGATCTCGGTGGCCGATCCCGCCCTGCTCGAGGCGGCCCTGAACCCGCGCCGCCCGGTGACCCACCCCGTGGCCGCGGCCCTGATCACCGCCGCGGCCGCCGCCGTCGTGCTGGGCTTCGCCCCGCAGCTGCTGTTCGACGCGCTCTCCTAGAGCCCCCGGTAGCCGACGTAGTACTTGCCCTTCGAGTCGACCTCCATCCGGACCGCGATCGGCACGTTGTCCATGCCGTCCGAGGTCGCGGCCAGCCCCCGGCACGACAGCACGAGCTCGTGCTCCGACCCGGCCGGGAAAGCGAACGTCTTCCGGTTGTCCTTGTAGACCTCAAGATCGTGAACCTTGGTCACCTTGACCTTGAGTTTCGACTCCCGCGAGATCCGGACAGCCTCGTCCCCGAGCAGGTCGCAGTCGGTGTCCGTGGGCAGGGTGGCCCGCTGCTGGGCGGCCTTCTTCCGCGCGGCCGCCCGCTTCGCCGCCGCCTTCTTCTCGGCCGCCTTCTTGCGGGCCGCGGCCTTCTCGGCGGCCACCTTCTCGGCCGACCCCTTGCTCGTCGTGGCCGCCTTCTTGGCCGCCGTCTTGTCGCTCGGGGCTTTCTCGTCCGCGGTCGCCACCTCGTCGTCCGCCGTCTCCTCCTCGAGGATCGGCACCGGCGGCGGGGCAGCCTGCGCCACCGACGGCGACCCGGCGGACTTCTCGGCGATCACGCCGACCCCCACGAGCAAGCTGAGCCCCACGAGGCCCGCGGCCACGCCGCCGATGACCTTGTTCCGGGCGAGCCAGCTGCCCTTCTCCGCCCCGGCCCACATCTGGTCGCCCGGCGACCCGAGCCCCCAGGTCGGCGGCGGTGTCCGCCCACCGGGCGTCAGCCAGCCCTCAGGCGACGGCGAGGGGGAACGCGGGTCGTCGTTGCTCATCTGCCGTCCTCGGGTCGCATCCGTCCGTAGCCCCAGACGTTTCGGCCCCTACCTCGGCGATCTGAGGCCCGCAACCTCCCAGCGACCCGACGGCACCCCTGACCAGCCCACCCCACCCGACCTGGGGGCGGGCCCAAGCTATGCGACCGTCAAACGATCAAGGCGAGTTATCCACAGGCGGGCCCGGCCGGATTCGGTGATCACGTGGTCGCGTACAGCGAACTCACAGCCCGGCCCGGATGAAACCGCAGGCCGGCGGCGTTCCATCGGTGCGTGACCCCATCGGGTCGCAGATCGAAGGAGTTCCTGTTGCACAGCCATCACAACGGCCTCAAGACGGCCGCTCTGCTGGGTCTGCTGACGGCCATCATCCTGGGCGCCGGCTATTGGCTCGGCGGCAGTGGCGGTCTCGTGTTCGCGGTCTTCCTCTCGCTGGCCATGAACGCCGGCTCCTACTTCTTCTCGGACAAGCTGGCCCTGCGGGCGATGCGCGCGCAGCCCGTCAACGAGGCCGAGGCGCCCTGGCTCTACCAGACAGTGCGCGAGCTGGCGACCAGCGCCGGGCAGCCGATGCCCCGCCTGTACGTCTCGCCCACGATGCAGCCGAACGCGTTCGCGACCGGCCGCAATCCGCAGCACGCGGCCGTCGCCGTGACCACCGGCATCACCCAGTTGCTGAGCCGGCGTGAGCTGCGCGCGGTGATCGGGCACGAGCTGTCGCACGTCTACAACCGCGACATCCTGATCTCGAGCGTGGCCGGCGCCCTGGCCGGCATCATCACCAGCCTCGCCCATCTGGCGATCTTCCTGCCGCTCGGCGGTGGCGGGGACGACGAGGACAGCCCCAACCCGGCCGCCCTGCTGCTGATGCTCATCCTCGGCCCGCTGGCCGCGACGATCATCCAGCTGGCGATCAGCCGCAACCGCGAGTTCCAGGCCGACGCCGACGGCGCCACCCTCACCGGTGACCCGCTGGCCCTGGCCAGTGCGCTCGAGAAAATTTCGTACGGTGCTCAGCGCCTGCCGCTGCCGGCCGACAACCGCCTGACCAGCGCCGCGCACCTGATGATCGCCAACCCGTTCCGGGCCGGCGGCATCTCGAAGCTCTTCTCGACCCACCCGCCGATGGAGCAGCGCGTCGCCCGTCTGCGTCAGCAGGCCGGCGCCATCCAGTTCACCCGCTGACAAAGTTCCAGCGCAGGGCCGTCCCGCTCGCCGGGGCGGCCCCTTGTGTTTCCGCACACCACTCCCCATTTTTCGGATGTGTTGCGCCCACCCCCGGCGTTAAGGTCCGATAGCCCGTTGAGTCATTACCGAGGAGAGTGTGAAGTGACCGCGCTACGTCAGTACCTGGGCGTTTGGCATCTGCCGGGCGGACGGGTCCTCCTGAGCGTCGGGATCTTGGCCCGTCTCGGCATCGGCATGACCCCGCTCGCGTTGCTGCTGCTCGTCGAGCAGGCCACCGGCAGCTACGCCGTGGCCGGCCTGGCCGGCGGCCTGTACGCCCTGGCCGGCGCGGCGATCAGCCCCGTCGCGGGCCGCCTGGCCGACCGCATCGGCCCGTCCCCGATCCTGGTCACCACCGCGATCCTGCACCCGCTGGCCCTCGTCACGCTCGTGCTGCTCGGCACTCAGTCCGCGATCTTCGTGGCCGCCGCGGTGGCCGGCGCCACCTACCCGCCGCTGACCGCCGCGATCCGTCGCGCGTGGACAGACATGACCGAGCCCGGCAGCGGCCGGCACCATCTGCGGGGCGCCGCTATCGCCGCCGAGACCTCACTGTTCGAGCTGGTCTTCGTCCTGGGCCCGATCCTGGTGGCCGGCTTCGTCGTCGTCGCCAGCCCCGCCGCGGCCCTGCTCGGCGCGGCGGTCGCCACCCTGATCGGCACGCTGGTGATCTCCCGGCTGCCGGTCATGCGACGCCACCACCGCCACGCGGACGCCGCCGAGGCCCGCGGCCTGGGCCCGCTGAAGGTCTCCGGCTTCCCGGCCCTGCTGGTCTGCGTGATCGCCCTCGGCATCGGCTTCGGCGCGGCGGGCGTGATCGTCCCCGCCTACGCCGGCCAGCACGGCGGGGGCGACGGCCTGGGCGGCGTACTGCTGGGAATCTGGGGTGTGGGCAGCGCCATCGGCGGCATCTGGTTCGGCACCCGGCGGCCCGCGATGGCCCTGCCCCGGCAATTCGCCTGGCTGCTGGGCGGCGTCGCGCTGAGCTTCCTGGTGCTGGCCTTCATGCCCAGCCCTCTGTGGCTCGGGGCGGCGCTGGTGCTGGGCGGCGCGGTGATCGCCCCCGCCCTGACCGTCGAGACCAACCTGGTCGGCCGCCTCTCCCCACCGGCGATGCTGAACGAGGCCTACACGTGGGTCGTCACCGTCTCCGTGGCCGGCAGCGCCGCCGGCGGAGCCATCGCCGGCGCCATCGTCGACCAGCCCGGCGGCCTGAGCTGGGCCTTCGCCCTGGTCGCAGCCGTCCTGACAGTCGCCGCCCTGGTCGCCGCCGTCCCCCACGGTTCCATAGCCCGAGCCGACGAGCGCGCTACCGACCGCCTACGCGAAGCCCTGGCCGCCGAGCCCGTCTGACTTGGAGTTGACGGCATCGGGGGTCTTGTGACAAGTTGCTTCTTGACTAGCCTTCATGGGAAGGCGAGCTGAGCCGCTGACGGGTCAATCAGTAGATGTGGCGGCAAGTCACATGGGCGGCAACTACTACGCCGCGGTCGAGATCGCGGGTCCGGGTCAGGTGCTGACTTCGGAGGAGCCGTTCCCGTTCCGGCTCGAAGTCGCGTCGCTCCTACGCCGCCGCACCCGGTGACGGTTTGACCAGGGTCAGGGCTTGGAAGCGGCGGCCCGCCCCGTCGTCGTAGGCGTGGAAGTCGAGGATTTCGAAGGCTCGTTCGGCGTACGTCAGCAGTTGCTGGTCGGAGCGGAACGAGAAGAATCGGGGCGGCACGTGCACGTCGTCGGGGGCCACGCCCTCCTCGTCCTCGCCGCCGTAGACGCCGAGGAAGAACAGCCCGCCCGGCGCCAGCACCTGGCGGATCGCGGCCAGCGCGGCGTCCAGTTCCGCGTTCGGCACGTGCAGCAGCGTGTTGAGCGAGTAGACCGCGTCGAACGTCGACTCCGCGAAATCAAGAGCACGCACATCCCGTACGAAAGCCTCGAGCCCTTTCGCCCGGGCCCGCTCGACCATCGCGGGGGACAGGTCGACCGCCGTCACGGCCAGGCCCTGCTGCTGGAAGTGCAGGCTGTCCTGCCCGGTGCCGCAGCCCACCTCGAGCAGCGTCCGCGCCTCCGCCGCGCGTAAACGGTCGAGAAACGCCGCCCTTTCGTCCACTTTCCAGTGTTGCTTGACGTGGTTGTCGCGGTCGGCCGCGGCAGCGCCGTCGTACGCGGCCCGGTGCCGGGCCACCACGTCGTCGGATCCAACGTCTTCCAGGCGCAATCTCATGGTTTTCCCCCTGCCGGGCGGTCGTACGACTCCGATAGCCTGACCCGATCGACGGGGGTGCGCAAAGGAGCGGGCGTGGCGAAAGATGACATCGAGACGATGCGCGCGGCCGACACGGATCGGCAGAAGGTCGCCGACCAGTTGAAGAGCGCGCTCGACGAGGGTCGCCTGACCCTGCACGAGTACGACGAACGCGTCGCCCTGGCCTACTCCTCCAAGACGTACGAGGAGCTGTTGATGCTCCTCACCGACCTGCCCCGCCCCGGTCTGAGCGCCGCCGAGGTACGCGCCCGCCACGAGGCCGACCAGCGCCGCCGCGCCCGCCGGCTGCCGACCGCGATGCTCGTGCTGTGGACCATCTGGGCCGCCCTGGCCGTGGTCAACCTGGTCGTTTACGCGCTGGTCGCCGTGAGCGTCGAGACTGACATCTACCCGTGGCCGGTGTGGCTGGCCGTGCCCGGCGCCGCGCTGGCCGCGGTGACCGTCGGCGTCCAGGTCATCCGCAGCCAGCAGCGGCGTTAGCGCCGGGGCCAGAGGGCCTGCTCGACCACCGGGGCCAGCGCGCGGGCGTAATCGACGGTCAGGTGGCTGTTGTCCTTGTAGACCAGCGTGTTGCCGACGACGATCGGGCAGATGCCCCGGGCGCACAGCCACGGCGTCGGGTTGAGCACCCGTAGCCCTGAGGCCTGGGCCGCGTCGGCGACCAGGTCGCGCCGGGGCCGTTCGCTGATCGCCGTGGCCACCCGGCGGTCGCATTTGGCGAGCCGTCGCGCGTTCACGGCCGCGCACTCGGGGGCGTCGCCCTTGGGCAGCGGCGTGTCCTGCAGCAGCACCATCGGCGTGCCGCTGAGCCGGTGCCAGGTCTGCTGCCAGCCGCGCACCCAGAGCGGGTCGGCCCGGCGTGATCCGATCCGGCCGCCGGGTCCGATCAGGCCGCCGTTGTCGAGGTCGTTGGAGGCCATCACGACCAGGTCGGGCTGGTCCCGCACGATGCGCTGCAGCACCTGGTTCCGCCAGGTCACACATTCGGCGTACGGCCGCTTGAGCACCTCGTTGTAGGTCCGCACCTGCGGCAGCTGGCACGCGGCCTTGGTCAGCGCGATCAGCCGCCAGCCCTGGTTGCGCGCGGCCGCGTCGACGGCCGGGAACCAGTGGGCGGCGTGCGAGTCGCCGATCAGGTACATCGTGCGGGCGCCGGCCGGGTCGCCGTAGACGCAGGCCCGGTCGGGGCGCGTCTGCGTGTAGTTGAGGTGGCACTGGTCGCGGTAGATCTGCGGGCTCTGTTTCAGCGCGCCCGTCAGCTGCGGCGTCAGATTCTCGGGCAGGCGCTCGCGGCCGAGCGAGGTGGTGATCAGCTGCGTCAGTCGCGCCTGAGGTTCGTACGCCGTGGCCAGCTCGCCCCGCAGGTCGGGCGCGGCCGGTCCGGTCGGCAGGGCCGGCGTGAACTGCCCGGCGATCAGCGCCAGCACGGCCGCCGAGGCCGACAGCGCCACCCCCATCGCCACTCCCCGCCGAGCCCGCCGGCGCAGCCACGGCCGGTTCCGCACCGGGTTCTCGACCAGGTGATACGTGACCCAGGCGAGGCCGAGCGCGGCCGCCGCGAAGGCCAGATCGGACTTCACGCCGGGGTCGCGGCCGAGGGCGAGCGGCCAGATCATCAGCACCGGCCAGTGCCACAGGTACCAGCCGTACGAGAGCTTGCCGACGAACCGGAACGGCCCGGTCCCGATCACGCGACTCGCGCCCCAGCCGCCCGCGGCCGACCCTCCGGCGATCACCGCGGCGGTGCCGAGCACGGGCAGCAGCGCGGTGTAGCCCGGGAAAGGTGTCGACTTGTCGTAGGTGACGGCGGCTACGAGCACGGCCAGAAGTCCGGCCCACGTGAGCATCGCCGCCACCCCTTTCGGCGTACGCCGCAGAAAGCCCCCGGCAACGGCCACGAGCGCGCCGACGCCCAGTTCCCAGGCCCGCGTGTGCGATCCGAAATAGGCCCACGGCGCCGCGGCCGCGGTCTGCTGCACGCTGATCGCCAGCGACACCACGACCAGCACGGTCAGCGCCACCAGCACCCGGCGCCGGGCCCAGAAAGCAAGCAGCAGCAGCGGCCAGACCAGATAGAACTGCTCCTCGACCGCGAGTGACCACAGGTGCTGCAACGGCGAGGGGGCCGCGGTCGCGTTGAGATAGTCGGTGCCCTCGTAGGCCAGCCGCCAGTTGATCCCGTAGAACGTGCTGAACAGGGCGTCGGCCGAGATCGACGCGAACCGGGTGGCCGGCAGCCAGAACCAGGCCGCGACCACCGTGGCCACCAGCACCACGGTCGAGACCGGCAGCAACCGGAGCGCCCGCCGCGCGTAGAAGGCCCGCAGCGAGACCGTTCCCGTCCGGTCCAGCTCCTTGACCAGCAGCGTAGTGATCAGGAAGCCGGAGATCACGAAGAAGACGTCCACCCCGACGTAGCCGCCGGCGAACCGGTCTATCCCGGCGTGGCTGAGCACCACCAGCACGACCGCTATCGCCCGCAGGCCCTCGATGTCCGGCCGGAAACCGAGGTGCGGCCCGCCGGCCGGGCGCGCAGCGTCCTTGCCGTCGGGGGCCGGGGACGGCCGGCGCTGGCCGACGATGGTGGTGTGGACTGAGAAGCTCATGGTCTCCGTCTGGGCTGAACAGTGGCGAGCTAGGGTCGAGTCGTGACGCCGCCCGACCGTGTCCCCCTGTCCGTTCTCGACCTGGCCACGGTCCGCGAGGGGCACTCCAGTGCCGATGCGCTGCGCGGCACGATCGACATCGCACGCACCGCCGACGAGCTCGGCTACCAGCGCTTCTGGGTCGCCGAGCACCACAACATGCCGGCGGTCGCCTCGACCGCGCCGCCCGTTTTGATGGCATCGGTGGCGGCACAAACTGCAACGATTCGGGTGGGATCGGGTGGCGTGATGCTGCCCAACCACATGCCTTTCGTGGTGGCCGAGCAGTTCGCGTTGCTCGAGGCGCTGCATCCCGGTCGCATCGATCTGGGCATCGGCCGCGCCCCCGGCACCGACCAGGCGACGGCGGCCGCGCTGCGCGGGGTCTCGCCCTATCTGACCGTCGAGCAGTTCCCGGAACACCTGCGCACGGTGCTGGCGCTCCTCGGCGACGACCGGATCGACGTCGGGCCCGCCGCCCGCCTCCGCCCGACCCCGGTCGCCGAGAGCTATCCCGAGGTCTGGATGCTCGGTTCCTCCACGTACGGGGCTCAGGTCGCGGCCGCCCTGGGCCTGCCCTTCTGTTACGCGTATCACTTCGCGACCGGCACCGACGTGGCCGCCGCCCTGCAGCTCTACCGGGCCGGTTTTCAGCCGTCGCCGCGCTTTCCCGAGCCGTACGCGATGGTCAGCGCGTCGGTGATCGCGGCCGAGACCACCGACGAGGCCCACTACCTGGCCGGGCCGAGCCGGGTGATGCTCCAGAGCCTGCGTACGGGCCGTCTGGGGCCGATCGTGTCGCCCGAGCGCGCGGCCGGGATGGGCGTCGACGAGACGTTCCCCGGCACCCAGTACGCCGGCACCGCGGAAGAGGTGGTGGCCGACCTCGACGCGCTTGTCGCCCGTACGGGTGTGCAAGAGCTGATGCTGGCGGGAACGGTCTTCGATCCGGCGACTCGGCAAGAGTCACTGGCCCGCATAGCCAAGGTGTGGGGACTTTAAGGGGTCGCGCGTCACACAAAGCGACGACATGATCGCGCTATGGCCTGGCAACTGACCGAAGATGTCGAGACCTTCCACACCGCCGCGGGTGGCTTCCTGCGCTCCCGCCCGATCGAGCACACCAACCTGCTCACCCTGGTCGAGACGCTGCGGCGCGACCTGCGTTTCTACGGTCCGGAAGACCCGGTCTTCGGCTGGTGGAGCACGCCCGCCGGTCAGGTCTCCGGGGTGCTGCTCCAGACGCCGCCCTATCCGGTGATCTTCAGCGAGCTGCCGACCCCGGCCGTGTCGGCGGCCGTGCAGGCGCTGGCCGGCCGCCCGTTGCCCGGGGCCAACCTGCCCGCGAGCGCGGTCGACGGGTTCTCGGCGGGCTGGCGCACCCGGGCCGGGGTACGCACCCACGTCGTCCGGCGCACCCGCCTCTACCGGTTGGTCTCGCTGATCCCGCCGCCCCTGCCCCCGGGTGGCGTCCGCTACGCCGGTCCGGACGACGTGGACCTGCTGCGAGGGTGGTTCCGGGCCTTTCACGACGAGATCGGGGAGCGCCGCCCGGCCGATCCGGCCCGCTTTCTGGCGTACGGAGGAATTCTGCTCTGGGACGACGGCCGGAGCCCCGTCTCGATGGCGGCCCGGTCGCAGCCCGCCGCCGGAGCTGTCCGGATCCAGCTGGTCTACACACCGCCCGTGCAACGCGGCCGGGGCTACGCCGGAGCCGTCACGGTCGCCGCGGCCCGGACAGCGCAGGCGGAAGGAGCCGAAAGCGTGGTCCTCAACACTGACTTGGCCAACCCGACCAGTAATGCTTTGTATCAGCGGCTGGGCTTCCGCCCGGTCGAGGACCGAGTGATCGTGGAGTTCACGGCATGACAGACGGCAAGGTGCTCTCGGTGAACGTCGGCGTGGCCCGGCCCAACCCGGCCAAACGTTTCGGTGGCAACACCGGCATCGACAAGCTGCCGGTCGACCATGCGGTCGACGTGCGCGCCCCCGGCCCCAAGACCACCGGCCTGCACAGCGGCGTGGTCGGCGACCCCATCGGCGACGTCAAGCACCACGGCGGCGACGACCAGGCCGTGTACGCGTACTCCCGCGAGGACTACGACTGGTGGGCGGCGTCGCTGGGCCGCCCGCTGGCCAACGGCTGGTTCGGCGAGAACATGACCACCGAGGGCCTCGATCTCAACGCCACCCAGATCGGCGAGGTCTGGCGGGTCGGCGGCACCCTGGAGCTGCAGCCCACCTTCGGCCGCATCCCGTGCTCGACGTTCCAGGTCAAAATGGGCGAGAAGAAGTGGCTCAAGCGTTTCGCCGAGGCCACCCGCACCGGCACCTATCTGCGCGTCCTCACCCCCGGCCGGCTGCTGGCCGGTGACCCGATCGAGGTCGTGCACCGCCCGGCCCGCAGCATCGGCGTCTCCGAGGCCTTCGACATCTACATGCACCGCTCCGACGAGCTGGCTCGAATCCTGGACGCCGAAGCGCTGCCCGCCGACCTGCGGGAAGAGCTGGAGCGCCGCCTCGCCCGCCGGTGAAGCGTCACCCGGATGCGTGAACGCGCCCAAGCGTGAACGAGAACGGCCCCGGACTGCGTTTCCGCAAATTCCGGGGCCGTTCCTTTGCCTGTGGCGGGTAGAGGATTCGAACCTCTGTAGCTTTCGCGACGGATTTACAGTCCGCTCCCATTGGCCGCTCGGGCAACCCGCCTGGGCACACCACCACGGCTTCCCGTGGCAGCGGAGAACAGCTTAGCCGTACCGCGCGGCGGTTTCGCAACCGGGTACGGTCGGCATGTCGGAGCCCGGTCACCGGCCTCCGCCCCCATCGACGAGAGCCACCATCGCAGGAGTTCTGATCATGGCAGCGAGCCCGTCCTTCGACATCGTGAGCAAGGTCGACCAGCAGGAGGTGGACAACGCTTTCCACCAGGCGGAAAAAGAGCTCGGCACCCGGTTCGACTTCCGGGGCACCGGCACCTCGGTCGCCAAGTCGGGCGAGAACGGCATCACCATCACCTCCGAGACCGAGGAGCGGGCCGTCGCCGCGCTCGACGTCTTCAAGGAGAAGCTGGTCAAGCGGAACATCTCGCTGAAGTCCCTGGACGCGGGGGAGCCCCGGCAGTCGGGCAAGACCTACAAGATCGACTGCAAGGTCGTCGAGGGCATCGAGACCGACAAGGCCAAGGCGATCAGCAAGAAGATCCGCGACGAGGGCCCCAAGGGTGTGCAGGCCCAGATCCAGGGCGACCAGCTGCGCGTGACCGGCAAGAAGCGGGACGACCTGCAGGCCGTGATCGCCCTGCTCAAGGCCGAGGACTTCGGCGTCGCGCTCCAGTTCACCAATTACCGCTGACCGGCGCCGCCGGGGGCACAGACTGGGTGCATGAGCACCAGTGACTGGACCATGCTGGCGGGTGGGGTGGCCGGGGCCGTGCTGGCCCTGTACGGCCTGGTCATCCTGGTGACCGGCCGGGCCCCGGAGCCGACCGCGCGAACGTTCCGTTCGGTGCGGGACGCCGGTTTCTACCACTTTCTGTTCGGCACGGCCCTGGGGCTCGTGGTGGTCGCCACGGGCATCGGTCAGGGCGCCGTCTCCGTCACGATCACCGTGCTGGCGATCCTGGTGGCCGGCGTGGCGCTGGTCCGGTTCCGGCCGAGGGGCCGCAGCCGGCCGGTGAACAGACAGCTCTGACGCACGGGATCAGGCCGGTCATGGACGCCCCGCGGGGTCCACCGACCGGCCTGCCGCGACTTCGGCGCCCTGTCGTGCGTTGTAGCTCGGGGAGAAGATCGTCGAGAGGCCTTGACGGCACGCGAATTGCCCTCACTTCTCCCATTATTTCGGGCATAAAGTCGTCAATTCTGCGCTCACGCGTGGGGGAGCGAACTCAACCGTTCGGTCAGGATTTCGGAATGCGCGGTTTCGACCCGCCGATGGACACTCCCAGTCGCACAACGCGTGTGGCACCATCATGGAACCCCCCACCCGGAGCGCGTAACGAACGCAGGAGTCAAACATGTTCGCAAAGAAGCTGGGTCGAATTGCCGGCTTCGTTTTTGTGCTCTCCGTCGTCTTCGGTGGCGCCGGAGCTGCCCATGCTGATGCCGGTGACACCAACCGTGCCTCGGCCCAGGTCCAGCTCTCGAGCCAGGGAACTGACTGGGAGTGAGGCAGGTCGCTCGGCAGCCATCGGGCCTCCGCGCGCTTTGACTGACTGAGCGAGTCGATCGACGAGGAGCGTGATGGCCGAGCGGACAGCAGCACGGCCGCGTTCCCACGAGTATGCGTGGCTTCTCACCGGCCCGCTCGCCGTATTCGCGATCGCTTGTTTCGCGGGCCTCGCCCTGGCCGACCGTGACTGGTTCGATTCCTGGCAGGTGGGCCTGCTGGCTCTGGCCGGTGTCTGTCTGGTCCGGATCGGCGTCTTCAACGTCGTCATCCGAAGCAGCACCTACAGCGTCGTGCTGATCGAGGTTCCCCTCGTCCTGGCGCTCTATTACCTGCCGCCGGCCATGGTCATCTGTGTCGTGGCCCTGGGCACGATCATCACCCAGTTCCTGCGGTCGCCGGCGTTCACGCCGACCAAACTGTGGTTCAACGTCGCCAAGCACACCGCCGCCGTCGCGCTGGCCGCCCTGGTGATCGCCGTCCTGCCCGAGATGACCGACGCCGGCCCGGTGACCTGGCTGATCATCGCCGGCGCGCTGGTCGTCAACACTCTGGCCGACCTGCTCGGCACGGCCGGCGTGCTGAGCGTCGTGCAGGGCATCCGCGCTGGTCAGGACGTTTTGCGCGGGGCCGTTCCGGCCCTGGTCCTCGCCGGCATCAGTATCGTCATCGGTCTTCTGTTCCTGGTCGCCCTCGAGGCGACCTGGTGGTCCGTCGTGCTGCTGGCGCTGCTCACCGCCGCGCTCATCCTCATGCTGCAGTCGTTCGCCAAGTTCTTCCGCCAGCACCGCACTTTGGCCGACGTCTACGAGCTCACCAAGGCCGTGCGTGAGGTCAGCGCCGACGCGGGTCTGCCCGACGTGCTGCTCGGCCGGGTCCGGGCGCTGATGAGTTCCGAGTACGCGACGCTCTGGCTCGCGCCCCAGGAAAGGCACCCCGAGGTGCTGCTCACGGCCCGGGTCGAGAATCAGGGCCTGCTCGACATCTCGCCGACGCCCCCCTCGATCCGGGAGCGGGCGCTCGCCGCCGGCGGCACGATCGCCATCGGGCCACGGTTCGACGACCATCCGGACGTGCGCAAGGCGCTTCGCGCCAACAAGATCAAAGATGCCGTCATCGTGCCGTTGCGCTCGGGGCACACCACGGTCGGCACGCTCGAGGTGATCAACCGGCTCGGGGACCCCCGCACGTTCCGGGGCGCCGACGTGCAGGTGCTCGAGACCATCGCGGCCCACGCCACCGCCGCGGTCGAGAACTCGAGGCTGGTCGAGCGGCTGCGCTACGACGCCTACCACGACCGCCTGACCAGCCTGCCCAACCGCCGGCGACTGACCGACGCGCTGGCCGAGTCGGTCAAGGTGCGGGCCGAGGACGAAGTGGTCGCGGTGCTGCTGTTCGACGTCGACGGCCAGCGCGACGTCAACGAGTCCATGGGCCACGCCGCCGGCGACAAGCTGCTGGCCGAGGTGGCGAGCCGGCTGCGGGCCATCGCCGGCCCGGGCGCCCTGGTCGGCCGGATCGGCGGCGACGAGTTCGTGGTCACCCTGCGCGCCGAGAGCACGGACGCGACCGTGCAGCTGGCCACCGAGATGCGGGAGCAGCTGCGCGGCCCGATGACGGTCGGCACGCTCACCCTCGACGTCGACACCGCGGTCGGCGTGTCGGTCTATCCCGACCACGGCGGCGACCCCGAGACCCTGCTGCAGCGGGCCGAGCTCGCGGCCAATGCGGCCAAGGTCCTTCCGTACGGTGTGCAGCTCTTCCACCCCGCGCTCGAGTCCCGCGCCGTCCGGCGCCTGGGCATCGCGGCCGACCTGCGCACCGCGCTCGACACCGGTGCCCTCGACGTCTACTTCCAGCCCAAGGTCACGCTGACCGACCGGCACCTGGTCGGCGTCGAGTGCCTGGCCCGCTGGCAACACCCGGCCCAGGGCGAGGTGCTGCCGGAAGACTTCATCGCGGTCGCCGAGCACACCGGCCAGCTCTCCCGCCTGACCGAGGTGGTGCTGACCGAGGGCCTGCGGCGCTGCCGCGAGTGGGCCGACCAGGAGCGCCCGCTCTCGATCGCGGTCAACCTCTCGGTCCGCACCCTGCTCGACTCCCGCTTCCCCGACCAGGTGGCCGGCCTGCTCGAGCACTACGGCGTGGCCGCGGCCCAGGTGACCTTCGAGATCTCCGAGCCCGGCATGCTCGGCGACATCGAGCGGGTGCTGCCCACCCTCTACCGCCTGCGCGACCTCGGGGTGCGGCTCAGCGTCGACGACTTCGGCACCGGCGCCTCCTCGCTGTCCTATCTGCGTCAGTGGCCGGTGCACGAGGTGAAGATCGACGACAGCTTCGTGCAGGGCATGGCGACCGACACCGGCGACCTGGCCATCGTCCGCGCGGTGATCAGCCTGGCCCGTGAGTTCGGTCTCACCGTGGTGGCCGAGGGCGTCGAGAGCGAGCTGACCCTCGACCTGCTCGAAGAGATGGGCTGCGAGATCGGCCAGGGCTACCTGTTCAGCCGCCCCCTGCCGTACGAGCGGCTGGAGGCCTGGTTCAACGCCCAGACCGAGCCCGCGACCACCGAGACGGGTGAGGTCCGCCGGCTCCGCGCGGTCATCTGACCAGCAGCGACACGGGTTTCGGGGAGTCGATTTCACCCCCGGAGGCGGGCCGTGTAAGCTTTCGTCTGCGCGGCAAGCGAGCGATCGCGAGCAGGCGCAAGCCCCCTTAGCTCAGTCGGCAGAGCGTCTCCATGGTAAGGAGAAGGTCTACGGTTCGATTCCGTAAGGGGGCTCTACCGGGTTCGTTCCCGCCTCAGGCGCTGGACTTGATCCTGGCTCTGGCGGTGTAGCTCAGATGGCAGAGCAAGCGGCTCATAATCGCTGTGTCGCCGGTTCAAGTCCGGCCACCGCTACTGGTAACGAGGGATCCCACCCGGGGTCCCACTTTGCATGTCGGCGCTCCCAGGGCGTAATCTGGAGCGTCGTTAAGATTTCCCGTTAGCAGGAAGGCAACCCGTCGTGGCCAAGGCGACCGACGTCCGTCCGAAGATCACCCTGGCTTGTACGGAGTGCAAGGAGCGGAACTACATCACCCGGAAGAACCGTCGTAACGACCCCGACCGCGTCGAGCTGAAGAAGTTCTGCCCGCGCGACGGCCGTCACACGCTTCACCGCGAGACCCGCTGACACACCCCTCGAGCTTTCACCCTGCGCCGTCCGGTCCAACCGGGCGGCGCAGAGTCGTCTCCGGCTCCAGTAGGTTGTGGGGATGCCCCTCGACCAGTCTTTTGTCGGCCGCAGCTGGCCGGCCACCGAGCCGTACCAGGTCGGCCGCGAGAAGATCCGCGAGTTCGCTCGCGCGATCGGCGCCACCGACGCCGAGTATCACGATCCGGCCGCGGCCCGGGCCCTCGGCCACGCCGACGTGGTGGCCCCGCCCACCTTCCCCGTCGTGATCACGATGGCGGCCAGCCGGCAGATCGTCGAAGACCCGGCGCTCGGTCTCGACTACAGCCGCGTCGTGCACGGCGACCAGCGGTTCGCCTACACCCGCCCGGTCGTGGCCGGCGACGAGCTGGTCTGCGTCAACTCGGTCGACGAGATCACCTCGCGGGGCGGGCACGACTTCCTGACCACCCGCACCGAGGTCTCGACCGTGGCCGGCGAGCCGGTCGTGACGGTCTGGTCCAAGCTCGTGCAGCGAGGGGAGCACTGACATGAGCGACACACTCGAGCCGCAGACGTTCCGGGTCACCCGGGCCGACCTGGTGCGCTACGCGGGCGCCTCGGGCGACTTCAACCCGATCCACTGGAGCGACCGGGTCGCTACCGGGGTCGGGCTGCCCGGCGTGATCGCCCACGGCATGTTCACCATGGCGCTGGTCGGCCGGGCCGTCACCGCCTGGGCCGGCGCCGCCGACGCGGTCGTGGAATACAGCGTGCGGTTCTCGCGCCCGGTCCCGGTGCCCGACACCGACGAGGGCACCGAGGTCGTCGTCACGGCCACGGTGAAAGAGACCACCGACGAGGGCCTGACCAAGCTGGTGCTGACCGCCACCTGCCAGGGCGAGAAGGTTCTCAGCCTGGCTCAGGCGACCGTGCGGAAACGCTGAAGCGAGCCCGGGTTGGGCAAGGCCGGTGTGAACCCGTACACTGGTGCGCCGTGGGGCAATGACCCCTCTGAGGCACGCTGCCTCAGGGGTGTTCGAGCCTCGCACAGGGGTGTAGCTCAATTGGCAGAGCAGCGGTCTCCAAAACCGCAGGCTGCAGGTTCAAGTCCTGTCACCCCTGCGCAAACCTCCTAGACGTGCCCGCCCGGTGCGCGGTCACCATCCCCGCGCCCCGGCCCCGAGCGCCGACGGGGGACCCCCATCTCCATCGATGACGGAAGTAGGGCGCCATGGCCGAGAGGAACCGACCCGGTGACGCCGGCGACCCGGCCGACGACGAGGTGTTCAGCGACGATGTCGTCGACGACGACAAGGACGCCGCTGACGACGACGCCGAGCCGGTAGGCCGCGGCGGCACCGCCGTCGCCGAGCGTTCGGCCAAGCCCAAGAAAGAGGTCCGCCGCTCCGGCTTCTTCGGCCGCATCGGTGGTTTCTTCCGTGAGGTCGTCAGCGAGCTGCGTAAGGTCATCTGGCCGACCCGCAAGGAGCTCCTGACCTACACGACGATCGTGATCGTCTTCGTGGCGGTCATGACCACGATCGTCGGCCTTCTCGACCTCGGCCTGGGCAAGGTCATCCTCTGGGCCTTCGGCGGCTGACCCCGCTTTTGAGCAAGACTGATCTGGAAGTGAGCGAGCGTGCCTGAGTACGACGACGAGACCGCGCAGGCCGTCGACGAGCAGTCGTCCGTGGCCACGGCGGAAAACGACGAGTCGGTCGAGGCCGCTGAGTCCGAGACCGCCGACGAGGCTGTCCCCGAGGCCGCCGCCGCTGAGGTGGACGAGGACTTCGACCCGGTGCAGGAGCTGCGGCAGAAGCTGCGCTACGCCCCCGGCGACTGGTACGTGGTGCACTCCTACGCGGGCTACGAGAACAAGGTCAAGACCAACCTCGAGACCCGCATCACCAGCCTCGACATGGAGGATTTCATCTTCCAGGTCGAGGTCCCGACCCGCGAAGAGGTCGAGGTCAAGAACGGCAAGCGCCTCCAGGTCAACAACAAGGTCTTCCCGGGCTACATCCTGGTCCGGATGGATCTGAGCCCCGAGTCGTACTCCTGCGTGCGTAACACGCCTGGTGTGACCGGCTTCGTGGGTGCGACCGACCGGGTCGACCGTCCCGCCCCCCTCTCGCTCGACGAGGTGCTGAAGTGGCTCGCACCCGCCGTCGAGCAGGAGGAGAAGAAGGCCAAGCCCGAGGTCAAGGTCCTCGACTTCGAGGTCGGCGACTCGGTCACGGTCACCGACGGCGCGTTCGCCTCGCTGCCGGCCTCCATCTCGGAAATCAACGCCGACCAGCAGAAGTTGAAGGTTCTGGTCTCCATCTTCGGCCGTGAGACGCCGGTGGAGCTGAACTTCAACCAGGTCGCCAAGATCTGACCCTGTAATACAGCAGTCAGTGGGAGGGCTCGCGAAAGGGCGGGCCCGCCATCTACCACAGGAGTAAGTGAACATGCAGCGCAGCAAGGGCTACCGCAAGGGTGCCGAGACGATCGACCAGAACAAGCTCTACGAGCCGGCCGAGGCGGTCAAGCTGGCCAAGGACGCCAGCACCACCAAGTTCGACTCGACCGTCGAGGTCGCGATGCGCCTGGGCGTCGACCCCCGCAAGGCCGACCAGATGGTCCGCGGCACGGTCAACCTGCCCCACGGCACCGGCAAGACCGCCCGCGTGATCGTCTTCGCCCAGGGCGCCAAGGCTGAAGAGGCCGTGGCGGCCGGCGCCGACGAGGTCGGCACCGACGAGCTCGTGGCCCGCATCCAGGGCGGCTGGCTCGACTTCGACGCCGCGATCGCCACCCCCGACCAGATGGCCAAGATCGGTCGTATCGCCCGCATCCTCGGCCCGCGTGGTCTCATGCCCAACCCGAAGACCGGCACGGTGACCATGGACGTCACCAAGGCGATCAACGAGATCAAGGGCGGAAAGATCACCTTCCGCGTCGACAAGCACTCCAACCTGCACCTGATCATCGGCAAGGCCTCGTTCTCCGAGCAGCAGCTGGTGGAGAACTACGGCGCCGTGCTCGACGAGGTGCTCCGCTCCAAGCCGTCCGCGGCCAAGGGCAAGTACCTCCGCAAGGTTGTCGTCACCACCACCATGGGCCCCGGCGTGCCGGTTGACCCGAACGTGGTCAAGGGCCTCTCCGGCAACACCGAGGGGTAGTCCTCAACAGCACCTTCTGAACAGCCCTCGGGGGACATCCCCGGGGGCTTTTCTGTGGCAGTCTTCCGTGGTGCGTTTCGACGGGGTGTGGTTTCGGTACGGCCGGCGCACCGACTGGACTCTGCGCGAGGTGGAGGCGTCCGTCGAGCCGGGCGACACGGTGGTGGTGCTCGGTCGCAACGGCGCCGGCAAGTCGACGCTGCTGCAATTGGCCGCCGGTGTCCTGCGCCCTTCGCGCGGCCTGATCAAGGAGCGTCCGCCCGTCGTGGGCTGGGTTCCCGAGCGCTTCCCGGCCGATCAGCCCTTCACCGCCGGCGACTATCTCCACCGCATGGCCGCTCTTCGAGGCGTCAAAGCCGGCGATTGGATCGAGCGGCTCCTGCTGACCGAGCACACGGGAACCCGGCTGTCTGATTTGTCCAAGGGCACTGCCCAGAAGGTCGGCTTGGCCCAGGCTCTGATCGCACGGCCCGGTTTGCTGATCCTCGACGAGCCCTGGGAAGGATTGGACTCGGTCGCTCGCACCCTGATCCCCGAGATCGTTGCCGAGGTGACGGCGAGCGGGGGAATGGTCCTGGTCAGCGACCACCGCGGGGAGATCGACAACTTGCCGAAGGCAATCCACTGGCAGGTGTCCGACGCGCTCGTCGCGAGAGCGCCGGCTGCGCCGCCCACCGGCGAGGTGATCATCGAGGTCAAGGTCCGGCGGGCCGAGGCACCCCAGGCGGTGGCCAGGCTCAAAGCCGAAGGGCATCAGATCTTGGACGTACGCGACGTCGCCGCCCCACAACCGCACCAGGCCAGTTCCGGGCCTGGGTTGACTATCACCCCGGGTGCTTCCAGCGGCCGAGAGGGCGGCGCCGGCTCATGAGATCAGAATGGCCCGTAGGCGCGGAGCGGCCCCTGAGGGCGGAGTGGTCCCTGAGGGCGGAGCGGTTCGTCAGCGTGGAACGGCTGGTGGGCCGATGAGTGCGCTGGTCCGGATGCGGCTGGCCGGCTTTCTGCGGGGCGGGCGCATCCTGGCCCCGGCCATCGCCGTGCTGATCGTGCTCGGGGTCATCTACGGCGGGGGAGCGTCACCGGCCGCCGTCGCCTACGGGTACTCCGCGGCGGCCCTGTTCCCGGTGCTGGCGTGGCAGTCGAAGCTGCTGCTCGACACCGAGCCCGACGGGCAGCGCCGCCTGGCCCGGGTGGCCGTGGGTGGCCGCCGCGAGGCGCTGGCCGGTGTGTCGGCCGCCACTCTGCTCGCGCTGCTCGTCTGCGCCCTGGCCATGGTCGCCCCGTGGTTGTTCCGCGGCATCGAGACCGACAAAGCGGTCGTCAGCGGCGTCCTGCTCGGCCTCCTGGCCCACGTTCTCGCCGTGCCGCCGGCCGTGGCGCTCGGCGCGCTGGCCAGCCGGGCCATCACCCGCGGCGTCCGCAACGGCATCGCGGTGCTGGTCACCGCCGTCATCCTGGTCGTCGTCCTGGGCCTGCAGGGCTCGTTCGCCCCGTGGCTCGTCCCACCGGTCATGGCCACGGCCCGGGCCCTCAACGACGCCACCCCGCCGCCCGCCGCCACCCTGGCTGTGCTCATCGGCTGGGCCGTGCTCTGGGCCGTGGTCGCGTTCGGCACGTACGCCCGCCTGCGCCGCTTGCGCACCTGATTTGGCGGTCGATGCCCGGTCGCGTACAGTTGCTTCTCGAAGTTCCACCCACAGACCGCTGGTCATCGCGGTGCCGTCGTCAGACGAGCGCCGCGGTCGAAGGTCCCGCCGATGCGGGCGACCCGCGCAGGGGAGAACGGTTCGTGATCAGGCCGCGCGATTGTTCGCGCCAAGGTTCTGCTCCGCCCCGTGCGCCCTGCGCCGGGGCGTTTCTCATTGCGGCCCCTCCTTCGAGCTCGACCAGTGGTTCGAGCACTGAGAGAGGAGGGACATGGCGGACAAGCCGGTCCGGGCCGACAAGGCCACTGCCATCGCTGCGCTGACGGACAACTTCCGTAACTCGTCGGCCACCGTGCTGACCGAGTACCGCGGTCTCACGGTCAAGCAGCTCACCGAGCTGCGGCGTTCGCTGGGCGGCGACACCAAGTACGCGGTGTCGAAGAACACGCTGGCCAAGCGCGCAGCCACCGATGCTGGCATCGAAGGCCTCGACACGCTGTTCACCGGTCCTACCGCGCTCGCCTTCATCAACGGCGACCCGGTCGAGGCGGCCAAGAGCCTGCGGGCTTTCGCCAAGGCCAACCCCGCCCTGCAGATCAAGGGCGGTGTGTTCGAGGGCAAGGCGATCTCGGCGGCCGACGTCAACAAGATCGCTGACCTCGAGTCGCGTGAGGTTCTGCTGGCCAAGCTGGCCGGCGCCATGAAGGGCAACCTGACCAAGGCTGCGGGTCTGTTCCAGGCCCCGCTGTCGCAGGTGGCGCGCCTCGCGGCCGCTCTTCAGGAGAAGCGCGAGAAGGACGGTCCCGCGGAGGCCTGAGCCACCGCGCACCAGCACGACTTTTTCATCAGAAGCTAGGAAAGGTTGCCAGACATGGCGAAGCTCAGCACCGACGAGCTGCTCGACGCGTTCAAGGAAATGACGCTCATCGAGCTGTCGGAGTTCGTGAAGCAGTTCGAGGAGACCTTCGAGGTCACCGCGGCCGCTCCCGTTGCCGTCGCCGCCGCCGGTGGCGCTGCTGCCCCGGCCGAGGCCGCTGCGGAGCAGGACTCCTTCGACGTCGTCCTCGAGGGCGACGGCGGCAAGAAGATCCAGGTCATCAAGGTCGTGCGTGAGCTGACCGGCCTGGGCCTCAAGGAGGCCAAGGACGCCGTCGAGTCCGCCCCCAAGGCGATCCTCGAGGGTGTCAACAAGGAGAAGGCCGAGGCCGCCAAGGCCAAGCTCGAGGGTGAAGGCGCCAAGGTCACCCTCAAGTGATCTAACGCTCCACTGCATTCTCTTGCGAATGGCGAGGACCCGTGTACGGGTCCTCGCCATTTGTATATTTCCCTGAAAGCACCTGGTCAGGGCGTTCTGGCCGGCTGTCGGACGGCCGACGCACAAAGCGGGTCCAATCGGGCAAGCCGTGGAGTATGGTCGCTAGGACGCGCCGGGGAGTGGGCGGCGCGGGGCTGACCCGCCTCGCAGCCCTTGACTGTGTGTCCGCTGACAGGCACGCTGACAGCAGCAAGTTTCCGCGCTTGCGACAGCCACCCCGTGGGTAAGCCGGTTCCACCGGTCACTCGCGGCGGGGGCACCGAGGGAGAGTTGCCGCGTTCCGAGCGGCCCCGTGAGTTTGGCCCTGGCCATTAAGGCGCAGGTCAGAGGCCATCGGGGACACGTTCCGCAGGCGCCCTCAGGTGTGGGCTGGACAGCGGTTAGCCGAGCGGCTACACTGCTAGTTTGCGCTGCCTTCTGTCTTGAGCCCTGCTAGGACATCCATCCGGATGAATTCCTGGGGGCTCGTTGGAGTGCACGCAGACAGTTGCATACCGCAGCTGCAGCCGCATCAGCAGCACCGGTCCTCGGAAGGACGCATCTTGGCAGCTTCCCGCCCTGCGAAGACCAGCCGTACGTCGAGCGCTTACGCACCCCGCCGTGTCTCTTTCGGCAGGATCACCGAGCAACTTGAGGTCCCCAACCTCCTCGCCCTCCAGACGGAGTCCTTCGACTGGCTGGTCGGGAACGAGGCTTGGCAGGCCCGGTCGACGGACGACCCGCATGCCCACTCGGGCCTCGCAGAGATCCTCGAAGAGATCAGTCCCATTGAGGACTTCTCCGGCACCATGTCGCTGTCCTTCTCGGCTCCGCGATTCGACGAGGTCAAGGCCTCGATCGAGGAGTGCAAGGAGAAGGACCTGACTTACTGCGCACCGCTGTTCGTGACCGCGGAGTTCACCAACAACACGACTGGCGAGATCAAGAGCCAGACCGTGTTCATGGGCGACTTCCCGATGATGACCCCCAAGGGGACGTTCGTCATCAACGGCACCGAGCGCGTCGTGGTGAGCCAGCTCGTCCGGTCGCCGGGCGTGTACTTCACCAAGGAGCCGGACAAGACCTCCGACCGCGACCTGTCCAGCGTCAAGGTCATTCCCAGCCGGGGCGCCTGGCTGGAGTTCGACATCGACAAGCGCGACACGGTCGGTGTGCGTATCGACCGCAAGCGCCGGCAGGCCGTCACCGTCCTGCTCAAGGCGATCGGCTGGTCCGCCGACCAGATCCGTGAGCGGTTCGGCTGGTCCGAACTGATCATGACCACCCTCGAGAAGGACCACATCGCCGGTCAGGATGAGGCCCTACTCGACATCTACCGGAAGCTGCGCCCTGGCGAGCCCCCGACCCGGGAGAACGCGCAGACCCTGCTCGACAACCTCTTCTTCAACCCGAAGCGGTATGACGTAGCCAAGGTCGGCCGGTACAAGTTCAACAAGAAGCTCGAGATCGACGTCCCGATCGTCCGGGGCACGCTGACCGAGGAAGACATCGTCAAGACCGTGGACTACCTCGCCCGGCTGCACGCCGGTGAGGAGGGCTACGAGGCCGACGACATCGACCACTTCGGCAACCGCCGTCTGCGCACCGTGGGCGAGCTCATCCAGAACCAGGTCCGCGTGGGCCTGTCCCGGATGGAGCGCGTCGTCCGCGAGCGCATGACGACCCAGGACGTCGAGGCGATCACGCCGCAGACCCTGATCAACATCCGTCCCGTGGTGGCGGCGATCAAGGAGTTCTTCGGCACCTCGCAGCTCTCGCAGTTCATGGACCAGACCAACCCGCTGGCTGGTCTGACCCACCGTCGCCGCCTCTCGGCGCTGGGCCCCGGTGGCCTGTCGCGTGAGCGGGCCGGCTTCGAGGTCCGTGACGTGCACCCGTCGCACTACGGCCGGATGTGCCCGATCGAGACGCCCGAGGGCCCGAACATCGGCCTGATCGGCGCTCTGTCGACCTTCGCCCGCGTCAACCCGTTCGGCTTCATCGAGACGCCGTACCGGAAGGTCGAGAACGGCGTCGTCACCGACGACGTCAACTACCTGACCGCGGACGAGGAAGACCGGTACATCAAGGCGCAGGCGAACGCCACGCTGAAGAGCGACGGCACCTTCGCCGACGATCGCGTCCTGGTCCGCCGTAAGGGCGGTGAGGTCGACTACGTGCCCGGCACCGAGGTCGACTACATGGACGTGTCGCCGCGTCAGATGACCTCGGTCGCGACCGCGATGATCCCGTTCCTCGAGCACGACGACGCCAACCGGGCCCTGATGGGCGCGAACATGCAGCGTCAGGCCGTGCCGCTGGTCAAGGCCGAGGCTCCGCTGGTCGGCACCGGCATGGAGTACCGCGCCGCGGTCGACGCCGGTGACGTGGTCGTCGCCGAGGTCGGTGGCGTGGTCGAGGACCTGTGCGCCGACTACGTGACGGTGCACCAGGACGACGGTCACCGCCGTACGTACCTGCTGCACAAGTTCCGTCGCTCCAACGCCGGCTCCTGCGTCAACCAGAAGCCGGTCGTCTTCGAGGGTGACCGGGTCGAGGCCGGCCAGGTCATCGCCGACGGCCCGTGCACCGACGAGGGGGAGATGGCCCTCGGCCGCAACCTGCTCGTCGCGTTCATGTGCTGGGAGGGTCACAACTACGAGGACGCGATCATCCTGTCGCAACGCCTCGTCCAGCAGGACGTCCTCACCTCGATCCACATCGAGGAGCACGAGGTCGACGCCCGGGACACCAAGCTCGGCCCGGAAGAGATCACCCGCGACATCCCGAACGTCAGCGAGGAAATGCTCGCCGACCTCGACGAGCGCGGCATCATCCGGATCGGCGCCGAGGTCGTTCCCGGCGACATCCTGGTCGGCAAGGTCACGCCCAAGGGCGAGACCGAACTGACCCCGGAGGAGCGCCTGCTCCGCGCGATCTTCGGTGAGAAGGCCCGGGAGGTCCGGGACACTTCGCTGAAGGTGCCGCACGGTGAGACCGGCACGGTCATCGGTGTCCGCACGTTCTCGCGGGAGGACGGCGACGAGCTGCCCCCCGGCGTGAACGAGCTGGTCCGGGTGTACGTGGCCCAGAAGCGCAAGATCCAGGACGGTGACAAGCTCGCGGGCCGCCACGGCAACAAGGGCGTCATCTCCAAGATCCTGCCCGTCGAGGACATGCCGTTCCTCGAGGACGGCACCCCCGTCGACATCGTGCTCAACCCGCTCGGTGTGCCCTCGCGCATGAACATCGGCCAGGTTCTGGAGACCCACCTCGGGTGGATCGCCAAGACCGGCTGGGAGGTCGAGGGCGACGACGCCGAGTGGAAGCGCCAGCTGCGCGCGATCGAGGCGCACGAGTCCGTCGCGGACTCGAACGTCGCGACCCCCGTCTTCGATGGTGCGCAGGAAGAGGAGATCAAGGGCCTCCTCGAGTCGACGCTGGTCAACCGCGACGGTAAGCGGCTGGTCAACGGTGACGGCAAGGCGCAGCTGTTCGACGGCCGCTCCGGCGAGCCGCTGCCGGACCCGATCTCGGTCGGGTACGTCTACATCCTGAAGCTGAACCACCTGGTCGACGACAAGATTCACGCTCGGTCGACCGGCCCGTACTCGATGATCACGCAGCAGCCGCTGGGTGGTAAGGCGCAGTTCGGTGGCCAGCGGTTCGGCGAGATGGAGTGCTGGGCCATGCAGGCCTACGGCGCCGCCTACGCGCTGCAGGAACTGCTGACCATCAAGTCCGACGACGTCCTGGGCCGCGTGAAGGTCTACGAGGCCATCGTCAAGGGCGAGAACATCCCGGAGCCGGGAATCCCGGAGTCGTTCAAGGTGCTTCTCAAGGAGCTCCAGTCGCTGTGCCTGAACGTTGAGGTGCTCTCCAGCGACGGTGTGGCCCTCGAGATGCGCGAGACCGACGACGAGGTCTTCCGGGCCGCGGAGGAACTCGGCATCGACCTGTCCCGGCGCCCGAACGAGGGCGTCAGCAGCGTCGAAGAGATCTGACGGAAGCGTCCCCGGTCTCAGGCAACTGGGACCGGGGACGCCCCCGCCGGCCTTGAATTCACCCGAGCAACGAAACACGAGGGATAGTCCAAGTGCTCGACGTCAACTTCTTCGACGAGTTGCGCATCGGCCTTGCTACCGCTGACGACATCCGGCAGTGGTCGCACGGCGAGGTCAAGAAGCCCGAGACGATCAACTACCGCACCCTGAAGCCCGAGAAGGACGGACTCTTCTGCGAGAAGATCTTCGGTCCTCAGCGGGACTGGGAGTGCTACTGCGGCAAATACAAGCGGGTCCGGTTCAAGGGCATCATCTGTGAGCGCTGCGGCGTCGAGGTGACCCGGTCCAAGGTCCGCCGTGAGCGCATGGGTCACATCGAGCTGGCCGCGTCGGTCACGCACATCTGGTACTTCAAGGGTGTGCCGAGCCGGCTGGGCTACCTGCTCGACCTGGCTCCCAAGGACCTCGAGAAGATCATCTACTTCGCCTCGTACGTCGTGACGAGCGTGGACGCCGAAGCGCGTCACCGCGACCTCTCGACCATCGAGAACGAGATCTTCGCCGAGAAGCGCCAGTCGGAGAACAGCCGCGACTCGGAGATCGAGAAGCGCGCGGCGAAGCTCGAGCAGGACCTGTCCGAGCTCGAGGCCGAGGGCGCCAAGGCCGACGTGCGCCGCAAGGTCAAGGAAGCCGGCGAGCGCGAGATGCGCCAGATCCGGGACAAGGCCCAGCGCGAGATCGACCGCCTCGACGAGGTGCTCGACACCTTCCGCAAGCTCGACTCCAAGCAGCTGGTCACCGACGAGCTGCTCTACCGCGAGCTGCGGGACCGCTTCGGTGAGTACTTCACCGGTGGCATGGGCGCCGAGGCCATCAAGGCTCTGCTGCAGAACATGGACCTGGACGCCGAGGCCGAGAACCTGCGCGAGATCATTCGCACCGGTAAGGGCCAGCGCAAGATCCGTGCGCTCAAGCGCCTCAAGGTCGTCGCCGCGTTCCTGAACACCCGGAACTCGCCGCTCGGCATGGTGCTCGACTGCGTCCCGGTCATCCCGCCGGACCTGCGCCCGATGGTGCAGCTCGACGGTGGCCGCTTCGCGACCAGCGACCTGAACGACCTGTACCGCCGCGTCATCAACCGGAACAACCGTCTCAAGCGTCTGATCGATCTGGGTGCGCCCGAGATCATCGTGAACAACGAGAAGCGGATGCTCCAGGAGGCCGTCGACGCGCTGTTCGACAACGGCCGTCGTGGCCGGCCGGTGACCGGTCCGGGTAACCGCCCGCTCAAGTCGTTGTCCGACATGCTCAAGGGCAAGCAGGGCCGGTTCCGTCAGAACCTGCTCGGCAAGCGCGTCGACTACTCCGGCCGTTCGGTCATCGTCGTCGGCCCGCGCCTGAAGCTGCACCAGTGCGGTCTGCCCAAGCAGATGGCGCTGGAGCTGTTCAAGCCGTTCGTGATGAAGCGTCTGGTCGACCTGAACCACGCGCAGAACATCAAGTCGGCCAAGCGCATGGTCGAGCGTCAGCGGCCGGTCGTGTGGGACGTCCTCGAAGAGGTCATCAGCGAGCACCCGGTGCTGCTGAACCGCGCGCCGACCCTGCACCGCCTGGGCATCCAGGCCTTCGAGCCGCAGCTGGTCGAGGGCAAGGCGATCCAGATCCACCCGCTCGTGTGTACGGCGTTCAACGCCGACTTCGACGGTGACCAGATGGCGGTCCACGTGCCGCTGTCGGCCGAGGCCCAGGCCGAGGCCCGGATCCTGATGCTCTCGTCGAACAACATCCTCAAGCCGGCCGACGGCAAGCCGGTCACCATGCCGACCCAGGACATGGTCATCGGGCTGTACCACCTGACCCACGAGGTGCCCGGCACCAAGGGCGAGGGACGGGTGTTCAGCTCGGACGCCGAGGCGCGGATGGCCTTCGACAACGGCGAGCTGCACCTGCAGGCGCCGGTGAAGATCCGGCTGCGCGAGGTCATCGGGGTCGACAACGGCGCCAAGGCCGCGGCCTGGAACGCGCCCGAGGACTGGACCGAGGGCGAGCCGCTGCTCGTCGAGACCACCCTGGGCCGGGTCATCTTCAACGAGACGCTGCCCCCGGGCTACCGCTTCGTGAACTACGAGATCCGCAAGGGTCAGCTGTCGGCGATCGTCAACGACCTCGCCGAGCGCTTCCCCAAGGTCGCCCTCGCGGCGACCCTGGACGCGCTCAAGGAGGCCGGCTTCCACTGGGCCACCTGGTCCGGTGTGACGATCGGCATGGGCGACGTCATCGGTCCTCCGCGCAAGCCGGAGATCCTGGCCCGCTATCAGGTCGAGGCCGACCGCATCGACAAGCAGTACCAGCGTGGTCTGATGACCGCCGAGGAGCGTCGCGGCGAGCTCATCGAGATCTGGACCAAGGCGACCAACGAGATCTCCAAGGAGATGGAGACCGCGCTGCCGCAGGAGAACCCGCTCTGGGTGATGATCAACTCCGGCGCTCGCGGTAACCTCCTCCAGCTCCGGCAGATCGCCGCGATCCGTGGTCTGGTGGCCAACCCCAAGGGCGAGATCATCCCGCGCCCGATCACCTCGTCGTACCGCGAGGGTCTGACCGTGCTGGAGTACTTCATCTCCACCCACGGTGCTCGTAAGGGTCTGGCCGACACCGCGCTGCGTACCGCCGACTCGGGTTACCTGACCCGTCGTCTGGTGGATGTCTCGCAGGACGTCATCATCCGCGAGGAGGACTGCGGCACCGACCGCGCGATCCCGATGCAGGTGGGCGAGCGCGAGGCCGACGGCACGCTGGTCGTGCACGTCCACGCCGAGACCGGTGTGCACGCCCGTACGCTGGCCGACGACATCAAGGACGCCAACGGCAACCTGGTCGTCGCCCGCGGCTCGGACCTCAACTCGATCCTGGTCGACAAGCTCGTCGCGGCCGGTGTCGAGAACGTCCGGGTGCGCTCGGTGCTGACCTGTGAGTCGAAGCTCGGCGTGTGCGCGGCCTGCTACGGCCGTTCGCTGCCGACCGGCAAGGGCGTGGACATCGGTGAGGCGGTCGGCATCATCGCCGCCCAGTCCATCGGTGAGCCGGGTACCCAGCTGACGATGCGTACCTTCCACACCGGTGGTGTCGCGGGTGAGGACATCACCCAGGGTCTGCCCCGTGTGCAGGAGATCTTCGAGGCCCGCGTGCCCAAGGGCAAGGCGCCCATCGCCGACACCCCGGGCCGCATCCGCATCGAGGACGGCGAGCGGTCGCGCAAGATCATCGTGGTGCCGGACGACGGCAGCGAGGAGATCGTTTACGACAAGATCTCCAAGCGCGTCAAGCTCCGGGCCCACGACGGCGACCACGTCGGCGTCGGCGAGAAGCTGACCGAGGGCACCATCGACCCGCACGAGCTTCTGCGGATCATGGGTCCGCGGGCGGTCCAGGTCCACCTGACCAGTGAGGTCCAGGAGGTCTACCGCTCGCAGGGTGTGCTCATCCACGACAAGCACATCGAGATCATCATCCGCCAGATGCTCAAGCGGGTGACGGTCATCGACTCCGGCGCGGCCGAGTTCCTGCCGGGCGTGCTGGTCGACCGGGCGCTCTTCGAGTCGGAGAACCGCCGGCTCGTCGGCGAGGGTGGCGAGCCCGCCGCCGGTCGTCCCGTGCTCATGGGTATCACCAAGGCCTCGCTGGCCACGGATTCCTGGCTCTCGGCGGCCTCCTTCCAGGAGACCACCCGGGTGCTGACCGACGCGGCGATCAACTCGCGCAGCGACTCGCTCGTCGGCCTCAAGGAGAACGTGATCATCGGTAAGCTCATCCCGGCCGGTACCGGTATCTCCAAGTACCGCAACATCCGGGTCGAGCCGACCGAGGAGGCCAAGGCCAAGGTGTACTCGATGACCGGGTACCCCGAGACCGACTACGGCTTCGGGCCGGCCAGCGGGCAGGCAGTGCCGCTGGACGACTTCGACTTCGGGTCGTACCGCTAAGGGTCTGTAGTGCCGAAGGGCGACCGCGTTCTGCGCGGTCGCCCTTCGGCCTTTCTAGAATGGTTCTCGTGACGCTTCCGGCCGCAGTTCCCACCCGTCATCCGATGGACCCGGATCCGGCGCCCTCGTCGAAGGCGCGGGCGGTTTTCGCGCTGGGTCTGGCGGGCTTCCTGACCGGCGCGTTCATCGGCGGTGTGATTCCGGCCACCGTGGCCCTGATGCTGGCCCGGCAGACGGCCCGCCAGGCGTACGACTCCCAGGGCTACCTGACCGGCTCGGTGTGGGTCCGCCGCGGCCGCCGGCTGGCCTGGGCGGGCATCGTCCTGGCCCTCACCTCGCTGGTCGTGGCGTCCATCGCCGGTCTGTTGCACCTGGCCGGAGCGCCCGGTGGCCCCGACTTCGCGCCGGGCACCGACTGAGGCGGGGTGCCGTCCCCCTCGTACGAGTGACATGCTCTTCTCATGACCGTCCCACCCCAGCCACCGGCGCAGTACCCCGCCGCGGTGCCCCCACCGCCGCCCTCGGGCCGGTGGCAGCCGGAACGGGTCGACGCCATGCCCGGCACCGACTTCGGGCTGGTGCAGCTGCGGGTCGAGCCGATCACGTCCGGCCTGGCCATCGGCTCCCTGCTGGCCGGCATCGGGTCGATCCTGGTGTCGATGCTGGTGGTCTGCTTCGGCCTGGCCGGCGCCTCGGAGGGCTGGGGCGGCTGGGTGGCCGGCGCCTTCACACTGCTCAGCGTGGCCGCCGGTGGGGGAGCGGTGGCCATCGGTGTGGTGTCGCGCCGCCAGATCCGCCGGTCCGGCCAGACCGGTCAGGTGCGGTTCACCGGCGCCGGGCTGGGTATGGCAGGAATCGTATGCGGCTCGATCGGTGCGGGAATTGCTCTGCTGTCCCTCGCGTTGACCCTGGTGTTGCAAATTTCCGTGTGAGCCTGGATCCAGGCACCGCGCGTTGCCACCATCAGGCACCCGGTACACTTGTATCGGAGATATCCGTCGCGCGCTCCCAGTGCTCATTTTGACCTGGGTGCTTGTGGTAGGTAGGCTTTCCCCTCGTGCCCGGGCTTGCCCGGGCAACTCGTGCGTGCGCCCGAGTCGGTCTGCTCCAGCAGGACCAGGACGACGAGGCGGCGATGCGCCGAGCCGGCACCCCAGGGGTGTCGACCAAGACAAGACCCGGTGCGCGTGACGAACGCGCGGCGGGACCGTGAGCCGGGCGACACGCCCGACCGCGGGGGCCGGACAACTCCCCGGGTTCGGGGAGAAGACGGTGCACAGAGGAATATCTAAGACGGTGCGGCCGCCTAGGAAGCGGCCGAAGGGAGCGGAGAAACCCGGTGCCCACGATCCAGCAGCTGGTCCGAAAGGGCCGTCAGGCGAAGACGAGCAAGACCAAGACGCCGGCGCTGAAAGGCAGTCCTCAGCGGCGCGGCGTGTGCACGCGCGTGTACACCACCACCCCCAAGAAGCCGAACTCTGCGCTGCGCAAGGTCGCTCGTGTGAAGCTCAGCAGCCAGATCGAGGTGACGGCGTACATCCCGGGCGTCGGCCACAACCTGCAGGAGCACTCGATCGTGCTCGTGCGTGGTGGCCGTGTGAAGGACCTCCCCGGCGTCCGCTACAAGATCGTCCGTGGTTCGCTGGACACCCAGGGTGTCCGCAACCGCAAGCAGGCCCGCAGCCGTTACGGCGCGAAGAAGGAGAAGAGCTGACATGCCTCGTAAGGGCCCCGCTCCGCGCCACCCAGTGGTCGCGGACCCGGTTTACAACTCGCCGCTGGTCACCCAGCTGATCAACAAGATCCTGATCGGCGGCAAGCGTCAGCTCGCTGAGCGCATCGTGTACGGCGCCCTCGAGGGTGCCCGCGAGAAGAGCGGCACCGACCCCGTGGTGACCCTCAAGCGCGCCATGGACAACGTCAAGCCGACCCTCGAGGTCCGCAGCCGCCGTGTCGGTGGCGCGACCTACCAGGTTCCGGTCGAGGTCCGCACCCCGCGCCAGACCACCCTCGGTCTGCGCTGGCTGGTCCAGTACTCCAAGGCCCGCCGCGAGAAGACCATGATCGAGCGCCTGCAGAACGAGCTGCTCGACGCCAGCAACGGCCTCGGCGCTGCGGTCAAGCGGCGTGAGGACACCCACAAGATGGCGGAGTCCAACAAGGCCTTCGCGCACTACCGCTGGTAAGACCCCGCTGCTGTGGGCCCGGCTCCGGCCGGGCCGCAGCGCAAGTCGTACCGGTTCACGAGACGACGACGAAGAAAAGTAGGGATTGAAGTGGCCGCCGCAGACGCGCTCGCCAACGTACGCAACATCGGCATCATGGCGCACATCGATGCCGGTAAGACCACGACTACCGAGCGAATCCTCTTCTACACCGGTATCACGTACAAGATCGGTGAGGTTCACGACGGCGGCGCCGTCATGGACTGGATGGAGCAGGAGCAGGAGCGCGGTATCACGATCACTTCCGCCGCCACCAAGTGCGAGTGGAAGGGCCACACGATCCAGATCATCGACACGCCCGGCCACGTCGACTTCACGGTCGAGGTGGAGCGGTCGCTGCGGGTGCTGGACGGTGCGGTTGCGGTCTACGACGGTGTGGCCGGCGTGGAGCCGCAGACCGAGAACGTGTGGCGGCAGGCGGACAAGTACAACGTCCCCCGGATGTGCTTCGTCAACAAGCTCGACCGGACCGGCGCGGACTTCTTCCGCTGCGTGCAGATGATGATCGACCGGCTCAACGCCACCCCGCTGGTGCTCCAGATCCCGATCGGGCTCGAGGGCGACCACATCGGTGTCGTCGACCTGATCAACATGCGCGCGCTCACCTGGCGTGGGGAGACCCAGAAGGGTGAGGACTACGCGATCGAGGAGATCCCGGCCGACCTGGTCGACTCCGCGAACGAGTGGCGCGAGAAGCTGATCGAGACCCTGGCCGACGTCGACGACGCGGTCATGGAGAAGTACCTCGAGGGCGAGGAGCAGTCGGTCGACGAGATCAAGGCCGCCATCCGGCGCGCCACGATCGCCAGCAAGGCCAACCCGGTGCTGTGCGGCTCGGCGTTCAAGAACAAGGGCGTCCAGCCCATGCTCGACGCCGTGATCGACTACCTGCCGTCGCCGCTGGACATCCCGGCCATCGAGGGCACTGCCACCGACGGCGAGACGCCGCTGCTGCGCAAGCCGTCGAACTCCGAGCCCTTCTCCGGTCTGGCCTTCAAGATCCAGACCGACAAGCACCTCGGCAAGCTCACGTACGTCCGGGTCTACTCCGGCACGCTCGAGTCCGGTTCCCAGGTGGTCAACTCCACCAAGGACCGCAAGGAGCGGATCGGCAAGATCTACCAGATGCACGCGAACAAGCGTGAGGAGCGCGCCACCGCGCAGGCCGGCGACATCATCGCCGTCCAGGGTCTGAAGCAGACCACCACCGGTGACACGCTCAGCGACCCGGCCAACCAGGTCGTCCTCGAGTCGATGACGTTCCCGGAGCCGGTCATCCAGGTCGCCATCGAGCCGAAGACCAAGTCGGACCAGGAGAAGCTGGGCACCGCGATCCAGCGCCTGGCCGAGGAAGACCCGACCTTCCGCGTCTTCAACGACGAGGAGACCGGCCAGACGATCATCGCCGGCATGGGCGAGCTCCACCTGGACATCCTGGTGGACCGCATGCGCCGCGAGTTCAACGTCGAGGCCAACATCGGTAAGCCGCAGGTGGCGTATCGCGAGACGATCCGCGGCAGCGTGGAGAAGCTCACGTACGTCCACAAGAAGCAGACCGGTGGCTCGGGCCAGTACGCGAAGGTCGTCGTCACCGTCGAGCCGTTGTCGCTCGATGCGGACGGCCCCACGTACGAGTTCGTCAACGCGGTGACCGGCGGTCGCATCCCCAAGGAGTTCATCCCCTCGGTGGACGCGGGCGCGCAGGACTCGCTGCAGTACGGCGTCCTCGCCGGGTACCCGCTGGTCGGCGTGAAGTTCACGCTGGTCGACGGTCAGTACCACGAGGTCGACTCGTCCGAGATGGCGTTCAAGATCGCCGGCTCGATCGCGATGAAGGAAGCGGCCCGCAAGGCCGACCCCGCGCTGCTCGAGCCGATGATGTCCGTCGAGGTCACCACGCCCGAGGACAACATGGGCGACGTGATCGGCGACCTCAACTCCCGCCGTGGCATCATCCAGTCGATGGAGGAGCGCTCCGGCGCCCGCGTCGTCAAGGCTCTGGTGCCGCTGTCGGAGATGTTCGGCTACGTCGGCGACCTGCGGTCGAAGACGGCCGGCCGGGCCAGCTACAGCATGCAGTTCGACTCCTACGCCGAGGTTCCGCAGAGCGTCGCGAAGGAGATCATCGCGAAGGCCACCGGCGCCTGATGCGGTGAGGCGCGTGCGGTCCGTCGAGGACCGCACGCGCACGAGCAGTCGACAGAGTCCCCATCGCCTTATCGGGCGTGCCGGGAAAAAGTTATTCCACAGTCCACAGGAGGACACCAGTGGCGAAGGCGAAGTTCGAGCGGACTAAGCCGCACGTCAACATCGGCACCATTGGTCACATCGACCACGGTAAGACGACGCTGACTGCGGCCATCACGAAGGTCCTGCACGACGAATACCCGGACCTGAACCCGTACACCCCGTTCGACGAGATCGACAAGGCGCCTGAAGAGAAGGCCCGTGGTATCACGATCTCGATCGCGCACGTCGAGTACCAGACCGCGTCGCGTCACTACGCGCACGTGGACTGCCCCGGCCACGCCGACTACATCAAGAACATGATCACCGGTGCCGCGCAGATGGACGGCGCGATCCTGGTGGTCGCCGCGACCGACGGCCCGATGCCGCAGACCAAGGAGCACGTGCTCCTGGCCCGCCAGGTCGGCGTTCCGTACATCGTCGTCGCCCTGAACAAGAGCGACATGGTGGACGACGAGGAGCTCCTCGAGCTCGTCGAGCTCGAGGTCCGCGAGCTGCTCAGCACCTACGAGTTCCCGGGCGACGACCTTCCGGTCGTGCGTGTCTCGGCGCTCAAGGCGCTCGAGGGCGACAAGGAGTGGACCGGCAAGCTCCTCGAGCTGATGAACGCGGTCGACACCGCGATCCCGCAGCCCGAGCGTGACGTCGAGAAGCCCTTCCTCATGCCGATCGAGGACGTCTTCACGATCACCGGTCGTGGCACGGTCGTCACCGGTCGCGCCGAGCGCGGCATCCTCAAGCCGAACGAGGAGGTCGAGATCGTCGGCATCCGCGAGAAGTCGACGAAGACCGTCTGCACCGGCATCGAGATGTTCCGCAAGCTGCTCGACGAGGCCCGCGCGGGTGAGAACGTCGGTCTGCTCCTCCGCGGTATCAAGCGCGAGGACGTCGAGCGCGGCATGGTTGTTGTGAAGCCGGGCACCACGACTCCCCACACGGAGTTCGAGGGCCAGGTCTACATCCTCTCGAAGGAAGAGGGCGGCCGGCACACCCCGTTCTTCCAGAACTACCGCCCGCAGTTCTACTTCCGCACCACGGACGTCACCGGCGTCGTCACGCTGCCCGAGGGCACCGAGATGGTCATGCCGGGCGACTCCACCAGCATGTCGGTCAAGCTGATCCAGCCGATCGCCATGGAGCAGGGCCTGAAGTTCGCGATCCGTGAGGGTGGCCGCACCGTCGGCGCCGGCACGGTCACGAAGATCAACGTCTGAGAGGGCCGCTGACCCCGATTAGCATTGCCGGGGAGTTTCCGGCATACTAGTCAGGTTGCGTCCGAGCGGGGTGGTCAGCTGCCTTGTGCAGCTGGCCACCCTCGCCGGGTGTCTGGGTGTGTTTTTGGGCCACCGTGTGACACCTCAAGATCCCCGCGATCTAGAGAGCTGCCGTGCGCAGGTTTCTGAGCGACAGCGCGACACGCCCGACCGCGGGGGTCGGACAACGCAGGATTAATGGTCCTGCGGGCATGCGAGAGCCACCGCTTTCGCACGTAGCGGCATCGAAGAAAAGGAAACAGAAGCCACCATGGCGGGACAGAAGATCCGCATCCGGCTCAAGGCCTACGACCACGAGGTCGTCGACTCGTCGGCGCGCAAGATCGTCGAGACGGTCACGCGTACCGGTGCGTCGGTCGCAGGTCCGGTGCCGCTGCCCACGGAGATCAACCGTTTCTGCGTCATCCGTTCGCCGCACAAGTACAAGGACTCGCGCGAGCACTTCGAGATGCGCACGCACAAGCGGCTGATCGACATCATCGACCCGACCCCGAAGACGGTCGACTCGCTCATGCGCCTCGACCTGCCGGCTGGCGTCGACATCGAGATCAAGCTGTAGGGATCACGACTGATGGACAGGCAAGTTAAGGGGATCCTGGGCGCCAAGCTCGGCATGACCCAGGTCTGGGACAACAACAAGGTTGTCCCGGTGACCGTGGTGCAGGCCGGCCCTTGCGTCGTGACCCAGGTCCGCACAGATGAGAAGGATGGCTACGCCGCCGTCCAGCTGGCGTACGGCGCCATCGACCCGCGCAAGGTGAACAAGCCCGAGGGCGGTCACTTCGCGAAGGCGGGTGTGTCGCCGCGGCGCCACGTCGTCGAGCTGCGCACCACCGACGCCGGTGAGTACGAGCTCGGCCAGGAGATCACCGTCGAGGCGTTCGCGGTCGGTTCGCCGATCGACGTCACCGGTAAGACTCGTGGTAAGGGCTACGCCGGTGTCATGAAGCGGCACGGCTTCCACGGCCTCAAGGCCAGCCACGGTGTCGAGCGCAAGCACCGCTCGCCCGGTTCCATCGGCGCCTGCGCGACCCCCGGTCGCGTCTTCAAGGGCGTGCGCATGGCCGGTCGCATGGGTAGCCAGCGCTTCACCGTGCAGAACCTCACCGTGCAGGCGGTGGACACCGAGAACAACCTGATCCTGGTCAAGGGCGCTGTGCCCGGGCCCAAGGGCGCGCTTGTTCTGGTCCGCACCGCGGCGAAGAAGGGCGGTGCCCAGTGAGCTCGGTTGACGTGATCAACGTCGAGGGCAACAAGGCCGGCTCGGTCGACCTGCCGGACTCGGTGTTCGACGTCCAGGCCAACATCCCGCTGATGCACCAGGTCGTCGTGGCCCAGCTCGCCGCCGCCCGTCAGGGCACGGCCAAGGCCAAGACCCGCGGTGAGGTCGCCGGCGGCGGCAAGAAGCCGTACAAGCAGAAGGGCACCGGTCGCGCCCGTCAGGGCTCGATCCGCGCGCCGCAGTTCACCGGCGGTGGCGTCGTGCACGGTCCCGTGCCGCGCGACTACAGCCAGCGGACCCCCAAGAAGATGAAGGCCGCCGCCCTGCGTGGCGCCCTCTCCGACCGGGCCCGCGACGGCCGCGTGCACGTGGTCGAGGCGTTCGTCAGCGGTGACAAGCCGTCGACCAAGGCCGCGATCGCCACGCTGCGCAAGGCCACCGAGTCCACCAAGGTCCTGGTCGTGCTGAGCAGCACCGACGAGCTGAACTGGCTGTCGCTGCGCAACGAGGCGACCGTGCACCTGCTCGAGGCCGGTCAGCTCAACACGTACGACGTGCTGGTGGCCGACGAGGTGGTCTTCACCAAGGACGCGCTCGACGAGTTCCTGGGCGCGCCGGCGACCGCCGAGGGGGAGAACAAGTGAGCACCATCGCCGACCCGCGCGACGTCATCATCAAGCCGGTCGTCTCCGAGAAGAGCTACAGCGTTCTCGACCAGAACTGGTACACGTTCCTCGTCCACCCGGACGCGAACAAGACCCAGATCAAGATCGCGATCCAGCAGATCTTCAACGTCCGCGTGCTGACGGTGAACACCGCGAACCGCGAGGGCAAGCGCAAGCGCACCCGGACCGGCTTCGGTCAGCGCAAGGCGACCAAGCGCGCGATGGTCAAGCTGGCTGACGGTGACCGTATCGAGGCCTTCGGCGGCCCGGTCAGCTAAGGGGTTGTAAAACAATGGCTATCCGTAAGTACAAGCCGACCACGCCGGGCCGTCGCGGCTCCAGCGTCGCCGACTTCGCCGAGCTGACCCGGTCCACGCCGGAGAAGTCGCTCCTGGTCCCGCTGCCCAAGAAGGGTGGACGCAACGTCCACGGCCGCATCACCACGCGGCACCAGGGCGGCGGCCACAAGCGGCAGTACCGCCTGATCGACTTCAAGCGGGTCGACAAGGACGGCGTGCCGGCCAAGGTCGCGCACATCGAGTACGACCCGAACCGCACGTCGCGCATCGCGCTGCTGCACTACGCCGACGGCGAGAAGCGCTACATCCTCGCGCCGAAGGACCTCAAGCAGGGCGACCGGGTCGAGTCCGGCCCCGGTGCGGACATCAAGCCGGGGAACAACCTTCCCCTGCGCAACATCCCGGTCGGTACGACGGTCCACGGTGTGGAGCTTCGTCCCGGCGGTGGCGCCAAGCTGGCCCGCTCGGCCGGTGTCGGCATCCAGCTGCTCGGCCGTGAAGGCGCGTACGCCACGCTGCGTATGCCCTCCGGTGAGATCCGCCGGGTCGACATCCGTTGCCGCGCCACGGTCGGCGAGATCGGCAATGCCGAACAGTCGAACATCAACTGGGGCAAGGCCGGCCGTATGCGCTGGAAGGGCAAGCGCCCGACCGTCCGCGGTGTCGCCATGAACCCGATCGACCACCCGCACGGTGGTGGTGAGGGTAAGACCTCCGGTGGTCGCCACCCGGTCAACCCGGCTGGTAAGCCCGAGGGTCGTACCCGCCGCAAGGGCCAGGAGAGCGACAAGCTGATCGTTCGCCGCCGCTACGCCACCCGCAAGCGCGGGTAACGGGAGTTTAAAAGATGCCACGCAGCCTGAAGAAGGGCCCGTTCGTCGACGACCACCTGCTCAAGAAGGTGGAAGTCCAGAACGAGAAGAACTCGAAGAACGTCATCAAGACCTGGTCGCGGCGCTCGATGATCATCCCCGACATGCTCGGGCACACGATCGCCGTGCACGACGGTCGCAAGCACGTCCCGGTGTTCATCACCGAGGCCATGGTCGGTCACAAGCTCGGGGAGTTCGCTCTGACCCGCACGTTCAAGGGTCACGAGAAGGACGACCGCAAGAGCCGTCGTCGCTAGTCAGTCCACGGACAAGAAAGGGGTCACAGCGATGCCAGCAAAGAACGACGCTCCGGCGCTTCCGGGCAGTCGCGCGGTTGCGAAGCACGTCCGCATCTCGCCGAACAAGGCACGCCGTGTGGTCAACCTCGTCCGCGGACTGCCCGCGAAGGAGGCCCTGACCGTCCTGCAGTTCGCGCCGCAGAGCGCGAGCGAGCAGGTCTACAAGGTGCTCGCGAGCGCTATCGCGAACGCGGAGAACAACGAGCGGCTCGACCCGGATGCGCTCCTGGTCAGCGAGGCGTTCGTCGACGAGGGCCCGACGCTCAAGCGGTTCCGTCCGCGGGCGCAGGGCCGGGCGTACCGGATCCGCAAGCGCACCAGCCACATCACGATCGCCGTCGAGGCGGTCCAGGTCGCCCGGCCCGCCAAGAAGGCGGCCGCGGCGAAGAAGGCGGCGCCGGCCAAGTCCGCGCCCGCCGCGCAGTCCCAGACCACGGAGGAGTCCGAGTAATGGGCCAGAAAGTTCACCCCACCGGATTCCGCCTCGGTATCTCCACCGACTGGAAGTCCCGGTGGTTCGCCGACAAGCTCTACAAGGACTACATCGGCGAGGACGTCAAGATCCGCCGCATGATGTCCAAGGGCCTCGAGCGCGCCGGCATCTCCAAGGTGGACATCGAGCGCACCCGTGACCGGGTCCGCGTCGACATCCACACCGCCCGGCCGGGCATCGTCATCGGCCGCAAGGGCGCGGAGGCCGACCGCATCCGGGGCGAGCTCGAGAAGCTCACCGGCAAGCAGGTCCAGCTCAACATCCTCGAGGTGAAGAGCCCGGAGTCGGACGCTCAGCTGGTGGCGCAGGGCGTCGCCGAGCAGCTGTCCTCCCGGGTCAGCTTCCGCCGGGCGATGCGCAAGGCCATGCAGTCGGCCATGAAGAACCCGATCTGCAAGGGCATCCGGGTGCAGGTCTCCGGTCGCCTCGGCGGCGCGGAGATGAGCCGCACGGAGTTCTACCGTGAGGGTCGCGTCCCGCTGCACACGCTGCGCGCCAACATCGAGTACGGCTTCTTCGAGGCCCGTACGACGTTCGGCCGCATCGGCGTGAAGGTCTGGATCTACAAGGGCGACGCCGTGCCGGGTCGCGAGGTCGCCCCCGAGGCGCCCGCGCGTCCGCGCCGTGACCGCGCCGACCGGGCCGAGCGTCCGCGCCGTGGCCGTTCCGGTTCGTCCGGCACGACCGCCGGTGGGACCGAGGCCGGCCGTGCGGCCGCCGCCGCCCAGGCCAAGGGCGACACCACGACGGCCGAGCCGGCCGGCGACGCGGCTCCGGCCGCTGCCCCGGCCCCGGCCGAGACGCAGCAGGAGGGCTGACACATGCTGATGCCGCGTAAGCCCCCGAAGGGCTTCCGCAAGCCGCACCACCCGGACCGCCACGGCGCGTCCAAGGGCGGCAACCGGGTTGTCTTCGGTGAGTTCGGTATCCAGGCTCTGGAGCCGGCGTACGTGACCAACCGGCAGATCGAGTCGGCCCGTATCGCGATGACCCGTCACATCAAGCGTGGTGGCAAGGTCTGGATCTCGGTCTTCCCCGACAACGCTCTGACCAAGAAGCCGGCCGAGACCCGCATGGGTTCCGGTAAGGGTTCTCCCGAGTGGTGGGTGGCGAACGTCAAGCCGGGACGCATTCTCTTCGAGATGTCGTTCCCGAACGAGACGATCGCGCGCGAGGCGATGCGCCGTGCGATCCACAAGCTCCCGATGAAGTGCCGCATCGTGACACGCGAAGTGGGTGAAAGCTGATGGCAGCGGGCGTTAAGGCTTCCGAGCTGCGCGAACTCTCCGAGGAGGAGCTGGTTTCGCGGCTGCGGGAGGCCAAGGCGGAGCTGTTCAACCTTCGCGTGCAGGGCGCGACCGGCCAGCTCGACAATCACCGTCGGCTGCAGGTCGTCCGCAAGGACATCGCGAAGATCTACACGATCATGCGTGAACGTGAGCTCGGGCTCTCGGTTGCGCCGGATGAGGTGACAGCATGAGTGACGAGAGCACGGCCACTGTCCGCGCGAACCGCAAGGTTCGCGAGGGGCTCGTGGTCAGCGACAAGATGGACAAGACCGTCGTCGTCGAGGTCGAGGACCGTGTGAAGCACGCCCTCTACGGCAAGGTTCTGCGTCGCACCCGCAAGCTCAAGGTGCACGACGAGCAGAACGCGTGCGGCGTCGGCGACCGGGTTCTGCTCATGGAGACCCGTCCGCTGTCGGCCACCAAGCGGTGGCGTGTCGTGGAGATCCTCGAAAAGGCCAAGTGAGTGCGCGGGGCCGGTAACTGCCGGCCCCGCCCACCATCGTTCCGCCAAGCTTCGCCGAAACCCCAGCGGAGAACTGGCAGACATAGGAGACAGACGTGATTCAGCAGGAGTCGCGACTGCGCGTCGCTGACAACACGGGTGCCCGGGAAATCCTGTGCATCCGCGTGCTCGGTGGCTCCGGTCGCCGTTACGCGAGCATCGGCGACGTCATCGTGGCCACGGTCAAGGACGCCATTCCGGGCGCCGGTGTGAAGAAGGGTGACGTCGTCAAGGCGGTCATCGTCCGCACCGCCAAGGAGCGTCGCCGTCCCGACGGCTCGTACATCCGCTTCGACGAGAACGCCGCCGTCATCATCAAGGACGGCGGGGACCCCCGCGGTACCCGCATCTTCGGCCCGGTCGGGCGCGAGCTGCGCGACAAGCGGTTCATGAAGATCATCAGCCTGGCGCCGGAGGTGCTCTGACCGTGAAGATCAAGAAGGGCGACACGGTCGTCGTCATCGCCGGCAAGGACAAGGGCGCCAAGGGCAAGGTCATCGCGGCCTACCCGACGCGGGACAAGGTCCTGGTCGAGGGCGTCAACCGCGTCAAGAAGCACGAACGCATCCGCACCACCCAGCGTGGTTCGAAGACCGGTGGCATCGTCACCCAGGAAGCCGCGATCCACATCTCGAATGTGCAGATCGTGGACGACCAGGGCAAGCCGACGCGCATCGGTTACAAGGTCGACGAGAACGGCAACAAGGTCCGTATCGCGCGTACGACCGGTAAGGAACTCTGATGACTGCCGCTACCGAGACCAAGACTCTGCCTCGCCTGAAGCAGAAGTACCGCTCCGAGGTTGTCGCCTCGCTTCAGGAGCAGTTCAAGTACGGCAACCCCATGCAGGTTCCCGGCCTGGTCAAGGTCGTCGTGAACATGGGTGTGGGCGAGGCCGCCCGCGACGCCAAGCTGATCGACGGCGCCGTGCGCGACCTGACCACGATCACCGGTCAGAAGCCGCTGGTGCGGCGGGCGACCAAGTCCATCGCGCAGTTCAAGCTGCGTGAGGGCATGCCGATCGGCGCGAAGGTGACCCTGCGCAACGACCGGATGTGGGAGTTCCTCGACCGGCTGCTGTCGATCGCGCTGCCCCGTATCCGTGACTTCCGCGGTCTCGACGGGCGCAAGCTCGACGGGCACGGCAACTACACCTTCGGTCTGACCGAGCAGTCGGTGTTCCACGAGATCGACCAGGACCGGATCGATCGCACCCGGGGCATGGACATCACGGTGGTCACGACCGCCGACACCGACGACGAGGGCCGGGCGCTTCTGAAGCTCCTGGGCTTCCCGTTCAAGGAGAACTGAGCATGGCTAAGAAGGCGCTGATCCTGAAGGCGGCCGCGAAGCCGAAGTTCGCCGTGCGTGCGTACACCCGCTGCCAGAAGTGCGGACGCCCGCACTCGGTCTACCGCAAGTTCGGCCTGTGCCGCGTTTGCCTGCGGGACATGGCTCACCGTGGTGAGCTGCCCGGCGTGTCCAAGGCTTCCTGGTAACCCCATCCAACCGCCCCAACCGCCGCCCCTAAAGCGGACTAAAGGCTGGTTCTTGTACCACCGCTTCGCCGTAGGCCTGCCCACGGTGGGAACCCCGGCGAGAAAGGTTGACGAACACCCATGACGATGACGGACCCGATCGCAGACATGCTGACGCGTCTGCGTAACGCCAACCAGGCGTACCACGACAAGGTGACCATGCCCTTCTCGAAGATCAAGGCGAACATCGCCGAGGTCCTCAAGGCTGAGGGTTACATCGCCTCCTGGACGGCTGAGGAGCCCGAGGAAGGCGCCGTCGGCCGGCGCCTGGTCGTTGAGCTCAAGTACGGCCAGAACCGCGAGCGCAGCCTCGCCGGTATCAAGCGCGTCTCGAAGCCCGGCCTCCGGGTTTACGCCAAGTCCGAAGAGCTCCCTCGGGTGCTCGGCGGCCTCGGTGTCGCGATCATTTCGACGTCCCAGGGACTGCTGACCGACCGGCAGGCCCGCAAGCGGAGCGTTGGCGGGGAAGTCCTCGCCTTCGTCTGGTAACTGGAGACTGAGAAACCATGTCGCGAATCGGACGTAAGTCGATCCCGGTCCCGGCCGGCGTCGATGTCACCATCACGGGCCAGACCGTCAAGGTCAAGGGCCCCAAGGGCGAGCTCTCGCACACCGTCGCCGAACCGATCACGGTCGAGCAGGACGGTGCCGAGCTGCACGTCAACCGCCCCAATGACGAGCGTCGGGCCAAGGAGCTCCACGGTCTCTCCCGTACCCTGGTCGCCAACATGATCGTCGGCGTCACCGAGGGCTACAAGAAGACCCTGGAGATCAACGGCACCGGTTACCGGGTCACCGCCAAGGGCAAGGACCTCGAGTTCGCCCTCGGCTTCTCGCACCCGGTCAACGTCGTGCCGCCGGCCGGCATCAGCTTCTCGGTCGAGCGCCCCACGCAGTTCACTGTCGCGGGCATCGACAAGCAGCTCGTCGGTGAGGTAGCCGCCAACATCCGGAAGATCCGCCCGCCGGAGCCCTACAAGGGCAAGGGCGTCAAGTACCAGGGCGAGGTCATCCGCCGTAAGGCCGGAAAGGCAGGTAAGAAGTGACCGCCACGCTGCTCAAGCGTCGCAACGGCGCGGGTGTCTCCGCCAAGCGGGCTGTCGGAAAGGCGCGTCGGCACTTCCGGGTCCGTCGGAACGTCCGCGGCACCGCCGAGCGTCCCCGCCTGGTCGTCACCCGGTCGTCGCGGCACATCACCGCGCAGATCATCGACGACCTCAAGGGCCACACGCTGGCTTCGGCCTCCACGCTCGACACCTCCCTGCGGGGTGGCGAGGGTGACAAGAGCGCGCAGGCCGGCAAGGTCGGCGCTCTGCTCGCCGAGCGGGCCAAGGCCGCGGGCGTGTCCAAGGTCGTCTTCGACCGCGGTGGCAACAAGTACGCGGGGCGGATCGCCTCGCTGGCGACGGCCGCTCGCGAAGCCGGACTCGAGTTCTAGGAGGAATTGACCAATGCCTGGTCAGCAGCGCCGAGGCGGCGGGTCCGGCGGTAACACCGAGGGTGGCAACCGCCGGGACAACCGCCGTGAGGGCGGTCGCGGCAACGCGCCCGTCGACAAGACCCCGCATCTCGAGCGGGTCGTCGCCATCAACCGCGTCGCCAAGGTCGTCAAGGGCGGTCGTCGCTTCAGCTTCACCGCTCTGGTGATCGTGGGCGACGGCGACGGCACCGTCGGCATCGGCTACGGAAAGGCCAAGGAGGTGCCCGCGGCCATCGCCAAGGGCGTCGAGGAGGCCAAGAAGCACTTCTTCAAGGTTCCGCGGATCGGCGCCACGATCCCGCACCCGATCACCGGTGAAGCTGCCGCGGGTGTCGTGCTCCTCAAGCCGGCGTCCGCTGGTACCGGTGTTATCGCCGGTGGCCCGGTGCGCGCCGTCCTGGAGTGCGCGGGGATCCACGACATCCTGTCGAAGAGCCTCGGCTCGTCGAACCCGATCAACATCGTGCACGCGACGGTGGCCGCTCTCAAGGGCCTCGAGTCGCCGGAAGCGGTCGCGGCTCGCCGTGGCCTGCCGGTCGAGGACGTCGCGCCCGCCGCCATGCTGGCGGCCCGGGCGGAAGCGGCGGTGCGCTGATGGCACGCTTGAAGGTCACCCAGATCCGGTCCGGCATCGGCCGCAAGCAGAACCAGCGGAACTCGCTGCGGTCGCTCGGGCTGAAGCGGATCAACGATGTGGTGGTCAAGGAGGACCGCCCCGAGATTCGGGGCATGATCTTCGCCGTGAACCACCTCGTGACGGTTGAGGAGGTCGAGTAATGGCGATCAAGGTCCACCACCTGCGTCCGGCGCCCGGTGCCAAGACGGCCAAGACCCGTGTGGGTCGTGGTGAGGGCTCCAAGGGCAAGACCGCCGGCCGCGGCACCAAGGGCACTGGTGCCCGCAAGAACACCCCGGCCGCGTTCGAGGGTGGGCAGATGCCCATCCACATGCGTCTGCCGAAGATCAAGGGGCTCAAGAACCGGCCCCGCAACAAGGTCGTCTTCCAGGTCGTGAACCTGGACCGTCTCGCCGAGCTGTTCCCGAACGGTGGCGAGGTCGGACCGGACGAGCTGTTCGAGGCCGGCGCGGTTCGCAAGAACCAGCCGGTGAAGGTCCTGGGCTCGGGCGAGCTGGGCAACGTGTCGCTCACGATCAAGGCGCACGCGTTCAGCGAGTCGGCCAAGGAGAAGATCGCTGCAGCCGGTGGTTCCACCACCGAGCTGTGAGGCTTGTGGGGGTGCCTGCCCGGGCGGTGCGAACGCGTCGCTCGGGCAGTCATCCCCTTTGTGGCGTCTGACCTGGCCTTTTGTCGGCAGGCCAAATGCCTACGCGCGGTGCAGGCTACCGTGACACACCGCGCTCCAATAAGACTGTTAGAGTCCGTTCCCAGCTAGGGATATCGGTCGTCCGGACCGATGCCTTCCCCCACCCGCCGATTGCGGCGGTAACCTCGCGCAGGAGGAAGAAGTTGCTCTCCGCCTTTACCAGTGCGTTCCGGACGCCTGACCTGCGCAAGAAGCTGCTGTTCACGGTCTTCATCATCGCGTTGTACCGGCTCGGCGCCACCTTGCCCAGTCCCGGTGTCTCCTACACCAACGTGCAGCGATGCATCGACATCGTGAACTCCCAGAACGCCGACAACGGCGTGCTCAACCTGTTGAACCTGTTCTCAGGTGGCGCGCTGCTCCAATTGTCGGTGTTCGCGCTCGGCATCATGCCGTACATCACCGCTTCCATCATCCTGCAGCTGCTGACCGTGGTCATTCCCCGCCTCGAGCAGCTTCGCAAGGAAGGCCAGTCCGGCCAGGCGAAGATCACGCAGTACACCCGGTACCTGACGCTGGGCCTCGCGGTCCTGCAGTCCTCGGCCTTCGTGGCCCTGGCCCGCACCGGGCAGCTGTTCAACAACGCCTGCGACCAGAACGACCCGACGCTCCAGATCATCCCGGAGAACACCGGGCTGCCGATGTGGCTCACGCTCTCGATCCTGGTGCTGACCATGACGGCCGGCACGGGCATGGTGATGTGGCTCGGTGAGCTGATCACCGACCGCGGCGTCGGCAACGGCATGTCCGTCCTCATCTTCACCTCGATCGCGGCCCGCCTTCCCGGCGAGGGTTGGACGATCAAGGAGTCGAGCGGCGTCGGCAAGTTCGTTCTGGTGATCCTGCTGGTGCTGGTGATCATCGGGCTCGTGGTGTTCATCGAGCAGGCGCAGCGGCGCATCCCCGTGCAGTACGCGAAGCGCATGATCGGCCGCCGGATGTACGGCGGCACGTCGACCTACATCCCGCTCAAGGTCAACCAGGCGGGTGTCGTCCCGGTCATCTTCGCGTCGTCGCTGCTCTACCTCCCGCAGCTCTACTTGCAGTTCTTCGACCCGAACAACCTCAAGGGCTACCAGATCTGGATCCAGAAGTGGCTGGCCGACCCGACGAGTGAGCTGTACATCGGGGTCTACTTCCTGATGATCATCTTCTTCACGTACTTCTACGTCTCGATCACGTTCAACCCGACCGAGGTCGCGGACAACATGAAGAAGTACGGTGGCTTCGTGCCGGGTATCCGCCCGGGCAAGCCCACCGCGGATTATCTGGACTTCATCCTCAGCCGGATCACCCTCCCCGGTGCGCTGTACCTTGGTCTGATCTCGGTTCTGCCGAACTTCTTCTTCATCTGGCTCGACCAGCAGCAGTACCAGAACTTCCCGTTCGGTGGTACGGCAGTGCTGATCATGGTGGGTGTGGGTCTGGAAACGGTGAAGCAGATCGAGAGCCAGCTGATGCAGCGCAACTACGAAGGGTTCCTGCGGTAGTGGCGACGCGGAGCCGGGGGGCTCTTGCGTCGGGGATGTCAACAACTCACCTAAGCGAGGCGATGTAGGTGCGGCTGGTTCTGGTGGGCCCTCCGGGGGCCGGCAAGGGGACCCAGGCTGAGTTCATCGCCGCCCATCTCGCCGTACCGAAGATCTCGACCGGTGACATCTTCCGGGCCAACGTCTCCCAGGGCACGCCCCTGGGGGTCGAGGCCAAGCGCTACATGGACGCGGGCCAGCTCGTCCCGGACGAAGTGACCATCAACATGGTCCGGGACAGGCTGGCCGAGCCCGACGCCGGCGACGGCTTCCTGCTCGACGGCTTCCCGCGCACGGTGCCCCAGGCGTCGGCTCTCGACAAGCTGCTGGCCGACCTGGGCACCGCGCTCGACCTGGTGATGGAACTGGTGGTCGACGACGACGAGGTCATCCGGCGGCTGTCGGGCCGTCGCACCTGCCGGGGCTGCGGCAAGATCTGGCACGTCGAGTTCGACCCGACCAGCAAAGAGAACATCTGTGACCGCTGTGGGTCGGAATTGTTCCAGCGGGACGACGACAAGGCCGAGACGATCGCCAACCGGCTGGTCGAGTACGCCGACAAGACCGCGCCGCTGGTCGACTTCTACGGCGCCCAGGGCAAGCTGGTGGGGATCGACGCGACCGGGCCGGTCGAGGACGTCACGGTGCGTGCCATCGACGCCCTGCGGTCCTACGGGGGCTGACGTGCGCCGCCCCCAGCTGGACATCCAGCTGAAGACCCCTGAGCAGATCGAGAAGATGCGCGGCGCCGGCCTCGTCGTCGCCGCCGCGCTGCAGGCCATGCGCGAGATCGTGGCCCCCGGGGTCTCGACCGCCGACCTCGACGCGATCGCCGAGAAGGTGATCCGCGACGCCGGGGCGATCCCGTCGTTCAAGGGCTACCACGGCTTCCCGGCCTCGATCTGCGCCTCGGTCAACGAGCAGGTCGTGCACGGCATCCCCAGCGCCGAGCAGGTGCTGCGCGAGGGCGACCTGATCTCGCTCGACTGCGGGGCCATCCTCGACGGCTGGCACGGCGACTCGGCGATCACCGTGGGCGTCGGCGCGACCGACCCCGCCCTGATCAAGATGGCCGAGGTCGCCGAAGAGGCGATGTGGGCCGGCATCGCGGCCGCGGCCCGCGGTGCGGCCAACGGCCGGGGCAAGCTCACCGACATCTCGTTCAACGTCGAGAAGTCGGTCCGCAAGGCGGGGCGCTACGGCATAGTCGACGGCTACGGCGGGCACGGCATCGGCACCGAGATGCACCAGGACCCGCACGTGCTCAACCACGGCAAGCCCGGCAAGGGCCCGCGGCTGGTGCCCGGCCTGTGCCTGGCCATCGAGCCGATGATCACCCTGGGCTCGCCGCGGACGGCCGAACTGGCCGACGGCTGGACCGTGGTCACCCGCGACAACTCGATCGCGGCCCACGTCGAGCACACGATGTGCCTGTTGGAAGACGGCGTCTGGGTCACCACCGCGGTCGACGGCGGCCGGGGCAAGCTCGGCGACCTGGTCACCGCACGCCAGCCCTGATCCCGACTACCGGTCGGTGTTTCTCTCGGGCATGCTGGGACCCATGGGGCGGGAAGAGATGCGGGCCGGCGACGGCGACCGTAAGGCAGTCGCGGAACAGCTCAAGACAGCGCTCGACGAGGGCCGTCTCGACCTGCACGAGTACGACGAGCGCCTGCAGCGCACCTACGCCGCCAAGACGTACCGCGACCTCGACGGTCTGCTCGACGACCTGCCCGGCACCATCCCGGTCCAGCGCTCCCAGGTCGAGCCGGCCACCTCGGCGCCTCCGCCGGTGACGGCCCCGGCCAAGCCGAACCCCACACCGTGGCTGGGCCCGTACGCGGGCGTGGTGCTCGTGTGCACGCTGATCTGGCTGGTGACCAGCATCGCGTCGGGCGAGCTGCTGTACTTCTGGCCCGTCTGGACGATGATCCCGCTGATCCTGGGCTTCTTCGGGCAGCGCTACGGCGGCGGCCGCGGGCGCTGACGGGGCCGGACTGGATCGGGAGTGCCACCATGGCTGATGTGAGCCGGGAGCAGATGCGCGCCGCCGACGACGATCGCCGGCAGGTCGCCGACCAGTTGCGCCTCGCGCTCGAGGAGGGTCGCCTCGATCTCACCGAGTACGACGAGCGCCTCCAGGGGGCGTATGCCGCCAAGACCTACGCCGAGCTCGACCGCCTGCTGACCGATCTGCCCAACTCGGCCCCGCTCGTGCCCGCCCAGTCGGCCGAGGTCGTGGGGGTCGAGGCCGAGGGCACCCGGGCGGCCTGGCTGGGCCACGTGTGGGGCGGGTGGGCCAAGGCCGCGGTCTTCTTCACTCTGATCTGGGGCATCTCGTCGCTGGCCAGCACCGAGGCCATCTTCTACTGGCCGGTCTGGATCGTCGGCCCGTGGGGCGTGGTGCTGGTGTTCCGGACGATCGGGGGGCTGGCCTCCGGCGAGCCGCGCAAGCACGCCGCCGAGGAGGAGCACCGTCGCCGGCTGCGCGAGCACAAGCGCGACCGCAAGGCGCTCTACACGAAGGCCATCGCGGCCGGCGAGCTGCCCGACAAGCCGTCCAAGGAACAGCGCAAGGCCTTCATCGCCGAGGCCATGGCCCGCGGCGACCTGCCACCGAAGCCTCGACGGGATCAATAACCCCGTATGTCCGGTTTTTCGGGCAGCGACACACCCGACCCCGGGTAACGGCGACCTCGGTTTGGTGTCGCCGTGGAGGCGCGCGTACACTGGCTAGCTGGCGCGCAGCGTCCACTCCTGCATGTCCTCAGCGCTTCGAGGGCGGGCGGGAGCCGCGGCTGGTCCGGTGTCGGCGACGACCCGGAAAAGACGTTGTGCGGCTAGCCCCGAACCCCAATGTCAGGTAGCGGAGGACATGCCTAAGAAAGACGGAGCCATCGAGATCGAGGGCCGTGTGATCGAGCCCCTGCCGAACGCTATGTTCCGCGTTGAGCTCGCCAATGGTCACAAGGTTCTTGCACACATCTCAGGCAAGATGCGGCAGCACTACATCCGCATCCTTCCCGAGGACAGAGTCGTCGTCGAGCTCTCGCCGTACGACCTCACCCGTGGGCGAATCGTCTACCGCTACAAGTAACCGCGGGGGCGGGGGACTGCTAACCCGTCCGTACTGAGAGTTAAGGCAAACCGTGAAGGTCAAGCCGAGCGTCAAGCGGATCTGCAACAACTGCCGGGTCATCCGGCGGCACGGCCGCGTCATGGTCATCTGCAAGACCGACGCGCGCCACAAGCAGCGCCAGGGCTGAGTCCCGGCAACGCGGCCAGATCCGGCATCACGAACAAGCTCGTCCCAGCCACGCGAGTGGCACACCCCCGGCGCGGAGGCCGGGGCCCGTCCGGGCAGACGGGGTGGGAGGGGCACAGACCTCCGAACGATTCTGAGGAGCACGCCCGCTTATGGCACGTCTCGTCGGCGTCGATCTGCCCCGCGAAAAGCGGATGGAGATCGCGCTCACCTACGTCTACGGAATCGGTCGCACCCGTGCTGTCGAAGCACTGACCGCTACCGGGATTGACCTGAACAAGCGCGCCAAGGACCTCACGGACGAGGAGCTGGTCCAGCTCCGCGACTACATCGAGGGCAATTTCAAGGTTGAAGGTGACCTTCGCCGCGAGGTCGCCGCGGACATCCGCCGCAAGGTCGAGATCGGCTCTTACGCCGGCATCCGCCACCGCCGGGGTCTCCCCGTGCGGGGTCAGCGCACCCGGACCAACGCGCGTACGCGCAAGGGTCCGAAGCGCACGGTCGCTGGTAAGAAGAAGCCGGGTCGGAAGTAATAGGAGCGCACTGACTTATGCCACCGAAGGCACGCGCAGGGGCCGCAGTCAAGAAGGTCCGGCGCAAGGAACGCAAGAACGTCGCCCACGGGCAGGCGCACATCAAGAGCACCTTCAACAACACCATCGTGTCGATCACCGACCCGACCGGTGCTGTCATCTCCTGGGCCTCGTCCGGCCAGGTGGGCTTCAAGGGCTCCCGCAAGTCGACCCCGTTCGCCGCGCAGCTGGCCGCCGAGGCCGCCGCTCGCCGGGCGATGGAGCACGGCATGCGCAAGGTCGACGTGTTCGTCAAGGGTCCCGGCTCCGGCCGCGAGACCGCGATCCGCTCGCTGCAGGCCGCCGGCCTCGAGGTCGGGCAGATCAGTGACGTCACGCCGCAGCCGCACAACGGATGCCGTCCGCCGAAGCGCCGCCGGGTCTAAGGGAGAGACAGAAGCATGGCTCGTTACACAGGGGCGGACTGCAAGCGCTGCCGCCGCGAAAAGATGAAGCTGTTCCTCAAGGGCAGCAAGTGCGACGGGCCCAAGTGCCCGTTCGAGTCGCGTCCCTTCCCGCCCGGCCAGCACGGCCGCGGTCGGACCAAGGAGACCGAGTACCTGCTCCAGCACCGCGAGAAGCAGAAGGCCCGCCGCGTCTACGGCGTGCTCGAGAAGCAGTTCCGCGGTTACTACGAGGAGGCTGTCACCAAGCCCGGCAAGACCGGTGAGGTGCTGCTGCAGATCCTCGAGTCGCGTCTCGACAACGTCGTCTACCGGAGCGGCCTCGCGCAGTCCCGGGACATGGCCCGCCAGTTGGTCAAGCACGGCCACTTCCTGGTCAACGGCGTCAAGGTCGACATCCCGTCGTACCGCGTCAAGGAGCACGACATCGTGACCACGCGGGAGAAGTCGAAGGAGATGACCCCCTTCGTCGTCGCCCAGGCCCAGGCCGGTCAGCGGCCCGTGCCGGCGTGGCTCGAGCCCATCCCGAGCGAGATGAAGGTTCTCGTTCACTCGCTCCCGGCCCGGGCTGTCATCGACACCCAGGTCCAGGAGCAGCTGATCGTCGAGCTCTACTCCAAGTAGCGCTCCGGCCGGGGGCGCCGATCGTGGCGCCCCCGGTGCATCAATTGGACGGCCATCAAATAGCGGATGGCCTGACAGAAAGAAGAAAACAGCGTGCTCATCAGCCAGCGGCCGACCCTCTCCGAAGAGTCGATCAGCGAGACCCGCTCCCGGTTCACCATCGAGCCGCTCGAGCCGGGCTTCGGCTACACCCTCGGCAACTCGCTCCGGCGGACCCTGCTGTCATCCATCCCGGGCGCGGCGGTCACGAGCATCAAGATCGACGGCGTTCTGCACGAGTTCACCACCATCCCCGGTGTCAAGGAGGATGTGGTCGAGCTGGTCATGAACGTCAAGGAGCTCACCGTCAGCTCCGAGCACGACGAGCCGGTCAGCATGTACCTGCGCAAGCAGGGCCCGGGCGACGTCACCGCCGGTGACATCCAGCCCCCGGCCGGCGTGTCCGTGCACAACCCCGACCTCAAGCTGGCCACGCTCAACAGCAAGGGCCGGCTCGACATGGAGCTCACCGTCGAGCGGGGCCGTGGCTACGTCACGGCGGCGCAGAACAAGAGCGCCGGCGCCGAGATCGGCCGCATCCCGGTCGACTCGATCTACTCGCCGGTCATGAAGGTGACCTACCGCGTCGAGGCGACCCGTGTCGAGCAGCGCACCGACTTCGACCGCCTGATCATCGACGTCGAGTCCAAGGCTTCCATCTCGCCGCGCACCGCGCTGGCCTCGGCCGGTTCCACGCTGGTCGAGCTGTTCGGCCTCTGCCGCGAGCTGGACGAGACCGCCGAGGGCATCGACATCGGCCCGTCGCCGCAGGACGCGCAGCTCGCGGCCGACCTGGCGCTGCCGATCGAGGAGCTGGACCTGACCGTCCGGTCGTACAACTGTCTCAAGCGTGAGGGCATCAACAGCGTTGGTGAACTCATCGGGCGGACGGAGGCCGACCTTCTGGATATAAGGAATTTCGGTCAGAAGAGCATCGACGAGGTCAAGATGAAGCTCGCCGGAATGGGCCTGGGCCTCAAGGACAGCGCGCCGTCCTTCGACCCCGCGCACGTCGTGGATTCGTTCGGCGACGTGGACTACGACACCGACGACTACCGCGAGACCGAGCAGCTCTAAAGAGCCCCCCGGTACGCCATTAACAAGGAGCATTTGAAATGCCCACGCCCACCAAGGGAGCCCGCCTCGGCGGCAGCCCGGCGCACGAGAAGCTCATCCTGGCCAACCTGGCCACCGAGCTCTTCCGGCACGGGAAGATCAAGACCACCGAGGCCAAGGCGCGCCGGCTGCGCCCCCTGGCTGAGCAGCTCATCACCAAGGCCAAGCGCGGCGACCTGCACAACCGTCGCCGGGTGCTGGCCACGGTGAAGGACAAGGACGTCGTGTACGCCCTGTTCGAGCAGATCGCTCCGCGTTACGGCAACCGGCCGGGTGGCTACACCCGCATCACCAAGACCGGCCCGCGCAAGGGGGATGCTGCTCCTATGGCGGTTATTGAGCTGGTCGAAGAGTTGCAGGTTGCAGCCACGACGGCTCCGGCTAAGAAGGCCGCTCGTAAGGCCACCGCGCAGCAGGACAAGGTTGAGGCGCTGGCTCGCGAGGACGAGGCTCCGGCTTCGACTTCGACCTCCACCGCGGTGGGCACCGAGGCCACCACGGACCAGGACGCCGAACCGCCGGTGAACGCTTCCGGCGACAAGGGTGCCGAGGGCCCCGGCGACAAGGCCGAGGGCGAAGACACGGACGCCAAGTCCTGAGTTTTCTCTGAATCGAGCCCGGCACCGGTTGGTGTCGGGCTCTTTTCTTGTACGAGCCATGGGGAGAAACCCGCATGGGCCGGGTTCCCCCGGCTTGGTGGGTGGTTCGGGCCGAGAAGGGGCGCGGCGGCTTATGAGATCCATCCGCTTACGACTGGACGTCTCCTATGACGGCGCTGATTTTTCGGGGTGGGCGATTCAACCCGAGCGGCGGACCGTCGCCGGCGTGCTGGTCGAGGCGCTGGGCCGGCTGGTCGGGGTGGACACTGCCCTCGGGTTGACGGTCGCCGGTCGTACGGACGCGGGGGTTCATGCCTCGGGGCAGGTGTGCCATGTGGACCTGCCGGAGTCCCAGTGGGAGCAGCTGGAAGGGTCGTTGTTGCGCCGGTTGGCCGCGCTGATGCCGCCCGATGCCCGGGTCAAGGCGATCACACCGGTGCCGCAGACGTTCGACGCCCGGTTCTCAGCGACGTTCCGGCGGTACGAGTACCGGGTGGCCGACACGGTGTGGGGGCCCGAGCCGTTGCGGCGCAGCGACACGATCCAGTGGGTGCGGCCGCTCGATGTGGACCGGCTCAACGGGGGGTCGTTCGGGCTGACCGGTGAGCACGACTACGCCGCCTACTGCAAGCGCAAGGAGCACGCGACGACCATCCGGGCCATCACGCGGTTCGACTGGCGGCGCGACCCGGACGGCGTCGTCGTGGCCACCGTGCAGGCCGACGCGTTCTGCCAGTCGATGGTGCGCAGCCTGGTCGGGGCGGTGCTGACCGTGGGGGACGGGCGGCGCGACCCGGGCTGGCCGTCGACCCTGCTGGCCCTGTCCGAGCGGTCGAGCGCGGTCACGGTGGCGCCCGCGCACGGACTCACGCTGATCGCGGTCGGCTACCCGGACGAGAGCGACTATGCCGCACGGGCCGAAGCGACCCGCCGCCTGCGGGCTTAACCCGCGGCGAGCATGCCGGGCGGCCGTGGGGGAGCCGCCCGGCCGCCCAGCACCGACTCGCCGAGGTGGGTGTCGACGAGTTCGGCCGTGATCCGGGCCGCGTACGGGTCGTCGGCGGGCACCACGTGCCCGTCGGGCCGCGTGATCACGCAGTAGAGCAGGAAGTTGCCGCGGGTGCGCCAGCCGACCTGGGCCGCCGACGCGTCGCCGGGCCCGGCCGGGAAGGAGCTGAACCCGCCCTCCCCGCCTTCGACCAGCCCCCGCACCAGATCGTCGACCTCGGCCGCGCCGGCCGCGTCGGCCAGGGTGAACACCCCGGCGGTGACCTGGTAGCCGCCGTACGGCGCGGTCAGCCCGGCCCGGACCACCTGGCTGCACCCGCGCCCCACGAGCACCGGCCCCAGCCGGCCGGTGGTGGCCGTGCCGCAGTCGGCGTCGAGGTGGCGCAGCTCGATCCGGTAGGCCCCCGTGGCGCCCGCCGGTCGAACCTCGTCACCCGCGAAGACCTGGCCCAGATCGGGTTCGGCCGGGGCCAGGGTGGTCACCGACTGCCGCTGATGCCGGTCGGAGGCCAGCACCAGGAAGCCGATGGTCAGCGCGAGCCCGAGCAGGATCACCCCGGCGATGCCCTGGGTGAGCCAGAGGATGGCGCGCTGCGGCTCGACGGCCGCCCGGCGCCGGGCCGGTGACCGCCGGGCCCGCGGCGGGGGTGGCGCCGGCGGCGGCCGGTGCTGACCACCCGATCCGATGCCGCGGACCAGGAGCACCAGGCCGCCGTCGGCGGTCGCGCGGTGGGCTGGACGAGGAGGGGTGCCGTACCGCATGGCGAAGAGGCTAGGAGCGCACCGTGATCTATGGACGCACAGAATGTGCGGCACCCCGATTGCTGTTCGCGCGTTGCCCGGCGGCAGACTGGTGCGGTGACCGCCGACCATTACTTCAGCGCCGAGCCCGCCGCGCCCGAGGTGCGCAGTGAGATCGTGTTCAACGTCGCGGGCCGCGACTACCGGCTGACCGTCGCGTCCGGCGTGTTCAGCGCGGGCCGGCTCGACCCCGGCACGGCCGTGCTGCTGCGCAAGGGCGACCTGCCCGGGGCCGGCGCCGCCGGCACGTTCCTCGATCTCGGCTGCGGCTACGGGCCGATCGCCTGCGTGCTGGCCGCCGAGGCGCCGGGGGCGGTGGTGCACGCGGTCGACGTGAACGCCCGCGCCCGCGAGCTGACCAGCCTGAACGCCCAGGCGCTGGAGCTGGGCGACCGGGTCCGGGTGTACGCGCCCGACGACGTGCCGGGCGGGACGACGTACGACCAGATCTGGAGCAACCCGCCCACCCACGTCGGCAAGGCCGAGCTGCACGCGCTGATGGAGCGCTGGTTGCCGCGGCTCGCGCCCGACGGGGTGGCCTGGCTGGTGATCAACCGGAACCTAGGTGGTGACTCGCTTCACGCGTGGCTGGTCGGCCTGGGCTGGTCGGTGGAGCGAATGGCCAGCCAGCGGGGCTTCCGCGTGTTGAAAGTGACGCGAAAAACCGACTGACGTTCCCGGCCGTCGCAGGGATGATTGCGGCCATGGGTTACGTGGATGTCTCCGGGGCCGGATTCGTGCTGCCCGACGGGCGCCGGCTCTTCGGCGACGTCGCGTTCCGGGTCGGCGAGGGGGCCAAGGTCGCGCTGGTCGGCCCGAACGGTGCGGGCAAGACGACGTTGCTGCGCATGGTGGCGGGCGACCTCGCGCTGCCCGAGGGCACGATCGCGCGGTCCGGCGGGCTCGGCGTGATGCGCCAGTTCATCGGCATGATCGGCGACGACCGTACGCTCGAGGACCTTGCTTTGTCGCTGGTCAAGGCCGATCTCGGGGCGGCCGGTGAGCGGCTGGCCAAGGCGGCGGCCGCGCTCGACGACACCGAGCGCACCCAACTGGCGTACGCCAATGCCCTGGCTTTCTGGGGTGAGGCCGGTGGCTACGAGATCGAGGTGCTCTTCGACACCGTCGCCGTCGCTATTCTCGGCAAGCCGTGGGACGAGGTGCGCCACCGTCCGGTGCGGACACTCTCGGGTGGCCAGCAGAAGCGGTTCGCGCTCGACCTGCTGCTGCGCGGCGACGACGAGGTGCTGCTGCTCGACGAGCCCGACAACTTCCTCGACGTGCCCGGCAAACGCTGGCTCGAGACCCGGCTGCGCGAATCGCCGAAGTCGGTGCTCTACGTCTCGCACGACCGGGAACTGCTGGCCCAGACGGCCGGCCGGGTGGTCACGGTCGAGGGCGGCAGCGCGTGGACGCATCCCGGCGGTTTCGCGTCGTGGCACGAGGCCCGGCTGCACCGCCACGACCGCATGGAAGAGAACAAGCGGCGCTGGGACGAGGAACACCAGAAGCTGAAAGACCTGGTGTTCACGCTCAAGCAGAAGGCCACCTTCAACGACGGCCTGGCCTCGCGCTACCAGGCGGCCCAGACCCGGTTGCGCAAGTTCGAAGAGGCCGGCCCGCCGCCGGTCCCGCCCAAGGAACAGTCGCTGCGGATGAATCTGCGCGGTGGGCGTACGGCCAAGCGCGCGGTGATCTGCGAGCAGCTCGAGATGGAAAATCTGACGTTCCCGTTCGATCTGGAGATCTGGTACGGCGACCGGGTGGCCGTGCTGGGCGCCAACGGCACCGGCAAGTCGCACTTCCTGCGGCTGTTGGCGGCCGGGGGCAGCGATCCCGAGGCCGAGAACAAGCCGGTCGACGGCGCGCCGCTGTCCCATGTGGCCCATCAGGGCGTGGCGCGGCTCGGCGCCCGGGTCCGGCCGGGTCACTTCTCGCAGACCCACGACCGGCCCGAGCTGCTCGAACGCACGCTGGTCGAGATCCTGTGGCGCGGCGACGACCACCGGTCGGGAATGGACCGGGCCGGGTCGATGAAGGCGCTCAACCGGTACGAGCTGGCCGAGCAGGGTGACCAGCGGTTCGGCACGCTGTCGGGCGGTCAGCAGGCGCGTTTCCTGGTGTTGTTGCTCGAGCTGTCGGGGGCGACGGTGCTGCTGCTCGACGAGCCGACCGACAACCTCGACCTGGCCTCGGCCGAGGCGCTGGAGGAGGGCCTGAACAAGTTCGAGGGCACGGTGATCGCGGTCACTCACGACCGCTGGTTCACCCGCTCGTTCGACCGCTTCGTGCTGTTCCAGGGCGACGGCGAGGTCGTGGAGACCCCCGAGCCAGTTTGGGACGTGCGCTAGCCATCACGACGAAGGACCGGTTATGGTCGCAAGGCAACACAACCCCACGGGAGTCCGGTGCACCGGGCTGAGAGGGGGGCTGACGCGGCCCCCGACCGTCGAACCTGATCCGGATCATGCCGGCGCAGGGAGGAGCGTCCGTTGTCTTTTCCACGTCTCCATATCGTCACCGACTCGCTCGACGTCGTCCGCGGCGTGCTCGGGCACGGGCCGGTGGCCGTGCAGGTCCGGGTCAAGACCAACGACCGCGAGGCGTACGCGCTGACCGTGGCCGCCCTCGAGCTGTGCCGCCCGGCCGGGGCGCTGTGCCTGGTCGACGACCGGGTCGGGGTCGCCCTCGCGGCCGGCGCCGACGGGGTCCACGTGGGTGCCGACGACCTGCCGGTGGCCGCGGCCCGGCGCGCGCTCGGGCCGCACGCGATCCTGGGCGCCACTTGCCGCAACCCCTTCTCCGCGCGCACAGCCGTCGCCGATGGCGCGACCTACCTCGGTGTCGGCCCGGCCTTCGCCACCAGCAGCAAGACCGGGTTGCCGGATCCGATCGGGCCCGACGGCGTCGCCGCAGTGACCCGGGCCGTACCGGGAACACCGGTCATCGCCATCGCCGGCATCACTCCCGCGCGGGTCGCGGAGCTGGACTGCTACGGCGTGGCCGCGATCTCGGCCGTGGCCACCGACCCGGCCGGCGCGACGGCGGCCTTCCTGAAGGAGCTAGCCGCTCATGAGTGACATCGTGGTGGTCGGGGGCGGCATCATCGGGCTGTCCATCGCCTGGCGGCTGGTCGAGCGGGGCGCCGACGTCACGGTGCTCGACGGCGGGGACGACGGCGCCTGGCACGTCGCGGCCGGCATGCTCGCGCCCGGCGGCGAGTCCGAACACGAGGATCAGCGGCTGATCCGGCTGTTCGAGCGGTCGGCCGAGCTGTGGCCCGGGTTCGCGGCCGAGTTGGGCGTCGACGTCGGCTACGACGACACCGGCACCCTCGGCCTGGCCCTGACGGCCGACGACGTGGCCGAGCGGTCGCGCCTCTGGACCGCGCAGCAGTTGCCGTTGCTGCGCCCGTCCGAGCTGCGCGAGCTCGAACCGGCGCTTTCTCCCCGCGTACGGCTGGGAGCTCTGTCCCGGGCCGAGCGGCAGGTCGATCCGCGCAAGGTGGTCGCGGCCCTGCGGAACCGGCTCGGCTCGCGCATCGAGGCTTCGCGGGTCACGGGGTTGTCCGAAGTGGATGCCCGCACGGTGGTGGTGGCGGCCGGCTGTGGCACGGCCGCGCTCACCGGGCTGCCCGTCCGGCCGGTGAAAGGCCAGGTGCTGCGGCTGCGCGGCGAACCCGGCCTGCTGCGGCACGTGCTCGACGCGGCGGTCGACGGCCGCGACGTCTACCTCGTGCCGCGGGCCGACGGCGAGGTCGTGGTCGGCGCGACCCAGGAGGAACGCACCGACCGGCTGATCACCGCGGGCGGCGTGCACGACCTGCTGCGGGCGGCCCTGGACCTGGTGCCGGCGCTGGCCGAGCACGAACTGACCGAGACCACGGTCGGGCACCGGCCCGGCACCCCCGACAACGCGCCGCTGCTCGGCCGGCTCGACGAACGCGTGATCGTGGCGGCCGGGCACTTCCGCAACGGGGTGTTGCTGGCGCCGGTCACGGCCGAACTGATCGCCGGGCTGGTGCTCGACGGCGCGGCCGACCCGATGCTGGGCGACTTCTCGCCGAGGAGGTTCTGATGCGGCTCACGGTCAACGGGCAGAGCTCGGACGGATTTGTACGCGATCTCTCCGTACGGGAACTGGTCGAAACCCTCACCGAGGCGCGACGCGGCGTGGCGGTGGCGGTGAACGGCGAGGTGGTTCCCCGGTCGACCTGGGAGGACACCGCGTTGGCCGAGGGCGACTCGGTCGAAGTTCTCACCGCGGCCCAGGGAGGCTGACGATGCTGTTCGACCGATCACGGCTGATCCTCGGCACGGGCGGGGCGAACAGCCTGGCCGCGCTGGAGGAGGCGATCGTCGCCTCCGGGACCGACCTGGTGACCGTGGCCCTGCGCCGGGTCGACGCGGCCGGGCCCGGGCTGCTGCCGATGCTCGACCGGCTCGGCGTGCGGGTGCTGCCCAACACAGCCGGCTGCTACACCGCGGGCGACGCGGTGAAGACGGCCCACCTGGCCCGCGACGCCTTCGAAACCGACCTGATCAAGCTCGAGGTGATCGGCGACGAACGGACGCTGCTGCCCGACGGGGTCGAACTGCTGCGGGCGGCCGAGACCCTGGTCGGCGACGGGTTCACGGTGCTGCCCTACACCAGCGACGACCCGATCCTGGCCCGCCGGCTGGCCGACGTGGGCTGCGCGGCGGTGATGCCGGCCGGCTCGCCGATCGGGTCCGGGCTGGGCATCTCGAACCCGCACCACATCCGGCTCATCCGGCAGAGCGTGGACGTGCCGGTGGTGCTCGACGCGGGCATCGGCACGGCCTCGGACGCGGCGCTGGCGATGGAACTGGGCTGCGACGCGGTGCTGGTGGCGAGCGCGATCACCCGATCCGACGAGCCGGGGGTGATGGCCGAGGCCATGCGGCACGCGGTGATCGCGGGGCGGCTGGCTTTCACGGCGGGGCGGATCCCGCGGCGGTTCCACGCGCTGGCCTCCACATCGGACAAAGGGCTGGCCCAGTGGTGACGCCGGGTGGCCTGGTGGTGCTCACCGGCCGGGGTCTGGTCGGCCGGTCGCTGATTTCGGTGGTGCGGGCGGCGGTACGCGGCGGCGCGGGGTGGGTCATTCTGCGGGAGCGGGATCTGGCGTACGGGGAACGGCTGCGGCTCGCGGCGGAGTTGCGCGAAGTTGTCCCGCCGGGGCGGCTCATCGTGGCCGGGCCGGATCCGCTCGGGGGCGAGGCCGTGCACCTCGCCGAACGTGACCCGCTGCCGAGCGGCGAGGTGAGGTTGGTCGGCCGCTCCCGGCATGGGCGGCTGTCCGATGAGGACTATGCGACGTTGTCGCCGATCTGGCTGACCGGGACGAAGCCGGGGTATGGGCCGGCGCTCGGACTGGCGGAGGCGGCGCGGCTGGCGGGTGACGTGCCGTGGTTGGCGTTGGGCGGGGTCGACTCGGGGGCGCGGGCCGCGGAGTGCGCGAGGGCCGGAGCGTCTGGGGTCGCGGTGCTGGGCGCGATCATGCGGTCCGGCGATCCGGAACGGACGGCCGCCGAGTTGTCCGAAGCTTTCGCTGCGGCAGAAGCAGCAACCGCCGCCGCCCCACCCAGGGTGGGGAGCTTAGTGGGCCGCGCTGGGAAAAGCCTGAAGTTGTCCACAGGCACGCGCAGCGGCTCAACCGCGGCCGACCGGCGGTCCAAGTTATCCACAGGCGTGGTGAGGTCGTCGTGACGCCGCCGGTGGTGTTGACGATCGCGGGCTCGGATTCCGGTGGGGGAGCGGGGATCCAGGCCGACCTCAAGACGTTCGCCGCGCTGGGCGCCTTCGGGGTCTCCGTGATCACTGCGGTGACAGCCCAGAACACGCTGGGCGTGACCGCCATCCACCCCATTCCGATCGACATAGTGGCCGCGCAGCTCGATGCCGTGCTCGACGACTTCCCGCTGGCGGCGGTCAAGGTCGGCATGATCGGCGACCCGGCCGTGGCCGAGCTGATCGCCGCGCGGGCCGACCGTCTGCCCCATCTCGTGGTCGATCCGGTGCTGGTCGCCACCTCGGGGGCCCGGCTGGCTGAGACGGCCTCGGTGGCGCCCCTGGTGTCGTACCCCTGTGTGCTGACCCCGAATCGGCAGGAGGCGGCCGCCCTTGTCGGCCGCCCGGTCGAGACGGCCGAGCAGATGGCCGTGGCGGCGGAGCAGTTGGCCGATCGGGGCGCACGAGCCGTCGTGGTGACCGGGAGCGAGCTGGCTCTCGACGTGCTGCGTTTTGACGGTACGACCGAATTGCTGCGCGGGGAGACGGTGCGTACGGCCAACAATCACGGGTCGGGGTGCACCTTCTCGTCGGCCATTGCCGTGCGGTTGGCCTGCGGGGATTCGCTGCCTATTGCCGTACGTAATGCCAAGAAATATGTGACGGCAGCGCTCCTCGGTGGGCGGGCGTGGCGGCTGGGTGCGGGGCCCGGGCCGCTGGACCACTTCGTTTTCTAGGTAGTCGGCAAGAGGCGGTGCCGGGGATCCGTACGCCCTGGGGCTGCCTGGTTTGTACCGATAGGGGAGGAAACATGAGGCGCAAGGTGTACGTCGAGGGACCGGGTGTGCGGGTGCCGTTCGTGGAGGTGGGGCTGAGCGGCGGCAATGATCCCGTCCGGCTCTACGACACGTCGGGACCGGGCAGCGACCCCGAGGTCGGTCTGCCGCCGCTGCGGAAGCCGTGGGCGACCGGTCGTACGCAATTGGCCGCGGCCCGGGCGGGCGAGGTGACCCCGGAGATGGAGTTCGTCGCGGTCCGGGAGAACGTGCCGGTCGAGCTCGTCCGGGACGAGATCGCGGCCGGGCGGGCCGTGCTGCCGGTCAACCGCAACCATCCCGAGTCGGAGCCGATGATCATCGGGTCGCGGTTCCTGGTGAAGGTCAACGCGAACATCGGCACCTCGGCGGTCACGTCCTCGGTGGCCGAAGAGGTCGAGAAGCTGACCTGGGCCACGCAGTGGGGCGCGGACACGGTGATGGACCTGTCGACCGGGCCGCGCATCCACGAGACGCGCGAGGCGATCATCCGGAACTCGCCGGTGCCGATCGGGACCGTACCGATCTATCAGGCGCTCGAGAAGGTCAAGGGCGACCCGGTCAAGCTGACCTGGCCGCTGTTCCGGGAGACGATCCTCGAGCAGGCCGAGCAGGGCGTCGACTACATGACGATCCACGCCGGGGTGCTGCTGCCGTACGTGCCGCTGGCCGCCGACCGGGTCACCGGCATCGTCTCGCGCGGCGGTTCGATCATGGCGGCCTGGTGCCTGGCCCACCACGAGGAGAACTTCCTCTACACGAACTTCGCCGAGCTGTGTGAGATCTTCGCGGCGTACGACATCACGTTCTCCCTGGGCGACGGCCTGCGCCCCGGTTCCATCGCCGATGCCAACGACGAGGCCCAGTTCGCCGAACTTCGTACGCTCGGGGAACTGACCCACCTGGCCTGGGAGCACGACGTGCAGGTGATGGTCGAGGGCCCGGGCCACGTGCCGATGCACAAGATCAAAGAGAATGTGGACCTGCAGGTCGACCTGTGCGGCGGCGCGCCGTTCTACACGTTGGGGCCGCTGACGACCGACATCGCGCCGGCCTACGACCACATCACGTCGGCCATCGGCGCCGCGATGATCGGCATGTTCGGCACCGCGATGCTCTGCTACGTCACTCCCAAGGAGCACCTGGGCCTGCCCGGCAAGGACGACGTGAAGGCCGGGATGATCGCGTACAAGATCGCGGCGCACGCGGCCGACCTGGCCAAGGGGCATCCGGGCGCGCAGGCCTGGGACGACGCGCTGTCCAAGGCCCGGTTCGAGTTTCGCTGGGAGGACCAGTTCGAGCTGGCCCTCGACCCGGGGACGGCCCGCGCGTACCACGACGAGACGTTGCCGGCCGAGCCCGCGAAGACGGCCCACTTCTGCTCGATGTGCGGGCCGAAGTTCTGCTCCATGAAGATCAGCCACGACCTGAAGAAGCAGGGCATGGGCCTGAAGTCGGCCGAGTTCGTGGCCGGCGGGAGCCAGGTCTATGTGCCGTTGACCGAGGTCAGCGGCCCAGGCCGCTGACCCAGTCCGAGATCTCGCCGTCGGGGTGGCCCTGCTTCGGCGCCGGCGACGGGGGTTGCTGCGGCGTGAAGCCGTCGAACGGGGGCATCGTGATGACCCCGGTGTCGGACGGACGCAGCTCGTCGTCGGGACGCTGGGCCGCCACCGCGGCGCGGGCGGCGACGGTGGCCCGGGCGGCCACCGTCGCGCGGCCGGTGGCCACGGGCGGCAGGCCGGGGCCCGACTTGGTGGCGGCCTTGGCGATGGCTGACTCGGGCTGCGCGTCGCGCTGCGGCAGCGGCGGGCGGTCGGGAGTGGGCTCGGCCGGGGCCGGCTTCTCGGGGCGGGCGGTGGCCGGGCCGCGACCTAGCACGGCCGCCAGCACCGAACCGAGGACGCCGGCGCCGGCCGCAGTCATCGCGCCCCAGTACGGCATCTCCTGGGCCCGGGTCGAGCCGGGACCGGCGATCAGGTAGGCCAGGGTGAGCAGGGCCGGGCCGGGCAGGCCGGCCAGCGCGATCGCCACGATGGACAGTTGGCGGCGACGGGCGATCAGGCCCACGACCACGCCGCAGATCAGGGCGACGGCCGGCATGACGAACAGCGAGGCCCGCTCGGCCAGGTCGTCGGGCACGAAGCCGGCGTCGAGCACGCCCAGGCGTACGGGGGAACCCGGCTCGCCCGACCGCAGCGACGGGGCCACCGAGACGATCGCGAGCAGCCAGGCCACCGCGCTCAGCGTCAGCAGGCTCCAGCGGGCGGCGTTGCGGCCCAGGGCGGCCCAGGCGGCGAAGATGCCGGCCGCCGCGCCCAGCACCGCGCAGGCGCCGATCACGAAGACCTCGTTGACGCCGGCGACCTGGGCGCTGCGGGCCGGCTGCATGGTCAGCGGCACGATCGTGGCGGCGCCCAGACCGGCCGCGATGCCGCCGATCAACCGGGTGCCGGCCCCGGCTCGCGGGGTGAGCCGGGGCCGGGCCGCCAGCCCGCCGGCCGCGGCTGCGGTCAGGGCGAACCAGGAGACCCAGGCCAGCTCAGCGGTCCACGCGTCACGCGCGGTGACCTCGACGACACGGGAGAAGTTCAGGACGCCCAGCCCGTAGGCCAGGCCCAGCTGACCGGCCCCCACCAGCGCAGCGGCGCCGAATGCGGTTCCCACCAACTTCGCCCAGGTGCGAAAAGCCATGCCCGGCACGTTACGGTTTCCTCGCCTACGCGCTCAACAGCGGGGGTCGATTCTTAAAATCCCGCTTAGATATTTATACGGAGAGTGTCTGTTCAGGCCATCAAAAGATCATGGAGAAGCGCGCTGCTGCGCGCCACCTCGTCGGAGTGCGCCGTCCGCCCCAGGGTGCGCGGGCGGGGGATCTGCACCTCGACGATCTCGCGGACCCGGCCCGGTCGCGGGCTGAGCACGACGACCCGGTCGGCCAGCAGCACCGCCTCGTCGATCGAATGGGTGACGAAGACCGTGGTCGCTTCCTGCTCCATGTGGATGCGCTGCAGCTCGATCGAGAGCTCTTCCCGGATCAGCGGGTCGAGGGCCGAGAACGGCTCGTCCATCAGCATCACCTGAGGCTTGCCGATCAACGCGCGGCACAGCGCCACCCGCTGCTGCATGCCGCCCGAGAGCTCGTGCGGCAGCCGCTTCTCGAAGCCGGTCAGGCCGGTCAGGGCGAGCAGCTCGTGGGCGCGGTCGCGGTACTGCGCCTTGCGCCAGCCGAAGATCTGCACCGGCAGCAGCACGTTGTCGAGCACCGTGCGCCACGGCAGCAGGGCCGGGCGCTGGAACATCATGGACACGTCGCGCCGCGGCTTGATCACTTGCTCGCCACCCACGTCGACGCGGCCCGCGGTCGGCGGCAGCAGACCCGCGATCAGGCGCAGCAGCGTCGACTTGCCGCAGCCGGAGCGGCCGACCACGGCCACGAACTCGCCGTTGCCGACCTCGAGGCTGACGTCGCGCAGCGCCTCGACCGTGCCCGAGCGCCCGGTGAAGGTGCGCGAGACCTGGTTGATCCGGATCATGACGCCAGCCGCCAGCGACCGCTACGCGCGACCAGCAGGGTCAGGGCCTGCGGCATCAGCCCGGAGTGGTTGTCGGGCGTGAGGCGGATCGGACCGGACAGCCCGTCGACCTGGGAGGTCTCGATGATCTCGCGGATCCGCGGGCGGTCGGCGCCGACCCGGGCCACCGCGTCGGCGATCAGGTCGGCCGCGTCGGCTGCGAACGAGGCCACGCCCGAGTAGCTGCCGTACCGGGACGTGTAGTCGCGGAACCACTGCTTGCGCGAGGACTTGGCCGGGGTCGTCGCGATCACGTCGTCGATCGCCAGGATCTGGGTGAACACCATCGTCGCGTTGGCTGTCGCGCTTGCGGCGCCGCGCGGGATGAACAGGTCGCTCGCCGCGGCCGAGTCGAAGTACATGCGCCCGCGGAAGTCCGCGGCCCGGGCGTCGATGGCGGCCTGCTGAGCCAGGTCGGGCGGGGTGAGCACGACCAGGGCGTCGGGCTCGGTGTCGGTCAGGGTGCCGACCGACTGGGCGATGTCGCTGGCGGCCGGCTTGACCGCGCGGGTCGCCGTGACCGCGATGGTTCCGCCCTGCAACGCGTCGGTCAGGGCGGCGCTGGCGCCCCGGCCGTAGAGGTCGTTGGTGTGCAGCACCGCGATTTTTTTGTAGCGGGCCCGGTTGAACTCAGTGACCAGCGCGGCGGCGCTGTCGGCCGAGTTGGGCCCGAGTTTGAAGACGTACTGCCGCTCGGTGACCGGGTTGGTGACCTCGTCCGAGGCGGCCAGCGCGATCGTCGGGATCGTCTTGTCGTTGATCGTCTTGGCCGCGCCGACCACGCACTGGTCGCAGGTGCCGGTGACGACGGCGGCGACCCGCGGGTCGTCGGCGAACGTGCTGATGTTGCGCAGCGACGACGTCGGGTCGTTCCGGTTGTCCTGGGTGCGCAGTTCCAGTTTGCGCTCGCCCAGCTGGCCCGAGGCGTTGATCTGCTCGATCCGCAACTGCAGGGCGCGGGCGTACGCGGTGTCGACCGCCGACGAGTTGTTGAGGTCGGCCGCGATCACCACGGTGTCGCTGCCACCGTCGGCGCTGTCGTCGTCGGACGTGCAGCCGGCCGCGCCGGCGAGAAGCATCGATGCCACGGCAGTGGCCGCCGTGATGCGGGGGAGCCGCACGGGAGGTGCCTCCTAGAGGGGCGGGAAGGCGAAGGGGACGGCAGCATCGTGGTCCGGCGGCGGGCACGCCGACACGGACAGCGTGTCCGTTCGATCGCGCCAAACCTTGCCAACGTGAAGGCCCCTGGTCAAGCGGCGCCCCATCGATGGAGCGAGACGCTTGTCTCACATACTGGTAGAAAAATGGGGGATAAGCGGTGACCAGGTCGTCACTTAATGTCGCGGTCGATATATTCGTGCACGTCAAAGCGCTAATCGTGTCGAAAGTAGAACGCGCGAGTTTCCTTGCAGTCGGACACGAAGTTCGTTTCCGGGTGTTTCCAGACTTCCCAAAGGGATGTCCGTTCTGATGAAATTCCCGGGCCGCGCGAGGTTCTGCGGGCGAAGAGCCATGGGGAAGACCACGGAGGAGAAGTCTTGAGCACCGGATCCTCGACCCAGGTGGCGCGTCGTGGTGTCTTTCCTCGTCTGAGAGACGCCCGGATCCGCGCCAAGCTGGCTCTGATCCTGGTCGTTCCCCTCGTCGCCGTCGTCGCACTGGCCACCACCCGGTTGGTCGACGTCGGACAGCGCGCCGCCGAGGCGGGCACGGTCGAGGAACTGACCAAACTCGAGACCGACATCTCGGGTCTCACCCAGCTGCTGCACGTCGAGCGCATGGCGGCCGCCGCCTATGTCGGCAACCCCCGCAGCGGGGCCGACGCCTACCAGACGGCCGTCCGCAACAGCGACGCGCAGATCCAGGTCTACCGGGCCAACCGGGCCGGCATCGACGATCCGCCGGGCGCCGTCCGCGACCGCCTGGCCCGCATCGACGACCACCTGAACACGATGGACGCCACCCGCACGGCGGTCGGCGACCGGAACGGCATCGCCGTCGCCGAGGCCGTGTCCCGCTACAGCGTGGTCATCACCGACCTCGTCGCGTACGGCGAGGCGGTCAGTCAGTACGCCGGTGACGGCGAGGTGGCCGACCGGCTGCGCGCCATCGCCGCGTTCGCCCGGGCCAAGGCCGGCACGGCCGATCAGGAGGCGGTGTCGTACGCCGCCCGGATCACCAACGACCTCAGCGCCGAGCAGCGCACCGCGTTCATCGCCAGCCAGACCAGCCAGCAGGAGGCGCTGCTGGCCTTCTCGCTGGTTGCCGACCCGGCCCAGCGCTCCCTGGTCGACAACGTGGTCAGCGGCGACGCCGTCAACCTGGTCGACAACGTGGCCACCCGGCTCGCCCGGGCCGGCGCCGGCGGCTCGGTCACGGCGCTCGAGATCACCGAGTCCTTCGGCGCGGTGGTCGACCTGATGCGCTGGGCCGAGCAGGAGCTCGAGTCCGACGTGGTCGAGCAGGCCTCGGCCGACCGCGACAGCGTCGTCCGCCAGGCCGCGATCGAGTCGGCCCTGGTCGTGCTCGTGCTGATCATCGCCATCGTGCTCGCCGTCATCCTGGCCCGCTCGCTCAACCTGTCGCTGCGCCGGCTGCGGGAGGGCGCGCTGGCCGTGGCCAACCGCGACCTGCCCGACGCCGTGGCCAAGCTGCGCGACGCCCGCAACCTCGGTGAGGGCGGCGCCGACGACATCGTGCGCCAGGTCCGCGACCCCATCAAGCTGCCCAACCGCGACGAGATCGGCCAGGTCGCCCAGGCCTTCAACGTGGTCCACCGCGAGGCCGTCCGCATCGCGGCCGAGCAGGCCGCCCTGCGCACCAGCGTCTCGACGATGTTCCTCAACCTGGCCCGCCGGTCGCAGTCGCTGGTCGACCGGATGATCGGCGAGCTCGACCAGATCGAGCGCACCGAGGAAGACCCGAAGCGGCTCGCGCAGCTCTTCGAGCTCGACCACCTGGCCACCCGGATGCGCCGCAACGACGAGAACCTGCTGGTGCTGGCGGGCGCCGACTCCAGCGCCCCCCGACGCGAGGACGCGCTGCTGGTCGACGCGCTGCGGGCCTCCCAGTCCGAGGTCGAGCTCTACAACCGCATCGAGTTCGGCACGGTCGACACCGACATCTCGATCGCCGCCCTCGCCGTCAACGACGTGGTGCGCCTGGTCGCCGAGCTGCTCGACAACGCCACCCGGTTCTCCCCGCCCAACACGATCGTGGTCGCCGACGGCCGGCGCATCCGCGACTACGTGGTGATCCAGGTGGAGGACCGCGGTCTCGGCATGTCCGAGGAGCAGATGGACCAGCTCAACCGCCGCCTGGCCGAGCCGCCCAGCGTCGACGTGGCCGCGTTCCGCCTGATGGGTCTGGCCGTGGTCGGCCGGCTCGCCTCGCGCTACGGCATCCGGGTCGAGCTGCGGGCCAACATCGAGGGCGGCACGGTCGCCCAGGTCACGCTGCCGAGCAGCATCGTCGTGCTGCCGTCGCGGCGCCTCGACCCGCCGGCCCGGCCGCAAGAGCTGGGCAGCACCCCGTACTCCGGTGGCAGCTGGGACTCTCAGGTGGGCCGGGCCGCCACCGCGACGCTGCCGACGATCGCGGCCGAGCCGTGGCGCGAGCCGACCCCGCAGCCGCACAACGCGCACCCGCAGCTGCCGATGTTCCCGTCCCAGCGCCCGCCGTCCGACCCCGAGGTGCAGCCGACGCCGAACCGGCCCCCGCTGCCGACCCGGATCTCCAAGACCGTCGACGCCACGGCGAGCTCGACGACGATGAACGGCTTCGCCGCCGCGACCGCGGCCACCCCGGTCATCCCGGCCCCGGCCCCGGTCGTGCCCGAGCCGGTGTCCCCGCCGGCCCCGCCGACCGGCAGCTCCTGGGGCGCCGCGCTGGCCGCGATGCCGCCGGTGCCCGCGCCACCGCTCACCCCGACGCCGGACGAGCGCAACGACGCTCCGATCTTCGTGAAGATGCAGCAGAGCTGGTTCCGCGATCACGAGGCGGCGAGCCAGGAGGAGTGGGGCATGCCGACCGCCGGCTACGCCCCGCCCCCGAACAGCCCGCCGGCTCAGGCGAACCCGGTCCCGGAGGCCCCGGCCCCCGCGCCGGTCTCACCGCCGCCCGCTCCGCCCGCCCCAGCGGCCCCGGCGGCCGCCCCGGCGAGCACCGGGCACAATGGACCGTCCGTGCCGAAGCCGCGCCCCGCGGCCGAGGACAGGTGGCGGACAACGGCCGACGAGGGGTGGCAGAAGGCAATGGCAGCGGCGGAACCCGTCGACGCCGGCACCACGCGGTCCGGCCTCCCCAAACGAGTCCCCCAAGCGCAGCTGGTGCCCGGCGGCGTACAGCCCGGGCCGCGCAACCAGAACAGGCGCAGTCCCGACGAGGTCCGCGGACTCCTCTCCGCGTACCACCGGGGTGTGCAACGTGGACGGACGGACGGCTCCGCCGAGTCCGCCACCCAGGCTAAGGAGAACTAACGGTGACCAGGCCCCCCACCATGCAGGACATGGGCTGGCTGCTCAACAACTTCGCCAACAGCGTCGCCGGCATCGCTCACGTCGTGGCGGTGTCCGCCGACGGTCTGCTGCTGGCGGCGTCGCGCGACCTGCCGGCCGACCGCGCCGACCAGCTCGCCGCGATCACCTCCGGCGTGGTCAGCCTGACCGACGGCGCCTCCCGCATGTTCAGCGCGGGCGCGGTCAACCAGACGATCATCGAGATGGACAGCGGTTACCTGTTCCTCATGTCGATCAGCGACGGCTCCTCGATGGCCGTGCTGGCCGCCCGCAGCTGCGACGTGGGCCAGGTCGGCTACGAGATGGCCCTGCTGGTCGAGCGGGTCGGCGCCTCGTTGTCGCCGGCGGCACGCGAAGCAGTCAGTCATTAGTCGCCGGCTCGACGGAAGGGGGTGAACGCGCGTGGGCCAGCCACAGGACCCGAGAGGCAACCTGGTACGCCCGTACGCGGTCACCCGCGGACGCACGGAGCCGCGTCGGGACATCCCGATCGAGGCGGTCCTGGTCGCCAGCCAGGCCGGTCTGCAAGAGGCCCGGTTCGCCGGGCATGACAAATACCGCATCGCCGTGCTGTGCGAGGCGAAGGCGCAATCGTTGGCCGAGCTCGCAGCGCTCTCCCGGCTTCCGCTGGGTGTGGCGCGAGTGCTCGTCGCGGACATGGTGGCCGACGGGCTGCTGTCGTTGCACAGCGCCGCTCCCAAAACTGGGTTCACGGAGCGGATGGATCTGCTGGAAAGGGTGTTGAGTGGACTTCGCAAGCTCTGAGCGGGCGGGGGCGCAACCCAAAGAGATCACCTCGGCGAAGATCGTCGTCGCCGGTGGTTTCGGTGTGGGCAAGACGACGCTGGTCGGAGCGGTCTCCGAGATCGAGCCGCTGACCACCGAGGCCGTGATGACCTCGGCCGGGCAGGGGATCGACGACGCGTCCAAGGTGCCCGGCAAGGGGACCACCACGGTGGCGATGGACTTCGGCCGCATCACGATGGCCGACGACCTGATCCTCTACCTTTTCGGCACCCCCGGGCAGACCCGGTTCTGGTTCATGTGGGACGAGCTGATCCGCGGTGCGGTCGGCGCGGCCGTGCTGGTCGACACACGGCGCATCGCCGACGCGTTCGCCCCGCTCGACTACTTCGAGAACCGGCATCTGCCGTACCTGGTCGCGTTGAACTGCTTCGACGGCGCGCCCCGGTACGAGCCGGACGAGGTGCGGGAAGCCCTGGCCATTCCGGCCCACGTGCCGCTGGTCATGTGCGACGCCCGCCACCGCGACTCGGTCAAGCAGGTTTTGGTCGGGGTTGTGGAACATGCGATGGCGACACTGGTCGCTGAGCAGAGTGGTGGGTATCCGGCGACCGTCGGATAAATCAAACGCAGATGTCGTAGCGGGGCGGTGGGTGACGCCGCTCCTGCTAAGTCAAAATCGTATGTCGTGGCGGGGCGGTGGGTGACAGGCCGCTGCTCCCGCCGAGGGCCGCGGCGGGGTGAGCTGGGCGCTGGCGCGCCCAGAACGCTCACCCCACCACGGCGACGTGCGTGAATGGTTGCGCCCAAAGGCAAAGGTCAAAGACGGCAGCGTCAGACCGGCAGGCGGTAGCCGCGCTTGACCACGGTTTGCACGACCCCGGGGACGCTCAGGCCCGCGCGTAGGCGGGCCACAGCCATTTCCACGGCGTGTTCGTCGGCGCCGCGCGGAAGCGCGTGCAGCAGGGCCGCTCGGGACAGCACCCGGCCCGGCACCGCGGCCAGCGCGCGCAGCACCGCCATCGGGGCCGGCGCCAGTGGCCGAAGCTCGCCGTCGACTATGGCCGCGTGGCCCCGCAGGATCAGGGCGTGACCGGCCACTTCGAGCGACAGCGCCCGTTTCGGCAGCTCGTCGGCGATCGTGCGGACCAGCGAGCTCAACCGGGCCCGGGTCGGCGTGACCACCGGAACGTCGTGGCGGCGCAGGGGAGCGGCCGTCACCGGCCCCACGCAGGCGGCCAGCACATCACCCCGCAGGGCGGCCAGCACGGCGTCCGAGCTCGGGCCGGCCGTGCGCAGCAGTGCCTGGACCGCCGGCGCGGCGGTGAACGTGACCGCGTCGACCAGGCGGGCCGTGATCAGGTCGACCAGGCGGTGCAGCGGCGCGGGGTCGGTGGGCGCGGCCCAGCGGTACACCGGCACCTCGATCACCCGGGCCCCGGCCTGTTCCAGGGCCTCGGTGTACTCGGGCTGGCTCTCGCCGTGCAGCTGCATCGCCACGGTCAGACCGTCGAGGCCGCGGGCCCGCAGATGATCGGCGACCTCTTCGTAGCTCTCGCCCTCGGGCGACCACTGCTCGTGCAGGCCGGCCGCGCGCACCGCGGCCCGCGCCTTCGGCCCGCGGGCGACCAGGTAGGCCTGGGCGAGCACGGCCCGCAAGGGCTCGGCCAGGCCCCAGCCCTCGGCCGCCTCGAGCCAGCCCCGCATGCCGATGCCGGTGTTGACCAGCACGATGTCGGGCGGGGTGTCGAGACAGGCGCGGGTGGCCGCCCGCAGTTCGGCGTCGTCGGCGATCGGGACGATCCGCAGGGCCGGGGCGAGCACCACCCGGGCGCCGCGGCTCTCGAGCAGGTGGGCCAGCTCGTCCCGCCGGCGGTCGGCGGTGACCCCCACCGTGAACCCGGAGAGAGACGCGGCCGGCTCGGCCAGGGCGGCGGCCGGGATGATCATCCGGGCTCTTTTTTCGTCATCAGAAGTCGTGGCGGGGCCGTCCGGTCCACCGAAGGGCACGCTCGGATCCCGCCGTCCTCAGCGTCGACCCGCTCCCATGTCACGCCTGCGGTCTCCGCCGTACCTCCGGCCGGCCCGCGCCACGACTCCTCTTCGCCGGACCGGGAAGCCGGTCCAGCGGTCACCGTCAGGTCCGTCCTCAACCCTGACGGTGGCCTATCTATAGTGCGTCCCCGGCGCACGCCTGGGCCACGCTGGGCCCGCGTCGTCGAGGTGTCCGCACCATTGGCCATGCCGGAAGCGTGCCGGTGAGGAATTTCGCCCTTGCGTCCCGTTTGTTTCAAGCCTGCTAAGACGCACCGACCTGTGACCTACGTGACGCCCGATCCCGGTGTCGGGCGCGTCTCCGAGGGCGGGTATGCTTGGCAACGGTTATTCTTGGAGGTCGCGTCCGTACCCATCTGGGGTCCGTGGGCGGGGCCACCGATCGTGTTGCTCCTCGCACGTTTTGACCACGCGCCGCGCAGGCGGGTATTGTTGCCTGCTGTTGTGCGACAGCTGCGAGTCCGCCTTCACAGGTAGGCTTGACGCTCGCGTTCGCCGCGACCAGCGCGCGACCCCAGACCGACGACAAGACAAGGTAATTCTGTGCGTACGTACAGCCCGAAGCCGGGTGAGATCGAGCGTCAGTGGCACATTATCGACGCTTCTGACGTCGTTCTGGGTCGCCTGGCCACCCACACCGCCACTCTCCTGCGCGGCAAGCACAAGCCCACCTTCGCCCCGCACGTCGACACCGGCGACTTCGTGGTGATCATCAACGCGGGCAAGGTCGCTCTGACCGGCAACAAGCGGCAGACCAAGGTCGCCTACCGCCACTCGGGTTACCCGGGCGGCCTCAAGCAGGTCGGCTACGAGGAGCTGCTGAGCAAGCGCCCCGAGAAGGCGATCGAGCTGGCCGTCAAGGGCATGCTCCCGCACAACAAGCTCGCGCGGCAGATCATCAAGAAGCTGAAGGTCTACCCGGGCGCTGAGCACCCGCACGCCGCGCAGCAGCCCCAGCCGTTCGAGATCACCCAGATCGCGCAGTGAGCGCGGGAGAAGGCAGCAGCATGTCCGACAGCACCGAGCCCGAGGTCGTCGAGACCGTCGAAGAGCCCGCTGAGGCGGCCGTCGTCGTCGAAGAGCCCGCCGAGACCGTCGTCGTGGTCGAGACGCCCGCGCCGGCTGCGGTCCGCGCCCCGCGTCCCGGTGGTCGTCCGATCCAGACCGTCGGCCGCCGCAAGGAGGCCATCGTCCGGGTGCGCCTCGTCCCCGGCACCGGCAAGATCACCTGCAACAACCGCGACCTCGAGGCCTACTTCCCCAGCAAGGTGCACCAGCAGCTCATCCGTGAGCCGCTCGTCACCGCGGAGAAGGAAGAGCAGTTCGACGTCATCGCGAACCTGCGGGGCGGCGGCATCACCGGCCAGGCCGGCGCGCTGCGCCTCGGCATCGCCCGGGCTCTGATCACCAACGAGCCCGACGACCGTCCCGCTCTCAAGAAGGCCGGCTTCCTCACCCGTGACGCCCGCGTCAAGGAGAGCAAGAAGTACGGTCTCAAGAAGGCCCGTAAGGCTCCGCAGTACTCGAAGCGCTGATTTTGCGCCGAGTCTGACACGGCCGGGTTGCGCCCCCTGGTGTTCTTCAGGAGGCCGGCCCGGCCGTTTTGCGTTCCCACCCCTTCTCAGCGCACCCGGCGCGCCTCCCCTCAGGGGTGAATCCGGGGAAAGGAAGCCGCCATGGGGCGTCTGTTCGGCACCGACGGCGTACGCGGGCTCGCGAACGGCGAGCTTCTCACCCCGGAACTGGCCCTCAGCGTCGCCGTCGCGGCCGCGCGGGTGCTGGTCGAGAGCGACAGCAGCCACCAGCCGCTGGCGATCGTCGGGCGTGATCCGCGGGCCAGCGGCGAGATGCTCGAGGCGGCCGTGGTCGCCGGGCTGACCAGTGCCGGGGCCAACGTCGTGCGGGTCGGCGTGCTGCCCACCCCGGCCGTGGCCTTCCTGGTCGGCCAGACCAACGCCGACCTCGGCGTGATGCTGTCGGCCTCGCACAACCCGATGCCCGACAACGGGATCAAGCTCTTCGCCGCCGGTGGCACCAAGCTGCCGGACGAGCTGGAGGAGCGGATCGAGCAGGCCGTCGCGGACGGGCACGGGCTGATCGGCCGCCCGACCGGCGCCGGCATCGGACGGGTGCACGACCTGCTGGACGGGGCCGAGCACTACGTGAAGCACCTGGTCGGCTCGACCCCGCACAGCCTGGCCGGCGTCAAGGTCGTGGTCGACTGCGCGAACGGCGCGGCCAGCGAGGTCGCGCCGGTCGCCTACGAGGAGGCGGGCGCCGAGGTCATCGCGATCCATGCCGACCCCGACGGCCTGAACATCAACGACGAGTGCGGCTCGACCCACCTCGACCAGGTCCGCGAGGCCGTGCTGGCCGAAGGGGCCGACCTGGGCCTGGCCCACGACGGCGACGCCGACCGTTGCCTGGCCGTGACGGCTTCGGGCGACGTCGTCGACGGCGACCAGATCATGGCCATCCTGGCCCTGGCCATGCGCGACGCCGGCACGCTGACCGACGACACCCTGGTCGCGACCGTGATGAGCAACCTCGGGCTGCGGATCGCCATGAAGCAGTCCGGCATCAAGCTGATCGAGACCAAGGTCGGCGACCGCTACGTGCTCGAGGAACTGGGAGCCCGGGGCCTGGCCCTGGGCGGCGAGCAGAGCGGGCACATCGTCATGCCGGCCTACGCCACCACCGGCGACGGCGTGCTGACCGGCCTGCACCTGATGGCCCAGCTGGCGTCGACCGGCAAGTCGCTGGCCGACCTGGCCGCGGTCGTGCACCCGCTGCCGCAGGTGCTGATCAACGTCCGCGTCGGCGACCGGGACGCGGGCGCCTCGGCCCCCGCCGTGCAGGCCGCCGTGGCGCTGGCCGAGAACGAGCTGGGCGAGACCGGCCGGGTGCTGCTGCGCCCGTCGGGCACCGAGCCCCTCGTCCGGGTGATGGTCGAGGCCGCCACCGAGGAGCAGGCCCGCGATGTGGCCGAGCGGATCGCCGAAGAAGTCCGGGCGGCGTCCCCCGCCTGATCGACAGACGACGAGCACGGGCCGGTCCTTTCGAGGGCCGGCCCGTTCGCTATCCCCGGCCCAGCTTGGCCAGCCGCTGGGCCGCCTCGTCGATCACGGATTCGCGCTTGCAGAAGGCGAACCGGATCAGATGGCGGCCGGCGGCCCGGTCGTCGTAGAACACCTGGGTCGGCACAGCCACGACGCCGCACCGCTCGGGCAGCCCGCGGCAGAACTCGATGCCGTCCGTCCCGCCCAGCGGCCGGATGTCGGCCGTCACGAAGTACGTGCCGTCCGACGGCTGTACCGCGAACCCGGCCTCGGTCAGCCCCGCCGTCAGGTGGTCGCGCCGGGCCTGGAGCTCGTCGCGGAAGCCGGTGAAGTAGTCGTCGCCGAGCCCCAGCGCCACGGCCACGGCCGGCTGCAGCGGGCCGGCGTTGACGAAGGTCAGGAACTGCTTGACCCGCGTCAGGGCGGACACGAGGCGGGCCGGACCGGTCGCCCAGCCCACCTTCCAGCCCGTGCACGAGAAGGTCTTGCCGGCCGACGAGATGCGCAGCGTGCGCTCGTGCATGCCGGGCCGGCCGGCCAGCGGCATGTGCGGCTCGGCGGCGTCGGTGAAGACCAGATGCTCGTACACCTCGTCGGTGACGGCGTAGGTGTCGTGCTGCCGGCAGAGCGCGGCTATCAGGTCGAGCTCGGCCCGGGTGAAGACCTTGCCGGTCGGGTTGTGGGGCGAGTTGAGCAGCACCAGCCGGGTGCGCGGCCCGAACGCGGCCCGCAGCTCGGCCTCGTCGAACTCGTAGCGCCCACCGGCCCCCGGCCGCAGCGTCACCGGCCGCCGGACGGCTCCGGCCAGCGTGATCGAGGCGGCGTAGGAGTCGTAGTACGGCTCGAACGTGACGACCTCGTCGCCGGGCTCGCAGAGCGACAGGATCGCGGCCGCGACGGCCTCGGTGGCGCCGGCGGTGACGACCACCTCGGTGCCGGGGTCGCGGGGCAGGGCCCAGAAGCGCCGCTCGTGCTCGGCGATCGCCTCGCGCAGGGCGGGGATGCCGGGCAGGGGCGGGTACTGGTTGGCGCCCTGCTGAAGGGCCCGCGCGGCCGCGGCCAGCATCTCGGGCGGGCCGTCGGTGTCCGGGAAGCCCTGGCCCAGGTTGATCGACCCGGTGCGGGTGGCCAGGGCCGACATCTCGGTGAAGATGGTGGTGCCGAACGGCCGCATCCGTTCGACCAGCGGGTCGCTCGTCACGTGTGGTCGCCTCCTGCTCAGCAGTTCCCGCTCAGTCTTCCAGTCGCCCGCGTGGCCGGGTTCCGCGCTCAGTCGATCGCGAAGTGCGTGCACGAAGCCGTGGCCACGGTGCTCGCGCTCGACGTGCGCTGTTTGACCTCGGCCCCGTCGACCACGGCCCGGCAACTGATCGTGCCCTCCGACGTGCCGATCCGCATCGCGACCACCGAGACCAGCGTCGGCGTCTCCATCTTGGTGGTGAACTTCCACGGCAGATCGACGTTCTCGAGCCGCTTCGGGCTGCCGCCCAGCTTCTCGACGTACAGGATCTGCGACGCCTGGCCCTCGCCGGTCACCTCGTAGGTCACCGAGATCTGCCGGCTGTCGAGACCGGGGGCGGCGGGCAGGCTGGGTAGTTCGGTCGGCAGGTCGGGGATCTGCGGCGCTTCGGTGGGGAATTCCGGGAGCTGGGGCACGGCCGACGGCAGGGAGTCGACCGCCTTCTCAGCCCGGTCGGCCACGTTGCGCGCGATGAGCACGCCCGCGGTGGCCACGCCGCCGCAGAGCAGCAAGGTGATCGCCACGAGGACGGCGACGATCGGCAGCTTGCTCTTGCGCGGCGGGCGGCCGGGCGGGCCCGGATAGGGCGGCTGCGGCGGGTAACCGGGCTGGGCGTAACCCGGCGGCGGACCGTAACCGGGCGGCGGGCCGTACCCCGGTGGTGGGCCGTACGCCTGCGGCGGGAACTGGTCCGTCGGGGTGGCCGGGAACTCCGACGTCGGCGGGTAGTCGGGATTCGGCGGCTGGGGCAGCGGCGCCGACCCGGGCCGGAACGACGGCGGGCGAGGCGAAGCCGGCTCAGAAGTGCCGTCTGGCTGCCGATTGTCGGGCTGATTGCTCAACATGTCTCCCGAAGCGAGCGCGCAGTTGTGGCGCGGTAGCCGACGGTACGCCAACGACGCCAGCCGTCCGAGGGCGCCGTCGGCCTTTCGGTCTGTTCTGCGCAGACCGTGTGCTCGAAAGGGTGCTTCTCGCGCATGACGGGTGAGCATTCGTCGGCTAGAGTCGCGGCCATGTGTGGCATCGTGGGGTACGTCGGCGGTCGTCCGGCGCTCAGCATCGTTATTGACGGACTGCGCAGGCTGGAATACCGCGGGTACGACTCCGCCGGTGTCGCCGTGGTGGACGACGGCGCCCTGTTGACCGAGAAGAAGGCAGGCAAGCTCGCCAACCTCGAGAAGGCGCTGGCCGAGGCGGCCGAGCCCGGCATCGCGGCCGGTCACATCGGCATCGGGCACACCCGGTGGGCGACGCACGGCGGCCCGACCGACCGCAACGCCCATCCGCACGTCTCGCAGGACGGCCGGGTCGCGGTCATCCACAACGGCATCATCGAGAACTTCGCCCGGCTGCGGGCCGAGCTCGAGGCGACCGGCGTCGAGTTCACGAGCGACACCGACACCGAGTGCGCCGCCCACCTGCTCGCGGCCGAGATGCGCGCGCTGCGCGAGTCGGGTCAGGCCGAGGGACCGCAGCTGCTGGCCGAGGGCATGCGCCGCACCGTGCGCCGGCTCGAGGGCGCCTTCACCCTGCTCGCCATCGACGTCGAGGTGCCCGACGCGGTCGTCGCCGCCCGGCGCAACTCGCCGCTCGTGGTGGGCCGCGGCGATGGCGAGAACTTCCTGGCCAGCGACGTGTCGGCCTTCATCGAGCACACCCGTGAGGCGATCGAGCTCGGCCAGGACCAGGTGGTGCTGATCACGCCGGCCGGCATCGAGATCACCGGCTTCGACGGCTCGCCCCAGGACGGCAAGGAGTTTCACGTCGACTGGGACGCGGCCGCCGCCGAGAAGGGCGGCTACGACTACTTCATGCTCAAAGAGATCGCCGAGCAGCCCCAGGCGATCGCCGACACGCTGCTGGGCCGGCTCTCCGACCGCGGCGAGATCGTGCTCGACGAGGTGCGCCTGACCGACCAGGACCTGCGCGACGTCGACAAGATCTTCATCATCGCCTGCGGCACCTCGTACAACGCGGGCATGGTGGCCAAGTACGCGATCGAGCACTGGGTGCGGCTGCCCTGCGAGGTCGAGCTGGCCAGCGAGTTCCGCTACCGCGACCCGATCCTCGACCGCTCGACGCTGGTCATCGTGATCAGCCAGTCCGGCGAGACGATGGACACGCTGATGGCGCTGCGCCACGCCAAGGAACAGAAGGCCCGCGTGCTGGCCATCTGCAACACCAACGGCTCGACCATCCCGCGCGAGTCGGACGCGGTGCTCTACACGCACGGCGGCCCCGAGATCGCGGTCGCCTCGACCAAGGCCTTCCTGACCCAGCTGGCCGCCTGCTACCTGATCGGCCTGCACCTGGCCCAGATCCGCGGCGTCATGTACGCCGACGAGGTCGCCGCCGTGGTCGAAAAGCTGCAGAGCACCCCGGACAGCCTGCGCCGGCTGCTGGGCTCGATGGAGGACGTGCGCGCGCTCGGCCGCGACCTCAAGACCGCCTCGACCGTGCTCTTCATCGGCCGGCATGTCGGCTACCCGGTGGCCCTGGAGGGCGCGCTCAAGCTCAAGGAGCTCGCCTACATGCACGCCGAGGGCTTCGCCGCCGGTGAGCTCAAGCACGGGCCGATCGCGCTGATCGACGAGGGCACGCCGGTGGTCTGCGTGGTGCCGTCGCCGGCCGGCCGCGGCGTCATGCGGGACAAGGTCGTCTCGAACATTCAGGAGGTCCGGGCCCGTGGCGCCCGCACGATCGTGATCGCCGAGGAGGGCGACGACAGCGTGGCCGCGTACGCCGACCACCTGATCCCCGTGCCGGCCACGCCGACCCTGCTGGCCCCGCTGATGACCACCGTGCCGCTGCAGATCCTGGCCTGCGAGATCGCCTCGGCCCGCGGCCACGACGTCGACCAGCCCCGCAACCTGGCGAAGTCGGTCACCGTCGAGTAGTCCACCGCCGCGCCTCATGGCCGTCATCGCGCTGTGCCCAGCGTGATGGCGGCCATCGTGTCGAGCGAGGGCGTGCCGCGGTCCCAGTAGCCGGCGTGGCCGCTGCCGGGGGCGCTCGCGAACACCCGGGCCCCGAATTCCGGGTCGCTGGGGTTGGGGCCGAACCACAGGTCGTGCTCGGGCCGCCCGAAGGCCAGCCACGGGCCGGTCACCGGCACCGCCGCCGCCACCGCCAGATCGCGGACGAACCCGCCGGGCGCGACCGCCGCGTACTGGATGACGTCGCTGCGCGAGGTGGTCGACCAGACCTCGCCGGTGGGCATGCGCAGCTCCCGGGCCGAGTCGGACCCGACGCCGGGCGAACCGACGAAAACGACGCCGTCGGCCGCGAACCCGCCCGCGGCCGCCGCCTGACCGACCACCAGCGAGCCGTAGCTGTGGCCGAGCACCACCTGGCGGGCCGGCGGGCCCTCGTGCGCGGCCCGCAACCCCTCCTGGAAGTGGCGCAGCACGGGCCCGGCGGCCTCGGCCCGGCGCGCGCTCGCGGCCTCGTCGACGAAATCGGGGGCGTCGTAGCCGAGCCAGAGCACCGCGCTGGTCGAAGCCTGCGGGCTGAGCTCGGCGGCCCGCCCGGCCACCCGCTCGGCCCGGGCCAGCTCACCGCCGAACGAGGCCAGGTCGGCCGTCATCCCCGGCACGTGGGTCAGCACGTTGGTGGCCCGGTCGGGGTCGCCGAGCGCCACCACCGCCTGCCCCTCCTCACCGATGTCGAGACGTAGCAGGTAGGCCCGCGGGCCGGTCTCGTCGGCCAGCCGGTCGCTCAGGGCGGCCAGCCCGTCGCGCACCGCGCGCAGCCGGTCGCGGTCGCGCCCGGTGGCGCCGGCGATCGCCCGGTCGAGCTCGGCCCGGAGGTCGTCGAGCCGCAGGCGGTTGGCGATGTCCCGGTCGGCGGCGGGCAGGCCGTCGAGCCCGGCCAGCCAGGCCGCCTCGGTGGCCAGCAGCCAGTTGCGCTCCTCGGTGGCCAGCCCGGACCACCAGCGGTGGACCTCGGCCGGCGAGGTGGTGCAGTCGGGCCGGCCGGACCCGGGTGGCGGCTGCGGCGGGGTGCGCAGGGCCATGGTCAGCTGCCCGAGCCGGTCGGCGGCCTCGTGGTCGGCCCGGTCGGCCAGCGCGAGGGCGGCCGCCCGGTCGTGGCCGAGCAGCGCCCGGGCCCGGCTCAGGGCGGCCGCGAACTCGCTGGCCACCTGGTCGGCGAGCCAGCAGTGCAGCCGGAACAGGGTGAGCCGGCGCCGCAGGTCGTCGAGCCGGCGGGCCGCGGCGGCCGACGCGGCGCCCCGCCACCCGGCGCCGACCGCGACCACCCGGGGTCCGAACTCGGCGGCCAGCCGGCCGGCGAGAGCGGCCCAGCGTCGCCAGGAGAGCGCGAGGGCCTGCCAGCGCGCCGGGTCGGTGACGCGCAGGCGCAGGTGCACGGCCTCGGTGGTCATCGGGCGAGCCGCAGGCGGGAGGCGGCCCGGTCGTCGGCCCGTTCGTAGGCCGCGGCCGACTCGGCGAGTCGGCGGGCCGTCTCGGCGACCTCGGCGCCGAGCAGCGCCAGTTGTCCCCGGGCGGCCTCGGCGGCCTGCTGAGCCGCGTCGGCGGCGCCCCAGCGCGGGACGGCCGGGGTCGCCGGTTCGGCCGCCGTCGCCGCGGTGACCCGGTCACCGGTGGTGGCCAGGCCGGCCGCCGCGCGTCGCAGCGCTTCAAGGTCGACTTCGAGCTCGGGGTTCATCGGGGGCCTCCCTGGATCCGGCTTGGGGATGCGCCGACGTTAGGGGCCGCGGGGCGGGCGTGGGACGGCCTGTGGACGACGGCCACCGGTTGTCCACAGGCCGTCGTCCGCGGCTCGGCCCCGTGCTAGAGGGCGGCGACCGCTAGGGTTGTGGCCGTGATCGTGGCTGTCGGCATCGATGTGGTCCTGGTGGAACGCTTCGCGCGGGCCCTCGACCGGACGCCCTCGCTCGCGGTGCGGCTGTTCACCGAGGGCGAGCGACTGAGCGGGTCCGGCAACCCGAGGTCGGCCGAGTCGCTGGCCGCCCGGTTCGCGGCCAAAGAGGCGGTGGCCAAGGCACTCGGCGCGCCCGCGGGCATGCTGTGGCACGACTGCGAGATCGTGGCCGACCCCGACGGGCGGCCCTGGCTGACCGTCTCCGGCACCGTGGCCGCGGTGGCCGTCGAGCGTGGCATCAACCGGTGGCACCTCTCGCTGTCGCACGACGGCGGAATCGCCTCGGCCATGGTCGTCGCGGAATCCTGAGGCTGTTCCGGCCGGCGCGGGCGCGAAAATGTCGGTGCCGTGCGCTGGAACAGTCGGCATCGTCTCGTCGGAGAGGGTTGGAGGACAGGTGCGGCAGGCATGGCGGGTCGCGGATGTGCGCGCGGCCGAACGAATCCTGATGGCGGCGCTGCCCGAGGGCACGCTGATGCAGCGGGCCGCGGCCGGGCTGGCGCGGCGGTGCGCGCTGCTGCTCGAGGCCTCCGGCGGGGTCTACGGCGCCCGCGTGCTGTTGCTGGTGGGCAGCGGCGACAACGGCGGCGACACGCTCTATGCGGGCGCGGCCCTGGCCCGGCGGGGCGCTCAGGTGCGGGCGCTGCTGCTGCGGCCCGAGCGCGTCCATCTGGCCGGCCTGCAGGCGTTGCGCGCGGCCGGCGGCTTCACCGTGCGCGAGCTGCCGGAAAACGCCGACCTGGTGCTCGACGGCATCGTCGGCATCGGGGCCAGTGGCGGCCTCCGCGCGCCGGCCGCGGCCCTGGTCAAGCGGCTGGACGGGTTGCGCGGGCGGTCGGGGGCCCGAGCCGCGGTGGTCGCCGTGGACGTGCCGAGCGGCGTGGCCGTCGACACCGGCGACGTGCCCGGCGAGGCGGTGACGGCCGACGTCACGGTCACCTTCGGCTGCCTCAAGCCGGCCCACGTGGTCGGCCCGGCCGCGGTCCACTGCGGCCAGGTCGAGCTGGTCGACATCGGTCTCGGGCCGGCCATGCGGGCCGATCCCGCGCTCTCCGTGCCCGACGCGGCCGACGTCGCGCAGTGGTGGCCGCAGCCCGGTCCGGCCTCCGACAAATACACCCGGGGCGTGGTCGGCATCGCCACCGGTTCCGCCACCTATCCGGGCGCCGCGCTGCTCGGGGTCAGCGGCGCCCTGGCCGGTCCGACGGGCATGGTCCGTTATGCCGGCAGCGCCCACGAAGAGGTCGTCCGGGCCCATCCGTCGGTGGTTGCCGCGCCCCGTATGGCCGAGGCCGGGCGGGTGCAGGCCTGGGTCTGCGGCTCCGGCCTGGGCACCGACGACGAGGCGCGCACCACCCTGCGCAGCGTGCTGGCCACGTCGTTGCCGGTGGTGCTCGATGCCGACGCGCTGACCCTGTTGATCGACGGCAAACACGCCAAAGACCTGCGCCGGGACGCGCCGATGGTGCTCACCCCGCATGACGGCGAGTTCAAGCGCCTGGCCGGCGAGGCGCCCGGCGCCGACCGGGTCGGGGCGGCCCTCAAGCTGGCCGCCTGGACCAACGCGGTGGTGCTGCTCAAGGGCGACCGCACGATCGTGGCCACCCCGGCCGGCGAGGCGCTGGTCAACCCGACCGGCTCGGCCGCGCTGGCCACGGCGGGCAGTGGTGACGTGCTGGCCGGGCTGCTGGGGTCGCTGCTGGCGGCCGGGGTGCCGCCCGAGCGGGCCGCGGCCGCGGCGGCGTACGCCCATGGGCTGGCCGGGCGGCGGGCCGCCGAGGCGGGCCCGGTGACCGCGCCCGACATAGCCGCCGCGCTGCGCGCGACGGTGGGTGAACTCGCCCTTGAGCAGCCGTAACAGAAACTGTCATACCGATCAGTAGGCTGGAAGGCATGTGGCAGGCCGAGGTCCGGGTTGATCTGGACGCCATCCGGGACAACGTCGCGTTGCTGCGCGCCGGCACCACCGCTGAGGTCATGGCGGTGGTCAAGGGCGACGGCTACGGGCACGGCATGCTGCCGTCGGCCCGGGCCGCGCTGGCCGGCGGCGCGAGCTGGCTCGGGGTGGCGACCCTCGACGAGGGCCTCGCGCTGCGCCGGGCCGGGTTCGAGGTTCCGGTGCTGGCCTGGCTGCACTCGCCCGGCCTGCCGCTGCACGAGGGTGTGGCGGCCGGCATCGACCTCAACGCGGGCAGCCTCGAGCTGCTGGGCGAGCTGGTGACCGCGGCCCGCCGGGCCGCGCGCACGGCTCGGGTCCATCTCAAGCTCGACACCGGCCTGTCCCGGGGCGGCGCGACCGCGGCCGAGTGGCCCGCGCTGCTCGAGGCGGCGGCCAAGGCCCAGGTCGACGGCGAGATCGAGGTCGTCGGCGTCTGGAGCCACTTCGTCTACGCCGACGTGCCGACCCACGAGACGGTCGACCACCAGCTGGCCGCGTTCGCCGACGGGCTGGCCGTGGCCGAGCGCTCCGGCATCACCCCGCGCTACCGGCACATCGCCAACTCGGCGGCCACCCTGACCCGGCCCGACGCCCACTACGACCTGGTCCGACCGGGCATCGCGGTCTACGGGCTGTCCCCGGTCGAGGGTGAGACGTTCGGGCTGCGCCCCGCCATGACCGCCCGGGCCCGGGTTGCCCTGACCAAGCGCGTGCCGGCCGGCCAGGGCGTCTCCTACGGGCACACCTACTTCACCGAGCGCGAGACGACGCTGGCCCTGGTGCCCCTGGGTTACGCCGACGGCGTGCCCCGGGCGGCCTCCAACACCGGGCCGGTGCAGCTCGGCGGAAAGCGCCGCACTGTCGCCGGTCGTGTGTGCATGGACCAGATCGTGCTCGACGTCGGCGACGACCCGGTGGTCGCGGGCGACGTGGCGACACTGTTCGGTCCGGGTGACGACGGCGGCCCGACCGCCGACGACTGGGCCGCCGTGACCGGCACGATCAACTACGAGATCGTGACCCGGTTCGGCAGCACCCGGGTCCCGCGGGTCTACGACGGGGGTGCGGCATGAGCAAGGGGCCGTCGAAGCGGGCCAAACAGGTCGGCATCGCCGGCGCCGCCGTCGGCGTGCTCGCGGCCGGCCTGGCCACGGCGTTCGCGGTGGAACGGGTGCTGGTGCGCCGCTCGGTCAACGCCCCCGGCGACCCGCACGTCGACGAGCCCTTCGGCGACCAGCCGTTCGACAGCGAGATGACCGTCACCGCGGCCGACGGCACCGAGCTGCACGTCGAGATCGTCGAGCCGGCCGGGTCCGAGGCCAAGCCGACGATCGTTTTCGTGCACGGCTTCGCGCTCGACATGGGCACCTTCTATTTCCAGCGCCAGGCGCTGACCGAGCAGGGCGAGCACCGCCTGGTCTTCTACGACCAGCCCGGGCACGGCCGGTCGAGTCGGCTGCAGTCCGGCGAGTACGACATCGCCGCGCTGGGCAAGTCGCTGGCCGCGGTGCTCGACGCGGCGGTGCCGGAGGGGCACATCATCCTGGTCGGGCACTCCATGGGCGGCATGACGATCATGGCTTTCGCTGAGCAGTACCCGGAATGGTTCGGTAAGCGGGTCACCGGTGTCGTGCTCATGTCCACGTCGGCCGGTCTGATCGACAAGACCAAGCTGGGCCTGCCGACGCTGGTGGCCCGGGCCAGCGCGCCCTTCTTCCCGCTGTGGGGCAAGGCGGCCAACCTGGGCGGCAGCACGATCGACCGGGCCCGGGTGGTGTCGTCCGACCTGGCCTGGCTGCTGACCCGGCGCTACGGGTTCGGTGAGCCCAAGCCCAGTCCGTCGTTGGTCACGTTCGTGGAGCACATGAACTCCAAGACCTCGGTCGAGACGCTGACGAAATACCTGCACACCCTCTACACCCACAACCGCTTCCCGGCCCTGTCGGCCCTGCGCGGGGTGCCGGTGCTGGTGATCGTCGGCACCCGGGACTATCTGACCCCGGTGACCCACTCGGAAGAGATCCTGCGGCACCTGCCCGAGGCCGAACTGATCAAGGTGGACAACAGCGGCCACGTGGTGATGCTCGAGAAGGCCGACGAGGTCAACGCCGCGCTGCTGCCGTTCCTGGAGAAGATCTCGTGAAGCTGCCCACCGTCGACGACACCCGCGAGTTCGGGCGGCGCCTGGCCACGATCCTGCACCCGGGCGACCTGGTGCTGCTGACCGGCCCGCTCGGCGCCGGCAAGACCGCGCTGGTGCAGGGCATCGGGGCCGGGCTCGAGGTGACCGGGCCGATCACGTCGCCCACGTTCGTCATCGCCCGGGTCCATCGGGGCCGCACCCCGCTGGTGCACGCCGACGCGTACCGGTTGGGCGACAGCCCCGATCCCCGGGCCGAGATCGACGACCTCGACCTGGACGCCTCGGCCGACGACGCGGTCACCGTGGTCGAGTGGGGCGTGGGCCTGGTCGAGCAGCTCAACGACGAATACCTGCAGGTGCGGATCGACCGCCTCGACGATGACACCCGCGTGGTCGAGCTGGTGCCGCACGGCGGCGCCTGGGCCACGCGAATCGCACAATTCACCGAGTGACAAATACAGAAAGGGAGACCGTGAATCTGGCGGAGATGCTGCCGGCCCCATGGCGGGCCGAGCTGGCCGGCTTTCTCGACGAGAAGGCAACGGCCGCGTTGGGCGAATTCGTGGCCGCGGAGTACGCGGAACACACCGTCTATCCGCCGATCGAGGATCTCTTCGCGGCCTACCGGCTGTGCCCGCCCGAGCAGACCCGGGTGCTGATCCTGGGGCAGGACCCGTATCACGGTCCCGGGCAGGCGCACGGCCTCAGTTTCAGCGTGCGGGAGGGCGTACGCATCCCGCCGTCGCTCCGCAACGTGTTCAAGGAGCTGGCAGCCGACGTCGGGGTGGCGCCGCCGAAGGCCGGGGATCTCACCGGCTGGGCCCGCCAGGGTGTGCTGCTGCTCAACGCGGTACTGACCGTCCGGGCCGGTGCCGCGGGCTCGCACGGCGGCAAAGGCTGGGAGGCCTTCACCGACGCCACCATCCAGGCCCTGAACGCCCGCGATGACCGGGTGGTGTTCCTGCTCTGGGGTGGTTACGCCCGCAAGAAGGCGGCGCTGATCACCAACCCGGCCCACGTCGTGCTGGAGGCCGGCCACCCGAGTCCGCTCAACCGAGTGGGCTTCCTGGACTCCCGTCCCTTCAGCGCGGCCAACAAGGCCCTGGCCGACGGCGGCCGCGAGCTCATCGACTGGGACCCGCGCGCCTAGCCGTCGCCGTCGCCGTCGCCGTGTGGGTGGTTGGTGCGCCGGGCGGGGGTGGCCGCGCGTTAGGGTCGGTGCGTGCTTGTGCTGGCTCTTGACACTGCTACCCCCGCTTCCACCGCCGGCCTGGTCGAGGTGACTGCCGACGGCCTGGTCGGGGTGGCCGAGCGACGGACCGTCGACCCCCGCGCGCACGGCGAGAAACTGGCTCCCGAGATCGAGGGCACCCTGGCCGAGGCCGGGGTGCGCCCGGCTGATCTCGGCGCCGTCGTCGCCGGGCTCGGGCCGGGACCGTTCACCGGGCTGCGCGTCGGCCTGGCCACGGCCGCGAGCATGGCTCAGGCGCTGGGCATCCCGGCGTACGGGGTCTGCTCGCTCGACGGCCTGGGCCGGGCCGCCGGGCCGGGCCGGGTGCTGATCGCGACCGACGCCCGCCGGCGCGAGGTCTACTGGGCCACCTACCTCGACGGCGTCCGCGTTCTCGGACCCGACGTGTCCCGCCCGGCCGACGTGGCGTCCCGGATGGTGCGGGCCGGCACCGCCACCAGCAGCCGCGCCCGCAACCGGGCCGCGACCGAGGCGGCCGCCCTGGCCCAGTCCGAGATCCTCGAGGCGGCCACCGCGCTGGCCGGCGCCGACGCCGCCCGGGTCGCTGCCGCTCTGGCCCGGGCCGAGGCGGACAACCTGATCGGCCAGGCCACCGCCCGCGACGACGGCGTGGACGTGACCGGGCGGGAACCGGTGGCACAGCCGTCCAGTGTGCACGCCCTGGTCGACCGGGTGGCGGGGGAGGGCGGCCTCAAGTACGGCGAGATTCTCGGCGTACCGGTGGAGGAACACCTGCTCTACCCGCCCGCCGCCGCCCTGGTGGCGCTGGCCGCCGACCGGATCCGCGCCGGCGCGCCCAGCGAGGTGCTCACCCCGCTCTATCTGCGCCGCCCCGACGCGGTCGAGCCGGCCGGGCGCAAATCGGTGCTGACCTGATGATGATCGAGCGTTTCCGCTGGTGGCACATTGCCGAGGTGCTGCCGATGGAGGCCGATCTGTTCGGTGACGAGAAGTGGACGGGCGCCATGTTCTGGAACGAGCTGGCGCAGCACAATTTCTACGTCGTGGCCACCGAGGGTGACGAGCTTCTCGGGTATGCCGGTCTGGCCGCGACCCCGGACGAGGCCTGGGTGCAGAACATCGCCGTCCGCCGCACCGGTCAGCGTCGCGGCACCGGGCGCGCCCTGCTCGAGTCGCTGTTGGCCGAGGCCGGCCGGCTCGGCATCAAGCAGACGCTGCTCGAGGTCGCGGTCGACAACGCGCCGGCCCAGCACCTCTACGCCAGGTACGATTTCGAGCCCGTCGGAGTCCGGCGCGGCTACTACCAACCGAGCAACACGGACGCCCTGGTGATGATGCGTAATGGCTGACGAGCCCCTGGTTCTCGGCATCGAGACCTCCTGCGACGAGACCGGTGTCGGCATCGTGCGCGGGCACACCCTGCTGGCCGACGCGCTGGCGTCCAGTGTGGATCAGCACGCCCGGTTCGGCGGGGTGGTGCCCGAGGTGGCCAGCCGGGCCCACCTCGAGGCGATCGTGCCGACCATGCAGCGGGCGCTGGCCGAGGCCCAGGTCACCCTGGCCGACATCGACGCCATCGCGGTGACCAGCGGGCCCGGTCTCGCGGGGGCGCTGCTGGTCGGGGTGGCGGCGGCCAAGGGATACGCGCTGGCCGCCGAGAAGCCGATCTATGGCGTCAATCACCTCGCCGCGCACGTGGCCGTGGACACACTTGAGCACGGCCCGCTGCCCGAGCCGGCCGTCGCGATGCTCGTCTCGGGCGGGCACTCCTCGCTGCTGCTGGTCGACGACCTGACCAACGGCGTCACCCCGCTCGGGGCCACGATCGACGACGCCGCCGGTGAGGCGTTCGACAAGGTCGCGCGTCTGCTGGGGCTCGGCTTCCCCGGTGGGCCGGTCATCGACCGTACGGCGAAAGAGGGTGACCGCAGGTCGATCGCCTTCCCGCGCGGCCTGACCGCGCCGAAAGACCTGGCCGCGCACCGGTTCGACTTCTCGTTCTCGGGACTCAAGACCGCGGTCGCGCGCTGGGTCGAGGCGCGCGAGCGGGACGGCGAGCCGGTGCCGATCGCCGACGTCTCGGCCTCGTTCCAAGAGGCGGTGTGCGACGTGCTCACGGCCAAGGCCATCGACGCGTGCCGTTCCCAGGGTGTGCGCACGCTGCTGATCGGTGGTGGCGTCGCGGCCAACTCGCGGCTGCGGGTGCTGGCCGGGGAGAGGGCGGCCAAGCACGGCATCGAGGTGCGGGTGCCCCGGCCGCAGCTCTGCACCGACAACGGCGCCATGGTCGCCGCCCTCGGGTCGCGTCTGGTCGCGGCCGGGGTCGCCCCGAGTCGTCTCGATCTGCCCGCCGATTCCGCGATGCCATTGACCGCGGTCAGCGTGGCGGGGTAGGAACCTCCCATGATCGCTCGGATGTGGGAGATACGGGCCTCGCTCAACGGCCTCGACGAGTTGCTGGCCTGGGTCTGCGACGTGGCCGTGCCCCGCATCGAGGTCCTGCCGCAGCACGTGTCGAGCGACGTCTACTCGTCCACCGACAACCGCATCGTCGTGATCTCGAAGTGGCGCCACAACCCGCAAGACCTGCCGGCCCCACCGGCCAAACTGATCGCCCGCTCGCCCCATGTATGGGACTTCACACCGGTCGATCGCTAGGCCGCTCGCGTACGGCGGAAAAGCCGTCGCAAACTGTCGGACCCTTTCCGTAGCGTCGGGGTCACGATGCGAAACCTGCCCGACGCCGAGCCCGGCGTCCCCGACGATCGATCAGCCGTCGCCTACCTGCGATGGGTGATCCGCCGCGCCTGGCAACCGGTCTACGCTGCGGTCGCGTTCGCCGTGCTCTGGATGTTGTGCCAGGCCCTCGTCCCGGCCCTGGTCGGCCGGGCGATCGACGCCGCCACCGCCCGCGACCGCCGCGAGCTGCTGATCTGGAGCCTGGTGCTGCTGGCGGCCGGTCTCGGGCAGGCCGCGTTCGGCATCGTCCGGCACCGGTTCGCGGTGGTCAACTTTCTGGGCGCCATGTTCACGACGGTGCAGGTCACGGTCCGCCACGCCGGGCGGCTCGGGTCGGCGCTCTCCCGCCGCCTCGACACCGGTGAGGTCGTGGCCATCGGCACCTCCGACATCCGCCAGATCGGCTCCGCGGTCGACATCACCGCCCGCGGCACGGGCTCGCTCATCGCGGTCGTCACGGTGACGGTCATCCTGCTCACCACCTCGGTGCCGCTCGGGCTCGTGGTGGTGCTCGGTGTGCCGCTGCTGATGGCGGTGGTCGGCCTGCTGATCCGTCCGCTGCACCGGCGTCAGGCGGCTTCGCGGGAACAGCAGGGCCTGCTCACCGGCCGGGCCGCCGACCTGGTCGGCGGGCTGCGGGTGCTGCGCGGCATCGGCGGCGAGGCGGTGCTGGGCGAGCGCTACCGGCACGAGTCGCAGAAGCTGCGCGTGGCCGGGGTGCGCACGGCCCGGGTCGAGTCGCTGCTCGAGGCGGCCCAGGTGCTGCTGCCGGGCGTCTTCCTGGTGCTGGTGACCTGGCTCGGGGCCCGGTTCGCGCTGACCGGCCGGATCACCGTCGGTCAGCTGGTCTCCTTCTATGCGTACGCGGCCTTCCTGGTCACTCCGCTGCGGCAGCTGACCGAGGCGATCGACAAGCTGACCCGTGGTCACGTCTCGGCCCGCCGGGTCGTGGGGCTGCTGGGCTCGGCGACCGACCTGCCCGACCCCGCGGTCGCCGTGCCGGCCGAGCGGTTCCGCGGCGAGCTGGCCGACCCGGCGTCCGGGGTGACGGTCCGGCCCGGCGAGATCACCGCGATCGTCGCCGTGGTGCCGCCCGAGGCCGCCGCGATCGCCGACCGGCTGGGCCGCTACGCCGACGGCGCCACCGTCGACGGTGTGCCGCTGGGCGAGTTCGAGCTGGCCACCGTCCGGGCGCGGGTGCTGGTGGCCGACAACGACGCCCGCCTGTTCACCGGGCCGATGCGGGCCGACCTCGATCCGTACGACAGCGGCCGGCTGCCCGCGGCGCTGCACACCGCGGCCGCCACCGACATCGTCGAGGCGCTGCCCGACGGCCTCGACAGCGAGGTCGCCGAGCGGGGCCGCACCTTCTCGGGCGGCCAGCAGCAGCGCCTGCGACTGGTGCGGGCGCTGGTCGCCGACCCCGACGTGCTCATCCTGGTCGAGCCGACCAGCGCCGTCGACGCGCACACCGAGGCCCGCATCGCCGACCGGCTGATCACCGCCCGGGCCGGTCGCACCACGGTGATCTGCACGTCCAGCCCGCTGGTGCTCGACCGCACCGACCGCGTGCTCTTCGTCGAGCAGGGCCGGGTGGTGGCCGAGGGCAGCCACCACACCCTGCTGGCCGGCGAACCCGGCTACGCCCGCACCGTGCTGCGCGAGGAGGACCAGTGACCAACCTGCTGCCGGTGGCCGACGGCGCCCAAGTGCGGCGATACGCCCGCGACCTGATCCGGCGCTATCCGCGGGCGCTCGGGCTCACCCTCGGGCTGCACGTGCTGGCCGCGGTGGCCGGGTTGGTCGGGCCGAAACTGCTGGGCGATCTGGTCGAGGCGATCCGGCACGGCCAGGGTGTCGGCGTCGTCGACCGGTTGGCCGCGGCCATCGCCGGGTTCGTGGTGCTGCAGGCGGTGCTGACCAGGTTCGCCCATCTGGCCTCGGCCCGGCTCGGCGAGCGGGTGCTGGCCCGGCTGCGCGAGGAATTCGTCGATCGGGTGCTCACCCTGCCGCTCTCTACTGTGGAGCGCGCGGGGTCGGGTGACCTGCTGACCCGGACGACCCGGGACGTCGACGCGCTGTCGCGGTCGGTGCGCCTGGCCGTGCCCGAGACGATGATCGGCCTGATCACGGTCGTGCTGGTGGTCGCGGCGATGGTGATCACCAGTCCCGTGCTCGCGGTGCCGTTGCTGATCGCGGTGCCGATCATCGTGGTCGGCACGAGGTGGTACCTGCGCCGGGCGCCCGCGGGGTATCTGCGGCAGAACGCGGTCTACTCGACGGTGACCGACGGGCTGGCCGAGACGGTCGAGGGGGCGCGCACGGTCGACGCGCTGCGCCGCCAGCGCCAGCGGGTCGAGCGGTCCGATGCCGATCTGCGCCGGTCGTGGGTGGCCGAGAAATACACCCTGTTCCTGCGTACGGCGTATTTCCCCGTCATCGACATCAGCTATGTGCTGCCGGTGTTCGCCACGCTGTTGGTCGGCGGGTGGCTCTATCTACGGGGTGCGGTGTCGCTGGGCGAGTTGACGGCCGCGGTGATCTACGTGCAGATGCTGATCGACCCGCTCGACCGGTTGCTCGGCTGGCTCGACGAGGTGCAGATCGGGGCCGCCTCGCTGGCCCGGCTGCTCGGGGTCGCGGCCGGCGCCGATACCTCCGGCGCGCGGGGCGCCGAGCCGGTGGGGTCGCGGATCGAGGTACGCGACCTGCGATTCTCCTATGTGGCCGGTCGCGAGGTGCTGCACGGTCTCGACCTGACCCTCGAACCGGGGGAGCGGCTGGCCGTGGTCGGCCCGTCCGGGGCGGGCAAGTCGACGCTGGGCCGGCTGCTGGCCGGGGTGCACGAGCCGACCAGCGGCACGGTCCGGGTCGGTGGGGTGCCGTTGCACGACCTGCCGCTCGACAAGCTGCGCACCGAGGTGGCCCTGGTGACGCAGGAGCACCACGTCTTCATCGGCACGGTGCGCGACAACATCGCCATGGTGCGTCCCGGTGCGGGCGACGACGAGGTGCGGGCGGCGCTGGCCGCGGTGCACGCGCTGGACTGGGCGCTCGCCCTGCCCGAGGGGCTCGAGACGGTGGTCGGGGTGGGCGGGCACGCGCTGTCGGCGGCCCAGGCGCAGCAGTTGGCGCTGGCCCGCCTGGTGCTGGCCGACCCGCACACGCTGGTGCTCGACGAGGCGACGTCGCTGCTCGACCCGCGGGCGGCCCGCGACCTGGAACGTTCGCTGGCCGCTGTGCTGCACGGGCGCACGGTCGTGGCCATCGCCCACCGCCTGTTCTCGGCCCACGACGCCGACCGCGTCGCCGTCGTCGAGGACGGCCGCATCACCGAGCTGGGCTCCCACCACGACCTGGTCGCGGCCGACGGGCCGTACGCGGCCCTGTGGCGCTCCTGGCACGGCGAGCGCGTCCCCGACCCGGGCGACTCTTCGGACGAAACCGCTTCGCGGGCCGGGGCCGCCCGCTGACAACCGCTCGAAGGATCCCGTGTTGCGTGAGGGCACCGCGGGGTGGGGTCGGGTGCGTATCAGGCGCGGATCATGGCGATGAAGACGCCGAGCAGGATCAGGGTCGCGGCGGCCACGGCGAACAGGATCAACAGTTCGCGGCTGGGTTCGGCGGTCACGGCGGCGCCGGCGGTCTCGGCCGGCAGGTCGCCGGTGATGGCGGCCAGCTCGTCGAGGGTGCGGGCGTTGTGGGCGACCTGGGCCCGCTCGGCGAACTCGTCCAGCGTCAGGCGGCCGGCGCCGGCGTGCCGCTCCAGGGCGGCCACGGTGCGCTGCCGGTCGTCGTCGGAAGCCCGGATGTCCACGGGCGCACTCTACCGCCGCCACGCGAGGCCCGGCACATAACAAAAGGGCGCGCCCCCCGACGGGGGCGCGCCCTTTTCTTGGCGTTGCTGTGGGTCAGAAGCCCGGGCCGTGCTGGTGGCCGTGGCCACCGTGGCTGTGCCCGTGGCCGCCGGCCGCAGCCGGCTCCGGCTCGGCCGGCTTGTCGACCACGAGGCTTTCCGTGGTCAGCAGCAGGGCCGCGATCGACACGGCGTTGGAGACCGCGTTACGGGTCACCTTCACCGGGTCGATGATGCCGGCGGCAGCCAGGTCGACGTACTCGTCGGTGGCGGCGTTCAGGCCGTGACCCCACCCGAGCTCGGCCACCTTGTTCACCGCGACATAGCCGTCGTGGCCCGCGTTCTGCGCGATCCAGCGCAGCGGCTCCACCAGCGCCTTGCGGACGATGGAAACGCCGACCGCCTCCTCGCCGGTGAGGCCCAGACCGCCGTCGAGCTCCGTGGCCACCTGGGCCAGGGCGGCGCCGCCGCCGGGGACGGTGCCCTCCTCGACCGCGGCCTTGGTCGCCGCGATGGCGTCCTCGATGCGGTGCTTGCGCTCCTTCATCTCGACCTCGGTGGCCGCGCCGACCTTGATCACCGCGATGCCGCCGGAGAGCTTCGCGAGGCGCTCCTGGAGCTTCTCGCGGTCCCAGTCGGAGTCGGACGCCTCGATCTCCTTGCGGATCTGCTGGACCCGGTCGGAAACCTCGGACGACTGACCGCCGCCGTCGACGATCGTGGTGTTCTCCTTGTCGACCACGACGCGCCGGGCCGAGCCCAGCATGTCGAGGGTGACCTGGTCGAGCTTGTAGCCGAGCTCGGGAGCGACCAGCTCACCGCCGGTGGCGATGGCCATGTCCTGCAGCATCGCCTTGCGGCGGTCGCCGAAGCCGGGCGCCTTGACGGCGGCCACCTTCAGCGTCTTGCGCAGCGCGTTGACCACCAGGGTGGACAGGGCCTGGCCCTCGACGTCCTCCGCGATGATCAGCAGCGGCTTGCTCGACTGCAGAACCTTCTCGAGCAGCGGCAGCATCTCTTCGATGCTGGAGATCTTCTGAGTCGTGATCAGGATGTGCGCGTCCTCGAGGACGGCTTCCTGCGACTCGGCGTCGGTCACGAAGTTCGGGGAGATGAAGCCCTTGTCGAACTGCAGACCCTCGGTGACCTCGAGCTCGGTCGCCATGGCCGAGCCCTCCTCGACGGTGATGACACCGTCGCGGCCGACCCGGTCCATCGCCTCGGCGATGAGCTCGCCGATCGTGGCATCCTGGGCCGAGATGGTGGCCACGTTCGCGATCGCCTTGTGATCGGCGACCTCGACCGCCTTGCCGAGCAGCGCCTTGGAGACCGCCTCGGCGGCCAGGTCCATGCCCCGCTTGAGCGCGATCGGGTTGGCCCCGGCCGTCACGTTGCGCAGACCCTCGCGCACCAGCGCCTGGGCCAGCACGGTGGCGGTGGTGGTCCCGTCGCCGGCGACGTCGTTGGTCTTGGTCGCCACCTCTTTGACCAGCTGCGCGCCCAGGTTCTGGTACGGGTCGGAGAGCTCGATCTCCTTGGCGATGGTGACGCCGTCGTTGGTGATCGTGGGAGCGCCGAACTTCTTGTCGAGGACGACGTTGCGGCCGCGCGGGCCGAGGGTGACCTTGACCGTGTCAGCGAGCGCGTTGACGCCGTGCTCGAGCAGGTGGCGCGCGTCGTCCGAGAAGCTGAGAATCTTCGCCATTGTTCAATAGCCCTTCACGCACCACCGCCCTGACCCGTGTGCACGGGCCAGGGCGATTAGCACTGTCAGTAGGTCACTTCTCGATGACCGCGAGGACGTCGCGGGCGGAGAGCACCAGGTACTCCTCGCCGGCGTACTTGACCTCGGTGCCGCCGTACTTCGAGTAGAGGACCGTCTCGCCGACCTTGACGTCAACCGGGATGCGGTTGCCCTTGTCGTCGATGCGGCCGGGGCCGACGGCGAGGACGGTGCCCTCCTGCGGCTTCTCCTTGGCGGTGTCGGGGATCACGATGCCCGACGCCGTGGTCGTCTCAGCCTCGTTCGCCTGGACCACGATGCGGTCCTCGAGCGGCTTGATCGCAACCTTGGTCGCGGTAGTCACGGGCATACCCTCCTGGGTATCGTTTCGCCGGCCAGGACTGGCCGGCAGCTGCCTCATGCCACCGGGCGGGACCGTCGTCGCGGGTGCCGGTCCGCCTGGTGCCCACCGAACACCCGGGACGGGGCTCGGCTGGCACCCTCATGTTGAGAGTGCTAATCGGAGATTAGGCCGGAACTAGCACTCCGTCAACCAGAGTGCCAGACCCGGTGCGCCGTGGAGAATGCCTGCGTGACTGCCGAGTCAACTGCCCGTTTCCGTACGCCCGAAGGGGTGACCGCCCTGGCCCTGGCGGCCGAGTCGGCCGGCCGGGATCCGCTCGCCGCCGCCTCCGCGCTGCGCTCGGCCGGGGTCGAGCCCGATCTGGCCGCCGCCGCGCTGACGCAGGTCGATCTGCGCCGCCGCGCCGTGGCCAAATTCGGCCCGGACGCCGCCGAGATGTTCTTCACCCGGGCCGGCCTCGAACAGGCGACCCGCGCGGTGGTGGCCGACCGCCGCGCGGCCCGGCTGGCCGCCGCCGGTGTCAAGACCCTGGCCGATCTCGGCTGCGGGCTGGGTTCGGATGCGCTCGCCGCGGCCCGGGCCGGCATTTCCGTGTACGCCGTCGACGCCGACCCGGTGACGGCCGAGTTCGCGGCGGCCAACGCCCGGGCGCTGGGCCTGGCCGACCGGATCACGGTCGAGTGCGCCGACGCCACAACCGTGCGCGTCGAGGACTACGACGCGGTCTTCGCCGACCCCGCACGCCGCAAGGCCGGCCGCGGCCGGGTGTTCGACCCCAAGTCGTACTCGCCGCCCTGGGACTTCATCGCCGGCCTGGCCGAGCGGGTGCCCCGCACAGTGCTCAAACTCGCCCCCGGCATCGACCACGACCTGCTGCCGGCGGGCGCCGAGGGGGAGTGGACGAGCGTCGGCGGCGACCTGGTCGAGGCCGCCTTCTGGTGCGGCCCCCTGGCCGAAGTGCCACGCCGAGCCTCGCTGCTGCCGGGCCGCTCCGAGTTGACCGGCAGCGGTGACCGTCTCGCGGAGGTGGGTGGCGTGGGGGCGTACCTCTATGACCCGGACCCGGCCGTGGTGCGGGCCCATCTGGTGGCCGAGTTCGCCGACACGGTCGGCGGGCGGCTGGCCGACCCGTCGATCGCCTACGTCTACACCGATGATCCCGTCGACACCCCGTTCGCCCGCCGCCTGACGATCACTGACGTGCTGCCGTTCTCACTCAAGCGCCTGCGGGCCCTGTTGCGCGAGCGTGGGGTGGGGCGTCTGGAGATCCGCAAGCGCGGTTCCGCCTTGGAGCCGGAGCAGCTGCGCAAGGATCTGCGCCTGGGCGGCCCGAACGCCGCCTCGTTGGCGCTGACCCGCGTGGCCGGCGCCCCGACCGTGATCCTCTGCGAGGCCTGACGGGCGGCGGGAGTAGCGTGCGCGGCATGGCTAAGAAGGCCGCCGCCGGGACGCCGGCCACCGCGCTGCTGACCGCGCAGAAGGTCGAGCACACCCTGCATCCGTACGACGTCTCGCCCGACGCCCCCAACTACGGGGCGCTCGTCGCCGAGGCGCTCGGCGTCGCTCCCGAGCGGGTCTTCAAGACGCTGGTGGCCGAGGTGGACGGCGCGCTCGTGGTCGGGGTGGTGCCGGTGACCGGCGACCTCGATCTGAAGGCGCTCGCGCACGCCGCCGGGGGCAAACGGGCAGTCCTGGCCGAGCGGGCGGCCGCCGAGCGCAGCAGTGGTTACGTACGCGGGGGAATCAGCCCACTGGGGCAGCGCAAGAAGCTGTTCACCGTGGTCGACGACTCGGTTCAGGCTCTTGATCTGATGTACGTCTCGGCCGGTCGGCGGGGTCTGCAGGTCAGCCTGAGGCCGGCCGATCTCATCCACCTCACCGACGCCGTAGCCGCCCCAATCCGGACATAGAGTCCGAAACCACAGGATGGCCGCGAGCCGTTACGACAACGTTACGCGCCGAGAGGATCTTTCTCTCGAGAACGGGGCGAACCGGTCAGAGAGCTGACTTAGCGTCACCTGGTGAGCCACGTCAGCGATCGACGGAGACGGCGGACCTGCCCTCACCAGGGCCGTTCGGCTCCTATCACCGCCGTGTTGCCGGATTGTTATGCCGGGTTACGAGATCGCCCGCCGACACCGCTTGTGTAACCGGTACCGACGGGAATACGTTGCCGGACACAACAAACTAGCTCCTGATCACTCTCGATCACTTGGCGTCTCGGGGAGCGACACTCCCGCAGCGCACACCATCGAATCCGATGTAGGCCCGGATTTACCCGAAAGGACACTAGGAATGCGTAAGGGACTGTTCGCCCTTGCCGCGGTCAGCCTTCTGGCGACCGGCAGCATTGCCGCTTGCGGCGACGACAGTGGCAGCGACTCCGGCAGCACCAGTGGCGGCAGCGCCGCCGCGGGCAAGGTCGGCATCATCCTGCCCGACACCAAGAGCTCGCAGCGCTGGGGCACCGACGACCCGAAGTTCCTGAAGGCGGCGTTCGACGCGGCCGGCGTTCCGGTTGAGATCCAGAACGCGCAGGGCGACAAGACCCAGTTCCAGACCATCGCCGACGGCATGATCTCGAGCGGCGTCGCCGTCCTGATGATCGTCAACCTCGACTCCGGCACCGGTAAGGCCGTTCTCGAGAAGGCCAAGAAGGCCGGTATCGCGACGATCGACTACGACCGTCTGACCCTGAGCGGTGGCGCTGACTACTACGTGTCGTTCGACAACGTGGCGGTCGGCAAGCTCCAGGGCGAGGGCCTGGTCAAGTGCCTCGAGGAGAAGAAGTACACCAAGCCGGTCGTGGCCGAGCTCAACGGCTCGCCGACCGACAACAACGCCACCCTGTTCGCCCAGGGCTACGACGGCGTCCTCGACCCGAAGTACGCGGACGGCACCTTCATCAAGGGCCCGAACCAGGACGTTCCGGACTGGGACAACGCGCAGGCCGGCACGATCTTCGAGCAGATGCTGACCTCGAACAAGCAGATCAAGGGCGTTCTCGCCGCGAACGACGGTCTCGGTAACGCGGCCATCTCGGTGCTGAAGAAGAACAAGCTGAACGGCCAGGTCCCGGTGACCGGCCAGGACGCCACCGTTCAGGGCCTGCAGAACATCCTCGCCGGCGACCAGTGCATGACGGTCTACAAGGCGATCAAGAAGGAGGCCGACGCGGCCGCCGAGCTCGCGGTCGCCCTGGCCAAGAAGCAGAAGCCGACCACGGCCACCGGCACCACCAAGGACCCGGAGTCGAACGCCGACGTCCCCTCGGTGCTGCTCGAGCCGCAGTCGATCACCAAGGAGAACGTCAAGGACGTCATCGCCGACGGCTTCGTGACCAAGGACGCGGTCTGCACCGCCGACTTCGCCAAGGCCTGCACCGACGCGGGAATCAGCTGAATTTCCTCAACTGATGACGGGCTAGACCCGAACTGACGACGGCGCCGCTCTCACCTGCCCAAACGGGGTTGGGGGCGGCGCCGGAGTTGGGTTTCCCCCCATCTGCCGCCCCTCGGGGCGGCAAACCGGTCACTTAGCGAAGGAGAACCACCGTGGCCGCGACACCCCTCTTGGAGCTGAACGGGATCAACAAAGGCTTCGGTCCCGTTCAGGTCCTGCACGACGTCAACTTGAGCGTTTATCCCGGTGAGGTCACCGCCCTCGTGGGCGACAACGGCGCCGGCAAGTCGACGATGGTCAAGTGCATCAGTGGCATCTACCAGATCGACTCGGGCACGGTCACCTTCGAAGGTAACCAGGTGGCCATCCACGGCCCGAGCGACGCCTCCGCCCTGGGCATCGAGGTCGTTTACCAGGACCTCGCCCTCTGCGACAACCTGGACGTCGTCCAGAACATGTTCCTCGGCCGCGAGAAGAAGCGCGGCATCGTGCTGGACGAGCCGACCATGGAACAGATGGCCGGCGATGCCCTCGCCAGCCTCTCGGTGCGCACCTTGAAGTCGCTGCGGCAGCTCGTCGCCAGCCTTTCCGGTGGGCAGCGACAGACCGTGGCGATCGCCAAGGCCGTGCTGTGGAACTCCAAGGTCGTGATCCTGGACGAGCCGACCGCCGCCCTCGGCGTCGCGCAGACCGCGCAGGTGCTCGAACTGGTCCGCCGCCTGGCCGACAACGGTCTCGGCGTCGTGCTGATCTCGCACAACATGAACGACGTGTTCGCGGTCTCCGACCGCATCGCGGCGCTCTACCTCGGCCGGATGGCGGCCCAGGTCAAGACCACCGACGTGACCCACTCCCAGGTGGTCGAGCTCATCACCGGCGGCCGCAGCGGCAACATCGGCCTGCCTCCCGAGAAGCCGGCTGACTTCGGCGGGGACGTCGTCGACATCACGCCGGGAGGCGACAAGTGACCACCACGACCACCACGGCGGGCGGCGTCAAGGTCGTCAAGCCGACCGTCGCCAGTTACATCAACGACTACTGGGGCCGGGTTCGCGGCGGTGACCTCGGCACCCTGCCCGCCATCCTCGGCCTGATCGTCCTGAGCCTGATCTTCGGCATCGCGCGGGACACGTTCTTCAGCGGCCTGAACTTCGCGAACCTGTTCAACCAGAGCGCGCAGGTCGTGTTCATCGCGATGGGCCTGATCTTCGTCCTGCTGCTGGGCGAGATCGACCTCTCGGCCGGTTTCGCCTCCGGCGTCTGCGGCGCGGTCGTCGCGATCCTGCTGACCAACCACGGCTGGGACTGGTACACCGCCATCCCGGCCGCGCTGGTCACCGGTGTCGTCATCGGCTTCGTGCTGGGCCTGCTGGTGGCCAAGCTGGGCATTCCGTCGTTCGTGGTCACCCTGGCCGCGTTCCTCGCCTTCCAGGGCGTTCTGCTGGTGCTGCTCGGCGGTGGCACCAACATCTCGACCCGCAACGAGTTCTTCAACGCGCTCAACAACAACAACCTGTCGGTGGCGTGGAGCTGGATCCTCGCGATCGTCGCCATCGTCGGGTATGCCGCGGCGCAGCTCAACGCGATGCGCAGCCGGGCCAAGCGGGGCCTGGTGACCGACCCGATGGGCATCGTGCTGATGCGCATCGGCGGTCTGGCCGTGCTGATCGTGGTGGCGACCGTGGTCCTCACCCAGGAGCGCGCGATCAACCCCGCGATCAACTCGCTCAAGGGCGTGCCGATCGTGGTGCCGATCATCGGCTTCTTCCTGGTGCTGTGGACCTTCGTCCTGGGCCGCACCGCCTACGGCCGGCACGTCTACGCGGTCGGTGGCAACACCGAGGCGGCCCGTCGCGCCGGTATCCCGGTCGACCGGATCCGCATCTCGGTCTTCGTGATCGGCTCGTTCATGGCCGCGATCGGCGGCATCATGGCGGTCAGCCGGGCCAGCTCGGTCGACCCGAACACCGGTGGCAGCAACATCCTGCTCTACTCGGTGGGCGCGGCCGTCATCGGCGGCACGAGCCTCTTCGGCGGCAAGGGCAAGATCATCAACGCCGTCATCGGTGGCGCGGTGATCGCCGTCATCGACAACGGCATGACCCTGATGGGGTTCAACTCCGGAACCAAGTTCATTGTGACCGGTCTGATCCTGCTGGTCGCCGCGAGCGTCGACGCCCTGGCCCGGCGCAGAGCGGCCGCAACCGGCAACCGATGAACGAGATCCACCTGGTTCTGGGGACGGCACGCTGATGCGGGCCGGCCCCAGCCAGGAGGAGGTTCGCCGGCACAACCTCGGGACGCTGCTGCGGTACGTACACGTGCACGGCGCCACCTCCCGGGCGGAACTCACCAACCGGCTCGGCCTGAACCGAAGCACCATCGGGGCCCTGACCGCCGACCTGACCACCGCTGGGCTGGTCACCGAGGCGGCGCCACGAGAGACCGGCCGGGCCGGACGACCGTCGCTGGTCGTCCGGCCCGAGTCGTCCAAGGTGTACGCGTACGCGCTGAGCATCGAGGTCGACCGCCTGCGGGCGGCCCGGGTCGGGCTGGGCGGCCGCATCCTGGACCGCCGCGAGACCGACCGGCCGCGCGGCATGCAGGTGCTGGACGCGGTGCAGCCGCTGGCCGGGTTCGTCCACGAGATGCGGGCCGACGTGCCGGGTGACGCCCGCTACGTCGGCACCGGGGTGGCGGTGGCCGGCATGGTGCGCCGGGCGGACGGGATGGTCCGCCTGGCTCCCACGATCGGCTGGGTCGAGGAACCGGTCGGCGCCGCGCTCCGCGCCGAACTCGGTGACGTGGGGAAGCTGACGCTGGGCAACCACGCCGACGTCTCCGCGCTGGTCGAACACAGCCGGGGCGCCGCCGCCGGCTGCGACAACGTCATCTACCTGTACGGCGACGTCGGGGTGGGGGCCGGCATCATCGCTGACGGCCGCCGGGTGGCCGGGCACGGCGGGTACGGCGGCGAGGTCGGCCACATGGTGGTCAACCCCTACGGCCGCGAGTGCAGTTGCGGCTCGCGGGGCTGCTGGGAGACCGAGATCGGCGAGTACGCCCTGCTCAAGCACGCCGGCCGGGGCGAGCTGACCGGACGCGAGGCGGTGCTGGGAGTGGTCGAGGCGGCGATGCGCGGCGACAGCCAGGCCCAGTTCGCGGTGCGCCAGGTCGGCGAGTGGATCGGGTTCGGTGTCGGCAACCTGGTCAACATCTTCAACCCGGAATCGGTGATCTTCGGCGGCACCCTCCGCGACGTCTACCTGGTCGCCGCGGCCCAGATCCGCAGCCGGCTCACCGCCATCGCGCTGCCGGCCTGCCGCGAGCACATCCGCCTGCGTACCCCCGAACTAGGCACCGACGCCGCGCTGATCGGCGCGGCCGAGCTGGCCTTCGAACACCTTCTTGAAGATCCACTGCTCAATTAGACGTACGGGATCCCGGTCGCCCCCGACCGCACCGAGGCCGTTCCGCCGATGCGGAACGGCCTCGTCGTTTCTCCCGGCCGTCCCCGGCTTCCGGCGGCACCCGGTGGGCACGCGACGGTTGATCAAGATCGTCTATGCTCCCCGCCGTGAATGGGTCAGATAACGTCCTTCTGGATCCCGCGGACGCTTATCCGGAGATAGCCGCCGTGCGCGCGCGGCTGACCGCGAAGGACTGGACCGGTGTCCGCGCCGTGGTCGACAACCTGTCGCCGTCGGCGCGCACCAAGATCGTCCGGCACGGCGGATCGGCCGACGGGTCCGAGCAGGTGTTGCGCGAGGTGCTCGACCGCGATCCGGCCGACGGGACGGCCGCGGCCATGCTCGGTCACTGCCTCATCGACATCGGCTGGAAAGCCCGGTCGTCCTACGGCGCCGAGCACGTGAGCCGGGACCAGTTCAAGGAGTTCCACGCCTGGCTGCGCCAGGCCGAGGCGGTGCTGATCGACGGGGCCGCCCGCAACCCCCGCGATCCGGCGATCTGGGCCGCCCGCCTGGTGTCGGCCCGCGGCCTCGAGCTGGGCCTGGCCGAGGCCCGGCGCCGCTACGACCGGGTCAAGGCGCTCGACCCGCACAACTTGACGGCCCAGTTCCAGATGCTGCAGCAGCTCTGTCCCAAGTGGGGCGGAAGCTGGGAGTTGCTGCATCCCTGGGCCCGCGCGGAGATGCTGGCGGCGCCGCCCGGCGCCGCGCAGGGCGTGCTGGTCGCCGAGGCCCATATCGAGCACTGGCTCGAGTTGCCGGCCGGCACCCGGACGGCGTACCTCAACGGAGCTTCCGTCCGCCGCGAACTCCAGGAGGCGGCCGACAGGTCGGTGCTGCACCCGGACTTCGGCCGCGACAACGGCTGGGTCGAGGCCACCAGCGCCTTCGCCTTCGTCTTCAGCCTGCTCAACGACCGCCGGTCGGCGGCCCGGCTCTTCGTTCTCTTGGGCGAGCTGGCCACCGAATACCCCTGGCAGTACCTCGGCGGCGACACCGCCGAGCAGATTCGCAACCACCGCCGGCGCGCACTGGCCGGAGCGGCCCGATGATCAAGCAGATCGAGATCGACGGGGTGCCGGCCCTGCTGGCCCCGGCGGCCGGAGCAGGGCATGCCGGCCTGGCCTTCCGGGTCGGATTCGCCGACGAGCCGCTGGCCCGGCGCGGCATCACCCACCTGATCGAGCATCTGGCCCTCTTCTCCACGGGAGTGGCCGACTACCACTACAACGGCGCCACCGGGGTCGAGTACACGTTCTTCCACATGCACGGTTCGGCCGACGAACTCGGCGAGTTCCTCACGGCGGTCTGCACCTCGCTGCGCGGCCTGCCGATGCACCGGCTCGCCGTCGAGAAGGACCTGCTGCGGGCCGAGGCGAACGGGCGCAGCTCCGGCCCGGCCGACCCGATGGGGCTGTGGCGGCACGGAGCGCGGGACTACGGCCTGCCCAGCTATCCCGAGTGGGGCCTGCCCGCGATCACCGAGGACGACCTGCGGGACTGGGTGCAGCGCTACTTCACGCGGGAGAACGCCGTGCTGTGGGTCGCCGGTGACGAAGTGCCGGCCGGCCTGCGACTGGACCTGCCGACCGGCGTACGCCGGAAGCCGCCGGCGATGTCGTCGGCGCTGCCCGTCACCCCGGCCTGGTTCCCGGGCGGATCAGGAGTGCTGGTCTGGGACGCCCTGGTGCCCCGGGCGCCCCGCTCGGCCGTCTTCGCCGGGGTGCTCGAGCGGGTGATGTTCCGCGAGCTGCGCCAGGAGGGCGGTCTGTCGTATGCCGCCCATGCTGCCTACGAGCCGGTCGGCGTGGACCACGCGCAGGTGACCGCTGTCGCCGATGCCCTGCCCGACAAGCAGGGGGCCGTGCTCGGCGGTTTTGTCGACGTGCTCGCCGGGCTGCGGGTGGGCCGGATCGACGAGGCCGACGTGGCCGCCGTGGTCAAGAAGCAGACCGAGGCGCTGCGGCACGCCGACGAGCAGGGCGCGCGGCTGCCCGGCCAGGCGCTCAACCTGCTCTGCGGACGCGAGGTGCTCGAGGCGGACGAGGTGATCGACGGACTGCGTGCGGTCACTGCGGCCGAAATCGCTCAGGTGGCGGCCGAGGCGTGGGAGGCCGGGCTGTTGATGACCCCGCACACCCGGGCCGACTGGGCCGGCTTCACGGCCGCGCCCACCCACTCCGAGACTGCCGTGGCCGGTACGAGCTACCGCTCGCGGGACACGCCCGACGAGAAGCTGATCGTCGGGGCCGAGGGCGTCAGCATCGTCTCGGACACCAACCGTGTGACCGTGCGCTTCGACGACTGCGTCATCATGCGGGCCTGGCCCGACGGCGGTCGTCACCTGGTCGGCGCGGACGGGATCGTGGTCTTTGTCGAGCCCACTCTGTACAAGGGGGCCCGGGACGCGGTCGAGCGGCTGGACGCCTCGATCCCGGCCGCGGTCCGGGTCGAGCAGCCCGCCCGCGACCCCGGCCAGATCCCGCAGCCGGTGCAGCCGGTGCCGGGTACCGCGCCGTCGGCGTCGCCGCGACCGTGGCGCAGGGTGATCGTCCTCGCTCTGGTGGCTTCGGCCGGGTTGGCCATGACCAGCCGGATCGGCTACGAGCTGGCCCACGACCTGGTCGACGTCCAGACCGGCCTGGTCGGTCTGGCCGCGACGCTGGCCGTCACCGTGCTGTGCGGGGCCGGCGCCGTCCGCGCCCTCCGCACGCGCTGATCGGGAACTTCGCATGTGGCGTTGCTTACGGGTTGCTTACGCGACGGCCTGAACTGTCGCCGCCGGCCCGCACCGGGAGCACGATGAGAAGGTGAAGCTTTCGGTGGGGGCCGGGCTGGCCGGGGTGGCCGCCGCGGCGGTGGCGGTGGGCACGTCCGAGGTGGTGGCCGTGCTGACCGGGCCCGTGACGGCGCCGCTGCCGGCCGTGGGTGGCGTGGTGATCGACAACGTGCCCGGGCCGGTCAAGGACTTCGGCATCAGTGTGTTCGGGGTGCACGACAAGACCGCCTTGATCGTGGGCACGGGGGTGTTGCTCGCCCTCTACGCGTACGCCGTGGGTGTGCTCGCCCGTCGGTCGTGGCGCCTGGGCCTGGCCGGGATCGGGTTGTTCGCGGCCATCGGCGTGGCCGCCGCACAGACGCGGCACGATGCGAGCGTCTTCGCCTGGCTGCCGACGGTGGTGGGGGCGGCGCTGGCCGTCCGGGTGCTGCGGCTGCTGCTCGACCGCGTGGGCGAGCCGGTTCCGGCGCCGGCGTCGGTGCTGGTGGGCGTGGGCGGTCCGGGCCCCGGAGCGGGAGCACCGCCATCGGCTGCGCCCGTCACCGCGTACGTGGAGGATCGTCGGTATTTCCTGAAGGTGCTCGGCATCGCCTTCGGTTCGGCGGCGGTCGCGGGGTTCGGCGGGCGCTGGCTGGGCTCGCGGCAGGCGGTGAGCGCGGCCCGCAACGACGTCGTGCTGCCGGCGCCCCGGCAGACCGCGCCGCCGCTGCCGACCGGCGTACAGGTGCCGGGGGTGACGCCGTACATCTCGCCCAACAAGGACTTCTACCGGATCGACACCGCCTTGATCCCGCCCCAGGTCGACCCCGCGACCTGGCAGTTGCGCATCCACGGCATGGTGCGCAACCCGATCACCCTGACCTGGGAGCAGCTGCTGCAGCGGCCCATGATCGAGCGGTACGTGACGCTGGCCTGTGTGTCCAACGAGGTCGGCGGCGACCTGGTCGGCAACGCGCTGTGGCTGGGCACCCCGATTCGGGAACTGCTGGCCGAGGCGGATCCGCTGCCCGGCGCCGACCAGGTCGTGCAGCGCTCGGTCGACGGCTGGACCTGCGGCAGCCCGACGTCGGTGCTGATGGACGGGCGGGACGCGCTGCTCGCGGTCGGCATGAACGGCGAGCCGCTGCCGGTCGATCACGGTTTCCCGGCCCGCCTGGTGGTGCCCGGCCTGTACGGCTACGTCAGCGCCTGCAAGTGGATCACCGAGATCGAGCTGAGCCGGTTCAGCGACTTCGACGCCTACTGGGTGCCGCGCGGGTGGGCCCAGCAGGCGCCGATCAAGACGGCCTCGCGGATCGACACGCCGCGCGACGGCGCCTCGCGTAAACCCGGCAGCGTGGTTGTGGGCGGCGTGGCCTGGGCACAGCACCGCGGCATCGATAAGGTCGAGGTCCAGGTCGACGACGCGCCCTGGGCCGAGGCCACGCTGGCCGCGACGGTGTCGAGCGACACGTGGCGCGAGTGGAGCTTCGGGTGGCAGGCGACGCCGGGCCGGCACCGGCTGCGCGTGCGGGCCACCGACGGCTCAGGGGCGACGCAGACGAGCACACCGGCGGCGCCGGCGCCCGACGGGGCCGCGGGCTGGCACTCCATCGAGGTCGAGGTCGACTGAGTGCCGATTAGTTGAAGGCCGCACCAGCGGTCCGTCGTTCGTGTTCAAGTCGCTCATACGGTGGCTTGCATGTCCACCAATGCGGTTGATGAAGAGCCGTCTGACAACTCGACCCGGCCCCCGAACGGAGACCGGATCGTCATGGTGATTCGGGGTCGACGGCGTCAGGCCGCAGGCGCCTGTCGTTGTGCCGGCACCGCTGACTTGTGGGGCCGGCCCAGCCGGGCCTCGAGCCGGGCAAGGTCGACACGTCCGTGATGACGGTCGGCGGTGTCCTCCCAACCGACGGCGAGCAGCCGCAGCCGCTCTGCCTCGGTGAGGCCACCCCAGACTCCGTACGGCTCTCGAACCGCCAGGGCGTGGGCGGCGCACTCGGCCCGTACCGGGCACGCGCCGCACATGCTCTTGGCTTTGGCCTCGCGGCGGTTGCGGGACGACCCGCGCTCGCCGTCCGGGTGGAAGAACTGCGCACTGTCCCGTCCTCGGCACAAACCGAGCCGTTGCCAGTCCCAAAGATCGGCGATGGGCCCGGGCAGTCTGCGAACGTTCGACATGGAACACCCTCCTCCCGCGCGGCACCGCGGAGTGTCGTCATGAGGGCCCTTGCTCAGGCCTGTCGGCGTGTTACCCCGGTGAATCCCGGCTCACACGCAACTTGTCGATGTCTTCTGAAGTCGCATGACACCGGCCTGGCAAGTCATACCGATCTTTCCCATTTTTTCCATCTAAAGCGCGTAATGCTGCGGCCCTCGCGTGATCTCCTCTGAGAGAGAAGGAGGATCACTGTGCGTACCGTCCTCGTGTGCGTCCGTACCCCGCTGGCGGCCCAGACCGTCGCGTCCACCGCGGCCCGGCTCGGCATGACCGGCGTCGTCCGGACCGCGGTCAGCGAGACCGAGGCCATGATCCGCCTGGCTGAACGGCCGGCTGAAGTGGTTCTGGCTGACACCGCCGTGACCCGTCCCGACAGCGTCGGCTTCACCCGGCGCGTCCTGGCCCGCGCGCCACAGGCGCAGTTGGTGCTGTTCGGCGCCGAAGACCCCCGGGTGGCCGCGGCGGCCGTCGCCGCCGGCGCCCGTGGTGTCATCCGCGGTGTCGAGCACGACCTGGTCAGCGTCGTGGCCAAGGCCCTGCTCCTGCTGCTGCTCCCGGTGCGCCCGCAGGGCATGCCGATCAACGGGGCCAACGCCCAGCCGGCCACCGTGGCCGGCGGGGTCCGAAACAACAACTCGACCGCGGCCCGGACCGCTTATCAGAACGGCGGGCTCGGCATGAGCGCGCCCAACGCGGCCTCGGTCCCGGCGGTGCTCGGGCCCAACGCGCCGATGGTCCCGGCCCAGCGTGGCGACGCCCCGATCGACCCGGCCACCGGCCGGCCGATGGTGGCCTGGCCCGGCAACGAGACCCAGGTCGGGGTGGCCGACCCGGCGCCCGCGGGACGGCGGCTCACGCTCACCGAGCGCGAGTTGCAGGTGCTGCGGGGGATGGCCGACGGCAAGAGCAACGCCGAGATCGGCCGGGAGCTCTTCGTCTCGGAGGACACCGTCAAGACCCACGCCCGGCGGCTCTTCCGGAAGCTGGGGGCCAGAGACCGCGCACACGCGGTGGCCGCGGGCTTCCGAGCCGGACTGGTTGCTTGATTCTGAGGGGGCCTTCGGGCCCCCTCAGTCTTTTTCGTCCTCGTTGCCCTCGGTCAGCGTGTCGTGGACGCCGTCGGCGTAGCCGCGCGCGTACTCCCACGTCACGTAGTGCTCGGGGTCGGGGTCGTAGGCCGGCTCGTGCACGCGCGGGCGTCCGCTGCTCAGCAGATGGCGCAGATTTCCGCGCAGCAGATCCCAGTCGAAGTAGTGCGGCTCGTGGCAGTCCTCACACTCGATCACGAGGCCGCGGATGCCGGTCGGGCTCAGGAGCGCCTGATAGATCTCGAGGTCGGACAGATCCTCGAGCACGTCCTGCCGTTCGGCGTCGGTCAGCGGCTCGGCCTCGGCGTCCTCGTCGAGGTCGTCGAGCCCGGAGGCCGGGTCGGTCGGGTCGCCGTTGAACGGGTCGATGGGCTCATCTTGCACCCCCTTACCGTACTCACCCCGGGCTGATGTGTGCTGGCCCGCACGTGCTGTCCGTCGTGCGAGGCGGTGGAGGACGGATGGGTACGATGAACCATTCGTCTTCCATTTTTGAGGGATGCTCCGTGGAATCTGACTCGGCCCGCTTGGTACCGCTCGGTCTGACCTTCGACGACGTGCTCCTCCAACCCGGCGAATCGGACATCGTGCCGAGCCGGGTGAACACCCGGACGCGGCTGACCCGCACCATCGACCTGACCATCCCGCTGCTGTCCGCGGCGATGGACACGGTGACCGAGGCCCGCATGGCGATCGCCATGGCCCGTGAGGGCGGCATCGGGGTGCTGCACCGCAACCTCTCGCCCGAGGACCAGGCGGCCCAGGTCGACCTGGTCAAGCGCTCCGAGTCCGGCATGATCACCAACCCGGTGACCTGTAGCCCGGACGACACGCTGCGCCAGGTCGACGAGCTGTGCGGCCGCTTCCGCATCTCGGGTGTGCCGGTGACCGACGCCGACGGCACCCTGGTCGGCATCGTGACCAACCGTGACATGCGCTTCGTCAGCGACGAGAACGCCAAGGTCCGCGACGTCATGACCAAGATGCCGCTGATCACGGCCCGCGTCGGCGTGAGCAAGGACGAGGCGCTCGGCCTGCTGCAGCAGCACAAGATCGAGAAGCTGCCCCTGATCGACGAGAGCGGCCGGCTGCGCGGCCTGATCACGGTCAAGGACTTCACCAAGTCCGAGCAGTTCCCCAACGCCACCAAGGACGACCAGGGCCGCCTGCGGGTCGCCGCGGCCGTCGGGGTCGGCGACGACTCCTACAAGCGGGCCCGCGGCCTGATCGACGCCGGCGTCGACGTGATCATCGTGGACACCTCGCACGGTCACCAGCGCCAGGTGCTCGACATGATCGCCCGGCTCAAGCGCGACACCACCACCGACATCGTCGGCGGCAACGTGGCCACCTACGCCGGGGCCAAGGCCATGGCCGAGGCCGGGGCCGACGCGGTCAAGGTCGGTGTCGGTCCGGGCGCCATCTGCACCACCCGCATCGTGGCCGGGGTCGGCGTCCCGCAGATCACCGCCGTGATGGAGGCGCAGCGCGCCTGTGCCCCGTTCGGCGTGCCGGTGATCGCCGACGGCGGCGTGCAGTACAGCGGCGACATCGCCAAGGCGATCGTGGCCGGGGCTGAGACGGTCATGCTGGGCGGCCTGCTGGCCGGCTCCGAAGAGAGCCCCGGCGACCTCATCTTCGTCAACGGCAAGCAGTACAAGTCCTACCGGGGCATGGGCTCGCTGGGCGCCATGCAGTCGCGGGGTCAGGCCAAGTCGTACTCGAAGGACCGCTACTTCCAGCATGATGTGCCGGAGGAGAAGCTCGTTCCCGAGGGCGTCGAGGGTCAGGTGCCCTACCGCGGCCCGCTCTCGCGCGTGGTGGCGCAGCTGGTCGGTGGCGTGCGGCTGGCCATGGGCTACGCCGGGGCCGAGACGATCCCCGACTTGCAGCAGCGTGGCCAGCTGATCAGGATTACCGCGGCGGGCCTCAAGGAAAGCCACCCGCACGACATCCAGATGACCGTCGAGGCCCCGAACTACCACTCCCGCTAAATAAATTAGAAGGACTCAGTCATGCGCGACGTAGTGGAGATCGGTCTCGGCAAGACCGCCCAGCGGGGGTACCACCTGGACGAGATCGCCATCGTCCCGAGCCGGCGCACCCGCGACGTGGACGACGTGTCCACCGAGTGGCGCGTCGACGCGTACCCCTTCAAGATCCCCTGCGTCGCGCACCCGTCCGACGCGACCATGAGCCCGGAATCGGCGGTCGCCCTGGGCCGGCTCGGCGGCCTGGGCGTGCTCAACGCCGAGGGCCTGTGGACCCGCTACGAGGACCCGAGCAAGATCCTCGAGGAGCTGGCCTCGCTCGACGAGGACGCCGACGCCACCCGGCGCCTGCAAGAGGTCTACTCGGAGCCGATCCGGCCCGAGCTGATCGCCGAGCGGGTGCGCGTCATGCGCGAGGGTGGCGTCACCGTCGCGGTCCGGGTGTCGCCGCAGCACACGCTCGCGCTGGCCCCGGTGGTGCTCGACGCGGGCGTCGACCTGCTGGTCATCCAGGGCACGCTGGTCAGCGCCGAGCACGTGTCCACGACGGACGAGCCGCTGAACCTCAAGGAGTTCATCGCCGACCTCGACCTGCCGGTCATCGTCGGCGGTTGCACCGACTACAAGACCGCGCTGCACCTCATGCGCACGGGCGCGGCCGGCGTCATTGTCGGCGTCGGCGCCGACGAGTGGTCGACGACCGACACCGTGCTCGGCATCCGGGTGCCGATGGCGACCGCGATCGCCGACGCCGCGGCCGCCCGCCGCGACTACCTCGACGAGACCGGTGGCCGCTACGTGCACCTGATCGCTGACGGCGGCATCTCGACCTCGGGCGACATCGCCAAGGCGATCGGCTGCGGCGCCGACGCGGTGATGCTCGGCGAGCCGCTGTCGCTGGCCGAGGGCGCCCCGGCCGGCGGCGCGTGGTGGCACTCGTCGGCCAGCCACCCGCAGCTGCCCCGCGGCGGTTTCTGCATCGCCGGCGAGCCCGACGGCACGCTCGAGGAGCTGCTGTACGGCCCGGCCGACCGCGCCGACGGCCAGCTCAACCTGTTCGGCGGTCTGCGGCGGGCGATGGCCAAGTGCGGCTACCGCGACGTCAAAGAGTTCCAGAAGGTCGCGCTGGTCCTCGACCGCTGAGGCCTTTCCCCGTCCTTTCGGGCGGCAGCGCTAACCTCGCGCCTATGAGGCGTACGGGTGTTGCTGCAGTTCTTTGTGCCGCGCTGGCGGTGACCGGCTGCTCGGGTGACGAGGAGCCGGTCACCGCGCGGAGCTCGTCGGCGCCCGCGCCCTCGTTCGCGCCGGGCGCCGAGGGCATCGGCGACCCGTACTTCCCCAAGTACGGCAACGGCGGCTACGACGTGGCCGGCTACGACCTCAAGCTGCGGTTCGACCCGCGGACCGACGAGCTCAGCGGCACCGCGACGATCACCGCCACGGCCACCCAGGATCTCTCCCGGTTCAACTTCGATCTGTCCAGATTGGCCGCCAAGAACGTGACGGTCGACGGCGTCCGTGCGTCGTCCAAGGCCGAGGGCACCGAACTCGTGATCACCCCGGCCGAGGGAATCGTCACCGGCCGCCCGTTCACCGTGGTCGTCGAGTACGGGGGCAAGCCGGGTCAGCTCGGCAACGCGGTGCTCGGCGAGGGCGGCTGGCTGCACAACCCGGACGGGGCGGTCGCGCTCGGCCAGCCCGAGTCGGCCAGCACCTGGTTCCCGGTCAACGACCACCCGGCCGACAAAGCCACCTTCAAGCTCGAGATGACCGTGCCCGAGGGGGTCGAGGCGATCAGCAACGGGGTGCCCGGCCCGACCCGCACCGCGGCCGGCTGGACGACCTGGAGCTGGTCGGAGGGCGCGCCGATGGCCAGCTACCTGGCCATGGTCGTGATCGGGCAGTACCGGATGACGACCACCACCCACAACGGCAAGCCGATGGTGGTGGCCGTCGCCGAGTCGCTGCCCGCCGACGGGCCGGCCGCGCGGTCGCTGGCCAAGACCGGTGAGATCACCGACTTCCTGGCCACCAAGTTCGGGCCCTACCCGTTCGACGCGAACGGCGGGGTGGCCGTCGACGACCGGAACATCGGCTACGCGCTCGAGACGCAGAGCCGGCCGGTCTACGGTCCCGCGTTCTTCAACGGCGCCCCGAACGAGTCGGTGGTCGCCCACGAACTCGCCCACCAGTGGTTCGGCGACAGCGTGGCCCTCGAGAAGTGGCAGGACATCTGGCTCAACGAGGGCTTCGCGACCTACTCCGAGTGGCTGTGGGACGACCACAAGGGCGTACGCACGCTGGCCGAGAGCTTCGACCGGGTCTACAACTCGTACCCGTGGGACCAGCCCGGCGGCGAGGCCGGCGACCCCGGCGCCGCGCGGATCTTCGGCTCGGCCGTCTATCAGCGCGGTGGCATGACGGTCTACGCGCTGCACCGGACGATCGGCGACGCCGCCTTCGACCAGCTGCTCAAGCGCTGGACCAGCGAGCACAAGGACGGCAACGCCAGCACCGACGACCTGATCGCGATGGCCGAAGAGGTGTCGGGTAAACAGCTGGACGCCCTCTTCCAGTCCTGGCTGTTCACCACCGGCAAGCCGGCCAAGCCCTGATCACTTGTCGATGAGCTTGGGGTGCTTGGCCAGATAAGCGGCGGCCTTACCGTCGGCCACCGCGTCGACGAATCCCTTGCCCTCCGCGGTCAACTGCTCACCCAGGTAGCCGCCGCCCCGGCCGACACCGCGGCCGGGCAGGCTGACCCGGGTGATCTTGTCGGGGGAGAGGTTGCGCAGGGCGTAGGCATACTCGACCGGCTTACGCCCGCCCACGTAGACGAAGGTGTCGCCGAGCGCCTCGATCAGTGGCCCGACCTTGGCCGGGTCGGTGTCGAAGCCCTCGCCGAGCGCCTTGGTCAGCAGCGCGCCGACGAGCTGGCGCTGGTGCCGCTGCCGGTCGTAGTCGCCGTCGGGCAGCCCGTAGCGCTGCCGGGCGTAGTCGATCGCCTGCCAGCCCGTCAGGTGCCGGCGCCCGGGCTCGTAGACGGCCTGCGGTCCGACGTAGTCGCCGCCGCGCAGCGGGCGCAACGAGCCGTCCGGCTTGCGGTGCCGCGACTCGACCCGCTGGTCGACCACCAGGTCGATGCCGCCGAGCTCGTCGGTCAGCTTGTCCAGCCCGCCGAAGTTGAGGATCGCGCCCGCCTGGAACTGCTTGATCCCCGTGTACGCGGTGAGCGAGCGGGTGAGCAGCTGGTAGCCCTTCTCGGTGCTGGGCTGCTTGCTGCCCTCGACCCGGGAGCCGACGCTCATGGCCTCGGTGACCTTGCGCGTGCCGTGACCCGGAACCTTCACCCGCAGATCGCGGGGGAGCGAATAGAGGTACGCCTTGTCGAGCCCGCGCTCCACATGCATCAGCATGATCGCGTCGGCGTGCGGCTCCCAGCCCGGGATCGAGACGCGGGTATCGACGCCGATGAGCAATAGGTCGAGCGGCCCCTCGACGTCGGCGCCGGGCGACGGGGGCGGCGTCGTGGGCTCGGCCGACGGTGCCGGCGGAGCGGCCGACGGTGGCGTTGCTGTAGCTTTGTCCGAACCCGAGCGCACTGCCCAGGCGATGCCCCCGCCCGCGAGAAGCGCCACGGCGGCCGCGCCGGCCACCGCGATACCGACCCTCTTGTTCCGCATGCCGGAACAGTAGGGCAGCGGGAACGGCAGCTCAATGGCCCAAGATCTCGCAATGTGAAACGGGTACTGGCATAACCCCAGTTCACCCGTACGCTGACCGCCGCGAATCAACGGGGGAGGCAAACGCTTCAATGAAGCTCAACAAGCGACGGGTGACCGTCGGTCTCATCTCCACCGCCGTCGTCGTGTCGATGACGAGCGTGACCACCTGGGCCCTGGCGGCCGACGAGGCCGGCACGACCGCGGCCGCCGCCAACACGCCCGTCCGACTCATCGTCGGCTACAAGGCCGGCGTGGCCAAGGCGGCCTCGGCGAAGTCGCTGTCCGCGGCCGGCCTGCGGACCACCGATTCCGCCACCTCACAGTCGACGCTGGCCGAGATCAACGCCTCGCGCGTCACGGTGTCGAGCGGCCGCAGCGCCTCGGTCATCGCCGCTCTGCGCAGCGACCCGAACGTCGCCTACGTCGAGAAGGACGTGCAGCTCAAAGAGTTCGACACGATCCCGAACGACCCGTCCTTCCGGGTCCAGAACGAGATGTACGCGGTCAAGGCGCCCGCGGCCTGGGACGTGACCAAGGGGTCCGGCGTGGTCGTGGCCGTCATCGACACCGGCGTCAACCCCGTCGGTGACCTGGCCGGCGCCACCGTGGCCGGTCACGACTTCGTCAACAACGACAAGTCCCCGGCCGACGACCGCGGTCACGGCACCTCGGTCGCCGCGCTGATCGCCGCGCGCGGCAACAACGGCAAGGGCATGGCCGGCGTCTGCTGGACCTGCAAGATCATGCCGGTCAAGGTCCTGGACAACCGGGGCTCGGGCACGGCCAGCGACGTCGCGCAGGGCATCATCTGGGCCGTCAAGAACGGCGCCCGGATCCTGAACCTGTCGCTCGGCGGTCCCGGCTCCAAGGTCATGCAGGACGCGGTGGCCTACGCCAACATCAACAACGCCGTGGTGGTCGCCGCCGCCGGTAACGAGGGCAATTCGATCCCGCAGTACCCGGCCGCCTACCCCGACGTGGTGACGGTGGCCGCGACCAACCGCTGCGCGAACTTCGCGACCCAGCCGGCCTGCTCCGTCGGCTGGCAGACCCGTACGCCGTACTCGTCCTACAACGCGTCCGGCGCGACGTGGGTCGACGTGGCCGCGGTGGGCGACGTGATGACGATGGACCGCTACGGCAACTACAACACCGGCACCAGCGGCACGTCGTTCTCGGCGCCGATCGTCGCCGGTGTGGCCGCCCTGGTGAAGACCAAGAACCCGAGCTACACCGGTTGGTCGATCGCCAGCTCGATCTACAAGGGCGCCTCGGCCCGCAAGGTGCCCGGCGTGACGTACGGCCTGGTCGACGCCTCGGCGTCGTTCGACATCCCGACCGACACCATCGCGCCGACCGCCACCGGCATCACGCCCAACGGCGGCTTCGCCCGGGGCAGCATCGCGGTGCGCCCGGTGAACCTGAAGGACGACCGTTCCGGCATCCAGAAGTCGCTGCTCTACGTGAACGGCGTCTACAAGAACTACAGCCGCAACGCGCCCTACGGGATCATGTTCAACACGGCCGGCTACTCGGGCAAGACGAACATCGAGCTGCGGATCTTCGACAAGGCCAACAACCAGAAGGTCGTCAAGGGTGTCGTCACCGTTGACAACAAGGCCCCGGCCACGAAGATCACCTACGCCCCCAAGAGCGGCACCAAGCTCAAGGGCACGGTGACGATCAAGTTCAGCGGCTCCGACGCCAGCGGCATGGGCAAGTGGCTGCTGCTGATCAACGGCAAGGCCACGCAGTCCCGCACCGTCGTCAAGCCGTTCACCTTCGCCGCCACCTCGGCGCCGTCGAAGTTCACGGTGCAGGTGCGTGGCTACGACAAGGCCGGCAACTACACCAACTCGGTGAAGCTGAGCTACACCCGCTAGCACCCGGACCGCTCCGGGGAACAACCCGGACGGTCACCGTACGGACCGAACGTGAAAGAGCCGGCCATCGTGGCCGGCTCTTTTACTTTGTGAGGTCCTCACCATGCGCAAGCTGGTCGCCGGTCTGCTCGTGGGCGCGTCGATGCTGGTGGCGGCGCCGGCCCAGGCCGCCCCGGTCCGCCCCTCCGACCCCGCTTTCGCCGGTCAGTGGGGCCTGACCCAGACCCGCGTGGACGAGGCGTGGGCGTCCACCCGCGGCTCGTCCCGGGTGATCGTGGCCGTCGTCGACACCGGTGTGAGCCCGCTGCCCGACCTGGCCGGCCGTCTGCTGCCCGGCAAGGACTTCGTCAACCACGACAGCAACGCGGCCGACGACAACGGTCACGGCACCATGGCCGCCACCGTGATCGCCGCGTCCGGCAACAACCGCACCGGGATCGCCGGCGTCTGCTGGTACTGCCGGATCCTGCCGGTGAAGGTGCTCAACGCCAAGGGCGGCGGCAGCTACACCGACATCGCGCTCGGCATCCGGTGGGCCGCCGACCGCGGCGCCTCGATCATCAGCCTGTCGCTGGGCGGCTCGGACGACAGCCCGCTGCTGCGCGACGCCGTCGACTACGCCGAGGGCAAGGGCGCGCTGGTCGTCGCCGCGGCCGGCAATCGGGGTGTCTCGTCGGCCCACTTCCCGGCGGCCATCCCGTCGGTGCTGGCGGTCGGCGGCATCACCCCGTCCGGCAGCCGCTACGACTGGTCCAACTACGGCAGCTGGGTCGACGTGACCGCGCCCGGCTGCAACTCGGCCCAGGGCCCGACCGGGCTGATCGGGCCGTACTGCGGCACCTCGTCGGCCACGCCGTTCGTGGCCGGGGTGGCCGGTCTGCTGGCGGCGACCGACCCGGCGCCGTCGGCCGCGCAGATCCGGGCCGCGCTGGTGGCCTCGCGGGTGCTGCCGTCGGGCCGGATCGACGTGCCGGCGGCGCTGCGGGCCCTGCCCATCGACGGTGACGTCACCCGGCCCGCGGTGGCCTTCGGTGCGCTCGGCGCTCTGGTCCGGGGCCGGGTCGCCATCACCGCCGCCGCGTCCGACCAGCACGGGGTCTCGCGGGTCGAGCTGTATGCCGGGGGCCGCCTGGTCGCCACCGACACCACCGCGCCGTACTCGTTCGCCTGGCAGTCGGCCCCGAACACGGCCACGGTGCCGTTGGAGCTGCGCGCCTACGACCGCCGGGGCAACCTCACCGTGGTACGCCGTAACGTGCGCGCCGACAACGCCGGGCCGGCTGTGCAGCTGGCGAAGACCGGGCGCACCGTGACGGCCCGGGCCGCCGACCCGTCCGGCGTGGCCCGGCTCGAACTGGTCGTCAACGGCCGGGTCACCGTCCGTAAGGCTGGGGCCTCGGGCCGATTCGCTGTGCCCGCGAAGGCACGCAGCGTACAGGTGCGGGCGTACGACCGGGCCGGGAACCTGCGGGTCACCAACGGTAAACTCGGCGGGTGAGTACTCCCCGCCCGGTTCTCGTCGTCGACTTCGGCGCTCAATACGCCCAGCTGATCGCCCGCCGCGTCCGTGAGGCGCGGGTCTATTCGGAGATCGTCCCGCACTCGATGCCCGTGGCCGAGATGCTGGCCAAGAACCCCGCCGCGATCATCCTGTCCGGCGGCCCGTCCAGCGTCTACGAGCCCGGCGCGCCCGTGCTCGACCCCGGCCTGTTCGACAACGAGGTCCCGGTCTTCGGCATCTGCTACGGCTTCCAGGCCATGGCCCAGGCCCTCGGCGGCACGGTGGCCCACACCGGCTCGCGTGAGTACGGCCGCACCCACCTGACCGCTCAGGGCGGCACGCTGCTGCGCGAGCTGCCCGACGACCTGCCGGTGTGGATGAGCCACGGCGACAGCGTCGCGGTCGCGCCCCAGGGCTTCGCGGTCACCGCCTCGACCCCGGGCGCCCCCGTGGCCGCTTTCGAAGACCTGACCGCCAAGCGGGCCGGCGTGCAGTTCCACCCCGAGGTGGCGCACACCGAGCAGGGCCAGCGCATGCTCGAGCGGTTCCTCTACGACATCGCCGGCCTCGAGCCGACCTGGACCCCGGGCAACATCATCGACGACCAGGTGGCCGCGATCCGGGCCCAGGTCGGCGACAAGCAGGTGATCTGCGGATTGTCCGGCGGGGTCGACTCGGCGGTGGCCGCGGCGCTCGTCCACAAGGCCGTCGGCGACCAGTTGACCTGCATCTTCGTCGACCACGGGCTGCTGCGGTCGGGCGAGGCGGAACAGGTCGAGAAAGACTACGTGGCCGCCACCGGCATCCGGCTCAAGGTGGTCGACGCGTCCGACGTCTTCCTGGGCCACCTGGCCGGCGTCACCGACCCGGAACAGAAGCGCAAGATCATCGGTCGCGAGTTCATCCGTACGTTCGAGGCGGCGGCCCGCGAGCTCGACGACGAGCGCCACATCGAGTTCCTCGTGCAGGGCACTCTCTATCCCGACGTGGTCGAGTCGGGCGGCGGCACGGGCACGGCCAACATCAAGTCCCACCACAACGTGGGCGGCCTCCCCGACGACTTGCAGTTCGCGCTGATCGAGCCGCTGCGCACCCTGTTCAAGGACGAGGTGCGGGCGCTGGGGGCCGAACTCGGCCTGCCCGAAGAGATGGTGCAGCGGCACCCGTTCCCGGGGCCCGGCCTGGCCATCCGCATCATCGGCGCCGTCGACCGCGAGCGGCTCGACCTGCTGCGGGCGGCCGACCTGATCGCCCGCGAGGAGCTGACCGCGGCCGGTCTCGACCGCGACGTCTGGCAGTTCCCGGTGGTGCTGCTGGCCGACGTGCGCAGCGTCGGCGTGCAGGGCGACGGGCGGACGTACGGCCACCCGGTCGTGCTGCGTCCGGTCTCGAGCGAGGACGCGATGACCGCCGACTGGTCGCGCCTGCCCTACGAGACGATCGCCAAGATCTCGACCCGGATCACCAACGAGGTGCGCGACATCAACCGGGTCGTCCTCGACGTCACGAGCAAGCCGCCGGGCACCATCGAGTGGGAGTGACGGCGCGTCAGCTGACCGGGCGGCCCCAGGTGGGGTCGCTCGGGTCGCGCCACACCGGCGGGGTGGGCGTCGTCTCCTCCGGCATCAGGAACCACATGATCGGGTAGGCGACGAGGGCCAGCCCCGCGGTGATCACGGCGAGCAGCGCGAACGCCACCCGCACCAGCACCGGGTCGATCTCGAAGTAGCGGCCGACGCCGCTGCAGACGCCCGCGGCGAGACGGTCGTCCAGAGGCCGGCGAAGTTGCTTGTACGGCGCCTCGGAGCTGCCGTGGGGGAGCTGTGTCATGTCCCTATGGTGGCTCCGAGGCATCCCTCGCGACCTCGGTGAGCACCCCGAGAGAGACCCTGATTTAGCCATTACGCTGTGTGGTGGATCACGAGCGCTTTGTGCAGGGAAGGGCTCTGATCAGCAATTACGCAGCGCTAACCACCTGTCAGGAATCCGACAGACGTTTTCTGGAGTTCACATAATCCGGGCAGAATGCCGCCCTGTGACCCCCGCACTCGAACCGCTCCGCCGGATCGCCGCCTACGCCGTTGCCACCGACGACGACGGCCGCGTGCTGCTCGTCCGCGCCTCCAGTCGTTCCGGCACGCCGGGCGTCTGGTCGTTGCCCGGCGGCGCCGTCGACCACGGCGAAGATCCCAACCACACCGTCGTGCGCGAGACGGCCGCCGAGACCGGCCTCTCCGTCGCAGTCACCGGGCTCCGCGATGTGCTGGCCGACATGCGCGCCCTGCCGCACCGTGGCGTCACCATCCACACCGACCGCCTCATCTACTCGGTCTCGATCCGGGGCGGCAATCTGGTCGACCGGGTCGGCCACCCCACCGACCTGGCCCGCTGGCACACGCTCGAGGAGGCCGGGCGGCTCAAGCTGCGCCAGTTCACGGCGAACGCGCTCGGGCTGGGCAGCGCCTCGGCCGACCTGCGACCCGAGCCGGCGCCCACGTTCCCGTCCTTCTACGCCTATCCCGGGCCGGACGGGCTGCATCGGGCCCAGCGGTTCGCGGCGTACGCCATCGCCACCGACCCGCACGACGCCAGTCTGCTGCTCACCCGCATCGCCCCCGGCTACCCGGGCGAGGGGCGCTGGCACCTGCCCGGCGGCGGCACCGACTACGGCGAGCAGCCCGGCCCGGCGCTGATCCGTGAGCTCGTCGAGGAGACGGGCCAGGAGGGCCGGCTGGTCGAGCTGCTGGGCGTGGCCAGCCATCGGGACGCGGCTTCGCTCGGGCCCGAGGGCTACCCGATCGACTGGCACGGCGTCCGCGCCTTCTACCGGGTGATCGTGGACGACCCGACCGAGGTCGACGTCAAGGACGTGGGCGGATCCACCTCCGAGGCCCGCTGGGTGCCGGTCAAGCAGGTCGCCGACCTGCCCGAGGACGAGCTGACCGAGGTCACCGCCGAAGCACTACGCAAAGCGGGACTAATCTAGGCCTCGTGAAGATCAGGCGCGTCGGCGCGTACGGGATCAGCCGTGACGAGGCCGGGCGGGTGCTGCTCGCCCGGAACTCGTCGCTGAGCAATTTTCCCGGCCTCTGGACCCTGCCCGGCGGTGGCGTCGAGCAGGGCGAGCACCCCGATGACACGGTGATGCGGGAGTTCGGCGAGGAGACCGGTCTGTCTGTACGCATCGACGGCCTGCATTCCGTGACGGCCGACGTCTTCCGGCTGCCGGGCGGCGAGCTCGAACACACCGACCGGGTCATCTACGACGTGCGGGTGACCGGCGGAACCCTGCGCTTCGAAACCGGGGGCACGACCGAGCATGTCGAGTGGATCGCACAGACCGATCTGTCTGAACTGCCGCTCATGCCCTTCACGGCCGCGGTCCTGGGCGTCGGCGAGGCCGTCGAGTCGGACAAACCGGATGGCGACGAGGAGTTGCTCCGGCCGGCCCGCGTGCAGCGCTTCGGCGCGTACGCGGCAGCCACCGACCCGGCCGGTCGCATCCTGCTCACCAAGATCGCCCCGGGGTATCCCGGCGCCGGTCGGTGGCACCTGCCCGGCGGCGGCACCGACCACGGCGAGACCCCCGAATCCGCGCTGGCCCGCGAGTTGATCGAGGAAACCTCGCAACACGGCCGGGTGACCGGGCTGCTCGGCATGTCGCACCGCCACGACCCGGCAGCGCTCGGGCCGGAAGGGGTGCCGATCGACTGGCACGTCATCCGTGTCCTGTTCAGGGTTTCGATCGACCTGCCGACGGAACCTGTAGTGACCGAGGAGGCGGGCGGATCGACGGCCGAGGCGGGGTGGTTCACGCTCGCCCAGGCCAGGAGTCTGAGCCTGACCGAACTGGCCGCCACCGCCGTAGAACGGGTAGGAGCGGAACGCGCGAGGTAAAATCGGCTCAGGGAGAGGTGAGGCAAGTGACCTGTCCCCTTCGTCGTCTCCGATGAGGCGGCGGAGCGAACGGGCCAAAGACCGACGATTCGGCTTCTCGCCAAGGTCGACTCGCTGTGCGATGGTGTTACCCGCACATTTCCCCGGGCCCCATGTGCGAGGGGCTACCGGGCCGTTGCCCGCCGCAACCACGGTGGGTCACCTGAATCCCATGGAGGAGACACGTGCCGAGAACCCCTTGGCGCCGGCGTCGCTCGACGGATAGTCCCCGTCCCGCCGGTCGTCGTTGGGCAGGCCGGTTGCGCCGCAGCGGAACGCTCGCGCGGCAGGCCCTGATGGTGCGCGTGGGGCGCCGGGCCGAGTCCGGCCGCGCCGCCACCGCCACCCGGGCCGAAGTCATCTACACCGGTGCCGAGCACGGCCGGTCCACGAGCCTGATCGCCCCGCACCTGGCGATCCCGGCCCCGGTCGAAGAGGCCACCGAGATCTCGTTGCTGCCCGGTGAGCACACCACGGCCCGCAAGGTCCGTTTCGCCGTCGTCCAGGCCTGCACCCTGGCCAGCCTGGGCCTCGGCCTGTTCGCGATCCTGCTCGCCATGCAGGGCGAGGTCCAGCTCGCGGCCGCCTTCCTGGTCGCCTGCGTGGCCTTCGACGGTCTCGACGGCGCGCTGGCCCGCAAGCTGGGCGTCAGCAGCCCGTTCGGCGCCCAGATGGACTCGCTGGCCGACATGTGCTCGTTCGGCCTGGCCGCGCCCGTGGTCGTCTACGCCTCGCTGGCCCACACGGTGCCCACGCCGGCCGCCGCGGTGGCCTGCATGCTGGTCGCCGCCTGCGCCGCGATCCGGCTGGCCCGCTTCAACGTCTCGCCCAAGGACGGCAAGTTCTTCTGCGGCGTGCCGACGACCCTGGTCGCGGCCGTGCTCGCGCTGGCCGTGCTGATCGACCTGCCGCTGCCCGGCGGGGTGCTGCTGGGCGGGGTGGCGCTGCTGGCCTTCGCGATGGTCTCGAGCTTCCCGTACGCGAAGCTGGCCCGCCTGGTCCGCCTGCCGGCCTGGCTCTGGCTGGTGCCGGCGGTCGGCGCCCTGGTCGACGCCCGCCTGACCTTCGTCCTGGTCGTCACGGCCTACCTGCTCAGCGGCCCGCTCCTGTGGCTGCGCACCCGCCGCAAGGTGGAAATCGCCTAGTCAGCTCAGCAGAAAGGGCCGCCCCGACCGGGGCGGCCCTTTTGCGTTAGCTCAGACCCAGCGGGCGATGACGGACGTGCCGCCCAGGACCTTGTCGTTGACGCTGACCAGCGCCTCGGCCCGGTCGGCGGGCAGGTAGACGTCGGTGCGGGAGCCGAAGCGGATCAGGCCCATGCGCTCGCCCCGGGCGACCAGCGTGCCGACCGGGACGCGCTGGACGATGCGGCGGGCGATCAGCCCGGTGCGCTGGGCCACCACCACCGGGCCGCGGTCGGTGTCGAGCACCGTGTACGCGGCCACGTTGTGCTCGGCCGCGGCCGTCATCGCGTTGGCGTAGCCGCCCTCCTCGACGAAGTAGTCGGTCACCCGCCCGGCCACCGGCACGCGGTTGACGTGTACGTCGAGCACCGACAGGAACACCGCGATGCGCAGGAACTCGCCCGGCCCGAAGCGCTCGTCGGTCATCCGCTCGACCGAGAGCACCCGCCCGTCGGAGGCGGCCACGACCGCGGCCGGGTCGTCCGGCAGCTCGCGCTCGGGGTCGCGGAAGAACGCCGCGACCGGGGCCGCGGCCAGCGCCGGCAGCAGCCACAGCTTGGACTGGGGCCGGGCCACCCGGGCCACGGCGGCCAGACCGAGCGTGATGCCCGCGGCCACCACGCCGTTGGAGTCGATGTGCATGCCCCGGGTGACCGGGACGCTGGAGGGCCGGTAGGCCGGGGCCAGCGTCGCCGCCACCTTCGTGTCGGCCGGGGTGAAGCGCAGCTTGTGCACCCGCAGCGGCGGCTGGTTGCGCACCACGAGGTCGGAGCCGACCCCGAACAGCGCGCCCTGCCGGAACAATTCGGCCGCGGCCCCACCCGTACGGCCCGGGGTGGCCGGGACGGCCAGCGTGACCACGCCGCCCTCGGTGACGTGCTTGCCGAGCCGGTCGAGCAGGTCACGAACGTCGCCCGCGGTGCCGCTGAGCGGTTCGCCGACGATCACCACCTCGGCCGGCTGGGCCTCGTCGAGCGACTCGACGACCTGCACCCGGTCGGCGATCCAGCCGCCGAGGCCGTCGATGTGGTCACGCAGCAGGTCGGCCGTGCTGCGCTCGCCGGCGACCAGCGTGAGCCGGTCGCCGGGAAGCAGCGCCTCGACCGCGCTGGCCACCACCGGTGAGGCGTGGTCGGCCCCGACCACGATCGCGGACGTGGCCGCGTTGTGCCGGGCGAACTCGGCGGTCAGGGCTCGGGCGGCCGTGATGCCGACTCCGACGATCGGCGCACGGGACACAACGGGGAACGCAGTCATGACGACGAGCATATTGCGCGGCCCGGCTCAGTCCTTGCGGGGCTGGTCGGAAGCCAGGTCGGGGTGCTGTTGAGAGAAACGCTCCCCGGGTTCCTCCATGAGTTCCCGGACGATCGACGCGTGCACCTCGGGGGACAGGTCGCCCGGCAGTTCGGGCTCGGCCGGCTTCTCGGGCTCCGGTGCCGGGGTAGGCGTCGACCGGGCCGACCGCAGCGCCCCGAGCAGGCCGATCACGCCGAAGACGATCAGGCCGCCGGCGACCAGCCAGCCCATCGCGGGCAGGTGCAGGGTCACCACCCGCGACGCCGCCCACCAGGCCACGACCAGCAGGAACAGGATGCCGAAGCTGAGCGAGACGCCATCGGTGCGATGCGGCTTCATCGGAGGACCTCCACGTTGCCCGTGTCCATCTGCAGGTCGAGCTTGAGCGTGCCACCACCGACGCCGTCGGTCCCGAGGTTGGTCACGGTTTGTCCGTCGGCATAGCGGTCGGCGAACTCCTTGTCGAAGATCACGGCCCGCCCGTTGTCGAGCTGGAGGGTGGTGGTCGTGTCGACCGTCCCGGGCAGCAGCACCCGCACCTGGCCGATCTTCATGGTGACGGTGACCGTCTGGTCCTGCCCGGTGAAGTCGACCTGGCGCAGGTCGAGCGTGGCGTTGCCGGCCGTGAAGTCGTACCGGTCGGCCACCGAGGCCAGGGTCGCAGGCTGGTAGACGCTGTTGCCGACCTCGCTGCCCCAGCGCTCGGCGCCGGTCGAGATGAGCAGGCCGACCGAGGCCAGCAGGCCCAGGGCGATCAGCCCGCGGGCCCGGCCGAGCCAGGCGCCGACGATCAGGCCGGCCGCGACCGTGGCTACCGCGGCGGCGAAGTAGGCCGACACCGCGATGCTCGCGCCCGCCGTGTCGATCGCGGCCAGCACGCCGGTCACCATGATCACGGCGAAGAAGGTCAGGCGGCCCAGCTTGGAGCGCTCGCGCCGGGGCTTGGGTGGCTTCGGCGGCTTGACCGCGACCGGCGGGGCCGGGGGCGCGGGTGGGTAGGTGACCGGAGTGGGCCGGGCGTACGGGCCGTGCGGCGCGAACGGCGGCCGGTAGCCACCGGGCGGCGGGTTGTACGGAGGCGGCGGGCTGCCGACGGGCTGAGTCACCGGCTCGGTGGGTGCCGCAGCCGGAGGGACGGCACCGAACTCGGCCGTCTTCTCGTACGGAGCCGGCTCGAACGGACCGGGCGGAGGCGGGGGTGGGGCCGCGGGAAACGCCGCCGGCTGCTGCTGGTGCTGGTTGTTGCCGCTGCGCTTGATGAGCAGGATCGCGCCCACGATGACCGCGGAGGCGAGCAGGCTGGCCCGCATGCCGTCCTGCACGATGAAGGCGAACGAGAGCACCGCCGCGCCGCCGAGCAGCACCACCGAGACCGGCGCCATCCCCGAGCGGCCCTTGCCCAGCAGCGACTCGATCGGCGAGGCGGAGTCACCCTCGGCCGGGGTGGCCAGCCAGCCGATCAGGTAGAGCAGCACACCGACCCCGCTGATCACGGCGAGCACGGCGAACAACACGCGCCACAGCACGGGGTCGGTGTTGGTGGCGCGGGCCAGGGCGCCACAGACGCCGGACACGTACCGGCCCTGACGGGGGCGCACCAGCTTGTCGCGCGAGAAGGTCGGCCCGGTGTCGCCGGACGCGGCCGCGAACCAGGGCGGCGGGTTGAACCCACCGCTCGGCCCGGGTTCCGTGCGCGAGCCAGGCTCATCGGCGGGGCCGGGTTCGGTGGCCGGGCCGGGCTCGGGGGCCGGGCCGGGCTCGGGGGCCGGCGCCGAAGTCGCCGACGGGGTGGTGGGGTCGGCGGCGGACGCCGGCACGTCCTGCGACGGACCGGCGGGACCCCGCGCTGCGGCAGCTTCGTCGTTCATGACATCGATCCTCACCCCGCGGGCACCCGAATCGCTTCCGGCTCCGACCCTGAGGCCACCCTGAGATCCCGGGGCCGGATACCTGGGGGAGTTCCCCGTGGCCCAGGCCGCCCGAACGTGTGACGATCGGAGGGACACAGAGCCGAGGAGGAGCCATCACCGCCGCCGTCACCCCACCGCGCCGCTTGTACCGGCCGCGCGACCACCGCGTCATCGCGGGCGTCGCGTCCGGGCTGGCCCAGCACCTGGGCGTTCCCGTGCTGGTCGTGCGCATCGCGCTGGTGGTGCTGCTCGGCTTCAACGGGCTCGGCCTGCTGCTCTATGCCGCCTTCTGGGCCGTGCTGCCGCAACAGGCCGTCACGGCCGACCCGCCGCAGCGCCGCGACAAGGCCATGCTGCTCCCGTTCGCCGCCATCGGGCTCGGCGTGGTGCTGCTGCAGGCCCTGGTCTTCGACGACAACAGCGTGGCCGGCACGGTGGGCTGGCTCATCGCGGTCGTCGCGGTCGGCGCCGGCATCATCTGGCACCAGTCCGACCCCAGCCGCCGTCACCTGGGCAGCGCCGTGCCGCAGCAGCCCTGGCTGGCCGCCGTGGTGGCCGAGAGCGACCGCCGCTTCTTCCTGTTCCGCTTCATCGGCGGCGGGGTGCTGGTGGCCACCGGCATCATCGGCGTGGTCGCGGTCTACGCCCCGGCCGGCAGCCTCACGGCCGTGGTCAACGGCGTCATCTTCGCGCTGGTCGGCCTGCTCGGCGTGGGCGTGGTGGCCGCGCCGCTGCTGTGGCGCATGTTCAACCAGCTCCGGGCCGAGCGCGAGGGCCGCATCCGCGAGCAGGAAAGGGCCGAGCTGGCCGCCATGATCCACGACCAGGTGCTGCACACCCTGGCCCTGATCCAGCGCAACTCGGCCGACATCAAAGAGGTCCAGCGCCTGGCCCGCGGTCAGGAACGCAGCCTGCGCAACTGGCTCTACAAACCGACCGCCTCGCCCACCGAGCGCTTCGCGGCCGCCCTCGAGCAGGCCGCGGCCGAGGTCGAGGACACGTACGCGATCACCGTCGAGACCGTCGTGGTCGGCGACACCGAGTGCGACGACCGGGTCGCGGCCCTGGTCGCGGCCGCTCGTGAGGCGCTGGTCAACGCGGCCCGTCACTCGGGGGTGCAGACGGTGTCGCTCTACGCCGAGGTCGAGTCGGAGGAACTGAGCGTGTTCGTGCGTGACCGCGGGGCCGGGTTCGACCTGTCCGGTGTGCAAGAGTCGCGGCACGGCGTGCGAGGCTCGATCATCGGGCGCATGCAGCGCCACGGTGGCAAGGCCGAGATCCGCAGCGCCCCCGGCGACGGCACAGAGGTCCGGCTGACCATGTCCGTCTCGCGGGAGAGCGTGGCGGCCGGGAAGGAGACTGCACGATGACCGAGCCTCAGGAGCCCACGACCGACCGGCGGCTCACCGTCTTCCTGGTCGACGATCACGCGATGTTCCGGGCCGGTGTGCGGGCCGAGCTGGGCGCCCACGTCGAGGTGGTGGGCGAGGCCAGTTCGGTCGCCGAGGCAGTGAGCCGGATCGCCGCCATCGAGCCCGACGTGGTGCTGCTCGACGTGCACATGCCCGACGGCGGCGGCCGGGCGGTGCTCGATGCGATGCGGCGCACCCATCCCCACGTACGCTTCCTGGCTCTTTCGGTCTCGGACGCGGCGGAAGATGTGATCGGCCTGATCCGCGCGGGCGCCCGCGGCTACGTCACCAAGACGATCTCGCCCGACGAACTGGCCGCGGCCATCCGCCGGGTGGCCGACGGCGACGCCGTGTTCAGCCCGCGGCTGGCCGGCTTCGTGCTCGACGCGTTCGCGTCCCGGCCCGACGTGCCGGTCGCCGACCCCGAGCTCGACCAGCTCACCAACCGTGAGCGCGAGGTGCTGCGGCTGCTTGCCCGGGGATATGCGTACAAAGAGATCGCCAAGGAGCTTTTCATCTCGATCAAGACGGTGGAGACACACGTCTCGAACGTCCTACGGAAGCTGCAAATGAGCAACCGTTACGAATTGTCACGATGGGCGGCTGATCGACGCCTCGTCTGATCGGTTGGAAAGGCATCACTGCGGTGGGTGCACGTTTGCGCACCCGCAGCCATTCCCGCAGTTCAGGGGTTTCTTCGCGGCCTAGGAAAAGGGCCGTAACAGGGGTTTGACTAATATCGGCTTGATAACGGGGCTCGGGCCTGCGTTGGCTCTGTGTCACAGTTGCTGCGTCTCACACGACCCCCGTGAGCGCCCCTGAAGGAGGCACCCCCCACATGCCTGGGAAAAGCCCGTGGAAGGTGGCGGCCTCCCTGGCCGCCATCGCCTTAGTGGCGGCCGGCTGCAGCGGTAGCACCTCGGAAGACACCGAAGTTCTGCCCAACAGCATCAGCATCGGCATCGGCGAGCCCTCGAGTCTCGTTCCGACGAACGCGGTGGAGTCGAACGCCTCGCAGGTGCTGGCGTCGCTGTTCTACCCGCTCGTCCGGTTCGATCCGACGAACAAGCCGTACCCCGTCGCCGCGCAGTCGATCACCCACGACAAGGCCAACCGGGTCTGGACCGTCAAGCTCAAGCCGGGCTTCACCTTCAGCAACGGCGAACCGGTCACCGCCGACAACTACATCGACGCCTGGAACTACGGCGCCTACGGGCCGAACGCGCAGCTCGCGTCGTACTTCTACGGCCGGATCGACGGATTCGCCGACCTGCAGGCCAAGGACCCCGACGACGACGGCCCCGAGAAGGCGCCCGAGCCCAAGGCGACCAAGCTGAGCGGGCTCAAGAAGGTCAACAACCTGACCTTCACGGTGACGCTCTCGGAGAGCTTCGCCGGGTGGCAGTCGGTCATGGGCTACGACGCTTTCCTGCCGATGCCCAAGGTGGCCTTCTCCGCCCCGGGCGTGCTCAACAAGGAGTACGGCGAGGCGCCGATCGGCAACGGCCCCTTCAAGATGAAGGGCAAGTGGGCCCACGACGAGAAGATCGTGGTCGAGCAGGTGGCCGACTTCAAGGGCACCGTTCCCAAGATCGCGGGCATCACCTGGAAGATCTACCAGGAGCTGGGCGCACAGTACGCCGACCTGATGGCCGGCAACCTCGACGTCGAGACCAAGATCCCGATCGAGAACCTGGGCTCGGCCTCCAGCGACCTCGGCGCCCGCCTGGGCAAGACACCGAGCTCCTCGTTCTCGTTCATGGGCTTCCCGATGTACGAGGACAAGTGGAAGAACGCGAACGCGCGCCGGGCGCTGTCGATGGCGATCAACCGCGAGGAGATGACCGAGCAGGTCTTCCTCGGTTCCGAGACGCCGGCCAAGTCGTTCGTGTCGCCGGTCGTGTCCGGCGCCCGCCCCAACAGCTGCGGCGAGTGGTGCGACTACAACCCGACCAAGGCCCGCCAGCTCTACACGGCGGCCAACGGCCCCAAGGACATCAAGATCGGTTACAACGCGGACGGCGGCCACAAGGCCTGGATCGACGCGATGTGCAACCAGATCAAGGGGTCGCTCGGCGTCAACTGCACCGGCGCCCCCCAACCCAAGCTCGGCACCCTGCTCGACAAGGTGCGGGCCAAGGAGGACGCCGGCCTGATCCGGCTCGGCTGGGCCATGGACTACCCGCTGATGGAGAGCTACCTCGGGCCGCTCTACACCAGCGACGGGTCGTCGAACTACTACGGCTACAAGAACAGCACGTTCGACAGCCTGGTCCGTCAGGGTTCGGCCGCGCCCACCACCGCGCAGGCCGAGAAGCTGTGGCGTGAGGCGGAAGACCTGCTGGTCCGGGACATGCCGGTGCTGCCGCTGCGGTTCGGCCAGAACGTCTTCGGCTACTCCGAGCGGGTGACCGACGTGACGATGGACCTCTACCAGAAGGTCGACATCTACTCGATCGACATCGCCGACTGATCGACCGATCGAACGGTGGTGGGGGGGCGGGGGGGGGGGGGGCCCGGGCCCCCCCCCCCCGCCCCCACCGCCGAAGCGCGCGGCGACCCGTGGTCGAAACGGGGCCGGGGCGGAAGGTCGTGAGCCGCCCGCTCTGCCTG
>NZ_JAMYJR010000004.1 GCF_024137025.1 Paractinoplanes aksuensis
GGTGGTGCGGGTGGTGCGGGTGGTGCGGGTGGTGCGGGTGGTGCGGGTGGTGCGGGTGGTGCGGGTGGTGCGGGTGGTGCGGGTGGGCTTGGACTTGAGAGTGGGCCCATAGTCGCCTGCGGTGTTGCCGCGCCCGTGGCGTGCGGGGAAGGTGGATCATCGGCAGCGGGCAGCGGGCAGCGGGCAGCGGGCAGCGGCCAGCGGGCGCGGTGGTGTTTGGGCGCGGTGGGAAGGGTCAGCCGGCGGGGGCGTCGCCGGTGCTGGCGGCGTACTCGCGGAAGCGGTCGACGGCGTGGCCCGAGAGGGCCTTGCCGTGGCCGAAGACGGCGTGGTCGAAGGAGTAGGTGGCCAGCTTGGCCAGGCTGCGTCCCTGCTCGGCCGGGTCGACCGACACCTGGGTCGGGCCCGAGGTCACTTTGCCGTCCTTCGTGCCCGAGGCCGTGTCGCCCGCGAACAGGATGCCGCCGGCGCGGTCGAGCAGATAGGACACGTGTCCGCGGGTGTGGCCCGGCGTGTGGATCGCCGTGAAGCCGGGCAGTGGCTCCGACTCGGAGCCGGTGATCAGCTGGTCGAGCTTGGTCGGCTCGGCCGTGCCGATCAGCCGGGCCGCGAACTTGGCCAGCCCTTTGGGCTCGGGCGGCCGGATCGCCCCGGTGATGCCCGGCGCGTCCGCAGCGTGCGCGAAGACCCGGGCCCCGGAGCGGCGGCGGACGTCGGCGACGTTGCCGATGTGGTCGAAGTGCTGATGGGTCAGCAGCACGGCGGTCACGTCGCCGATCTGTTTGCGCAGGCCGCTCAGCGCCCGGTCGATGCGTTTGGCATTGCGCGGCAGACCTGTGTCGACCAGGACCACCCCGTCGTCGGTGACGACGAGGTGCATGTTGACAAAACCCAGGCTCAGCTCGAAAACGCCGTCGATGACCTCACGCACCCGCTCATCTTGCCAGGCCGGGGCCAAAGGCCGGGATTGCGCGTCGCATCGACGTGATCGGCCGCGCGGGGCCTTGGGCTGGGACCGTCAGGCCGTGCGGGGCCGTGGGCTGGGACCGTCAGGCCGCGCGGGGCCATGGGCTGGGACCGTCAGGCCGTGCGGGGCCATGGGCTGGGACCGTCAGGCCGCGCGGGGCCATGGGCTGGGACCGTCAGGCCGCGCGGGGCCATGGGCTGGGACCGTCAGGCCGCGCGGGGCCACGCGTCGGGGCCGTCAGGACCGCGCGTCGCATCCAGGTGGTCGGCCGGGCGCGGCCAGGGGTCAGCCGGTAAGGCGCAGCACGGGCCGGGTGTCGGAAAGCGGCAACTCGGCCGCCCCGGCCCCCGCGATGGGCAGCGGGCGCCGGGGGAGCGATCGACCGGCGCTGCCGCCCGGCCCGGGGTGGATGAACAGCCCGTACGCCGGATCGGGCACCGCGTCGAGCGCGGCCGAGACCAACGGCAGGGCGCGGTAGGCGCTCCACGACTCGTCGGTGCTGAAGGCTATTTCGAACAGCACACCCCAGGTGTGGGTGTGCCATTCCCATCGGTAGGCGCCGTGCGTGACGGCCGCCTCGACCAGGGCGTTGCCCAGGGAGTCGCGCCAGGCGCGCGCGGTGCCGCGAGGACCGTCGAGGACCTCGATCGACCACCACCGCAGGTTCATGCCTCGACTGTAGGTCGGCCGCGCGAGCCCGAGGACCACAGTGGAAAACCTGGCACATCCGACCGGAATTGATCAGACATTATTGCGCGGTAATGAACCACAAATGGGGGAGTCCTTTTTCCGCGGGCGCTGGCCGAAAGGATGGTTGCCGGGTGCGCGGGGCGTTCCTAGGTTGAGTTTACGAACAACGCATAAATCAATCTGTCGGGGGGACAGGATGAAATTCACGCATGCGTTGAAAATGGTCGCGGCCGTGGGGACGGGCGCCGTCGTCGTGCTGGCCGGGCTGCCCGCCCAGGCTGGGGGTGGTCACGGCGGCGCCAAGCCTGCCATCAGGACCGTCACCACCAAACTGAGCGGGCCGTTCGGCCTCGACGTGGTGTCGCCGCACGTGGCCCTGGTCGCCGAGTCGGAAAGTGGGGAGATCACTGCCGTCGATCTGAGGTCCGGCCGTCGCACGACATTGATCTCGAAGATGCCGGGGGTGTCGGGGGTCGCCGCCGCCAATGGAAAGATCTTCGCATTGATCGGCGGGCCGAATGAGGAGGGGGCGGCGCCGCCGTCGAAATACCCGCCGGCCTCGGTGCTGGTGGCCGACCGGAAAGGCCATCACGTCCGCGTTCTGGCCGATCTTCTGAAATACGAGTTGAAGCACAATCCGGATCGCCAGAAGCAGTTCGACAAGGCGGGAAAGCCCTATGACGCGTTGTCGAACCCGTTCAGCATGGTCGCGACCCGCTGGGGTCTGCTGGTGGCTGACGGCGGGGCCAACGACGTCCTGCGGGTCAACCCGAGGACCGGCAAGGTGTCGACGTTCTTCGTGCCGCCGAACCCGCGGACCAAGGAGTGCCTGAAGAAGGGCGCGCAGGCCAACCCGGGGACCGTGGGCTGTGACTCGGTGCCGACCGGTATCGCCGTCCGGGGCCCGCACGTCTACGTCTCGACGCTCGGCGCCGAGCAGCCGGGCGCGGCAGCGATCTACAAGTTGGACGGCCGCAGCGGCAAGGTGCTGCGCAAGTGGTCCGGCTTCACGTCGCTGACCGGGATCGCGGTCAGCCCGCACGGCACGCTCTTCGCCTCCGAGGTGCTGTTCGGCGCCCCGGCCGGTGAGGGCCCGCCGCCGCCCGGGTTCAACCCGGCCAAGGTGGGCCGTCTGACCAGCATCGACCACGGCCGGATCAAGCACGCCGCGGTCACCATGCCGACCGGCATCGAGTTCGCCGGCGGCAAGCTCTACTCCACCTCGTGGAGCATCGCCGGGTTCTTCGGCCTGAAGGACGCCGGCCGTCTGGTCCAAGTCAATCCGTCCGCCTTCAAGTAGAGAAAACGCCGGGGTGACGACCACGTCACCCCGGCGGTTTCTGTCAGGGAGCCCGGTTAGCATCGGCGCCGTCAAGGTCGATCTCGAACCAGGAGGCCCGAACGTGCAGCCGTACCGCATCTTCCGCATCACCGCCGTGGCGGAGGCGTTCTCGTGGGCGGGCCTGCTCGTCGGCATGTATCTCAAGCGGGTGGCCGAGGTCACCGACCTGGGCGTCTGGTTCTTCGGCCGGCTGCACGGCCTGCTGTTCGTCCTCTACATCCTGGCCGCGCTGTGGGTGGCCCGCACCGAGCGCTGGTCCATCTGGCGCACGCTGATCGGGCTGGCCGCGTCGATTCCCCCGTTCACGTCGCTGATCTTCGAGCGCTGGGTCGCGAAGCGGCGGACGACCCCCGATGCCGCCATTTCGGAAATGTCCATTCCGAGCTGAACGGTAATGGCCGACGGGCTGAACGGTAATGGCCGGATCGGCCGTTCGGGTGATCCCGGCCCGATGGTTTCAGGGACGCTTTAAACGTCTTGTCGCACCCCCGCTCCACCGGCGATTGTCATCCCGCCGGGTCGGCCACGAGCTGAACCGACGAGGTTGGGTCGCAAGACGGATATGCCGTTATCGGGGGTGCATATCCGAGACTTTCCTGTTTCGTCGGTGCCGCTCGTGGCGACACCCGTCCATCCGTACGGCCGGCCTGGCCCTACGGATCTTTGTCGTGGACTGGTTTCTGACCGGTCGCGCCCTCCGGATAGACTTTCGGCCGTGATTGCTTGCTGAATAGCAACTGGGGGCCGACGTGTTGCGTATCCACTTCACGCCGGAGGATGTCGGGCGCGTGCGGATCGCGGCCGAGCCCGATCCGCTGTGGGAGACGATCTTCAGTGTGTGGCGCCTGCGCCGCCCCGCTCCCGAGCTGGTCTACGGCCGCTGGCGTGAGCACGCGCTCCGGGCCAGCCGCCGCGACGACCTCGAACTGCTGCTCCCGCTGGTCCGCGGGGCGTATTACCCCGACTTCCTGACCCCGGCCGAGGGCTCGCTGGGCCTGCCGGCCGCGCTCGAGGTGATCAGGTCGACCCCGGCCACCCGGCTGCGGGAAGAGCTGGAGGAACTCGTACGCCATGCCGGGCCCAAGCCGTCGTGGATGAACCTGCTGGCCGCGGGCGACACCGAGATCCTCGAGCGCCTGACCGGGGCCCTGCAATCACAGTACGAGAGTGCGATCGCCCCGTTCTGGGCCGAGGGCCGGGCCCACATCGAGGCCGAACGCTCGCGCCGGGCCCGCGTGCTGCTCGACCAGGGGGCCGAGGGGCTGCTCGACAGCTTCCGCCCGATGATGCGCTGGGAGCCGCCGGTGCTCGAGGTCGACACCCCGTTCGACCAGACGCTGCACCTCGACGGCCGCGGCCTGGTGCTGCTGCCGTCGTTCCTGTCGTACGGCACGCCCGACGCGCTGCGCGACACCACGCTGCCCCCGGTTCTGGTCTATCCGATCGAGCACGACCTCACGCTCAACCCGGGCCTGCGCCCGGCCGACGGCGCCTCGCTGGCCGCCCTGATCGGCAAGACCCGCACGTCGCTGCTGGAATCGCTGGGCGACGGCCGCACCACCTCGGAACTGGCCCGCCGGGTCGGGGTCAGCGCGGCGTCGGTCAGCCAGCACACCGCCGTGCTGCGCGAGGCCCGCCTGATCCAGACGAACCGGGCCGGCAAGGCCGTCGTACACACCCTGACTCCGCTCGGTGAAGCGCTTCTGGGTGATTAGGCCCTAAGATCGAGTGATGTAAATCACTCGATCAAGGGGGCTGCCATGGACGGCACCAAGACCGATGTGGAGAACCGCCTGCTCGGCGGGGCGACCTACCGCAGTTTGGGCGAACAACAACTGTCCCCGGCCGAGGAGCGATTCGAGAAGGGGCGGCGGACGGTCGGCCTCTTCCTCGCCCCGGCCATCACCCTGATCTTCCTCGCGCTGCCGCTGAGCATCCCGCCCAGCCAGCAGGTGCTCGGCGGTCTGCTGCTGGGCGTGATCGTCCTCTGGATCACCGAGGCCGTGCCGATCCCGATCGGTGGGCTGATCGGCGTGGCCCTGATCGTCGTGTTCGGCGTGGCCGAGGCGGCCGACGTGCTGGCGCCGTTCGGCTCGTCCACCGTGTTCACCTTCATCGGGGCCTTCATCCTGGCCCAGGCGATGCTCAAGCACGGCCTGGCCCGGCGGTTCGCGTTCCGGATGCTGTCGCTGCCCGGTGTCGGCCGCTCCACGACTCGGGTGATCATCGCGTTCGGGGTGGTGACCTGCCTGCTCTCGGCCTTCGTGTCGAACACCGCCACGGTTGCGATGTTGCTGCCCACGGCGCTGGGCATCCTGTCGGTCATCGCCAAGCTGCTGCAGGACCGGGGGCTGGTCGAGCCCGGCTTCGACCCGACCCGGCTGCGGGTGGGGGCGGCGCTGATGCTGATGCTGGCCTACGGGGCCAGCGTCGGCGGCCTGCTCACGCCGGTCGGTTCACCGCCCAACCTGATCGGCCGCGGGCTGATCGAGGAGGCCACCGGCGAGCGCATCTCGTTCGCGCAGTGGATGGCGATGGCCGCACCGATCTGCCTGGTCATGTTCGCGATCCTGGCCGTCGTGCTGTTGCTGCTGAACAAGCCCGAGATCCGCCGGATCGAGGGGGTCGCGGAGTACGTCGCGACCGAGCGGGCCAAGCTCGGCAAGTTCTCGGTGGCCGAACGCAACACGCTGATCGCCTTCGTGGTCACGGTGAGTCTGTGGATCTTCCCGGGCGTGATCGCGGTGGTAGCCGGCACGGAGTCGGCGATCTACGACACCGTGTCGGCCCGCCTGAACGAGGGCGTGGTGGCCGTACTGGGAGCCTCTCTGCTCTTTCTGTTGCCGGTCTCTTGGCGGGACCGGGAGTACACGTTGAACTGGAGCGACGCCGCCCGCATCGACTGGGGGACGATCGTCCTGTTCGGCACGGGCATCATCTTCGGCTCGCTGCTGGCCGACACCGGGCTGGCCGAGACCATCGGCAACTCCAGTGCCGACGCGCTCGGACTGAGCAGCATGTTCGCCATCACCGCGTTCGCCGTGATCCTGGCCATCGTGGTCAGCGAGACGACCAGCAACACGGCGTCGGCCGCCGTGGTCGTGCCGATCATCATCCCGATCGCCGTCGCGGCCGGGGTGAATCCGCTGGTGCCGGCGCTGGCGGCCACGTTCGCGGCCTCGTTCGGCTTCATGCTGCCCGTCTCGACCCCGCAGAACGCGGTGGTCTACGGCTCCGGCGTCGTGCCGATCACCACGATGATCCGCTCCGGCATCTCGTTCGACGTGCTCGGCGCGATCATCATCCTGCTCCTGCTGCCGCTGATGGTGGCGGTGGTGGGCCTGGGCTGAAAGTTCACCGATGAGCCGGATCGCACATCCGACACGGCCGGGCCCGCACATCGTCCCTCCACCCACGAAAATCACGGCATGGAGGACGAACGCGTGCTCGTGGTGGGCGCCGGCATCTCGGGGCTGGCGCTCGCCCGGGCCTTGAGGGACAGAGACATCCCGTACGCCCTGGTCGAGCGCCGGGCGACGGCCGAGGACGCCGGGCTGGCGATCAACCTGCCCGGCAACGCGGTGCGGGCGCTCGCCGCGCTCGGCCTGAGCGACGGGCTCGACGCTGGCTGACACGCTGGCCGAGGGCGACCGCGACACGGCCGGGGCCCGCTACGAGAAACTGCGCCGCCCCCGGGTCGCCCACGTGCGCGCGGTCACCGACCGGTTCAGCAAGATCGCCGGCCTGCCGATCGGGCTGCGGAACGCCCTGATGCCGGTGATGGGCCCGATCTCGTACAGGAAGGCCTACGGTCCGCTCCGGGTTACGCCGGGCCGAGCTTCTGGCTGACCGCGGCTCCGGCCGGGTGTTGCAGCTCGTTGAACAGGGTCAGGGCCCGGCGCCAGGCGTCGGCGGCGTCGGCCGGGCGGCCCATCGCGGTCAGCGTGTTGCCGATCCGGTCGAGGGTGGCCGCGTGCTCGAAGACGTCGGGCAGCTCCTCGTACAGGGCGCGGGCCCGTTCGTACTGTTCGAGCGCCGCCTCGAAGCGGCGGGCGCGGTGGTGGATCAGGCCGAGGCTGTCGCTCGCGGCCGCGATGCCGCTGCGATCGCCCAGCTGCTCGAACTCGTGCAGGGCGAGCGCGCAGCTGGCCAGCGCCGTCTCGTGCCGGCCGGCCACGGCGTTCCACCAGCCGACCTCGTTGAGCGCGACCGCCACCGCCCGCGGCTCGGCCGACTCGCGGGCCGCCGCCAGGGCCTGCTCGGCGCTGGTCAGCGCGTCCGGCACCCGGTCGAGCAGGCCGAGCAGCCAGGCCAGCAACGTTCGCAGCCGATAGACGCGGGCCGGGTCGGTGACCAGCGCGACGGCTCGTTCGGCCTGGCCCAGCGCCTCCTCGGCCCGGCCCTGCCAGCCCAGCGCCCGGGCCAGCTCGATCAGCGTGTCGGCCACGTCGCCGGTCTCGCCGAGTCGCTGCGCGCCGGCCAGCGCGACCAGCTGCGCCTCGTGGTACTCGTGCCAGCGGCCCTGCCGGATCTGGTAGTTGGCCGACATCCGCGGCAGCTGCACGGCGTAGCGGGGGAGCCCGACCTGCAGGGCCCGTTCGGCCACCGCGGCCAGGTTGAGCGCCTCGACCCGCAGCCACGCGGTCGCCGCCGCTTCGTCCGGCAGCGGGCTCACCACGACCCCGGGCGCGGGCGGCTCCCCGTCGGTCACGTGCGAGTACGGGCCCAGCGTGCGATCGGCCGTGGCCGCGGTGTGCAGGTAGTGGTCGAACAGCCGGACCGTGGCCGCCGCGTCGTCGTTGTCGACCTCGGCCGCGTACGCCCGCAGCAGCGCGTGCATCGTGAAGCGTCCCGGCGCGGGCGAGCTGATCAGGTGGGCCGCGGCCAGATCGGTCAGCGGCGGATCGGGCTCACCGGTCAGGCTGGCCGCCGCGGCGACCGTGAAATCGGGTCCGGGGTGGCGGGACAGCAGCCGGAACAGCCGGGCCGCGCGGGCCGGCAGCCGGTGGTACGACCAGGCGAACGTGGCCCGCGGATCGGTCGGGCCGTCGCCGGTGGCGATCACGTCGAGCCGCCGCCCCTCGGCCCCGAGCTGACCGGCCAGATCGGCCAGCGGCAGGTCCGTCCGCTCGACCGCCTGCGCGGCCACGATGGCCAGGGCCAGCGGCAACCCGGCGCAGAGCCGGATCAGCTCGGCCACCACCTCGGCCGGCTCCCGGTCGAGACGTCGGCGGCCGAGCCGGGCCGCCAGGAGGTCACGGGCGGCCTCGGCGTCGAGCAGTTCCAGGGTCAGGGCGGCGGCGCCCGGAGCCACGGCCAGCCCGTTGAGCCGGGTGCGACTCGTGACCACGGTCAGGCACGAGTCGGACCCGGGCAGCAGGGCCCGCACCTGCTCGTCGTCGGCCGGGTTCTCGAGCACGATCAGCAGGCGGCGCCCGGCGGCGAGGCTGCGGAACAGTCCGGCCAGCTCGGACTCGGTCGCGGGCAGCCGGTCGGGCGGCACGCCCAGCGCGCCCAGGAAGCCGCGCAGCACCTCGGCCGGATCCCGGCGGCTGGGCCGTCGGCGCCGGCGGCCCAGCAGGTCGGCGTGCAGCTGGCCGTCCGGGTAGTCGGCCACCACCGTGCGGGCCCAGTGGACGGCCAGCGTGCTCTTGCCGACCCCGGCCGTGCCGTAGATCAGCACCAGCCGCGCGCCGGCCGGGTCGCTCAGCTCGGCCAGGCGGGCCATTTCTTCCGTACGACCGGCGAAGTGAGCCGTCACGGCCGGCAGCTGACGGGGGAGTGCGGTGTCGTGCCCGTCGCCCCCAGGCGGGCCGAGCAGCGGATCGCGGACCCGGATGCGGTCGGCCAGCGTCCTGGTGGCCGGAGCCGGGGTCAGGCGCTGGGCCAGCCGTTCGTACGCCTCGACGGCCGGGCCGTAGTCGCCGTCCAGATAGGCCGAGTGCATCTCGAGGCGCACCGCCCGCTCGTCGTCCGGGTTCTCCGCGACCAGCCGTTCCGCGTCCGAGCGGGCCGGCCCGACCAGCCCGCACCGCAGCCGGGCCTCGGCCCGCCGGGTGGCCGCCTCGCGCCGCTCCCGGTCGAGCTGCCGGCGGATCCCGGCCGCCCAGTCGCCGGGCACCCCCTCCAGCGCGCCGGCCGAGCCGTGCCACAGGTTCAGCCCCCGGTCGAGCGCGGCCAGCGCGGCCGGCCAGTCGCCCTTGGCGATCAGTTGCCGCGCGGCCTCGGTGGTCGAGCGGAAGCAGTGCACGTCGACCCGCTCGGGCGCCACCTCGAGCCGGTAGACCCCGCCCGGCCCCTGGCGGGGCAGCGTGAAGCCATACCGGCGCAGGGCGAGGCGAAGGTCGCCGATGTAGCCCCGGCGGGTCTCGGGGTTGCGCGCCTCGGCGCCCCAGAGCGCGTTGTCGAGGAACGTGCCGGTGACCGGCCGGGCCCGGGCCAGCAGCAGCGCGGCCAGCACGCACTGGACTTTGGGCAGTTCGGCGTCGCGCCCCAGGTGGATGCGGGTGTCGCCGTCGAACAGGCCGACCGGACCGAGCAACCGGAAATCCATGCCCCCATGTTCCCCGCGGAATTCCCCGTTACCGCAGTCAATGTCTCGACATGGACATCGAGAGTGACGGCAGCCGGATCTTCGTACGGGTCGACCAGGGCGAGGACCTGGTGGCCACGGTGCGGCTGGCGGTCGAGCGGCTCGACCTGTCGGCGGCCGTCGTCACCTCGGGGGTGGGGATGGTGCGGGCGGCCGAACTGGGGTCCGCGGCGGGCGGCGGCAAACGCTCGTTCGCGGGCCCGCTCGACCTCAGCTCGCTGTCCGGCAGCGTGTTGCGCCGCCACGGCACCCAGGTCGCCCGGCTCCAGGCCGTTCTCAACGACGCCCGCAACCGTACGGTCGGCGGGCGCCTGCTCTCGGCCCGGAGCCAGGGGGTGGTGGGGGTGCTGCTGGCCCCGGTCGACCTGTGCATGGACGTCTCACCGTGAACGCGCCCTACCTGCCACCCGCGCTGCGCCTGCTGCGCCCGGGCGAGCCCCTCGAACAGCAGTTGTGCTTCGCCGAAGCGTTGTGGACCCCTTCCGAGTACGCCCGGAAGGCCGCGAATCTGCTCGAGCTCCACGACACCGCCCGGGCCGTCGTCTACGGCGCCCCGGGCAGCGGCAAGTCGACGTTCGCCGCGCTGGCCGGGCAGGGCCTGGCCGACCGGGGCGCGCCGCTCGTGCCGCTGCTGTTCTCGATGAGCTCGCGGCGCCACCCCGACGACCTGCCCGGCTTCCTGACCCGCCGGCTGACCCGCGCCTACCCGGCCCTGCGCCGGACCCCGGTCGAGGACCTGGTGCACAGCGGGCGCTACCTGTTCCTGCTGGACGGCCTGGACGAGATGCCGGCCCGGATGCGGCGCTGGGCCCTGGAAGAGGTCGACCAACTCTTCGGCCCCGACGCCCCCGTGGTGCTGCTGACCGGCGACACCGGCCTCGACGAGCCGCTGGGCTTGCGAGGCGCCCAGCACATCGGCATCGACCCGGCCGGCCCGGACGCGGTGGCCGACTACCTGGACGCGCTGGGCCGCCTCGAACACCCCAACATCACCGGCGCCGTCCCCGGCTTCGACCGCCTGGCCAAGGGCGTACGCACCGACCCGTGCGGCCCGCTGGCCGTGCTGCTGTGCCGCCCCCTCGACCTGGCCCTGGCCGCCCAGGCCCTGCGCCGCGGCCTGCTGTGGCCGTCCGATCTGACCACCAGCCTGACCCGCACCGGCCTGTCCGGCACCCGGAACCTGCTGCGCGACCTCGAGATCGCCGGCGCCCTGAACGGCCGCTGGCCCCGCCACCGCACCACGACCCTGGCCCGCCGCTTGCGCGTCAGCGACGTCGGCCCCCGGCCCGGCCGCTTCCTGACCGCCCTGCACGAGGCCGGCCTGCTCCGCCGCGAGGGCCGACTCTACGACTTCCGCCACACCGAACTCCGCGACCATGCCGCCGCCCTCGCCCTGACCTGAGCCTGAGCCGTCAGCCGGTCGTGGGGGGGCGGGGCCCCCCCCCCCCCCCCCCGCCCCCGCCGGCGGGGGGGGCGCCCCCCCCCCCCCACGACCGGACCCTTGACGTTCTCAGCTGAGCTCGTGCTCCGACGGCGTGGTGTTGAGAACCCAAGCGAGCGGCATCGTGGCCCGTGCGGTGTAGTGCCCGTCGGTCAGAACGTGCATAGTCACCGTCTGCGTCGAGTCCTGGTCGACGATCCAGTACTGAGGAATACCGGCCGCGGCGTACTCGCTGCGCTTCGTCACCGTGTCGATACCCTCTGACCCGGGCGAGATGATCTCGATGACCAGCAACACATCAGCGACCGGCAGCCAGACGCCATTGCTCTGAATCTTGTTCCAGACGACCAGATCGGGGATACGCCCGCCGAGCCCGCCGGTGCGACCCGGGATGCGGAGCCCGACGGCCTGAGCGATCCGCTCCACCGGCACACCGGTCGCCAGCCACACCATGAGGCGAGTCGCGATGATGGCGTGGTCGTAGCCGGGCGGCGGCATGATCGAGAGGGCCCCCTCGGGACTGATCTCGTATCGGTGATGCTCGTCCGCGGCCATCATCGCGGTGAGGTCGTCAAGCGTCACCACCGGTGGCATGTGCCTGCCGACAGCTTCCGCGCTCATGCAGGCATCGTACCGATTCCGGCCCCTCCGATGGCGGTCCGTTCTCGGCCTGTGGATAAGTCGCTGAGCGTCGGGCAGCGGATAACGCGGTGAGCGTCACTGTTGCGGAGGGTATCGATCGGCTGAGGGCCGGGTGTTGGTAGTCAAGGGAGGGGCCCGACGGATAGTCAGGCCCGTTCGCCGTGATGGTCGTTACAGCGATTGGCGCTCGATCGCCGTGGCGGCTACTTTATCGATGTCTCGAAACCTATGGGATTTGTAGGTCTTACGGGCTCGTCAACCACGCATGACAGGGACGTACGTGATTGAGATAGCAGGGCTCCGGAAGACCTACCGGGCCAAGGGGCGGCGCGACCGGGCGGTCGTGGCCGTCGACGGGGTCGACCTCAGGGTGGCCGAGGGTGACGTGTTCGGCGTGCTCGGGCAGAGCGGGGCCGGCAAGAGCACGTTGCTGCGCTGCGTGAACATGCTGGAGCGGCCCGACGCGGGCACGGTCACCGTGGGTGGGGTCGAGCTGACCGCGCTCAAGCGGCAGCCGCTGCGCCTGGCCCGGCACGGGATCGGGATGATCCACCAGCATTTCGCGCTGCTCTCCTCGCGTACGGTCGCGGGGAATGTGGCTTTTGCCCTTGAGGTGACCGGCGTGCCGCGTAACGAGCGGCGGGCCCGGGTGGCCGAACTGCTCGAACTCGTGGGACTCGGCGGGCGCGCCGACGCGTACCCCAGTCAGCTCTCCGGCGGGCAGAAGCAGCGCGTCGGCATCGCCCGGGCGCTCGCCGCGCGGCCCAAGGTGCTGCTCTCCGACGAGGCCACCTCGGCCCTCGACCCCGAAACGACCGAGTCGATCCTGCGGCTGCTGCTCGACCTGAACCAGCGCCTCAACCTGACGATCCTGCTCATCACGCACGAGATGACAGTGGTCAAGCGGATCTGCCAGTCGGCCGCGGTCATGCGCGACGGGCGGTTCGTCGAGTCCGGCGCCATCACCGACCTGCTGCATCGGCCGGGCTCCGAGCTCGCCCGAGGGCTGTTCCCGCTGGACGCCCCGACCGCGCTGGACGGGCACACCGTCGTCGACGTCACCGTCAGCGGCGCCGAGGCCGACGCGCCGCTGCTGGCCGAGGTCGCCCGGCGCTTCGACCTCGACGTCCGGATCCTGGCCGGCTCGGTCGAGCAGCTGGCCGCCACCCGCGCCGGCCGCTTCCGGCTCGCTCTGCCCGCCGGCGACGACGCGCCCCTGAACTTCCTGCGCGAGCGCGGCGCCCAGGTCAGCCCGCCCGTGGCCGAGCCCGTCGCGCAACCCGTCGACCGGCCCGAGCCGACCGGGCCCGCGACCGACATCGACATCCGGGGAGCTGCGTCGTGACCACCTCCGAACTGACCGACCTGCTCTGGGTCGGCCTGCAGGAGACCACGTGGATGGTCTTCGTCTCGACCGTGCTGACCGCGGTCGGCGGTCTGCTGCTCGGCATCCTGCTCGTGCTGACCGCGCCCGGCGGCATGCTCTCGGCGCCCGCGCTGTCGTCGGTGCTCGGCTTCGTCGTCAACGTGGCCCGCTCGCTGCCGTTCATCATCCTGCTGGTGGCGGTCATCCCGTTCACCCGGGCCGTCGTCGGCACCACCATCGGCACCGACGCGGCGATCGTGCCGCTGACCATCGGCGCCATCCCGTTCTTCGCCCGCATCGTCGAGGCCGCCCTGCGTGAGGTGCCGCCGGACGTCGTCGCCGCGGCCACCGCGATGGGCGCCACTCGCCGCCAGATCGTCGGCAAGGTGCTGCTGCGCGAGGCCCGGCCCGGGCTTGTGGCCGGTCTCACCATCACCGTCATCGCCCTCGTCGGCTACTCGGCCATGGCCGGGGTGGTCGGCGGCGGCGGGCTCGGTGACCTCGCCATTCGGTACGGCTACCAGCGCTTCGACACGCAGGTGATGATCGCGACCGTGGTGGTCCTCGTCGTCTTCGTCCAACTCGTCCAGATGGCGGGCGACCTTCTCGTCCGCCGCTTGTCCCACCGATAACCCGTCGTTCTGTCGCACCGGCAGACTGCCGCGTCGTCACATCGAGGGAAGAAAGGTTGTTGAAGAGAATGCGCCGCACCCTTGCTGCCGTCCTCACGTCCGCGACGCTCCTGCTGGGGCTGGCCGCTTGCGGTTCCTCCGACGACGAAGGCGGCTCCGGCTCCTCGTCCGCGAGTGACACGCTGAAGGTCGGCGTCAGCCCGGTCCCGCACGGCGAGATCCTCAAGTACATCTCCGACAACCTCGCCTCGGCCGAGGGCCTCAAGCTCGACATCGTCGAGTTCAACGACTACATCCAGCCCAACGTGGCCCTGCAGGAGAAGCAGCTCGACGCCAACTACTTCCAGCACATCCCGTACCTGGAGGAAGAGGTCGCGGCCAAGGGCTACAAGTTCACCGCGCTCAAGCCGGTGCACATCGAGCCGCTCGGTGTGTACTCCAAGACGGTCAAGAACATCGCCGACGTGCCCGCCGGTGGCGTCGTGGGCATCCCGAACGACCCGTCGAACTCGGGCCGTGCGCTCAACCTGCTCGCCGCCAACGGCCTGCTGACCCTCAAGGACGGCGTGGGCGTCAAGGCCACCGAGAAGGACATCACCGCCAACCCGAAGAACCTGGAGTTCAAGGCGCTCGAGGCGGCCCAGCTGCCCCGCAGCCTCGAGGACACGGCGATCTCGGTGATCAACGGCAACTACGCGATCGAGACCGGCCTCAAGCCGGCCACCGACTCGCTGGCCCTGGAGAAGGGCGCGGACAACCCGTACGCGAACCTGCTCGTGGTCCGCACGGGCGAGGAGACCGACGCCCGGGTCGTGAAGCTCGAGAAGCTGCTGCACTCGGCCGAGGTCAAGAAGTTCATCGACGACAAGTACCAGGGCTCGGTGCTCGCCGCCTTCTGACCCTGTCCGCTCGGCGGCGTCGCGATATGACCGTAACGGTATGAGCGGCGCCGTCGGCGTATGGGTGAGGCTGAGCACTGTGGACCTCGCCCGACTCTGCGCAGCGCTGCTCACCGCCGGACTGATCGTCGCACCTGCCTCCGCTTCGGTGGCCCGGGAAGCCGACCCGCCTTCGACCCGCGACTTCGGCAACGGGCCGGAACGCAACGAGGTCGCCTCTCTGACGGCGCCTCCCGTCTCGGTTCTGTCGGCGGTCTCGCAAACGCGGCCGAAACAGGGCTATCCGCGGCAGCACCGGTTGCCCCTGCCGCCGGTCAACGCGGAAGACCGGTCGATCAAGCTGGGTCTCATCCCGTACCACGGAATTGCTCCGAAGTTGAATGCCCTGCAGGCAGCGTCGAAGCGCGTCTCGGCCGAGGTCGTCGGCCACTCCGCGCTGGGCCGCGACCTCTATCTGGCCACGGTGACCGCGCCCGAGACCGCCGCCGAAGCCGCCCGGCAGGACAAGTGGCGCGCGCTCATCGAGGACGACCCGCGGGCCGCCGCGCGCGACCGCGAGCTGGCCCGGAACTACAAGACGCCGGTCTGGATCAACGGCAACATCCACGGCGACGAATGGGAGGGCACCGACGGCGCGCTGCGCGTCATCGAGCGCCTCGCCACGGCCACCGACCCCGCCACGGCCGCGTTCCTCCGGCGTACGCGGGTGTATGTGACCGTCACCAACAACCCCGACGGACGGATCGCCGGCACGCGGGCCAACGGCGCCGGTTTCGACATCAACCGGGACCACGCGACGAGCTCGCAGCCCGAGTCGCGGGCCGTGCGCGACGTGCTGCTCGCGACCCAGCCGTTCATCATGCTCGACGAGCACGGCTACACCGGCACCACGCTGATCGAGCCGGCGACGCCACCGCACGGGCAGAACTACGAGTACGACCTCTACATCAAGCACGCCCTGCCCAACGCGCTCGGCATGGAGTCGGCCATCCAGCGGCTCGGCCACGCGGAGACGCAGCGCGCCGACATCCCGTTCCGCGACTACGCGCCGGGCGACTGGGACGACTGGCCACCGATCTTCACCCCGATGTATGCCATGTATCAGGGCGCGATCGGCCACACCGTCGAGGTGCCACTCCAGGTGAACCGCGGCGAGTACACATCGCAGCCCGTGGCCGAACTTCAGCGACGCTCCGCCATCAACACCCAGGTGGTCGATGCGACGATCACTGCCACCCTTGCGTACGCCGACAAGAACCGCGCATCACTGCTGGCCGGCCAGATCGAGCAGTTCCGCCGGGGTTGGGCGGGCGCGCCGTCACCGGGCATCCCCGACGGCTTCGTGCCCGGCTTCGGTCCCGAGGACCGCTACTCGACGACCTTCCCCCGGGCGTACGTCATCCCGGCCGGCACCCCCGCCGCGGCCCGCCTCGTCAACCTGCTGGTCGATCACGACGTGCGCGTGAAGAAGGCGCTGCGCCCGTTCCCGCTCAACGGCAAGCGTTACGCCGCCGGCACGTACGTGGTCGACATGCATCAGCCCAAGCGTGGCCTGGCCAACGTCATGCTCGAGGCCGGCCGTGACATCTCGGCGCTGGTGCCGCAGATGTACGACATCTCCGGCTGGAGCCACCGGCTGCTCTGGGGCGCTCCCGTCGACATCAGCCGTCACGCCGCTCCGCAAGTTGCTTCCGCGCCGGTGTCCGCCGCCACGGCCACCGGCGCGGTCACCGCCCGCAAGGGCCAGGAGCTGTCACTCACCCTGCGCGACGGCTCCGACGTACGGGCCGTGAACGCCCTGCTCGACCGGGATGTGAAGCTGACCCGGGCCGACGCCGACACCGTCGTGGTCCCGGCGAGCGCACGGCGCCAGGCCCAGGACGTGGCCGACCAATTCGGCGTACGCTTCGAGGCCGCCCGCCGCACCCCCGGCGGCACCCCCTTCACCAAGCCGAACGTGGCCGCCGCGGTCGCCGCCGACGAGCTGTTCGTGCTGCGCGAGATGGGCTTCGACGTCCAGCCGGTGTCGACGGCCCTGCTCAACGGTGGCGCCACCCTGACCGGCATCGACACGCTGATCGTCAGCTCGGGCCTGAATTACACCCAGCTCAACGCCACCGGCAGGGCCACGGTGGACGCCTTCCTGGCCGCAGGCGGCGGCGTGGTCACGCGCGGCGCCACCGGGGCCGCCTTCAACACCGCGACCGCGTTGCTCCCGGCCACGGTCAACGCGGGCCGAGGCGACGCCAACGGCGTGGTGGCCGTCGACAACCCGGGCCCGATCATCGGCGCCGGCTCCCTGCCCAACTCGTTCGTCTATTCACCGCTCTGGTTCACCGGCACCGGCTTCACGGTCGAGCAGCGCTACGCCACCACCAACCCGCTGGTGGCCGGCCACTGGCTGCCGACCGCACCCGGCGCCGGCGGCCCGGCCCAGGCCGCGGGCCAGCCCTCCATCATCTCGGGCACGTCGGCCGCCGGCAGTCGCACAGTCCTCTTCGGCACCGAACCCCTGTTCCGCGCCCACCCCAAGGGCCTTCACGCCCAGTTCGCCCGCGCCCTCTACTGGACGTCGTCCTGAGCCGGGCCGTCAGGCGCCGCGTCGCCAGGTGGTGGCTTTCCGGCTCGATGTGGAGCCGACCAGGGCAGCCAGGGTATCGCCGAGCTGGTCGGCCAGGTCCTTGATGCTTTTGTAGCGCAGGTGGCGGTGGCCCTGTACGTCGAACTTGACCTCGTGTGCGTCCCGGCACAGCAGCACGGTCGGGATCTCGCGGCCCCAGGCGTACCCGACCTCGAGGTAGACGTTCGGGTTGTTCCCGGTGAGCTCGGCCACGACCAGTCGCGAGGCGGCGATGCGGGCGGTCATCGCCGCGACCACATCGCCGACGAACTGCATCTGATCCATGCGCTCGCAGAGAAGTCCGGCTCGCCGGATCGGGTCGGCGATGCCGAAGTGGAAGACGTCTTCGAACTCATCGGCGAACGGCATGGCCACGAAGACGCGGTCCTTCTGCGGCGCGTCGTAGCCGACCGAGCGCAGGTGCCGGGAGATGCGGTCATCCATGCCCGGAGCGGAGAACGGTGAACGCGCGGGGACGCTGGATGTGCGGACGATGCGCCGCAGGGCGTCGCGGAGACGCCGCACCCGTCGTTCATCCTTCTCGACGAACACCACCGAGCGCAGGCGGCCGGGCATGCGGCCCGAGTCCATGGCGTCGAAGACCCCGGCCAGTTGGGAATCGAACGCCTCGATCTCGTCCAGACCGAAACCGGGGCCATGGATGGTCATGACGAGTTCTTGCGCATCCGGGCACTGCTCGGCGGCCCCGGCCAGCGCGCGTTCGCCGAAGGCACGGATTTCGCGGTAGCCGAAGTCGGCGATGGCCGGCACGCCCAGGAACAGCACCTGACCGGCGGCCAGAGGGTCCCGGCCCGGAACGGCGAGGTAGGCACCCACTGCGGGCATCCGTGTGGCGTCGGCCCTCAGCATCGAGGCCACCAAGCGGTCGACCCCGTGGAGTTGCTGGGCGTACTTCAGGACCAGAACATCGGCCGGCCGCTTGAGGACATCGGCGTGTTCGACGTCGATCGTTATGTCGTGCTTCTGCATCGTCGCGTCCAGCGGGTGAGGGGGGTGGACGTCTATGCGACTCCATAGATCGGCATCTTCGCAACCCCCTCGGCTGCCGGGTCGGCGGCCTCAGTCCGCGAGCAGCGGCTGGACGGCGTGGAACGGGGCGCTGAGCAGGCCCGCGGTGGTCTGGACCTGGTAGCGGGTGCGGCCACGCTTCAGCACCGTGCCGGTCAGGCCGTGGTATTTGCCGGGGCCGGTCAGGCGTACGCGTTCGCCGACCCGGACCGGTGTGGCGGTGACCGCCGCTTTCGGGGGCTGGGCGAGCAAACGGGCCAGTTCGCTCTCGTAGCGGGGGTGCATCGGGGCCGGGCGGCCGTCGCGGGTCCAGGTGTAGCGGGCCGACAGGTCGAAGCCCTTGGAACATGTCGGGCACGAACGGACGCGGATCGGGCGGCGGTGGGCCGTCACGCGGTGGCCGGCCGGGCAGCTGCCGACCCACGCGCCCTCTGCCCGGGGCGCGTCGGCCGGGATGCTGCGCGTCGGTGAGCAGCCGAGGCGCCGGGCGGTGGCCCGCCACGCGCGGTCGTGGCCGTGGCCGGGGCCGGTCAGGGCGTGGGCGATCTCGTGCAGGATCGTGTCGGTGACCTGCTCCTGGGAGTGCAGCGCGGTCAGCACCCGGGACAGGCCGATCTGGCGGCGGTCGAAGCGGCACACCCCGGCCCGCGTGCGCGCGTTGTCGAAGACCAGCCGCCAGCCGGTCAGCCCGTGCCTGGCCATCAGGTCGGTGGCGAGCTTCCTCGCGTCGGCCTCGTTCACGTTCCTGTCCCCGTTTCACACCTCGTTCCGGCGACCCAGATTACTCAGCCAGGCATCGCCCGCCACGGCCTGAGGACGCCGGTCGGAGGGTCGTAACGCAGGTCACGTCGACTCCGCGGCCCTGGCGGTGATAGTGCGTACCTCGAGGATCCGACAGCCGGTGTTGTCGTCACGCAGGTTGAGCACCGGTCCGGTGAGACGTGACGGCAGATCAGTGCAGCATGCCCGCGGCGTACAGCAGTTCGCCCAGGTCGGCCACGCACTCGCCGGTCCAGACGACCGAGCCCGCGGCCAGGGCGACCGGCACGGCGACCAGCATCAGTAGGCGGGCGGCGGATCGCGGGGCGAGCAGCGAGGCCACGCGCCGCGGGACCACGCCGGCCCCGCGCAGGTCACGGCGTCCGGGAGTCATCGACAGGCCGAGCCGGGCCTCCGACGCGCGCAGGGCGGCGGCGCCGATGGCCCGGGCTACCACGCGGCGGTCGCCGAGCTGTTCGGCCGCGCGCTCGTCGGCGGCCCGTTCGACCAGGTAGTCGATGCGGCGGGTCAGCCCCCAGAACACCGGGTGCACGGCGGCGGCCAGCCGGGCGTACAGAACCAGGGTGTGATGCCGGGAATCGAGGTGGGCCCGTTCGTGGGCGAGCAGCGCGCTGTACTGCTGGTCGTCGAGGACCGAGCGCATGCCGGTGGTGACCACGACCCGTCCCGGCGGGCCGGGCACGGCGAACGCCTCGACCCGGGCGTCGTCGATCATCGTGACCCGGTCGGCGTCGACCGGCAGCCCCCGGAACTCGCGGGCGACCGTCAGCTCGCGCCGGTGCAGCCGCCAGACCCGGAACATCCCGGCCACGGCGACCAGCAGCAGCGTGGCCGACAGGACGGACACCCACGGCTCCCGCTCGGTGTCGGCTCGCACGACCGCGTCCGAATAGCCCAGCCACACCCCGACCCGGTGCACCTCGGCCACGGCCTTGACGGCGAACGCGCCCAGACTGACCAGGCACGCGGCCGACACTGTGACCATCGAGAGGACGAGGACGGTGACCGCCGCCTCCGGGCGCAGCCGATCGGCCAGCCAGCGTACGGCCAGTGCCACCAGCACCGGACAAACCACAACGGAGACCACGAAGTGGTCGAACATGTCCCCTCCTTCCCGCGGAGCACCCCAGTCTCACACCACAATGCGGTGGACTTGAAGGGTGCTTCAGGTCATAGGGTCAGGGCCATGGGGGCTATCCAAGGTCACGTGCGCGTCTTCTATCAGCTGCTGGTCAACACGCTGCTCGTGTCCGTCACCAACTTCACGGTCTGGTTCGCGATCACCTTCTACACCTATCTGGAGACCCGCTCGGTCTTCGCCACCGGCGTCATCTCGGGCATCTTCCTGGTGTTCACGGCGTTGACCGGCATCTGGTTCGGCAGCCTGGTCGACCACCATCCCAAGAAGCTGATGATGCAGATCTCGGCCGGGGTGTCGCTCACCCTGTACGTGGTGGCGCTGGTCCTCTACCAGGTGACCCCGCGCGAGGAGTTCCGCGATCCGGCCAGCATCCCTTTGTGGATCCTCATCGTGCTGCTCATGATCGGGGTCATCGCCGGCAACATCCGGACGATCGCCCTGCCCACGATGGTGACCGCGCTCATCGAGGAGGGCACCCGCGACCGCGCGAACGGCCTCGTCGGCACCGCCAGCGGAGTGTCGTTCCTGGTCACGTCCGTGATCAGCGGCCTGCTGGTGGCCCTGGGCGGCATGTTCTGGGTGCTCGTGGTGGCCGTGGTCGTGCTCGCGTTGTCGATCGTGCATTTGTTTCTCGTACGGGTCCCCGACGGCCTGACCGAGGCGGCCGCAGCCCCCGCCCAGCCGGCCGGGGTGGTCGCGGCCACGGGAGATCCCGCTCCCGCCACCAGCAAGATCGACCTGCGCGGCACCATGCGGGTGATCGGGCAGGTCCCGGGCCTGACCGCCCTGATCATCTTCTCGGCGTTCAACAACCTGCTCGGCGGCATCTTCATGGCCCTGCTCGACGCGTACGGCCTCTCGATGATGTCGGTCCAGGGCTGGGGCCTGCTGTGGGGCGTGCTGAGCACCGGCTTCATCGTCGGCGGCCTGCTCATCTCGAGGACCGGCCTGGGGAAGAACCCGGTCCGCCTGCTGCTGCTGGTCAACATCGTCTGCTGGACGGTGACCCTGCTCTTCCCCCTGCGCGACTCGGTGATCTGGCTGGCCGTCGGCCTGTACGCGTACATGCTGGTCGTCCCGTACGCCGAGGCGGCCGAACAGACGATCCTGCAGAAGGTCGTCCCCTACGAGCGTCAGGGCCGCGTCTTCGGCTTCGCCCAGAGCGTCGAACAGGCCGCCTCCCCACTGACCGCCTTCCTGATCGCCCCCATCGCCCAGTTCGTCTTCATCCCGTACATGACCGACGGCGCCGGCGCCCGCCTGATCGGCTCCTGGTTCGGCACCGGTTCGGCCCGCGGCCTGGCCCTGGTCTTCGTCCTGACCGGCATCGCCGGCCTGATCGCCACCACGATCGCCCTGCGCAGCCGCCCCTACCGCCGCCTGAGCAGCCGCTACACCGAGGCCCCGGAGGTAGTGCCGGCCACGGGTTGAGCGATGCCGCGCAGCAGGTTGCGCAGCAGGGCGTCGACGAACTCGAGGGTGAGAGGCTCGGCCGGCATCAGCAGGCGGTGGTAGCAGGCGCCCCACAGTTGGTCGACCACCACCTGGGGGTCGACGTCGGGGGCGATCTGGCCCGCTTCCTGGGCGCGGCGCAGGCGGTCGACGGCCAGGGTGCGGCGGGGGATCGTGTACTGCTCGGCCAGCACGGCGGCCAGGTCGGGGTCGTGCTGGGCGGCGCCGACCAGGGCTGCGATCACCGGCCCGCCGCGTTCGGCGGTCAGCAGGCGTACGAAGGAACGCAGTTGACTGCGCAGGTCGTGCGCGATGTCGCCGGTGTCGTCGAAGGCCAGGCGGGGCTCGACGGCCGTGAAGTAGGCCTCGAAGGCGAGGGCGCCGGGGGAGGGCCACCACTTGTACAGGGTCATCTTGCTGACGCCGGCCCGTTGGGCGATCTTGTCGAAGGTCAGGCCGGGCAGGCCGGTCTCGAACAGCATCTCGCCGGCGGCGGTCAGCGCGGCGGCTCGCACCGCCTCGGCCGGTCGGCGGCCGCGACCACGCCGGAGCCCGTTCTGTGGATCACTCACGCTTGCAGTATATGGACAGGCCGTCTACTTTTAAATGGACAGCTTGTCTACAAGACGTGAGGGATGATCACCATGAGCAGGGTTGCGATCGTCACCGGCGGGTCGGGCGGCATCGGCCGGGCGGTGGCCGAGCGGCTGTCCGCCGACGGGCTGGCCGTGGTCGTGCACTACGCGGGCAACCAGGCCGCGGCCGAAGATGTCGTCGCCAAGATCACGGCGGACGGCGGGCAGGCCTTCGCGTACGGCGGTGACGTGGCCGACGAGCAGGCCATGACCGCGATGTTCGACGCCGCCGAGGAGCGCTTCGGCGGGGTCGACGTGGTGGTCAACCCGGCCGGCATCATGCTGCTGGCGCCCGTCGTCGACATGAAGCTCGACGACTTCGACCGGATGATGCGCACGAACGTCCGCGGCGCCTTCGTCGTGTCGCAGCTGGCCGCGCGTCGCCTGCGCCGCGGGGGTGCGCTGATCAACGTCTCGACCTCGGTGGTGCGGCTGCAGCAGCCGACCTACGCGGCGTACGCGGCGGGCAAGGGCGCCGTCGAGGCGATGACCCTGATCCTGGCCCGCGAGCTGCGCGGCCGCGACGTCACGGTCAACACCGTGGCCCCCGGCCCGACCGACACGCCGCTGTTCACCGACGGCAAGCCGCAGGAGCTGATCGACCGGATCGCCGCGACCAACCCGTTCGAGCGCCTCGGCACCCCGGACGACATCGCCCGCAGCGTCTCGTTCCTGGCCGGCCCCGACGGCCGCTGGATCAACGGCCAGACCCTGTACGCCAACGGCGGCGCTGCCTAGAGCGCGCCCGGACCTCGCGACGGCTCAGGCCGCTCTCTCTTCGCGCCGGGGCCGCGAGACCGCCCCGGCGCTTTCCCTTCGCGGCAGGCCCGCGCGACCGCCCAGGGGCGGTCTTCCTTCGGGAAAACACGCTCGACCGTTTGCGCTCTCCCTCCGCCGGAGGCGCGCGGGGTCGATCGGCCGGGCCGCCTTTCCCTGCTGCAGGCCCGCGACCGCCCGGGGCGATTTTCTTCGTGGCAGGCCCTCGCCACCGTTTTGGGGCGCTCTCCCGCCGCCGCGGGTCCGCGGTCGCTCGGTTGGCCGCGCCCGCGGACGACGCGTTCACCGGCGAAGGGCGCGGCTTAAGTCCGGGACCGTTCGAAATCCTCTGCTGTGACCACTTCGTACCTCTGCGGCTCTGCAGACTTTCGCGGCTCTGCGGACTTCGGCGGCTCTGCGGAGCCGAGGGCGAGCAGGTATTCGCGCGGGCCGCGGACGGTCATGAAGTAGAGCAGGGCGGCCAGGAACACGAGGGCGGCGGTGAACACGTTGACGCGCAGGCCGAGGAACGTGTTCGCCTCGTCGATGCGCAGCATCTCGATCCACAGGCGTCCGGCGGTGTAGCCCATCACGTAGAGCGCGAACACCCGTCCCCGTCCCAGCCCGAAGCGCCGATCCGCCCACCGGACCAGCGCGGCCACACCGAGGCACCACAACGCCTCGTACGCGAAGGTCGGGTGGTAAAGATCGGGCCGGAGCTGCCCGGTGTCCATGTCGTGGATCTCCAGGCCCCACGGCAGCGTGGTGACCTGGCCGTAGACCTCGTTGTTGAACCAGTTGCCGAGCCGCCCGACGGCCTGTCCCACCGCCAGCCCCGGAGCCAGCGCGTCGGCCACGATGCTCAACGGCATCCCGATCTTGCGGGCCGCGATCCACGCCCCGACGGCACCGCCGGCGACCGCGCCCCAGACGCTCAGCCCGCCCTGCCAGATGTACAGCGCGCTGACCGGGTCGCCGTCCGCCCCGAAGTAGGCCTGCGGCGAGCTGATCACGTGATACACCCGGGCCCCGAGAATGCCGAACGGCACTGCCCAGGTCGCGATGTCGAGCGCCGTCCCGGGCGCGGCGCCCCGCGCCCGCAGCCGCCTCTCCATGATCCAACCGGCGGCCACCATGCCCGCGACGAGGCACAGCGCGTACGCCCGCACGGGGAACGGCCCCAGCTCCCACACCGCGGTGGACGGGCTGGGAATGCTCGCGAGATCCATGGCCGCCGACCCTAGTCGCTGTCGGCTGTCACCGGGCTGAGAAAACGAACCGGCCGCTCAGCTGAAGAGCTTGAGGTCGACCGCGGCCGCCAGCGCCTCCATCCCGGCGTCGTTCGGGTGCAGGTGGTCGCCCGTGTCGAACCGGCTGTTGTAGCTGGTCGGGTCGGCCGGGTTGTGGGTGGCCGCGTCGAAGTCGATCACCGCGTCGCAGCCGCTGCCGTCGGCCTTGATGAAGTCGTTCAGGGCGTCCCGGCCCGCCTCGCCGTTGTCGCTCCAGTAGCCCGCGCCCTTGTACGGCGTGAGCGTCGCGCAGAAGATCTTGATGCCCGCGTCGTGGCTGCGCTGGATCAGCTGCTGCATTCCGGCGATCAGGTCTTCGCCGCTCGGGTTCTCGCCACCGAGGTCGTTGATCGCCAGGTCGGAGACGACGACCCATTTGACGCCGGTCTGACCGAGAACATCGCGGTCGAACCGGTTGATAGCGCTCTGCCCGGATCCGTCGGACAGCAGCATGTTGCCGCTGATCCCGGCGTTGAGCACGCCGACCGGCTGACCGGCCGTGACCAGGCGCCGGGCCAGCTGGTCGGGCCACCGCCGGTTCTCGTTGAACGTCGAGTCGAAGCCGTCGGTGATCGAGGCGCCCAGCGTGACGACCGCCCCCGCGGCGTCGGCGTTCTGCACGTCGATGCCGGCCAGGAACGCGTACGTGTCGAAGGTCTGCACGCCCGACAGCGAGCCCTTGGTGCTCTGGTTGCCCGCCGCGACGTAGTTGTTGCGGTTGGCGAACGCGTGCTGGGTCACCGAGCCGATGCGCTCCGGGACGTACGCGCTGACCGCGACGTCGCCCCCGGCGGGCAGGGTGAACGCGACCGGGTCGCTGACCCTGGTCTGGCCGGCCTCGATGGTCACCGAGTCGTTGCCGTCGAAGGTGACGTGCGCGTTGGTGTTCGGGTCGACCCGGCTGGTCTGCAGGTGGCCGGCGAGGTAGACGGCGCTGACGGTCAGCGGGTCACTGCCGAATTCGTTCGAGAGCTTGATGCGTACGGTGTCACCGCCGACGCTCGTGCGCATGACCTGCCGTACGGTCTGCCGCTCGAAACCGCGGCCGCCGTTCTGCACGGCCACCGCCCAGGTGCCCGTCCAAGGCGTCTCGGCCGGGGTCGCCGAGGTGGTGGGCTGGGTGCTCGAGCCGGTGGTGGGGGTGGCGCCGGCGGTCTCGCGCGAGGAGTCGCGCCGCACGAACACGACCGCTGCCACCACGAGGACCACGAGGGCTGCCGAAATCGCGAGCGTCGTCTTCCTGGTCCATTTCACCCGGCCACGGTACTGGGTGCGATCACCCCTTCTTGTTATGCGTGAGCTGGGAGGTTCCTGACAGTCAGGCGCACGCGTGACGGGGATCTCAGGCACGGGTGGGGCATGCTGTCCGGGTGACCGATCTGCGTGTGCTCAGTGGCGGCGAGTCGCCGCCCACCTATCTGTTGCTGCACGGTCTCGGAGCCACCGCCGACGTCTGGTCCGGCCTGGCCGCGGTGCTCGGGGACGCGTCCTGGGTGGCGCCCGACCTGCCCGGCCACGGGGGATCGCCGCCGCTCCCGTCGTACTCGTTCGCCGAAGTCGCTGCAGCTGTGGCCGGCCTGGTCGACCCGCGGGGCACGGTGATCGTCGGCCACTCGTTCGGCGGGGTCGTCGGGCTGCACCTGGCTACCTGCCCGGGCGTACTGGCAGTGGTCGGGCTGGGTGTCAAAACGGCCTGGACCGACGAGGAACTGGCCCGGGCGGCGGCGCTGGCCGAGCGTCCGGCCCCGCTCTACGCGACCCGGGGCGAGGCCGCGCAACGGCATCTGCGGGTGGCCGGGGTGGAGGGGCTGATGTTCGAGGCGCCCGAGGCCGCGGTCGTCGAGACCGACGCGGGCTGGCGGCCCGCCTTCGATCAGCGGGCCTTCGGGGTGGGGGAGCCCGGGGTGGCGGCGCTGGTGGCCGCGTCGCCGGTGCCGGTCGTGCTCGCGCGGGGCGAGCACGACCGGATGGTGCCGGCCTCGAGCGGAGTCAGGGCGCTGCCCGGGCTGGGTCACAACGCGCACGTCGAGGACCCGGCCTCGTTGCTGAACCTGATCAAGCCGCCTTTTTGACGCCGATCACCGCACCGTTGGCGCCGGGCGCGTCGAAACGGACGGTGTGGATACCGGTGAAGCCGGCCGCGGCCAGCCAGGCGGTGTATTCGGCGTCGGAGTAGTTGCGGCCGCCCTCGGTCTCGATCAGCATGTTCATGCCCATCAGCGCGGCCGGCGCGGGGCCGGTGCGGTCGGCGTCGAGCAGCAGCTCCGAGATCACGACCCGGCCGCCGGGCAGCAGGGCCTCGTACGCCTGATTCAAGAGCTTTTGATTGGTCGGCTGATCCCAGTCGTGCAGGATCATGCTGAACAGCACCACGTCGTACCCACCGGGCAGGCTGTCGCCGGTGAGGAAGTCGCCGGCCGTGGTGGTGATGCGGTCGCTCAGACCCGCCTCGGCCACGTTGCCGGCGGCGATCTCACAGACGTGGGGCAGGTCGAACACGGTGGCCTGGAAGCCCGGCCGAGCACGGCACAATTCGATGGCGTACGCCCCGGAGCCACCGCCGACGTCGAGCATCCGCTTGCTGCCGCCGAGGTCGACGTGCTCGGCCAGGGACTTGGCGGTGAAGATCGACGTCGAGTACATCGCGCCCCAGAAGCTCTCCAGCATCTGCGGGTCGGCCGTGTCGAACATGGACTCCTGCGTAGCCGGATCCCAGGTGAGCGGGCGGTCCGAGCGCAGCGCCTCGCCGACCCGGTGCCAGGGCAGATAGGTGCGCTGGTCGCAGTACGTGACCTGGCCCCCGAAGTAGTACGGCTTGCCCTTGACCAGGAACTCCTCGGCCAGGTCGGTGTTGCGGTAGCCGTCGCCGTGCCGCTCCAGCAGACCGAGCGACGCGCACGCGGTGAGCAGCAGATCGGCCGGACGGTCCGGCAGTCCCAGCTCGTGCTCGGCCGCGGCGACCGTGATCGTGCGCCCGCCGGCCAGCTTGGTGAAGAGCTCCAGCTCCACCGCCGCGGCGAACGTCTTGAAACTCCAGAACCCGGTGACCAGCCCCATCAGAGGCGTCGGTGTAGGCATGCCCATGGATCGATGATCTTAGCGGTATTTTATACAAGTACTTCCGAGGTAAACTGGTCCGATGCGCGTACGGGGTGTGTCGTGAGCGGGCGTCGGCTCGACGTCCTGCGGACGCTGCAGGAATCCGGTGGGCCGCTCAGCATCGGCGAGATCGCCCGCCGGTTGGGCGTGCACGTCAACACGGCCCGGTTCCATCTCGATGCCCTGACCGCGACCGGCCAGGTCGAACTGGTCGAGAGCGAGCCGAGCGGGCCGGGTCGGCCGCCGTTGATGTACCGGGCGCATCGCGGCATGGATCCGGCCGGCCCCCGCAACTACCGCTTCCTGGCCGACATCCTGACGGCCGAGCTGGCCGAGGCGCCCGATCCGGCGGCGGCCGCGGCCGCCATCGGGCGGCGCTGGGGCGTACGGTCCACGGTGCCGCCGCCACGGTCGATGACCACCGCCCAGAGCGTGGCCTGGCTGGTGCGGATGCTGGGTGAGCTGGGCTTCGAGCCCGAGGCCGGGCGGGGCGAGATCTCGTTGCGCAACTGCCCGTTCCTCGACGTGGTCGAGCCGCACAACCGGGTCACCTGCGCGCTGCATCTGGGCTTCATGCAGGGGGCGGCCGAGCAGGCCGGGGCCGCGCTCGAGGTCACCGACCTGATCCCGTTCGTCTCGCCCTACCGCTGCCAGGTCAACTACCGGCCGTCCAGCTCTTCCTAGGCGGAGGCCACCATCAGCAGCGCGCCCGCGGTGATCAGGGCGGCTACCTTGGCCGTCTCGACAATTACGTACGCGATGTGGGCGTGAGACCGGGGGCCTTGCTCGCCGCCGAGCACGCGCGCCGTCCGGCGGCTGAGCCGGGGGCGTACGACCAGAAGCTGGACAAGCAGCAGGGCCGGCGCGACGCCGGCCGCGATGGTGGCGGCGGCGCCGGGCTGTCCGGCCGCGACGAACACGCCGAGCCCGACGGCCAGCACGATCTCGGCGCCGTTGAGGGCGCGGAACACCAGGCGGCCGATGCCCAGGCCGATGGGCAGGGTGACGCCCGGGGCCCGGAACTTCAGGGGAGCTTCCAGGAACGAGATGGCGAGGATCATGCCGAGCCAGACGAAGGTCAGGGCGGCTGCGGTGCCGTTCATGATCCGATTTTATACATGTACGGGCCGTGTAAAAGTCACCGTGCTCCGGGTCACCCTGTGTTTATACTAATCATGCTTGTATAAACGTAGCCATGAGTGAAACCCAGGTCGACGTCCGCCCGGTCCCCAAGCCGCAGAAGCACCCGATGATCTTCGAAGCGTTCGACGCGCTGGCCGTGGGCGAGTCGTTCGTCCTGGTCAACAATCACGACCCGCGCCACCTGCGGGACGAGTTCGAGCGCGACTGGGCCGGCGGTTACGGCTGGGAGTACGTGGAGCGCGGCCCGGTCTGGCAGATTCGCATCACTCGGCTGTCGGCCGAACCACCGGCCCGGATCCTGGGCGAGGTCACGGTCGAGGCCGCCCCCGACGCCGCCGGCGCCGTCTGGAAGCTGCAGATGGGCCGGCGCGATCCCAGGGTCTGATTCGCGGCGGGGGCGGGGCTGCGGCGAGGCCCAGATCCCGCCTGGCGGCGTCCCGTGGAAGCCCGGTTCCAACACCGGGAGCCGAGCTTCCACGGGCCACCACCAGACGAAATCTGGACCACGCCTCGCTCCCACCCCCGCCGCGAATCAGACCCTGGACGCCAACATCGTCCAGCTGCCGGCCGGCGACAGCATCGCCGAGCACGCCGGGGGCGAGGTCGACGTGCTGCTGCTGGTGGTCGACGGGTCGGGCACGATGGTCACCGAGGCCGGCGAGGTCGCCTTGAACGCCGGCCAGATCGCCTGGCTGCCCAAGGGGTCACGCCGCGGCTTCCTGGCCGGGGCGGCCGGTCTGCGCTACATGACCGTCCACCAGCGACGGCAGGCGCTGACCCTGACCGCGCGGTAGGCGGTTATTCGCTACCGCGGGCTCGCGGGCCGTGGATAGTCTGGCCGACTTCCCAAATCCCGGAGGTGCGCCATGCCCGACTACCCGCCCGAGATCAAGAACCGGATCGCCGGCGACAGCAAACCCGGCCTGGTGGCCGCGACACCCCGGCGCTGGCTGTCACCGGTGGTGATCGAGGACTACGACCCGGCCTGGGCCGACCGGTACGCCGAGATCCGGGCCGGGATCGTGGCCGCGCTGGGCGACCACGCCCGGTCGGTCGAGCACGTCGGCTCGACCTCGGTGCCCGGCCTGCCGGCCAAGCCGATCATCGACGTCGACGTGGTGGTGCACGACTCGGCGCAGGAGGCGTTGTATGTCCCGCCGCTCGAACCGCTCGGCTACCACCTGCTGCTGCGTGAACCGTGGTGGCACGGCCACCGCATGCTGATCGGCGGCGACGAGGACATCCACGTCCACGTGTGGCCGCACGACGCGGCCGAGGCGGTGCGCCACCGCCTCTTCCGCGACTGGCTGCGCACCCACCCGGCCGATCGCGACCTCTACGCGGCCACCAAACGCCGCCTGGCCGCCGAACAAAACCCCGACTACACCATGGCCAAGAGCGACGTCATCGACGACATCTTCACCCGCATCTTCGCCGACTGACCTCCGTCAGCCGATCGGCAGCTTCGACCACGTCCAGGCGTTGAGGCGGGGTGTTCGGCGTTGGTTGCTGCCGAGTGTCAGGCCTCGGCTACCACTAAGTAGAACGTGAAGCCGGCGATGAGCGGGTTCGCTTCGAGGCGGTTCAGCCAAGTCTGCGCGGCGGCGGGGGCGAGGTCGCCGTTCTCCACGGCGCGGGCCGAGTTGCGGCTCAGGCCGAGAATGCGGTCGGCGGTGGGGAAGTCGCGGAAGAGGATGGAGACCGGTTCGACCGAACGGATGTGGAAGCCGGTGGTGGTGCACAAGCGCACAAGTTCGCGCCCGATGGTGGAGTTGCGCACCTGACGGCCGTTGAACCGAGCGAAGGCACGGCTGGTCTCCACATCCTGGTCGGCGACGGCCAGTGTGTCCCAGTCGGGCTCGGCCATCGCGAACCGGCCGCCCGGCCGCAGCGCCCGCCGGGCCTCAGCCATCGCAGCCTGCGGATCGTCGACGTGTTGCAACACCCGGTCCACCTTGATGGCGTCGACACTGCTGTCGGCCAGCGGTAGCTCGTGCAGATCCCCGCGCCGCACGTCGGCCCCGGGATGGCGGCGCTGCGCCTCGCCCACCATCCCAGGATCCCGGTCGACCCCGATGACGCGGCCGTCGGCGCCCACCGCTTCCAGCAACGCCCCGAGGTCGGTGCCCGGCCCGCACCCGATATCCACAGCCGTCTGCCCGGAAGTTATCCCCAGCAACTCGAGTAGCCGCCGCTTGTACGACATCCCGGCAGTAGTGGCCGCAGCGACATCCATGTACGCGATCTGGTCGGTCATCCACAAACCCCACCAGCTTTCCGGCGCCGTGTGGTGTGGATCCTGTGGAGGATTCGCGAAACTTCCCCCCGCCCCGCCTCCCGCGCGTTCAGATGCGGCCGCGCATCGCTGCTGGCAGCCCACTGCCGGGTCCGTTTCGGAACTGGGCCGTGCGTCGCCCCCCACACAGTTGTGAAACGGACCCTGGGGGGTGCGCTAGATCGTCAAGGCGATCTTTCCGGTGACTTGCGAGGTCGCCAGGCTGTGCATGGCGATGCTCGCTTCCTCCAGCGGATAGGTGCGTTGCAGCGGTGACCGGATCGACGTCAGGGCGGCCAGGTCGTCCCGCTTGGCGATGACGATGGGGGCGCGCAGTGTCTGCTTGATGAACGGTGACAACGACAGCGCCTTCAGGTTGCGTTCCAGACCGCCGAGGAACTGGCCGCCCTGCTCCCCTCCGGCGATCGACAGGGTGCCCCGCGGCTTGAGCAGGGCCCGTAGCTGGGACAGGGAGCGGTTTCCGGCGATGTCCACGATGAGGTCGTACGAGCCGGTGAGCTGTTCCCGCTCGTAGTCGATGACCCGGTCCGCTCCGAAGCCCCGGACGGCTTCGACTTTCGTAGTGCTACACACCGCGGTCACGGTGTCGCCGTTCGCCTTGGCCAGCAACACCGCGAACGACCCGACCCCGCCGCCGGCGCCGATGACCAGGACTTCCCGCCCGGGGCCCGGGTTTGAAGCCCTCCCGATGCCGGCCCGACCCGCGGCCCGACCCGCGGCCCGACCCGCGGCCCGGCGCGCGGCAGGGTCGGCGCCTTCTCGGCCGGCGCCTTCTCGGCCGGGGGTGGCGCGGGGGAGGAGAAGCATGTGCAGGGCGGTCGCGCCTGACGTGGGGATGACCGCGGCCTGGGGGTGAGTCAAGTGGGGTGGCTTGTGCAGGAGGCGGTGGGGCTTGACCCTGGCGTACTCGGCCCAGCTGCTCGGCCCCTCGCCGAAGACCTCGTCGCCCGGCTGGAAGTCGGTCACCTCGGCGCCTACGGCTTCCACCGTGCCGGACAGGTCGAGCCCGGGGGTGCGGTTGCGCGGCCGGCGCAGGCCGAAACCGAGGCGGGCGATGTGCGGCAGGCCGGTCATCGCGTGCCAGGCGCCGCGGTCGACGCCGGCGGCGTGGACCCGTACGAGAACTTCTTCGGGTTTGATCGTGGGTTTGGGCACTTCGGCCAGGTGCAGGACGTCGGCACTGCCGTAGGTGTCGTGGACGATGGCTTTCACGAGGGCTCCTCCGCCGGGTATTGGAAGACGTCGTCGAGGCCGACCCCGAAGACCCGCGCGATGCGGAACGCCATCTCGAGTGACGGCGAGTATCGGCCCTGTTCGATGGCGATCACGGTCTGGCGGGTGACCCCGATGCGCCGGGCCAGGTCGGCCTGCGTCATCTCGCCCGCCGCGAACCGCAGCGCCCGGATCTCGTTGGTGATGCTGGTCGGCTTCACCACGGGTGGAAGCCCCGCCGGTAGGCGGCGACCTTGGCCGCCGACCCGAGCACCGCGGACAGCACGAACGCCAGATAGATGACGTTGGCGATCCAGAAATACCGCGCCTCGACCAGCGCCAGCACCAGCGCCGCCAGGGCCCCGATGGCGATCATCGACTGGCCGATGTGGTCACCGAACCGGCCGATCTCGCGGTCGCGCTGGTCGGCCTCGTGCTCGCGCCCGAAGAAGATGTCGACGGCGATGTTCACGACGATCGCCCCGCCGATCGTCCACAGCAGGGCCGGAACGTAGGCCGCCCCGCTCAACAGCACCAGCAGATAGACCGCATAGGCGATCAGGCTGGTCACGGCCAGGCTCCAGGCCCGCCGCTCCTCACGTGTCATGCCACTCAAGGTAAAGAAACACCGACACGAGGTCAAAGTTTCTTTACATGATCCTCAGCCTGCCCTCAGCTTCGTGAGCCCCACGTAGGCCTGGCGGGTCAGAAGCCGGTCAGCACTGTTTCGGCGTTGACGCGGCCTGACTCGCGGCGGCGGCCGTGTCCGTGGCGGACGGGACCGAGGCGCCGGTGCGGGACATCGCGGCGAAGGTCGGGGTCGGCCCCGGGCGTCATGTGCACGCTTCATGTTGACTGCATTGATTCCGTCAATATGTACAGTCAATGTTGATTGGCCGCCGACCGTGGGCCGCCGACCGTGGGCCGCCGACCCGTGGGCCGCGACCCGTGGGCTGCCGGCCCGTGGGCCGGCGGCCGGAGCGGGTGGGTCAGCGCTTGAGGTCGAGCCAGACCAGGCGGTGGTCCGAGGTCGGGAAGCCGTTGACCGGGGACCAGACCGGGTCGAAGACGCCGCTGAGGCGGGAGAGCGGGTCCGCCCGCACCGGCCAGAACACGCCCGAACCGGTCACCTTCAAACCCTTGCGGGGCAGTACGTAGTCGGCCCGCAGATTGCCGGGGGCGGTGTCGGCGAAGTCGGCCGTGTCGTAGCGCGGGTCGCCCACGTGCGTGCTGTTCGCGCCGCCCTGCAGGACGGCCGCCTCGGCCGCGCCCGCGCTCGACGGCGTGGTGCGCGTGTTGATCAGCGGGTGGCCCAGCAGTTGGTTGATCGCGTCGTCGTAGGAGTCGCCGTCGTTCGGGTCGGCGTTCTGGTCGCCGGCGATCACGAACTGCTGACCGGGACGCAGACCACCGCGGCGGCCCTTGTCGTCGTAGATGTAGGCCGCACGCTTGCCGGGCGTCACGTAGTCGGCCCAGAAGCGGATCTCGTCGTGGTTGCGGCGGCCGTTGCGGTCCTCGGGGCCGTCGAACGTCGGGGGAGTGGGGTGCGACACCAGGAAGTGCAGCGTGCGGTGGCCGACCCGGATCGGGACGTCCCAGTGGCTCTTCGACGACAGGCGCAGCACGGCCTGCGCGGCCGGTGAGTAGAAGTCGGTGGGCAGCAGGTTGCCCGGCATGTCCTTCCACTTGAACCGCTGGAACGTTCGGACAGCCTGGCTGTCGATCGGATACTTCGAGTACACGACCATGCCGTACTGGCCGGGGAAGAGACCGAAGCCGTATGAGTCGTCGCCGTACGCCTGGTCGCCCGGCGTGGTGTCGGCGACGCCGTTGTTGTTCAGGTCGAGCCCGGTCGAGACACCCGTGTTCGAGGGAGCCACGAAGCGGTACGGGTAGCGCTGGGCCGGCGCCCCGTTCTGCGACACGGCCAGGAAGTTGCGCTCGAACAACCGCGCCGCCTCGGGGTCGTAGTCGAATTCGTTGAGCAGCACCACGTCGGGGTGCGCGCGCTGGATCACTTCGGCGACGTTGCGGGCCTGCCGCCGGTACACGTCATCCACCGCCGGGTTGGCCAGATGCTCACGCAGCAGCCCCTCGGACGACCGGTTGAGCGAAAGGTTGTACGTCGCGACCCGTAACGAGCGCTCATGGGCGGAAACCGGAGCGGCGTAGCTCAGCACCAGGACCGAGGCCAGCGCCGCCCCAAGAAGAAGTCTTCTCATGTCCCTTGTGTCTACCGGACGACCCGTGGACATGCCATGAAGCGATGCTCTCCGATGCGGATAGTTCATCCTGTGGACAACCACGGGAACCATCACGTTGCCGAGACGCCGCGAGGGCCTGGCTGGGCCCACAGAACCGTCGCGTCCGGGCCGGGTTGTGGATACCGCTAGGGTCGGGCCCCATGCGGATCGACTTGGGGCCTCTGGTTGAGCGAATCGGCGACGCGCGCGTGGTCGCGATCGGCGAGTCCGCTCACTTCGTGCGCGAATACCACTCACTTCGACAAGAGCTGATCGGTTTTCTGCACGAGCGTGCAGGTTTCACGACCGTCGCGTTCGAATCCGGGTTCAGCGAGGGCCTGTCCGTGCGCGAGTGGATGCGGGGCGGCGCCGGCGATCCGCCCGCGGACGGCATGACGTACCGGTTCGCGCAATGCTCGGAGATGCGCGAGCTGCTGCATCTGATGAAGGAACGCTCAATCGACTACTGGGGACTCGACCTGCCGGGCGATCTGGGGTCGTTCGGTCCGGCGCTCGACCACCTCGACCGGCTGCCCGGCGCGCCTCGCTCCACCCTCTCCGCGGTACGGCGTCTCGTGTCGAAGTTCGCGTCGGCCTATACGATTCCCGCCTTCTCGGCGTACCGGGAAATGGCGCTGATCGATCGGGACGCGCTGACGTTGGCCCTGGCCGAGCTGAGCGCTCGTCTCGACGCGCTGCCCGACCGGCCCGACGCGGTTGCCCGCCACGAGGTGCGCCTGCTCGTTCTGCTCGATCAGATGTTGCGCGCTCAAGCCGCCGCCGTCGAAGGCGCGCCGGAATATGCACGTTTGAACGTTCGCGACGCGGCGATGGCCCGCACCGCCGAGTGGATCCTCGACCGTACGCCCGGCCGCGTGATCATCGCCGCCGCCAACTCGCACATCCAGCGCCGGCACCCGATGTTCGACGTGCTCGGCACCCACCTGTCGGCGATGCTCGGCGACGACTACGTGGCGGTCGGCGTGACCTGCGAGGGCGGCCGGGTGGCGACCCGGCGGCTCGCGCCCGACGCCCCCGCGATGGCGGAGACGGTGGAGGTCGGGCTGGAGCCGCCGGTCGCGGGGAGCATCGAGGCGGCGATGGCGAGTGGACGGGTCACCATCGCCGACCCGAGCCGGTTCGGCGCCGACAAGATCAGACTGCTGGACCTGTGGGCCGAGCAGCCGGTGGCCGAGGCCTTCGACCTGGTCGCCTGCGTCCCGGTCAGCACCCCGACCGAGCAGGCCATCTGGTCCGGCGGCCGCCCCTGAAGTCGAACCCCGCCGGTCAGGTGAGGCGGCGGGGCCGAGCGCCTGGAACCGGGTGCTGCCGATCAGGTGA
>NZ_JAMYJR010000040.1 GCF_024137025.1 Paractinoplanes aksuensis
CCCCAGCCCCAGATCATCGTCGGGCCCTGGCCGGCGCCGATCGAGGTCTTGATCTTCTGCTTGTACGCGTCGTTCTGGTAGTACGTCTCGGCGATCTTGGCGTCCGGGTTGGCGTCGTTGAAGCGCTTGACCGACGCCTTGCGGACGGGCTCACCGGGCGGGCCGCTGAGCGACCAGTAGCTGGCGCCGCCACCGGCGCCGCCGCCGCTGGTGCTGCCGCCACCACTGGTGCTCGGGCCGTCGCTGCCACAGGCCGCGAGCGCCGCAGCGCCGGCCGCACCCGCGGCGAGGCCCATGAAGTTCCGCCGGGACAGAGGGTTATTGGTCACGCTGATCTCCGAACTCGAAAGCCCCGACGCCGCGTCGTCCGCGTCACAGGAGCTGTAACTTTCGCTCGACAACCGCAAATTAACACGAGGTTTCGTTAACGTAGGGTTTCGCCGTGATCATGTCAAGGGTCTTGCTGTGGTCGCGCTCCCATGGCAAGAGTGGACACCGTCCCGACCTGCTGAAGAGGCCCTGCTTAAGATCATCCGGCACCGGAAGAACCCGCTGTGCAAACACTGAAAGTTTCGGAACATCTGAGGAACAACTGAGGAGTGCGCCGTGACCCCAGAACCGGCACGCAAGCCATGGCAGGACCCGGCGCTACCCGTTGCCGAGCGCGTCGACGCTCTGCTCGCCGAGATGACCCTCGAAGAGAAGGTAGGCCAACTCGGCAGCCGCTGGGTCGGAAACGACATGCAAGCGGAAGAGCAGCACGACCCTGAGGAGACCCTCAACGTCGCGCCCATGCAGGACGTTTTCGCCGCATCGGGCACCATACCCCTCGATGAGGCCAGCCGGAACGGACTCGGGCATCTCACGCGTGTCTTCGGGAGCTACCCGCTCACCCCCTCCCAGGGCGCGGCCGAAGTGATTCGTCAGCAGCACATCGTCCTGGCCAACTCCCGCTTGAGCATTCCCGCCATCGTGCACGAGGAGTGCCTGACCGGGTTCACGACCTTCGGGGCCACGGTCTACCCGGCCGCCATCGCCTGGGGCGCCACCTTCGACCCGGAGCTGGTCGAGCGGATGGCCGCCGCGATCGGCCGCGACATGGCCGCCGTCGGCGTCCACCAGGGCCTGTCCCCCGTGCTGGACGTGGTGCGCGACTACCGCTGGGGCCGGGTCGAGGAGACCATCGGCGAGGATCCGTACCTGGTGGCCCTGCTCGGCGCCGGGTACGTGCGCGGGCTGCAGAGCGCCGGCGTGATCGCCACCCTCAAGCACTTCGCGGGCTACTCGGCCTCGCGCGGCGCGCGCAATCACGGCCCGGTGCCGATGGGCCGCCGCGAGCTGCTCGACGTCATCCTGCCCACCTTCGAGACGGCGATCCGCGAGGCCGGCGCCGGTTCGGTGATGAACTCCTACTCGGACATCGACGGCCTGCCCGCGGTGGCCGACCCGTGGCTGTTCACCGAGCTGCTGCGCGACCGGTGGGGCTTCACCGGCACGGTCGTCTCGGACTACTGGGCCGTGCCGTTCCTGGCCAGCACCCACCACGTCGCGACCGACATGGTCGACGCGGGCGTCCAGTCGCTGACCGCCGGCATCGACGTCGAACTGCCCGACACGCTGGGCTTCGGCCCCGGCCTGATCGGCCGGGTGCCCGAGGCGCTGATCGACCGGGCCGTCCGCCGGCTGCTGACCCAGAAGGTCGAGCTCGGCCTGCTCGACGCCGACTGGACGCCGGAGAAGTCGGTGGCGGACGCCGAGCAGGTCGACCTGGACTCGGCGGCGAACCGGGCGCTGGCCCGTGAGCTGGCCGAACGCTCCGTCGTTCTGCTCGACCCGGGCTCGGCCCTCCCGCTGGCCCCGGACGTACGGAAGGTGGCCGTGATCGGCCCGGCCGCGGCCGACCCCCGGACGTTCATGGGTTGTTACGCCTTCCCCAACCACGTGCTGCCACGCTATCCCGACGCCGGTCTGGGCATCGACGTGCCGACCGCCGTCGAAGCGCTCGGGTCTGCACTTAAGGGCAGCGAAATTGTGTACGAACAGGGCTGCGCGGTGATCGGCGGCGACAAGTCCGGGTTCGCGGCCGCCGTCGACGCCGCCCGCGACGCCGACGTGACCGTGGTGATGGTCGGCGACCTGGCCGGCCTGTTCGGGCACGGCACCTCGGGCGAGGGCTGCGACGCGGAAGACCTGACCCTGCCCGGCCTGCAGGCCGACCTGATCGAGGAGCTGCTGGCCACGGGGAAGCCGGTCGTGATCGTCGTGGTCTCCGGACGCCCGTACGCGCTGGGTGCCTTCGCCGGCCGCGCGGCCGGCCTGGTCCAGGCGTTCATGCCGGGCGAGGAGGGCGGCGCGGCCATCGCGGGCGTGCTCACCGGGCGGATCAACCCCGGGGCCAAGCTGCCGGTGCAGATCCCGCGCCACGCGGGCGGGCAGCCCGGCACGTACCTGCAGCCGGCGCTGGGCGCGGAGAACACCGGGGTCAGCAACCTCGACCCGGCCCCGCTGTTCCCGTTCGGCCACGGCCGCTCGTACACGTCGTTCGAACTCGACGATCTGCGCATCAGCGACGAGTCGGTGCCGGTCGACGGCGAGTTCACGGTGACCGTGCGGGTGCGCAACACCGGAGCGCGGGCCGGTGACGAGGTCGTGCAGCTCTACCTGAAGGACCTGGTGGCGCAGGTGACCCGCCCGGTGAAGCAGCTGACCGGGTTCGCCCGGGTGCCGCTCGAGGCGGGCGAGGCCAAGGACGTGACGTTCACCGTGCACGCCGACCGCACCGCCTTCACCGGCCGCGACTACTCGCGCGTGGTCGAGCCGGGCGAGCTCGACGTGCTGGTCGGCACCTCGGCCACCGACCTGCCCTGCACGGGCCGGGTCACGCTGACCGGCGAGCTGCGGGTGGTGGCCGACCGCGACCGCCACCTGATCACCCCGGTGACGGTCGAAAAGGCCTGACCGGCCCTGCGTGCCCTCCGCTCGCGTAGTCAGCACTGCGCCTGCGTGGACGGCACTCCGACTGCTTGGACGTCAATGCGCCTGGGTAGCCGGTCCTCCACCCGCGTAGCCGGCACTCCGGTCGCGTAGCCGGCACTCCGGTCGCGTAGCCGGCACTCCGCCTGTCCAGCCGGCCAGGAGCCGGGCCCTAGCCGGCCAGGAGCCGGGCCAATTCGGTCCGGCTCCGCACGCCGAGGCGGGCGAAGACGTTGCGCAGGTGATGATCGATCGTGCGGGGGCTCAGGTGCAGTTGCTGGGCCACCTCACGGTTGGTCGCGCCCTCGGCGACCAGGCCGGCGATCCTTTCCTGCTGGGCGGTCAGCGGGGCCGGGTCGACCGGCCCGATCCGCTCCCCCGCCGCCCGCAGTTCCCGGGCCGCCTGCTCGGCCCACGGCCCCGCGTCGAAGCGGTGGAAGCGTTCGACCGCCCGGCGCAGGTGATCGCGGGCCTCGGCCGGACGACGGCGCCGGCGCAGATGCCGCCCGTACAGAAGCTCGGTGTGGGCCCGGGCGAAGCCACCGTCGTCGTCGCGTTCGTGCCAGGCCAGCGCCTCGCGGAAGTAGTCGTCGGCGGCTTCGGCGTCGCTCAGCGCGCGGCACCGGCTGCGCAGGGCGAGCCAGCCCGGTTGTCCGGTGCGCGCGGCCCAGTCGTCGAAGGCGGCGCCACCCCCGCCCGACGCCTCGACCAGGTGCGGCGCGATGGCCACCCGCAGGGTCATCGATCCCGTACGGGCCATCCGCGCCAGCCGCTCGGCCGCCGACTCGGGCCGACCCGCGACCAGGTCGAGCAACGCCTCGGACCAGTCCCCGAGAGCGCCCGCCGCCGGCCGCTCGCGACTCGGCCCGGCGTCACCGCGGAAAGCGGCCAGCAGCCCGAGCAGGTCGCGATGCGCATCAGCCAGGTCGGGGCGGCCGGCGGTCCGGGCCACCGCGGCCCCGTCGAGCGCGGCTTCGGTCGCGGCGTCGTGCCGCCCGGCGGCGAGCTCGGCGAAGGCGGCCACTTCCAAGGCTTCGGGTACGAGGGGCGCGTTGCCGGTCTCACGGGCCAGCGTCACCGCCCGCCGGGCCAGGCGGGCCGCGCGCCGGTCCTGGCCGAGCAGGATGCCGGTGCCGGCGGCTCGGGTCAGCGCGGCCGGGTCGGTGGTGTGGTCGGCCAGGCGCAGCACTTCACGCAGGCGGGCGAACGCGACGCCGGGGTCGCCGGTCATGAGGTCGGCCAGGCCCACCACTTGGTGCAAGGCCATCTCGGTGTCGGGGCGGCCGTCTCGGCAGCGGGTCGCGGCCAGCCGGGCCAGGCGCGGGTAGCGTCCGGGCTCACCGGTGCGACCGCAAGCTTCACCGGCCACCAGCAGCGCGTCGACGGCCCCCGCAGGGTCATTCGACATCAACTCGTCGGCCACGTCGAGCAGGGTCTCGCGGGCCTCGGCCGGGGCGCCGCGCAGACGCATCTCGGCGATGAGGCCGCGGGCGCGGGCGTTGACGGTGGCGCTCCCCCGCAGCCTGGACGCGCGACGCAGCAGGGGGCGGGCGTCGTGGGGCCGACCGGCGGCCATCGCCGAGCGGGCCGCCTGCAGCAGCGCCCGCGCCTGCTCGGCCGGGTCGCTGCAAAGGTCGGCGGCACATCGCTGCGCCTCGAACGCGGCCGCCGCCGACGCATCCTCGGCGGCACCAAGCAGGTCGGCAGCCAGAACGTCATCCGGCGCCGCGGCGACGGCGGCCCGATGGAGCAGAGCGGCCAACGTGCGGCCGCGTTCGCTCAAAACCTGAGCGAGCGCAAGGTGCGCCGCCCGGCGACGACCGATCGGTTCCTCGTCGTACGCGATCAGCCCCAGCACGGACGGGCAGAAACGCACCCCGTCGGCGTCGGCATCGATCAGCCCCGCCCGCTCAGCCGGCCCGAAATCGTCCAGACTCGGCCCGTCTCCGCGCAAACGCTCGCCCCCGTCACCCGGAAACGCGCACCTTTTGTCGACAACGTTCATCAACCGCTCATGCTCGGCACCACCAACGAGCGAACGCTCAAGTCCACGCGCAGACGAGCACTCACTCCCATCAGCAGCAAGCAAACGCTCAGGCTCAGGCTCAGGCTCAGACGAGGCCGGCGAGCGCTCACGTTCGTCAGCGGCGAGCGACCGCTCAGGTCCGGCGGCGGATAGGCACCTACTTCCGCCAGCGGTCAGCAGACTCTTGAACTCGCGGGCAGCCGGGCGCTCACTTTCATCCGCGGCCGACACCCGCTCAGGGCCGTACACGGGCGGGCGGTCGTCTTCGTCAGGGGCTGTCGAATGCTCCGTCTCGCGGGTGGGTGAGCACCCACTTACGTCAGCGGCAAGTGAACCCGCGCGTCCGGGGGTGGGTGAGTGCTTATTTTCGACGGGGGTTAGTGAATGCTCACTTCGACCGTCACGTCGGGGATCGCTGCCAGCGCGAGGTGCCCGCGCGGCGGCGAGCAATGCGGACGGGTGTGTGCGAGGGGCGGCGGCGGCCAGCAGGAGCAGGTGGCGGGTCGGCTCGGGCAGGGTGGCCAGGGTGGCGCGGAAGCGCAGGCGGAGCGGGCTGTTCGGGGGCAGCGTCACCGGCAACGGGGTGAGGCCTCGGGCCTGCTGCGGCGTCAGGGCAGCGGCCAGTTCGGTCAGCGTGGCGGGGTGGCCCTCGGCCAATGCCACCAGCGCGGACGCCACCTCGGCGGTCGCGTCGGGGGCGTGGCGCCGGATCAGGGCGTGGCTCGCCTCGTCGTCGAGGAGCGGCAGGGGGCAGACCGGGAGGTCGGCCGCGGCGGATGCGGATGCCACCGTGGCCAGAATCGCGACCGGGAGTTCGTCCACGCGGCGGGCGAGCAGCCGGATCTGCTGCCACGACTGTGGGTCGAGTTTGTCGGCGTCGTCGAGCAGGCACAACACCGGGCCGTTGGCGGCGGCCTCGCGCAGCAGCGTGCGCAGGCTCAGGGCCAGCGTCAGCGGGGCGCATCCGCCGATCGCGACATCACCGCCATCGCCCGGACCGCCGGCCCCGGGCTCATGGCCGGCCACGAGCGAGGCGAGCGGTTCGCGCCGGCAAAGGTGGGCGAGCGGGGCGATCAACCGCTGGAGACCGGCGCCCGGCAGCAACGACTCGTCGGCGAGTCCGGGGGCGGCCAAGATCGTCCACCCGGCTGTCCCCCAGCCGTCCACATGCGCGGGGTTGTCCGTTTCGGCGCGCGACTGCGTCATGCGAACTGACGTCACACCACCGGACGATTCAGCGCTTCCAGCACGCAGCCCCGGGGCCTCCGCCATCGACGCAGCCGTACTCGTTGACTCCCGGCGCGGCTCCACAGCTCCGATCGACGCCGCCGCGCTGAGCCGTATGGTTCGACCGGAACCTACGCCTCCGGCCGACGCCACCGCTCCGCTCGACTGCGCGATTCGATCGGAGCCCACCCCGTCGGCCGGCGCCACCGCCTCGCCCGACCGCATAGATCGGCCGAGACCCAGGCTGCCTACCGCCGCTGCCCCGCCCAATTGCCCGGATCGGCCGGAGACCATGCTTTCGGTCAGCGCCACTGCCTCGCTGAGCTGCGTGGATCGGCCGGAGCCCAGGCTGCCGGTCAGGACCAGGGCGCCGCCGTGGCCTCGGCGGGCGGACGTCAGGAGTTCTTGCACTTGCTGTGCAACTTCCATGTCGCGAGTTTGTCCGGGCCGGCCGCGGGCGGGAAGACATCGACGGTTACTTTTCGGTAGGTGAAATTTCGGGGGTGTTAACGACCGGTTTCGGATGGCTGGTGGTTTCGCCGATGCGCACCGGGTGCGGCCACGCAAACACTGACCGCCATCAATTCCCTATCCCCGGGAGCGTGTCAGGTGCAGCAGCTTCGCAAACTTCGCCGGCTGGTCGTCGCGGTGGCGGCGGCGTCCGTTCTGGCCGTCGGGCTGGGCACGGCGCCGGCCCAGGCCGCCGACAACCCGTACGAAAGAGGGCCCGACCCGACGGTGGCCGCGCTCGATGCCAGCCGAGGGCCGTTCGCGGTCGGGACCGAGAATGTGTCTTCGCTGGTCAGCGGGTTCGGTGGTGGCACGATCTACTATCCGACCAGCACTTCTTCGGGCACGTTCGGTGCGGTGGCGATCTCGCCCGGCTTCACCGCCACCTGGTCGAGTCTGGCCTGGCTCGGGCCGCGCATCGCGTCGCACGGGTTCGTGGTGATCGGCATCGAGACCAACACGCTGCTCGACCAGCCGTCCTCGCGCGGGTCGCAGTTGCTGGCGGCGCTCGACTATCTGACCCGGTCGAGTTCGGTGCGGTCGCGCATCGACACGACCCGCCTGGCTGTGGCCGGGCACTCGATGGGTGGCGGCGGCAGCCTGGAGGCCGCCCGCACCCGGCCCTCGTTGCAGGCCGCCGTGCCGCTGGCGCCCTGGAACACCACCAAGACATGGTCGACGCTGCGGGTGCCGACGCTGATCATCGGCGGCGAGAGCGACACCGTCGCCCCGGTCAGCTCGCACTCGATCCCCTTCTACAACAGCATCCCGTCGGCCTCGGAGAAGGCGTATCTCGAGCTGAACAACGCGAGCCACTTCTTCCCGCAGTCGGTCAACACGTTCACCGGCCGGCTCGCGGTGGCCTGGCTGAAGCGCTTCGTCGACAACGACACCCGCTACGACCAGTTCATCTGCCCGGGCCCGTCCAGCGTCTCGGTCTCGGACTACCGAAACACCTGCCCGCTCACCTGAGCCAGCACAGATCGGGGGCTGGCGTGCGCCGCACGCCAGCCCTCAGCCCATGTCTCAGGGGCATCGACCCGCGGCACACGCCAGCGTCTCAGGTTGCACCGGAGCCGGGATGGGCGTGCAGCACTCGCCGGCCCTCAAGCCGCGTACCTGAAGCAACTACGACAGCGCCACGCTGTGGGCACGAAGGGCAAGGGCAGGACGTTGGCGTCCGGAGCCGACGTCCTCGACCACTTCGACGACGGTCGGCAGCGAACGGGTGGCCTGGCCGGCAAACGTCTCGACCCGTCGCCCGAACGGTGCGCCTGCGGCGCATGTCTGCCCGTGAGTCCATGCCCCAGAGGCATCGAGCCGCGGCACACGCCAGCCTCTCGGTGCGTACCGGAAAGGGGTTGATGTGCGGCGGGCCTCAGCTGCCGGGGCCGGAAGAGGAGTTGAACTTCGGTGCGCGCCAACTCCCGGAAGCGGGTTTGAAGACGGCGCGTGCCAGCCGTTCGGGGCCGGACGCGGGGTTGATCTGTGGTAGGTGTCAGCTTCTTGGGGCGTACATGATGATGGCTACGCCGACCAGGCATATGGCGGCGCCGATGAGGTCGTAGCGGTCGGGGCGGAACTTGTCGACGAGCATGGCCCAGGCCAGGGAGCCGGCTACGAACACGCCGCCGTAGGCGGCCAGGATGCGGCCGAAGTTGGCGTCGGGCTGCAGGGTGGCGACGAAGCCGTACGCGCCGAGGGCGATCACCCCGGCGCCGATCCACAGCAGGCCCTTGTGTTCGCGCACGCCCTGCCAGATCAGCCAGGCGCCGCCGATCTCGGCTACCGCGGCGAGCACGAACAGCAGGACAGAGCGTAGGACGAGCATCTCTAGATCTTGGCAGCGTGGATTCGCTCGATGCTTCCGGCCTTCAGTCGCTCGCTCTCGACGATCTGAAATCCGGCCGCCACGACCGTGTCGCGCTGGCGTCTTGTGAAGTGCTCGCCGGCGGTCGCGATCGTGAGGCGTTCCAGCAGCCACTGCGCGGCCCGGATCGGCGGCCATGAGCTGCCGATGTGGTCGACGAGCAGTAACCGACCGCCGGGAACCAGCACCCGGTGCATCTCGGCCACCGCAGTGCGCGGGTCTGGGATCGTACATAGGGAAAGCGCACATACGACGGTGTCGAAACTGCCTTCGGCGTACGGCAGATGTTCCGCATCGCCCTCGCGCAGGTCGGCCGCCCGGCCGAGTTCGGCCGCGCGCTGCCGGGCCTGGGCCAGCATGACCGGGCTCAGCTCGATGCCGCTGATCGTCGTGCCGGCCCCGTAGAACGGCAGGTTGCGCCCGGTGCCGACGGCCACGTCGAGCACCCGGCCCTGGGCCCGGGCGCCGATCCACTCGCGGGCGCCGGTGAACCAGACGCGTTCCAGGAACACGATCTGCCGGTCGTAGGCGGGGGCGGCCTTGTCCCAGACCTGGCGCGCCTTGTCGGTCGCACTCATGGGGCCGAGCGTACTTACCGGATCGGGATCGTGGTGGTCACCGTGGCCTGGTCGATCTCGGACGTGCGCAGGGTCAGTGACAGCTGCCAGTCGCCGGGGAACGGGAACGTCAGGTTGCCCAGGCCCTGGTTCTCCAGGATGGAGGCGACCTCGTTCTCGATCGGCTCGATCCCCTTCTCGGGCAGGGCCAGCGTCGCCCGCCACTCGACCACCTTGAGCGGCTTGCCCTCGGGCGTGTAGACGAACGCGTGGATCGTGTTGTACTCGCCCACGCCGGCCGGGAAGACCTCGAACTGCACCGAGTAGAGCTTGCTGTTCAGCGTGGTCACGAAACCCCGGGCCTTGGCCGCGGCCACCGCTTCGACGTCCACCGCCCGGCCGGGGTTGGTCTGCACGAGTACGGCCGTGGCCGCCAGCACCAGGGCCGTGATCCCGACCTCGGCCGCAGTGACCTTGCGCAGCCGGTTCGGACTGGCCACAGCCGTGCCACGCAGCACGAGCCGGCGCGACCAGGCCGCCACTCCCAGCACGACGACCAGCAGCCCGGTCTTGATCAGCAGCAGCCGCCCGTAGTCGGAGTTGAGCAGCGCGTCGACGCTGCCGGTCTGCACCACGGCCTGCAGCACACCGGCCGCGACCAGCCAGTACACGGAGAAGGCGGCCCATTTCGACCACGACGGCAGGATCAGCCGTAGCTGCCGGGTGTCAGCCCGGCGCAGCACGACGGCGGTCAGCACAACCAAGCCGCCGAGCCATACCGCCATGCCGGCCAGATGCGCCGTATCCGCCCCGACCAGCAGCCAGGCGAAGGGTGAAGCCGCCGGATGACCGGTCAACGGCCAGGTCGCGAGGATCGCCACGACCAGAATTACGAGTACGGCGGTCGGGCCGCGCCCGGCGTGCCGGCGCACCCGCGGCACGAGCCAGGCGGCCACGCCCAGCAGCGCCAGCCGCACCATCAGGATGATGCCGAACGACGTGGTCAGCACCTGGCCCAGCTCACCGGCGGAGACGTCGAACGGGCCCGCGCCCGACGAGGCCGGCGCCTGCAGCCAGATCGCGACCACAGTGCTCGCCGCGACCACGCCCAGGCCGGCGCGGGCCATCGTGACCAGGGAGCGGCGCTGGAACCACAACGCGAGGAAGAGCACCGGGCCCATGGCGAGCGTCAGACCGCCGTACCCAAAGAATTTGGCAGTGGCTGTTGCCGTCTGGACCGCAGGATGGACGCCCTCGTCGGGCGCGGTCGGCGCGCTGGCCGAGGGAGCGCCGACCGAGAAGGTGAAGGCGCCCGAGATGGGGTGGCTGTCGGCCGAGACGATGCGATAGCTCACCAGGTACGTGCCGAGGGGGCGGTCGGCCGGGCGCAGCTTGATCGTCATGCCGTTCTGCAGCGGCACCGGGTCGCCGACGTTGACCCGCTTGCCGTCGGGGCCGATGACCTGGGTGCGGCCGGGGATGACCTGGATCGCCTCGTTGAACCGCAGCTCGACCTGGTCGGGCGCGACCTTGACGACCGAGCCCTGCTGCGGCACGGCCACGGTGAGGATCGCGTGCGCGCTCGCCGGTTGCGCGGGCCAGCCCAGCGCCGAGACGATCACGGCCAGGCCGGTCGCGAGCAGCCAGGACACGAGCCGTCGGTGCCAAACGTTCCCCACGGACCTCGGTACGGAAAGTGACGGCCAGCGGTTCATAGCCGCCCATGGTGCCTTGCCGCTCCCGGAGCCCGGACGCTGGCCTACCCTGGTCGCCATGCCGGGCCACCACCATCACAGTTTTGCCAGCTCCCCGGGGGCCCGCCGGCTGACCCTGTGGTTCCTGATCCCGGCGGCCGTGCTCACCGCGATCGGCCTGCTGCTGCTGTGGCCGAGCCAGTCGCTGCCCGGGGCCAAGGACGCCGAGGGCCTGATCCGCGTCACCGGCGAAGTACGCACAGTCACACCGGTTCCCTGCGCCGAGGTCCCCACCGGAGATCCCGCGCCCGAGGGCACGTGCGGGACCGTCACTGTACGACTGTCGGACGGTCAGACGGTCGAGGCCGAGATCCCGAACGGGCCGGGCGCGGTCGAGGTGGCCCCCGGCGACGACATCGTGCTGCTGCGGCTGCTCGACGGGGAGGGCGGCCAGAGCCAGAGCTACTCGATCGTCGACCACCAGCGCGGCGCCGAACTGTGGATGCTCGGGGCGGCGTTCGCGCTGGCCGTGATCGCGTTCGGGCGCTGGCGGGGGCTGACCGCGCTGGCCGGGCTCGGGCTCACGTTCGTCGTGCTGTTGCTGTTCGTGGTGCCGGCCATCCTCGACGGCAAGTCACCGGTGCTGGTGGCCGTGGTCGGCGCGGCCGCGATCATGCTGACCGTGCTGTACCTGACGCACGGGTTCTCGATGACCACGACGATCGCGGTCGCGGGCACGCTGGCCAGCCTGACCATCACGGCACTGCTGTCGGCGGCGGCCACCGCGGGCACCCACCTGAACGGGGTCGCGGACGAGACGGCCAACTTCCTCAGCATCACCGAGGGTGAGATCAACATGCGCGGCCTGCTACTGGCGGGCATCGTGATCGGGTCGCTGGGCGTGCTCGACGACGTCACCGTGACCCAGTCGGCGACCGTGGCCGAACTGGCCCAGGCCAACCCGGCGTACGGGTTCCGGCAGCTCTACGGGGCGGCCACGCGCATCGGGCGGGCTCACATCGCGTCGGTCATCAATACGATCGTGCTCGCGTACGCCGGGGCCTCGTTGCCGTTGATGTTGCTGTTCGCGGCGGGCGAGACGCCCGTGGGTGAGCTGCTCACGGGGCAGCTGGTCGCGCAGGAGCTGGTGCGCAGCGCGGTCGGCACCATCGGGCTGATCACGGCTGTGCCGATCACCACGGCTCTGGCCGCGTACGCCGCATCTCGTACTCCCAAGCCGGCTCGGACGGCAAGGCCGGCGCCGCCCCCGGAAGACCGCTGGGCCGCCTTCGCCGACCGCCAGGACTCGTAGTCGGACGGCCTGATCGCCGCCGGACACCGCGCGCTGGCCCGCTCGGTTTATGCTGCCGCGGATGAGTGTGAAGCGTGGGCGGCCGCCCGGAATGATGGACGTCGCCCGGCTGGCCGGCGTGTCGCACCAGACCGTGTCGCGGGTGCTCAACGAGCACCCCAACGTGAGCGAACCGACCCGCCTCAAGGTGCGGGCGGCCATCGCGGAACTGGGCTACCGCCCCGACCGGGCCGCTCGCGCGCTGGTCACCGGCACGTCCAAGGTGATCGGCGTGGTCGCCCAGAACTCCTCGTTGTACGGGCCGGCGTCGATGCTGACCGCGTTCGAGGAAGCGGCCCAGGCGACCGGTTTCGCGGTCAACGTGGGCAGCGTCCGCAACCTCGACGAGCAATCCATCGCCGAAGCCGTCGAACGCCACCTTGATCAGCGCGTGGCCGGCCTGGTCGTGATCGCGCCCGTCGCCTCGGCCGCACCGGCCCTGGCCAAACTGCCCGGTGACGTTCCGCTGGTCACCATCGACGGCGACCCCGAGCACTCGTCGTCGCTGGTCACGGTCGACCAGTACGCCGGGGCCAAGGCGGCCACCGAACACCTGCTAGGGCTGGGGCACCGCACGGTCTGGCACATCTCGGGCCCGGCCGACTGGTTCGACGCGGCCGGGCGCGTCCAGGGGTGGGAGGCCGCGCTGCGCGAGGCCGGCCGCGAGGTGCCGCCCCTGCTGACCGGCGACTGGAGCGCGGCGTCGGGCTACCGCAACGGCCAGCTGCTGGCTCGCCTGCCGGATGCGACGGCGGTCTTCGCGGCCAACGACCACATCGCCCTCGGCCTGCTGAGGGCCCTGAACGAACACGGCCGCCGGGTGCCGGCCGACGTCAGCGTGGTCGGTTTCGACGACGTTCCCGAGGCGGCCTTCTACACCCCACCCCTGACCACCATCCGCCCCGACTTCGACGCGGCCGCCACCGCCGGCCTCGAGCTGCTGCTGGCCCAGATCGAGTCGGGCACGACCGAGAACGCACGCCGCATCATCGCCCCTACCTTGGTGGAGCGCGAAAGCGTCGCCCCGCCCTCGTAACACCGCCGCTGGGTTCGTGTTGCTGTGGTGGCACTCGCGTCGCTGCCGCCTCGGTCGCGTCGGTCGCGTCGCTGCCGCCTCGATCGCGTCGCTGCCGCCTCGATCGCGTCGCTGCCGCCTCGATCGCGTCGCTGCTGCGGCGGTCGCGGAAAGCGTCGGACCCCCGGCGTAGTCTCTGTCAGGTGCCGCGCCCAGCCCCGCTCCTGCTCGTCCTCGATGGCAACAGCCTGCTTCATCGCGCCTACCACGCGGGCGCCGGTGACGGCTGGGTCGACGACGACGGCAACCCGATCTGGGCCTTGCGCGGCCTCTTCGGCTACATGGCCCGGGCCGCCGCCCACCTGCGCCCCGACGCCATAGTGGTCGGCTTCGACTGCCCCGTCGACTCCGCCCGCCGCACCGACTACCCGCCCTACAAGTCCCACCGCCCCGACAAGGCCGAAGACCTGACGGCCCAGCTCCTGGCCGCTCCCGCCCTGCTCCGCGACGCCGGCGTCTGCGTGGTGGTTCCCCCCGCGTACGAGGCCGACGACGTCCTGGCCAGCGCCGCCGCCACCGCCCGCACCGCCGGCTGGCACTCCGTCCTGATGACCAGCGACCGCGACGCCTTCGCCCTGATCGACGACTCCACCACGGTCCTGCGGGTCCGCAACGGCGGCTTCGACGAGGCAGTACTGATCGACGCGGCCGCCCTGCCCGCCCTCTACGGCGTGCACCCCTGGCAATACCGCGACTTCGCCGCCCTGCGCGGCGACCCTTCGGACAACCTCCATGGCGTACGCCGCTTCGGCGCCACGACAGCGGCCAAGTTGCTCACCGCCTTCGGCACCCTCGAAGCAGCTTGGGCGGCCGGCACGACGCTGGTCCGCGACGCGGTGGGCGCCCACGCCGCCACCTGCTTCACCGCCCCCGACGCCCGAGACATCGTCACCCGCAACCGCCGCCTGATGAGCATGCGCGACGACCTGCCCATCCCCGACCTCTCCGGCGCCCGGCTCCCCCTCAGCATGGCCGTGATGCGCCGCGCCCTACGAGCCCGAGGCATCAACCTGGGCCCATCTCTGTGGGCTCTGACCGGCGGCGATCCCCCCACCGCCCCCGACGCCGACCCCACTCCCGAGTTCCGCCCCTGGACCTTCCGCGGCAGCCTGACCGCCCGCCGAGAACCCACCCCGGGCCAGCTCTCCCTTTTCTAGCCCCGCCTCAGCCGACCACGCAAGCGATACCTCACCCCGCCCCGTCCGAGCGTCGACCACGCAAGCCATACCTCACCCCGCCCCGTCCGAGCGTCGACCACGCAAGCCATACCTCACCCCGTCCGAGCGTCGACCACGTGCCCCGGCTCCGCCCACCTGAGCCTCGACCACAGCCCAGCGGCCGACGCACTCCCGCCCGGCCTGTCGACTCGGGCGTTTCGCCACGCCAAATCGTTTCTGTTCCTGCTCACTCCGAACAGGTCGCCAAACCATCCAGCGCCGTGCGCGGCAAGTGACCCGGACCACCATCTCAATCAATGGATTTGACAGACGTGGGCTGTTATGAAGCTGCACTCAAGATTCTTTGTTTTGGCATCATCCATCACTGACATCGAGGGATGGACGACTGGAAGAATATCCGCATGACACAGCTTTCTTTGTTCAGCCGGGCACAGTTGGCCGACATGCGTGATCCCACCAGGGCGCGTAATTACTCCCCCGACGGCGAAGCTTTTCGCCGCGACCACGAACGGCGTCGCAACCACGGAAAAGCGCAACGCCACGCCCGGCGTATATACGAGCAGTTCCAGCGATCATGCCCCGAACCGTCAGCCGTTCCACTGAGCCCTCCAACTCCCCGGCGACCACGCGCCACACCAACACGGGGTGCTCCCTGACGGCGTGTCGACACGCGAATCACATAGGCCAAGACCACTTCCGGGCCGGGCCCGGTCGACCTCCTGGACTCCGAGGACGTCCAACCTCGCGACGCGCTGATGCTCGGCACCGCTGTCGCGGCCCAAACTCGACTTCTTGATCGCGCCCTCCTACCGAAAGACGCCAGCCGCCACGTATACGCCGCGCCGCCATCACGTGCACCGTGACACCCGCCTCACATGGTGAGGAGTCCTCGTTCGACGCCGCAGTCGTCGTTGTATGCAACACCGGCGGCCGACAGAGCTGCAGGAACAGGACGGCTACGCCATTGTCCACCTGACCTGCGTTGATTTCGGCGACGGTTACCTTCGGCGCGTGGTGGCAGACGGCGCTTTGGGGGCTGGTGGTCGCGCGCCAAGAATCCGCCCGATCGCAGCAACCGAACAGGCAGCAGTCCTCCTGATCCCTTCTCGCTGCGGGAAACGCGGCCACCACTCAGCGCGTCTCGACGTGATGAGGAGGCGCCTGAGGTTCGCGCCGCCCCGGGGAGGCTTGAGTGCGACGCAACTTCGCGGGCCAGCACCGCGTAGCGCACACCCATGGGAACGCGGAAGCTTGATCGCGACCCGACCTCGCAGGCCAGCACCGCCTCGCGCACACCCATGAGAACGAACGCGGAAGCTTGAGTGCAACCCGACTTCGCAGGCCAGCGCCGCGTAGCGCACACCCAAGGGAATTCGTTACGACAACGCATGCCAGCCATCAATCGAGATGGTGATGAACTCGGCTTCAAGAATTGATCGCCCATTCTCCCGCATGGCGAGGAGGGCTTTGCAAAAATGCATTGCTTCCGCCAGTCGGGCAGAACACTGCCGGGCCGGAACCCAAGGATGCGGCCCGCCGGAATCGACACTAGTTGAGTCATCCGAAATCGCGATTCAACGGCGTAGGCGCCACCTAATTATCGACGACACCAACCGCGCAGCTGTCACGACGAGCGCCGACAAACACCGCACTCGAGGTTTCCGTGCGCCTGGTTGGCGAGCGGCGTCGATCCACCCGCGGTGGTGCCGGGATGGCCTCGAAGGTCCCCCGGAAGACAATCCAGTGAGGGTCCTGACGACGCGGACGGCTGGCTGGTCCCAACCTGAGCCACCGCCCTACTCGGCGTGCCGTTTCAGGTGCGGCACCGGCGTCGACCCGCGTGCTGCGGGCCATCGGGGCTGATCAACCGGGTGTTGCTGGGGACGAACCGGATCGCCTCGTTGAAGCGCAGTTCGGCACGTCGCGACCATCAGGACTCGCCGCGAGCCAGCGACTCCATCCCACTTGAACGCACGCTACTCGTGCGCCGGGACTCGCCGCGAGCAAGCGACACGATCCCACCGCACGCTCCTCGTACGCCACGCCGCGGACGGCACACGCCACGCCGCGGACGGCACACGCCACGCCGCGGACGGCACACGCCACGCCGCGGACGGCACACGCCACGCCGTGGGCGGGACACGCCGCGCCGTGGGCGGGACTCGGGTTCCCGCGCCAAGGCTGCGGGCTCATCTGAATTACCGTGATGCCCCTCGATGCCGAGGCGACCTGTGCGCTCTTGACCTGCACTAACTTGTTCTGGACGCGCTGGGGTGGCGGTCGGTGGGGTGGAGCTGTCGGAAGTTGGTCTTTGTTGCCGGCCGTCCGGATGTAGTGATGCAGCGAACTCCTAGTTGCCATCTGCTGTTCAATTGCCAAGACTTCGCAACAGCGGTAGGTATTGCTTGCTGCCTATGAGGAGGGCCCATGGAGACGACGGCGATGCACATCGCCAATGGGATCGTGGACGGGCCGGTGTCGGCGGTGTTCGCGGTTCTGGCTGTTGCTGCGCTGGCTTTCTGCGTGCGGAAGGCCCGTAACGACCTCGACGAGCGCCTCGCCCCCATGGCCGGCCTGGTCGCGGCGTTCATTTTTGCCGTGCAGATGTTGAACTTCCAGGTGTTGCCGGGGGTCTCGGGGCATTTGCTGGGCGGGGCCCTCGCGGTCATCCTGGTCGGGCCGTGGGTGGGGGCGCTGTGCGTCTCGACCGTGCTGATCGTGCAGTGTCTGCTCTTCGCCGACGGGGGTCTCACCGCGCTCGGCCTCAACATCACCAACATGGCCCTGCTCGGCACCGCCGCCGGATACCTGCTGGTGGCCGGTCTGCTGCGGATCCTGCCTCGCAACGCCAAAGGCCTCGGCGTGACCGCTTTCATCGCCTCCGTCGTGTCGGTCGTGGTGGCCTCGCAGGGCTTTGTGCTCGAGTACGCGCTGGGCGGCACCACCGACCTGTCGCTGCCCTGGATCTCGGGCACGATGGCCGGCGTCCACGCGCTGATCGGCATCGGCGAGGGCCTGATCGCGGCCACCACCGTCGCCACCGTGGCCAAGGTCCGGCCCGACCTGGTCTACGCGCTGCGCCGCTTCCGCAGGCCGACCGAGCTGAAGCTGAACGCATGAGCAAGCCACTGCGCCGCTTCCGTGAGTCGGCCGAGCCGAACATGGAACGCACGAGCACGCGACCGCGCCGCTTCCACAAGCCGACCGAGCTGGACGTGGAACGCAGAAGCAACCAACTGCGCCGCTTACGCAAGCCGGCCGAGCTGGCGGTGGACGCATTGGGCAAGCGACTACACCGCTTCCGTGAGCCGGCCGAGCCGAACATGGAACGCATGAGCGAGCGACTGCACCGCTTCCGTTTGCCGACTGGACCGACCGAGCTGAAGGTGAACGCATGAGCAAGCGACTGGGCTGGTTCCTGGCCGGCGGCCTGCTGGTGGCGCTGCTGCTGGCCGGCGTGGTGAGCAACTTCGCGTCGTCGAGCCCGGACGGGCTGGACGCCACCGCCCGTGCGGGCTGCACGTTCAACGCCGACGACGAGATCACCGGCGGCACGTGCATGCTGCAGCAGGAACGCGCGCACCAGCTGGAGGATTCGCCGCTGGCCGACTACGGCATCCGCGGCATCGAGAACAGCTTCGTGTCGACGCTTCTGGCCGGCACGGCCGGCGTGCTGATCACGTTCGGCGTCGGGGCCGGCCTGTTCTGGGTGGCCCGCCGCCGGCAGGACGCCTGAGGTGGGCGCCGGGCACGCCCATCCGCTGCATCTGGACAGGGTGAGCCCGGTGCACAACCTCGCGCCCGAGGTCAAGATCGCGGCGGTCCTGCTCTTCACGATCATCGTCGTCATTACGCCGCGTACGGAATTCTGGGCCTTCGGCGGTTACGCCGTGCTCCTGGCCGTGGTCGCGGGGGTGGCGCGGGTGCCCGCCCTGTGGCTGGCCAAGCGGGCCACCATCGAGTTGCCGTTCGTGCTCCTGGCCGTCGCCCTGCCCTTCGCCGGCCGGGGCGAGCGCGTCGACTGGCTCGGCCTGTCGCTCTCGATCGACGGCCTGCACGGCGCGTGGAACATCTTCGCCAAAGGCACCCTGGGCGTCCTGGCCTCGCTGTTGCTGGCCGCCACGACCACCATGCGCGACCTGATCCTAGGACTGGACCGCCTGCGCTGCCCCACCGTGTTCACCCAGATCGCCACGTTCATGCTGCGCTACCTGGACGTGCTGGCCGACGACGCCCGCCGCATGCGGATCGCCCGCCTGGCCCGCGGCTACGACCCACGCTTCCTGTGGCAGGTGAAGGCATTCGCCGTGAGCATCGGAGCGCTGTTCCTACGCGCCTACGAGCGGGGCGAGCGCGTCTACCTGGCCATGGTGTCCCGGGGGTACGCGGGCCGCCTGCCCCAGCCCGAGGCCGGCCCCGCACCCGTCGGGCAGTGGCTGGCCGCGGCCGCGCTACCGATCGCCACCGCGAGCATCGCCCTGACCGCCGTCCTGGGATCATGAGTCCCATGAGCGGCCCCACCACCCCGGCCCTGCATGTGGCCGGGCTGCACTTCGCGTACCCGGACGGCACCCCGGTGCTGCACGGCGTCGACCTCACCCTGGCCCCCGGCGAACGGGTCGCCCTGCTCGGCCCGAACGGCGCCGGCAAGACCACGCTCGCCCTGCACCTCAACGGCATCCTGCACGGCGGCCCCGGCACGATCGAGGTCGCCGGAGCCCGGGTCGACCCGTCCGACCGCGCCGCGCTCGCCGAGATCCGCCGCCGCGTCGGCATCGTGTTCCAGGACCCGGACGACCAGCTCTTCATGCCCACGGTGGCCGAGGACGTGGCCTTCGGCCCGCACAATCTCGGCGTACGCGGGAAGGAATTGCAGTCCCGGGTCGACGAGGCCCTGGCCGCGGTCGGGATGAGCGAGCACCGCGACCAGATCCCCCACCACCTGTCGTTCGGCCAGCGCCGAAGGGTCGCCGTGGCCACCGTGCTGGCCATGCGCCCCGAGATCCTGGTGCTCGACGAGCCGTCGTCCAACCTCGACCCGGCCAGCCGCCGCGAGCTGGCCGAGATCCTCGATCCGTTGCCGGTAACCGTCCTGATGGTCACGCACGATCTGCCGTACGCGCTGCAACTCTGCCCGCGGGCCGTGATCCTCGACGCCGGCCGCATCGTGGCCGACGCCCCCACCGCCGACGTGCTCACCGACGACGCCCTGCTGCGGGCCCACCGCCTCGAGCTGCCCTTCGGCTTCGACCCGGCCGCGGCCGCCCGGTGATCCGCCCGATCGCCCTGGCCGTCCCCCGTCGCGGCGACGACATCCTGGTCTTCGAGGCCCACGACGGGTCGTTCTTCCGCCCGCTGGGCGGCGGCATCGAGTTCGGCGAGACCGCCGAGGCCGCCCTGCGCCGCGAGATGCGCGAGGAGCTGGCGGTCGACGTCGAGGACGTGCGCTGCCTGGGCGTCCTGGAGAACCTGTTCCACGCCTGTGGCCGCGACGGCCACGAAATCGTGTTCGTCTTCGACTGCCGCTTGAGCGATCCGGCCGTTTATGACCGCGACGTCGTCGGCGAGGTCCTCGACGATCCCGGCACGCGTGTGCTGTGGCATCCGCTGGACAGCTTCACGGCCGACGCCCCGCTCTATCCGGCCGGCCTGGCCGACCTGCTGACGCGGTGAACCTGCCCGGCGAGGACGAGATCCGGGCGCTGCACCGGCGGTTCGCCCCCGATGACGAAGCGTTCGAGCTCGTCTGGACGCATTGCCGGATCGTGCGGGACCTCGCCGAGCAACTCCGGACGACCGAGGACCCGGATCTCGTACGGGCCGGGGCCCTGCTGCATGACATCGGCGTTCACCGACTCGCGCCCGGGGAGTCGTACATAAGGCACGGTCTTCTCGGCCGGGAATTGCTGCGCGGCCTGGGCCTGCCGGAGTCGCTTGCACGCGTCTGCGCTCATCACACCGGGGTCGGGCTCACGCGTGACGACATCGTGGCGCAGAACCTGCCGTTGCCGCCCGCGGACTACCTGGCCGAGACCCCCGAGGAAACCCTGGTCATGTACGCCGACAAGTTTCACAGCAAGACGACGCCGCCGCGTTTCAACACCCCTTCGGCGTACGCTGCTTCGCTCGTTCGTTTCGGGCCGGGCAAAGTGGCGATTTTCGAAGACCTGGTCGCGCGGTACGGCCCACCCGAGCTGAATGACCTGGCCGAGCGTTACGGTCATGCGGTTCACTGATTCGCGTGAATGTTCCCTACCGGCAGATCCGGGCCGTGTACGACGATCAGACAATCACCGTCTATCAGGCCTACCCGGCCGCGATCGCGCTGCCCGCGCTGGCCGCCGGCCGTTTCGTGCCCCCGTTCAAGCGGTCGCGCATGACCTGGATCAAGCCGTCGTTCCTGTGGATGATGTACCGCTGCGGCTGGGCCACGAAGCCCGGCCAGGAGCGCGTCCTGGCCGCCACGATCCGCCGCGACGGTTTCGAGTGGGCCCTCGGCCACGCCTGCCTCAGCCACTACATCGCCGGCCTGCATCCGGATCGGGCCGCCTGGACCGCCGCGGCCCAGCAGAGTCCCGTCCGCGTGCAGTGGGATCCCGAGCGTTCCGTACGCCTGCAGCCGCTGCCCCACCGCTCCGTGCAGATCGGTTTGGGCGGTGAGGCGGCCGAGCGCTACTTCGACGACTGGATCGTCCGCCTCGACGACGTGACCGAACAGGCCCACACCATCCGCACCCGCCTCACCGCCAGCAACGACGAGGGCGCGGCCGCACTGCTCCCGCCCGAAAAGCCGTACCCGTTGCCTCCGCCCATCGGTGAGCGCATCGGCGCCACCCCCTGAGGCGCGCGATTCATGACCGGGTCGGCCTGCGGCGAGGTCCAGCTCTCGTCTGCGTGCGGCCCGGCGAGAGCCAGGTCCGATCATGAATTCTCAGGGCCGGCGGCCGCCGTAGGAGGCCAATAGCGCGTCGACCACGAGCGTGGCGTCGGCGGCGGCCACGTCGTCCGGGTATTCGGGCAGCAGGTCGTCCCAGACGACGAGCCAGGAGCCGTACAGCTGGGACTGGCCCTCGGGCCGGGCGAAGAACCAGACGTGCAGGTGGGCGCCGCCGTCGCCGATGCGGTAGACGTGGGCCCGGCTGATGTGCGGCAGCGCCTGGATGTGTTTGGCGATGTGTTTGGTCAGCACGCCCAGTTCGGCCGCCAGCTCGTCGGGCAGGTCGGCCAGGTCGTGGTGCTCGCGCGGGTGCAGCATGAGGATCAGCGGCACGCCCGCCTTGGGGATGCGGGTCAGCCGCCAGTTGTCGGTCAGCCAGAGGCCCTCGTCGCGGCGCTCGCACGACCGGCAGTCGGCCGGGTCCTCCCCGTGCCGCGGCGGCTCCGGCAGCACAGGCTCGCGCAGGGCCGACACCGTCAGCCCCGCCGGCGCGAACGGGCTGATGTCCCACCCGGTCATTCGGGCCAGCGGCAACCGCCGCTCCTCGTCCGCGGCCTCGAGGGCGTGCGCATAGAACTCATCCGGTCGCAAAGCCATGCCCGGCAGCCTAAAACCCAAGCCGCTTCCGTACGATCCCGTGCCCGCCCTCCGGCCCAGCCGTGGCGCCGGCCGGAGCCGCCCCCGCGGCGCCCTCCGGCATGGCGACCGCCACCGGTAGGCCCGGCTCCCGGGCCGCCCCTGAGCCCGACGACGGCCAACGCCATGGCCGGCTCCAGGGCTGCGTTCCGGCGCGGCGATGGCCACCGGTCAGGCCGCGCAGATCGCGAGGCCGGGCCGCGCAGATCGCGAGGCCGGGGCGTACCCGACGACGCTGGATCGGATTTGTCAGACTGGGCCCCGTGGGATTGATCATCGGCGGGGTTCTCCTGATCGCCTTCGCGCTGTGGACCGTGATCGCGCCGCGTCAGCAGTGGCTCATGCTGAACGCCTGGCGCTACCGGGATCCCGATGCCAACGAGCCCAGCGACCTCGCCTACAACCTGGGCCGCGCGGCCGGTGTCGGCACGATCCTGCTGGTGGTGATCCTGGGCGGCTACCTCATCCGCGCCGACGCGGTCCAGGGCGACGCCGACGACATCCGCCAGGCCCGCGAGCAGCGCTTCGGAACTCGCCACGTCGAGCTGACGCTGCTTCCGCCCGCGGTCGTCGCCGGGAGCTCCGGCGCCACCGGCCCTTCGGCTGAGCCGACCACGGCGACCGGCGAAACCGATCAGGCCGGCTCCGCGGTCGCGGTCTGGCGCTACGCGACCGTGCAGAAGGACAACCCGTTCGACCTCGACCTGCCGACCGGAACGAACCTGATCGTCGCCGTCGACGGCGCCTTCCGGGTCGATGCCCTGGACGTGCAGGAATCGCCGGACGCGGTCACCGTCGAGCTGACGGGTGCCTGCACGCAGGTGAAATTGCTCTGCGAGGCCGACCGCACGTCGCCCGTTCCCCCGGTCCGGCTCTATCCGGTCACGCTCGCCGCCCCGCTGAACGGCCGCCCGCTGATCGACCGGAGCACGGGCGAAGAGGCCGTCGGCCGCTGACCGTCAGCGGACGTGGATGTCGAGCCAATCCTTCAACGGGCGGCTCGCGCGCAGGAAGTCGACGATCCGCTTCTTGGCGGCGGCGGTGCCGAGCCAGGGGGCCGGCTTCCACTCCTGCCAGGTGGTCAGGCCCTTGTGCCGCAGCAGGTCGGCCCGCGGGTGGTCCTTGTCGTAGCCGCGCGGCGCCGTCTTCAGTGAGCCGTGACCGTGCACGTCGATCCGAGCGGCGATGCCGGCCAGTTCGGCGCCGGTGATGTCGTCGGCCACCGCGCGGCGATAGCGGTCGAGCTGGTCCTTGTCCATCTGGTAGACGCCGCAGCCGGCCGCGAGCCCGTTACCCGACAACTGGATGTAGTGGCCTGCGTCCAGCCACGCCCCGAGGTGCGTCTTGTACGGGGTCTTGTCCTGGCTGAACCGCACGTCCCGGTACGGCCGGAAGATCTTGCCCGGCCCGAACTCGGGTTCGAGCTCGGCCAGCAGCTCGCGCATGGGGTCGCGTACTTGCTGCTCGTAGAACTCGAGGTGCGCCGTCCAGTACGTCTTCGAGTTGTCGGCCTCGAGCCCGTCGTAGAACTCGAGGGCCTCGCTGGGCCAGCCACGGAACGTCACGGCCCGATTCTGGCACGAGGGCCGTCCCGCACCGGAGCACGGGACGGCCTCGACCGTCAGCTCAGCCAGCGCAGGGGCACCGCCCGGGCGATCGCCTGGTAGCCGGCCGGGTTCATGTGCAGGTGGTCCCCCGTGTCGTACGCCGGAAGCAGTTGCCGTGGCAGCGCGGGATCGCGCACGGCCGCGTCGAAGTCGGCCACCCCGTCGAACAGGCCGCTCCGCCGGACGGCCGCGTTGACCGCCGTACGGGAAGCCTCCCGCAACCCCTCGGGGTCGTCGTAGCCGGTGTTGCCGCCGAACGGCGTGATCGTCGCGCCGTACACCTTGAGGTCGACCGCATGCGCCCGCAGCACGATCTGCTCGTAGGCGACCAGCAGGTCGTCCACGACGGCCTTCTGCCCGGCGACGGTGGCCGCCGCCGTGCCGATGTCGTTGACGCCCTCGAACAGCAGCATCCGGTCGACGCCGCTGGTGGCGAGCACGTCCCGGTCGAGCCGGGCCAGCACGTTCGGCCCGAGCCCGTCGTTGAGCACCCGGTTGCCGCCCGCCGCCTGATTCAGCACGGCCGCCCGGCCACCCCGGGCGATCAGCTGGTCGGGCCAGCGGTCGTTCCCGTCGGTCGTCGACCCGCGCCCGTCGGTGAGCGAGTCCCCCACCACGGCCAGCGCCGGCCCGTCCGCCTGAACCTCGACCCCGCTGATCAGATACCAGTGCGCGACGCCCACGGCACCCGCGAGATCCGGCGCCGCGACGTGGTCACCCTTGATCAGGTACGAGGTGGTCCGCGACCCCGGATGGGACGTGATCTCGACCGTGTCCTGTCCCGTGGCCAGGTAGGCGGTGATGGTCAGGTTCTCGCCCCGGCCCACCGGCAGCGCCACCGGGTCGGACACGATCTGCGCCCCGACCGGCACCGTGACCGACCGCCGTCCACCGAACGTGAGCGGCCGGCTCGACCCGGGCACGATTCCCGGCACCCCGGCCCGCCCGCCGACCGGCTTGGCCACCGCCGCCCCGGTCAGAGGCAGCGCCGCCCCGCCGAACGCGTTGGAGAAACGCACCCGTACGCGCGATCCCCCGACCGAAACGTGCACGGTCTGCCGCAGGGTGGTGTCGACCAGACTCGTGAACGGTTCCGGCGGCAGGTTGCTGGGCTCGGTCAGCTGCGGCATCGCGGTCCACGTGTGGATCCACCGCTTGCGCCCGTGGGCCGAGGCACCGGAGAGCGGCACCGGCAACGCCGCCACGCCGCCGAGCGACAGCAAAGTACGTCGGCGCATGTCAGGACCTCCGGCTCTCGGGCGGTCCGAAGTAGCTGTCCTTGACCCCGCCGGTGTCCACGACCAGCCGCTGCACGATGACCGTCGGGTCGACCGCCCAGAACTTGAGCGTATGGACACCCGGCGTCACCGAATGAACAGTCGTCGTGCGGTTGATGTTGTCGGACGTGTTGCGCGCCCACTGCCGGTTCATCGTCGTGTCGTTGGCGCCGGTCGCTGTGGTCACGTTGACCACCTGCGGCGTCTGCCCGTCGATGGACACCGCGTACTTGAGGCCGTCACCCGGCAGCACGTTGTTGCGCGGCGACAGGTACGCGGTCACCTTCACCGGCCCGGGGCTCGTGAGCGTCATCTTGTATTCGAGCCGCGCGCCCGTTCCGCCCAGCGGCGTGAGCCCGTTGCCCGTCTTGCCGATGCCCGGCAGCAGCTGCCACTTCCCGGTCCTGGCGGTGTAGTGGTCGGCTTCCACGGCCACGTACCCGTTGGCCTCGAGGAACCCGACCGGCTTGGCCGTGGGGTTGGAGATCGGCGCCTGCACGACGACCGTCTTCCCGGCCCCGCTGACGGTGATCGGCACGCTGGTCGTCCCGAGAGGCGCGCGTCGCCAGTCGACCGAGACCGTGGCCCGCACCTGGTCGTCCACGACGCCCGCGGCCGGTGTCACGTGCACCCACGACGCGCCCGTGGTGATCCGGTACCGGAACGGCGTGGCGCCCTTGTTGTAGACGTCGAGGTACTGCTTCCGCTGTGCCTGCCACGGGCTGAACGCGGGCAGGGTCACCGGGTCGCCGCCGTCGAGCCCGACCCCCAGCTCACTTCCGGCGGGCAGTTCGATGCGTTTCAGGTACGGATAGATCTCGTCGGGCAGAGCGACGTTGTTCAATTCCGGTTGTTGCCAGGGCGCGTTCGGCCCGTACCGCTGGACGTTCCCGTACCCGATCTTGGGTTGCAGTTGCCAGTTTTTCCACTTCCCGCCGGCCAGCACGGTGTTGTAGTAATCGTTCATCGACTGGTCCTCGGCGAAAAGCCGTTCCGCGGTGTCGGCCAGCTTGTTCGTAGCCGCCCGGCCCTGTGCCGCGTACGCGATGTTGGTGAACTGCGCCCGCCGCAGCTCGTAGATGATCGCCGTGTCCTTGATCTGGTAATAGACGAGCTGATAGAACGCGTCCTGCCAGGCGGCCGGCACCCGCTGCCGCAAGGCCGTGGCCCGGCGGGCCAGGTCGAGCCATTCCTCGGTCACCCGGTCCATCTCGCCGTAGTCGGTGAGGCTGAACGGAGTCGCCTGGTCGTCGTAGACGACAGCGCCGTTGGCGTCGAGGCTGATGCGCCGGTTGAGCAGCTCCGGCTTGCGGCGTGACTGCAGGAACCCGTACTCGTCAAGCAGTTCGGCCACGGCCGGCGCGAGCTTGGCCCCGAAGTTCTCGGCCGCGAAGCCGGTGGTCCATTCGTCGATCCCTTGCAGCGGAACCGAATCCGGGTTCCAGGCGTAGTCGAGGAAGAACTGCGTCGGCAGCTCCTCGTTCTTGAGGTCGCCCACGTTCACGACCCAGAGCCGGTCGACGCCCTTGCGGTAGGCCAGGTTCAACTGCTCCCACGTGTTGGTCAGATTGATGGTGTCGGCCCATTTGTAGTTGCGGCCGTCGCCCACGTAGTCGAAGTGGTAGTACATGCCGTAGCCCCCGCTGCGGGCCGGCATCGACGCGTCGGGCAGCTTACGCATGTTGCCCCAGTTGTCGTCGCAGAACACGACGGTGACGTCGTCCGGCGGCCGGTATCCGTTGTCCCAGTAGCGCTGCACCTCTTTGTAGAGGGTCTGCACCTGGGGCCGGTCGATCAGCCCGGTCTCGCGCAGGATCTGCCGCTGGCTGTCGATGATCGACGACATCAGATCGATGCCGTCGCCGTCGGGCAGGCTGACGTCACCGTTGCCGCGCATACCGAGCGTGATGACGCCCTCGATGTTCTGGTCGCGCATCCGTTCGGCGCCGTCCCGCCAGTACGCCTTGATGGCGTCCGCGTTCCGGCGGAAGCTCCACTCCCCCGTGCCGGTCGGGTGCCGGTTCCATTCCTCGATGCCGCGCATCATCGGCGCCTCGTGCGAGGTGCCCATGACCACGCCGTAGAAGCTGGCCGTGGCGTGGTTGAGCGGATCGTCCTCGGCGAAGGCCCGCCCCCACACGGCCGGCCACAGATAGTTGGCCTTCAACCGCAGCATGGTCTCGAAGACCTGGGCGAAATAGGCGCTGTTGAGCCCGCCGGGATAGCCGGGCGCCTTACCCGGCCCGAAATAGCCGGGCGCCCACGTGCCGGTGGCCGGGTTCTCGTCGTTGATGAAGAACCCGCGGTACTTCACCTTCGGCGTCCCCTGCGTGTGCCGGCCCGGCAACACATAGAGCTCGGCCTTCTTCTGTACGGGCACATCGTCCCAGAAATGCCAGGGCGAGACGCCGATCTTCCGCGACAGGTCGTAGACGCCGTAGATGCTGCCCCGCTGGTCGCTGCCGGCGATGACAAAGGCTCGCCGCACGCCGGGCAGCGGATTCGACACGACCTGCTCGACAGTGGTCTCCCACTTGCCCTGAACGCCGCGCACGTCGAGTTTGCCGCGGGCGATGATGCGGTCGATGAGCGGGCTCTTGCCGATGGTGCCGACGATGACCGGATCGCGTCCGGCCGGAATGTTGTCGTGCCCGACCACGGGTTTGACCCCCGTGACCTTTTCCAGGTCGGTCTGCAGGTCGTCGGCGACCCGGATCACGCCGGCGTAGTCGTCCTTGCTGACCACGATGGGCGCGCCCCGCAGGGGGAACCGGCCCGGGCCGTTCTCGACGGAGACGTACGAATCCGATTGTTCTTTGTTGTTGTGCGCGGCGGCGGGCGCCGGCGTGATGAGCACCAGCGCGGCCGATGCGGCGATCAAGGCCCTCATGAGAACAACCTCAGCGACACGGCGTCGGCCATCGCGGCCATGCCGGCATCGTTGGGATGCAGCCCGTCCCCACTGTCGTACGCCGGATTCAGCCGCAACGGATCGGCCGGGTCCCGCATGGCCCGGTCGAAGTCGATCACCCCGTCGTACTCCCCGCCGGACCGGATCCAGCGGTTGAGCACGTCCCGCTTGCGCTCGTTGGCCTCGCTGTAGAAGCCGAGCGTGTCGCCCTTGAACGGCAGGACCGTGGCGCCGATCGCGACCAGCCCGGCCGAGTGGGCGCGGGCGATCAGCTGCCGGTGACCCCCAATCAGGTCGTCCGCGCTGACCACCTCGCCGGTCGGGGCGACCGTGCCCGGGTGCCCGAGGTCGTTGACGCCCAGCAGCACCACCACGTAGGCGGCGCCGGGCTGGGCCAGCACGTCCCGGTCGAACCGCCGAAGACCGCTGTGCCCGAAGTACGCCGCGAAGCCCTCGGCCTCGCTGCCGGGCGCCGGGTTCGGGTCGTGCAGCAGCCGGTTGCCCGAGATGCCGACGTTGGCCACGCCGTGGTGGCGCAGCCGGGCCGCGAGCAGGTCGGGCCAGCGGTGGTTGAGGTTGGTGGCCGTGTTGGCACCGTTGGTGATCGAGTCGCCGAGGGTGACGATCGCCCGCGCGTCGCGACGGACAGCGACGCCGGAGAGGAACAGGTATTGCCCGATCGTCGACACGGGCGTCACGGTCCGCGCGGCGGTGACGTCACCGTCGGCGATGACGTTGTCCTGGAACGCGAACGCGGCCAGCGAAGTCACCGGGGTGCGGGCGGGCAGGTAGAGGCTGATCGCCAGGTCGGCGCCGGGGGCCACGCGCAGCCGCACCGGGTCGCTGACCAGGGGTGAGCCGGCCGGGATGGTCACCGAGGCGCGGTTGCCGAAGGTCACGCGGCGGTCGGTGCCGCCGACGATGGCCGTGCTCGCGCCCTCGCCCGAGCGCAGGGCGACCCGGATCGCGCCGAGGCGCAGCGGGCCGGTCCCGAACTCGTTGGTGACACGGATGCGGATCTCGTCGCCGCCCAGGCTGGTGTGGACGATCTGCCGGACGGTCTGCCGAGCGAGGACGGTCGGCGGGGTGGGTGGGATGGTGGTGGGGGCGGCGGCCCAGGTGGCGGTCCAGCCGTCCGTACGGGAAGGGGAAGCCTGAGCCGGAACGGGAAGGCCGGCCGCGGCGGTGACGGCCGCGCCGGAGGTGAGGGCGAGTAACTCGCGTCGGGTGGGCATGAGGGAGCTCCTTCTCGAAGCGCCGAAACCCCCGCGGTGGCCGGAAGTTTCGGAAACACATCGGGCGGACCCCCGTAACGTAAAGGCGGCCGTCTATGTCGTCAAGATTGATTGCCTTGATCAGGCGCGCTTTCAAGGCTGAATTGCAGACCGAAAACGTCGGAACTTTCGGTGAAGATGTCGAAAGTCACTATCTTGGCGCACGCGTCAAGTTGCTGGTAACTTCTTGACCATGCCATCAAGTAACGTCGTCGAGGACGACGAGCAGGTCGAGGCCGAGGCCACCGAGCCCGCCCCGGCGCCGTTGATCATGTTGGAGCCGGCCGACGACTCCGGCGTCTGCGCGGTCGACGGGTGGTGCGACTGATGACCAGCAGCGTCTTCGGCCGCGCGGCCGAGCCGATCGTCGTCGACGTCTGGAGCGACGTCGTCTGCCCGTTCTGCTACCTGGGCAACGCCGTCCTCAAAGAGGCCGTCGAACAGTTCCCGCACGGCAGCTCGGTGCAGGTGCGCTATCACAGCTTCCAGCTCAACCCCGGCTTCCCGGTCGGCGAGGCCGTGCTGGCCGACGACTACCTGGCGAAGCAGTACGGCATGCCCAAGGCCCAGATCGAGGCCTCGCACGCCCAGCTGTCGGCCCGCGGCGCCCAGTCCGGCCTCGACTACCGGTTCCCGACGTCGATGATGATCAACACTCTCGACGCGCACCGCATGATCCACCTGGCCAAGGCCCACGACGCCGAGCCGGCCATGGTCGACCGCCTGTTCCGGGCCCAGTTCACCGACGGCCTCAACCTGGCCGACCACGACGTGCTGGCCGACCTGGCGGCCGAACTCGGCCTCGACCGCGCCTCGGCTCTTGACGCTCTCAAGACCAAAGCCTACGAGAAGGACATCCGCGCCGACCTCGCCCGGGCCCGCGAGCTGAACATCAGCGGCGTGCCGTTCTTCGTCTTCGACAACAGGCGGGCCGTCTCCGGCGCCCAGCCGGTCGAGACGTTCCGCAAAGCACTGGACATGATCTGGCAGGACAGGGCAGCCTCCCCCGCATGAGAGCCGACGCCCGGCGCAACGTCGAGGGCATCCGCCGCGCCGCCCTCGACGTGTTCCGCACCGGCGGCCTGACCACCCCGCTCGACGAGGTGGCCAAGGCCGCCGGGGTCAGCAAGGGCACCATCTACCACCGCTTCGGCAGCCGCACCGGCCTGATCGACGCGGTGGTCGAAGAGCTGGTGGCCGAACGCCTGACCGCCATCATCGAGGCCGTCGAGGCCGTGGACGGCCCGCTGCTGCGCTTCGAGGAATACCTGCTGCGCACCTGGCTGCTCCAGTTCGACGAGCCCGCGGCCAACGACGTGCTGATGCGGGTGCTGCCCGAGTCCGAGCCGCTGACCAGCCTTTTCGAGCGCTCCTGCCACTTCGGGCGCCGATTGCTGTACGAGGCCCAGGCGGCCGGAGTGGTGCGGGCCGACATCACGCCCGACGACCTGGCCTACCTGATCCTCGAACGCGGCGTCATCGCGCGCGCCTGCGACCAGCAGACCCGCGACGACTACCGCCGCCGCCTGGACTTCGTGCTGCGCGGCCTGCGAGCGGTCAGAACGTGACCGGCAACGCCTCCAGCCGGTGCCCGACCGGCGGGATCGGCAACCAGCCCGGGTCCCGATAGGCGGGCCGCAGGTCCGGGCAGCGGTCGAGCAGGATCCGCAGGCACTCGTCGGTCTCCATCCGGGCCAGGGCCGCACCCAGGCAGTAGTACGTTCCCATCCCGAAGCTGAGGTGCCGCCCGCCCCGCCGGGTCACGTCGAACCGGTCCGGGTCCTCGAACACCTCGGGGTCACGGTTGGCGCCGTTCAGCGCCAGATAGACGTGCTTCCCGGCCGGTACGGGGTGACCGGCCAGCTCGACCGGCTCGGTGGTGACCCGCCCGATCACCCCGGCCGGGCCGTCGCAGCGCAGCATCTCCTCGACCGCGAGCGGCATCCGGTCGGGCTCGGCCCGCAGCAGCGCCAACTGGTCCGGGTGGTCGAACAACAGCACCAGACCGTTGGCGATCAGGTTGGCCGTGGTCTCGTGCCCAGCGAACAACAGCAGCACGCAGTTGGCCACCGCTTCGTCCTCGGTGAGGACGCCCTCGGCCTCGGCCGCGACAAACGTGCTGAGGACGTCGTCCCGCGGCTCGCGGCGCCGTTCGGCCGCGATCAGCCGCAGATAGTCGTGCATCTCGAGCATGCTGCGCTGCGCGTGCAACAGTTGCTGCCGGTCACCGTTGCCGAAGATGGGCAGGATGTCCCGCGACCACGCCTGCAACTGCTCCCGATCACTGACCGGCATCCCGAGCAGTTCGGCGATCACATTCGCGGGCAGCGGATAGGCCAGATCACGGATCACATCCATCTCGCCCTTGGGCGCGACGGCGTCGAGCAACTCGTGGGTGAACTCCCGCACCCGCGGCCGCAACCGGTCCACCATGGCCGGCGTGAAATACCGCTTGAGCAGCTGCTGAAACCGCACATGATCGGCCGGGACGGTGTGGCCCATCCACATTTCCACCGACCGGCGTACGGGTTCCAGCTCTTCTTGCTCGGCCGGGCTCAGACGCTGCAGAAAGCGCAGCATGTTGGCGGTGTCGAGGCGCTTGTCCCGCAGGGCCGCATTGACGTCGGCATACCGCGTCAGCAAATAGGCATCGAGCTGCGGCAGCCAGGCGATCGGACTCTCGGCCCGCACCCGACGCAGGAAGCCGTTCGGGTCGGCCATCACCTCCGCGGTGAACAGATCATATTCCTTCACTGTCACGCCGTGGTCGCTCATAGTCGCGATTCTGCTCGCATCAAGTGATCGTTATCTATGCCAGAATCATTCCCCCGTACGGTGGTCGCGCCTCCCCGTCCGCACAACGCCGCGCGACAGGTGGATGTCCCCTACGCGCCGGCCGTGTGACGCTGGAAGAAGTACTGCGGGCCACGCAACCGGGTCCTGGGCTGACCGAAGGCGCGCTTCCTGCCTTCGGTCAGCGCCGGGCGATGGTTCGGTCACCACCAGCGGGTGCAGGCCACCTGGGACGGGTAGCCGGCGGCGTGGCCGCAGGCGCGCATCAGTTTGAAGCTGTCGTTCCAGGGCTCGGTGAAGGTGCTGCCGCCCGTGTTGATGGTGGTCACGCTGAGCTGTTCCCAGGTGTCGCCGCCGTCCCAGCTGCGGTCGACCCAGACCCGGTCGCCGGGTGAGCCGCTGAGGATCCGGCCCCAGGCGCACTGCTGGTTGCGGTTGGGCGGGGTGTTGGCTCGCAGTTCGATGCCGCGCGACCGCGTGTAGACGGTCGCGATCGTCCTCGCGCCGGTCGTCGTGCAGCCGTCCGCGGCCAGCGCGGGCGACGGCGTGACCGCCACCGCGACGGCCGTGCTCAGCAAGCCCGCGGCCGCGACCGCGCCCAGGAACCTCCGGCGAATGGTCATGTCTGGTTTCCTTCCGTTGGACGGGGATCCTTCGCATCTGAGCGTGCGGGCACGGTGTGAGCCGATTTGTTAATGGAATGTTGTCGGCCTGCGGGCGCGGGCGATCGAAGTCCTCGAATACTCTGAACGGCGATGGAGGTTCGACTTCTCGGCCCGGTCGAGGTCCACGCGGCGGGCCGTCTGTGGGACGCCGGCCCCCGCCAGCAACGACACGTGCTGGCCGCGCTGGCCGCCGACGCGGGCCGTCCCCTCACCACCGAGACCCTCATCGATCGCGTGTGGGACGAAGCCCCCAGCGGCGCCCGCCGGGCCCTGCACGTCCACATCACCCGCATCCGCCGCCTGCTCGAACAGACCGGCGGCGGCTCTCTGACCCGGCGCTCCGGCGGCTACCTGCTCCAGGCCGACGTCGACCTGCGCACGTTCCGGCACCTGGCCGACCAGGCCAGTTCACTCGTGCTGTTGGGCCAGGCGCGGGCATTGTGGCGCGGCGAGCCCCTGGCCGGTCTGACCGGGGCCTGGGCCGAGCAGTGCCGCCGCATCTGGCGGCGCGAGTACCTCGTAGTGACGGAAGCCTGGGCCCGCGCCCACCTGGCAGCAGGCGAGCCCGAGGCAGTCATCGCCGCCCTGACCGAACTGACCGGCGAGGAGCCCTTCGTCTGAGCCTGTGTGTCGGCGCATACAGCGAGGGCCACCTGCGCGATGCGCTGAGGAGTGCCGGCCGCGCGCTCGAGCTGTACCGGGCCGCGGGCAACGGGTTCGGCCAGGCCGCCGCCCACAACAACCTCGCCGTGCTCAGCGTCGAGCTGGGCGAGCACGAGCCCGCGCTCGACCACTGTCATCAGGCGCTGGCCCTGTACGACGAGGCCGACGACCGGCACGGCCGGGCCACCGGCTGGGACAGTCTCGGTCTCGTCCACCGTCATCTCGGTCACTACGAGCAGTCGATCGCCGGGTACGAGCACGCCCGCGAGATCTTCCGCGACCTCGGCGACCGCCACGAGGAGGCGGACACGCTGGCCAGCCTGGGTGACGTACATCAGCAATTCGGCCAGGCCGCAGCGGCCCGCACGGCCTGGCGGCAGGCCCTGCGCATCTTCGACGAGCTAAGCCACCCCGACTCGGCCCGGGTGCGGGAGAAACTCGCGGGCGCGTGAACGTGAACGTTCGGGGGAGATCAGCTCTACATCGGAGCCGTTAGGGTCGGGCGCGTGACGCGGGACGTGCTCGAGCCGACAGTTCGCCGGTATGTGCTGGCCACGGCGGCCGTTGCCGCGATCGGCACGCTGTGGTGCGTGGTCTACCTGCGCACCGGCGCCGGCCCCGAGGCGATCGGCTATCTGTTCGTCCCCGTCGGCGGGGCGCTGGCCACCCTGTCCGTCCTCGGGCTGACCCGCGACCAGGCCGGGCACGACCCGGTGGCGCGGCGGTTCTGGCGCACCATCATGGTCGCCGTCGGCATCATCGCGTTCGGCTACGCGTGGCTGGCCGTCGACATGGCCGCCCACGCCGACGAGGTGCGCACCCGCAGCATGCCCGCCCCGGCCGCGGCCTTCGCGGTGGCCGGGTTCCTCATCGCCATCTGGGCCCTGGCCCGGGTGCCGGTGGCCGCAGCCCGCGGCGCCGAGCGGTGGCGGATGACGCTGGACCGGATGATCGCCTTCCTCGGTTGCGCGGCCGTGCTCTGGTACCTCGGCCTGGCCCCGATGCTGTCGGCCCGCGAGCCGTGGAGCCCGCAGGCGACGGTGCTGGTCGGGCTCGGTTTCCTGGTCGCCGTCGGGGCCGCGACCAAGGTGTCGTACATCGCGGGCGGTCCGGTCGACCGGGTCGCGATGCGCTTCGTGGCGGCCGCGGGCGGGGTTCCGGCCGCGGTCTGCGCCGTGCTCGCGGTCCAGTTCGGCTTCCTGGCCAGCGTCCCGGCCCAGGCCGTCGTGCTGCCCCTGGCCCCGCTCGCGATCACCCTCGGGGTGGCCGCGCAGCACCGGGCCGACCGCGGGTTGCGGCCGCCACCGGCCCGGGTCGGGGTGCTGCTGCCCTATCTGGCCATGGTGCTGGTCGACGTCCCGCTGGTCGCGGTGGCGCTCGGCGCGCCCTTGCGCCGGCCGGTGCGCGTGGTCCTGATCGCCGCTGTCGTGGTCACGGCCCTCGTCATGGTGCGCCAATATCTGGCGTACCGGGAAAATGCCCGGCTCTTGCGCACCGCGCGCTTTCAGGAAGAACAGCTTCAGTACGAGGTGAGTCACGACGGGCTGACCGGTCTCGCGAACCGGGCATTGTTCCGCGACCGGCTCACCAATGCTCTGGCTGCCGAGGAGCCGGCCACGGTGCTGCTGATCGATCTCGACGATTTCAAGGCCGTCAACGACCTGCTCGGGCACGGGGTCGGCGACCGGCTGCTGGTCTCGGTGGCGCTGCTGCTGCACACCGAGGTCGGCGGCCGCGGTCTGCCGGCCCGGGTCGGCGGCGACGAGTTCGCGGTGGTGCTGAGCGGCCGCGACACCGACCCCGAGCGGCTGGCCGAGAGCCTGCTGACCGCGCTCTCCCACCCGATCAGCGAGCACCGCCTGCTGGTCCAGGCCAGTATCGGCATCGCGACCGCCGCTCCCGGGGCCACCGTCGACACGGTGCTGCGCGACGCCGACGTCGCGATGTACACGGCCAAACAACAGGGCAAAGCCGATTTCGTACGGTACGTCGAAGGCATGGGCGAACCGGTGCTGGCGCACATGCAGCTCGGCACGGAGCTGCGCCGCGCCCTCGACAACGACGAGTTCCGCGTCGTCTACCAGCCGATCGTGCGCCTCGACGACAAGCGCGTGATCGGCGTCGAAGCCCTGGTCCGCTGGCACCACCCGACCCGCGGTACGGTCGGCCCCGGCGAGTTCATCCCCGCCGCCGAACGCACCGGCCTGATCGTGCCGCTGGGCCGTTACGTGCTGCGCGAGACATGCCGCCAGGCCGCCGCGTGGCTCGACGAGTTCGGCCCCGGCGCGCTGAAGGAAGCCGGCCTCAACGTCTCGGCCCGCCAGTTGCACGACCCCGACTTCGTGGCCGAGGTGACCAGCGCCCTGGCCGACAGCGGCCTCCCCTGCGAGCGCCTGGTCCTCGAGGTCACCGAGTCGGCCGTGCTGCGCGGCCAGCAGGTCTCCCGCGCCCTGTACGAACTCGACCGCATGGGCATCCGCCTCGCCCTGGACGACTTCGGCACCGGCGAGTCCTCGCTCAGCCTGCTACGCGCCTTCCCCGCCGCCATCGTCAAACTCGACAAGTCCTTCGTGGACGGCATCGAGATCGACGACGGCCACCCCGCCGCCGCCGACGCCCGCCAGGCGGTGGCCCGCGCCGTCATCCAGCTGGCCCACGCCTTCGGCCTGGACACAGTCGCCGAGGGCATCGAGTGCCAGGAACAGGTGACCGCCCTGCGCGAACTCGGCTACACCTTGGGCCAAGGCTTCCACCTGGCCCAGCCCATGCCCGCCGCAGGCGTGGCCCGCCTGCTGGCCCACCAGCAATCCATGGCCCCACTTCACTGAGCCTGCCTGGGGCCCGAGCCCCAGACCCCACGCCGTGGGGGCAAGCCCCCCGGATCCCCCATCGCTCCGACCGCCCCGGACAACGACCGGCGCCGGTCTTCGCACCCTCAGCCCACTTGCCCGGGCCGGTTCACCCATGCAGCTCGGCCCCCAAGAGAGCCCAGCGGACTCTCGGCCCATCGAACCAAACGGCCATGCCTTGAGCTCAATCGGGAATCAACTGATTCCCCGCTGAGTACCGCTCCCACCATGTCCCCCGCCGGTGCTTCGTCAATACGCCGTCCCACCGGGCGAACAACAGGATGTCCCCGTTGAAATCGAAGATCGCGTCCTCCGAGCCGGTGTCGAGCACCCGGCGCACGGCAGACAAAATATTCGCAACCGCCCACAATGGGTCGGCCAGACGGTCCAGCCGGAAGACAACCCGGACATACGACTCGGGCTCGTACTCGAACGACCCGTCATCGGTCTCCAGATCCAGAAAGCCAGTGCGCCCGGCCGCGACCGTCACGTCGAACCCGTATCGGTCCTTGAGGTCCGCGGCAAGGCGCGGAGCAACGCCGATCGGCCGCTCACCGACCACAGGGAAGGCCCGCTCGGCGATCTGGTTGACGGGGGTGTCGCCCATGAGGATCAGCTTGTACGTGGTAGCCATGTGTGCTCTTCCATCGGTCGGTACGGCGGCAGGTCGATCTGCACGATGTCTCCGTCAGCAGTGATCGCCTTGACCTCCTTGAGGCCAGGAATGGGCCAGTCCGCGAACTGCTTCTTCAGAGCGGACAGGTCACCTCGCCAGTCCTCGAGATTCACCACCACTCGCTGCGTCTGGCCGTCCTCGACCTTCTCCTCGGCCTCGCTCCAGATACTGCGCACAACCTTCCCGGGCTTGACCGGCGAATAGCAGTCGAACACCCGCCCCTCAAGAAGATAGTCGGGGTCCTTGCCCGGATTGCCCACGTCTCCGGAGTCGAGCCGGGCCCGGGCGATCTCGTCCCGCGACGGGTTTTGCTGAACGTGATAGCCGCGGTCGGCCAGCACCACGGCACCCGAGTTCTCCATCTCCAGCGAACGTCGCACGTCGTCGTCCTCGCCCGGCAGAATGTCTTTGGGCGGGCCGTGCGGGGTGCCGCCGGGCTCGCCGGACCGCTGAGTGATGAGGTCATCGGCCTGCGGCCGCAGTGCGGCCGGCTCCTCTGGCCGGCTACCGGTACCGCCGTTCGCGACCGACCGCCCGGCCATGGAGACCTCGGTGGCCATGTCTTGCTCGGCGCGGACCGAGTCCGTCCCGCCGCCGTGCGGCCGTGATGGCCCGCTTTCGCCGTTCCCGCCGTGTGCCCGGCCTCTCGGAGGCATCCGACCGCCCATCGCCAATCGACGTAGGCATCGTAAGAACCGCCGGCAATCTGGATCACGGCTTGCAACCGCATCTGGTCCAAGTCGTGAAGACGGCCGGCGGCGGCGCGATGGGGTCGCGCCGCCGCCGGGATTTCCTTTCGGAGCGGGTCGGGTCAGGTGGTGGCGCAGGCCAGGTTGTTGACCGACGGGGGTGCTGTGCCGGAGCCCAGCAGGCCGAAGGTCACGTACTTGCCGGCGGCTACTGTGCCGTTCCAGTTGACGTTCTTGACCGTTACCAGGGAACCGCTGCTGGTGGCGGTGCCGCTCCAGGCCTGGGCCAAGGTTTGTGAGCCGGGCCAGGTCCAGTTGACCGTCCAGTTGTTGATAGCTGCGCTGCCCGCGTGGACCATCACCTCGGCCTGGAAGCCGCCGTTCCACGAGCCCGTGATGTTGAACATCGCCGTGCAGTCGCCGGAGCCCGCCGGGGGCGGGGTCGTGGGCGGCGGCGTGGTGGGCCCAGGGGTGGTGGGCGGAGGCGTCGTCGGGGGCGGGGTGGTCGGCGGGGGCGTGGTCGTGCCGCCGCCACCGACGCCGGTGACCTCGCCGTTGCCGCCGTCGAAGGTGACGTCGGAGCAGCCGTAGAACGTCTCGTTGCTGTCCGAGCGTTGCCACACCGAGTAGATCAGGTGGCGGCCGCTCTTGCCGGACGGCAGCGTCGCGTTCCAGTAGTAGTGTCCGTCATCGGAGCCGGGGCCACCGCTGTCCGGCGGGTTGGTCACCGAGTCGAACGGCGTGGACTCCAGGTCGCTCCAGGCCAGCGATCGGGTCGGGCTCCAGCTGTCCTTGGTGATGTACAGCCGGAACGTGCCGGGGTGCTTGGCCCAGTTGTTGTACTGGATGCCGATCTGCCGGCCGGCCGTCAGGTGGGTCACCGGCCAGTCGTTGCGAGCCAGGTTGAAGCCCGTGAAGTTGTACGGGCCACCGGTGCCGCCCGAGCAGAGCTGGCCGTCGGGGATGAACCCTGACATCCGGCCCGCCCCGTCCGAGCGCAGCACCGCGAACCAGTTGTAGAGCGACGTGGTGCCGCTCTGGGCCACCGCCGCCGCGCAGGCCGCGTTCTTGGGCTCGATCGCGCCCGTGTTCGGGTTGCGGCCGTCCTTGTAGCAGAGCCAGGTACGGCTGCCCGGCACCATCATGGCGCCGTGCGCCTGGGCCGCGACCGGTGACACCACCGCGCCGACGCCCGCGGCGAGCAGCCCCGCCATGGCGTACATCAACAGCTTTTTTCGCATGGAAGAGAGCTCCTAACCGTTGGGGAAGAGCCGGGCGAAGTCCGCGTAGCCGGTGGCCACGTCGACCTGCGCCCAGAAGCGGTGGTAGTTGAACGTCGGCGCCGGTCCGCCCTTCAGGTACGCGTCGAGCTTCGGGTAGTCCGGGTCGTTCTTGTAGAAGGAGCGGATGTCCAGGAACGACACGCCCGGCTTGATCTCGTCGCCGTTCGGCATCTTGCCGCTCCAGCCCGGCGGGATGTAGACGCCCTGGCCGGTCGACGCGTTGTAGGTGTCGTCCATCCGGTTGTAGTCGGCGCGGGTCTCGGTGACCGACACGCCCTTCGAGTCCTTCTTGGTCCAGATGGCGTCGAGCAGGTTCTTGGCCGCCGTCTTGGCCGTGGTGCTGCCCGACTTGGCCGCGTAGTAGGTCAGCAGCTTGGCGAACGAGCCCGCCACGCCGAGGTCCTGACCCTTGCTGGTCACCGTCACGTGCAGGTTGGTGTTGGCCGCCGGCGACGACGGGTTCCAGGTGGCCGGCGCGCCCGACCACGCCATGTCGGACGGGATCGAGAAGTCGGTCGCCGTGATGTCGCTGTTGGCCAGCGCCCACGGAACCCACTTGTCGAGGACCGACTTGGCCTTGCTGTCGTTGGTCAGGTAGTAGTACTCGGCCAGCCGTTCGAGCGACCACGTCTGCATGCCGAACCAGCGGTTCGACGGCGGGTCCTCATAGACCGGGGCTTCCACGTACGCCAGCCCGTAGAACGTCGGCGTGCCGGCCGGGCGGGCCTGGTAGCTGCCGTTCCAGCTGTTCGTCGCCCCACCGGCGATCGCGCCCTCGGACGACTGCAGCCACTGGTAGAACTCGAGCTGACGGTTCAGACTGGCCTGCCAGTCGGCCTTGGCCGTGGGTGACTTCGGCGCGAACGCGCTGACGTTCGACAACACGTACGCCGCCATCGGGTTCTGGTAGCCGAAGTGGCTGGTGCTCGAGCCGATCCGCCACGCCCAACCGGCGTTGGTGTCGGTCGCGCCACCCCAGGCGTAGTACCAGGACATCAGGTTGCTGGAGGCGTTCTTGCCGGTGCCCGCCGCGCACGAGGTCGAGGCGCAACCCGGCTGCTTGAAGTACTTGTCGTAGAAGCTGTAGCGCAGGTAGTCGCCCATCTTGGCCGCGTTGGCCACGGCCGCGGTCAGCTGCGACTGCTTGCCCTGCTCGGTGGCCCAGGTCAACGCCCAGTACGCCGCCTGCACCGCGCGCGAGTCCGCGTCCGGCGCGTTCGTGTACTTCCACTGCTTGGCGTAGCTGGAGTCCTTGGTGAACAGGTCGAGGTATCCGTTGGGGCCGCCGTGCTTGAACGTGTCGCAGCTGGGCTGAGGCACGGTCTCGAACGTCGACTCCTGCGGGCCGCGCTGGAACGTGTTGATGTACACGTTCTTCGAGGTGCCGTCACCGCACCGGCCGAAGCCGTACACGTTGTCGACGTCGAGCAGCCAGTGCATGCCGTAGATGTCGGAGGTCCCGTACGAGCTCTTCAGCTCCGAGGCCAGCGGGTCGCTGCCCACCGAGACGCTGTTGTCGAGCTGCGACGGGTACTGCGACGGCAACGGGTACTCGGCTGCGTAGGTGGCCGGCTTCGACGCGTCGTACTTGTCGTTGGTCGGCTGGTCGGCGTGCGACGGGATGATGTACTTCTCCATCGTCGCCCACGCGCTGTTGAACGGCGCCCACTCACCCGACGTGTGCCCGTACTCCGCCTCGAGCCACAGCCAGTAGCTGAACGCCTCGGAGGTGGTCTCGTGGCCGTGGTCGGGCGCCTCGTCGATCAGCGTCTCGATCGAGTGGTAGGGCACGCCGTCCGGGCTGAAGTAGCCGTTGGCCGGGTTCTTGATGTCGTTGTACATCTGGGTGAAGCGGGCGTCGGCCGCCCCTTCCCGGACGACTGTCGCGTTGATCGTCGCAGCCGTGTGCCCGCTCGCGGTGGCCGTGAACGAGGCCGTCGCGCCGATCGCCGCCGCGCTGGTGGCCGCGACCGTGACGGTCTGGCCGGTGTTCCAGTTGGACGGGGTGAAGGTCAGCGTGGCCGGGGTGGCCGAGACGGTGGTCGCGCCCGTGCTGCGGGCGACCGCCACGGTCACGTTGGCCGTCGGGGCCTTCGAGAGGGCCAGCTTGAAGGTCGCCGTCTTACCGGGCGACACGCTCACCGAGGTGGCATCGGTGACGATCGCCGGGGTGGTGGCCGCGTCCACGAACACGGGGACCGCGGCCGTGTTGCTCTTGTTGCCCGCGGCGTCGTACGCGATGGCCTGCAACTGATAGGCCGCGCTCTGGGCCGGAACACCGGTCCAGGTGTACGTGTACGGCGCCGCCGTGTCCGTGTTGAGCAGCAGCCCGTCGTGGTAGAACTCGACCTTGGCCACCGTGCCGCCCGGCGTGGCGGTGATCGGGATGGACGCCGGCGCCGTGAAGCGCGTGTTGGCGGCCGGGCTCGTGATCTCCACCGTGGGCGCGTTGGCGGCGCCGTTGCAGCGGGTGCCGTTGAGCGAGAACGCCGTCGGCACCGGGTTGGCCGAGCCGAACGTGCCGTTGAAGCCGGTGCTGACCGTGGCGTTGGTGCCCAGGTTGCCGTTCCAGGCCGCGTTGCTGACCGTCACCCGCTGGCCGCTCTGAGCGTAGACCCCGCTCCAGCCCTGGGTGACTCTCTGTGACGCGTCCGGGAAGTCGTACTCGAGCTTCCAGCTCGACACCGGGTCGCCGGTGTTGGTGATGGCGATGTCGCCGGTGAAGCCGCCGCTCCACTGGCTCTGCACTTTGTAGACGACGGTGCAGCTGGGCGCGGCGAGCGCGGGGACGCCGGCCACGAGGGCCGCGCCGGCGCCGAGGACGGCGGCGCCGGTGACGGCCAGCGCGCGTCTGGTCCTGGATCTGACTTGCACGAGGGGGTCCTTTCGGTGGGGAGGCGCGCTACGCCGGGGCGCAGGTGACCGGGGACGGGACGGGGTTGGCGCTGCCGCTGAGGCTCCCGAGGAAGCCGAAGGTGGTGCTCGCGCCCGCGGCCAGGGCGCCGTTCCAGGAGGCGTTGCGCACGCTGACCGCGGTGCCGGTCTGCGTGTGGGTGCCGCCCCACAACTGGGAGATGGTCTGTCCGCCGCCGTAGGTCCAGCCGACGGTCCATGCGCTGGTCGGGGCGGTGCCGGTGTTCTTGACGGTCACTTCGCCCTGGAAACCCCCACCCCAGGAGCCAGTGATTTTGTACGTGGCCTCGCAGCCACCCGATGGCGGCGGAGTCGTAGGAGCTGGGGTCGTGGGAGCGGGAGTCGTAGGAGCGGGCGTGGTGGGAGCGGGCGTGGTGGGAGCGGGCGTGGTGGGAGCGGGCGTGGTGGGCGCCGGAGTGGTCGGTGTCGGCGTGGTCGGCGTGTTGACCGGATCGGCGTACAAGATCCCGCGGCCGTTGGTGCCCAGGTAGACCCGGCCGTAGATGCGGGGATCGCCGGCCAGGGCGTCGCCCGCGTTGCCGTACTGATGGGCGTTGTCGTTGATCCGGACCCAGCTCGCGCCGCTGTCGGTGGAGCGGAACACGCCGGTGACCCCGTCGACCGTGCCGACCAGGAACACCGTCGGGCGCGTGGACCCCGGCGCCGCCTTGCCGAACGCCACGTTGATACCCGCAGTGACCGACGCGATCTTCGTGAAGGACGCTCCGGAGTCGGTGGACCGCAACAGCCCGCTCTCCCCCGCGAACCAGACCTCACCCTGCGCACCCGGCACAGCCTTGAAGTGCAGCCGTCCCGCAGTCGGCAGGGCAGCGGCCGAAGCCGTGAAGGAGGCGCCGCCGTCCGTGGACGTGTAGAACTTCCCCGCCGCGTACGCGTAGAAGGTCTTGGGGTTGACCCGGTCCGACTCGACGACCGCCCCGGCCGGCACCCCGCTCGACGCCGCCCACGAACTACCGCGCGTGGTCGAGTAGTGCACCCCCGCGCCGACCGGCGACCAGACCATCGAACCCGCGTCGGCGCCGACCGCGATCGTGCCGCCGCCGGTGACCCCGCCCGGCTCCTGCCCCTGGTACCAGTTCTTGCCGCCGTCCGACGAGATGCCGATGTGCGGGGCCGCGTCCGCGTTGCCGACCCGGGCGAACACGAGCGGGTTGAGCTCCGCGAAGTCGAGCGACGTGTTGCTGCCCAGCGCCGGCGTGTCGTGGAAGCTGGGCTGCACCGTGTCGAGCGATGCGTGATGGAAGCCCCCGATGTCGCCCAGCGCGCTCACCAGCGGCGCCCCCGACGGCGGGCTGGCCAGGTCGAGCACCGCCGTCTCCTCGAGCCCCTTGGCGTACGGCTTGATGGTGAAGGTGGTGTTGCTGTCCCAGTTCGTCAGCTGAGTCGTGCCGTAGATCGTCGCGCCCGTGCCGTAGAGCATCCGGTTCGAGTTGAACGGGTCGATCTCGAGCGACTCGTTCATCCAGCCCAGCTTGGGCGTCGACTCCGGCGGCTGCGGGTTCGTGTTGAAGTCGAGCCACGGGTTGGCCGAGATGTCCATGGTGTACCGCTTCGAGACCGACGGATAGCTGGTGAAGTCCCAGATGCGGGTCCAGGTGGCGCCGTTGTCGGTGCTGCGGAAGAAGATCGCGTCGGGCCACCACGAGATCTGCGTGGCCACCATGAGCGTGCCCGGTTTCTGCCGGTCGACGGTCAGCCCGGAATAGCCGTAGTAGGGCGACCCCGAAGCCGGCGTCGGCGAGATGTCGGTCCAGACGCCGGTGGTCGTGTCCAACCGCTGCACCTGGCCCGCGCCACCGTCGTACGGACCGCCGGTGTCGCTGGTCGCGATGAACAGGTAGTTGCCCGAGATCACGCCCTTGTGCGCGAGGTAGCCGGTGGGCTGGTTCGGGATGCGCTGCCAGGTCGCGCCGTCGTCGAGCGAGCGGTAGACCGGGTTCTCCTTGTCGGCCACGCCCACGTAGATCTGGTTCGCCGCCCCGAAGGTGACCCAGGTCAGGCCCTGGTTCTGGTTCAGGTAGCCGTTGGCGTCGTCCGGGTCGGCCACGTAGTTGCCGGCGTTCGGGAAGTTCGTCACCTCGGCCCAGGTAGCGCCGTAGTCGGTGCTGCGCCACAGCCCGTTTCCGCCCTCCGCGGCGAAATAGACCTTCCGGTTGTCGTTCGGGTCGACGGCCAGCCGCTCACCCATGCCCCGGCCGGGCATGTTGCCGCCGTTCTTGAACGGCAGCACCGTGGTCTGCCAGGTGTTTCCCTTGTCCGAGGAGCGCAGGATCGCCCCGTTGTTGGGGTCCCAGCTGTTCGTGTACATGCCGACCGCGGCGTACACCCGGTTGGTCTCGACCGGGTCGGGCGCGATGCTCAGCACGCCGTTGTAACCCCAGTTGTCCTGCCCGACCCAGTCCAGCAGCGGCGTCCAGCTCTGCCCGCTCTCGTTCCAGCGGTAGGCGCCGCCGATGTCGGTCCGGGCGTAGATCAGGTTGCGCTCGCCGGGGTTGAAGACGACGCCCGGCACGAAGCCCCCGCCGTCGATGCGGACGTTCTTCCAGACGTACGGGTCGGCCGCCGCCGCCGACGCCCCGAGCGGGCGCCCGAGGGCGACGGCGGCCGCACTGAGCAGCACGGCCGTGACGACCGCGAGAATGGTGGACCGACGCATCCGAGAGCCTTCCATCGATGAGCTTCCACATGGGAGCGCTCCCAGCAGCGTCCAGTCCGCGACATCGTCCTGTCAAGCCCTGGAAACCAGGAGTTGACAATCGTGCATATCCTGGCCTCCCGGCGGTCCAAGATCACGCCGTGGGAGGGTTGACCGCCGCCGGACGGGGCAAACCGTGCCGGGTATTCGGGTTTCTCAATAGCTAAATGAAACAGAACAACGGGCGGCAACTCTAAGGAATGAACCGATAACGGTACGTCAGGGATTTGCGCGACGTTTTTCTACGCTGTGTATCATCTGGCCGTGATTACGGGAGCGGGCTCGCCTCCCCCAGCGGAGCCCGCAGCGGAGGAGCATTTGATGAAGGTTTGTGTTGTCGGCACGGGCTACGTCGGTCTCACCACCGGGGTGAGCCTGGCCTTCCTGGGACACGAGGTGACCTGCGTCGACCTCGATCAGGAGAAGGTCGACATGCTGCGGGGCGGGCGCTGCCCGATCTACGAGCCCGGCATGGAGGAACTGCTGGCCGAGGCCGCGCAGCACCTGACCTTCACCACCAGCTACGCCGAGGGCATCCCCGGCGCCGACGTCGTCTTCGTCGCCGTCCAGACCCCGTCGGCCGCCGACGGCAGCCCCGACCTGCGCTACCTGCGCTCGGCCGCCGAGAGCGTGGCCCAGAATCTCGACCACGACTTCACCGTCGTGGTCAACAAGTCGACCGTTCCGATCGGCAGCGGCAACTGGGTCGACGCGATTCTGCGCGATTCGTTCGCGGTGCGCGCCGACAAGCCCGAGAACTGCGAATTCTCGGTCGCGTCGAATCCGGAGTTCCTGCGCGAGGGCAACGCGATCCACGACACGTTGTTCCCCGACCGCATCGTCATCGGCTCGGACAACCCGCGCGCCCTCGAGGTCCTCAACCACCTCTACCGGCCGCTGATCAACCAGACCTTCACCCCGCCGTCGTTCCAGCCCCGGCCGGACGACACCACGGCCGTCCCGCTGGTGTCGACCGACCTCGCCTCGGCCGAGCTGATCAAGTACGCGGCCAACGCGTTCCTGGCCCTGAAGATCAGCTACGTGAACGAGATCGGCCAGCTGGCCGGCAAGGTCGGCGCCGACATCACCGAGGTGGCCCGGGGCATCGGCCTCGACCAGCGCATCGGCTCGCGCTTCCTCGAGCCCGGCGTCGGCTGGGGCGGCTCCTGCTTCGGCAAGGACACCAAGGCCCTGATCGCGACCGCGTCCGAGTACAAGTACGACATGCCGATCGTCCAGGCCGCGCGCGACGTCAACCAGCGCCAGCGCGAGATCGCGGTCGAGCGGCTGCAGAGCGAGCTGCGCATCCTCAAGGGCCGCAAGATCGGGCTGCTCGGGGTGGCCTTCAAGCCCAACACCGACGACCTGCGCGACTCCCCCGCCCTCGACATCGCGAGCCTGCTCGTGGCCCGCGGGGCCCGGGTCAAGCTGCACGACCCGATCGCCGGCGACCGCTTCCGCCGCGAATACCCGGAAATGGCCCCGCACCTGAGCGACACGCTCGACGGCGTCTTCGACGACTGCGACGCCATCGTTCTCGTGACCAAATGGGCGCAATATCTCGAACTCGACTGGGGCAAGTTCGTCGGCCTCATGCGCACGCCGATCGTGCTCGACGGCCGCAACGTGCTCGACCAGGAGCGCATGGAGCGCCTGGGCTACAAGTACATCGCGATGGCGGGCTGACGCTCCCGCATCAACCGATCAGACCACCCCGCCTCGGAGATTCGTCGATTTCCGGGGCGGGGTGATCTGTCTGAGGCTAGGGTCCAGATGAGGCGCTTTTCGCGGCCTGACCAGGAGCTCCACCTTAACCGGTTAAGGTCACCGGAGCAGCGACGCCGTATCGTTACCGAGTCGATCAAGCGGAAATCATTGCGCAACGTGGCGGTTACCTCTTGACTGTGATCCAAGTAGCGCTTCGGACGGCGACGTCTCCGGACGTCGGAAGCGCGATTTGACATAGGGAGCGGTATGTTCGGTCAACCTACGAGCCCGCGCATTCGGGCCGCGCTCGCCGGAACGCTGAGCGCGGGGCTGGTCTTCGGCCTCGCGGCTTGCGGTGGCGGCGACGACGACAGTGCGAGCACCGACGCCTCGGCATCGGCCATCGACTGTGCGCCATACACCAAGTTCGGCGACATCAAAGGCAAGACGGTCACGATCTACACGGGCATCGTGACCCCTGAGGACACTCCGCACATCGAGAGCTACAAGCCTTTCGAGACGTGCACCGGCGCCACCATCAAGTACGAGGGCGACAAGTCGTTCGAGACCCAGGTCCTCGTGCGGGCCCGCGCCGGCAACCCGCCGGACCTCGCGATCGTGCCCCAGCCGGGTCTGGTCAAGCAGCTGGTCTCGACCGGCAAGGCCGTGGCCGCCCCGACCGAGGTCTCGGACAACGTCGACAAGAACTGGGACAAGGCCTGGAAGGCCTACACCACGATCGACGGCAAGTTCTACGGCGCCCCGCTCGGCGCGAGCGTGAAGTCCCTGGTGTGGTACTCGCCGGCGGAGTTCAAGGAGAAGGGCTACACGGTTCCGACCACGCTGGACGAGCTCAAGGCGCTCAGCGACAAGATCGCGGCCGACGGCAACAAGCCGTGGTGCGCCGGTATCGCCAGTGGTGACGCCACCGGCTGGCCGGTCACCGACTGGGTCGAGGACATGGTCCTGCGCACCAGCTCGCCCGAGACCTACGACAAGTGGGTCAGCCACGAGATCCCGTTCAACGCCCCCGAGGTCGCGGCGGCGTTCGACGCGGCCGGTGGCTACCTGAAGAACGACGCGTACGTCAACGGTGGCCTCGGCGACGTCAAGAGCATCGCGACCACGACGTTCCAGGACGCCGGTCTGAAGATCCTCGAGGGCCAGTGCTCGCTGCACCGGCAGGCCAGCTTCTACGCGGCCAACTTCGAGAAGGGCACCAAGGTGGCCGAGGACGGCGACGTCTTCGCGTTCTACCTGCCCGGCAAGGACGCCAACAGCAAGCCGGTGCTCGGCGCGGGTGAGTTCGTGGTGGCCTTCGCCGACCGCCCCGAGGTCAAGGCGTTCCAGACCTACCTGTCCTCGGACGTGTGGGCCAACACCAAGGCCAAGCTCTCCTCGGGCTGGGTGACCGCGAACAAGGGTCTGGACCAGGCCAACCTGACCAACCCGATCGACAAGCTCGCGGGTGGCATCCTGCTCGACCCGAACGCGACCTTCCGCTTCGACGGCTCCGACATGATGCCGGCCGCCGTGGGCTCGGACGCGTTCTGGAAGCAGTCGACCGCGTGGATCACCGGTCAGGACACCAAGACGACGGTGGACAACATCGAAAAGGCTTGGCCGAAGTAGTCACACAGCACTTTCGGGGCCGGTCGGAAATTATTTCCGACCGGCCCCAAACCTCTCTTCACTCCAGCGCACAAGGAGGTCCGGGTCGCGTGTTCAACACCGCCTCCACCACCCCCGAAAAAATCCTGCAGATGTTCGCGGCCCTGCTGCTGTTCGCCGCGGTCATGGGCGTCATTCTTTTCATCGCCGGTCGATTCGGCGGCAAGCGCGGCGACAAGGTCGTCGCATACCTTTACCTCCTGCCGGCCGTCCTGCTGCTCACGGTCGGTCTCGTCTATCCGGGCCTCCGCACGATCTACCAGTCGTTCTTCGACGCCGCGGGCAGCTCCTTCATCGGCTTCGACAACTACAGCACCATCTTCAGCGACAAGGACCAGCTCACCGTCCTGCGGAACACGGTGTTCTGGGTCGTCGTGACGCCGTTCGTGGCCACCGCGATCGGCCTCGTCTACGCGATCCTGGTCGACAAGTCGCGGTTCGAGTCGGTCGCCAAGGCGCTGATCTTCCTGCCCATGTCGATCTCGTTCGTCGCGGCCGGCGTGATCTGGAAGTTCGTCTACGAGTACCGCCCCGACCAGGGCAACGTGAAGCAGATCGGCCTGGTCAACCAGCTGATCGTCTGGCTCGGCGGTAAGCCGATCCAGCTGCTGATCGAGACGCCGCTCAACACGTTCCTGCTCATCATCGTGATGATCTGGATCCAGGCCGGCTTCGCCATGACGATCCTGTCGGCGGCCATCAAGGCCATCCCGGACGACATCATCGAGGCCGCCCGCCTCGACGGCGTCAACGCGTGGAGCATGTTCCGCAAGATCACGCTGCCGAGCGTGCAGCCGACCGTCGTGGTCGTGCTGACCACGATCGGCATCGGCACGTTGAAGGTCTTCGACATCGTCCGCACCATGACCGGCGGCAACTTCGAGACCAGCGTCATCGCCAACGAGTTCTACCGGCAGACGTTCAACGCCGACAACCAGGGCCTGGGCGCTGCTCTCGCGGTGCTGCTGTTCGTCCTGGTCATCCCGATCGTCATCTACAACATCCGCTCGCTGCGTCGTTCGGAGGCATCATGAGCACCGCGACTCCGGTAACGACCCCGCCCCTCAAAGCCGACAAGATCGGCGCGGCCGGCATCGCCAAGAAGCGGCTCAGCTCCCCCTGGGCCTCCATCGCGGCGATCGTCATCGCGGTCCTGTGGACCCTGCCGACCTTCGGTCTGCTGGTGTCCTCGTTCCGCCCCGAGCGGGCCATCAAGACGACCGGCTGGTGGACGTTCTTCAGCGACCCGACGACCACGTTCGAGAACTACAGCAAGGTCTTCGGCGAGGAGGGCGGCGTCAACCTGGCCGCGTTCTTCGTCAACTCGCTGATCATCTGCATCCCGTCGGTGCTGATCCCGATGTCGATCGCCGCCCTGTCGGCGTACGCGTTCGCCTGGATCAAGTTCCCGGGCCGGAACATCCTGTTCCTGGTGATCTTCGCCCTGCAGATCGTCCCGCTCCAGGTCACGCTGATCCCGCTCCTCAAGATCTTCGTGAGCATCGACATCACCGGCACGTTCTGGACGCTGTGGCTGTCGCACGCGACGTTCGCCCTGCCGCTGGCGATCTACCTGCTGCACAACTTCATGAGGGAGATCCCGTCCGGCCTGATCGAGGCCGCCCGCGTCGACGGCGCCGGCCACGTCTCGATCTTCTTCAAGGTCATGCTGCCGCTGCTCACCCCCGCCCTGGCGGCCTTCGGCATCTTTCAGTTCCTCTGGGTCTGGAACGACCTGCTGGTCGCCCTGGTCTTCGCCGGCGGCGGTGACGAGGTCGCCCCGATCACCCTGCAGCTGGCCAACCTGAGCGGCACCCGAGGCACCGCCTGGCACCTGCTGTCGGCCGGCGCGTTCGTCTCGATCATCGTCCCGGTGACGGTGTTCCTGCTCCTGCAGCGCTACTTCGTCCGCGGCCTGCTCGCGGGCAGCGTCAAGGGCTAGCCACCCGCTCTCACCCCGAGGGGCCGCGTCCACGTCCGGACGCGGCCCCTCACCATTCCCGCTCAGCGCCCTTGCCGGAGCGTGGCCACGACGATCATCACCAGCCCGGGCAGATAGACCAGCCCGACCGACGCGATGCTGAAGAGCACGAATCCGCCGAGCAGCGCGATGCACCCCCACACCAGAATCCGCTGCCCCCGCGCGAACAACGCCAGCACACTGAGCAGAACCGGAACGGCGAGGAGCACGACCACACCCCCACCCTCCTGCCCGAGCAGATCAGCCGGAGGCACCAGCAGCACGATGCTCACCGCGATCGCATAGAGCGCCGCCGCCCCGAACCAGAACCCCGCCGAAGCCCGCGTGGGCCGGGCGCTCTCCACATCCATGCCCACATTCACGCACACGTCGACTGGCAGTTCCCTGCCGACCCGGCATGATCAAAAGATGGCCCTCGAAGACACCTACCGCGCATACCTGCAGGCCCTCAACGAACGCCGCCTCGACGACCTGGCCGAGTTCGTCCACGACAGCCTGACCTATAACGACGAACCGCTGACCCGCGAGCAGTACGCCGCAATGATCGCCCCCGACCTGACCGCCGCCCCCGATCTCTACTACGACGCGACAATCCTCGTCGCCACCGACACGCAAATCGCCTGCCGCATCCAGTTCGACGTCACCCCGCAAAGCGAGTTCCTAGGCTTCCCCGCCACCGGCACCCGTCTGGTCTTCGCCGAACACGTCTTCTACGACTTCACCGACAACCGCATCAAGGCCGTCACGTCCCTCATCGACCGCTGGGCCGTCCACCAGCAGCTCGGCCGTTAGGGTCCGCTCACCATTCGGGCGGGCTGCGGCGAGGCTCGGATTCCCCCTGGCAGCGTCCCGCGCAGGTCCGCTCACAACAATTCCTACGGGCCACCACCGGACGAGATCTGGACCGCACCTCGCACCCACCCCGGTCAGGGAACGGGGCCCCTAAGCGACGTCGGGGCGGGTCATAAGAGGCGAGCGCAGGTGCAGTTCCAGGTCAGGGCGGGTCAGCGGCTCGGTGTTCCAAGTGGTCGTGGCCGTGTCACCGTCCACGACGAGGCGTACGCGGTGGGGTGAGGTTATGACGTAGAGATCGGCCACGAACGTGTCGCCCTGCCAGGCGCCGGCCGCGACCACAGGGCGGCCGAGGGGCGAGCTCTCCCGCCATTCGCCGTAACCGACCTCGAGGGAAATCGCCGACCCAAGTTGCAGGCGCCACCCACAGTTCACGGATGTGAGTGACACTTGGGTGCCGTCAGGGAGCGGCGAACTGTCGGCGGAACCGCCATCAGCGTGAGAATGCGGCTGCGGAGCGTTCAGCCTTACGCGGGCTGAGCGTCCCGGATCCGCAGTGCCGGGCACCGGGGGCAGGGACAACCGTCGGAGACGGGCCGCGAGGATTTCGTCGTCCTCGGGGCTGTCGCTGTGGTTCAGGCCGGGGAGCAGACAGTCCCAGATCGCGTCGAACATGGACTGCTCGTCGGTCATGGCGCCGGTCAGGACGATCACCAGGTCGTGGTCGGGGACGACGATGCACTGCTGACCGTTGGCGCCGTTGCCGAAGTACCCGTGACGGGACATCCAGAACTGATACCCGTACCCCTGAAGGAATTCGGCACCACCGCCGCCGACCTCCGCCGGGAGGGTCTCGGCCTGTTTGCGAGTTGCCCGTCGCACCCAGTCCTGCGGCACGAGTTGACGGTCGCCCCAACGGCCCTCGCATCGCAGCAGTTCGCCGAACGCGGCGACGGCCTCGGTCGTCAGGTGCAGGCCGTGGAAGCCGAAGGCGGCGCCGCCGGCCACCCGGTCCCACTCGGCGTGGTCGATGCCCATCGGCGCGAACAGGCGCTCGTCGAGAAACTCGGGCAAGCCACGGCCGGTCACCCTTTCCACCATCCGGGCCAGGACGTACGTGGTGGCGTTGTCGTAGGCGTGCCGGGCCCCCGGGGCGTCCGGGAACGGCACCCGCAGGAAGCCCTTCGTCAGATCGTCCGGTTCCAGCTGCCAGGCCTCGGGCAGGCTGTCGGTGCGGTGCCCGCTCGTCATCGACAGCAGGTGGTGCACGGTGACCTGGCGGGCCCGCTCCGAGGCGTCCGGCGGCACGTGGCCGGGCAGCACGTCGACGACCTTGTCGTCCAACGTGAGCCGGCCGTCGGCGATCGCCAGCCCCACCGCGATCGAGGTGAACGACTTGGTCAGCGAGTACAGCAGGTGCGGGCGGCTGGACGAGTACGGCGCCCACCAGCCCTCGGCCACGACCCGGCCCCGGCGGACGATCATGAGCGAGTGGCACTCGACGGTCAGCGCGTCCAGCAACGCGCCGATCGCCCGGGACGAGACCCCGGAGGCGGCCGGCGTCGACCGGGGCAGCACCTCAGGGTTTGCGGGCGACCGCGCCGTAGACCGACACGTGCTCGGCCGGGGGCGGGGTCACGCCCGGGTCGGGACGCCACTCGCTGACCACGGTCAGGCCGGGCTCGAGCAGCTCGAGGCCGTTGTCGTCGAGCAAGCGGGTGATCTGCGAGCCCGAGCGGCCCTCGAAGCTGCCCGTGCCGCGCACCTGGCCGCTGGTCAGGGCGGCCGCGATCTCGGGCGGCAGGAAGTCGGCCGTGGCGTGGGTGAGGGCCAGGAAGCTGCCCGGCGGCAGCGCCCCGAGCAGGGTGGCGATGGCCTCGTCGGCCTGCTTGTCGTCGTGCACGAAGTGCAGCACGGCGATCAGCATCACCGCGACCGGGCGGCTCAGGTCGAGGGTGGCGGCCAGATCGGGATTCGCGAGGATGCTCTCGGGGTTTTCCAGGTCGGCCGAGATGTACGCCGTGCGGCCCTCGGGGGCGCTGGTCAGCAGCGCGCGGGCGTGGGTGAGCACCAGCGGGTCGTTGTCGACGTAGACGACCCGGCTCGCGGGGTCGATGCGCTGCGCCACCTGGTGGGTGTTGTCGGCCGTGGGCAGGCCGGTGCCGATGTCGAGGAACTGGCGGATGCCGTGTTGCTCGGCGAGCACGCGGACCGCGCGCTGCAGGAAGCGCCGATTCTCGACCGCGGCCGTACGGATGTGGGGAAAGACGGCCTCGATGGCGTCGGCCGATTCGCGGTCGGCGGCGAAGTTGTCCTTGCCGCCCAGCCAGTAGTTGTAGCGCCGGGCCGGATGAGCAGTCGACGAGTCGACTGTGGAGCTGACGTCGTCTGCCACGCCCCTGACCATACCGGTTGACGGCGGCCCGCGAGCACCCGTTCGCTACCGTGACATCGATGCTCGTCATCAAGCTGCTGATGATCGCCGTGGGGGCGCAGTTCGTCACCACGCGGCGTGGATGTTCCGGGAGCGCCGGGTCGAGCCACCCCGGATCACCGAGTGGACGGCCTTCCCGAACGGCCAGTCACGGCGTACGGGAAGGCCGTGGATCTGGTGCGGAGGAGCGTGGTGCCTGCTCGTGGTCGGGGTCTGCGTCCATCTCAACGTGCTCATCTTCCTGGGTGACACCCGGGGTGCGGCCATCGTGCTGACTCCGGCCGCCGTGGTGGTCTCGGGCCCGGCGTACGTCATGGGCCTGAATCTGCGCCGGCACGGGCGCCGCCACCTGGCCCGGGTGCTCGACTCGCCGGGTGCGGTGGGCGACGAGCCGTTCGTGCTGTATCTGCGCAGCTTCGTCGACGACGCCCGGCTCGACGTGCCGCAGGAAAGGCCGTCGATGCCCGCGCTGACCAAGTTCCTCATCGCGGGTCGCAGCGAGGAAGAGCAAATTGCCCGAGCCGTACGCCGGATCGGGCGCCTCGTCGCGGTCGGTGAGCCCGGCGAGCGCCTCCCCTACGCCGGCGCCGACCGGGTCCATCTGCCGCTCGACGACTGGCAGGAACCGGTCAGCGACCTGATCGGCCGCGCTCGCCTGGTGGTGCTGTCGGCCGGTACGAGCAAGGGCACGCTGTGGGAGTTGCAGGAGTGCATGCGCCTGCTGCCCCCGAAGCGGCTGGTCGTGCTGGTGCCGCTCGAGTCCGAGGCCATGCGGATCGGCCGCGCCCCGTTCTTCCGCGACATGGTCCACGTGGCGCTGAAGTACGCGCTCGCGCCGAGCGCCGACCGGCTCAGTCGCGGAGGTTAGTGGGGTCGAGCGTGGTCTCCTCGTGCCGGACGTTGCGGTTGTAGAAGTAGGTGACCAGCCACAGCAGCACGCCGATGACCAGCAGGATGCCGGCGATGCGGTAGTCGGCGGCGTCCCGGCCCGAGAGCGGGCTGGCCAGGTAGGCGCAGGCCACCGCGCCGATCACCGGGATGACCGTGGGCGCCTTGAAGTGGTCGTGGTCGACGGGGTCGCGGCGCAGCACCAGGACGGCGATGTTGACCACGGTGAAGACGCAGAGCAACAGCAGCGACGTGGTGCCGCCCAGCGCGGTCAGGTCGGCGAACCAGATCAGCCCGAACGCGATGAGCGTGGTGAAGACGATGCCGACCCACGGCGTACGGCGGCCGGGGTGGACCTTGCCCAGGACCCGCGGCAGCACCCGCTCGTTGGCCATGCCGTAGAGCAACCGGCTCGCCATCAGCATGTTGATCAGGGCTGAGTTGGCCACGGCAAACATCGTGATGAACGCGAAGATCCACAGCGGGAAGCCCGCCGCGCCCGCCTCGACCACCTTGAGCAGTGGCGCATCGCCCTCGCCGAGCTCCTCGGGCGCGACCAGGGCGACCGACGAGATCGAGACCAGCACGTAGATGACCCCGGTGATGCAGAGCCCGGTCAGCATGACCTTGGGGAAGATGCGTACAGGATCCTTGGTCTCCTCGGCCATGTTGACCGAGTCCTCGAAGCCGACCATGGCGAAGAAGGCCAGCGCCGTGGCCGCGGTGACCGAGAAGAACGCGGACTCGCCCTCGGCCGCCGTGAAGTCGGTGAGCCGGGACAGGTCGCCGTTGCCCCCGCCCAGCGCCCAGGCGCCGATGCAGATGACGATCAGCAGACCGGTCAGCTCGACGCAGGTCAGCAACACGTTGAGCTTGACGCTCTCGCCGACCCCGCGGAAGTTGATCAGCCCGACCAGCAGCATGAACCCGAGCGCGATGGCAGTCAGCGCGGCCCCGTCGCCCAGCGACAGGTCGAACGCCTCGTCGAAGTTCGACGCGAACGCCTTGGACGCGCTGGACGCGCTGGTCAGGCCCGAGCACATGACCGCGAAGGTGACGATGAACGTCAGGAAGTGGATCCCGAACGCCTTGTGCGTGTAGAGCGCGGCCCCGGCCGCCCGCGGATACTTCGTGACCAGCTCGAGGTAACTGAACGCGGTCAGCAGCGCGACGACGAACGCGCACAGGAACGGCAGCCAGACCGCCCCGCCGACCTCGGCCGCGACCCGTCCGGTGAGCGCGTAGACGCCCGTGCCGAGAATGTCGCCGACCACGAACAGCAGCAGCAGGCCCGGGCCCATGACCCGCTTGAGCGCGGGTTGTTCGTTCGTTGTGACGTCCGCCATATTTGCCAGGTTGGTCTACAACGGCGGATCTGTCGAGTCAGAACTATCGACGAGTCGCGATCAGCCGGTAACGTCAGGTGATGCGCATCGTCGTCGCCGCCAAGCCCGAAGCCGACCAGCCGTGGCTCGCCGACGCGGTGATCGGCCTGGCCAAACAGACCGGGGCCACCGTCGCCGTCGTCGCCGCCGACGAGGTCGAGCTCGAACGGCTGGCCGCCGTGCCGCGCAAGGTCTTCGCCGACAACGCGTACGCGTCGGCCGCCAGTATCGCCCGCCGCCTGGCCGAGGCCGGGATCGAGGCCAGCGTGACCGTGCTGTCGGGCCGCCCGGTGCCGGCCGTGCTCGACTTCTCGCGCCAGCACAACGCCGACCTGATCGTGGTCGGCTCGAGCACCCGACCCAAGGTGGCCGAGCGGCTGCTGGGCAGCGTGCCGCTCGACCTGATCAAACAGTCACCGAAGCCGGTGCTGGTGATCACCCATCCGGGCCACCCCGCCTAATTCACGACGCAACTCGTCCCGTCCGGCCCTTCGCCGATCTTGGTGGGCTCGTCGCCCGTGTCATTGCCCTCGAACAGATCGCACAACGAGATCCCCTCGCCGACCAGCTGGACCCCGTCAATCGTGAGCCGGTCGCCCAGGTTGACGTTGATCCCGGCCAGCGTGTCACCGGGCGCGGTGGCCGTGATGTTCTCCATCCGCACGGTCCGGGCCGCCTGCGTCGAACAGTTACCGCACGACCGATACAACTTCCCGAAGTCCGACACCTCGAAGTCACGGATCGTCACCGACCCGCCCGCACCCCGATTGTCCTGGAACACCTTGTCGTCGGCCGCGGTCGCGCTACCGCCCTCGATGACGACAGTTGCGTTCGTCCCGCGGAACGTGCCCGCGTCCTCGCCGACGTCCTCCCAGTGCACGTTGCTGAGCGTGCAACTGCCCGAACAATGCACCCCGTCAGCGGCCGGGCTCCCGAGGATGACGTTCCGCAGGGTGGCCCCCGCCGCCAGCTGGAACAGCGGATCCTGCCCCTCGTCCTGGCCACCGTCACCGAGATCGCCGCCACCGACGAACCGCTGGTTCTCCCCGTCGAACACCCCGGAGACCTCGATCGTCGCGGTCACCACCTGCTCCCCGGTGGCCGGCGGAACCGCCGCCGACGAGATGTTGGCGAAGACCACAGCGGCCCCCGTCCCGACGACCGCAACCGCCACAGCGGCCATTCTTTTCCGCATACCAGTCATGACTGGCCTTCCACTATCAAGCCCCCACAGCCGACAGTTGTCGCACAGAGGTACGCATCCCCCCACCCATCGGATCAAGGTCAAGAGCAGGATGTCGTAGCTGAGTGGGTGGTACAGACCGCAACTCACGTCGAGGGCCCGGGCGAGTTCCGCCGGCCGCTGACGCGTCCAGAACGCGAAACCCACCCGGGCGACCTGCGTGCGTGGTCACCCTCAAAATCAGTGCTGACGGCCGAGCTGTCCCCGCCTACGCCGGCCGGCACGGCGGCGTACTGAACCCACTACGTCGCGGCGCTCGGCGGTGGCATCGTGCGCGACCTGGTGATCGGCGCCGTGCCGCCGCTGGCCTTCGCCGACTGGCGCTACGCGGTCACGGCGGTCGCCGCCTCGCTCGCCGGCCGGCGGGATTCGAGCCAGCGGAGCAGATGAAGGGCTTGGGAACGCTGCATGGCCCGCAAGTGCGGGATGTCGGGAAGGTCGGGCCGGCGGCCGTCGCGCCAGGCCCGGCCGGCCAAGCCGGCCAGGGCCACGTTCACGTGATCGTCCGGGGTACCGGCCCACGGCGAGCGCCGCCACAACGCCTCCGGGTCGTGGCCGTCGGCGGCAAGATCGGGCCCCAACCGGACGAGATCCATCCAGCCGGGCGCGCTCCACAGGGCGTCCAGTCCACGATGCGGAGCCGCCCGTCCGGTTCCCGGATGAAGTTGTCGCGGCGAAGATCCACGTGGTGAAGCGCGTCGCCCCGCAGTAGCACGGTGAGCCACCGGCTCTCGAGCTCGGCCAACACCCCGAGCGGAACGCTCACCGGCAGAGACAACCCCCGCACGTGCTCGACCGACGCCGCGCGCCGCCCGACCCCGGCGGAACGAAACGGAGCGTCTCGCGCTCGGTCGCGAAGACGAGACGTATCGTCTCGCGGGCGAGCGCCGGGACGAGGCGTATCGTCTCGCGAGCGATTGGCGAGACGGGACGTTTCGTCTTGGGCGTGGGTGTCGGACGGCCACGTTTCGGCTCGGGCGGGCTTCGGCGGTGGCGACGGGGTGGAGTCGTCGTGGGCCAGGCTCTGCCATGTGCCGAGGAGCGGGACGAAGGCTTCCGCATAAGGGGATGTGCCGGGGATCGGGGACGGCGAGTCAGCGGCAACGGTGGCGACATCACCGGAGAGCCACCGCGTCACGGCCCACGACCATGGGTAACCGAAAGCAGGCTGACCCACAGCAACCGGAACCGGAACCGCCAACGGCAGGTGGGGCGCAAGCTGAGGCAACCACTCCGCCTCGACCCGAGCCTGATCGATCGCGCCCTCGTGCCGGGGCAACCGCACCGAGAGCTCGTCGCCGAGCCGGTAAATCACATGGTCGGAGCCGGCCGGGTCGACCAGCCGCAGCGGCCGGTTCGACCACTGCGGGAACTGCGCGTCCACGAGCCGCCGCACCAGCCCGCTGTCGATTCGCATCGGCCCACCTGTCGAAGTGTTTATCCGCTCGTACGGCTGAAGTTCGGCCCACCCGTCTCGACGCCGGGCTCCGCGCCTTGGAACCTGTTCGGACCAGCGTCGGAAGCATCGAGGAGTCACATTGAAGCGCAGCCCGGCCGCCGCCGCAGCAGTTTTTCTCGTCGGCCTGACCAGCGGTTGCGGCTTCCTCGACCAGGTGGTCAACCGAACGCCCGTCCCCCCGGAGTCGAGCGCGGCCCGCAGCGGCTTCGGCTCGGTCAGGAGCGAGGGCGAAATTCCCGATCCCTGTACGCTGCTCGACCGCACCGAGGTGGCCGAGCTCACCGGCCGGGCCGTCACCCAGGTCGACCACGACGACGCGGCCCCCGGCGACTCGACCCGTTTCTGTCAGTGGCAGCAGACCGACGGCCAGCTCGCGGTCTTCCTCTCGCGCACGACGGCGGACGATTTCGACACCGCGGTCGCCGAGGCCGAGCCCCTGGGCGACGCGTACTGGCTGAACAGCCACCTCTACCAGCTCTCCGGCACGGTCCAGATCGACGTCTACACCCACGGAGCCGACGAACCCGAGAACAAGGTCACCGCCGCCAAGGTCGCCGGAACGGTCCTCCCCCGCGTCTAGCGCCATGCCACACTGCCGGATGTGAGACGTACGGTGATCGCGGGGGTGTCCGCCGTAGTCGTGGCGGCGTTGGTGTTCAGCGTGCTGCACTTGCGCCGCGACAACGAATGGGCCCACGGCGGCGACGACGTGCGGGTCACGGTCGACACCGAGGTGGCGTCGCAGTCGACGTTCGCCGCGACGATCGAACGCCTCGGCGCCCCCGCCGACCGGTCCACCATGCGGGTCACCGCGGGCCAGGTCGTCGTGGTGCGGGTGAGCTGGACGGGCGCCTCCGGCACCGGGAGCTTCCAGGTGGTCGCCCTCGACAACCGCGTCACACCCCCACGCCTCCTGCCCGCCGACGGCGGCTGGGCCTCCGACGGCGAGACGGGCTCGAACTGGGCCGGCGCGTACGAGGTCCTGGCCGACAAGTACGACTGGCTGGCCGACGCGGCGACGCCGGCCCGCGACACCGCAGCCGTCGGCGCCCCCGCCACCGCGGCCGGGTCGGTCACCGCCTGGTTCCGTCCGACCAGCGAGAACGCCCTCCCTTTCCAGGACGCCGACAGGGACATCGTCGTCGCCCTGATCAAGGTCGACGACAGCGGCGACGTCCGCTGGGCCCGGCAGATCTCCGGTCAGCGCCCGACCACTTCGAACAGGTAGTCGAGCCCGCCCCCCTCTGCCGTGATCCGGCCGTCCAACGCCGTGACGCCGGTCAGCGGATGCTCGAAGCGGATGGCGGCGATCAGTGTGCCGCGGGCCGGGTCCCAGACGCGGGCGATGGCATCGGCGCCGACCGAGCAGAGGAGACCCTCGCTGGTGGCCGCCAGACCGGAGACCTGGCCCGAAGGTGTTGCCAGTGTGTGGAGTCGCCGCCCGGTTGACTGGTCCCAGATATGCACCGCGGAGTGCTCGGCCAGGGCCAGCCACGTGCCGTCGGCTGCGGCCGCCACCGACGTCCGCTCAAGTTCCTCGGGAATCGTCCGGAGCTGACCGTCGAATGCCCTGAGCGGCGCCTCCGTGTCGTCGTCCCACAACCGGACGACGTGGTCGTCCCCAAACGAGATCAATCGCCACTCGTCACCAGGTCCGGGAATGGTGGCGACGATCCTCGTGCACTCCTCGCCGAAGGCGAGCAGCGAGTTCCACCAGGTGTTCATCGACCGATCGGACATCGACAACAACGCGGCACGAGGAAACTTCTGCCAGGTTGTCGGCCGTCTGAGGAGGCCCTCGGAAGCCGGCACGGGAGGAAAGTCTCCCTCCCACGCCGGGTTGTCACGGCCGACGTCGTCGCCTCGCTCGCCGACGACGGCCGGATCCCACACTCGGATCGCGCGGCCGGGTGACGCACTGGCAAGCCAGCCTCCGTCGCCCGACGCCACGAGCCCGGTCACATCACCGGCGTGGCCGGTCAGCAGATTTCGCCTGCTCCAGTCCGCCGTGTTCCACACGATCACGCTCTCGCCCTCTGTCGCCGCCAGCCACGTGCCATCGGGCCCGAACAACAAGCCGCCTGATCCGCCGAACACGACCAGCTCGGCGACGATCCGACCGTCCCTGAGGTCAGCCACGGAGATCAGGTTGTCGCCCCGCACCGCCAGCCAACGACCGTCGGCCGCGACCGCCAGCTCGATCTGCGGACCGGGTGGCTCATGGCAGTCGCCGATGGTTCGCGGCGTCCAGTCCTCGCAGTCCCAGATCTCGATCCTGCCGTCGGTGGAGGCCGTCGCGATCCAGTCCCCGGTCGGCGCGACGGCGACCGCGACATCCTCGTGCCATGACGGGCTGCCGAGCTGCCGGCCCGTGCCCGTTCGCAGGTCCCAGACCGACACTGCCGCTCGCGCCGGGACGGTCCCGCTCCGGGTCAGCAGCCCGATCCACCGCCCGCGCGGATCGAGTAGCAACGACGGGCAACGGGCTCTCCCGGGGAGAGGCGGACCGTCGGCCGAGCCCGGTTGAGCAAGGGCGAACCTGGCCGCCCCGGTACCGGCGTCCCAGATCCACGGCACCCTGTCCCGGGTGCCCGACGCGACCAGCCAAGTCCCGTCCGAGGCGACCGCCAGCGCGGCGATCCGGCCCGTAGCACCCTCGAACGGGCCGCGGCGGGCCCCTGTTCGCGTGTCCAGGATCCACACCGAGCCGTCGGCGCATCCGGCGGCGAGCCACGTGCTGTCGGGGGCGACCGCGAGTTCCCGCACATCGCCTGGGGTGTCCCGCAGGGTCGCGATGATCCCACCGGTGATCGGGTCGCGCAGCCGGATCGTGCCGTCGTCGGCCGCGAAGGCGATCCATCCTCCGTCCGGCGCCACCGCCGTCGCCGCCGACGGTGCCAGACCGGGCAGCACTCGGATCAGCGCCGGGTGGGGCCGGTCCGCCAAGGGCTCGAAAGGCCGCAGGTAGACGTCACCGGCCGCCGCCCACAGGCTGTCGCGCAACCGATCCAGGCCGACCCCGGGGGCTATGCGCGACGCCAGCGTGGCGGCCAGCCATTTGGGTGAGTCCATCGGCGTCAGGACATGGGCGTTCTGGCGGACCGCTGTGGCCAGGGCCCGACGGTCGGCCAGGGACAGGTCGGCCTCGAGCGCCGCCGCGCCGACGTACTGCAGCTTGCCGATCAGCCACTCCGGATCGTCGAGAAGGGCCTCCAGTTCGTCGCGCAGGCCTGCGCCCCGCAGATGCGCGGCCAGCCATACCCACAGGTACCGCTCCTCGGCGGGCAGCGCCGCCCACCCTTTCGGAGTGAGCGACCGATGGGCGTCGACGACGGCCCGGTCGAGCTCGGCCCGCCGGTCGGCGGTACGGTGGCGCAGGTAGGCGCGGACGACGTCGTGCAACAGGGCCTCGTCCGGGTCGCGGCGGTAGGCGGCCAGCAGGCTCAGCTTGTGCAGACGGGCCAGGAAGCGCCGGCTGCGAAAAACAGCCCAGCGGCCGGTGTGCGCCCAGAGCCGGGCCACGACCTCACCGGGGATGGTGACGTCCTCGCCGAACACGGCCAGCTCCAGGTAGCGCAGGCGTTCGTCCTCGGTCAGGCGGCGCAGGCCGGCTTCGATGGTGCCGGCGACGGCCTGGCTGCGCGAGTTCTCGTCGCCCACGTCGAGCACGGTGATGCCGTCGGCCCGCAGCGCCCGCAGGATCTCGGTCAGCTCGCGGGCCGGCTCGCCGCCGGCCTCCACTCCCTCGTCGACGGCCCCGGCCAGCAGGGCCAGAAGCACCGGCCAGCGGCCCGTCGCCGCGAGGGCCTCGTCGACGAGGGCGGCGGGCAGACCGGCGCCGAGCATGCGCCGGGCCTCGTCCGCGGCCATCTGGTCGACCGGCACCTGGTCCGTGACGGGTGGCAGCACGTCGCGCTGGCGGGTCGTGAAGAGCCGCACCGTGCGGGCGCCGCCGAGCAGGAACGGATCCACCTGCTCGGACGTCCAGACGTCGTCGATCACCAGCAGCACCTGGCGGTCGGCCAAGGCCCGGCCCAGGGACGCGCCGGCGGCCAGCGGATCGGTGACCTCGGGCGCGGCCGGATCGAACAACCGGGCCGCCGAGGTGATCGTCGCGGCCAGCTCGGGGCCGGACGCGTCCTCACCGACGGTGATCCAGGCGACCCCGCCGGGGAAGTCGTCGCGGACGCGGTGGGCGACCATGCGGGCCAGCGTGGTCTTGCCGAAGCCGCCCGCGCCGACCAGGCCCGTGGTCACGCCGACGGTTCCGGCGCCGGGGGCCAGTACGGCCTCGACCAGCGCATCCGTGAGTGCCGGCCGGGCCACCTCGCTGCCGCGCAGCGGGGGCACCGACCACACGGGTACGACGTGGCGGCGTTCCAGTTCGATCAGAGCTTGGTAGACGCGGGTCTCCAGGGAGGACGGATCGGTGAACTTGGCCGCGGTAAGGTCACTGTCGGTCACCCGGTCGCGGAAGGACTGCTGTCTCGGCTCGGCCGGGACGTCGAGCAGGAAGGCCAGCCGCGGGAGGCCGGCCCGGCCCGCGGTGAGGAACTCGAGCTCGGTGTACGACACCTCGGGACGGTCGCGGACCGAGGAGCCGTAGCGGGACCCGGCGATCAGCACGTAGACGTCGGCGGACTCGACGGCGGCCATGCAGACCTCGGACGGACGGCTGTCGACGGCGGCGAAGTAGCGCATGTCGACCGGGATGTGGCCGGCCCGGGTAACCGCCTCCTTCGCCGCATGCACGAAGGGTTCCAGCTCGGACGTATGGGAGAGGAACACACGCCACGGCCGGGCCTTACTCGCAGTCACGGCAGCCAGCATGCCAGCGCGCGGCGGCAGTCCGAAATGGTCACTGTCGGCTTCCGGTCAGGAGCGGGGTGTGCGTCGACGGGATGGGGCAGTCTTCACGGCGGGAAAGTTGAAAGCAACACCAAACGCGGAAATTGGCCGGTCGGGTGACGGGATGGGACCGATCGCGGTCGATGCGGGTGGATCAGTCCGGTCACTTATCCATAACAGCGGATATGCAGAAGGTGACCGGCGCGATTAGGTGGATCTCGCTCGGGGACATCGAGCTACATAAGAGGCGAAGGGATCATCCCGGTGGTTGACGCAGTGATTTACGTGCGGCCGGAGAACTACAGCGCGAGCGCTGCCCGGTGCCTCGACTACTGCTCCGCCCGTCGCTACAACGTGGTCGGTCTGATCCCGGGTGACTGGGCCGCCGCCATGCGCATGCTGAACGAGGGCAAGGCGTCCGTCGTCGTGGTGTCGTCGGCCGAGCACCTGGAGCCGCAGCCGGGTGTCGAGATCGCGCCCAAGCCGTCGTCGCGCCGCCGGGCCGGGGCCCGCGCGGTGGCCAACGCCGCCCGCAGCCGCTGGTCGACCGGCACGCCGACGACGGCCGAGCCGGCCGCTGCGCGCCACTACCGTTACTGACCCGCCGGAAGGCCTGCACAGCGGCGGCAGCGTCACTACCATCCGTGAGATGAGTGATCCTGTCGGCGAACTCGACGCACGATTCAGCGACCCCACGGCCACGGCCCGCCCCTGGTCCGATGTGGACAACACACTGTCGTACGCGAAAATCTTCTGGCTTTCGACGGTGCGCAACGATCAGCGCCCGCACGTGACGCCGCTCCCGGCCGTGTGGGCGTACGGTGCCCTGCATTTCTGCACCGGCGCGGGCGAGCAGAAGGGCAAGAACCTCGAGCGCAACCCGCACGTCGCCCTGACCACGGGCACCGCCGAGCAGCACGCGGGGCTGGACGTGGTGGTCGAGGGCGTCGCGGAGCGGGTGACCGACGCCTCGCGCCTGACCGAACTGGCCGGCCTGTGGAAGGACCGCCACGACTGGGACTTCACCGTCCAGGGCGACGTCTTCGTGCAGGAGGGCGAGCACGAGGCCCTGGTCTTCGCGGTCCGCCCGGTCAAGGTCCTCGCCTTCGGCAAGGGTGAGCCGTTCTCCCAGACCCGCTTCCGCTTCGCCTGAGACCGGCGTAACGTACAACCACATGGTTGCAGGTGAGGCCGATCGCGTGTTCCACGCGCTGGCCGACGGCACGCGGCGGGACATCCTGGCCCGGGTCATCCACGACGGCTTGTCCGTGTCGGCGCTGGCCCGGCTCTATCCGATGAGCTTCGCCGCCGTGCAGAAGCACGTGGTCGTGCTGGAACAGGCCGGGCTGGTCACCAAGGAACGCCGCGGCCGGGAGCAGGTCGTGCACGGCGAGGTCGACGCGCTGCGCCAGGCGGCCGGGCTGCTCGCCGACCTGGAACAGGTGTGGCGGCACCGGGTCCGCGGCATCGAGGACGAACTGAGGAGAGACACATGACTGTGACCGACGTCCGCCGCGACGAGGAGGCGCTGACCTTCACGCTCGTGGCCGAGTTCGACGCCCCGCCGGCCCGGGTCTGGCAGGTCTGGGAAGACCCGCGCCAGCTCGAACGCTGGTGGGGGCCGCCGACCTGGCCCGCCACCTTCGACCGGCACGACTTCCGCGTCGGTGGCCGGTCGGCGTACTGCATGACCGGGCCGGACGGCACCAAGTCGCGCGGCTGGTTCGAGTTCACGCTGGTCGACGCGCCGCAACGGCTCGAGTTCAACGACGGGTTCGCCGACCAGGACGGCGAGCCGGACACCACGATCGACCCGACCCACGGGATCGTCACCTTCGAGGCGATCGGCGACCGGACGCGGATGACCGTGCTCTCCCAGTTCACCAGCCTCGACCAACTGCACGAGATGGCGAAGATGGGCATGGAGGAGGGCGTACGCCAGGCCGTCGGGCAGATCGACGAGGTGCTGGCGTGAGGGAACTGGTGGTGGTCGGCTCGATCAGCCTCGACGGGGTGATGCAGGCGCCCGGGACGCCCGACGAGGACGGCAGCGGCGGCTTCGAACACGGCGGCTGGCTGCCCCCGCTGTGGGACGACGACCTGGCCGCCTATCTGGGCGAGACCATGGGCAAGCCGTTCGATCTGGTGCTCGGCCGGCGTACGTACGACATCCTCGCCGCGTACTGGCCGAGCGCCCCGGCCGAGGCGGGGGCCGGGCCGCTGAACGAGGCCACCAAGTACGTCGCCTCCCGCTCGGCGGCGCCGGACCTGCCGTGGCAGCACTCGCAGTTGCTGGGCGGGGACGTGGCCGAGGCGGTGGCGGCCCTCAAACGCGACGACGGGCCCGAACTTCAGGTGCACGGCAGCGGCGACCTCATCCGTACGCTGTGGGGTGCGGGTCTGATCGACCGATTCCGCCTGGTCATCGCGCCGATCGTGCTCGGCCGGGGCAAACGGCTCTTCGACGCCGGCTCCCCCGCGGGCGCGCTGCGCCTGGTCAGCAGCCGGACGACCGGCAAGGGCGTCACCATGGCCACTTACGAGCCGGCCGGCCCGGTCGCCTCCGGATCATTCGCGGGATGATCGGCGGTTAGTCTCGCCGCATGACGTTTTCGATCGTGGGGCGTTCGGCCGACGGCCAGGCGCTCGGGGTGGCCGTGGCCAGCAAGTTCCTGGGGGTCGGGGCAGCCGTTCCGGCCGCGCTGGCCGGCGTCGGCGCGGTCGCCACCCAGTCGTACGCCAATCTGGCCTACCGGCCGCAGGCGCTCGCGCTGCTCGGCACCGGGGTGGCCTCGGCCGAGACGGTCAAGGCGCTGATCGCGGGTGACGACGGGCCGATCGAGCACCGGCAGGTCGGCGTCGTCGGCCCGGAGGGTCCGGGGGCGACGTTCACCGGCCAGGAATGCCACGACTGGGCCGGCGGCGCGGCCGGGGCCGACTACGCGATCCAGGGCAACATGCTGGCCGGGCCGGCCGTGGTCGGCGACATGGAGGCGACCTGGCTGAGCGGGGACGCCGGGCAGCCACTGCCCTACCGGCTGCTCGAGGCGCTGCGCGCGGGCGACGAGGCGGGCGGCGACCGGCGCGGGCGGCAGAGCGCGGCGCTCCTGGTCGTGTCGAAGGGGCGCGGCTACGGCGGCACCAGCGACGTGTGGGCCGATCTGCGCGTCGACGACCACGCCGACCCGGTGGCCGAACTGGGCCGGCTGCTCGCGATGCACAGCCTCTACTTCGAGCTCCCGGACGAGGCGACCCTGCTGCCCCTGACCGGTGTGCTGGCCGACGAGGTGGCCGAGCGCCTGACCCGGGCCGGTCACGTCGGGCCCGACCTCGACGAGTCGCTCGCCTCGTGGGCCGGCATCGAGAATCTGGAGATGCGGATCGTGGCCGGGAAGATCGACCCGCTCGTGCTTCAGCACCTCAGGGCCGCTTAGGCAGCGCGGCTCTCGAACGACGGCGGGGCGCACAGCTCGGCCAGGTCGTTCGCGGCCAGATCCCGTACGCGGGAAGGGTCCAGGGGTGGCACGGGCACCTGGGCGATCAGCGGATGGTGCGGGCGTCGGTCGGCCTCGTCGGCGCCGAACAGCGTCTCGCCGAGTTTCTCGCCCGGCCGCAGCCCCGAGAAGACGATGTCGACGGGCTCACCCGACAGGTCGACCATGTCCCGCGCGACCTCGGCGATCCGCACCGGGTCGCCCGGCTTGACCACCAGCGCCTCGCCGCTGCGGCCGATCGCGGCGGCCTGGATCACGAGCTGCACCGCCTCCTGCGTCGTGGTCAGGTAGCGGGTGGCCTCGGGGTGGGTGACCGTGACCGGGCCGCCGTCGGCGATCTGGGCCGCGAACGTGGCCAGCAACGAGCCGCTGCGCCCGACCACGTTGCCGAACCGGACGCTGACAAAAGTGCCGTCCCGCCGCCCGGCGAAGCTCGCGGTGAGCCGTTCGGCGATGCGTTTGGTGTAGCCGAGCACGCCCACCGGGTCGGCCGCCTTGGCCGTGGAGACGTTGACGAACAGGTCCACGTTCTCGGCCGCCTCGAGGACGGCCAGGGTGCCCAGCACGTTGGTCTTGACGGCCTCGTCCGGGTGGCGTTCCAGCAGAGGCTGATGCTGCAGGGCGGCCGCGTGAAAGACCACTTCAGGTTCCCGCGTACGGAAGATCTCGCGTACCCGCCCGGCATCGCGCACATCGGCCAGCACCACCGACGGGTCGTGCATCTCGCCCCGCGGATCAACACTGAGCAGCACCGCCTGCAGGGCCCGCTCGTCGTGATCCACCATGATCAGCTCGGCCGGCTCGAAGCGGTGGATCTGCCGGCACAACTCGGACCCGATCTCGCCGCCCGCGCCCGTCACCAGCACCCGCTTGCCGCTCAGAATGCCGCCGACGGCCTCGGGATCGATGGTGATGCGATGCCGCCCGACCAGGTCGGTGATCCGCACCTCGCGGATGTCGAGCGCGCCCAGCTCGTGATCGAGCACCTCACTGGTCTCGGGCACCACCAGGAACCGCACGCCCGCGGCCAGCGCCCGGGCCCGGATCTCGCGGACCAGCGACCCCTCGGCGTTGCCGATCGTGAAGATGACCGCCGCGGCCCGCGTCCGCTCGACGACCGCGGCCAGATCGGCCCGGGTGCCGACGACGGCGATGCCGGCCAGCCGCTCCCCCTGCCGCTCCGGATCGTCATCGAGCACACCGACCGGCTCGAACCGGCTGCGCGGGTCGAAGATCATGCTGTGCAGCAGCGTGCTCGCCGCGCTGCCCGCCCCGAACAGCACGGCCCGGGTCCGCGGTTCCCGCCCGGCGACCGGCCCCGAATGCTCCCGCCGCCACCGCTCATACCGCACGGACAGCGCGTAGAGCAGGTTTTCGCTCCGGGTGTCCCTCTGCCGTCGCACCACAGCACCCCCTTCGGGGTTAATTGTGCCCTGTTCAGGGCGCGCGGGTGAGCAGGACGAACACGTCGAGCATCCGATGCCAGTCCCATTCCTCCGGCGTACGCGGACCGATCGAGCCCATGGCGGCCATGGCCTCGAGCAGCCGGGACCGGGCGGCGTCATCGGGCAGCCGAGCCGCCTCACCCCGGAAGCGGGCCCCGCGCGAGAACTGCACCAACGAGTCGGGCAGCGCGGTCGCCGGGGCGGGCGGCCGGTCGTCGAGCCGCACCTGCAGCGAGACGCCGAGCGCCCGGGCCAGGTTGCTGACGGCGGCCAGCGTCGTCGCCGGTGCTCTCGTCGCTCCCGCTCTGGTCGCCCTGACCAGCGAATCCATCGCGCCCATCATCCTCAGCATGCTGGTGCTGATAGCCGCGACCCTCCTTGCCCCACTGCTCCCCAGCAACGACGCAACGCCGAGACGCGCGAGCGCCCGCCATGCGCCTGACGCCAATCGATAATCGCTCATCGCTCATCGCTCATCGCTCATCGCTCATCGCTTGCGTGCGTAACGCGCTGCGCTGGAGCGGCGTGCGGCTCGGCGCGGGTGGGGGCTGAGTAGGGTTCGGGCGTGAAGAGTTTGCCGGCCGGGCCGGGGGTTTATCGGTTCCGTGATGGCAATGGGCGGGTGCTGTACGTCGGGCGGGCCACGCATCTGCGCAGCCGGGTCGGGTCGTACTGGGGGGATCTTCGTGATCGGCGGCATCTGCGGCGGATGGTGCCGCAGATCGCCCGGGTCGAGGCCGTCGCCTGCGACTCGGTGCACGAGGCGGCCTGGCTCGAACGCAACCTGCTCGAACGGTCGAAGCCGCGCTGGAACCGGATCCGGGGCGGGCTCGAGGTGCCGTTCTGCATCCGGGTGACCACCTCCAAGGTCGAGCTGGTGCACTGGCGGCCCGGTGTCGAGGCCGACTTCGGGCCGTATCTCGGTGGGGCGCAGGCTCGGCTGGCGGTGTCGGGGCTCGACCGGATGCTGCCGCTGCGCTACACCGACGAGCGGCTCGAGGGCGGGCTGCGCGACCTGGCGCGGATCCGCGGCGTGCGTCCGCAGGACAGGGACGCCATGCGGGAGACCCTCACGGCGGTGCTGCGGCGGGAGGCGGGCGCGCTTTCCACCGTACGGGAAGGGTTGTCGCTTTTGCGGGACAAGGCGTCCGGGAACCTGGCCTTCGAGCTGGCGGGCCGCATTCAGCAGGAGCTCGAGGCGGTGGAGTGGATCGTGGCCGAACAGAAGGTCACACTGTTGGCGCCCGGGGCCGATCTTGACATTTACGGGTACGCGGACGGTGTGCTCGTGCGTTTCCAGGTGCGCGGTGGGCGGCTCGACCGGTGGGAGCAACGGGCGTGCGCGCCGGCCGCCTCGCGGCGCTATCTCGACCGTACGCCGCCGGAGTGGTTGCCCTTCGCCGCGCGCAACGCGGAGCTGGCCCGTTCTCTGAGCTGACCGGAAATAAGATTAACTATTGCTTGTATCAAGTCCCGTCGATGCCTCAGGATGAGAGCGCGGCGCCGCCCCCCATCCCCGCACTCATCCCCTGAGGTATCGCCATGCGTCTGCTCAAACGCGCCCTCGCGGCGGCTGCCGTGCTGGTCGGCGCCGTCATCATGCCGATCCAACCGGCCCACGCGGCCGACCCGTTCAAGGTGCTCGCGTTCTACAACGGAACGTGGGACGACGCCCACATCGACTTCGACAAGGAAGCGCGGGAGTGGTTCCCGCAGGCCGGCGCCCAGAACGGCTTCACCTGGGAGGCGACCACCGACTGGAGCCGGCTGAGCGCGTCCGGGCTGGCCGGCTACAAGGTCATCATGTTCCTGGACGACGGTCCCCCGGCCAACCGGCGGGCCGCGTTCCAGCAGTACATGGAGAACGGCGGCGGTTTCCTCGGCTTCCATGTCAGCGCGTTCACCACGAACGCCAGCGAGTGGAGCTGGTACTACAACACGTTCCTGGGCTCGGGCAACTTCGCGACCAACACGTGGGGACCGACGGCCGAGACGCTGCGGCTGGGCCCGCACCCGACCACGGCCGGGCTGCCCGCGACGATCCAGTCGTCGGTCAGCGAGTGGTACTCATGGAGCCGGGACCTGCGGCAGAACCCCGACATCGACATCCTGGCCTCGATCGACGCCTCCAGCTTCCCGGTCGGCACCGACCCCAATCAGCAGTGGCGCAGCGGCTACTACCCGCTGATCTGGTCGAACCGGAACTACAAAATGGTCTACACGAACTTCGGCCACAACGCCATGAACTACGAGACCAAGACGCGTACGTCGTCCACCTTCGCCAGCCCGCAGCAGAACACGTGGCTCATCAACAGCATCAAGTGGCTGGCCGGCGCTCCGACGACCCCACCGCCGACGGACCAACCGATCGACCCGGCCACTTGGTACCCGGTGGTCAACAAGAACAGCGGCAAGTGCGTCGACGCTCGCGCCGCCGGCACGGTCAACGGCACGGCGATCCAGCAGTACACGTGCAACGGCAGCAACGCCCAGCAGTACCAGTTCGCGCCGACCAGCGGCGGCTACGTCCGCATCAACCAGCGCAGCAACGCGGCCCAGGCGCTCGACGTGGCCAACGTGTCCACGGCCGACAACGCCCCGATCCAGACCTGGGCGTACGGGGGTGGCGCCAACCAGCAGTGGCAGGCCGTGAGCGAGGGCAGCGGCTACTACCACTTCGTGAACCGCAACAGCGGCAAGTGCCTCGACGTGCCGGCGGCTTCCCAGGCCGACAGCACCCAACTGGTCCAGTACACCTGCAACGGCACCGCCGCCCAGAGCTTCCGCCTCACTCGTTGAGCTGACCGGCCCCGCGGATCGACCCGCGGGGCCGCTACGGTGACGGCATGCGTGCACGCCCGGTCACCTACCGCGAACTCCTTCGCACCGGCCGCGCCGGCGGGGCGATCGAGGGCCACGGACGCCGGACGGTCGACGCCGAGGTCGTCCGGCGTTGCTGCACGACGGGCGCGTCCGAGGTGGATCCGCGCGGGCTCTGCTTGCTCGGCGTCCGCGTCCGAGGACAGCTCGACCTGGCGGGCACCACGGTCGATTTCCCGCTGCGGTTCGAGAACTGCGAGTTCGAGGCCGCCCCGATCTTCGAGAACGCCCAGGTCTCGAGTCTGCACATCACCGACTCGCCCGCGCTGCCGGGCCTGCTGGCCAACGGGTTGCAGGTGCGGGGCGACCTCAACCTCTCGCGCTCGGTCGTGACCGGGGAACACCGGACCAGCGCCAGCACCTCGAAACGGGCCGCGATCTGGCTGTGCGAGGCGCGCATCGGCGGCCGGTTGCTCTGCGTCGACACCACCATCCACACCGCGGGTGAGCGTTCGCTTCAAGCCGACCGCATGCAGGTGGGCAGCACTGTTCGTCTGTTGCACGGTTTCACCGCCGACGCCGAGGTACGGATGGTCGGTGCGCGCATCGACGGCTCCCTCGACCTGACCGGCGCGCACATCAGCGACGCCGGCGGTCTGGCCCTCGACCTGGGTGAGGTGCAGGTGGGAGGAAGCCTGTTCCTGATCGCCGTGCCCGCCACCGGACGGCCGCCCACGATCAACGGCCGGATCGACCTCGGCAACGCCCGCATCGGCGGCCAGTTCCTGGTGCGGGACGCGACGGTCGTCGGGGCCTCGGCCATCCCGCTCGCCGGTCCGTACGGGAGCAAGCGCACGACCGGCACGGCCATAAACGCCCCACGCCTCAGCGTGGGTGGCGAACTGACTCTGGAGGGCGAGTGCCGCATCAACGGCGGCACCGACATGTCGCTCAGCGAGTTCGGCTCGTTCAGCGTGGAGGGCACCTGTGCGTTCCGGGCCCCGGGTCAGGTCGCGGTCAACCTGTCGAACAGCGAGGTGCGGTCGCGCCTCGGCCTGTCGCCCGGCACGGTCGTGGAGGGCGAGATGCTGCTGGTCGGTCTGCACGTGTGCGGCCGGCTGAACTTGAGCGGGGTACTCCTGTCGCAGCCTCGCCAGGGGCGGTTGATCACCGGTTCGGGCCTGACCGTGGACGGGGACCTGTGGCTGTCGGGGCTGCACGCCGACCGGGGCTGGGTGCGCTTCCGGGGCGCGACCGTCAAGGGTGAGATCGACGCGTCCCGGGCGGTCTTCCACAACCCGGGCGGGGTGGCGCTCTCGTTCTTCGACTGCACGGTCGGCGGCTCCGTGATGTTGTGGGACGGCTTCCGGTCGACCGGGACGGTCCTGCTCAACCGGATCACGATCGACGGCCGCCTGGAATGCCGGGACGGCTCGTTCGACTGCCCTCCGGTCCGGCCCGACCAGCGAAGCCAGCACGCGATCGAGGCGGCCTCGGCCACCGCGCGGGGCGGGCTTCATCTGGGCTGGATCCAGGCGACCCCGAGCGTCGACTTCACCAACGCCACCACTCCCCTGCTGGTCGACGACCCCGACCGCTGGCCGGAGAAGTTCATCGTCTCCGGATTGACCTACGACCGGCTCGACCACCCGGAGGGCGGCGGCCACGCGGTCGTCTGGGACCACCGCAAGCGCTGCGAGTGGCTGAAACGGCAGACCGAGTACGACGCCGGGCCCTACGAGCATCTCGCCTCGGTGTTCCGCCGTCACGGCTACACCGCCGAGGCCGAGGCCATCCTCATCGAACAGCGACATGCGGCCCGCCGTACGGGCCGGGTCCGGCTGCCCCGCCGGGCGCTGGACGCCGCCTTCGGCTGGACGGTGGGCTACGGGTTCCGGCCCAGCCGGGTGTTGTGGCTGCTGCTCGGCCTGCTGGTGGCCGTGGCCGTCTCGTTCCAGATCCCGGCGGTCGACGACACCATGCGCGCGACGGACGAACGCGGCAACGTCTACGCCACCGACGGGCGGATCGTCACCGTCGCTCCCGACGAGCGCCGCCCCAACGACTTCGCGGGCGCGAGCGAACTCCCGCCCCGCGCCGACGCGTGCGGCGAGGGTCAGGTCCGGTGTTTCAGCCCGGTCCTGTACGCAATCGACACAGTGGTGCCGCTCATCTCGCTCGGTCAGCGAGCCACCTGGTACGCCAACAGCAGGGCCACCCACGGCGGACTGGTCGACTGGTGGTTGAACATCGCCACCCTCATCGGATGGCTGCTCTCCACCATCTTCGTCCTGTCCTTCGCCCGGATGAGCCGCTCGACCTGACCCTCACGGGACGGTCGTGACGGTGACATCGGAGAAAGTGACCGAGTCCGCCTGCCGGGTGGTGGTGGTTCCGAGGGTGACCGCGCCGGGACGCAGACGAGGCTCGAGGCCGGGCCGGCTGATCACGGGCTTGTCGTCGACGAGCACCGTCATCGCGGGGCCGGAGCTGACGATCTCGACCCGGTGCCGGAGTCCCGTCAGCACCGGCGCGGTGGCCAGGGAGCTGGTCTTGTTCCGGTAAGCACAGTCGATCGAGACTTGGCCGGCACAGACGACGATGCGGTAGGAACCGGTGGCATTGGCGTGGGTCCAGATCGCCGCGCAGGACTGCGGCCGGCCGAGGGCGATGCTCGCGCTGATCGTCTGATCCGCGCCTGCGGCCGCGGGCGGGCACGTGAAGGCGCGGGGCTCGCTCGAGTCGGCCCGCAGCGGCCCTTCGAGCGTGCAGCGGGTCGGCCGCTCGGCCCGGCTGGGCTTGTCGGTCCGCCGGTCCACCGGCGAGTCGCTGACCGCACCGGCGACCGGGCCGGGGCCGGCATCGAGCAGACGGGACGTGGCCGGGTAGGCCCCGAAGCCGGCGGCCAGGGCGACGGCCGCGACCGCGGCGACGATCCGGGGCGGAAGCCATCGCAGCCACGAGGCGGGCGGCTGTTCGAGGGTGGCCGGCGTCTCCCGGCCGGGCTGAGGCGCAGTGCGCTGCACGGCGGAAGCGGCCCGGCGCAGACCGGGGTGGGTCTGCAGGCTGGCCCGGATGACCTGGTCGCCGGCCGCGCCGGCCTGGATCAGCTCGTCCAGCAGTTCGTGCGCGGTGGGCCGGAGGTCGGGGTCCTCCTGCAGGGCCCGGGCGACCAGGCCGCGGAGCGGGCGCGGCAGACCGGACAGATCAGGGCTGGGCAGGGGCAGACCGCCTGCGGTCGCGATGAGAGTGTCGTGGGGATACGGCGTCCGGCCGGTGGCGGCGTAGACGACAACGGCGCCCCAGGCGAAGATGTCGCTCGCGGTGCCGACCCGGGCCGTTCCGTCCGGCCGGAACCTTTCCGGTCCCATGTAAGCGATCGTGCCGAGGAACAGACCGGGCTCGGTGTGGGCATTGGTCGCGTCCAGGGCCTTGGCGATGCCGAAGTCGATCACCTTCGGCGCGCTGAGCGGCGCCAGCAGAACGTTGGCCGGCTTGAGGTCGCGGTGCACGATGCCCGCGTCGTGGATCGCGGCCAGCGCGGTGGTGACGCCGATGGCGATGCTGTGCAGTTGGCTGCCCGAGAGCGGGCCGTGCTCCTGAATGATCTCGGCCAGGCTGGGCCCGTCGATGTACTCGACGACCAGATAGGGCGGATCGTGGTTCACGTCGGCGTCGAGCACCTCTGCGGTGCAGAACGGCGGCACTTGCCGGACCCGTTTTACCTCGCTGCGGAACCGGTCCAGGAAACCGGCCTCGGTGGCCAGGCGGGGCCGGATCACTTTGATCGCGACCTGGCGGCGGTCCGGCGTCTCGGCCAGATAGACAGTCCCCATCCCGCCCTCGCCCAGCAGGCCGAGCAGCCGGTAGTGACCGAGACGGTCCGGGTCGCCGGGGCGTAAGGAGCTCGCAGTCACGTCGGCGGCCGCCTATCACAGAGCGTTATCTGTTGGATTGATCTGCACCGTACACAGGCGAAACTGCCGAGGCGATCCTCAGTCCGTCGCGCGGGGCGGCACAAGAAGTCGGATAACGCTCTCAGGGGTGGTCGACCAAGGGCCGCATCAGCCTGAACATGCAGGTAGCGATGGCTGCCCGGTCAGGGCACGGCATGCCCGCAACAATTCCATAAAGGGAGATCGACAATAAAATGAATGCGATTCACGGGCGGGGGCGGCCGGGTAATGGTAGCCATGACTGGCGGTGACGCCCCGAATTGCTACTCCTCCGTCGCGTAGTCGGACGGGTTCAGGCGGGCGACGCGGCGGCGGTATTCGGAGGCCTGGCCGGGCCAGTTGGTGACGATGCGGCCGGCGGCGTTGCGGTACCAGCTCCGGCAGGCGGTCCAGACGCTGTGCCGGAGGCGGCGCTGGATCTCGGTGTCGAAGGCCGCGGCCACCGAGCGCCGAACCTCCAAGGGGGTTCTGCTCGTGGCGACGCGTCGCACCGCCTGCACGATGTAGGCGGCCTGGTGCTCCATGAAATACAACACCGAGGTGTTGCCGGTATTGGTGTTCGGGCCGTACATCAGGAACAGGTTGGGAAAGCCGGGAACCGCTATCCCGAGATGGGCGTAGGCGCCGGTCGCCCATTCCTCGGTCAGCGGGCGGCCGTTGCGGCCCGTCACCGTGATCCCGGCCAGAAAGTCGGTGGCAGCGAACCCGGTGGCATAGACCAGCAGGTCGCACTCGTGGACAACACCGTCCGCGGTTCGCACACCGGTGGAAGTGGTCTCGACGATTTTTTCGTTGACCAATGAGACGTCGGGGCGGGACAGAGCCGGCAGCCACCGGTTGGTGAACAGGACGCGTTTGCAGCCCATCGGCTCGTCCGGCGTGATCCGGGCCCGTAGCTCCGCGTCGCGGACCTGCAGACGGCGCTGGACCCGCGAAGCCGTGCGCACGAGGCCACCCGCGATGCGGCCACCAGTAATGGCTCGGCCGGTGACGACCGTCATTGCCCAGACGCCGGCTCGCGGCAGCCGCATCAACAAAGGCATTTTCCCGTACGCGAAATGGCGCCCGGCACCATAGCGGCGATCCGGCCTGGGCAGGGTCCACGGCGGGGTGCGCTGGAAAACGGTGATGTGGGCGGCGCGGCCCGCGATTTCCGGCACCAGCTGGATGGCACTCGCTCCGGTTCCGATGACACCGATCCGGGCGCCGTCGATCGGCAGGTCCGCGCGCCAGCGGGCGGTGTGCACGGCCGGCCCGGCAAAGGTGCCCGGAATAGGCGGCAGCACGGGGTTCCCGAGTTGACCGACCGCCGGAATGAGAACGTCGGCCTCGTATTCGGTGCCGTCGCGTGTCGACACCGACCAGTGGGCTCCGGTCCAGATCGCCGACGTGACATCCGCATTCAGGTGAACCCGTGACTCGACGCCGAGTTCGGCCGCCGTCGATCGCAGGTAGGCCAGGATCTCGTCGTGCGCCGGGAAACGGCGGCTCCAGCTCGGATTGGGGGCGAACGAATACGAGTACAGCGGCGCCGGGACGTCGCACGCACAGCCGGGATAGGTGTTGTCGCGCCATACCCCGCCGATGGACGCGGCCTTTTCCAGCAGCACGACATCGCCGAAGCCGGACTCCAGCAGGGCGGCCGCCGCCGCGATGCCGCCGAACCCGGCGCCGATGATGACGATGCGGGGCTTCACCGCGTGTACAGCGCTTCCACCTGGGCCGAGTACCGCTGCAGCACAGCGTGGCGGCGGACCTTCATGGTCGGGGTGACCAGGTCGCCGCCCGGCAGCCACTGGTCGGGCAGGATCTCGTACGCCTTGATCTGCTCGGGCCGGGACAGGGTGGCGTTGGCCGCGGCGACCCCGGCCGCCACCGCCTGACCGACCGCCGGGTCGAGCGGGTCGGGGGCCAGCTCGGGCTCGATGACGATCAAGGCGGTCAGGTAGTCGCGGTTGTCCCCGACGATCACCGCGTGGGCGATCAGCGGGCACGCCGTGCGCAGCGCGAGCTCGACACCGGCGGGCGCGATGTTCTTGCCACCGTTGGTGATGAGCAGCTCCTTCTTGCGGTCGATCAACCGAAGGTAGCCGTCCTCGTCCTGGGTGGCGACGTCGCCGGTGTGCAGCCACCCGTCCTCGTCGACGGTCGGGGCGCCCTCGCGGTAGCCGCGGCTGACCATCGGCCCGCGCACGAGCAGTTCGCCGTCGTCGAGCAGGCGGGTCTCGAGACCGGGCACCGGCAATCCGATCGTGCTCGTGCGCATCCGCCCCGGTGGCACCAGCGTGCCCAGGCCGGACACCTCCGACATGCCCCAGCCCTCGATCAGCGGCACGCCGATCGAGTTCATGTACTCGACGATCGATGGCGGGGTGGGCGCGGCGGCCGTGATAGCGATCCGCACCTGGTCGAGGCCCAGTTTGGCGCGCAACGGGCCGAACACTCGTTGCTCCAGCTCGGGCGGAACGGGCTGACCGTCGCGCAACAGGGGAACCGCGATCTGCACAGCCTGTTCGATCGCGGCCCGCATGGTGGGGTCGGGGAATCGGCGCAGGCCGGCCACCAGCCGCTGCCACACCTGGGGCACGCCGCCGAACAGCGTGGGCCGCACCTCGGCCAGCGCGGCCAGGATCTGCCGGTGGTCGTCGAGCGTGGTCAGTTCGGTGCCGCACCACACGTTCATGTAGTGCGAGCCCCACCGGTCGGCGATGTGCGCGGCGGGCAGGAACGAGATGACGCGCTCGCCGGGCCGCACGCCGAGCAGCGGCGCCGTCGCCTCGAGCATCGCCACCATGTTGGCGTGGGTGATCTCGACGCCCTTGGGGTGCCCGGTCGTGCCCGAGGTGTAGACCAGCGTCAGCAGGTCGTCCGGCGCGACGGTGGCCGTGTCCAGGTCGAGATCGGTTCCCACCGGTACGGTGTCCGGGTCGTCGACGACGACCAGGTGCCGGGGCTTGCTGATCGCGAAGGCGGGCGCCAGCCGGCGCTCGGTCACCGCCACCTCGGCCCCCGAGGCGGCGAGCAGGTACTCGATCTGCTCCGGCGACGACGAGTTGTAGCACGAGAACGGGATCGCGCCGAGGTGCTGGGCCGCGGTGTCGTAGAAGTGGAACTCGGGCCGGTTGGTGAGCAGCAGGGCCACGGTGTCGCCGGGGCCCACGCCGGCCGCGCGCAGGGCGCCGGCGATCCGGGCGACCTCGGCCGCGTACGCCGACCAGGTGTAGGAGGGACCGCCGCCCGCGACGCGGAGCGCCACCTCGGTGGGGCGCTCGGCGACCGTACGCCGGAAAGCTTCGACCAATGTGGAGTGGCTCATGGCAGACCGCCCTAGCCGTCGAGGATGTGAGCCGAAACTAGCAGCCTGTTGGCAGTGTGCCAATAGGGCTCAGCCGGTCTCGAGGAGCAGCTGCGCGCACGCCTGTGGATCGTCGCCGAACGGCAGATGACCACACCCCTTCAGGCGTACGTGCCGGGCCTCGGGCAGCAACTGCCGCGCCCGCCGCGCCTGGCGAGAGGGCAGCACCAGATCGCGCGTCCCCCACGCGACGGTCGTCGGCCCGTTGCCCGCCCCGGCGAACCGCCACCGGCCCAGTTCCCGGCGGGCATCGGCGAAACCGGGCGCGGCCACCAGCGCCCGGGCGTCGGCCACGGCCTCGTCCGCGGTCAGGCTCAGCGGGCGCGCGTAGAAGATCCCGCACAGCGCGGCGCGCCCGGCCCGGGTCCGCAGCAAAGCGGGCAGAACCGGCCCGAGCACAGCACCCCCACCCCGCGCCGCACCCACAGTTCCCTGGCACCAGCGCGCCCCGAAAGACCCGTAGAAACCGACCGGCGCGAAGGCCGTCACCGCCCGGGCCACACCGCGGCGGCCCAATTCCAGGGCCACTCCCCCACCCAGCGAACTGCCACCGACCGCGGGCCGCACGACGCCCAGCGAATCGAGCAGTTCGGTGACCCGGTCGGCGAAGTGCGGAACGTCGCCCGGCCCGCTGTCAGGGGGCGAGGAACCGAAGCCCGGCAGATCGACCGCGATCACGTCGAAATGCGCGGTGAGGGCGGGCAGAACCGGCTTCCACACCTGCCACCGGCTGCCGATCCCGTGGATCAGCACCAGCGGACTTCCGGCGCCCGCACGGTGAAACTGCACGGAACCCACCTCGCTTATTGACACGCTGCCAACAACGGTGTCACCGTACGCCATGGCGTACGACTACGACGTGCTCGTCGTCGGATCCGGCTTCGGGGGCAGCGTCAGCGCGCTGCGCCTGACCGAGAAGGGTTACCGGGTGGGGGTCCTCGAGGCCGGCCGCCGTTTCACCGACGACCAGCTCCCCCGCACCTCGTGGCGATTGCGCCGCTATCTGTTCGCGCCCGCGCTGCGCTGCTTCGGCATCCTGCGGCTGACCCTTCTCGACAATGTGCTGATCATGTCAGGAGCGGGAGTCGGCGGCGGATCGCTCGGTTATGCCAACACGCTCTACGAGCCGCCCGACCGCTTCTTCGACGATCCGCGGTGGTCGATGGTGACCGATTGGAAAACCGAACTGGCCCCGGCCTACGACCAGGCCAAGCGCATGCTCGGCGTGGCCGAGAACCCGAAGGAGACCGCGTCCGACCAGGTGCTGCACGAAGTGGCGACTCAGCTCGGCGTGGAGAAGACCTATCGCCGTACGCCGGTGGGGGTGCACTTCGGGCCGAGCGAACGGGACCCGTATTTCGGCGGCGCCGGCCCGGAAAGGGAGGGCTGCACATTCTGCGGCTCGTGCATGACGGGCTGCCGGGTCGGGGCCAAGAACACGCTCGTCAAGAACTATCTGTATCTGGCCGAACAGGCGGGCGCCACGGTCCACCCATTGACGACCGTGACCGACGTACGCGCCCGGGCGTCCGGCGGTTTCACCGTGCACACACACCGCACCGGAGGCCTCCGCCGACGCACCTTCACGGCGGGCCAGGTCGTCTTCGCCGCGGGCGCGCTCGGCACCCAGCGGCTGCTGCACCGTCTGCGCGACCGCGGCCGCCTCCCCCACCTGTCGCCGCGGCTGGGCGAGCTCAGCCGCACCAACTCGGAGTCGATCCTCGGCGCCCGCACCCGCCGCCGCGACACCGACTACAGCCGCGGTGTGGCCATCACCTCGTCCATCCACGTCGACGCCGACACGCACGTCGAGCCCGTCCGCTACGGCCGCGGCAGCAACCTGCTGGCCCTGCTGTCGACAGTGCTCGTCGACGACACCGGCGGCCGCTCCCGCCTGACCGCCGGCCTGCGTGAACTCGTCCGCGACCGGCGCCACCTGCGGCTGCTGGCCTGGCCCCGGCACTGGTCGGAACAGACCGTCGTCCTGCTGGCCATGCAGTCGCTCGACAACTCCATCACCGTGCACCGGCGCCGCGGACGGTTGCGCACCCGCCAGGGCGTCGGCGCGCCCAACCCGGACTGGGTGCCGGCCGCCCACGACGTCGCCCGGCGCGCGGCGGCGCTGGTCGACGGCGTTCCCCTCGGCGCCGCCACCGAGCTGGCCGGGCGTCCGGTGACCGGCCACTTCCTCGGCGGCTGCGCGATCGGCACGGCCCCCGAGGACGGTGTGATCGACCCGTACCACCGGATCTTCGGACACCCCGGTCTGCACGTCGTCGACGGCTCGGCGGTGGCCGCCAACCTGGGCGTGAACCCGTCGCTGACGATCACCGCCCTGGCCGAGCGCGCCCTGTCGTTGTGGCCCAACGCGGGCGAGCCCGATCCGCGGCCCCCACTGGGTGCGCCCTACCGCCGGGTGGCTGCGGTCTTTCCCGTACGACCGGCAGTCCCGGCCGATGCCCCCGGAGCGCTGCGGATCTGACGCCGGCGGGTCGGCAGCATCATCGTCGGATGGGCCACGCCCCAGAACGCTCCGGAACAGACCCACTCCTTGATCCGTTCGGCCCGGTGGCCGGTGATCACGGTCGCCGTGGGCCGGTCGTCGGCCGTCGTGAACTGCAGGATGCCGTCGTGGCGGCCCGCCGCGCAGCAGCCGCGCGATGGCGAGCGCGCCGAACGTCGGGGTGCCGCGGGCCGGGACGCGACCGCCGCCGTCGGCCACACCTGTGGCGTCGTCGGTCAGCAGGCGGACCAACGGCTCGATCTCCCCGCCCAGGGCCGCGGCCAGGAACTCCTCGACGATCTTGCGGGTCGAGGCGGCGTCAGCTCTCGCGACGCGCCCGGGCCGACGTCAGCTGATTCAGGCAGATGTTGGTCAGCAATTTGGTCAGCCAGGCTTCCGGCGTACGGATGGACTGGTGGTCTGCCCCCTGCCAGCGCAGGAACGTGTCCTGACCGCGTCCACGGCGTCCTGAGCGGACCCCAGCAACCGGTAGGCGATGGCCTCCGACCGCCCCCGCGACCGCTCGAACACCTCGGCCGCCATCGCTCCACTCTGTCACGACCGGTCGAGCGAGGAAAAATGTCGTAGGGCCGCAGTAGGGTCTCGCCGTGTTCGAAAAGCTGGATGACGTGCCCTGGTCCGACCTCCGTCACGCCTATGGCCCGGCCGACGATGTGCCTGGTCAGCTGCGCGCGCTGCGCTCCGACGACGCCGACGTGCGCAAGAAATCACTGTGGAACCTGTTCGGCAACATCTTTCATCAGGGCACGCGCTACGAGGCGAGCGCGCACGCCGTGCCGTTCCTGCTCGAACTCGTGGCCGAGCCGTCCACGCCGTCCCGCGAGTCGCTGATCGAGCTGCTGGTGGCGCTGGCGATCGGCTACGACGAGTCCTACCTGCCCGGCGGCTTCCCCCTGGCCGACCTGCGGGCGGCTGCGGCCGGGGGCGATGCGCTGCTGCGCGACGGCGGCTGGGCCCGCCTCGACGTGCTAGACGAGGCCGACCAGAACAGGCTGCTGGCGCGGGTCGAGCTGAACGCCTACGAGGCGGTGGCGGCCGGGGTGCCGCTCTTCGTCTCCCTGCTTTCCGACCCTTCCCCTGCCGTGCGGCGCATGTCCGCGTACGCCCTGGGCTGGCTGCCAATCTCCGCTGCGCTCGGCGGCGCGGCCGCCTCCACTCCGCTTGGCGGCGCGGCCGTCTCCTCTGCGCTCGGCGCCGCGGCCGTCTCCTCTGCGCTTGGCGGCGCGGTCGGTGACGGCGACGCTTCGGTGGCGGCGACTGCGGCGTTGTCCCTGGGGTTGCTGGGCGCGGCGGCCGAGGGCGCGTTGGATGATCCACGCCCGGTGGTCCGGGGTGCGGCGGCCATCGCGCTGGCCAAGGCGCACGGGCGCGCGGCACCTCGCGCGGTGGTCGACGAGTTGCTCCGCTTGGCGGGCAACGGTGAGGCCACTGACGTTCCCTATCTCGACGGCGACCTGGCCGGCTACGCCGCGCGGTCGCTGGCGCTGGTGCTGCCCGACGACTCCGACGAGGCGCTCGACGTTCTGCTGGGCCGCATCCCGGCGGTGACCGGGGTCGAGGCGCTGCCCGTGGTCGGCGAGGCGTTGCGGCGGGTCTTCCCCGACGGCTCGACCGCCGCGGGCACCCTCTTCGACGACCTCACCGAGCGCCAGAAACGGGTGGTCCGGGTCCTGGCCGACTCGCCTTCGACTTGGCTGTTCCTCGAGCGCGCGTTCGGCAATTTCGCCTGGCTGATCGGCAGTTACGGCCTGCCCTCCGACGCCGACAAGATGCGGGCCTATATCGACGCGGCAACCACTCCGTAGCGCCCCGCCGGGCGGCCGCCGCGCCGGGGGGTGGCTCAGGTCGGAAGGGTGAAGATGCCGTAGCCGAAGCCGGACACTCGCAGCTCGTCGGGGTGGGTGTCGATTCCGGAGCCCCAGATCGGGGTGGCACCGCTGAAGCTCAGGGTGGCCGGCTCGCGGCGCGGATTCACTACGACGAGATGGGAGTCGCCACGGACGTACGCCAGGGGGTAACCCGTCGAGACGAGCCGCGTCGACGCTCGCGTGCCCAGGGCCGGGGTGGCCTGCCGCAGCGCGATCAGCTCGCGGACGAAGTTGAGGGTCGAGGCCGGGTCGTCCTGCTGGGCGGCCACGGTCGGGCGGTCCGGGGCGGGGTCGATGGGCAGGTAGAGCTTGTCCGCCTCGGCCGTCGAGAAGCCGGCGTTCGGGCTGTCGTCCCACTGCATCGGGGTGCGGCAGCCGGCCCGGTTGTAGCCCGGGTCGCAGATCGAGCCTTCGACGTTCGGCAATCCCGGCAGGTAGCGCATGCCGATCTCGTCGCCGTAATACAGGCAGGGAACGCTGCCCCACGTGAACAGGAACGTCAGCGCGGTGCCGAGCTGCTCGGGCGTGCGGGGGCCGCAGCGCAGGCGGTCGAAGTCGTGGTCGGCGGTGGCGAGGATGATCGCGCGGTCCGGGTGGTCGGCGCGGGCCTCGGCCCAGGCGTCGAGGAAGGGCTGGGTGCTGCCGCGCCCCTCGGCGTCGAAGAACGGCTCGCGCGGGGCTTGGAAGGGCAGCCGGCCCGCGTACTGGTTGTTGAACAGGCTGGCGTGCGCGTCCTTGATGACCAGGAAGAAGTCGGCGTCGAAGGCCAGCGGCCCGCCCACGCGGGGCTCGGCGCCCTCCGGGATCAGCACTGCGTCGGGGTGGGCGACCTCGAGCCACTCCCGGATCTCGCGCCACAGCGCGACCGTCTTGGCGTACCCCTGGGTCAGCTCCTCGTCCTTGACCAGCGAGAACGCCATGTCGACGCGGAAGCCGGCGACCCCCAGGTCGAGCCAGTGGCCGATGATGTCCTTCAGCGCCTGCCGGTTGCGACGCGGGCCGGGCCCGTCGACCGGGTCGCGCCCGGGCCGCGCGATCCGCACGTCGGCCGGCTGATCGGTCTCGTCCTGCAGCGGCACCTCACTGGCCGCGGCTCGCGGCGGCACCTCATCGGCTACCGCTTGCGGGCGGTCGACCCAGCCGAAGTTCAGGGCGGGCTGCTCGTCGTAGAAGTTCTTGAGGTAGTAGCCGCGGCGCGGGCCGGGCGAGCGCACCCAGGCCGGGGTGCCGGGCTGCTCGCGGGTCCACGTGCGCTCGGGCAACTCCTCGCTCCAGATGTACCGGTCGCCCTCGGGGTCGGGGCCGTCGGCGTTCAGCTCTTTCTGGAACCAGGGGTGCTCGATCGACGTGTGCCCCGCCACCAGGTCGAGCACGATCCGGATGCCCCGCTCGCGGGCCCGGGCCACGAGTTCGGCCATGTCGTCGTTGGTGCCGTAGCGCGGCGCGATCGTCAGGTAGTCCGACACGTCGTAGCCGGCGTCGACGAACGGCGACGCGAAGCACGGGTTGAACCAGATGACGTTCACCCCGAGCGAGGCGATGTGGTCGAGCTTGCCGATGACGCCGCGCAGGTCGCCCACGCCGTCGCCGTCGGAGTCCGCGAAGGACTGCGGATAGATCTCGTACATCACGGCGTCAGCCAGCCATTCACGACCCATGGCGGCCATGCTGCCAGGAAAGTCAGCGACCCGCAGCGAGCTGCTCCCGTACCGTGCGCGCCGGTCGCCCCAACAGCTTCTCGAGCGTCGGGCCGGTCACCGCGAACTCGCCGCGCCGGGCGGCCCGGAACATGCCCAGCGTGAACTCGGCGGCGAACTCGGGCATGCCGTCGGCGACCGCGGCCGCCTTCCAGTCGTCGTCGCCGACGACGACCCGGGTGACGCGGCGTCCGGTGGACTCGCTCAGAAGTGCGGCCACGTCCGCGAAGTCGAGCAGCTCGGGCGCGGTGAGCGGCGCCGTCACGCCGTCCAGCACTCCGTCGTCGGCCAGCGCGATGGCGGCCGCCTCGGCCAGGTCGTCGTGGGCCGTCCACGAGAACGGGCCGTCCTCGGGCAGCGCCAGCTCGCCGGTCTGGAGGGCGGCACCCAGGTAGTAGTTGAGCGTGCTGGCGTAGAAGCCGTTGCGCAGGGCGGTGAACGGCACGCCGAGGCCGGCCAGGTAGTCCTCGGTCGCGGCGTGGGTCAGCTGCGGCGCGAACAGCGAGGTCTTCGAGGCGGCCTGGTGACTCGTGTAGAGGATGCGCTGCGCCCCGGCGGCCCGCGCGGCGTCGATGGCCGCCTGGTTGGCCGCGACGGCGCCGTCACCGCGGATGGCGGCCGAGATGATCAGGACGCGGTCGGCGCCCGCGAAGGCGTGCTCGAGGCCTGCGGGGTCGGTGAAATCGCCCGTGCGAACCCGTACGCCCTGCGCAGCCAGTGCTGAAGCCTTGGCCGCGTCGCGGACGCTGACGCCGACCTCGCCGGCGGGCACCCGCTCGATCACGCGCTCGACGATGCGCGATCCGAGCTGCCCGGTGGCACCAGTGATGACGATCATGATCACTCCTCGTTTCCGTTGTTACGTCGACAACGTTAGCATCGTTTCGCCGGGCGATAACAAGAGGTTGTTATCATCGCTACATGACCGACGTGGAGAGCCGATCCAAGATCGTGGAGGCGGCCACCCGCCTGCTGCAGGAACAGGGCATCCGCGCCGTGACGACCCGGGCCGTCTCGGAAACCGCAGGCGTGCAGGCGCCCACGATCTACCGCCAGTTCGGCGACAAGGACGGCCTGCTCGACGCCGTGGCCGAACACGTGATGGCCACTTACGTCGCCGCCAAGACCCGGACGGCCGACACCGACGACCCGGTGGCTGACCTGCGGGCCGCGTGGCAGGCCCACATCGATTTCGGCCTGGCCAACCCCAGCCTGTACGCGCTGTTGTCGAACCCGGAGCGCGCCGCCCACTCCCCCGCGACCACCAACGGCATCAAGGTCCTCGAATCCCGAGTACGCCGCCTGGCCGCCGCCGGCCTCCTCCGCGTCGACGAACCCCGAGCCGTCAGCATGATCCACGCCGCCGGCTCCGGAGCCGTCCTAGCCCTGCTGGGCCAGCCCTCGAACGCCCGCGACCCCGGCCTGGCCGACGCCATGTTCGACGCCGTGACCAGCGCCATCCTGACCACCACCCCACCCGTACGCGACCCCGGCCCGACCACCGCCGCCGTAACCTTCGGAACCGTCCTGCCCGACCTCCCCGCCCTCACCGACGCCGAACGCACCCTGATGGCCGAGTGGCTCACCCGCTCCCTGACCCATCTGCGTTCGGGTCACTGAACCGCGGGGACGTCCGAGCGCAGACCCGCGGCAGCGAGCGCTGAGGATCGAGTAGCTGATCCCGCTTCCCCACCTGCTTCAGAGCCACCCGGCATGCTGTCGTTCCGGCAGGCCGGATTCCAGCGTCGAGCCGCGGAGGGAACCCGTCGTTCCGGCGGGCCGGTTCCAGCGCCGAGCCGCTTCGAGGACTGCCGGCAAGCGCTGGCGTCGGCGCCGATCGAATATTTCCGGCCCAAGGCGGGCGACACCCTCTGTATCCAGTCCTCGACGGACGATCCGGCCTTCGACGCCGACCAGGGTCCGATAGTGGGTTACGCCCACATCGTGAAGGTGACCGGCACCCTCAAGGGCAGCCTCTCAGTGAAGGCGGCCGGTTGGTACGTGACACCTTGACCTATGCCGTCGAGAGGACGGCCGGTTCAGCGCCGCGCGACCGGGGTGCCGTCCCATCTCCAGGCCGTGCGGACATGGTGGCCGGGCAATGTGCCCCGGCCAGTGGCCCACAGTAGCGTCGCCCACGGGTCTGACCTGGAAGGTTGCACGTCGGGGAACAGGCGGGCGAGCACGCCGGCGCACAGGTCGGCGGGCGGCGACCACGGAATGTCCAGGCCGGTGGCCACGTCGTGCATGTGGATTAGGACCTCGACGACGCCCATCGCGGCGAATCCCGAGGCGTCGGACGGGGCGTAGTTGTGGAACGACACCCGGTCCTGCGGCACGGCGTCGACCATGACCGCGAGCATCGTGCCGCAGACCTCCAAGGTCTGCACGAGACCGGCTTGGCCCGCGGCGCGGTCGGCGAAGATCGTCAGCGCGGGGCCGCCCTCCCGGTGCCGCATCCAGCCGATCGGGACGTGCGTGGTGGTGGACGGCCGCGCCGGGGTGAGTTGGGCCGCGTACGTGAAAAGACAGTCGGCTATGTGCTCGACCGTCTCCCAACAGGTCCACTCGAGTCCGCCCGCCGATTTCTGCCAGTCGCGGTCGAGGGCCTCGGTCAGGGTCTCGCGGGCCAGGTCGCACGCCCGCGTCACATCGTCGCTGATCATCAGGTGATTACGGCCTCGCGTAGGCCCGGACGCAACCGATTTCGGCGCCGGCACAGACCGACGTGCCGTCGGTTCGACCGGATCAGCGCGGACGAGCAGGAAGGCGTCGGCGCGGCGAACGGCAGTGACCCACCCACGGTCTGGGAGCGCGGGTGGGTCACCGGGCACTTCAGCGGCTGGCGCCGGCCCGCCGCTTGGTCCAGACGTCGAAGGCGACCGCGGCCAGCAGCACCGCGCCCTTCACCAGCATGACCTGCTCGCTCGGGGCGCCGATCAGGCTCATGCCGTTGTTGATCACGCCCATGATCAAGCCGCCGGTGATCGCGCCGACCACCTTGCCGACGCCGCCCTGGACCGCCGCGCCGCCGATGAAGGCGGCCGCGATCGCGTCCAGTTCGAGCTGGTCACCACCGGTCGGGTTGGCCTGGTTGAGGCGGCCCGCGAAGATGATGCCGGCCAGCGCGGCCAGCACGCCCATGTTCACGAAGATCCAGAACACGACGGCCTTGGTCTTGACGCCCGAGAGCGTCGCCGCTTGCAGGTTGCCGCCGACCGCGTAGATCTGGCGGCCGAACACCGCCCGGTTGGTCAGCAGCGAGTACCCCAGCACCAGCGCGGCCAGCAGCACGAGCACCCACGGCAGGTTGCGGAACCGGGCCAGCTGCACGATCACGAACATCACCACGACCGAGGCGGTCACGATCTTCGCCACGAACAGCGGGAACGGCTCGACGACCTGGCCGAAGCGCAACCGGCCGGCCCGCGAGCGCCACTGGCTGACCACGATGCCGCCGACCGCGAAGACGCCGATCAGCAGGGTGAACAGGTCGGCCCCGCCCAGCGCGCCGAGCCCGATGTTGCCCAGGTAGCCCTCGGTGAAGCCGTTGGCCAGGGTCCGCACCTCCTCGGGGAACGGGCCGATACCCCGGTTGCCGAGGATGTTGTAGGTGACCGCGCGGAACAGCAGCATGCCGGCCAGCGTGACGATGAATGCCGGAATGCCGAAGTACGCCACCCAGTAGCCCTGCCAGGCCCCGATCAGACCACCCACGATCAGGGTGATCAGCAGCGCCAGCGGCCAGGGCACATCGTGGTTGACCATGAGGACGGCCGCGACCGCGCCGGTGGCGGCCACGATCGAGCCGACCGACAGGTCGATGTGCCCAGCGATGATCACCAGAATCATGCCGATGGCCAGGATCAGGATGTACGAGTTCTGGACGATCACGTTGCTGATGTTCTGCGGGGCGAGCATGTCGCCGCCGGTGAGGATCGTGAACAGCAGCACGATCGCCGCGAACGCGATGTAGATGCCGCTCTGCCGCAGGTTGAGCTGGAACCGGCGGGGTCCGCCCGGAGCCTTCTTCAGAACATCAGCTTGCACTCTGGTCGGGGCGACGCTCATGGGCGGGCCTCCTGTCCGGCGGTCATGAGCGTCATGAGCCCTTCCTGGGTGGCCTCGGCCCGCGGCACCTCACCGGTGATCCGCCCGGCCGAGAGGGTGTAGATGCGGTCGCACAACCCGAGGAGCTCGGGCAGCTCGCTCGAGATCAGCAGAACCGCTTTGCCGTCCTCGGCGAGTTTGTTGATGATCGTGTAGATCTCGTACTTGGCGCCGACGTCGATGCCGCGGGTGGGCTCGTCCAGGATCAGCACGTCGGGGTCGGCGAAGATCCACTTCGACAGGACGACCTTCTGCTGGTTGCCGCCGGAGAGCTTGCCCGTGATGCTCGCGACGCTGGGCGCCTTGATGTTCATGCTCTGCCGGTACGACTCGGCGACCTGGTATTCCTCGTTGTCGTCGACCCAGCCCCGCCGGGCGAGCTTGCGCAGGGCGGCCGACGACACGTTGCGCTTGATGTCCTCGATGAGGTTCAGCCCGTAGCGTTTGCGATCTTCCGTGGCGTACGCGATGCCGTGCTTGATCGCCTCGCCGACCGACCGCAGTTTGATCTCCCGGCCGTCCTTGAAGATCCGCCCGCTGATGCCGGTGCCGTAGGCCCGGCCGAAGATGCTCATCGCCAATTCCGTACGACCGGCGCCCATCAACCCGGCCAGGCCGACGATCTCGCCGCGCTTCAACCGGAACGAGGCGTTCGCGACGAGCAGCCGGCCGTGCTGGGTGGGGCTGTGCACCGTCCAGTTCTCGACCCGGAGGACCTCTTCGCCGATCACCGGCTCCCGCGGCGGGAAGCGGTGATCGAGGTCGCGACCGACCATGCCGCTGATGATCTTGTCCTCGGTGAGTCCGTCGGCGTCCAGCGTGGTGATCGTCTTGCCGTCACGCAGGATCGTCACCCGGTCGGCGATCTCGAGGACCTCGTTCAGCTTGTGCGAGATGATCACGCAGGTGATGCCCTCGTCCCGCAGGCCGCGCAGCAGGTTGAGCAGGTGGGCCGAGTCCTCGTCGTTGAGCGCCGCCGTGGGCTCGTCGAGGATCAGCAACCGGGCCCGCTTGGACAACGCCTTGGCGATCTCGACCAGCTGCTGCTTGCCGACCCCGAGGTCGAGCACCTGGGTGACCGGGTTCTCGTCGAGCCCGACCCGGCCCATCAGCTCGGCCGCGTCCGCGTTCGTGCGGTTCCAGTCGATCAGACCGCGCTTGGACTGCTCGTTGCCCAGGAAGATGTTCTCGGCGATCGACAGGTTCGACGCCAGCGCGAGCTCCTGGTGGATGATCACGATGCCGCGGTGCTCGCTGTCGCGGATGCCGCCGAAGCGGCACTCCTGCCCCTCGAACTCGATCTCACCGGTGTAGTCGCCGTGCGGGTAGACGCCGGAGAGCACCTTCATCAAGGTGCTCTTGCCGGCGCCGTTCTCCCCGCAGATCGCATGGATCTCGCCGCGGAGCACCTCCAAGTTCACGTCGTCGAGCGCGCGAACGCCCGGAAACGTCTTGGAGATGCCCCGCATGCGGAGGATGACGTCGCTCATTACTGGAGCTGAGCCTCGGTGTAGTAGCCCGAGTCGACGAGTTCCTTCTTGTAGTTCGACTTGTCGACGATCACGGACTCGAGCAGCTGCGACGGCACGACCTTGACGCCGTTGTCGTAGTCGGTCGTGTTGTTCGTCTTGGGCGTCTGACCCTTGAGCACGGCGTCGGCCATCTCGACCGTGGTCTTGGCCAGCTCGCGGGTGTCCTTGTAGATCGTCGAGTACTGCTCGCCGCGCAGGATCGACTTGACCGACGCCTCCTCGGCGTCCTGCCCGGTCACCACCGGCCAGGGCTGGGCCGCCGTGCCGTACCCGTTGCTCTTGAGCGCGGACAGGATGCCGATCGAGAGACCGTCGTACGGGGAAAGGACCCCGTCGACCTTGGCCCCGCCGCGGTAGGTGGAGGTGAGCAGGTTCTCCATCCGGTCCTGGGCGGTCTTGGCCTGCCAGCGCAGGATGGCGACCGTCTTGAAGTCGGTCTGCTTGCTCTTGACGACCAGGGTGCCGTCCTTGATCTTCGGCTCGAGCACGCTCATGGCGCCGTTGAAGAAGAAGGTTGCGTTGTTGTCGTCGGGCGAGCCCGCGAACAGCTCGATGTTGAACGGGCCCTTGGCGTCACCGGCCGAACCGTCCGCCTTGAGCACCTTCAGGCCCGTAAGCAGCGAGGTCGCCTGCTGCACTCCGACCTTGAAGTTGTCGAACGTCGCGTAGTAGTCGACGTTGGGGCTGTTGCGGATCAGCCGGTCGTACGCGATGACCGGGATCTTGTTGCTCTTCGCAGTCTCGAGCTGCGTGGTGATCGCGGTGCCGTCGATCGACGCGATGATCAGCAGCTTGGCGCCCTTGGTGATCTGGTTGTCGAGCTGCTGGGTCTGGGTCGGGATCTTGTCCTCGGCGTATTGGAGGTCGACCTGGTAGCCGAGCGCCTCGAGCTGCTTCTTGAGGTTGTCACCGTCGCTGATCCAGCGCTCGGACGAGCGGGTCGGCATGGTGACACCGATCAGAGCGCCCGCGCTGTCACCGGCGCCGGCTTCCTTGTCGACGGTTTTCTCGCTTGAACCACATGCGGCCAGGGAGGTCGCAAGCACGGCGGCGGACACCACCGCGCCCATCCTGGACAGTCTCATGCGGTACTCCTTCATCGTTGCCATGGAGCGGAATGGCCACGAGTGTGAACGGTCACACGAAGACGTGTCAACCGTCCCTAGCAACGTTGCCGACATTTGAGCGAAACTTTGTTATCGATAACAGGACGGTCTCGAAGGTCGCCACACCGGTCGATGCGTGGTAACCGGACCGGATCCACGGCAGTCGCTGTGGCTGGATGGTGGTCATGGATTTCGACCGGGCGACCACACAGCGGACGGACTCGCCCGCGCCGCCTTTAGTGCCGCCGATAGCCTGCGGCAGTGACCGTCTCCCTGGTCGTCAAGTTCGCCGTCGACGACGCGGAACTGACCGCCCTGCACGCCCGAGCCTTCGGCGGCTGCCCCACCCCGGTCATTCCGTGGTCCGAGCGCCTGGCCCGGCACGCCCTGACCTGGGTCGGCGCCTTCGACGACACAGGCCTGATCGGCTTCGTCCAGGTCGCCTGGGACGGCGGCGACCACGCCTTCCTGCTCGACACCGCCGTCGACCCGGCCGCCCAGCACGCCGGCACCGGTACCGCCCTGGTCGCCGCAGCCACCCACGAGGCCCGAACCGCCGGCTGCACCTGGCTCCACGTCGACTTCGAGCCCCACCTACGCCACTTCTACCTGGACCGCTGCGCCTTCCGCCCCACCGCCGCCGGCCTGATCCGCCTGACCTGACGGCCGCACGCAGGCGAGACAGCTCACGGCCGTGCGACCTGCGAACCGTGTTCGACCGGCGCCTTCATCCTCGGCCGGGTGATCGACTTCAGGCTGGGAGCGGATCGGTTGAGCCTTCGGCGAGGGCTCGCCTGATCTTTTCGCGGCCGGTCCGGATCAGGCGGCCGTAGTCGTCGTCGGGGAGGAGGTCGAGGTCGGCGTCGGCGGCGGTCAGGTGCCGGTGGGCGTCGGCGACGTGGCCCAGGCGGCGGTGGGCGTCGGCCAGGTTGAGGTGCAGTGACGGCCGGAACGCCCGCACCTGGAACGACGCGTCATATTGCTGGGCGCGTTCGTCGGTGAGGTCGGCCGCCACGGCCAGCGCCCGCTCGTCCCACATCAGCTCGTCGGCCACCGACTCCTGCAGGTCGGCCACGAAGTGCGCGATCGTGCACCGGTGCAGCGGATCCTCGGTCTCGCCCCACAACCGTTCCAGCTCGTCGCGCGCGGCGACCCGATCACCCGCGTGGCCCAGCCCGATCGCCCCGGTGATCGCCGCCATCATCTCGTCGCCCTCGTTGTTCACCGGTTCCGGCACAGCGCGCTCTCCCATGGACGTCGTATCAAGACCTCGCCATGCTGCCCCCTCAACCAACTGGAGGGTCAAGCGAGCGGCAAGCGGAGACGCCGGCGGCACTCGATCGCCCCGGGCGACGGACTGGCGCGGGATCTCATTGGGCGGCCCGCCTGATCGCGGCTGCGGCGGCTGCTCGGAGTCTGGCCCGGCGAGCCCGGCGCGCGCGCAGAGCGGCCGGATCAACCGGCGGCGAGACGGGACGGGTGGCCGGCTTCGTGTCGGTGTTCATGGGACGAACGTAGAGGTGGGGTATGACAAAAATGGGGTCTGCAAGGCGGGGTGATGTGAGGCAGACTCGCGGGCATGTCTGTCATGGTCCGCAGCGTCGGCGAGCTCACCTCGTACGTGGCTCAGAAGAACCGCGTCAAGTTCCTGTTCTTCTGGGGCCACCAGCCGGAACGCGACGGCAGCACCGGCGCCGGCTGCCTCAGCCAGTGGTGGCCGCAGGCGTTCGAGGCCGAGGGGCACCGGTTCGCCAGCGCCGAGCACTACATGATGTGGCGCAAGGCCGTCCTCTTCGGCGACGAGACGATGGCCGGGCGGATCCTGGCCGCGCCGCACCCCAAGGTGGCCAAGGCGCTCGGCGGCCGGGTCGCGGGCTTCGACCAGGCGACCTGGAACGAGCACCGCTTCGAGATCGTCGTGGCCGGCAACGTGGCCAAGTTCGGGCAGCACGCCGACCTGCGCGACTACCTGCTGACCACCGGCGACCGGGTGCTGGTCGAGGCCAGCCCGCTCGACCGCATCTGGGGCATCGGGCTCGGCCGCGACGATCCGGCCGCGGCCGACCCGCGCCGGTGGCGGGGCAGCAACCTGCTCGGGTTCGCGCTGATGGAGGTCCGCGACCGGCTGCGCGACCGCGGCTCTCAGCTCGGATAGCCGGCCGAGACCACCAGTCCCGGCAGCGAGCCGGCGCCGTGGAAGTTCAGCAGGCGCAGCATGACCGGCGAGCAGCCGACGATGTGCATGGGGCCGTGCCGGGCCGCGTCGAGCAGCACCCGGGCCGCCGCGGTGTCGGCGAAGCGCAGGGCGGTGGTGTCGATCGTGACCACGGCCCCGGGCTCGCGGACCGCGAACACCTCCTCGACCATGGCCGCCAGCGCGTACCGGTTGGACATGTCGGCCTCGCCCGACAACCACAGACCGTACGGCTCATCGGTTCTGCGGATGCGCAGCGACGTGTCCGGATCGAAGGGCAGCAGCGGGCCGGCCGCACCCGGGTGCGCCAGGGCCAGGCGCCTCAGCAGCATCGGATCGAACTGCCTGGGGTCGTACGCGCAAATGCCCATCACGAAGCCGTCGGCGAACACTGTGTTGCACCGGGCCTCGTACCACTCGAGGCGTTCGGCCCCCGGAACCTGGCGCCGGGCCCAGTTCATCTCGCCGACGACGCGCAGGCCGCGATAGCCCTCGGCGCGGGCCCGGGTCTTCTCGACGCTCCAGTGGGCGAGCGTGCCCTCGGCGTCGAACGAGCCGCCGGCCAGATAGCTGCCCTCGGGCGTCACCGCCGCCAGCTGACCCGACTCGCTCGCGGCCCGGGTCGCGACACCGCGGCGGCTCAGCGCGGACAGCACCGCGTCCGGCTCGTCACCGGAATAGATCACCTTGTGGTTGGCCTGAAGTCCGCCGTGCAGCACGCCGACGACCGCGTCCCGCCGGATCTCGTCGTCGTCGACGGTCCAGCAGACGTGATCCCCGAGCTCGAGGCGATCGAGAAGCCCCGCCACCGGCACTTCTCCTTCTTCCGCGGCCAAGGTGCGAATCACCGTACGCTTCGAACCGCTTCCGTCGCGTTACCTCGGTCGAGTGACTTCGCCATGTGAAACCGCCTGCCCGCATGAACCGGGACATACGCGCTTCGCGTCGGCGCCGCCCGCAATTAACCGCACGGCTGCCGGGCCCGCCTAATCTCCGGCTGAACCGCTCCCGGCAGCCTGAAGCAGGTATCCACGACATGGACGTCAGCGTCGTCATCCCGACGTGCAACCGCCCGGAACTGGCCACGCGCGCGGTCCGCAGCGCCCTGGGCCAGAGCCACCGCGACCTCGAGGTCATCGTCGTGATCGACGGGCCTGACGACGACACGGTCGCCGCGCTGAACGAGATCGGCGACGAGCGGCTGCGGGTGCTGGTGCTGCCCGAGCGGGGCAAGGCCCCGAACGCCCGCAACCAGGGCGTCGCCATCGCCGAGGGCAGGTACGTGGCGCTGCTCGACGACGACGACGAGTGGATGCCGGACAAGATCGAGCGGCAGCTGGAGCTGGCCGGGACCGCGACCAAGGCCTCCCCCATCGTCGCCACCCGCATGATCAGCCGTACGCCGCGGGCCGACACGGTCATGCCGCGTCGCCTGCCCGAGCCCGGCGAGCCGCTGAGCGAGTACCTGCTCGTCCGCCGCGGCCTGTTCTACGGCGACGGTTTCATTCAGACGTCGACGATCATGGCTCCCACCGAGCTGCTGCGCCGCGTGCCGTTCACCGTCGGCCTGCGCCGCCAGCAGGAGCTCGACTGGACGCTGCGCGCGCTGCAGCACGACGACGTCGAACTGCTCTACGCGCCCGAGCCGCTCGTGCTCTGGCACCAGGACGAGAACCGCGAGCGGATCAGCCTGCAGAATCCGTGGGAGGAGCAGCTGGCCTGGGCGCGCGCCAACCGCCACCTTTTCACTCCACGCGCGTACGCTGCCGTCACCATGTCAGTGATCAGTTCGATGGCCGCCCCGACCCGCGATGCGAAGGTGTTCCGCGAGTTGCTGAGCGAGGCGCGCAAGAACGGTCAGCCGGGCCCGCTCGAATACGTCACTTTCCTGCAGATCTGGGCTCTGCCTCCGGCGGTACGTCATCGCGTACGGGATCTGGTTGTCGGTCGCAAGAATGCCTGAGGTTCTCGTCTGGCGCAGCGCGATGTTGCTGGGCTCGGAGACATTCATCCGCAGCCAGGCCGACTCGCTGACCCGCTGGAAACCGGTTTACGCGGGCGCCACGAAAATCGACTCGCCCCTGGCCCGCGACACGGATCTGATCGCCTATCCGTCCGAGGCCGATCGTCGCGCGTTTCTGCGCCTGCGACTGATCGGTTCGTCGCCCAACATGCAAAAACTGATTGCCGGCGTACGACCGGCAGTGGTGCACGCCCATTTCGGTGGCGACGGTTGGTTGATCAGCGGCACCGCCGCCCGCGCGCGAATCCCGCTGGTGGTGACGTTGCACGGCCACGACGTGACCCGCCAGCCGTCCAGCACCGGGCCCAAGGGTGTCCGCTACCGCCGCAATCTACGCACGGTTTTCCAGCGCGCTCAAGTGCTGATCGCGGTCTCCGACGTGATCCGCGAGCGCGCTATCCACTGGGGCGCCGACCCGGCCAAGGTCCGCGTCCACTACAACGGCGTGCCGCTGCCGGCCACGGTCCCCGACGGGCCGAAACAGTGGGACGTGGCGTTCGTCGGCCGGTTCGTCGAGAAGAAGGGTGCGGACGACCTGATCGCCGCGCTCAGTTCGCTCAAAGCGCGCGCGCTTTTCATCGGCGACGGCCCGCGCTTCGCGGAGATGCAGGGCTACGCCCGCAGCCTGGGCGTCGACGCCACCTTCCTCGGCGCCCAGCCCGCCCCCGAGGTCTACCGCCTGCTCGCGGAGACGCGCGTGCTGGCCGCCCCCTCGCGTACGGCGGCTGACGGCGACAGCGAAGGCCTGCCCACCACGGTCGTCGAGGCCATGGCATTGGGCCTGCCGGTCGTGTCGACCCGCCACAGCGGCATCCCCGAAGCCGTCACCGACGGCGTGACCGGCCTGCTCGGCGACGAGGGCGACCGCGAGGCGCTGACCGCCAACCTGCGCAAACTGCTCGACGACCCGGCCCTGCAGGCGTCCATGGGCGCGGCCGCCCGGGCCCGCGCCGAGGCCCACTTCGACGTGGCCCGGCAGAGCCGCGCCCTCGAGGACATCTACGACGAGGTCACGGCCTGACCCGGGCCCCCGGGGTACGGGCCAGGGTGTCCCACGGGTGCGCGCCGCCCGCTCTCCGGGCGAGGCTCGAGGTGTTCCGCCTCGACCCTCGAAAGGCAGTGCGTGACATGACCGCGATCCAAGAGTTCACCGTGCAGTTCCGCGACGAGGCCTATGACGACCTGCACCGCCGGCTGGCGACGACGCGCTGGCCGACCCGCGAGCTCGTCGCCGACCGCAAGCAGGGCGTGCAGCTGGCCGCGCTCCGCTCGCTGTGCCAGTACTGGGAGAACAAGTACGACGTGCGGCGCGTCGAGCACCGGCTGAACGCCCTCCCCCAGTACACGACCGAGATCGACGGCGTGACCATCCACTTCGTCCACGTCCGGTCGGCTTACGAGAACGCGCTGCCGCTGATCATGACGCACGGCTGGCCCGGCTCGGTGATCGAGATGCTCGACTCGGTCGGCCCGCTCACCGCCCCCGACGATCCGGCCGAGGCGTTCCACCTGGTGCTGCCGTCCCTGCCCGGGTACGGCTTCTCGGGCGAGCCGGCCGAGACCGGCTGGGACCTGGTCCGCACGGCCAACGCCTGGGCCGAGCTGATGCGCCGCCTCGGCTACGACCGGTACGTGGCCCAGGGCGGCGACGTCGGCGCCGGAGTCACCGACGCGCTCGGCCGGATCGGCCCCGACGGCCTGGCCGGCATCCACACCAACCTGCTGGTGCCCGCGCTCAACGACCCCGCGGCGCTGCCCAACCGGACCGACGAGGAGAAGGCCGCGCTGGCCGCGATCAAGACCTTCCAGACCAGCGGCAACGGCTACTTCGTCGAGATGGCGACCCGCCCCCAGACGATCGGCTACGCCCTGCTCGACTCCCCCACCGCCCTGGCCGCCTGGATGATCGACCACGACACCGACGCCTACTACAAGATCGCCGGCGCCTTCGTCGACGACACCCCGTCGGGCAACCTGACCCCCGATCACATCCTCGACAACATCACGGCGTACTGGCTGACCGGCACCGGCGCCTCGACAGCCCGCTCCTACTGGGAGGCCTACGGCCCCGACGCCCCCGCCGCGGGCGGCGCACCCCTGCCCGACCCCCGCGTCCCGGTCGGCTTCAGCGCCTTCCCCGGCGAGATCTGGAACACCCCACGCAGCTGGGCCGATCAGTCCTACCCCACCCTCAACTACTACGGCCAAGCCGCCCGCGGCGGCCACTTCGCCGCCTGGGAGGAGCCGGGCCTGTTCGCCCAGGAGCTGCGGGCCGCCTTCCGCTCCCTGCGCTGACCCGCCGCCACAACGGGCGGGCCACCCGGCCCGCCCGGTCAGGACGGCAGTCCGCCAGCCTTGCTTCTGTCCCGGCGCCCGCGATCGCGAATCGGTAATCGATAGCCGGAAATCGCGCATCGCTAATCGATTGCGGGCATCGTGCCAGGTGGTCTGCCGACCTGGGCCGGGCGACAGCGACCTGGGCAACGAAGAGTTCGTCAGTTGAAATCGCGAATCGGTAATCGATTGCCGGAGTCGTGGCGGGAGGACTACCCGACGCGGGTCTGGGCGACGGCGACCTGGGCGGGGGCGAGTTCCTCGGTTTCGGGGTGGATGCGTGCCTGGTCAGCTTCGGCCGAGCGTCAGCTGCCTCGGGTGCGGCGGACGACGGAGCGCACGGCGCGCTTCCCGGCGCGGAGGCCGCCGACCAGAGTGGTGGCGGCTCGGCCCGGGACGGTGGCGGAGAGCAGGGCGTTCAGCTGGCGGACCCGTTTCAGTTCGGCCTCGCGGCGTAGGAGCATCTGCTCGTACCACTCGTGTTTGGCCTTGGCTTCGGCCAGCTCCCGGGTCAGGCGGTCGCGGGCTGCCAGCAGGTCGCCGACGGCGTGGGCGGTGGGCGCAACGGCCGGTGGGACTTCGTCGGGCTCCAGTTCGCGGCCGGTCATGCCGGCCAGGACTGCGGTCAGCTCGGCCTCGTCGGCCGGGATCGGCCACAGGTGGGCGTAGCCGCCGGCGATCGCTTCGGCGGCGAAGGTCCGCAACGCGGCCAGCGGCTCACCGGGTGAGGCCAAGGCGGTGAGGTCGCCGTTCTGGCCGACGACGACCTGGCCCGCGGGCACACCGGCGGCCGGCGCCGACTGCCAGGCGGTGAGCAACTCGCGCATGGTGGGAAGGTCGCGGCGCTGAGCGGCGGCCAGCAGGTGGTCCTCCAGGGTGCGGCCGCGCGGGAGACCTGACGCCGGGAGACGTGCCTCCTGGCCGTTGATGAACGCGTCCGGCGTCGCGGCGGCTACGCCCTCGCCGGGCCCCACCGGTTCCGACGGACCAGCGGGAGCAGCGGCCCGCGCAGTCATGGCGACCAGCCCGGTTCCGGCGACGGCCCCGCCCGGTGCGGCCGGGGCAGCATGGTTGGCCGGAGCAGCATGGTTGGCCGGAGCGGCGTGGACGGCCGGAGCGGCGCGGGCAGTGCGGTCGGCGCGGTCGGCGCGGTCGGCGCGGTCGGCGCGGTCGGCGCGGTCGGCGCGGTCGGCGCGGTCGGCGATGACGATCCAGGCGGGGGCCAGCTCGGCGGCCAGGCCATTGCGCACGGCGCGCGTCGCCAGCCGGGCGGGATCGGCCAGGGCGTCGGTGGTGGGCTGGACGGCTGCGGCTACCGCCGCTTCGAGGGCGCCCGACAGGGTGAGCTCGGCAAGGATTTCGCGGCTCAAAAGCAGCGTGGGTGACGACAACGACGGGTACACGGCGTAGTCACGGGCAGCCCGCAGACCACTGGCGGTCAGGTGGGCGAGCAACCGGGCGTGACCGGCGGGGCGATCGGGGTCGTGGTCGTCGGGGACTTCCCACTCGGCGTCGGTGGGAGCGGTGGGCAGGGCCACCAGGCGGTCGACACCGAACAGGTTGCGCACGCCCAGCAGCAGGCGGCCGCCGGGGGCCAGGACGGCCAGCAGCAGGGCCAGGGTCTCGTTCCACGAGTGCGGCTCGGCCTCCGCGGACAGCAGGCGGTCGAGGCCGTCGAGGGCGATCACCGTGTCGTACACCGGTTCCGCCGCCAGCTTCTCGAGGCTGCCGCAGAGCACGGTTACGCCGTCCCGCGATACCGCCGGCACATCCGAGTCGCCGCGGACGAGGACGGTCAGCTGCGAGGCCGGTAGCGACTCGAGCAACTCCGGAGCGTGCGGGCCCACGACCAACGTACGCCCGCGGGAGGAAGACAGAAGTGACCGTAAGGCGGCGCCGGAAGCGGGAGGCCGGCCGTGGCTGCCGTCGAGGTCGGACCAGGCGAGCATTTCGCCGCCGATCAGGGTGGTCATCGGGTCAACACTCCGGTCAGCTCGAAATCGGGGTCTTCACGCAGGGACGGCCAGCCGAGCACCCGCCGCAGCTCGGCCGGCGGCAGCAGCCGGTCGGCGCCCAGCTCGGCGGTGGCGATGCGCCGCGCCACCGTCAGATCGAGCTTCGGCCCGTGCAGATCCGCCCATTCCCGTACGATCCGGGCCTGTCCGCCGAAGGCCGACTTCTCGCGCTCGAGCTGCATCGGGTCGCCGTACACGGCGGGCTCGCAGCCGGCCAGCGTGCCGTACATGATCGCGCTGCTCAGGCGGTTCGACGCCACCCGGGAATGCCGGCGCTGCTCGGCGAGTTGACGGTACAGGAACCCGGGGTCGAGGTCTTTCCACCATCCACCCCGGTAGCCGTGGGAGATCACCCGGAAGCCGGCCCGCTCGTAGGTCGCCCGGACCCGCTTGTCGCGGAACTCCTGCCAGTACAGGCACACCGTCACCGGGCCCTCCTCGGTGGCCTTGATCTCGTCGATCAGACCCTCGTGGTTGCCGATGATGTGCTGACCCTCCCAGCCGTGGAAGGGGTAGAACAGCGTTCCGGCCCGCTCGGGCGCGCCCGCTGGTTCGGGTTCCATCGCCACCAGGTACGCCCAGGGGGAACCGACCACGTACACCTCGCGCCGGCCGAGCGACCAGGCCCGCCGCCGCACCCGCTCCGACCACACAAACTTGGGGACGCCCGGCACGTACTCGTGGTCGGGGGCCATGCCGTCGCCGATGTTCCAGCCGTGCTGCAGGTAACCGTGCAGGCGGGGCGGATCGGTGTCGTCGAGGCCGCAGTAGCGGGCCAGGACATGGCTGTGGCCGTAGTAGTGGTTGGCGTGGTGCACGAGGCATTCCATACCGCGCAGGCGTCCACCGGGCAAACACGGCGTGTCCCCGGGATGTCATCTGACGACGCCGTGCTACCTTGAGCGCAGCCTCCGGGTGCGGCACCAGACTCTGGTAGCCCCCGCGGCGAACCTCCGGCCGAGACCATTCCGGCCTTTCTTCCACACCCTGCTTCATCGCAGGCCCTGCATTTGTCGCAGGCTCTTGAGGAGTACCCCCATGACAGTCACAGCCACCCCCGCCGAGGTCCTCTTTCAGGACGCTCTGCTCGACATCGCCGACGACCGCGCCTGGCTGCGCCTCGACGGCTACCTGCCCGGGAGGAACGACATCCCGGTGAACACGCACGAGGTGCGCCGGCTCGGGTTGCGCCGCGGCGACCGGATCAGCGGCACGGCCCGTACCAACGGGCGCAAGCCGGCCACTCTGCAGCTCGACCGGCCGATGGGCCACCGGCCCGACTTCTACCAGCTCACCGCGCTCTACCCGCAGGAGCGGCTGCGCCTCGAGACCGATCCGCGGCTGCTCACCACCCGCGTCATCGACCTGGCCATGCCGATCGGCAAGGGGCAGCGGGCGCTGATCGTGGCGCCGCCCAAGGCCGGCAAGACCACGATCCTCAAGCAGATCGCCGGCGCCATCGCGCACAACAATCCCGAGGCGCACCTGATGGTCGTGCTCGTGGACGAGCGGCCCGAGGAGGTCACGGACTTCCAGCGCACGGTCCACGGCGAGGTCGTCGCGGCCACGTTCGACCGGCCGCCGCACGAGCACACGGCGCTGGCCGAACTTGCCATCGAGCGGGCCAAGCGCCTGGTCGAGCAGGGGCAGGACGTCGTCGTGCTGCTCGACTCGATCACCCGCCTGGGTCGCGCCTACAACCTGATCGCGCCGGGTCGCGGGCGTACGCTGTCCGGCGGTCTGGACGCGTCGGCCCTGTACCCGCCCAAGCGGTTCCTGGGCGCGGCCCGCAACATCGACGGCGGCGGTTCGCTGACCATCATCGCCACGGCCCTGGTCGAGAACGGGTCGGCCATGGACACGCTGATCTTCGAGGAGTTCAAGAGCACCGGCAACGCCGAGCTCAAGCTCGACCGGTCGCTGGCCGAGGCCCGCATCTTCCCGGCCATCGACCTCTCCTCGACCGGCACCCGGCACGACGAGACCCTGCTCTCGCCGGCCGAACTCGCGATCGTCAACCAGGTGCGGCGCGTGCTGGGCACCCCCGACGCCATGCGCCAACTGCTCGACCAGCTGCGCGGCACCGCGTCCAACAACGAGTTCCTGCGCCGGGTGGCCCATTCGCTGGCCGCTTAGCCCGGCAACCGGGCCGGCCTCGCATTCGGGATTGTCCGACCGTCGTTCAGTAGTACATCGTACGAGCGCGGCTCGTCCCGCCACTCGCCCCGGCCGACCTCGACCAGCGCCTGGCCCGGCCACCACGCGACCCACCGGCCGTCACGCACCGAAGCCTGCACGGTCAGCCCTTCCGTACGGATGGTCAGTCCCACCACATCCGGGCCGGCCATACCCTCGGTGATGGAGAACCCGTCGGGGTCGACGGTCAGCGCACCCTCCGTGAACGCACCGCGGGGCGCCTGCCCGAAGGAGCCGGAACTGCCCGCGTAACTGGTTTTCACGTCGTCGACGTCGTCGGAGCCGGGAAGGTTGCGGGCCAGGCAGAAGCCGATCGAGGCCGGATCGTCGTGGCGATAGACCAGGGCCGCGATCTCGCCCCGGCGCTCGGCCAGCACCAGATCGGCCCGATTCAGGTCCAGGTACTGGTAGATACGCATGTCGTCCCGGCAAGCGGCGCCGACCAGGTCGGTCTCGGCCGCGGACAGGGGCACAGGTACCGGGGTCCAGGTGGCGTACGCGCGGCCGCTCCTCCCCCACGGGACGACGATCACGGCGACCGCGACGACGGCCGCCAGCGCGGGGACCAGCATCCAGCGCTGGAAGAACACGCGGCGCGGCGGATCGGGCGGCGTGGCGACGATACGGTCGAGGGTGGCGGCGGCCCGCTCGTACTGCTCGAAGGTGGGCGGGGTGGCGACGTCCAGGGCGCGCAGCGACTTCACGACTGGGCCTCCATCAGCTCGGCGGGAAAAGGCCCCGGGGCGAGGTGCCCGCGCAGGGCCCGGCGGGCGCGCATCAAGCGGATCCGGTAAGTGGCGGCGCTGATACCGAGCACGCGCGCGGCCTGGGCCGAGGTCAGATCCTCGAACACCGTGAGGGCCAGGGTTTCCTGCTCGGCCGGACTCAACTGCTTCCAGGCGGCGGCCAGGTCGATCAGCTCGGCCGACGGCTCGCCCGGCCCGTCGGGTGGGACGGCCGAGATGCGTACGGTGAGGGCTTCTTGACGCCCCTGGCCGCGCTGCGCGTTGAGCAGGCAGTGGCGGGCGATGCCGAAGATCCAGGCGCGGGCGTCGTCGCGGCGGCGAGGCGCGTCCTCGAACCGCCGCCACACCACCAGGAACGCCTCGGCCACCACGTCCTCGGCGTGGCTCGGATGCCCGCGGCGCTGGGCGAAGGCCAGGACATCGGCGTACGCGTCGGCGTAGAGCAGCCGGAAGCGGGCCTCCCGGTCGGGTCGCAGTGTCGTCACACCCCTACCTGTCCGGCCGCTCGCATGTTGTTACTCGTTTCTACTGTGAAATGATGACGTGGATCGTCGTCTCCGCAGCCGTGATCATCGCGCTGAGCGCCGCCCTCGCGGTGTGGATGCGCCGGCGCCGCCGGCCCGTGGACAAGTTGGCCGCTGCGCGCAAAGCCACCCGCCAGATCCGCGGCAGCTACAAGCGCCCAGGCGACGATATCTTCCGGCGCGGCTGGGGTCTGCCCCAGCGCCACGCCGCCGCTATCGCCGAGAACAAGGCGTACGACGCCGCCACCACCCTCGACAACAACAGCGGAGGCGGCGGCAGCAGCGACTGACGGGGGCTACGGCTCGGCGCGGCGGTCCCACCTGTTACCCCTGGTCTGCCCCACGTCGTCGGTGACCGCCGCCGGCCCCCGGGCGCGTCAGGAGCCGGCGGCGGGAAATTGCGTCGCCTTGTTTCCGCTGACCGCGCACGGTGGGGCGGTGGAGATCAGGGAGTGCCGGGCCGAGGACGTAGCGATGCTGGAGAAAGCCATGCCGTCGCCGGGGTTGAGCCGGTATCACGAGGCCCGCTACCGGCGGCAGGCCGAGCGCCGGAGCACCTACCTGGTGGCCTGGCACGAGGTGGCCGACCCCTGCCGGTTCCTGGTCAAGCGGCTCGGGTGAGGCGGCCGGCCGTTCCGGCTCGGAACGATCCGCTTCGCCGGTCGAGCGCGTCTGCGACGATCATTTTTGTGATCACCGCCCACCGGCTCGCCGCCATCGCCACGCTCGCTGCCCTGGGCGCTTGCAGCGCGGATCCCACCCCGTCGCCCACCCCGGCCACCAGCGAGGCGAGCCCGGTCACGAGCCGGCCGGCCGCACCGACGACGGCCGCAGCCGCCGCGAAGCCGGTCAAGGTGCCCGCCGTGGCCGACGGTGAGCTGGTGCGGCGGGTGATCACGATCCGCGACGGTGTGTCGCACGGGCAGACCACGGTGCGTCGCGACGCCGATCGGAACAGGGAGTACATGGTCCAGGCGGCCTGTGCCGCTGAGGATCCCGCGCGGATCCTGACGTACGTCGTGAAGGTCGGCGCGAATGAGCGTGAGTACGTGCGCGGCGAGTTTCCGTGCGACGGCACCGTTCGGCAGGACGGGATCAGCCGGTTGGAGCGCGGCCAGATCCTGGTCTACCTGGAAGGCGGGCCGGTCGCGTCGGCGTACGCGGTCATCGTGCCGATGACCGCCGGATGAGGTCGATGTCGGCGCCCCAGTCGTCGATGATGTCGCCGTGGCCGTGGGTGCGGGCCAGGTCGGCCACGGCCGGGAACAGCTCGACCGGGTGGTGGGCCACGTAGGCCGGCGCCAGCGCCTCGTTCCACGGATCCGGCAGCGGGTGGGTGGCCAGCTCCCACTCCAGGTATTTGTTGTACGGGCGCAGCCGGCCGTGCAGCGCGAACACCGTCATCAGCAGCCATTGGACGCTTTCCTGCTCGTCCATGTGGGCGGCCGCCGGGTGGCCGTCGCGGCGACTCTTGGCGGCTCGGTAGAGCTGGTTCACGTACCCGTCGAGCCCCTCGCGCGCCCACTCGCGGGCCTCCTCGGCGGTCGGCGTCGACTGGCGGTCGACCAGGACCGCCACCCCGCCCCGGTCGAGCAGCACCCGGGCGTCCCGGAAGCCGTAGCGCGGCCACAGCACCGACGTGTCGGCCATCTGCTCCGCGGTGACCGGGGCGATGTCGAGCGTCGGCGTGCGGTCACGACGCCAGGTGTCACTGGGCGTGGCGACGATGACGACCACGTCGACGTCGGAGCTCTCCGTGGCCAGCCCGCGGGCGTGCGAGCCGGTGAGGACGACGCCGACCACGTTCGGGTCGGCGGTGGCCCGGGCCAGGAGGTCGTCGAGGGGAGACACGACAATGATCGTATGGATCTTCAGGAAGTTGTCGACCGGATTGTCGCGGCCACACCCGGAGTGTCCTGGTCGATCGACGTGCCGGGCCGGGCCTCGCACGAGCCGGGGCAGCGGCTGCGGACGGCCAGCATCGGCAAGTTGCTGCTGCTGGCCGAGGTCGCGCGGGGCTTCGAGACGGGCGAGCTCGACCCGGGCGAGGTGCTGAGCAAGGATCCGGCGCTCGCGGTGGCCGACTCGGGACTGTGGCAGCATCTGGCCGTCCACGCGCTGCCAGTCGCCGATCTGGCGGTGCTGATCGCGGCGGTGAGCGACAACTACGCCACTAATGTGCTGCTGGCGCGGGTCGGGCTGCCCGCGGTGCGGCGGACGGCTACGGCGCTGGGACTGCACGAAACTCAACTGCTTGATTTCGTACGCAATAATCGCGGGCCGCATCATCCGCCGACGCTCTCGACCGGCGCAGCCGGCGAACTGGCGGCCTTCATGCACCGGATCAACCGCCGGGAGCTGTTGACGCCCGCGGTGTCCGAGCGGCTGGACGGCTGGCTGGCCACGAGCACCGACCTCTCGATGGTCGCGTCGGCCTTTCACGACGACCCGTTGGCGCACACCGACAGTGTTCGCAACAAAACGGGCACTGATGACGGCATCCGAGCCGACGTCGGCTATCGGGGCGAACAGGCGTACGCAGTATTGGCCAACTTCGCGCCGGGCGACACTTCGATGGTCTTGCACGCCATGCGCGAAATAGGAACCGCACTGTCGTAAAGCCGCAGGATCCTCGCCTGTTCGGTCCATGCCGAAACGGCCCGGCCGGGGCAGAATGGCGGACGGGACGGGTGCCTACCCCGCCAGGAGGCATCCTTCCCCTGAACGTGGAAAAGGCCGGAACTCCCCGAGAGGGTTCCGGCCTTTCCTCTTGCTTTGCCTACGGTACTGCCGGGTAGTCCGTCACGAACACCGGCGCTCCGACCTTGGTCATGTCGGCCGCCGCGCCCTCCCCGTTGACGACGTGGTTGATCACGCCGGCGCTGAGGTTGACGGTCATGATGTGGTGCAGCTTCACACCGGGACGCTTGGGCACCTCGAAGCCGTTCTCGGTCTCGATGGCCGGGTTGTTCTGGTTGAAGACGTAGACCCCCGCGCCGTACAGCGTGTGGTTCTTGACCTTGTCCCCGACCTTGTAACCCGCGTAACCCTTGGTCTTGCCGTTCATCCAGTCCGCCTGCGTCGGCGGGTCGTACGGCAGCTCGTTCTGGTAGAGCACCGTGACGCCCTTTTCGCCGTTCCAGATGGTGTTGTACTTCTGGAAGTGCTCGACGAACAGGCCCGTCGCGGTCACGTTGTCGCCGTTGATGATGGCGCCGTAGCGACCGGTGTTGGTGCGCCACCGCTGGGTGTCGCCGTTCACGCCCTCGGTGAAGCCCTCGACGCCGTGGTCACCGCGCCACACCCAGGTGTGGTCGATCAGCACGTTGTCGCTGTTCACCTCGAGCGCGGTGTCGACCTTGCCGATGTGCGGACCGCCGACCCGGAAGTAGACGTCCGACAGCGTGGTCGGGTTCGAGGGCGAGCTGATCTTCAGCCCGCTCTTGTTGCCGACCTGCAGCAGGTTCTTCGACTCCTTGAGACCCGCGTCGATCGTGACGCCCGCGATGATCACACCGGGGACGTCGGCCACCTTGAGCGGCGTGGCCCCGTTGACCGCGGTCAGCGTGGCGTGGCCGATCCCGAGCACGACCTGGTTCGGCCGCAACACGTGGATGGTCTGATCGATGTTGTAGACGCCCGGCGTGAACAGCAGGTTCTTGCCGAGCAGCAGGTTCGCGTTGATCAGCCACTCGGGGTCGGACGGCTTCGCGACGAAGAAGTCGCTCAGCGGGATCGTCCGGCCGCTGGTCAGGTCCTCGTCCCAGCTGACACCGCTGGTGTTGCGGTGCGCGCTCGGCACGCGGACGTTGTACTTGCCCTTGGCGTCGACGAACAGGAAGGGCTTCTCCCGGCTCAGCGGCGTCTTCTCCAGGGTCGTGTACGGCGGGTCGGGGAACGTCGCGTCGTCCGGCGCGCCCTCGACGCCGGCGAACACCTGGTTCCAGACCGCGTTCGACCAGTTGCCGACCTTGCTGTTACGGGTGAGCCACTGCTGCTGCGAACCGTTGGTGACGCCGCCGAACTGCGAGTCGGCGATGAAGCCACCACTCGCGTACTGCGGGCCGGCCGTGCAGTAGTCCATCAGCGTGAAGCCACCGTCGACGTTGAGCCGGCGCAGCGACACGGCCTGCGAGACGGCCCAGAAGTTGGCGCCGGCGCGGCACCCGTCCTGACCCGCTCCGTTGACCTTGATGGACAGGTTCGACAGCGTGCGCCAGAAGTTGACCAGCGCGAGGCAGTTCGCGGTGCCGTTCTCGGTCAGGCAGCGGTTGTAGACCTCCACCTTTCCGTTGATCACCACGTCGTTCGGTGAAGCGCCGAGGCCGGAGACCTCGGTGTAGTAACCGACCTTGATCTGCAGCGGCTGGGCGTCGGTGCCATAGGTGCCCGGCTTGAACAGGAAGGCGTACCGGTTGGTGCCCATCTCGGCGTTGACCTGCTGCGCGTGCGCGGCGTCGAGCTTCGCCTGAATCTCGGCGACCGGCATGCTCGGGTCGAAAATGGTGACGTTGCTACCGAAATTGGGGGTGGCCGCTTTCGCGGCCGGTGTTGCGGTGGGGGCTGCGGCGGCGGGGACGCTGGTGAGCGCACCCACGGTGACCGTGGCGAGCCCAACGGCGAAGATCCGTCGCAGTTGCCGGCGACCGGACGGCCGCCCGGCGTTTGTCGTCATGCGGGAAGGTCCCTTCCGTTAACGGGGGAGCAACAAACTGGATCACAGCAAGCAATAGACACATCGACATGTCAAGAACCGGAACGCCGGTGGGGTACCGCATTCACACAGGCATCGGACATCTCGCCGCGGTTCCGGAACGCACCTTGCCCGAACGGCCCCGGGGAACGGATGTTCGGTCGCCGTAACCGGTACCGGCGCTCACCCGGTACCGGTACCGGGAGCGCTCTCTCGCCGCCGCCGAAGGTGGTCACGCTCCGTGTCGGTCGTCGCTGATGCCAGGGCAAGATCGAACTGCTTCACCGCTTCGGCGGTGCGGCCGAGGCGCAGCAGCATTTCGGCCCGGGCGGCGGGGAGGTGGTGGCCGGGCAGGTCGAAGTCGAGCAGGTCGAGGCCGCGTTGTGGGCCTTCGGCCTCGGCTACGGCGATGGCGCGGTTGAGCCGGACGACCGGGGAGCCGGTCAGGTCCTCGAGCTGGGCATAGAGGGCGGCGATGCGCGGCCAGTCCGTGTCAGTGGCGTGGCGGGCGAGGGCGTGTTGCGCGGCGATGAGCGCTTGGAGCCGATACGGGCCTCGCGGTGCGGGCGCCTCGAGCAGGGCCAGACCGGCGGCGATCTCGCGTGCGTTCCAGCGCGTACGGTCCTGGTCCGGCAATAGGACGATACGACTGTCGGACAATCTGGCGTGTCGGCGGGAATGCTGCAGGAGCATGAGCGCGAGCAGGGCGGTGGTTTCGGGGGCGGGCGGCATGAGACGGCAGATCCGGATGGCCTCGGCCGCCAAGTCATGCCGGTACGAGCGGTAGCCCTCGGTGAAGAGCAGATAGATCACGGCGAGCACCCCGTCGGCCCGGGCCGGGTAGTCGGCCGGCGCCGGCACCCGCAGCGGAATCCCCGCGGTCCGGATCTTCTGCTTGGCCCGGGTGACGCGGGCAGCCATCGTCGCCTCGCTGACCAGGAAGAGCCGACCGATCTCGGCAACGGTCAACCCGGCCACGAACCGCAGGGTGAGGGCGACGCGCGCTTCGAGGGCCAGCGCCGGGTGGCAACACGCAAACAGAAGCTGCAACGACTCGTCCGTCGCCTGCCCACCCGGCTCGCCGGGCTCGAGCGCGCTGCCCGACCCGACCGCTCCCCTGGTGCTCGCGGGCGGCTTCGGGGGCGCTTCCTGTGCGCCCGCCGGCCGATTGGGAGGCGCCTCCCCGTTGCTCGCAGGCAGTTTCGCGGGCACTCCCCTGGCACTCGGCGACCGGGTCAGGCGCGCATCTCCGGCACTCGCCGGCCGGACCGCGCGCACTTCACCGGCACTCGCCAGCCGGACCGCGCGCACTTCACCGGCACTCATCGGTCTCGGGCGCGCTTCGCCGTTGCTCGCGGGCAGCGTCGCGGCAACTTCCTCAGCGCTCGGCGACCGGATCGGGCGCCCATCTCCAACGCTCGTTGGTCGGATCGGGCGCGCATCTCCGACACTCGGCGGTCTCGGGCGCGCTTCACCGGAACTCGTTGGTCGGATCGGGCGCACATCTCCGGTGCTCGTGGGGAGGAGCGGGGGTGCTTCCTCTGGAGTGATCAGCAGGGGGAGGTAGCGGAGCAGTGTTTGGTCGCGGCGGCGGCGGTCGATGGCTCGGCGGCGGGCCACTGAGAGCAACCAGGCGGCGGGGCGGCGCGGGACGCCCTCGCCGGGCCACTGGCGGGTGGCGGCGGCGAAGGCGTCCTGCAACGCGTCCTCGGCCAGGTCGAAGCTGCGCAGCTCGGCGACCAGGGTGGCCAGCAACGGGCCCCGGTGCTCGCGGAAAGCGGCTTCGACGGCGCTCACTCGTACGCGACCACCGGACGCACCTCGACGATGTCGCCCAGGGCGGCGAGGGCGCGGCCGAACTCCAGTGCCTCGTCGAGGTCGCGCGCCTCGACCAGGTAGAAGCCGCCGAGCTGTTCGGCCGTCTCCGCGTAGGGGCCGTCGGTGAGCAGACCGCCCGAGCGGATGGTCGTCGCCGTGTCGGTGAGCGCGAGCTCCTCGCCGCCTCGGTCGGCACCGCGTTCCTTCAGCAGCGCGGCGAACCGGCCGTGGGCCTCGTAGGCCTGACGTCGCTGGTCCTCATCGGCCTCGGCCCAGTCCTTCTCGGTCTGATAGATCAGCAATGCGTACTTCATCAGTGCCTCCCGAACCCATCATGGATGTCATCGGGTCGTCGCACACCGCCCGGCGAAATCGACAACCGAATCAAAAGATCTGCCGCGCGGCCCGGAACCCACCGGTGGCGGATCGAACCACAGGTCTGCCACGCCGCCCGGGGCCCTCCGCTGGTGGATCGAACCACAGGTCTGCCGCGCGGCCCGGGGCCTTCCGGTGGCGGCTCGTGAAGCCTGGCTAAAGCACCGGTGGCCGGGCTTTTCTACGCGACCACCACTTTTCACCCCGTTGAGAAGCGAGCCTTAAGCCGATCACAAGTGGGGCTCGGCAGAGTCATCACGACACCGATGACCGAAAGGGACCACCATGACCACCGCCGTCGACACCATCGAGGCGCTCAAGGCCCGCCTGACCGGCACTCTCGCCATGCCGGGCGAGCCTTTGTATGACGAACTGACAAGCGGCTTCAACGTCGCGATCCGGGCCACCCCCGCCGCCGTCGTCGAGGCGGCCGACGCCCGAGACGTCGCCGAGGCCGTCCGGTTCGCCGGCGCAACCGGCCGGGCCGTGGCCGTCCAGGCCACCGGCCACGGCCTGGCCTCGCCCCTGGACGACGCGATCCTGATCCACACCCGGCGACTCGACGAATGCCTGGTACACCCGGACGGCTGGGCTCGGGTGGGGGCTGGGGTGCGCTGGCAGCAGGTGTTGGATAAGGCCGCTCCGCATGGGCTGGCGCCACTGTGTGGGGCGGCGCCGAGCGTGGGGGTCGTCGGCTACACGACGGGCGGTGGGCTGGGGCCGGTCGCGCGGACGTTCGGGTGGGCGTCGGATCGGGTGCGGGCCTTCGAGGTCGTCACCGGCGACGGCGAGCACCGGCGGGTCACCGCGTCGACCGAACCCGACCTCTTCTGGGGCCTCCGCGGCGGCAAGGGCGCGCTCGGCATCGTGACGGCGATCGAGTTCGATCTCGTGGCCCTGCCTACGGTTTACGCCGGGGCGCTGTACTTCGCCGGGACCGACGCCTACCAAGTCGTTCATCGCTGGCGCGAGTGGTCGACCACCCTGCCGTCCGAGGCGACCACCTCGCTCGCGCTGCTGCAACTGCCCCCGATGCCCGGGGTCCCGGAACCGCTGGCGGGCCGGTTCACCGTCGCCGTCCGGTTCGCCTGGACCGGCACGGCGGAGTCGGGCGCGGCGGTGCTAGCCCCGATGCGCGCGGCGGCCGAGCCCGTGATCGACGCCGTGCAGACAATCCCGTACGCGGCCATCGGTATGGTCCACGCCGACCCGACCGACCCGATGCCGGTGATCGAGGAGACCGACCTGCTGACGTCGTTCCCGGCCGAGGCCGTCGATGCGCTGCTGGCCGTGGCCGGCCCCGACGCCGGTTCGCCTCAGGTGATCGTCGAGCTGCGCCAACTCGGCGGCGCCCTGGCCGAACCCCCGGCCCAGCCGAGCGCCCTGTGCCACCGCGACGCCGCCTTCGCCCTCACGATCATCGGCGTACCCGTCCCGCCGATCGCCGACGCCGTCGCCCCGCACGCCGCCGCGGTCCGCTCGGCGCTGGCTCCCTGGGCCACGGGCGGCGCCCTGCCCAACCACAGCGCGGCCGCGGGCTCCGAGCGAATTGCCCGCTCGTACGATCGTCAGACAATCGACCGGCTGACCGCGCTGGCCGAACGCTACGACCCGGCCCACGTCCTGCGGGCGGGCCAGGTGCCGCTCCGCTCCCCGGCCTGACCTTCCGCGGCACGTCGACCTGGCGGGGCGGCGTGCCGCGGCACCTCCGCGTGCCCTGCGCGCGTGAGCAGGCGCCTTTCTCGTCCGTCCCGTGTGACCCGGTGGCCACCGGGCGGCGCTACTTTCAGGCGATGTCGGACGCGACCACGGCCGGGAAGCCGAGCTACGCCCCGGTCATCGGCCTGATCGTGCTCGCCTACGTGCTGGCGACGTCGATCACCGAGCGGATCTGCGTCGCTCTGGTGCTGGTCGTCCAGATCGGCACGGTCTGGTACGTGCTGCGGCTCGCCTCGATCCGGCCCCACCTGCGACGTGCCGCCACCGGCGTGTTCGTCCTGGCCCTGGTGTCCGCCGGGTGGGCCGTGGCCTCCCCCACCAACTGCCTGGTCGGCCTGACCTTCCTGGCCGGCTGCGTGCTGTACGCGATGGCCCCGCTGGTCATCGTGGCCGACGTCGCCCGCCGGGCCGCCGACAAGGAACTCCTGCTGGGCGCCCTCGCGGCCTACCTGATGCTGGGCCTGGCCTTCGGCTTCGCCTACTGATGTGTGGCGCTGCTGCAGCCCGGCGCGTTCTTCACTGATGCCGGGGACGCCACCCTGCCGGACGCGCTGTTCTTCAGCTTCGTCACGCTCATCACCACCGGGTACGGCGATCTGGTGCCCGCGGCCAATCCGGGCCGCAGCCTGGCCGTGCTCGAAGCCCTGACCGGCCGGCTCTTCCTGGTGACAGCGGTGGCCAAAGTGGTCGAGGCCTGGCGCCCCCGCCGCCGCCGGAACTGATTCACATGAGCCAGGGGTCCATGTCGGGCCCACCCTGCGGGGCGTCGGCAATGACCGGCGGCGGCCGGCGACGGCGCCGCGTCAGTCGAGGCAGAACCAGTCCCGCCAGTCCGGTCCGTCCCAGACCCAGGCGGGTCGTCTCCCGCGCCTGCGGCCCGGTGGGAATGTCGCGCGGCAACGCGACCACGGCAACCAGCCAAGTCGGCAGGTCGAGCAATCGCAACACCCGGGACAGCCGCTCGGACTCGATGACATTCTCCGGGTCGATCGGCTCGCGCAGCAGTTCGACCAGCTCCTGCCCCCGCTCGGGATGCCCCGCGGCGGCCGCGAACGAAGCGGTGCTCTCCAACCCGAGCGGATCGTCCAGCACGTCCTCGTCGGCCCCCGGTTCCCGCGACGGGTCGCTCACGAAACGCCCGGTCTCCTCGCCATCGACCCAGGCCACCAGGGCCAGTTGGCGATCGGCAAGCACCCGCAGCACCAGCACGGTGGCTCCGAACTCCCCGGCCAGTTCTTCCCCGACCCCCACGATGCCCCGCCGCCCAGCCGCGACCGTCCCGCCACCGGGCACGGCCACGACCGGCACCCACTCCCCCTGGACCGGCGCGACCCACCCGGTGAACCGCAGACGCCGCAATACCCCGGTCACACCACTCGCGTCGCCGGTCCGGACCAGCGCCACCGCGTACGACTCGCCGACCGGCCCACCGACCTCAGGACCAGGACCGAACGGGTAAACCATTCCTGCATCGTCGCACCGCCGCGGCCCTCGCGCTCACCAGCGTGTCCTAAACCACCGCAGGCACACCAAGAAGGTCCAGGAGCCGCCGACGCAGCGCGCCGAAGCCGGGGCGGTCCGGTGCCCGCGGGTGGTCCAGTTCGACCGGCAGGTCGGCGGCGATCACGCCGCGGTCGAGGACCAGGGCGCGGTCGGTCAGCAGCAGAGCCTCCTCGACGTCGTGGGTGACCAGCAGAGCGGCGAAACCGTGGCGGGCCCGCAACCGGCCGAACAGTTGCTGCATGCGCAGGCGGGTCAGGGCGTCCAGGGCGCCGAACGGCTCGTCCAGCAGCAGGACCGACGGTTCGCGGGCCAGGGCCCGGGCGAAGGCGACCCGCTGGGCCTGGCCGCCGGACAGTTCGACCGGCCAGGCCCGGGCCCGGTCGGCCAGACCCACCTCGGCCAGCGCGTCCGTGCAGCGGGAACGGTCGCTGACGCCGAGGCCGACGTTGTCGATGACCCGCTTCCACGGCAGCAGGCGATGCTCCTGGAAGACGACCGCGTGCTGGGCCGGCACGGCGAACTCGCCGGTGGCGGCCGCGTCCAGTCCGGCCAGGATGCGCAGCAGCGTGCTCTTGCCCGAACCGCTGCCACCCAGCAACGCGACCACTTCGCCGCCGGCGATGTCGAGATCGACGCCGTCGAGGACAGGGGTGGGTCCGAAGGCTCGGCGCACACCCCGGGCCCGTACGACTAGGTTGCCTGCAGTCCTCGGCGCCACGCCAGGGTTCTCCTTTCGAGGATGCGGAGCAGCAGGTCGGACAGCAGGCCGAGGCCGGCATACACGAACAGCCCGAGCACCACCACATCGGTCTGGCTGAACTCGCGAGCCTCCATCATCAGGAAGCCGATGCCGTTCTGGGTGTTGGTCTGCTCGCCCACCACGAGGCTCAGCCACGCCGCGCCGATGGCCAGCCGCAGACCCAGGAACAGCGACGGCAGCGCACCCGGAAGCACGACGTGCCGGATCCGTTGCCAGGCGCCCAGCCCGCACGTGCGCGCCGCTTCGACCAGCCTCTGGTCGATGTCGCGAATTCCCGCGTACGTGTTGAAGTACAGCGGGAAGAACGCGCCGAGCGCGACCAGCGTGATCTTCATCGACTCGCCGATCCCGACCCAGATGATCAGCAGCGGCACCAGCGCCAGGTGCGGCAGCATCCGGGCCATCTGCACCGGCGGGTCGATCGCGTCGTCCCCGGCTCGCAGCAGCCCCGCCACCGAACCCAGGATCAGCGCCAGCGTCCCACCGATCAACAGCCCGAGCGCGGCCCGGGTCAGCGAGTCGAGCAGATGGTCGCCCAACGTTCCGTCACGCGCGAGCCGCCACCCGGTCTGCAGCACGGTGCTCGGCGCCGGTAACTTGTCCGCGGCGATCAGCCCGGCCCGCGCCGCCGCTTCCCACAACGCCAGGATGAGTACGGGGCTCAGCGCGCGCTGCCACCGGATGCGGCGCTTGACGCGGCCCGGCGCGGCCGTCGAGGCGACCTCGGTGTCCGGCGCGGCGACCAGCGTCACGGCGCGGCCTCGGCGAACCGCGGATCCACGAGCGACTTGACGTCCACCTGGCCCGGGATCAGCTCCAGTTCCGCGAAGCCGTCCGCGATGGCCTGCAACTCGTCCCCGATCGAGGCGTTCAGCTGGTCGACCGGCTGGGCCGCCCGGGCCAGCGCCCGCTCGGTCGTCGGCTCGTCGATCTTCAACTCGGGCGCCAGCACCTCGGCCCGCTCATCGGGATGCTCGATCCCCCAGGCCGTCGTCTTCTCGTACGTCTGCAGGAAGCTCTTGATCTGTTCGGTCTTGGCGCTCGCCGCGTCCTTGCCGACCAGCAGGTATTCGCGGTTGTTGGCGACCCCGGTGGCGTCGGCCAGGACCTGCACCCCCGGCTGCTCGGCCAGCGCGAAGTACGGATCCCAGATGACCCACGCATCGACCTGGTCGTTGTCGAACGCGGGCCGCCCCTCGGCCGGCTTCAGATACTTGACGTTGATGTCCGACAACGTCATTTTGTTGGCTTCGAGCAGCTTGAGCAGCAGCCAGTGCACATTGGAACCCTTGTTGAGCGCCACCGTCCTGCCTTTGAGATCGGCGAAACTCTTGTATCCCTTGGCCGCCTTGACGAGAACGGCCTCGCTTCGGGGCGACGGCGCCCCCACCCCCGCGATGACGAACTGCGTCCTGGCCGCCGCCGCGAAGATGGGGGGCGCCTCCCCCGTCTGCCCGAGATCGATGGCCCCCGCCTTCAACGCCTCGGTCAGCGCCGGCCCGCTCTCGAACAGCGACCACGTGACCCCCGGCGCGTCCCCGCGCGCCTTGACCAGGCTGAGCCCCCCGAACCGCTGATACCCGATCCGCAGAACCGAGTTCCCGGCCGACGCCTCACTCCCGGGGTCATCCCCACAGCCGCCAAGGGCCACAGCCAGAACAACGGTCACAACCACCGCAAGCGATCGACGCATGTCCATTACTATATCTAACCGATAGGAGATACCGAAAGAGTAGGAGCCCGATACCGACGGGTCGCAGTTTTGTCTCATCCCCGGGCCAGGAGCTGCCGACGAGGAGGCCACGCCGCCCTCGCGGCGCGACGCAGGGGAGGCCGATCATGGCGTTGAGCTGCAAATGAGAGGGTGGAACGCCCGTGCCGCGGGGCGGTGGACACGCCTGCGTGGTCCGCACATCCGATCCACCGGAGCGGCGTCGTTCTCGATCCTGAGCGCCGACGTCCGCCTGCTCCTCCGTGCTCTCCGGTCCGTCCGGGCCGGTGGAGACGAACCACGGGGGCCTCGGTACGAGCTGATCGGCCAGTCAAACGCGCGGATCGCCTTTTGGCGGCCAGTCGCACGAGCCGCGATCCCGCTCGACTCGGCGGAGGCGATCGTGCCCACCGCCGCCGTCCCCGAACTGATAGCGCTTCTCGAAGACTTCATCACCTCACCGGCCAAGGCAAGTCAGTCCCCAGTCCTGGGCGCCGCCGCGCAGCAGTCTCCAGACAAACCCGCTCCTGTGCGGCGGCAGGATTTCGCAGGGCCTCAACGCGACCCGGGCCGCTTGTGGTTCGTCACAGTGCACGTCCATCGGAAGCACCATGGAGAGCTGACTTGGTCGGCCCATCTGCCGTCGGATGAACCAGGGCTGGCCCGATGCGGACATGACATTTCGACCGCCACTCCTTTCCAAGAGGGGCGGGCCCGGCCTGGCACAAAGCGTTGCCCGACCTGCTTCCAGCGAACCGCGACCACGACTCAGCGTGACGGCGCCCGGGCCCGCACCTCCAGCGAGGGCGACAACATGGTCCGCGCCTATCTCGAGCAGACATTCGCGCCGGACCGCGTCGCGGCTGACCTCGCGTGGGGGTCGTCAGTGAAAGCGGTCAGCGGTGGCCTCCCCTCGCTCGGCAGGCGGCGCTAGCTGCGGTGGAGGCCGTCTGCCACCTGTTCCAAGGCGTCGCGGGTCGGCTGGGAAGGCTCGCCGGGCGGTGAAATTGGAACGTCGAACGGCCGCGCGGCAGAGAACCACACGGCCGTTCGCTGACCAGGTTCTTACAGGACTGAGTGGGCCAGTTTGTCGGGGTTGCCGAAGCGGTGGGCCGTGATGCTGACGGCCTGCTCGTGCAGGAACGGCAGCATCTCGACGTGGCCGGCCTCGGTCACCGGGTGGGACCAGACCGCGAGGTCGGGGCGGCCGTCCGTGGCCCGGGCCAGGGCCTCGGCCGAGCCGCCGATCAGGCGGACCCGGTTGACGCCGCGTAGGCCGGCCGCGAACGTGGTGTCGTCCTCGACCCGTACGTCGACCGGCAGCTCGACGTCCAGGGCGGTGGCCGTCGAGACCCGGAACGGCGCGCCCGCTCCTAGACCCGCGACGACAACTCGCAGCAGGTCGGCAACCGAACCGCCGGAAGCGAGACGCACCTCGACCGGGACCGGCAGGTAGCGCAGCACGTTGCGCTCGGCCCAGAGCCCGGACACGTCCTCCGCCGTACCGAAAGAAGTGGCAGCGTCGCTGCGAGCCGCGCGTTCGAGCGCGGGGTCGTTGCCGGCCGCCGTGAGCAGCGCGCGGACGGCAACGTTGTCGATCTTCGCAGTCGACGAGGACGGGGCCGACTGCCAGCCGGAGAGACCGACCAGGTAGTTGGGGCCGCCGGCCTTGGTGCCGGGGCCGACCGCCGAGCGCTTCCAGCCGCCGAACGGCTGGCGGCGCACGATCGCGCCCGTGATGCCGCGGTTCACGTACAGGTTGCCCGCCTGCACCCGGTCGAGCCAGCGGGCCAGTTCCTCCGGGTCGAGCGAGTGCAGACCCGAGGTGAGGCCGTAGTCGACGTCGTTGACCAGGTCGATCGCCTCGTCCAGGGTCTCGGCGGTCATGATGCCGAGGACCGGCCCGAAGTACTCGGTGCGGTGGTAGTCCGAGCCGCGGGTCACGCCGTCGCGGATGCCGGGGCTCCACAGGCGGTCGCTGTCGTCGAGCTTCTGGGGTTCCAGCAGCCACGACTCGCCGGGGCCGAGCTTGGTCAGGCCGTCCAGCAGTTTGCCCGCGGCCGGCTCGATGACCGGACCGACCTGGCTGCGCGGGTCCGACGGCCAGCCCACGGTCAGCGACCGGGCCGCGTCGAGCAACTGGTGGCGGAACCGCTCGGAGCGGGCCACCGAGCCGACCAGGACGACCAGCGAGGCGGCCGAGCACTTCTGGCCGGCGTGCCCGAAGGCCGAGCTGATCACGTCCTTGACGGCCAGGTCGAGGTCGGCGCTCGGGGTCACGATGATGGCGTTCTTGCCGCTGGTCTCGGCCAGCAGCGGCAGGTCGGCCCGGAACGACCGGAACAGCTCGGCCGTCTCGTACGCGCCGGTCAGGATGACCCGGTCGACCAGTGCGTGGCTGATCAGCTGCTTGCCCAGGGCCCGCTCCTCGACCTGGATCAGCGTGAGCAGGTCGGCGTCGGGCAGCACAGGCTTGATGATGTCGGCCAGTACGGCGCCGCAGCGCTCGGCCGGGCCGGCCGGCTTCAGCGCGACCGCGGACCCGGCGGCCAGGGCGGCCAGCACCGAGCCGGCCGGGATGGCCACCGGGAAGTTCCACGGCGGCGTGACCAGGGTGAGCTTTTCGGGTACGGCGACCGCGCCGTCGACCGTGTCGAGCTCGGCGGCCAGGTCGCCGTAGTAGTGCGCGAAGTCGATGGCCTCGGAGATCTCGGGGTCGGCCTGGTCGGCCGTCTTGCCGGCCTCGGACGCCATGACCTCGAGCAGGTCGAGCCGGTGAGCCTCCAGGGCCTCGCCGATCTGGTGCAGCACAGCGCCGCGCTCAGCGCCGGTCATTGCGCCCCAGGCGGTGGCGGCCGCCGCGGCCGCGCCCAGGCGGTCGTCGAGGCGTCGCTCGTCGGTCAAGCGGGCGCCGTCGATCGCTTCAATGCCGATCCTGGTCGAAGAAACCCGCTTCAACACCTCGCGGAATTGAGTGCGATTTGCGGCGATCGCCGGATCCGTGTCGGGCGTGTTGGCGAAAAGCCCGTTTTGCACGACGGGCCGCACAGCGATACGACGCGGCGCCGGCACCTCGTCGTCCAGCTCGGCCAGGGAGGCCAGGAAACGGTCGCGCTCACGAGCGAAGAGGGCTGAGTTGCTGTCGAGCTCGAACACCGCCGACATGAAGTTGTCGCTGCTCGCGCCCTCCTCCAACCTGCGGATCAGGTACGCGATGGCCACGTCGAACTGCTCCGGCCGTACGACCGGGGTGTAGAGCAGGAGCCCGCCGACCTCACGCCTGACGACCTCGGCCTGGCCCTCGGCCATGCCGAGCAGCATCTCGAACTCGATGCCCGCGCGAACCCCGCGCTGTCCGGCCAGGAGCCAGGCGTACGCGATGTCGAAGAGATTGTGACCGGCCACCCCGAGCCGCACATTGCCGATGCGGTCGGGATGCAACGCGTAGTCGAGCACACGCTTGTAGTTGGTGTCGGTCTCCTGCTTGGTGCCCCAGGTCGCCAGCGGCCAGCCGTGCACGGTCGCCTCGACCTGTTCCATCGGCAGGTTCGCACCCTTGACCAGGCGCACCTTGATGCCGGCGCCGCAGTTGGCCCGGCGTTTGGCCGACCACTCCTGCAGGCGGATCATTGCCGCGTGGGCGTCGGGCAGGTACGCCTGCAGCACGATGCCCGCCTCGAGCTCGCGCAGTTCGGGCTTGTCGAGCAGGCGGGTGAAGACCGCGATCGTCAGATCGAGATCCTTGTACTCCTCCATGTCGAGGTTGACGAACTTGCGCGTACGCGCCGTGGCGGCCAGCGTGAACAGCGGCGTGAGCTGCTCCACGATCTCGGTGACGGCCTCGTCGAACGCCCACGGGTTGTGCGGGGCGACGGTCGAGGACACCTTGATCGACACGTAGTCGACGTCGTCGCGGCCGAGCAGGCGTTCGGTCTCGCGCAGCCGCCGGGTCGCCTCGCCGCGGCCCAGCACGGCCTCGCCGAGCAGGTTGACGTTCAGGCGTACGTCCCGGCGCTTGATCCTGGCGATGGCCCGGCCCAGCTTGGCGTCGCTGGCGTCGACGATCAGGTGGCCGACCATGCGGCGCAGCACTCGCCGGGCGATCGGCACGACCACGCCCGGCAGCACCGGGGCGAGCGCGCCGCCGAGCCGAACCGCGCCGCGCAAGGGGGCAGGCAGGAAGCGGGGGACGTCGGGCGCGAGCGCGTTCAGGGCGCGGGCGCTGACCCGGACGTCCTCGGGGCGCACCACACCGTCGACGAAGCCGACCGCGAAGGCCAGGCCCTTCGGGTCGCGCAGCACGCCGGCCAGCTGGGCCGCCGAGCCGGTGGTCTTGATGGTCGAGGCCTCGTGCAGCCAGCGGCGGACCAGCGCGATGGCCTCATCGGCGAGCTCGGCCTGCGTGGCCGGCGACTGTGCGAGTTCAGACATGCCGAAAGTGTCCTTCCGGGTTCCGTTCAGGAAAAGCGACGGTTTTCGACGAGTACTCTTCAGTTCTGCTTAACGTTTCCGCGGAGGTCGCCATGCTCGAGATCCGGCGTCTCGTGCTGCTGCGCGAGCTGGCCGTCCGGGGCACGATCGCCGCCGTCGCCGAGGCCCTCAACTTCTCGCCGTCGGCCGTGTCGCAGCAGCTCAGCCAGCTCGAGAAAGAGGCCGGCATGCCGCTGTTGCGCAAGGCCGGACGCGGCGTCCAGCTCACCCCGCAGGCCGAGGTCCTGGTGGAATCGGTGGGCGAGGTGCTCGACATGCTCGAACGCGCGGAATCCCGCCTGCAGGCCTCGACCGCGACGGTGAGCGGCCGGGTCCGGGTGGCCGTGTTCCAGTCGGCCGCACTGGCCCTCATGCCGGCGACGTTGCTGGCCATGGCCACCCGCTTTCCTGACGTACGGGTCGAGATGGTGCAGCGCGAGCCGGAGGAAGCGTTGCGCGAAACCTGGGCCCGCGACTTCGACATGGTTATCGCTGAGCAATACCCGGCCCACGCCGCGCCACACCATCCCGGCCTCGACCGCCGCCCGCTGACCACGGACGCGATCCGCCTGGCCCTACCGGCCGAGGCGGCGGCGCTGCACCCGGTGGCCTCCCTCGACGGGGCCCGCCACATGCCGTGGGTGATGGAACCGCGCGGCACGGCCTCCCGCCACTTCGCCGAGCAACTCTGCCGATCCACAGGCTTCGAACCCGACGTACGCTATGAGACCGCCGACCTGCAGGCCCACATCCGCCTCGTCGAGTCGGGCAACGCCGTCGCCCTGATCCCCGACCTGGTCTGGGCCGGCCGCGACACGTCCTGCCGCCTGCTCGACCTGCCCGACCGGCCCCGCCGCACCATCTTCACCGCTCAGCGCCTGGCCGGGGCCGCCTCCCCGGCCGCCCACGCGTTCCGCGAGACCCTTGAAGAAGCAGCCAGAGGCTGAGCTCGCTCACCTCAGGCGCGGATGACCCAGCCAGTGCCGAGTTCACCGGTCTCGTCACGAATCAGGGTCGGCCGGTTACTCCATGGAAACGACACCTCCAAGGCCGCTTCGACGGGGGTTTCCTCGGTATTCGACGACGCGCCCCAGAGCCTCGCCCTCGACGGCCATGAGCAGCAGCAGGCGGGGTACGGCCGGTCGGCCTAGTAAGGGTCGGCGGCGGCCAGGTCGAGGGCGTCGTCGATTACTTTGGCTTCGACCTCGGTGCCTGAGATGCTCTTGGCGATCTGGCCGGCGCTGGGGACGTCGGCCTTCAACGGCCACGTGGTCGTGTCCCACAGGCGGGAGCGGGTGAAGGCCCGTGCGCAGTGCAGGAACAGTTCCTCGACCACGACCTCGACGGCCAGCTTCGGGATCACGCTCTTCATCGCCATGCGGTCCAGGTAAGGCGCGTCGGCCACGATCCGGGCGTGGCCGTTGACCCGTACCGTGTCGCCCGAACCCGGCACCATGAAGACCATGCCCACCCGGGGGCGTTGCAGCAGGTTGACCAGGCTGTCGAGGCGGCCGTTGCCCTTGCGGTCGGCGAAGGCCAGCGTACGGTCGTCGAGCACCAGCACGCTGCCGGCCGGGTCGCCCCGTGGTGAGACATCGCACGTGCCGTCCTCGGCCGAGGTGGCCAGCAGGAAGAACGGGCTCATCTCGATGAACCGGCGCGACTCGGGGTCGATGTGGTCGATGCCCTTCTCCGCGATGAACTGCGGCGGCGGGGCCACGTATTCGCGCAGCTCCGCCTCGGTCCCGATCACCCTCGTCATTAGGCGAGGCTAACCTTCGACGACGTTGCGCAGCGAGCGCCCCTCCCGGAATGCGACCAAGTTCTCGCTGAGCAGCGCGTCGGCCCCGACCGGGCGGCCACCGGCGACGTGCGGGGTGATGATGACGTTGGGCTCGTTCCACAGTCCGGACGATTCGGGCAGCGGCTCGGTCTCGAACACGTCGAGCGCGGCCCCGCCGATGGCGCCGTCCTCGAGCGCGTCGAGCAGCGCGTCCTCGTCGAGCGTCACGCCCCGGCCGACGTTGACCACCCACGCGTGCTCGGGCAGGAGGTCGAACACGTCGGCGTTCAAGGCGTGCGTGGTCTCGTCCGAGGCGGGCAGGATGCCGATCAGCACGTCGGTCCGCGGCAGCAGGGCCGGGAACTCGGCCTCGGTGACGACCTCGAAGCCGTGCCGCTGACCGGCGCTGCGAGCGACCCCGGTGACCTTCGCGCCCAGTGCCTCGAGGTGCGGCGCGAGCACGGCCGCGATGCTGCCGAAGCCCCAGATCACGACATTGGCGTCGCGCAGCGTGTAGAAGCCCTGGGTGGCCGGCGCGGCCTGCAGCTCGCGCATCTCGTCGGCCCAGTGGTGGGCGGCCTGGGCCCGCAGCAGCAGGTGCAGGTGGCGTACGGCGGCCAGGGTCAACGCCAGCGTGTGCTCGGCCACTGTGTCGTCGTGCAGGCCGCGGCCCGAGGTGATCACCACGTCGGGCCCGAAGCCGGCCGCGAGCACGGCGTCGGGGCCGGCGGCCAGGGTCTGCACCCAGCGCACCTGCTTGAGCCGCTGGGCGGCGTCGCGCAGCTGGTCACCGGGGTTGTTCCAGACGACCAGCACCTCGGCGTCGGTGTGCTCGTCGGGGATCGGCCGGGTGTGCGCGTAGCGCACGGCGGTGACGCCCTCGGGCAGTCGCGGGTCGAGGAGCACACTGTCCGGCAGCAGAATCTTCATGGTCCCCAGACTAGATTCGGGACGGTGACGATCGTCCAGTTCGAGCATCGGCCCGGGCTCCTCGACCTCGGCTGGGGTCACCCGCGACCCGCCCTGTTGCCCCTCGACCAGTGGTCACAGGCCGGGGCGCAAAGCATTTCCACGTACGGCTGGCAGGCCCTCACCTACGGCCATGCGCCCGGGCCGGCGCCCCTGATCGACTGGCTCTGCTCGCACGTCGGCGACGCCACGCCCGACCAGACGTTCGTGACCGCGGGCGCCTCGCACGGGCTGGCCCTGCTCACGCAGCTGCTGGCCGAGCCCGGCGACGTCGTGCTGGTCGACGCCCCCACGTACCACCTGGCCTTCAAGATCTTCACCGACCACGGTGTGCGGCTGGTGCAGGCCCCGGCCGACGAGCACGGCCTGCTGCCCGCAGAGACGGCCGCGCTGGCCGCCTCGCTCGGCGCCGTGTTCCTCTATCTCGTGCCCACGTTCGGCAACCCGACCGGGCGCAGCCTGCCGCCCGACCGCCGGCGCCAACTGGTGTGCCAGGGCCTGACCATCGTCGAGGACGACACGTACCGCGAGCTGTTCTACGGCGACGCCGCGCCGCCCGCGCTGTGGCATCTGGCCGAGGAGGACGGGGTGATCCGCCTCGGCTCGTTCGCCAAGACGGTGGCGCCCGGGCTGCGGCTGGGCTGGATCAACGCGTCGCCGCTGCTGGTCGACCGGCTGACCCGGCTCGGGTATGTGCACAGCGGCGGCGGCGTCAACCACTCGGTGGCGATGACCATGGCCGTGTACGGCTCGTCCGGGGCGTACGCGAAGCATGTGGCGGTCCTGCGCGAGCGCTACCGCGAGCAGCGGGACGCGCTGGCCGGCGCGCTCGGGGTGACCCCGCCGGCCGGCGGCTGGTTCGTGTGGCTGCCGCTGCCGCCCGGCGTCGACGCGGCCGGGTCGGTGACGGTGGCGGAACGGCACGGGGTCTCGTTCGTGCCCGGCACCGCGTTCTACGCGGACGGCGGCGGGGGCGAGGACCACGTACGGCTGAGCTTCTCGCACCTCCAAACGGCCGACCTCGTCGAGGCGGCAACCCGCTTGCGGACCGCCCTGAACATCTGACTTCGGCTCAGCCCGGCAGGATGCCCAGTTCGCGGGCCCGGCGCACCGCCTCGTTGCGCCGGGTCGCCGCGAGTTTGCGCAGGACCCCACGGACGTGCGTCTTGACGGTGTTGACCGAGACGTACATCGTGCGGGCGATCTCCTCGGTGGACAACAGCTGGGCCAGGTAGCCGAGCACCTCGGCCTCCTTGGCGGTGAGCGGCTCGACCACCACCGGGGCCGGCCCCGGCCCGGCGGGCGGGGCGGCGGCCGGGGTCACGCCCAGCCAGTCGTGGCGTACGCCCAGTTCGCGCTCCTCGCGCAGGAAGCGCCGCAGCGACGCCGGGGCCTCGAGCAGCGGGCGCCGCAGGTGCTCGGCCTCGGCCAGGGTCAGCGCCTTCTGCAGGGCCCGGCGCGCCCGGTCGCGATGACCGTCGGCCAGTTCGGCCCCGGCGTGCACGAGCCAGCCCTCGACCCGGACGTCGACCGGCAGCTCGGGGCGGCCGGCCAGGGTGGCCACCGTCGCGCGGGCCCGGGCGGTGTCGCCGTCGGCCAGGGTCGCGGTCGCCTCGGCCAGCGTGTGCCGGGCCGTACTGCCGTTTCCGTCCGGGTGGGTGCCGGGGGCGAGCAGCGCGGTGCGGGCGAGCTCGATGATCTCGCCGAGCCAGGCCGGCAGACCGTCGCGGGGCTGTTCGAGCAGCTCGGCGGCCCGGGCGACGTCGCCCCGGGCGCGGTGGATCCGGGCCCGCACCAGCGCCAGCAGGCTGACCAGCAGCACGTCGGGTCGCGCGGCCAGCCGGACTGTGGCGCGCTCGCTGTGCAGGCGGGCCGCGGTCAGGTCGTACTCGTCGGCGCCGGCCCAGGCCAGGGCCACGTCCGGGGCGGCCGAAGGCGGTTCGCCGTCGATCTCCGGCCGGTCCAGCGCCTGCCGGGCGTGTTCCTCGGCCCGCCGCGGCCGGCCGTCCAGGGCCTCGGTCAGGGCCAGCCGGCCCAGCAGCTCGCGGGCCTCGGCGCCGAACACCTCGGGACCGTCCAGCACCACGCCGAGCACCTGCCGGGCCGCGTTCAGGTCGTGCCGCCGCAGCAGGGTCTCGGCCCAGGCCAGGCGTACGCGGGCCGACAGCTTGGGCGGCACCGCCGTGTGCTGGTTCAGGGCCGCGCCGAGGGCCAGCCAGGCGGTCTCGGCGGCCTCGGCCCGTTCGCCCGGGGCGGCGCGCGCCAGCTCGACCACGGCCCGGCACAGCGACAGGGCGAGGTCGCGCGTCGCGGCCGGGATCTCGGCCGCCCGGAGCAGGTGCTTGGCGCACGCCTCGGGCCGGCCCAGGTGGTGCGCGACGGCGGCCTGCACGAGCGCGGCCTCGGCCGTGTCCAGATCGGGTGGGAGCCGGCGGAAGGCCCGGGCGCACCGGTCGGCGTCGGGCCCGTCCAGGAAGCAGCCGATCACCATGCTGCGGACCACTGACGCCGCGGCCAGCTCCCACTCCCCCGCCCGTACGGCGTAGGGCACGGCCTCGAACCAGCGGCCCGACCCGGCGTACCAGCGGGCGGCCCGCCGGTGCAGCTCGGTGACGCGCTCGGCCGGGCCCGTGGCCAGCACGTCCAGCAGCACGGAGCGCACCTGCGGATGGTGCACGTAGGACCGCCCGGCGCCGGCCGCCACGGTCACGAAGACCCCCTCGTGGGCCAGCCGGTCGAGCACCTGGGCGGCATCGCGCCGGCCCGACAGCTCGACGGCCAGCCCGGCCGGCAACTGCTCGGCCACGCTCGTCCGCAGCAGCAGGTCGCGGGTCGCCGCTGTCTGCTCGGCCAGCAGTTCGCTGCGGATGTAGTCGGCCAGTTCCGGCGTCGCCCGCACGGCATCCGTCCCGGGGCGGGCCCGGGCAGCCAGTCGCAGCGCGGCCGCCCAGCCGTTGGTCCGCTCGGTCAGCGCAACCACCGCGGCCGATTCGAGGCGGGTCCCGTGCGCGGCCAGCAGCGCCTCGGCCTCGGCCGCGGTGAAGGCCAGATCGCCGTGCCGGACCTCGGCCACCGAACCGGCCAGCCGGTGACGGTGCAGCGGCAGCAGGGGGTCGGTCCGGCCGATCAGCACGACGCGCAGCTGCGGGCCGGCGTGCTCGATCAGGAAGTGCAGGCCGTCGACGACGGACTCGCGGGCCAGCACGTGGGTGTCGTCGAGCACCAGCACGATCGGCTCGGGGCGGGCGGCCAGGCCGACGGCCAGCCGCACCAGGAACGACCGGTCGACCGCGTCGGCCGTGGCGTGCCGGCGGTGCAACGGCACGCTCGCCCCGGCCCGTTCGAGGGCGGCCACCACGTACGACCAGAAGACGCCGGGCTGGTCGTCGGCCGGTTCCAGGCTGAGCCAGGCCACCCGGCCCCCGGCCCGGCCGGTCGCCACCCAGTCGGCGACCAGGGTGCTCTTGCCCGAACCGGCCGGGCCGACGACCAGGGTCAGGCGGCGTGACGGGCCGCCGTCGAGCCGGTCGCGCAGGCGCTCGCGAACCACCCACCAGGGCGGCAGCCCCGGCGGGTCGAGTTTGACGGTCATGATCGGATCGCCGTCGGGTGTCGTCGTCGGATCGGCAGCAGTCTCCCCAGCCATCAAGATTCCTACCCCCACCCCGGGTTTCACCCCGAGTTTTCTACCGATCTTCGGATGTCTCATCACCCAGGCTGGGTGATATCCGAATGTGGACAACCAGGCCGGACAGCCGCAGGTCACCAGGCCTGCAAGTGACGAAAGGTGTGCGACACGGCATTGCCTTGGATACACAGTGCGATTGAGTGATTACTCGGTCGCACCGCTGTCCGCTCCGGGCCGCGGCGCGCGACGGCGGACGGGGCGCTGGCCGGGATGATGCGCGAGGAGCACGTCGTACGCCGCGGGCTGGTCCAGGATCTGGCCGCGGTGCCCGGCGACGTGCCCCTGATGTTGCTGATCGCCCCGCCCGGCTACGGCAAGACGGTGGTGCTGCGGCAGTGGGCCGCCGCCGATCCGCGGCCGTTCGTGTGGCTCGGTGTCGAGCCCGCCGACGCCGACCCGGTCCGGCTGCGCCGCCGCCTCGAGGACGCGCTGGAACCCGTCCGGTCCGCCGCGCCCTGGGTGCTGGTCGTCGACGACCTCCACGTGATCCGCGGCCGCCCCGGACAGCAGGTGATCGTTGACGTCATCGAGCGACTGCCGGCCGGGTGCCACCTGGTGGTCGCGGCCCGGACGAGGCTCGGACTGCCCGTGGGCGGGCTGCGGGCGGAGGGCCGGTCCGCCGAATTCGGCCTCGCTGAGCTGCGCCTCTCGGCGGCCGAGGCGCTCGAAGTGCTGCGCCGGACAGGGGCTCTGATCCCTGAGGAACAGGCGCTGGCCGTGGCCCGGCGTTTCGACGGCTGGCCGGTCGGCATCTATCTGGCCGCGCTCACCCTGCGCGATCAGGCCGACGCGGCCCCCAGGATCTCCGGCGCCTTCCCGTACGTGTCGGAGTACTTCCGCGATGTCGTGCTGGCCGGGGAGTCGGCCGAGACCGTCCGCTTCCTGATGCGCTCCGCACTGCTCGACCCGGTGTCGGCCGGGCTGTGCGACGCGGCTCTGCGCCGGGCCGGATCGGGTCAGACCCTGGCCGGACTGGCCGCCCGCAATGTCTTCGTGTCCCCGGTCGACCCGGCCGTGCGTTCGTACCGCTTCCATCCCGCCTTCCGGGACATGCTGCTGGCCGAGCTGCGCCGTCGGGAACCGGCGGTCGAGCGGGACGTCCACCGGCGCGCCGCGGCCTGGTACGAGCGGCGCCGGCAACCCGAGCCGGCGGTGCGCCACGCGGCGGCGGCCGGGGAGGCCGGCCTGGTCGGCCGCATCCTCGCCCGGCACAGCCGCCAACTGGTCGACGACGGGCACGCCCGGACCGTCGCGGCTGCGCTCGACCTGCTGGGCGATCAGGTGGTCGAGCGCGATGCCGGCCTGGCCGCACGGGCCGGGTGGATCTATGCCCTGGCCGGTCGGCGCACCCGGCCCCGTGAGTGTCTGGCCGCCGCCGGTGATGCGCCGCGAGCGGCGGCGGCCGCCGACCGGCTGCGGGCCGCGCTGGCCCCGGGTGGGGTCGACAACATGCTCGGGTACGCCCGGCGGGCCGCGCGGGCGGAACGGCCGGGCTCCCCCTGGTATCCGGTCACGACGGTCCTGCTCGGCGTGGCCGAGGAGCTGACCGGCAACACCGTGCTGGCCATGACCCGGTTCATGCGGGTGGCCCGGGCCGAGTCCGTCGCCGACGCCGCCGCGCTGGCCCTGGCCGAGCTCGGCTGGCACGCCGCCGAGGGCAACGACACGACCACCGCCGCCGCCTTCGCCAAGGAGTCGGCGACCCTGCTCGGCCCGCGGCACCAGGACGGCGGCTGGTCGGCCCTGACCCACCTGCTCGGCGCACGGGTCGCGCTCGTCGCCTGCGACCGGCCGGCCTGGGACGACACCGTTGCCCGGACCCGGCAAGCGATCGCCGGTTCCGGCGCCTTCCCGTGGCTGGTCGCGATGGCCTCGGTCCGGCTGGCGCGGCTGATCCTCGACGCCGGTGACCTCGACGGCGCCCGCCGGGCCACCGCCGAGGCCGGGCTGGCGCTGGCCGACCTGTCCACCACCGGCGTGCTGGCCGGGCAGTTGCGGACGGTCACGGCCGAGCTCGACCGCCGGGCCGCCCGGGCCGAGACCGAGAACGCCGCCGGACTGACCGCGGCCGAGCTGCGCGTCCTGCACCTGCTGCCGACCCATCTCACGCTGAGCCGGATCGCCGGTGATCTGCGGCTGTCCCGCAACACGGTGAAGACGCAGGTCGCCGCCGTCTATCGCAAGCTCGGCGTGGGCGACCGCGCGGACGCCGTACGGGCCGGGCGCGACCTCGGGCTCATTCCGGCGGGATGAGGCGACGCCCCGGCGGGCGGGCCACGCTCGGAGGCGGCGCCGGATCCGGCGCGTCACCCACCTGCAGGAGGTAACCCGCTATGTCCACGCTGGTCGCGATCGGGTACCCGGACGAGGCCACCGCCACGGCGGCGGCCGACGAAGTGCACCGCCTGTCCCGGGACCTGATCATCCAACCGGACGCGGTCGCGGTCATCACCCGCGACGCCGAGGGCAAGTACCACGTGAACACCAACCACAACCCCGTCGGCGGCGGCGCCAGCTGGGGCCTGTTCTGGGGCCTGCTGTTCGGGGTGCTCTTCTTCGTGCCGGTGCTCGGCATGGCGGTCGGGGCCGGGCTGGGCGCCCTGATGGGCCTGGTCACCAAGAGCGGCATCGACAAGACCTTCCAGGACCAGGTACGCGGCATGCTCAAGCCCGGCTCGTCGGCGCTCTTCCTGGTGGTCGAGAAGGTCACGCCGGACAAGGCCGTGGAGTCGCTCAGCCGCTTCGGCGGCACGGTGCTCAAGTCGTCGCTGTCCAAGGAGGCCGAGGCCGAGCTGCAGACCGCGCTGCACGGCGCCGGGCAACCCTGACCGCATGGGCCGGGCCTTCCGGGGTGTCATCAACCTGGACGTGCGGGACTCGGTCGCGGACTGGGAGACTTACACGCCGGCCCGGGCCCCGGCCGGGGCGCCCAACGTGCTGCTGGTGCTCTACGACGACACCGGGCCGGCCGCGTGGGAGCCGTTCGGCGGGCGGATCGCCATGCCGGTGCTGGGGCGGCTCGCCGCCGACGGCCTGCGCTACTCGCAGTGGCACACCGCCGGCCTCGGCCCGGCCACCCGCTCGTGCCTGCTCACCGGCCGCCACCATCACGAGAACGCGTACGCCGGGCTGACCGGAGCCGCCACCGGTTTCCCCGGTTCGCACGGGCGCATCCCGCGCGAACACGTCTTCCTGGCCGAGGTGCTGCGCCGTCACGGGTGGGGCACGTTCTGGCTCGGCAAGAACCACAATGTGCCGGTGTCCGAGCACGGGCCCGGTGCGACGAGGGAGAACTGGCCGGCGGCCCGCGGCTTCGACCGCTTCTACGGCTTCCTCGGCGGGCAGACCGACCAGTGGCACCCGAGCCTCGTCTCGGACAATCACCGGGTCGAGCCGTGGGGCCCGCCGGAGCCGGGCTATCACCTGTCCGAGGACCTGGCCGGGCGGGCCGTCCGGTTCCTGCGCGACCTGCGTCAGTCGGCGCCGGACAAGCCGTGGTTCATGATCTTCGCCCCGGCCGCCGGGCACACGCCGCACCAGGCGCCGCGGGAGTGGATCGACCGCTATCGCGGCCGGTTCGACGACGGCTACGACGCGTACCGTCATTGGGCCCTGCCCCGGATGATCGAGCGGGGCGTGCTGCCGGCCGGCACGCAGCTCGCCCCGGCCCCACCCCGCTGGGACTCGCTGCCGGCGGAACAGCGGCGGCTCTCGGCGCGTACGGCCGAGGTGTACGCGGGTTTCGCCGACCACACAGACCAGCAGGTCGGCCGCGTCGTCGACCACCTCGCCGCCACCGGTGAGCTCGCCACCACCCTCGTCATCGTGGCCGCCGTCGCGGGCGCGACCGGCACTGCCGGCTGGGCGCAGGCCTTCTCGACGCCATTCCGCGGTGTCAAACGGGACTGTCACGAGGGTGGCGTGTGCGCGCCGCTGGTGGTGCACTGGCCGGCCGGCATCCGCGCCCGCGGGGAGGTCCGCCACCAGTACCACCACGCCGTCGACATCGTGCCGACCGTCCTGCACTGCTGCGGGGTGCCGTGGCCCGAGGACAGGCCGCCGCTGCCCGGGGTCTCGCTGCGTTACAGCTTCGACGCCCCGCAGGCGCCGGGCACCCGGCACACCCAGTACTACGCGGTCCTCGGTGGACGAGCCCTGTGGCACGACGGCTGGAAGGCGGTGGCCGAGCACCCGCCGGCCTCCGGGCGCGGCCGGTTCGACCACGACCGCTGGCAGCTCTTCCACACCGACACCGACCGGTCCGAGGCCCACGACCTGGCCGCGGCCCGCCCGGAGAAGGTGCAGGAGCTGGTCAACATCTGGTTCCGCGAGGCCGAGCGCTTCGCCGTGCTCCCGCTCGACGACCGTACGGTGGCGGAAGTTCTGCTCGAGGAACGGGCCGAACCGGCGGGCCCCTCGACGCGCACGTTCCACCCGGACGCCGCCTCCGTGCCCGGGCGGGACGCGCCCGATCTGCGCGGCCGGTCGTTCCGCATCACGTGCGAGGTGGAGCTGGAGGACGCGGCCGGCATCCTGGTCGCTCAGGGCGGCCACGCGCTCTTCGTCAAAGATCAGCGGCTCTGGTACATCAACCAGCAGCAGCTGGTCTCCGACGACCTGCCCACCGGGCGCTGCCGCCTCGGCGTGGAGTTCGCCAAGGAGCGGATCGGCGACGGCTACGAGGCGATCGGCACCGCCCGGCTGCTGGTGAACGACCGGATCGTCGCCGGGGGTCCGATGCGGACCCGGCCCGGCCCGTTCTCGCCCGGACCGGGCCTGAGCGTGGGCCGGCACAGCGGCGAGGCGGTGAGCGACGCCTATCGGCCCCCGTTCCCGTTCACCGGCGGCCGCATCCTGCGGGTCGAGGTCACGACCGGCGCCGACCAGCAGGTCGACCTCGCCCGCGAGGCCGCCACGATCCTGGCCGACGAATGATCAGCCGACGGCCCGGCGCAGGCGCAGGCCCAGCCCGATCTCGGACAGCCCGACCACGATGCCGCTGATGCCGGTCAGCACGATCATGATGCTCAGCGACAGCCCCGGGGTGAAGACGAAGACCAGTCCGGCCAGGACGGACAGCCCACCCACGACCAGCAGCAGGGCGCGGGCGCCGCCGGTCTCCTGCAGTCCCATCACGAAGGTCGCGATGCCGCCGAGCAGCCAGGTCAGCGCGACGATGGCGGCCAGCACGCCGAGCGCGGTGACGATGTTGCGCAGACAGATCACGCCGGCCACGACCAGGATCATCCCGACCAGACCGGAGAGCACGCTGCGGGCCAGGCCCCGGCCGACCGGCAGGAAAGCGCCGACGATCCGGAAGAGGCCCGCGAACAGCAGCCAGATGCCGACCAGCGCGGCCATGACGCGCAGGGTGAGCCCCGGCCAGGCCAGCACCACGACCCCGAAGACGACGCTGAACACGCCCAGCAGCAGAGAGGTCCACCAGGGAAAGGGCGTCTCTTCGCCGACGATCTTGTGTGCGGTGAGGGTCATCGGTCGCCTCCGGGAGTGCGTACGCCTCGGACCGTCTCAGGGTCGGCCCGCCCGGGGCGCAGTGCCTCACCCCTGATGGGTGATGTGGCAGCCACGGCCTGGCACGTGGCCCCTTCCGGCGTGGTGGGCACGGCCGGCGAGGCCTGCTGGCCGATGATCGGCTACCTGGGAGCGGTGGACGGCGACCCCGCGACTCGGCGGGCGCTGCTGGCCGAGGCCCTGCGGGTCCTGGTCGAAGGCGGAGCCGAGCAGGTGGTGGCCGACGTCGACGCCACCCGGCCCGACGTCCTGGCCGACCTGGAACGGGCGGGCTTCCTCCGGCAACGGGCCCGGCTGAGCTTCGAGCCCACGGAGGCGTAAGGTCCCCGCCCGTGGAGTCAAAGATCAAGGCATGGGTCGAGGAGGTCGCGCTGCCCGGGCAGCGGATCACCGGCACACGGGCGCTGACCGGCGGATACAGCAACGACAACACGGTCCTCACCACGACCGGCGGCGGCGAGTACGTGCTGCGGCGCTACCTCCGGAGCAACAAGTGCGCCCTGGAGGCGGCGCTGGCCCACCGCCTGACCGGCGTGGTGCCGGTGGCCGAGGTGGTCGCGGCCGACCCGTCCGGCGAGAAGGCGGGCGAACCCGTCCTGCTGTCCGTCTTCGTACCGGGAACGCCCGTGAACGAACTGGACGAGGACGCCTTCCTCGCCGTGGCCCACGACGTCGGGGCCACGCTGGCCCGCATCGGCGCCGTCGAGTTCGCGGCCCCCGGCTTCTTCAGCGGCGGCCGCCTGGAACCCGACGGCGCCGAGCCCGCCGAAGGCCTGGACCTGTGGGTCGACCGCTGCCTGAAGGAGGGCAACGCGGCCGGTCATCTCACCCCCGCCGAGCAGGATTCCCTCCGCCGCTGGGCCCGCGACGCGGCACCGGAGCTGGCTTCGTTGAAGGGCTCCCGCCGCCTGGTCCACTCCGACTACAACCCCAAGAACCTGCTGGCCGCCCAGTCCCCCGACGGCTCCTGGCGGGTGGCGGCGGTGCTCGACTGGGAGTTCGCCTTCAGCAGCACCCCGCTGGTCGACATCGGCAACATGCTCCGCTTCCCGCGCCCGGAGGCGTTCACCAACGGCTTCCTCGCGGGCTTCCGAGACGGCGGCGGCGCGCTACCCCCGAACTGGCGCCGCCTGAGCCAGGCCCTGGACCTGTTCGCCCTGGCCGACTTCCTCACCCGCCCGGTAGACCACCGCTACTTCACCAAGGCCATCAACCGAATCCGGGTAATGCTGGCCGGCTAGTTCGAGCCCTCCCCAGCGTGGCCCAGGCCCGGGCCGCGCTCAATCGGTTCGCTTCACCCTCATGGCGAGCACCGTCACGGCCCACCCACTGGTCGCCCACAACCCACGACCCGCGCGGGCACGCGCTGCTCGAACAGCGGCTACGCGTCTCCACGGGTCGGTCCTGCGCAGGTCGTCAGGCCGTAGGATGATCCGATGCTGCGGGTGTTCTCGGTGGCGTACTGGGCGTTCATCGGAATCACCTGTGTGGTGTTCTTCGCCGGCGCGCTCCTCGTCTGGTTGGTGACGCTGCCGTTCGACCGGCGGCGCGTGGTGCTGCACCTGTACTCGTCGGCCTGGGCGTCGTTCTACGTCTACGTCAACCCGCTGTGGCGTCTGGAGGTGACAGGCCGCGACCGCCTGCCCTGGCACGGCTCCGCTGTTCTGGTCGCCAACCACGCTTCGCTCATCGACATCCTGGTGCTGTTCGCCCTGTTCCGCCCGTTCAAGTGGGTCTCCAAGCAAGAGATTTTCAAGGTCCCCCTGATCGGCTGGAACATGCGCCTCAACGACTACGTCCCCGTGGTCCGCGGCAGCGGCGCCTCAGTGCGAAAAATGATGGAACACTGCGACCGCCTGCTCGCCGCAGGCTCCCCCGTGCTGATGTTCCCCGAAGGCCGCCGCACCTCCGACGGTTCCCTGCTCCCGTTCAAGAACGGCGCCTTCGAACTCGCCGTACGACACCAGGTCCCGGTCTACCCCATTGCCGTGCACGGCACGAGAGCCGCCCTCCCCCGCGACGGCATGATCCTGCGCGAACACGTGACCGCCCGGGTCGAGGTCCTGCCACCCCTGAACCCGTCCGACTACCCAGACACCGAGTCCCTACGGGACGCAGCCCGCCAGGCCATTGCCAACGCCCTCACCCACGGCTGACCACCGGCCGGCGCTCCTCGACGGCGGCGGCCCGGAAGCGGCACCAGCCCTCCGTGCCGTCGCGGCGCAGTGGCGCCGCGAGCACCCACAACCACGGCATCCCGACGCGCAACCAGCTCTTGAGTCAGCCCGGCAAAGACGCGCCACCGTTCACCATCAAGCCCCACCGTCGTCTCCGCGTCGGGAGGCGAGAACGCCAACAGGCTGGCGGTGGAGGATCGGACCGGGCGAGCGAGGCGTCACGGACTTGGTTCGGTGTGGGCCCGCTCTCCGCAAGCTCGGCCCTCCCTACCCGCCTCTTGCCAGCCCCGTCGTTGTCGTGGGCGCCGGCCCGGCGGAGGGCTTTGACGGTTGTCTCTACGATGGCGGCTCGTGAGGATCGCGCATTTTTGCGACAGCCATCCTGATCGGCCTGACGGGGTTTCGTGGTCGGCTGAGTTGACTGTTGAGCTGTTGCGGGGTGCTGGGCACGACGTCGAGTTCTACCGGCCTGGGCGGGTGCCTTCGCTCCCGGTTCCGGGGCGGCACTTGCGGATCGGGTCGCCGTGGTTCCGGTGCGCGGCAGCTGATGTCTTTCATGCGCATACGACCGGGCCGATCGGAATGGCCGCGTTTCGGTTGGCTGCTCGGCGGGGTGTGCCGCTGGTGATGACCTGGCACACCGATCTGGTCGCCTATGCGGACACGTTTCCCGAGATACCGATCGGGGCGGCTTGGTGTGCGCTTCAGCTGCGGCTGGGCTGGTCGTTGCGGGAATTCCTCGAGTTGGCCCGGCCGGGTGAGGTTCGGCGGGGGCGACTCATCGCTCTTGGCCGCGGGATGGCGGGGCGGATGGCGGCCGCGATCACACCGTCGGGCAAGACTGCTCGGGGATTTGCTTTGTTCGGGCCGGAGCCGGCCGTTTGTGTGCTGCCGACTCCAATTGCGCCGGCGCCACCGCGGGCGCCGACTCGTCGCGGCAATGTCGTGTTGTCGGTCGGCCGGGTGACTGCCGAGAAGAATCCGGGGCTGCTGTTGGAGGCATTCGCGTTGCTGCGTGCAGGAAAGCCGGACGCGCGGCTGGTGTTGCTGGGTGTCCGGCAGGGCCGGGCCGCGCTGACTCGTCGCCTGCGGGAGCTGGATCTGGAGCGACACGTCGACGTGGTGCCGCCGGTTCCCCGCCATGAAGTGGACGCGTTCTACCGTACGGCTGACGTTCTTGCCTTTGCCTCTACAACGGACACTCAGAGTCTTGTCCTCGCCGAGGCTGAAGCTGTTGGCCTGCCTGCCGTTGTGGCCGATGCCGACCTCGCGACGCGGGCCGGTGACAACGGGGCGCATCGGTTCAGTTGTGCGCCACGGCCGGCCGAGTTCGCTGCTGCGCTGGGGCGGATGCTCGACGACGAAAGCCTGCGGGCGCGGGTGGCTCGGGACGGATTGGCGGCTACCGCGGCGTACCCGTCGGCGTTGTATCTGGAGAGGCTCGAGAAGCTGTATCGACGGCTTTGACGAGACCTGTCACGATCTTGGCCGTGAGACTCTGGCGACGCCCGGAAGTGTGGGCCGCGTTGGTCGTTCTGGCCACCGGTGCGGCACCGATCTTTCTGCCGGTCCACACTCAGCTCGAGCTTGACGACTGGGCCGTCGAGCTGCGGCGGACCGGGGTTCCCGCTCAGGGCTACATCTTCGAACAATCGATCAGCGACCGGGACCGCCGGACCATGCATTTCCGCTACCAGGCCGACGGGGTGACCCATCAGGAAGGGGTCGGCTGTTGGGAAGTGTGTCCGCAGCCGGGCGTCACCGTTCCGATCTGGTACAACGCTGACGATCCGCTCGACTTCGTGACCGATTTCGGAGAGTTGAGCGGCGATCGTGGCATGGCACAGGGCCTGCTGGGAGTGGCCGGCCTCGTGCTTGTCGGTGTCAGCGTGTGGCTGGTGTTCGTCGCGCGCGACCAGGCCCGCCTGCGCGGCAATCTGGTCGTCCTGGTCGATCCGATGTTCTCGTTCGTCGACGGGAAAGCCGCGCGCCGCGCCCGGTCGAGTGTCGCGGCCATCGCGCTGCTCGAGTCGCTCGAGGGCAAGCATATCCGCGAACTGTGGCTCTACAACGGTTTTGCCTGGCCAGTCGTCGAATGGTTGCAGGAAAAGGCATACACAGGACCACGTCCGGACATCGGGACGGTGATCCTCAGCGCGGACGAGCCCGGCCTGACGCGCGCGCTGCGCGAATGGGCGTACGACGTCGCGGTCGGTCCCAGAGGTCGGGAACTGACCTGAATCGCTGATGCACTGACGGCATGAGCATTCTGCACACGCCGGCCGACGGTGCCGTCCTGAATCCGTTCGTCATGGTCGAGAACGCGGCCGGCCTGATCACTTTTGTGTCCGAAGTGTTCGAGGTGACCGAGACTGCGGCGGCGCACACCGAAATGCCCGACGGCAAACTGATCCACGCCGAGCTGCGACTGGGAACCGTGGACCTGATGATCGTCGACCGGCAGGAGGGTTGGCCGTTGCGGCCCGGTCTGCTGCAGGTTTGCGTCGAGGACGTCACCGTTCTGCTCGAACGCGCGACCGAGCGCGGCGCCACCGCCGTCACCGAGGCGACGCCCTTCTACGGCGAGACGACGCTGGGCCGGATGCTCGATCCGTGGCAGAACCTGTGGTGGCTCTACGCGCCCGCTCCCGGCCGGCCCGACCCGGTGCCGCACTGGGACGACGAAGGTTCGGACACCGTTTTCACGACGTTGGACGCGACGCTGCGATCGCTGCGCTGAGCCGGCGGACGGCCTCGTCCATCAGCTCGGGCGGGGCCGCTGCGTAGGTGAGCCGCAGGTGCGGGGCGGGCGCCTCGGCCGCGAACCAGGGACGTCCCGGGAATACGACAACGCCGTTGGCCGCGGCCGCGGCAGCCACGCCGACATCGTCGAAGCCGTCGTCCAATCGCAGCCAGAGATGCAGTCCACCCTTCGGCGTCGAAGCAGCAGCCGACGAACGAGCCGGCCCGCCCCCAAGGATCGGGGCGGGGCCTGCCGCCACCCCAGGCCCGCCCGTAAGCACCGGGGCGGAGCCTGCCGGCACCTCAGGTCCGCCTGTGAGCATCGGGGCGGAGCCTGCCGCCACGTCACGTCCGCCTATGTGCGTCGGGACAGCGGTTGCCGGCAGGTGGCGGTGCAGTGCTGACAGCAGCGCGTCCCGCCGCACCCGCAATGCCGTCCGCAGGTGGCGGCGATGCCGGTCCCAGGCCGGTGAGGTGACGAACTCGAGCGCGGCCTGCTGCAACGGCCCGGCCACGAACAGTTCGTCCGACAGTCGGACAGTCCGCAGCCGTGCCCCGGCCGGCCCGCGCGCACCGATCGCCGCGATGCGCAGTCCTGGCGCGGCCGACTTGGTCAGCGACCGCAGATAGATCACGTGCCCGTCGACATCGTCCCAGGCCAGCGGGGGTGGCGGATTACCGTCGATGGTCAGATCGCGGGCATAGTCGTCCTCGATCACAAAGGCCCCGGCTTCCCGTACGGCCGACAACACCACACCCCTGCGGTCCGCAGCCAAGGTCGCACCGGTCGGGTTCGCGTGCAACGGCTGGCAATAGAACAACCGCGCGCCGGTTCGCCTGAACGCCGCGGCCAACTGATCGGGCAATACCCCGTCGGCGTCGGCCGGCACCGGCACCACGTGCAGGCCCGCCGCCCGGGCCGCGGCCAGCGCCCCCAGATAGGTCGGCGACTCCACCAGCAGCGTGTCGCCCGGCGCGGCCAGCGCGCGCAACGCCGACGACAGCGCCGCCTGACCACCGGGGCAGATCACCATGTCGTCGGCGCGCAGTCCGACCTCGCCGGCGAACCAGGCCCGCAGGTCCTCGCGCCCCTCGGCCGGCCCGCGCTGCCAGGCCGCCGGTTGCCGCGCCACCCGGGCCAGCGCGGCCCCGAGCGCCGCAGCCGGCTGCAGTTCCGGTTCGAGATAGCCGCCCGACAGCGGGATCGCCCCGGCCGGCGGTATCGCGAGTAACGCCCCCAGCTCGTGCTCGCCCGGCCGGCGCGCGCCCAGGGCCACGGTCTGCCACGTCAGGTCGGGCGCCCGCTCGCTCACCGTCGCCCGGCGCGCCACGAACGTGCCCTGCCCTGGCCTGGTCTCGACCAGGCCTTCCTTGACCAGCGCCCGGATGGCGGCGGCCACGGTGACGGGCGAAGCGTGATGACGCGCGGTCAGTTCCCGTACGGAAGGAAGCCGCGCCCCAGCCCTGGCCGCGCCCACCACGCCGCGCAGATCTTGGATAACACGGGCGGCTGCGTTACCGTCATTCATGAGAGCACAGAGTAGCGCTACTGCGTCGCGAACGATAACGCCTTCGCCCGGGCTGGCTCTGGGCGCGTTGGGCGTGCTGGCGTTCAGCCTGTCACTCCCGGCCACCCGCGTGGCGGTTCAGGATCTCGACCCGTGGTTCGTAGCGTTCGGGCGTTCAGCAGGAGCCGCCGTCCTGGCCGCGGCGTATTTGTGGTTCACCCGGTCAGATCGCCAACACCCGGGGTCGACCATGAAGACACCGGCGACGTCCAGCAGTTGGATTCCGGCGACGCTGTGGAGAATCACACCGTCCACGTTGCGCAGCCTGATACCGGTGACATCGCGCAGGCTCACACCGACGACGTCGCGCACACCGACACCGACGACATCGCGGAGACTCGCACCGACCACGTTGCGCAGCCTGACACCGACGACGTCGCGCAGACTGACAAAGGGGGCGTTGCGCGGCCTGATACTGGGGGCGTTGCGCAGGCTCACACCGGCGACGTTGCGCAGACCGGCGCCGGGGGCGTTGCGCAGCTTGACACCGGGGGCGTCGCGCGGGGCCTGGCGGGCGGGATCTCGGCCCACCCCTCAGCAGTGGCGACGGCTCTCGATCGTGGCCCTGGGGGTGGTGGTCGGCTTCCCGCTCTTCACGTCGCTGGCCCTGACCACGCAGACCTCCGCCCACGGCGCCGTAGTCGTCACCGTGCTGCCCGCGATGACCGCGGTATTCGCCGTCCTGCGCGCCGGCGAACGCCCACCGCGAACGTTCTGGCTGGCCGCCGCCACGGGCCTGGTGTCGGTGCTGGCCTTCGTGGCGGTCACCGGCGCTGCCCGCGGCGCCCTCTCCCCCGCCGATCTGTACCTGCTGGCCGCGATCGTCCTGTGCGGTCTCGGCTATGCCGAAGGTGGCGCCCTGGCCCGCGAACTGGGCGGCGCCCGCACCATCTGCTGGGCGCTGCTGCTGTCCCTGCCGGTCACCCTCACGATCACGCTGGTGTCCGCGGCCACCCACCCACCGCACGGCGATGCCCGTTCGTGGCCGGCATTCGCCTACCTCACCGTCGTCTCGATGTTCCTGGGCTTCTTCGCCTGGTACGCCGGCCTGGCCCGCGGCGGCGTGGCCCGGGTCGGCCAGATCCAACTGGCCCAGCCGGTGCTGACCCTGCTCTGGTCCGCCCTGCTACTGAACGAGACCGTGCCACCGGCCGCCCTGGCCGTCGCCTCGCTGGTGCTGCTCTGCGTCATCCTCACCCAACGCACCCGCACCGCCATCAAGCCCGCCGCGGCCGCCGCACACAAGCCCCACCCGGCAAGCCGAACGTGAACCAAAACGAGACCGTGCCACCGGCCGCCCCGGCCGTCGCCCTGCTGGTGCTGCGCTACGTCATCCTCACCCAACGCACCCGCACCACCATCAAGCCCGCCGCGGCCGCCGCACACAAGCCCCACCCGGCAAGCCGAACGTGAACCAAGTCGCCGCTTGTTTGCATTCGGTGCAACATACGGATGACCGTCATCATCCGGTGAAAGCTCATCGATCAGGCCCATGCCGACGTAGGCGCGTTCGGCCTGTTGCCAATGAGGCTCAGGAAGTCGCCCTGCGTTGGCGGCCCAGACCAAGGCCGATGTCGGGTTTCGCAACCTCACCCCGCCCAAGCGCAGCTCACCCCGCCCAAGCGCAGCTCACCCCGCCCAGGCGCGGCCGTTGGTGAATTGGTCGGTGCGCACCCCGGCCAGGGCATTGATGCTCTGGCGCGCGAGATGGGGCTCGGGCTACGCCCAGCGCGACCGCGAACGCCACCCAGTCGCGCCGCGCGGGCCCGGAGCTAGTTGTTCGGCCGGGTCTCGTCGGAGCGGGATGGAGTGGTGGGGTGCGGACGGGCGAGTTCGCTTCCGTCTGCCCTTGAGCCTCTCGAACTCAGCACGTCCGGCGCTGGTGCCCCGAACTGATGCTGGTGTCGACCTCCGCCGCCGGGCCCGGACGCAGGTGACCTGGTGTGCGCACCTCGGCCACGGTTCCGATGATCTGGCGCGAGATCGAGTTCGGCTACGAGCGGCGCGACCCGGTCGTGCCGCTCGGTCTGGAAGGGCATGAGCGATCTGGCATGAGATCGAGCTCGGCCACACCCGCCCGACCGCGAGCGCCGTCCGGTCGCGCCGTGCGGGCTCGGGGCTGAATGTTCGGTGGGCCGAAGGCGCCGCCCTCGATCAGGATGAGCCGGCCGAGGTCCCGTCGGGGCGGGATGGGGTGGTGGGGGTGCGGACGTGGGCGCGTTCGCCCTGTTTGCCGATCAGGCTCAGGAATTCGACGGGGCCGGCGCTGGTGGCGCCGAACCAATGAGGGGTGCGGGTGTCGAACTCGGCGGCCTCGCCGGGGCCCAGCACCAGGTCACGGCGGCCCAGCACGAGCCGGAGGCGGCCGCTCAGCACGAAAGCCCAGTCGAAGCCCTCGTGGGTGCGCAGGCGAGGTTCCTCGTCGTCGCGGCCGGCGGGAAGGACGAACTTGTACGCCTGGATGCCGCCGGGGCGACGGGACAGGGGGACGATGATCCGGCCGTCGTTGGTGGGTATGGGGCGCATGTTGATGCGCGGGTCGCCCGTCTGGGGCGCGTCGACCAATTCGTCGAGGGTTACGCCGTACGCGCGGGCCAGCGGCAGCAACTGGCCGAGCGTGGGCAGCCGCAGGCCGGCCTCGAGGCGCGACAGCGTACTGATGGAGATTCCGGTCTGGGCGGCCAGTTCGCTCAGCGTGATGTCGCGGCGCTGGCGTAGCTGCTGAAGGCGTGGCCCTACGGCGTCGAGCGTCTCCTGGGTCGGGTCATCCTCGTCCATCACGCCATTTTTCCATTCGGCAAAGTTCTTTGCCAGTCGAATGGATCACTCCGCATGCTCGCTGAGCCGGGTGCCGCAGGGCAGCCGCGTTCTCGACTGGAGGCAAGGTGTACATCGACGATCCCCGACGGCGGCGCATGATTCTGATCGCGGTCTGCGTCGCGCTGATGGCGGTCACCGCCTCGGTGACCGGTCTCAACGTGGCCCAACCGGAACTGGCCACCGAGTTCGACGCCTCACAGAGCGAAGTGCTGTGGCTGATCAACGTCTACACGATGACGCTGGCCGCCCTGCTGCTGCCGCTCGGGGCGCTCGGCGACCGCCGCGGCCGCAAGCCCATGCTGCTGGTCGGGCTGGTTCTCTTCGGCGCCGCCAACGTGCTCGGCGGGCTGGCCACCGCCACGGAGATGATGCTCGCCTCGCGGTTCCTGGCCGGGCTCGGAGCCGCGATGATCATGCCGGTCACGCTGGCCGTGATCACCTCGACCTTCCCGGAGAGGGAACGGTCCAAGGGCATCGGGGTCTGGACCGCGGTCGCCGGTGGTGGCGGCATCCTCGGGATGTTCCTGTCGGCGCTGCTCGTCGATGTCGTCTCGTGGCGGTGGCTGTTCGTCCTGCCGGTCGCGCTCGTCGTGGCGTCGTTCGCGCTGACCCTACGGGCCGTGCCGAACTCGCGCGAGCACGCCGAGCACCCGTTCGACGTCGTCGGCTCGGTGACCTCGGTCGTCGCCGTGCTCGCCCTGATCTACGTCCTGCACGAGGGCCCGGTGGCCGGGTGGACCGAGCCCGCCACGATGATCGGCCTCGCCGCCGGACTGCTCGCCGTGGCCGGCTTCGTCCTGTGGGAGCTGCGGCAACCGGCGCCGCTGCTCGACATCCGGCTGTTCCGCGAACGAGGGCTGGCCAGTGGGTCGCTCGTGCTTCTGGCAGTGTTCGGGGTGCAGGCGGGCATCCTCGTGGTGCTGTTCCCGTTCCTGCAGGCCGTGCTCGGCTGGTCGGCGTTGCAGGCGACGGCGGGCATGATGCCGATGGCCCTCGTGATGATGCTGGCCTCCGGCCTCGCGCCCAAGGTCAGCGTACGGATCGGAAGCCGCTCGACGATGGCGGCCGGCATCCTCTTCGGTGGTGTCGGCCTCGCGCTGATGGCGATTCTCGTCTCGGCCGACGGTGGCTTCCTGTCGATCCTGCCCGGAATGCTCACCATGGGCCTCGGCATGGGCCTGTCGATGACGCCGTCGACCGAGGCGATCACCGGCTCGCTGCCCCGCGAGAGTCAGGGTGTCGCCTCCGCGCTCAACGACGTGACCCGCGAGTTCGGCAACGCGCTCGGGGTGGCCCTGCTGGGCGCCGTCCTCTCGGCCGGCTACCGCAGCGCGATCGAGCCCCGGCTCAGCGAGGTGCCGTCCGAGGTCGCCGACACGGCCCGCCAGGGGGTCGCGAATGCCGTGGCCGCCGCGCCGCAGAACGAGGCCCTGCTGCGGGCCGCCCACGAATCGTTCGTCGAGGGTTGGCAGCGTTCCATGTGGGTCGGGGCCGCCGTCATGGTCGCCCTTCTGGCGTACGTCCTCATCCGCGGCCCGCAGCAGGCCGCGCCGGCCGACGACCGGGCCGAGCCGGCAATGATCACCACCTAGCGCCGACGCACCACCGGCCCGGTGCCGCCGCCGCGCTCGGTCAACGACGCACCTCGGCGTCGGCACCGAGCGGGGCGAACGGGATCGGGCAGCACGGCTGCCCGGCGCAGGCGACCAGGTCGTCGCAGCCGGCGTCGACCGCCGCCCGCAGGGTCGACGCGATCACGTCGAGGTCGGCGATCCTGGCCTCGACCTCGGCCAGCTTGGTCCGGGCCCGTTCCTGCAGACCCGCGTCGGCCCGACCGTGCCGATGCCCGCCCGCGGCGAGCAGGTCGGCCACCTCGTCCAGGGTGAAGCCCAGCCGTTGCGCAGCCTTGATCACCTTCAGCACGAAGACAGCGTCGGGCGGGTACAGCCGGTGCCCGCCCGGGCTGCGCTCCGGCTCGGCCAACAGCCCCCGCCGTTCGTAATATCGCAGCGTCTGCCGATTGACGCACGCAGCGGAAGCCAGCTGACTGCTGCGCAACCCGGTCATGGCCGAATCACCGCGGCGGCCCGCCGCTCGAGCGCGTCCAGGACGTCGACGTACGCCGGAGGAACCTCGACGATCAGCCCGACACCGAAGCTGAACGTGAAGAACGAGCAACACTCGCTCTCGCGCGCAGTCAGATCCCGGGCTGCAGCCTCCGCCGCCGGATCGAGGTCCCAGCGCAGCTCGGTCGGCGACAGACGCTCCTGCCCGCGCAACGATCGAGCGAAGAGCTCATCGAACTCAGCCAACCGAACCGGCTGTTGGGCGGTCGGCAGCGTGCACGCATCAGGCACCCAAGTGGTCATGTCTCGACGGTAAGCCTGTACCCAGGTACCGGATGCAAGCCCGCGTCAGCCGCAGAGCCGGTTCCACTCGGGCCGATCCACCAGATAACCGACCTCGTCCCGCTGCCCGTCCCCGTGACTGACGACCACGTTCAGCTGCGGCGGGTCGCCCCCGCAGCGCAGCGGCGTGGTGAACTCGGCCACCGACTTGCCGGGGATGTCCGGCGGCCCGAATTCCGCCGGCCGCCCGTCGATCAGCGCCGAGTCGACAGTGGCCACCGCCGAACTGAAGTTGGCCATGCTCCACCGCAGCACCACGACCCGCCCCGCAATCCGCAGGTCCGCGCCGGTGAACACCACCGCGCCCCCACCGGCGTCCTCCGGCTCGGCCACCGCCGCCGCCCCCAGAAAACCGCCGCCCGCGAGCCCGACCACCAACGCGGCCACCACCAGGCGGTGCCGGGCGTGCGTCGCACTCGGCCGACGCCCCGAGACTTCCTTGGTCAGGTCGATTTCCAACAGGACCGTCAGCGCAGCTTCTCGAGTTCCGGCACGACCGCCTCCGGTGCCGGCATGGCCGCGATCTCGGCCGCCACCTCCCGGGCCGCCGTACGCAGCGCTTCGTCGCTCAGCAACCGCTGCAGATCGGCCGCCGTGATCGCCTTGGCCTCGACCGACAGCCCCGCCCCACGCCGGGCCAGCAGGTCGGCGTTGTGCCGCCGGTCCCCCGCCCCGGGCGTCACCAGCTGCGGCACCCCGGCCGCGAGCCCACCGAGGATGCTCCCGGCCCCGGAGTGGTGCACGAACGCCGCCGCCCCCGGCAGCAGCTCGTCGAGCGGCACCCGCCCCACCGCCCGCACGTTCGGCGGCAGATCCCGGGTCGACGCCGGCCGGACCAGCACGATCTCGGCGTCGACGGCCGACGCCGCGGCGACCACCGCCGGGCCCGGGTTGCCGTCGTTGGGCCCCTCGATGGTGCTGCGGCTGACCAGCACCCGAGGTCGTTCCCCCGGCGTACGCAACCAGTCCGGGATCTCGCCGCCGCCCGAGTACGGCACCGGCCGCATCGGGACCGCGCCGGCCGGCGTCCCCTCGCGGACACTCGGCGGGATCACCGTGATGGTCAGGGCGGGTTTTGGGATGTCCCGCCCGGACAACGACGAACTGCCGGTCACCGCCTCGAACAATTCGGAAGCCGGCCACAGCGTGTTCTCTTGCAGCACCGACGGGATCCCCAGCCGGCCGGCCACGATCGCACCCGCCTCGCCCAGCGACTCGAAGACGATCAGGTCGGGCCGTTCCCGTACGGCCAGCTGCTCCAGCGGCTCGACCAGAGCCAAGTTTGCCCGCCCGAACAGCTCGCCGACAAAACCGTGCCCGGCCGTGCCGTTCATCTCAGCTCGAGCAAGGCGAGGGTGCCGCAGGGCCGCTCGCATCGCGCTGCGCGGCAGACTGAAGCGGGCGCCGATGTCCACAGTACGCAGTCCCAGCAGGTCGGGCGGGAACCCGCCGCTGGCCAGGATGACGTCGTGCCCGGCGTCCCGGCAGGCCGCGGCCAGCGGCACCAGGGGCAGCAGATGGCCTTGCAACGGTGAGGCGACGAACACGATGCGCATAGGCACCTATTATGCGGAAGTGATAAAGCTCGTCCACCTGGACGCCGACTCGTTCCGCGCGCTGGCCGGGGGCGACCTCGCCGAGGCCAACCGGGTGACCCCCGTGCCCGTCTCGGAGTATCTGGTCGGCCCCGAACCGCGCAGCACGTGGCGGCGACGCCTCGCCCAGGCCCTCGACGACCCGGCCACCGCGGCCTGGACGACCGGCATCATCTGGGACGATGACGCCCGGGTGGCGGTCGGGCGCGCCGGTTTCCACGGCCCGCCCGACGAGGACGGCATGGTCGAAATCGGGTACGCCGTCGACCCGCGGTACCGCCGCCGGGGCTACGCGCGGGCGGCCTTCGAGGCCCTGCTCGCGCGGGCCCGGGACGAACCCGCGGTCCACCGCGTACGAGTCTCGATCCGCCCCGACAACATCGCCGCGGCCAACCTGGCCCTGCCCTACGGCTTCGTCAAGATCGGCGAGCAGGACGACGACGAGGACGGCCTCGAGTTCATCTACGAGGCGGACGCCAGCGGTCGATGAGGCCCGCCATGGTCCCGGCGTCGATCTCGTGGGCGACCTGACCGGCCTGTGGGTCGCGGGCGTGCAGCACGTGCAGCCGCGGTGACTGCGGTCCGCCCAGATCGACGAGAGTGGCCGAGGCGCCCCGCACGGCTCGTTCGCCCCCGGCCGGCCCGGTCAGGTCGAAGCGGTTGACGACACCGGGCGTGACCCAGGTCGGCACCCCGCCCAGCAGCCCGAACAGCTGCAGGTGGAAGTGACCGGTCAGGATCAGCCGCACGTCGGTGCCGCGGATCGCCTCGGCCAGGTCACCCGGGTTGATCAGGCCGAGCGTGTGCTGCACCGCGGTGTCGAGGCCGATCGGCGGGTGGTGGAACGCCAGCAAGGTTCCCTCGGGCGCCGGGGTGGCCAGAACAGTGCGCAGCCAGGCCAACTGTTCGTCGTCGAGGTGGCCGTACACCTGGCCGGGCACCAACGAGTCCAGCGTGACGACGCGGTGGCCCTTGATGACAGTCACGGCCGTGAGGGGGACGCCGAGCGTATCGGTGAACGGCTTGCGGTCGTCGTGGTTGCCGGTCGTGTAGAGGGCCGGGATCCCCCGTTCGGTCGCGAACGGCTCGACCAGCGCGTGGACCGCCGCGTAGGCCTCGGCCGAGCCGTCGTCGGCGATGTCGCCGGTCACCAGCACGGCGTCGAGCCCGGTCAGTTGGCCGCAGTCGCGCAGCAGGCCGGCCAGGGACTCGCGCGGGTCGATCCCGTCGGCGTTGGGACCGGCCGCGCGAGTCAGATGCGTGTCCGACAGGTGCAGGATCCGCATGGCCCGTCCGATCAGCGGTTGAGCTTCGTACGCCAATCGGCCGGAACCGAACCGGCCGGGCCGGGCACGGTCTGGTCGGCCGGGCGGCTGTCGGCCGGCGCCAGCTTGGGACCGGAGCCCGCCTCTTCGGTGGTGAAGTCCCAGAACCAGTCCTCGCCGGGCTCGAACGACTGGATGATCGGGTGGCCCGTCGCCTTGAAGTGGGCGGTGGCGTGTTGCGCGGGTGAGGTGTCGCAGCAGCCGACGTGGCCGCACTGGGCGCAGCGGCGCAGGTGGAACCACCACCCGCCGGCATCGAGGCACTCGACGCAGCCGGTGCCGGAAGGAGGAACGTCGGGCTGGATCGCGTCTTGGCTCGTCACGCGCACGAATTTACCTCAGCCTCGCGAGCTTCAGGCGGCATCGTCCGTCACATCGGCGAAGCTGCCGCCGAGCTTGACGACGGCCTCGTCGGCCGGTACCTGCAGCCCCACGCCGCGCTCCCCGGCCCCCAGGTTGATCGTGCGTCCTTCCGTACGCGAATCCGCGATCACCGGCCAGGCCGTGCTCGCGCCGAACGGGGTGATGGTGCCGCGCTCGTAGCCCGTGGCCGCCTTGGCCGTGGCCGCGTCGGGCATCGAGAGCCGGTTGACGCCGAGCAGCGCCCGCAGCTTGGGCCACGAGATCGACCGGTCGCCGGGCACCAGCACGAACACGTAGTCGTCGTCGGCCCGCCGCACCACCAGCGTCTTCACCAGGTCACGGACCTCGACGCCCTGCGCCTCGGCCGCCTCTTCGACGCTGCTGACCGGACCGTGGCTCAGCAGCTTGTAGGGAACGCCGAGCTCGATGGCCGCAGCTTCGGCCGGGTTGGAAACCATGTGATCGAAAATAGCGTCAGGCCACACCCGAGTGGGTGTGGCCTGGCCCTCATTCGAAAGTTCAGTCGTCATCGCCACCGCGGTGATGGTCGCGGCCGCCGTCACGGTCGTGGCCCCGGTCGCGCCAGTCCCACGACTTCTCGACGGTCAGCCGCCACTCACCCCGGTTGGGGCCGAAGCGGACCCGGTCGCAGTCGTAGTCGTCCCACCGGTCGCGCCACTCGCCACGCTTGCCGGCCCACTCGCACTCGCGCCGCGTGTCGTAGTAGCCCTCGGTCCACTCCCGGTCCCGCCGCGGCGAGTCCGCCGCCGTCGTGGCCGCCCGGATGGCCGTGTCTGGTGCGGATGTCGACGCCATGGCCGGTGCAGCCCCGAGCGTCGCGCCCGTCATCAGGCTCAGTCCGGCGAGTGTCAGAATCCGCGTTGCCGCTTTCATGGTTCACCCTTCCTAGAGCCGAATCTTGCCCTCACAGACCATCACGGAGCCCGGCCCGGCATGCGGCATTAGCGGCCTTTAGACCGTTCGGTGGAGGGAGGAGGGGATATCTGTCTTGAATACAGGGGCGCGGCTGACGCGGCGGCAGCGGTATGCGCCAAGCACAGCGGGAATGGAGGTGCCGGAGAGCGACTTGTTCCCGCTGGAGACCCAACCGAGGAGGCACCATGTCGAACAGCCGTCCCGAGCTCGTGCCCGGCCCCGACCACCCCATCACGATCACGCCGAACTCCGGTCACATCGTGGTCAGGGTCGGCGGCAAGGTCGTCGCGGACTCCCGCGACGCGCTGACCCTGCAGGAATCGACCTACCCGGCGGTGCCGTACATCCCGCTCAGCGACGTCGACCAGTCGCTGATCGAGCGCACCGCGACCTCGACCTACTGCCCCTACAAGGGCGACGCGACGTACTACTCGATCCCGGCCGGCGGCGAGAAGTCGGTCGACGCGATCTGGCTCTACGAGAACCCGCGCGACGCCGTGGCCCAGATCAAGGACCACGTGGCGTTCTACCCGGACCGGGTCGACTCGATCGAGATCACAGCCTAGGCAAAGCTCGGCTCGGTGGCGCGGCGCGACTACTCGTTCGCCCGGGACGGCCGGGCGCTGCCGACCCAGGTGTGGGCCCCGGTCGGCCCGGGGCCCCACCCGCTCGTGCTGTTCAGCCACGGCCTGCGGTCCCGGCCCGGCGACTACGCGTCGCTGCTGGCGAGCTGGGCCCGGGCCGGGTTCGTCGTGGCCGCGCCGCGTTATCCCCGCACGGCCCTCGGCACGTCCAGCTTCAATGCGTACGACCTGGTCAATCAGCCTTCGGACGCGTCCGAGGTGATCACCCGGGTGCTCGAGAAGGAGAACGTCGACGCGTCCCGGATCGCGGGGCCGGGCACTCGGGCGGCGGCATCACCACGGCCGGCCTGTTCAGCGAATACCGCGACGACCGGCTCAGGGCCGGCGTGCTGATCTCGGGAACCGATTTCCTGGGTACGCCGTTCAGCGGCCCGCCCGCGGCCATGCTCCTGGTCCACGGCCGCCGGGACACCTCGGTCCAGTACGACGCCGCGCGCACCGTGTTCGAGGCGGTGCCCTGGTCGCGGGCCATGCTGACGATCGCCGACGGCGGCCACCAGATCAGCGGTCGGCCGGACGTGATCAGCACCTCGGCCGCGTTCCTGAGGTGGAGCTGTTACGGCGGCGATCCCGGCCTGGGCGACGCTGCCACATTCGACAACGAGCTCACAACCGCTGCCGCACCTGCGCGATGAGGGCCGGATCGATATCGTACGGCGTGTAGAGCGAGATCCGGTCGACCAGGTCCCCGAACCGTGACCGCAACCCGGCGGCGACGTCACCGGTGACCGCGAACGTGTCGAGCACCTCGTCGCTGATCAGCGCGGTCATCTCGGCCCAGGCCTGCCGCCGCGACAGCGAGTTGAGCTGGTCGGCCAGCTCGCCCCAGCCGTGCGTCTCGAGCACCGGGCGGTAGGCCGGCGTCGACGCGTAGAACGCGATCTGCCCCTTGACGGCCTGCTCGGCCCGGGACCGGGCGGCCTCGTCGGCGCCCAGCACCACCATGGCCGACAGGCACACCGTGAAATCGTCGAGGGCGCCGCCGCGCGCCTCCTGGAGGACCGGGCGGGTGCGTTCGCTCAGGTAGACCGCGCTGGTCAGCGGGTGCACGAGCAGGCCGTCGGCGACGCGGCCGGCCGCACGGGTCATCCGCTCCCCCACCGCCGCCAGCAGAACGGGCGGGGTTCCGTACGGATTGGGACCGGGGTTGAAGAAATCGGTCATCAGCGTGTGCTTGTAGAACTCGCCGCGGAACGCGAGTCGCTCGCCGCCCCAGGCCGTCCAGATGGCCCGGATCGCGCGGATGAACTCTTCCATGCGGGCGGCCGGCTTGCTCCACGGCATCGCGAACCGGCGCTCGATGTGCGGCTGCACCTGGGAGCCGAGACCGAGCTGGAAGCGGCCCTCGCTGATCAGCTGCAGGTCGTTGGCCAGCACGGCCACGCTCATCGGGTTGCGCGCGAAGGCCACCGCGATGGCCGACTGCACGGTGATGCGCGAGGTGGCCCGGGCGGCCAGGGCCAGCGCCGGGAACACGTCGTGCTTGGTCTCGGCCGCGCCGAAGCCGTCGTACCCGTCCTTCTCGGCGGCGACGGCGGCCGCCTCGACCTGGATCGGCGTGGCCGCGACGTCGGCGGCGAAGTCAACGAGCATGGGACAGCTATAGCATCCGCTGCCGGATCCACTGCACGCACGCCCGGTCGACCGTCGCGAACGGCACGCCGTAGGCCTCGCGCGCGGCCTGGTCGTACTCGTTGTCCTGGGTCAGCACCAGGCGGACGAAGGTGAAGAGCTTCTCGTCGCCGTACTTGCGGGCCATGCAGTCGGCGGCCAGGTGGCTCAGCCCGTAGAAGGCGTCCCCGGCCCGCGCCGGCGCGTCCGGCCCCGGCTGCGACGGGACCATCGAATTCGGCCGCGCCTTGCCGTTGAGCGCCCATCGCACGCTGTGCCGGCGCAGGGTTTCGGAGGCGCTCATCGGCGACCATCCGATGTACTCGGCGATGCCCTCGCTGAGCCACGTGTCCTCGGCGGCGTCGGCCCGGTAGGCGCCCGAGAGCGTCACGACGTGACCGAGTTCGTGCTGCAAAGCCACGCGCAACATCACCGGGTTGTCGGCCAGCGCTTTCATCCGCAGCATGACGTCGATGCCGTGCATGTTGAGCGGGATGGCCAGGCCGATGGCCCAGTCGTCCTGGCCACCGCCGTACCACTGGCGCCACTGGGCCTCGCCGGCCAGATAGATGCGGTAGCGGGACTGCGACGTGCCGATCAGCGCCGCGAACCGGTCGTCGACCCGGGCCGCGGCCTCGGCCACCGGCAGCACCCGGGCCAGCTGGCGCCGCTGGGCGGGCGCCGCGACCAGGGTCACCCGGGTGCCGCGCAGGGCCACCAGCTCGCCGTTCTCCCAGGGCGCGGGTCGCCGCGGGTCGTCGCTCGGCCCCGGCGCGACGGCGCTGATCACATAGCGGCCCCCGAGCGGCCGCAGCGTGAGCCGTTGCTCGATGCGCGGCGGTTGCTGCCACTGGCTGCCGGCCGCGCCCGGACACATGTCCGGGCCGAGGCAGTACGAGATCTCCGTACGTACGGAAAGTTGGTTCTTGACCTTCTGCTCGACCCCCGGCAGATAGTCGAACCGGGTCACGTCGAGCGCCCGCAGCGACCGGAACATGCTGCGGTAACGCTTCTGGAGCGGCGCGTCGACCGCGGCCAGCCAGCCCGTCTCGTCGCCGCTCAGCAACGCCTCGGACTGCGCCTTCAAGGCCGCGACGGCCTGCTCGTACGCGGTGGCGGGCTTGCTGCGGGCCGCCATCGCGGTCGGCGTGGCCGGTCGCGAGACGACCACCGCCGCGGCGAGCAGCAGCGTGCCCACCGTGACGAGGGCGAGATAGACGGTGGTGGCGCGGCGCATCGCGCTCCGTTCGGGGATGGTGCATCGGGGCCGGGATCGCATCCAAACAGATGCACCCCGATCACATCCATCCCCTTCGTCACATCAGCCCGGGAATCGGCACACTCAGCACCCGTACGGTCCACCGGCGCGACCCGGCCGTGCCGGCGCAGGAGCCCTGGACGGCCACGCCGCTCTCGATCTGCAGACACTGCCCGGTCGCCGTGTTCACGATCTTGGCCGTCTCGCCCAGCGAGTCACGCAGGGCCCACCGTCGCGAGGCGGCGGGCGCACACGGCTCGAGACCGGCCCGCGCGCCCGCGATCCGGGTGGCGCCGGGCATGGCGAGGCAGCGGTTGGTCCTGACGCTGAGCAACTCGAGCTCGTTGGCCACGGCGACCGGCCGGAACCGCCAGCGGTACGGGTCGGTGCGGGCGCACGGCAGCTCGGTCAGGCCCGAGGTGAGGCACCAGCCGCTGCCCGCGTTGACCACCTGAAAGTCCAACCCGACCAGGTCGACCGGGGCGGGCGCAGCCGCCGCGACCGGTGCGGCCGGCGTCATCGGTGCGGCCGGTGTGATCGGTGCGGCCTGGGCCGGGGCGGCCGGGAGCAGGGTCAGGGCGGCGAGGAGTGCGAGTGCACGACGAAGCATGCGAGCAGTTTATCCGATTTGTCCGGGTCGCTGGAACGAGCCGCGGAGGGCCTCGACGACCACCTCGGGCGCCTCCTCGGCCATGAAGTGCCCGCACTTGACCGGGAGGTGGTGCAGATCGGGGGCCCAGGCCCTCCACAGCGCAGCCGCGTCGAAGCCCAGCATGGAGCCCCAATCCTGCTGAAGAACGGTCACGGGCATCGTGAGGACGCGGCCGGCGTCGCGATCGGCCTGGTCGTGCTCGACGTCGACCCCGGCCGAAGCCCGGTAGTCGGCCACGATCGACGGCACGGCGTTCCCGCAGGCGTCGAGGTAGGCGGCCCGCACGTCGGGCGGGATCGCCGCCGGGTCCTGGATCCACAGGTCGAGAAAGTGGCCGAAGAAGGCGTCGGATGACGCCTCGATCATCTGTTCGGGCAAGCCGGGCGGCTGGGCCATGAGGTAGAGGTGGAAGCCGACCGATGCCGACACCCCATGCATCACGTCCCACATGTCCAGGGTCGGCAGGACGTCGAGCGACGCCAGATGGGTTACGTGCTGGGGGTGGTCGAGGCCGGCCCGGATCGCCACCAGGGCGCCCCGGTCGTGGCCGGCCAGCGCGAACTGGTCGAAGCCGAGCTCACCGGCCAGCCGGACGATGTCGCGGGCCATCGTCCGCTTCGAGTAGGTGTCCGGACCGGCTTCGGCGGGCTTGTCGCTGGCGCCGTAACCCCGCAGGTCAGGGGTGATCACGGTGTGGTCGCGGGTCAGGTCGGCAGCCACATGCCGCCACATCAGGTGAGTCTGCGGAAAACCGTGCAGCAACACGATCGGGCGGCCGCTCCCCTCGACCCGCACGAACAGTTCCACGTCATTGTCGACTCGTACTTTGCGCTCTTCGAACATGCGCCCCAGTCTTCGACGCGCGAATGAGCATCCAATGAGCAAGCCGCACCGGCGCCGGATGAACGAGTAACGCGTTCCCCTAAGCGCTGGAAGCCGGACCCGCGCGTCAGCCGCACGTCTGAGCGCCGCTGAGCGATTCCTCGCGCCGGAGATGACGTTCGGTGCACGGATCTGAGCGCCGGATGAGCGAGTGCGCAGAACGACTGGCATTCGGTGCGCGTCTGAGCGCATATTGAGCGAGTTGTACGGTGACCGGGTGGCGGTACGGTTCGGGGTGCTGGGGCCGGTCATGGCCTGGCGCGACAGCGGCGAGCCGGTACCGCTCAAGGGCCCTGTGCACCGCGCCGTGCTGGCCCGCCTGATCGTGGCGCGAGGCCGGGTCGTCCCGGTCGGTCATCTCGTCGACGATCTTTGGACCGCGCCACCTCAGGGTGCGATTCCCGCCGTACGAACATTTGTCGCCGCCCTGCGCCGCGCACTCGAGCCCGACCGCCGGCCCCGGACCCCCTCAACCCTGCTGGTCACCGAGGGACCGGGATATGCCTTGCGCGCTGCGGCCGGCGCTGTGGATGCCTGGCAATTCGAGCAGGCTCTGCGCGCTTCGACCGACGCGGTGGACGCCCGGCGGCCCGAAGGCGCGGTGAGCAGTCCGGACGCGCTGTCCGAGGCGTTGGGATGGTGGCGCGGGCCGGCCTATGCCGATTTCCCGGAGGCGCCGTGGGCCCGGTCGGAGCGCGCCCGCTTGGCTGAACTGCGCTTGCGCGCGGTCGAAGTGCTGGCTGAGGCCCGCCCACCGGCCGAGGCGGTTCCCGATCTGGAAGCTCATGTCACCGAGCACCCGTGGCGGGAGGAGGGATGGCGGCTGCTCGCGTTGGCCCTCTACTCATCGGGACGCCAAGGCGATGCCCTCGCCGTCCTGCGCCGCGCCCGTGAGCAACTTGTCGACCGGCTCGGCCTCGACCCTGGGCCCGCGTTGCGCGAGCTGGAAACAGCGATCCTGCGCCAGGAGATTCCGGTAGCTCTCGCCCCGGCTCCGACCCCGGCTATGGGATCAACTTCAAGCGCGGCTTCGAGCTCAGGCTCGGCTTCGAGCTCAGGCTCGAGCCTGGGCTCGGCCCTGAAGCCGGACAAGGGCGTGATCTCGAACGCGGCTTCGGGCCGGGTTGAGGCGGGCTCTGTCTGGGCTGAGGCGGCGGCGGACTACGAGCGGACGGTGGGTGCTCGCGCGCGGCTGGGCTCGACCGTTGGGCTGCTGCGGAATCTCGCGGTTACCGGGGGTGGTGGCGGGCTGGAGGCGGCCGGGCGTCATCGGCTGGCGACGATCGCGGCGGCTGAGCAGCTGGGTGATCCGGTGCTGACTGCTCGCGTGATCGGCGCGTATGACGTGCCGGCGATCTGGACCCGGTCCGATGATCCCGGGCAGGCTGCTCAGATCGTGGCCGCGGCCCGGCGAGCGTTACCGGGCTCGGACGGTGCGGCTCGGGCGCGGCTGCTGGCCACGATTGCCCTGGAATCGCGGGGGCGGGACGAGCGGGCGGCGGCCGAAGAGGCGGTTGCCCGGGCTCGGGAGGTCGGCAACCCGGCGCTGCTGGCGTTCGCGCTCAACGGGTTGTTCATGCAGAGCTTCGAGCGCTGCGGCCGTGCCCCGGTCCGGGACGAGATCGGCGCTGAACTGATCGCGCTTCCCGTAGCGCCGACATACCAGGTGCTGGGTCATCTGATCCGGTTGCAGGCGCGCAGTGCGCTGGCCGATTTTGCCGCCGCTGAGGGCCATGCTGCGCGGGCCGATCGGCTGGCCGCAGAGCATGAGCTGCCGCTGGTCACGGTCTTCACGACCTGGTTCCGGGCGATGCGCGCGGGCGGTCCGGACGCCTACCGGGACGCCGCGCGCCATCTGAACGGCGCCGGAATGCCTGGGCTCGAGCATGGGCTGCTCGCCCTCGCCCTGCTGGCGTCGGGCCGGCCCGACCACACGCTCGACTACGGGCCGTACGAACCGTGGGCTCGGCCATTTGTCTTACTGTCCGACAAACGTACAGATGACGCCCGGGCGGCCCTGCGCACCGTCCCGGACCCGCCGGCCGATCTGCTGTCCGAGGCCCTGTGGTGCCTGGTGGCGCGGGCGGCCGAAATGCTCGACGAGCCAAACGCGCGTGCCCGGGCCGCCCTGGCCCCGGCGGCCGGGCAGATCGCGGCCGGCAGCGGAGTGCTCAATGCCGGCCGGATCGACGACGTCCTGACTACTTGGCCTCACGCAGGGGCTTGAGGGCGGTCGAGACCTTGGCCAGTTCGTTGAGGACGGCAGTCGAAGCGGTGGTCATGATCTCGGTCGGGCGCAGTTCGCCTTCCTGGACGAGGCTGTGCACGAACGGGATGTTCACCGACTCGGGGATCATGAACAGCTTCAGCGCGTACGCGGAACTCTGCAACTGCAGGGCCGAGCGCGTGCCGGCCGAGACGCCGCCGTAGCTGACGACGCTGGCTGCTTTGTAGTTCCACTCGGCGTGCAGGTAGTCGATCGCGTTCTTGAACGCGGCGCTCAGCCCGTAGTTGTACTCCGGGATCACGAAGACGATGGCGTCGGCGGCGGCGACCTTCTCGCTCCAGCGCTTGGTGTGATCGTTCTGGTAGTTCTGCAGGCGCGGGTGGTGCGGCTCGTCGAGCAGCGGCAGGTTCTCGTCGGCCAGGTCGGCCACACTCACCTGGAAACCGCCGTGGGCCTTGGCCGCGTCGACGAACCAGTCGGCGACCTTCGGGCCGACCCGTCCGGGCCGCGTGCTCCCGACAACCACCAGCAGATTGAGCTCACTCACGACGCGCCCCTCTTCCTCGACATACGTTTACTTGCGTCCGCAACAATATCGAGCAGCCAGTCTTCCCGCGTCGGCGAGTCGAATACATCACACCCCTATGATTCCTGGCGCCCGCCTATCTACCCCTTCTTCGCCCGCGCGATCCATTGCGTCCTCGTAGCCGGCGCCGGGTAAGCGGCCGTCTGTCGAATGTCCGGGCATATCTCCTGCTCCTAACTTCCTGTCCAGCGAGAGGAAGCGGGCATGACACGGCCACAAGAGGCGCGCCACAGGCCTGCTCGCCCGGATCGACGGCAAGCTGCCGCACGGCGCGCACCGGCCGGCACACGCCACGACGGCAAGCTGCCGCACAGCATGGCCGGTCGGCAACCCCGATCGACGGACTGAAGGACGATCGCGCGGGTGGCGGCCGCCCGCAGCGATCCTCGAACGATCACCTCAGCCCGGATCGGCGGCGGGGTGGCTCTGATCCGCGCTGAGGGCCGCCACCACCACGAACGGGTCAGCGAGATTGTATGACCGTCGCATGGAACGACGAACTGGCAACCGAGGGCGCCGAGACCGGGCCGACCACGCGTCGCGGCTCGTGTCGGTCGAATTCGCGAACGGCGTCGCTACCCGTGAGGTCTGGCGCGGCCCGGACCGAGGCGGCCAAGGGCTCGAAGGAGCGCAACGGCGGAAAGCTTCATCGGCCGGCAGTGTGCCGAGATGGGCGAGAGGTGAGGCGGTCCGATGACGAGGCTCAGGAGATCGAGGACGCGATCCGGCCCCGTCGCCGGTCCTGGTCCCGCCCGAGGAACTGGTCACCACCCTCCCTGAACCCATGGGCGAGGATTGGAGACGCCTCGGCGACTGGCTGCAAGAGACGCCAGGTGGTCGTCGGCCGTTTACGCCGATTTCGACCGAGCGTGCCGCGCACGCGTCGCACGGCTGCACGATCTCCATGGACTCGACCGGTCGGGTCAGCACGATCGGCGAGCTATTCGCCCTACGTCAACGCGGCGGCGCTGGATCGGCTCGCGGGGCTCACGGTAACGGCGGAGCTGGTCGAGGCGGCTGGATCGCTTGGTCGACGGAGCGATCACGAGGGCCACCCACATTGCCTGCGACGACGGAGCGGAGCTGGCCGAGGCGGCTGGATCGCTTAGTCGACGGAACGATCACGAGGGCCACCCACATTGCCTGCGACGACGGAGCGGAGCTGGCCGAGGCAGCTGGATCGCCTGGTCGACGGAACGATCACGAGGGCCACCCACATTGCCTGCGACGACGGAGCGGAGCTGGCCGAGGCAGCTGGATCGCTTAGTCGACGGAGCGATCACGAGGGCCGCCGGCATTGCCTGCGAAAATGGGAGGCCACGAGTGCCGCCGGGGCGCCTGCGCTGGCGGGTATTCGCGGCGGGCGGCGGCGTTGCCTGGGCCGTGGCTGAGCAGGCAGCGACGCGGCCGCGCCTGGGCGGGCGGCGTCGCTGGGCGCGCGGCGATGCGGCCGAGCCTGGGCGGGCGGCGATGTGGCCGTGCCTGGGCGGGCGGCGATATGGCCGTGCCTGGGCGGGCGGCGATGTGGCAGCAGTGGCGCAGTAGCGGGCGAGGGCCAAAGATGTCGGTGTGCATCTGAATCCGGCTCATGTCATGGCTCGGCTCCAGCGGGTGGTGCGGGAACGCATTCAGCCTCGGCTTCATGAACAGCTCGCCGAGGTGGAGGTGGCGGCCTGGCGGGTGGATGGTGACGGTGAGCCGGTGCCGGCCGCGCGGGCCGTCGGGGCTGTGTATACGCCGCTGGCGGTCGGGGCTACGTGGGGGCCGCGGTGGGGCACGACGTGGCTGCGGGTCGAGGGACGGGTGCCGGCTTCGGACAAGCCGGTCGAGCTCGTTCTTGACCTTGGGTGGTCCGACCGCTTTGTCGGTGGGCAGGGTGAGGGGCTCGTGTATCGGGCCGACGGCGTACCCCTGAAGGCTCTTCATCCGCGCAATGTGTGGTTCCGGCTGACCGGGCCCGGCGCACCCGATGGCGTTGTCGAAGCGGATGGCCGCTTTGTTGTCTACGTTGAGGCGGCGGCTAATCCGTTGGTGCTCGATTTTCCGGCATTTGCCGAGACGACGTACGGGGAGAAGCCCGGCCCGCACGAGGCCGAGCCCTATCGGCTGGTCGCGGCGAAACTGTGCGCGTTCGACGATGAAGTGTTCGATTTGCTGCGCGACCTGGAAGCCACCGGCGACCTGTTGCCGCAGCTCAGCTCGGACGAGCAGCGCTACTGGAAGATCCTGCGCGCGGTCGAGAACGCGTTGGACGCGACGAGCGTGAAGGACGCGCGCGAGGCGCTGAGAGAGGCACTCGCGCAAAAGGCGAACGCCAGCGCCCATCACATGACCGCGGTCGGTCATGCGCATATCGACTCGGCCTGGTTGTGGCCGTTGCGCGAGACGCGGCGCAAGGTGGCGCGGACGCTGACCAACGTGCTCACATTGATGGAGACCGAACCCGAGCTGGTGTACGCGATGTCGTCGGCCCAGCAGTACGCCTGGGTGCAGGAGGATCATCCCGAACTGTTCGAACGGGTGCGGCAGCGCGTCGCCGAGGGGCGCATCGTTCCCGTTGGCGGCATGTGGGTCGAGTCCGACGCGGTGATGCCGGGCGGTGAGTCGCTCGTGCGGCAGATCAGTTTCGGGAAGCGGTATTTCGCCGAGACGTTCGGGCACGAGTCCGAGCTGGTGTGGCTGCCCGACAGCTTCGGATACTCGGGGGCGTGGCCGCAAATCGCGCGCCGGGCCGGCTACCGGTGGTTCCTCACTCAGAAACTGTCGTGGAACGACACCACCGTCTTCCCGCACCACACCTTCGCCTGGGAGGGCATTGACGGGACTCGCATTCTCACGCATTTCCCGCCGGCCGACACGTATTCGGCCGAGGTGACCGCGGGAGAACTGCGGCATGCGGTCAGCAATTTCCGCGACAAGGCCATCTCGGACCATTCGCTGCTGCTGTTCGGATACGGCGACGGCGGGGGTGGCCCGAACCGTGAAATGGTGGCCCGCGCGCACCGCTTCCGCGATCTGGAAGGTGCGGCCAGGGTCGAGCTCGGCCGGCCCGAACAGTTCTTCACCACGGCCGAGGCCGAGCTGGGCGACCACGCACCCGTGTGGGCCGGCGAGCTGTATCTCGAACTGCACCGCGGCACCCTGACCTCGCAGATCGCGATGAAACAGGGCAACCGCCGGGCCGAGGCTCTGCTGCGCACGGTCGAATATCTGCGAGCGGTTTCCGCCGTACGCGATGACGTGCCCTATCCCCACGCCGAGCTCGAAGAAGCGTGGAAGACCGTGTTGCTGCACCAGTTCCACGACATCCTGCCCGGCTCGTCGATCTCGTGGGTGCATCGGGAGGCCCGCGAGACGTACGCCCGGCTCGAGAAGCAATTGCGGGCGCTGGTCGAGGGATCGGGCGCGCCGGGCCGGGTGGTGGACTGGCGGATCGTGCGCGATCGCGAAACCGTACGGCCGGGCGAAAATGCCGTTCTGGACAACGGGATTGTGCGCGCGTCGTTCGATGCGGACGGAAACGTAGAGTCGCTGATCGATCTGCGCACCGGGCGGGAGATGGCGGCCGGGCCGCTCGGGGTGCTGCAGTTGTTCCGCGACGAACCGGTGCAATGGGATGCCTGGGACGTCGATCGGCACGTGCTACGACGCCCGGTGCCGCTCGAATTCGCGGGCATGCGGGTCACCGACGACACGATTGTCGTCACGCACCGCCGTGGCGATTCGACCTTCGTCACGACGTACGCCATGGAAGTGGGCCAGCCGCGGCTGGAGATCACTGTTGATGTGGACTGGCAGGAACGGGAACACCTGCTCAAATTGTCTTTTCCGGTGGCGGTGCACGGGTTGCGGGCGCGGTACGAGACGCAATACGGCTCGATCGAGCGGCCGACCCACGAGAACACGCTGGCCGACGAGGCGCAGTACGAGGTGTGTTCGCACCGTTGGGTGCACGTCAGCGAGCCGGGGCTCGGCATCGGGGTGATCAACGATTCGACGTACGGGTGTGATGTGCGCCGGATCTCCGGTGGCACCGACATCCGGCCGACCCTGCTGCGGGCGCCCCGCTACCCGGACCCGGACACGGATCGGGGGCGGCACACGCTGCGGTTCGCTGTCGTGGCCGGGGACGAGACGGTGACCCGGGCCGCGGCCGACGACCTGAACGCCCCGCGGCTGGACGCCGTGCCCGACATCGAGCCGCTGGTGTCGCTGGAGCTGGAGTCGGGCCACGCGGTGATCGATTGGATCAAGCTGGCCGACGACCGCAGCGGCGATGTGATCGTCCGCGCCCACGAAACACGCGGCGGACGCGCAATCGCTCGATTGGTGACGGATCTCGACGTCACGATCAGCGAGACCGACCTGCTCGAACGGCATCCGGAGGCGGTGAGCGAGGCGCTCACTTTCGGCCCGTTCCAGATCAGCACTCTGCGCCTGACCCAGCGATCATGAAGAATCGGGGCATGTATGTCATCAGGGAGAAGTTCTTCTCGATCGGCGACGACTTCGACGTGCTCGACGAGCACGGGAACAAGGTCTTCCACGTCGACGGGAAGGTGCTGAGCGTCCGCAACAAGGTGGTGATCGAGGACCCGTCCGGCCAGGAGGTGGCCACGGTGCACCGGCATCTCGTGGCGCTGCGGGCGACGTACGAGATCCGGATCGGCGGCGAGAAGGCGGCCGAGGTCCGCAAGAAGCTGTTCACGCCGTTCCGCGAGAAGTTCACCATCGACGTGCCCGGCCCCGACGACCTGGAGATGAAGGGTGACCTGCTCGACCACGAGTACGTGATCGAGCGCGGCGGCGAGGAGGTGGCCGCGGTGTCGAAGCGGTGGCTGACGATCCGCGACACGTACGCCGTGCAGGTCGCGGCCGGGATCGAGCCGCTGCTCATCATCGGCAGCGTGCTCGCCCTCGACCTCGCCCTGGACCGCGAGCGCGAGCGCGACAAGAAGAACGACGAGGACAATTGACCCTCGGCGAGATCCTCGCCCTGCTGGGCGGCGGCCTGACCGCCGGCGCGATCAACTCGATCGCCGGCGGCGGGTCGCTCATCACCTTCCCGCTGCTGGTCGCCCTGGGCCTGCCCGGTGTGGCGGCCAACGTCAGCAACGCGCTCTCGGTGGCGCCGGGTTACGCGGCCGGCGCGGTGGGCAGCCGCCCCGACCTGACCGGGCAGGGCCGCCGCATCCTGTCGATCATCCCGACGATCGTGGTCGGCGCTCTGTGCGGTAGCGCGTTGCTGCTGTTCACGCCGCGCAGCGTGTTCGACGTCGTGGTGCCGTTCCTGTTGCTGCTGGCGGCCGCGATGATGGCTTTCCAGGGGCGGTTGCGCGCGCTGGCGGGCCATCCGCGGGACAAGTCGGCCCGCGCGGTGACCGTGCAGGTGCAGGTGGCGGTCTTCCTGTGCGGCTTGTACGGCGGCTATTTCAACGCGGCCATGGGTCTGCTGCTGATCGCGGCCTTGAGCCTGGTGCTGGACGAACCGCTGCGCCGGATCAGCGCGCTCAAGAACGTCTTCTCGGCCGTCGTCGGCGTGACGACAGTGCTCACCTACAGCATCTTCGGCCCGGTGAACTGGGCCGTCGTCGCCGTTCTGGCCCCCGCCACCGTCATCGGCGGCTTCACCGGCGCCAAGATCGCCCGCCACCTGCCCGGCGAGGTGCTCCGCTGGACCATCGTCGTCTTCGCCATCACCGTCGCCGTGATCCTGTTCGTGACCTGACCGCCGAGGCTCGTCAAGCACGCGGTCGGTGATCAACGTTGCGGGCGACGGGTGCGATCAGCGGTCAGCGCAAGGGGCGGAACAAGGCGCGTAGGTCGGCGACGAGCAGTTCGGGGGCTTCCAGGGCCGGGAAGTGGCCGCCGTGGTCGTGTTCGGACCAGTACCGGAGGTCGGGGTAGCGGCGTGCGGCCCAGCGCCGGGACGCTCGCGGGACCTCGGCCGGGAAGATCGAAGCACCGACCGGCACGGGTACGGGGTCGATCCGCGTCCCGGTGATCCAGGCCGAGACGGTCTCGATGCTCTCCGCGTACAGGCGGGCCGACGACGCCGCGGTGCCGGTCAGCCAGTACAGGGTGACCTGGTCGAGGATCTGATCACGGGACAGCGGCCGGTCACTCCACGACATCAGCTTCTCCCCCGTCCAGGCGCACAGGGCGACCGGGGAGTCCCGAGGTTGATCAAGCGCAGGCTATCCGCGCGCCGCGCGACGCCGCTCGACAAATGAGCACCGCGGGTCATCGAGCTTGGGCAATCGCGTAAGTTGCGAGCCGGTGCTGGTTGCGTGAAAGGCCGCACTTTCCGTACGGGTGCCGATGGGAACGACATGGATGACGAGCGCTGGATGAGCCGCGCGGTGGAGTTGGCTCATCGGTCGCCGCGTTCGTCGAGCGCCTTTGCCGTGGGGGCCGTGATCGTCGGCCCGGACGGTGTCGAGATTGCTCGTGGCTGGTCGCGGGACGTCGACCCCATGGTGCATGCCGAAGAGTCGGCGCTGCTCCGAGCAAATGTGGATCTGCGGCAAGCCACGCTCTACAGCAGCTTGGAGCCCTGTTCGAAACGCTCGAGCCGGCCCGATGCCACCTGCACGAGCCTGATCATCGCGGCCGGGATCCCGCGGGTGGTGCTGGCCTGGCGCGAGCCGGATCTGTTCGTGACGTGTGAGGGTGTGGCGCTGCTGACCGCGGCCGGTGTCGAAGTGGTCGAGCTGCCGGCCTTCGCCGAGCGGGCCCGAGCCGCCAACGCCCACCTTCTCTGAGCCGCCTGTGGTTGCGGTGGGACGGTTCGGGGGGGGGGGGGGGGGGGGGGGGGGGGGGGGGGGGGGGGGGGGGGGGGGGGGGGGGCCCCCCCCCCCCCCCGAACCTCGGGTTGGTTGCGCGGACGACGGGGCTGAGGGTCGAGCGCTCGGCCAGCACGTAGTCGGCGTCGGCCAGGTAGAGCAGGTGGTGGCCGTCGGCCAGGTGGGAGGCGAAGGCCTCGTTGCCGGCCTCGGCCTCGGTGCGCATCAAGGTGACCAGGGCGTGCAGGCGGGTGGCGACCACGGGAATGAGGGCGGCACGGCCCGGAGTGTCCAGGCCGTACGCGTCGCAGAAGAGGCCGAGGCGGATGGTCTGCTCCACAACGTTGCCTGAACCGGTCAGTGGGACCCAGCGGTAGACGGCGTACGCCACGTCCCACAGGCGCGGGCCGGGGTGGGCGAAGTCGAAGTCGAACATCCCCGTCACCTCGTCGCCGGTGAGGACACAGTTGTGGGGGGCGTAGTCGGCGTGGCAGATGACCTCGACGGGGTCGCGGGCGGGAACCTGCCAACCTTCACGCGGGGCCGTCGCGGCGTAGGCCGCCGTCGCGTCGTGATACGCCCGGAGCAGCTTGGCCGCGCTGATCAACGCCGGCTGTGACGCCGCCGCGGGGGTGGCCGGATAGTTCGACACGTCGCCGGGCAGGTACGACAGGTATTCGTAGCCGTCCGCGGGTTCGGCCATCACCCGCGGCACTCCGGGGAAATCCTTCAAATGACGCAGTAGCGCGTGCACATTCGGTGACCACGGGCCCGTCGGGCGGCGCACGGTGTCACCGATGCGGACCACCTCATTGATGCCGCCGCCGGAAAGGATCTCCATGCAGGACACCCTAGAGGGACCAGACTGGCGGTATGGGGCTGCCACCGCTCGCGCTGGGGCTGGTGCTCTCGTCGGCGCTGCTGCACGCACTGTGGAATGTGCTGCTGGCCGGGGCGCCCAAGGGGTTCGAAGTCACCATCGCCGCGAACACGTTCGGGTTCATCGCGTGGACGCCGCTCGCCCTGACCCGGTGGCGGGTCGACGACGCGGCCTGGGGCTACCTGGCCGTCTCGGCCTGCTTCTCGGTTACATACTTCCTGTTGCTCAACGTGGCCTACGCCCGCGCGCCCGTGCACGCCGCCTATCCGGTCGCGCGCGGGCTGGCCCCCGTACTGGTGCTGCTCCTGACCTTGCCCAGCACCGGGCTGCCCGCGTGGTCGGGCCTGGGCGTCCTGGTCATCAGCGGCGGGATCCTGCTCACCGCGTCCGGCGCGAACCGGCGGTCGGTGCTCGCGGCGGCTCCGGTGGCGGTCTCGCTGACCTGTTACACGTATGTCGCTTCGCTCGGCCTGCGGCATGCCGACCCGGCCCCGTACTTCTGGTTGACCATGGCGCCGCTGGTCGTCGTGACCGCCCTGGCCCGTCCGCGGGCCGTCCGGGACAACCTCCGGCCGGTGACCTTGGTGATCGGCTTGGGCTCGTTCGCCGCCCATGGGCTCGCCCTGGCCGCGATCGCCCTGGTCGCCGCGGCCGAGGTGCCGGCGATCGCCGCCCTGCGCGAGACCGGCATCCTGTTCGTCATCGCGATGGCCGCGCTCTCGGACCACAAACCGACGGCCAGAACCGCGGTCGGAGCCGCTTTGATCTTCGCCGGCGTCGCAGTGCTGGCCCTAGGGTGTATCTGGCGGATCACGTGGGAGCGAGGCGAGGTCCAGGTCGTGGCTGGCGTCGGCCGCAGGGCGGTCCAATACCGGTGTTGTATTGGGCCGTTCTGCGGCCGCCGTCAGGCGCGGGCTGGGCCACGCCGCAGCCCCGCGTGATCCGCCAGATACACCCTAGGATGCGTGGACGCCGGCCACCGCGATCAGGCCGTCGACAAAGGTGCGGCGCCAGTTCACGTAGTCGTGCCCGCCGCTGTACTCGGCGTACGAGACGGAATAGCCCCGCTGCCGCAGCGCGTCCCGCATGGACCGGTTGACGTCGATCTGGTTCGGGCCCCCGCCCGGCGCGGCCATGGTCTCGAGGATGCCGACGTCCAGATAGAACCGGATGTCGGCCGGCGGGCGCTGCGCCACCTCACGCATCAGCCCGCCCGGGTTCTCCGACGGCCACCAGAAGCTGCCCGACTGCGAGATCACCCCGCCGAACAGCTCGGGCGAGCGCAGTGCGATGCCGGCCGCGGCCAGACCACCCCGGGACACGCCGGCGATCACGTTGGCCCGGCCGTCGGCGCCGGCCCCGAGTTCGGTGCGGGCCCAGGGCAGCAGCTCGTCCGTGATGAAGCGTGAGTGCTCGGAGCCCGGGGTCAGCTCCTCGTCGCGGGTGGCCGAGTAATTACTGACGAACAGGGCGACCACCGGCGCGATCTCGCCCGCCGCGATCAGGTTGTCGAGGATCGTGGGGGTGTGCTGCACGACCCGCGCGATCCAGCCGTCAAAGACGACCAGCACCGGCAGGCCCTCGGTCGGGATGCCGGCGGGCCGGTAGACGGCGACCGGCGGGGACAGCGGGGCGTCGACGATCGTGCCCGCGGCCACGCCGGGGCGCGGCTCGAGCCAGGGCTCGCCCGGCGCGTCGGGCAGGGACAGCACCGACAGCCAGGCGTCGGGATCGTCCGGGTCACCGGGCTCGCCCGGGAAGAACTGCCGGTGCGGGTTGAACGGGTCTACGTGGGACTCGCCCGAGCCGTGCGTGTGGGTCGGCAGGGCCTTCGAGCCGTCGTGCGTGATGCAGTAGATGGTGAGCAGGTCGGACGGCTGCACCCGGGTCGCGTACCAGAGGTCGGTGCCGGGCATCCGCTCGAGCGGGAAGTCGAGCCCCCACCACACCCGCGTGCTGCCCGCCTGCCCCCGCCACAGGAACGTGACCAGGCGCGATCCGTCGCGCCAGGGCTCGATCAGCGGCGTGCCGTCGATGGTCACCCGCTGCCAGAACTCGTCGAGCGAGGCGGGGTCGTCGAGCAACGCGGCGATCTGCGGACTCTGCACGGCGGCACTCCCGAAGCAGGCGGAGGGTGAGCGATCCGCCACCGAGAGTTTCAACACGATCTTTCGATGTCAAGGAAACGATCTATCCGGCGTACGCCGAGAGCCCGGCCAGCAGCGCGCCGAGCCCCGCTTTGGCGTCCGCGAACAGCATCGCCGTGCGAGGATCGGCGTAGAGCTCGTTGTCGATGCCCGCGTAACCGTGCCCCAACGACCGCTTGATCACGATCACGCTCTTGGCCCGGTCGACGTCGAGGATCGGCATGCCCGACACGGGGTTGCCGGGGCGCCGCGCCGCCGGGTTGGTCACGTCGTTGGCCCCGATGACCAGCGCCACGTCCGTACGCGGGAAGCCGGGGTTGCTCTCCTCGAGGTCGGCCAGCTGTTCGTAGGGGGCGTTGGCCTCGGCCAGCAACACGTTCATGTGCCCGGGCATGCGGCCGGCGACCGGGTGGATCGCGTACGACACCTCGACCCCCCGCTCGGTCAGCGCTTGCGCCAGCGCGACCGCCTCGTGCTGGGCCTGCGCCGCGGCGAGCCCGTAACCAGGGACGATCACAACCCTTCCCGCGTACGCGAGTTGGATGGCCGCGTCGTCGGCGGTGATCTCGCGTACGGCCGCGGACCCCGACCCGGCGGCCACCGCGACCGCGTCCCCGGTGCCGTAGCCACCCGCGATGATCGCGCTGATCGGCCGGTTCATGGCGTCGGCCATCAGCTTGGTCAGGATCGCCCCGGCCGCGCCGACCAGCGCCCCGGCGATGATCAGCGGCGTGCTCTCCAGCACGAACCCGGCCATCGCCACCGCGGTGCCCGTGCACGCGTTGAGCAGCGAGATCACCACCGGCATGTCGGCGCCGCCGATCGGCAGCGTGAGCAGCACCCCGGCCGCCAGCGCGGCCGCCGCGGCCCCCCACAGCGCGGGCGCTCCCCCGTCGAATCCGACCACCAGTACGGCCATGACCGCGGCCACCACGGCCAGCGCGATCGAGATCAACCGGCCGTACGGGACGACGATCGGACGGCCCGGCACGCGCCCGGCCAGCTTGCCCGAGGCGATCAGCGAGCCGCTGAACGTGAGCGCGCCGATCAGCACGTCGAGCACCCCGGTCACCTCGGCCTGGGTCGACGCCGGGTGCTCGCCCAGCGCGATCAGGGCCGCGGCGCCGCCGCCGACCGCGTTGAACAGCGAGACCAGCTGGGGCATGGCGGTCATCCGGACCACGCGCGCCGCGACCAGGCCGGCCACGGCGCCGCCGGCCGTGCCGAGGCCGAGCGCCCAGGCCGCGTACGCGTTGATCCGCCCGCCCTCGATCAGCACGACGACAGTGGTCAGGATGGCCAGGCCCATGCCGGCCGCCGAGACCTGGTTGCCGCGCCGGGCCGTGGCGGGCGCGTTCATCAGGTGCAGGCCGATCACGAAGGCGGTGGCGCAGGCCAGGTAGACCAGGTGGACGATCGTGTCGAAGGCGCTCATGCCCGGCTCCGGAACATGGCCAGCATGCGGTCGGTCACGACGTAGCCGCCGGCCACGTTCATGGCGGCGAAGAACGCGGCCACGGCCAGCAGCGCGTAACCGGCCGGGGTCGAGATGGTCGCGGCCAGCAGCATGACGCCGACCAGCACGACGCCGTGGATGGCGTTGGCCCCGGACATCAGCGGCGTGTGCAGGGTGGCCGGCACCTTGCTGATCACCTCGAACCCGACGAGCAGGCCGAGCGTGAAGACGGTCAGGTCGGCCAGCAACAGCGGGCTCATCGGGTCTCCTCCTGGTGATCGGGCTCGTTCTGAACGCGCAGGCGCGGATGCACTACTTCGCCCTCGTGCGTCACCAGCACCGCGGCGAGGACCTCGTCGGTGCTGTCGCTGGGCAGCCGGCCCTCGGGCATGAGGCCGCCGACCACGGCCACGACATTTCGGGCGTACGCGGTGGAGGCGGCCACCGGCACGGTCGAGGCCAGGTTCGGGGCGCCGATCACCGTCACCCCGTGGTCGGTCACGGTCCGCGTGTCGGCGGCCGCCCCGGCCACGTTGCCGCCGAGGTCGATCACCACCGAGCCCGGCTTCATCGCGGCCAGCGCCTCGTCGCTGACCAGCAGCGGGGACCGGCCGCCGGGCACCTTCGCGGTCGTGATGACCACGTCGAACCGAGGCACGGCCTCGGTCAGCGCGGCCAGCTGCCGCGCGGCCTGGTCGTCGCCCAACTGCCGCGCGTACCCGTCGTCGCTGCTCTGCCCGGAGCCGAGCTGTCGCCCGGACCCGTCGTCGCTGCTCTGCCCGGTGCCGAGATCGAGCACGGCGGCGCCGGTGGAGGCTATGTCGGCCCGGGCCGCCTCGCGCACGTCGAACCCGGTGACCAGCGCGCCCAGCCGCCGCGCGGTAGCCAGCGCCTGCAACCCGGCGACGCCCGCCCCGAGCACCAGAACCTGGGCCGGCCGCGTGGTGCCGGCCGCCGTGACCAGCATGGGGAAGAACCCGCCGTACGCCTCGGCGGCCAGCAGCGCGGCCTTGTAACCGGCCACATTGGCCTGTGAGGTCAGCGCGTCCATCGGCTGGGCCCGGCTCAGCGTGCGCGGCAGCAGATCGAGGCTGATCGCGGTGACGCCCTGGCCGGCCAGCAGCTCGGTCAGCGCGGGATCGCCGAGCGGATCGAGCAGCCCGATCAGGATGCGGCCGGGCGGCATGGCGGCCACGTCGTCGGGCGGACGGACGACCACGAGCACGTCGCTCTCGTCGTACACCTGGTGCCTCGACCCGATCTCGGCGCCCGCCTCGGCGTACGCCCGGTCGTCGAACCAGGCCGGGCGCCCCGCGCCCGCCTCGACCAGCACCCGGAACTCGCCACCGCGGCGCAGGCGGGCGACGCCGTCCGGGGTCAGCGCCACCCGTCGTTCACGGAGGGCGGTCTCGCGCAGGACTCCCACTGTCGTCATCGACATATCGAAGCCCTACCACTTCCGGCTTCGCCCGGCCACCCCGCTACCGATAGGGTCGCCGCATGGCGGAGCGGGTCGGCGACGGTGTGTGGACCATTCAGGGCGAGAAGGTCACCCTCCCGGTGCGGATCACCTCGGCCCGGTTGACGGCGGCGGTGTTCACTGCCCCTCGAGAAAATGCCCGCCCGGTGCTGGGTGACACCCCGCTGCGCCCGTTCTCGCTGTTCGGCCGGGCCCTGACCATGATCATGTGCATCCACTACGACGAGTTCGCGCTCAAGTCGTACGACGAGGTCGGGGTCGGCCTGTTCGTGCGCGGCCCGTCCGGCCCGCCCGGCCTGCACCTGGTCGACCTGCCGGTGACCGGGGCCTTCACCCGCGAGGCGGGACAGGACTTCTGGGCCCTGCCCAAGTGGCTGATGGACGCCGACCTGCGCTTCTCGAAAATGGAGACCGACGTCGTCGTCCGCGACCGGGCCACCGAGGTCGTGCGCGCGTCCTTCCGCCACGGCCGGCTGCGCCTGCCGTTCGCCGTCCAGGCGGCGCTACCGGCCTGGTCCTATCTCGACCACGGCGCCCAGGCCGGCAAACTGCTGCGCGGCCAGGTGCCCATGCAGCTGTCGGGGGCGCGTCTGGGCCGGGGCGCTTCCCGCGTACGCCTGAACTCCGACCACCCGATGGCCGAGCGCATGCAAGCCCTGGGCATGACCCGCAAACCCCTGCTGACCGTGCACGCCGCCCGCCTCCACGGCCCCCTCGGCGAGTTCACCGAAGTTCGCTAGCCGCCCTCGCTACTGGATTCCGCCGATCACTGTCCGGCCCTCGTCCGCGGCGGCCTGATAGAAGGCGCCGATGGCGTCATCCACGGGAAACCCTCCTCGATCCCGCGGGCCAGACCCATGATCTTAACCGGCTTGACGCATTCCGTTATGGGAATACGATGGCTGCCGTGGCACGAGCAGCGACGACTTCGGACGCGTTCAACGCGATCGCCGAACCGCAGCGCCGGGACATCCTGGCTCTGCTGCGGGCAGGCGAATGGCCGGTGACCGACCTGGCCCGGCAGCTGAGCATGAGCCAGCCGCAGGCCTCCAAGCACCTGCGGGTGCTGCGCGAGGTCGGGCTGGTGCGGGTCCGCGAGGCCGGCAAGCAACGGCTCTATGGGCTGGACGCACGCGGGTTGCGGCCGATCCACGAGTGGGTGGGCGGGTTCGAGCAGTTCTGGAACGAGAGCTTCGACCGCCTCGACAGCTACGTGCAAGACCTCAAACAGGCTCGACAGGAGGACTGACCGTTGACCGACAGCGAACGGGAAATTGTGATCGACCGGCGCATCGACGCGCCGCGCGAGCTGGTGTTCGAGGCGTTCACCGAGGTGCGGCACCTGTCGCAGTGGTGGGGGCCCGAGGGTTTCAGTACGACGACGCGGGCGTTCGAGTTCCGCGTCGGCGCCGAGTGGGACTTCGTGATGCACGGCCCCGACGGCACGGACTACGCCGAGTGGATCACGTGGACCGAGATCGTCGCCCCGGAACGGATAGCGCTGCTGCACGGCGAGGTCCGCGACGACCCGAACGCTTTCGTGTCGGTGCTGACGTTCGAACCCGACGGCGAGGCGACCCGGATCGTGATGCGCACGGTGTTCCCGACCAAGGAACTCCGCGACGAGGCCGTCGAGAAGTACCACGCGATCGAGGGCGGGCAGCAGACCCTGAACAACCTGGCGGCGTACGTGACCGGAGCCAACCGATGATCTTCTTCAGCGTGACCATGTCGCTCGACGGCTTCCTGGCCCCCGATCCAGTGCCGGTCGAGGACGTCTTCACGGCCCAGGGCCGCAACGACCCGGCCGTCCGGCAGTGGATGGCCAAGTGGTCGGAGCTGCAGGCGTGGATCTTCCCGCTGCGCTTCTTCCGCGAGAACCTGCACCTCGGCGCGGGCGGCGAGGAAGGCCTCGACAACGACCTCGCCCGCGCCACCTTCGACCGCACCGGCGCCAGCATCATGGGCAAGCGCATGTTCGAGGGCGGTGAGCTGGCCTGGCCCGAGGAAGCCCCGTTCCACACCCCGGTCTTCGTCCTCACCCACGAGAAGCGCGACCCCTGGGAACGCCCCGGCGGCACCACGTTCCACTTCGTCAACGACGGCCTCGAGTCCGCCCTGGAGCAGGCCTGCCAAGCCGCCGGCAACCGCGACGTCCGCATTGCCGGCGGCGCCGAGACCATCCTGCAATACCTGAACGCGGGCCTGGTCGACGAGTTCACGATCGCCCTCTCCCCCGTCCTCTTCGGCACCGGCATCCGCCTCTTCGAAGGCATCGACGAATCCCGGATCGCCTTGCAGCAGACCCGCTCACAGCCGTCACCCCGGGTGACCCACCTGACCTACACGGTCCGCCGTCGTTGATCAGTGTGACCGGATCGGGGGTTCAGCCGGTCCTATCTGCTGAGGAACTGGTCAAGGCAGTGAGGAGAGCGGGCTGTGGATCTGCGGGAGCACTTCGACCGGGCGGTGGACGACGACCCCGGGGCCGATCCGGGCGTGATGGCGCAGGCCGCCATCGTGCGCGGTGGGCAGGTTCGGCGGCGGCGCCGGCAGGTGGCGGGGGCGGCGGGTGGCGTACTGGCGGTGCTGGGGATTGTCGCGGGGTTGAATCTGCCGTCGCAGGCCGAGCCGGAGGTGACCGTGGCGGCGGCGATGCGGCCGGCCGCGGCGGCGTCGTGCACGGTCGATCCGGTCGAGAAGGATGCCACCGATGTGGCTCTGCTCCTGACCGAGGACGCTTCCGCGCGGGAGAAGTCGGAGCTGGCGGCGGCCCTCGACCAGGACCCGCGGGTGGGCACGGTGCTGTTCGAGAGCCGGGCCGCGGCGTACGAGAAGTTCCGGCAGCTGTGGGCCGACAGCCCGGACTTCGTGGCGTCGGTCAGCCTGCAGCAGCTGCCCGAGTCGTTCCGGGTGCGGCTGGCCGATCCTGCGCGTTTCACGGCGTTCGAACGTGATTTCGCGCGGCGCGACGGCGTGCAGGACATCGTCGGCCGGGTCTGTCCGGTGAGCGCGGCGGTCGGAGGGGTGCGGTGACCGACACCGTGCTGCCGGCCCGTCCGGTGGACACCCTCCGGGGCGGGAAGAATGACGACTTCACGGCGTTCGTGGAGTCGGCCGCCACGCGGCTGCGGCGCAGCGCTTACCTGATGTGCCGCGACTGGCATCTGGCGCAGGATCTGACCCAGCAGACCTTCACCAAGATGTACGTGGTGTGGAAGCGCATCCGCACCGGCACCAACCTCGACGCGTACAGCCGGCGGGTGGACCACTGACTCCCTCCCGGGAGGGACGCCGTTCACCTCGCGGCGGGATCTGTCCGGGCGCGCGGGCGAACAGGCTCGGCCCATGAGAAGTCTCACGGGTGCGGTCGTCGGTTGGTCCCTGGTCTACGGCGGTCTGCGGGTCTGGTGGACCGCCGGCCATGCGCCGTCGTTCGAGCCGTTCGGCTCGGATCTGGTGGGGTTCACCGGGTGGTGGTCGGTCGGGTTGTGCGGGGAGGCCGGCGTGCTGGCCGTGGCGTTGCACCGGGTGCGGACCTGGCAGCCGCTCCTGGCCGCGGCCGCTTGGGGTACGGCGGGGGCGCTGATCGCGGCGGCCGCCATCCTGCTGCCCGAAATCGTGGGCCTGCTGCTGCTCAGCCTGGGCCCGCAGTTCGACCCGCTCGGCTTCGCCAGCCGGCTCGGCTGTGCCGGCGGCGCCGTCCTGCTGGCCCTGGCCACCGCGGCCTATCAGCGCCGCACCCGCGGCGATTGTCAGTCATGCTGTCGATCGGGCCGGCCGGTCCGCTGGCACCGGTGGGCGTGGTGGGCCGCCTACGCCGCGGTCGCCGGCCTGGTCGCCCGGTTCGTCGTGCAGGCGGTGGCCGGGTTCGACGGCATGGCCCAGGGCCCGTCGATCATCGGCCTGGAGGTCGGCATGCTGCTCGCGGGCGGGCTGCTGCCGTTGGCGCTGGTCCACCGCTGGGGCCGGGTCTGGCCGCGATGGGTGCCCCTGCTGGCCGGTCGGACGATCCCGCGCCTGCTGCTACTGATCCCGGGCTTCGGTCTGGGCGCGGGCCTGGTCGCCTATTTCGGCATGGGCCTGCTGCAGGTGGCGTCCGGTGTGGACAGCGAGTTCTCGCTCACCTTCCTGCTGACGGCCATGTCCGCCTACATCGTGTGGGGACTCGGACTGCTCGTCGCGTCGACCGACTATCACCTGCGCACCCGGCGCAGCTGCGTGCAGTGCGGTCGCTGAAGCGACAGGACCCGGCGCCCCCGTCTGCAGTGCGGCCGATCAAGCAACAGGACGTGGTGCCCCTGCGTGCGGTGCGGCCGATGAAGTAACGGGCAAGTTTCCTAACGAATAACAAGACTTTTCAATGATTGCGCCAAAGTTATGGACCAGCGGACAGAAGTAGGCCTAGCGTGCTCGCATCGATCCCTGTCGAAGCCTGGACGGTCCGATGAAAAAACAGCTGGCGCTGATTGCCGTCACCACTCTCGCGGGTCTTCTGCCCGCCCTCCCCGCCGCCGCCGCGGCTGCCCCTCCCCCACAGGAGCCCGGCATCACGTTGCGCACGTACGACCTGCAGGTCTCGCGCGACTCGCTCTGCACGCTCAAACCCGGCCAGACCCCCAACATCGACAAGAAGCTCTCGACGATCAACTGGACGACCGCGGCCGACTTCGGCCTCGAGGACCGCTTCCAGTCCGAGGTGCTCGGCAACATCACCGTCACCACGGCCGGCACGTACGGCTTCCGGCTGACCAGCGACGACGGCTCCCGGCTGCGGATCGACAACGCCACCGTCATCGACCACGACGGCGCGCACGGGGCCACGGCCAAGGAGGGCTCGGTCAGCCTCACCACCGGCTACCACGCGCTCAACATCGACTACTTCGAGCGTGACGGCGGTCAGCAGCTCACGCTCGAGTGGCGACCCCCCGGCGCGAGTGCGTACACCGTCGTGCCGGCCAGCGCGCTGAGCACCGACGCCGGCGTCGTCCGGGTGACCGCGCCCGGCCGCAAGGAGTGCGAGACCGCCGGCGACAGCCCGGGCGACGGGCTGCCGCTGACCGGCGTGCACCCCGGCTACACGCTGACCAACCTGCGCCCGTCCGGGTTCAACCCACAGGTCAGCGCCATGGACTGGTACCCCGACGGCCGCCTCGCCATCGCCACCTGGGGTGGCAGCGACACCGTCGCGGGCGAGGTCTATGTGCTCAGCGGGGTCACCGGCAACACCTCGCCGAGCCAGGTCACGTACAAGAAGATCGCCACCGGGCTGCGTGAGCCGATGGGTCTGAAGATCGTCGACGGCAAGATCTACGTGTCCCAGAAGCACGAGCTGACCGAGCTCAACGACACGAACGGCGACGGAACCATCGACCAGTACCGGCGGGTCGCGACGTGGCCGTTCGACGGCAACTTCCACGAGTTCGCGTTCGGGCTGCTCTACCAGGACGGGTTCTTCTATCTGAACCTGTCCGTCTCGATCAACCTGGGCGGCGCGACCACCGAACCGCAGGGCTCGCCCAACCGCGGCACCACCCTCAAGATCAACCGTACGACCGGAGCCGTGCAGTACATCGCGGGCGGTCTGCGCACCCCGAACGGCCTGACGTTCGGGCCCGACAACGATATCTTCGTCACCGACAACCAGGGCGGCTGGCTGCCCGCGTCGAAGCTCGTGCAGGTCAAGCAGGACCGCTTCTTCGGGCACTACACCAACCCGGACGGCCCGTTCGACCAGCAGCCGGTGACCCAGCCCGTGCTGTGGCTGCCGCAGAACGAGATCGCCAACTCGCCGAGCACGCCGCTGATGCTCAACTCCGGCCCGTACGCCGGTCAGATGCTCTTCGGCGACGTCACGTACGGCGGCATCCAGCGCGCGTACCTCGAAAAGGTCAACGGCCAGTACCAGGGCGCGGTCTTCCGGCTGACGCAGGGCCTCGAGATGGGCGTGCTGCGCCTCAACCAGGGTCCGGACGGCGCGCTCTACGTCGGCGGTCTCGGCGCCGGCGGCAACTGGGGGCAGGAAGGCAAATTGACGTACGGGTTGCAGAAGCTCGCGCCCAACTCGGCGAGCGTCTTCGACATCAAGGCCATGCGGGCCGTCGCCGACGGATTCGAGCTCGAGTACACGCAGCCGGTCTCCGACGCCACGGCAGCCAACCTGGCCTCGCGCTACCGGGCCAAGCAGTGGCGCTACGTCTCGACCCCGGCCTACGGCGGCCCGAAGGTCGACGAGGAGACGCTGTCGGTCTCGTCCGCCACCCTGTCGGCCGACAAGCTCAAGGTGACGCTGAAGCTGGCCGGCCTCAAGCCGGGCCGGGTCGTGCACGTCCGCTCGCCGCGACCGTTCACCTCGGCCTCGAACGCCTCGCTGTGGAGCACCGAGGCCTGGTACACGCTGAACAGCCTGGCCAACGGCACCACGCTGAAGTCGGACCTGGTCGAGGCCGAGTTCAGCGGGCTCAGCCCGGGCACGTCGGTGGCCAGCGACCACCCCGGTTACACCGGCACCGGCTTCTCGGCCGGGCACAACGCGGCCGGCGCGGCCACGACGTTCACGGTCAACGTGCCCACGGCCGGGGCGTATCCGACGACGCTGCGGTTCAGCAACGGCCCCAACCCGTCGGCCGGGGCCAAGACGATCAGCCTCTACGTCAACGGGGCCAAGGTGAAACAGGTGAGCCTGGCCGACACCGGCAACTGGGACACCTGGGCCAACCTGAACGACACGGCGACGCTGCGGGCCGGGGGCAACACCATCTCGTACCGCGTCGACACCGGCGACATCGGGCACGTCAACTTGGACAGCCTGACTGTCGGTTCGTTGTCCACCGGGGCTACCAACAAGACAGGCACGCTGACGGGTATCGGCGGCAAGTGCCTCGATGTGGACAACGCCAGCATCGCCGACAAGGCCAAGGTGCAGCTCTACACGTGCAACAACTCGACGGCCCAGAGCTGGACGCGGGAGGGCAACACGCTGCGGGCGCTCGGCAAGTGTCTCGACATCGACAACAGCGGCACCGCCAACGGCACCAAGGTGCAGCTCTACACCTGCAACAACAGCGCGGCCCAGGTGTGGCAGACCCAGGCCAACGGCTCGCTGCTCAACCCGCAGTCGGGCAAGGTGCTCGACGTGGCCGGCGGCGCCACCGCCGACGGCACCCAGGTGCAGATCTGGGAGTGGGCCGACGTCGCCCAGCAGCGCTGGACGCACAACGGCACGAGCCGGGTGAACTTGTTCAACGGCGGCAGTCTGAACGCCTTCCGCAACGGTGACGGCAGCGCGGTCACCTGGCCGGTGTCGGGCGGCTCGGCCGAGGTGCTGGGTGGCGACATCCGGACCAAGCAGAACTTCGGCGACTTCAAGCTGCACGCCGAGTTCTGGCTGCCCAACCTGCCGGCCGATGTGACCGGTCAGCAGCGTGGCAACAGCGGCATCTATCTGCAGGACCGCTACGAGCTGCAGGTGCTGGACTCGTTCGGGAAGGCGAACCCGGCCCAGGACGACGCCGGGGCCATCTATCTGAAGCGGGCGCCGTCGTCCAACGCAGCCACCGCCCCCGAGACGTGGCAAACGTACGACGTCACGTTCCGGGCAGCCCGCTGGAACGGCAACACGAAGACCGAGAACGCCCGGGTCACGGTCGTCTGGAACGGCGTGACCGTCCACAACAACATCGAGATCGACGGGCCGACCGGCAACGGCGCCGCCGAGAGCGCAGCCGCGCTACCCATCCGCCTGCAGGACCACGGCGACCCGGGCGCCAACGTCCGCTACCGCAACATCTGGATCGAACCGGCCTGACCCCACGGTGGCCCGCTGAGCAGCGGGCCACCGTTCCGGTCAGTCCAACCGCGGCGGGAACAGATCGTCGAACACCGCGGCCCGGTCGAAGGTCATGGCCTTCTTCAGGGCCCGTTCGGCCATCTCGGTCTTCTCGTCGGCGGTCATCTCGAGCACGGCCTGGTCGAGCGCCTCGGCCAGGCCGGCGATGTCACCGGGCTCGACGATGATCGCGGTGTCGCCCACGGCCTCGCCCGTGCCGCCGGTCAGCGTGGTGATCACCGGGCCGCCGCCGGCCAGCATCTTCTCGACCAGCGCGATGCCGAAGGTCTCGACGAAGTCGGGTTCCGGCTTGGTCGGCAGGGCATACGCGGCACACCCGCGCATGAGCAGCGGCTTCTCCTCGTCGTCGACGTCGGTCAGGAAGACGATCCGGTCGTCCTCCTTGGCCATCGCCTGCACGTGTTCCAGGGCCGGGCCGTTGCCCGCGATCACGAGCTTCACGTTGTCCCGGCTGCGCATCTGCCCGTACGCGATGACCAGGTCGTAGATGCCCTTGGCCCGGGCCACCCGGGACAGGAACAGGATGTAGCCGTCGCGTTCCAGGCCCCGCTCGGCCAGCGCCGCATCGACAGCCTGACTGTCCAGGTCGAGGTAGGCCGACGAGTCGATCGGCGGGTAGCTGACCGTCACCCGCTCCCGGCACTGGTCGGCGAAGGTCGTGCCGCACGCGGCGTCCACCTCGAGCGCCGACGCGATGATCTCGTCCCGCGTGTACTCCGAGACGGCCACCACCTCGTCGTTGGCCAGGAACGTGGTGAACAGGACCGTCGCCGCGCCGAAGCGGCCCTCGCGCAGGCACTGGCGGATCACGTTGGTGACGTCGGAGCCGACCGCCTTGGCGATGGTGCGCACGTCGGGCTGCAGACCGGCCGCCCGGGCCGCGTTCACCGCGTCGACCACGACCGTCTGGTGCGGCACGAGATACATCGACAGGCAGACTGTCGGTATCGGCTCGGCCAGCAGCTCGACCAGGCGACCGGTGAGGCCGGCCTGGTGGCGGCCGTCCGGCACCCGGTAGTCGCCCACCGCCTCCGGGCGTTCGACGGTGATGCCCTCGCTGTAGGGCAGCAGCCGGTCGAGCGGCTTGAGCGGCAGGCCGGCCGCCTGCAACACTCCGATGGGCCAGGTGAGCAGGCGCACGTCCGTGAAGCCCCGGGTGAGCGCGACCTCGGCGAGGTTGCGGGCCTCGCCGGAATGGCCACAGATCACCGGGTCCGCGCGGACCACGATGACAAGACGACGGTCGGGTTTGTTCAACGCGGAACCTCCAGAGGATCGGACACGGAGGGTGGGCGGTTCCCACTCCCCCAGCTCGACGGTTCCGGCCCCAGCCGCAGGTGCAACCGGCCGCCGCGGTGCACGTCGGCGGCGCTCAGGTGGGTCCCGGGCAGGGGCTTGCCGTTCAGGGTGGCTTCCTGCACGTACAGCGGTGGTGGCTCGTGGTCGAGGCCGTCGACGCCGATCGGCGTCTCGCGGTGGCCGCTGGTCTCGATGTGGAACTCGCCCCCGGGCCCCTGGATGGTGGCGCTCGCGAAGGCCGGGGTGTTGACCAGGAACAGCTGCTGGCCGGCCACCGGGAACAGGCCGAGCGAGGCCCACACGTACCAGGAGCTGAGCCCGCCCGAGTCGTCGTTGCCCGGCAGGCCGCCCGGCCCGGTGCCGAACTGCCAGGTCAGCGCCGAGTGCACGATCTGGGCGGTGCGATCGGGGCGGCCGGCGTAGTGGTAGGCCCACGGCGCTTCCATGTCGGGCTCGTTGTTGAGGCCCTCGAACCGCTTGAGCGCGTACCCGGCCGCCATCTCGGCCGCGCTGGGCCGCCGGCCCGGCTGCTTGACCGGGTCGGCCTTGAACCCGAAGAACCGGTCGAGCTTCTTGATGAACCGGGCGTCGCCGCCGGCCACCTCGATGCGGGCGCGCATGTCGTGCAGCAGGCGGAACGAGTAGTTCCACTTGCCACCCTCGTAGAACTCGGAGTTCTTGAGCAGGCCGCTGTCCGGGGCGAAGGCGTTGACCCAGCCCCGGCTGCGCTCCTCGAGCTCGGCCGCGAGCCGGTGGTCGTTGAGCGCGCGGGCCACCCGGGCCGTGCAGTGGTAGCCGAGGGCGAGGTCGAGGGTGTGCGAGATCGGGTGCACGACGCCGTGCTCGTGGAAGTCCTCGCCGTACATGCGGCGCAGGTCGTCGACCATGTGCACAAGGGCCCAGGCCCAGTCGATGCGCGAGGTGCCCAGCGCGTGCGCGTCGGCCAGCGCGGTGTGCGCGAGCGCGCTCGCCTGCCGGAAGAAACGGTCGGCGCCGTGAGCCATCCGATAGCCGATCGGGAAGTTGCCCTCCTCCTCGCACACCCGGATGAGCGATTCGAGCAGGTCGGCCGCGCGCTCGGGCACCAGCACGGACAGCAGCGGGATCTGCGTCTTGTAGATGTCCCACATCGTGCAGACGTCGAACGCGTACGGGCCGGCGTCGGGCCAGAACGGGCTCTCGTCGTCACCGAAACACGGCTTGATGAGCGAGTGGTACAGCGCTGTGGACAACACCGTGCGCCGAGCCGGCGTACCGCCTTCGACCTGAACTTTCCCCAGATGTTCACGCCATCTGGCCCGGGTTTTGGCGCGTACGGCGGTGAACGCGGGCCGGTCGGAGCCGCACTCCCGTTCGAGGTTGGCCCGGGCCTGGTCGCTGCCGCGCAACGAGAACCCGAGCCGCACCTCGATGGTCTGATCGGCGCGCGTCGACCCCATGAAGAGCAGCCCGAACGGGCGCAGGTTGGTGTGCCGGATGCTGTCGAAGTCGAGCCGGGTGCCGCCGTCGATCAGCCGGCGGTCGTACCAGAGCATCTGCCGCCACCCCGGGCTGTCCACCTCGGCGTGGACAGAGAGCGGCACCCCCTCCATGACGACAGTGCCCTGGGCCCGGCCATACCCCATGCTCTCGATCTGGGCCCGCAGCGGCACGGTGCGCCCCAGCTCGGTGGCCAGCCCGCCGCACGACAGGTCGATGACGACCCGGGCGCTGCTGTGGGCCGGGAACGTGTAGCGGTGTACGGCGACCTTCTCGCCCACGGTGATCTCGCTGCGGATCCCGGTGCCGAGGGTCGCCGCGTAGTAGCCGGGCGAGGCCTCCTCGTCGCGCAGGGCCCACGACTGCCCGAGATCGTCCAGCGGCTGCACCATCGGCGTGACCCGCACGTAGTTGTAGTACTTGCGGATGGCCCCGGTGCCCGACTGCTGGAAGTGCGTGAATCCCGAGGCCTGCACCCGCTCGAACATCGTCTCGGGGACGCCCTCGGTGTTCTTGGTGTAGAGCCCGTACCCGGTCGGATAGGCCCCCGAGTAGGCGCAGGCCGAGACCATGCCGAGGGGCGCGGTGGCCCCGGGGTGGGTGTTGCCCACCTGCGGCTTCGGGAACCACCACGTGCCGGCCAGCCCGCGGGCGGGAGGCAGATTCGTCGCCGCGGTGCCGATGAAGGGATCAACGTTGTCGAGGATGCCGCGAACGTAACCCGGTGCGGGCGTCGGGAGGTTTCGGTCAGATGAACACCCCAGGTCAGACGTGCTTCGTGGACAGAACCGGGACGGGTGCGGGATCCTTTCCTCCCCCGACCTTGGAGGCGACCGCTGCGGGTCTTCATCAGCCACACGCGCGAGCTGCGCGACCTGCCGGCGGAGCGCAGCTTCATCGCGGCGGTCGAGGCTGCGATCCTGCGCGCGGGCATGACCGTCACCGACATGGCCTACTTCGCGGCCCGCGATTCCACCCCGGCCTCCGTCTGCGCCGCCGAGGTGGCTGCGGCCGACCTCGTGGTCGGGGTCCTGGGCCTGCGGTACGGGTCGCTGGTACCGGATCGGCCGGTGTCCTTCACCGAGCTCGAGTTCGACGTGGCCACCGAGCTGGGCAAACCCCGCCTGATGTTCCTGCTCGACGACAGCGCCGCCGTGCCGCTGCCGGCCTCGGCTTTGATCGACCGCGAGAGCGGCCACCGTCAGGACGCGTTCCGCTCGAAGGTGGTGGGCTCCGGCCTGATCGCGGGTAGCTTCTCGACCCCGGACCAGCTCGAGATGCTCGTCCACCAGGCACTGGCCGGGCACAAGGCGACGCCGGCCCGGTCGCGCTACCTGACCCAGGTACGCGACATCGCGCCGGTCGGGCTGGCCCGGGGCCGCGAGGCGGAACTGGCCGAGCTCGCCGCCTGGTGTCAGGGCGATGAGCCGTACGTGTGGTGGCAGGCCCCGCCGTGGGCCGGCAAGTCGGCCCTGATGTCGACGTTCGTCCTCGACCCGCCCCCGCGGACCCAGGTCGTGTCGTTCTTCGTCACCGGCCGCCTGGCCGCCCAGGCCGACGCGGTGGCGTTCACCGACGCGGTGCTGGAACAGCTGGCCGTGCTGACCGGCGAGGGCGTGCCGGACTCGCTGGGGCCGGGCCAGCGCGAGATCTACCGCCGCGACCTGCTGCTGTCGGCCGCCGCGCGGGCCCACGCGAGCGGCGAGCGCCTGGTGCTGGTGGTCGACGGCCTCGACGAGGACGTTCGCGGGGCCGGCCTGCCCAGCATCGCCTCGCTGCTCCCCCGCCAGGTACCGGACGGCCTGCGGATCGTCGTCGCCGGGCGGCCCCATCCCGACCTGCCGGAGGACCTGGCCGGCGACCACCCGTTGCGGACCTGCCCACGCCGGATCCTCGACCTTTCGCCGTACGCGGTGGAGGCGGCCCGAGCCGCCCGCCTCGAACTGGACGGGCTGCTCACCGGCGACCCCCGCCACCGCGAGCTGATCGGCCTGGTCGCCGCCGCGGGTGGCGGCCTGACCCGGGCCGAGCTGCGGGAACTGAGCGGGCTGGGCCGCTACGAGATCGAGTCGACGCTGTCCCGCGTCTGCGGGCGCACGCTGGCCGGCCGGACCGACACCACGCTGCCGGTGGCCCGGCGGGTCTACCTCTTCGCCCACGAGACGCTGCGCACGACCGCGATCGATCAGTTGGAGGGCCTGCTCGACGCCTTCCACCAGCGGATCCACGAGTGGGTCGACGCTCGACGCGAGGCCGGGTGGCCGGAGGACACGCCGCCCTACGCGTGGAGCGGCTACTTCTCCATGCTGTCCGACCTCGGCGATTTCCCCCGTATGGCCGCGCTGGCCACCGACCACGTCCGGCACCACCGGATGCTCGCCGTCACGGGCGGGGACGCCGCCGCACTGGCCGAGATCCGTGCCGTGGAACGCCTGCTGGCCGACGCCGCCGATCCAGACCTCGTCACGACGGTGCGGCTGAACGTCCACCGGACCGTGCTGGCCGACAAGAACTCGCACCTCCCGATCGACCTCCCGGCGGTGTGGGCCCGCTTGGGCAACGTCGCCCGGGCCGAGGCGCTCGCGCGTGGCCTCGAACCGGCCCGCCGCGTCGATGCCCTGGGCCTGATCGCGGAGGCCCTGTCCAGGGCCGGCGACGATGGACAGGCCAAGGGCCTGCTCGCCGAGGCGGTGGTCATGTGGAACGACATCCCCGATCGGAAACAGAAGTCGGAGCTGCTCCTCCGGCTGATGAAGCACGCGGCCCGGATCGGCGACTCCGCCACGAGGGACATCCTCATCCGGCCGCCGCGCGCGTCCGGGACGCCACTGCTGGCCGCCCTGGAGTCGGCCATCGAGCACGACGACAACAAACTGTTGTACCGCTTCATCCTGGAGCATTCCTTCCAGATCAGGAACCTGACTGATGCGGACATGAACATCCCCTACCTCGCGAGATTCTGGGCCGCCCAGCACGGACGAGATCTAATTCACCCCGAACTGCCGGTGCAGCCGGGACCGGCGGGCGACCCGGCACCAGTGCCCGGGGCCCTGGGATCGGCGATGAGCAGGTACGGACAGATTGGTCGCCGGTCCCCTGAGAGGTGGATCCGGGGCCTGGAGTTGAAGTCCGCCGTCCTGGCCGAGGCTGCGCCGGATCTGGTGGCGTCCGGCCACCGGGACCAGGTCGCCGCCCTCGCTCAGAGGCTGCGCCGATGGGTGGAGGACGCTCCCCTCAACCAGCGCCCGCACGTCCTCCGGGGCCTGGTGCCGGTGTACACCCGGTTGGACGACGAAGCCGCGGTGACGGAGACCGCCGAGTTCGCCGCCGACGGTTTCGCGTGGAATCCCGCGCTCGAGAAGAACGCGTTGGGCGAGTTCGTCGAGGAGCTGGGGCTCGCGGGGCGCGCCGACCTGGCGCGGTCGGTCTTCGATCAAGCGTTCCGCTTCCTGGCCGACCGGCCGGGTGACGCGGCCGCCCGAGCGACAGCTCTGGGCGCGCTGGCCGGCGTCGTCGCGCGCGACGGCGACCGGGACGCGGGTGCCGCGCTGGCCCGGCAGATCACCGGCGGCCGAATCCGCGGTCAAGCGCTGAGCTCAGTGGCCGGCGCGCACGCCGACAAGGGCGAGGCCGACCAGGCTTCCGCGATCGCCGTCGAGGCTGAGACCTCGGCTCGCACCATCGATGACCCCGGACAGCGAAGGGCGAGAACCCTCGCCCTCGGCGTCGCGTTCGCCGTCGGCGGTCGGGCCGACCGGGCTGAGAAGCTGGCCGCCCGGCTCGACGATCCCGAGCAGCTCGTGCTGGTCGTGCGGGCTCTCGCCGAACACGGGCAGGCCGAGCGGGCGGCCGCGGTGGCCGAGCTCATCGCCCCCGTCAACGGCCGGGTCGCCGCGGCCGGCGCGATCGCCCGCGCCCACCTGGCGGCGGGGCGCCCCGCTCCGGCCCGGACCATTGTCGAAGACCTCTACCTGACCAGCTTGCTGGAGGACCTCCCCGGGCCGAGCCGCGCCGACATGGCCGAACTGGCGGCCCGGGCCGGACTGCACCGCCGGGCCGAATCCTTCGTCGCGGACCTGCTGAATCGACGCCAGCTCAGTCGCGACATTCTCGACCCGGCCATCGCCGCCGGCTTCACGGCAGAGATCAGCGCGATCCGGCAGCGCCTCGCCGGCCAGGACGACCGGGGACCGGAAAGCCGTGCCATCGCTGCTCTGGTCGGGGCGCTGACCCGGGCCGGCGACCGGGAACGCGCGGTCGCCCTGACCAGTGCGATGCCCAGGTTCGGGGACCAGTCTGTGATGGCCGAGATGTTGTCGGGTCTGGTCCGCTGCGGTCAATCGGACGACGCGGAGTTTCTGGTCGAGGCCCCGCACTCCGGCCTCGATGAGCTGGTGGGCCTGAGCGCGCTGGCGGTAGCGACGGCGGCCGCGGGCCTGCACGCCCGGGCCCTGCGGCTCGGTGCTCGGGCCGACCAGGCGCTGGCGGAGAGCCTGGCCAGCGGCCGGCGGATCTCGGCGATCGTTCCGGCCCTCACCGTCGAGCGGGACGGTGACTTCGAGCGGGCCGAGAGCATGATGCCGAAACTGGAACCGGCCCAGCAGCAGATCGCCTGGTTCGAGCTGGCCAAAGTGGCAACGCGGGGCGGTCACACGGATCGGGTCGAAGCGATTGCCCGTGACCACGCCTTCACCGACGCCTCCCACCTCCGCGGGGTGATCGTGATGGTGGCAGAGGGCAGGGACTTCGAACGGGCCGAGCGCATGGCGCATGACCTGGTGCCGCCGGCGCAGCTGCCGGGTGTGCTGGCGGAGCTCGCGGTGCGGCTCGCGAGCACGTCGGATCAGAGTGCTCGGCGACGCCGTGTCAGGCGGCTGCTGGCCGAGGCGTTGCATCTCGGGCCGTGGACGGAGTGTGTCGAGGCGCTGGCCCGGGTGGACTTCGAGCTGGTGCTGGAGATCGACCGCCGGCTCTCCCTGGAGATCGGGGAGTGAGTGTCGGCCGTCCGATTGGTGGCGATACCCGTTCGGGCGGCTTCGGGGGTGGTGGGGTGGTGGGACTATCTACGGCGTGACGGGAAGCTACGGGCTGGGCATTGACCTGGGGACCACTCAGACGGCGGCAGCTGTGCGGGATGACGCTGGGCGGGTGGAGGTTGTCCGGCTGGGTGGGCGTCGGGCCGAGATTCCGTCCCTCGTGTTCGTCAAGGACGACGGTGGGCTTCTCATCGGGGAGGCGGCCGAGCGGCGCGGGCTGGGTGAGCCGGGGCGGCTGGCCCGGGAGTTCAAGCGGCGGATCGGGGACCCGGTTCCGATCCTGGTCGGGGGTACGCCGTTCTCGGCTCATGCGCTGACGGCCAAGCTGCTGCGGCATGTGCTGGATGAGGTCACGCGGCTGCGGGACGGTGCGCCCTCGTCGGTGACGCTGACGCATCCGGCCAACTGGGGGCCGTACAAAAGGGAGCAGTTCTCGCAGGCGGTGCGGCTGGCTGACGCGGGTGAGGTCCGGCTGATCACCGAGCCTGAGGCGGCGGCGCTGCAGCACGCCACGGCGCGGCGGATCGGGGCCGGGGAGACCGTCCTGGTGTACGACCTCGGGGGCGGGACGTTCGACGTCGCGCTGCTGCGGCGGGGCGGGGACGGGTTCGTGGTGCTCGGCGAGCCGGAAGGGGTCGAGCAGCTGGGCGGGGCCGACTTCGACGAGGCGGTGTTCGCGCACGTCGTGGGGTCGCTCGGGAGCGCGGCGCAAGAGCTCGACCCGGACGACGACGCGGTGACCGAGGCGCTGGCCCGGCTGCGGCGGGACTGTGTCGAGGCCAAGGAGTCGCTGTCGTTCGACACCGAGACGTCGATCCCGGTGGCGTTGCCGGGGCTGCACACGCGGGTGCGGCTGAACCGGTCCGAGCTCGAGGCGATGATCGCGCCGGCGTTGGCGGACACGATCGCGGCCACGCGGCGGGCCCTGCGCGGGGCGGGGGTCGACGCGGGGCAGGTCAGCGCGGTGCTGCTGGCGGGTGGGTCGTCGCGGATCCCGCTGGTGGCGCAGATGCTGTCGGAAGAGTTCGGGCGGCCGGTGGTGGCCGATCCGCATCCGGAGCACAGCATCGCGCTGGGGGCGGCCGTGTCGACGGGGGCGCCGGTGACGCCGCCGCCGGGCGCGGGGCCGGTCGAGGTTCCGCCACCCGCGCCGCAGGACCCTTGGGCCGACCACCCGGAGTCGCTGGCCGTCGGCCCGATGGCGGCGACCGGCCCGATGCCTGCTACTGGCGAAATGCCGGCCACCGGTTCGATGTCCGACCAGCCCGGACCGCATGGCACTGCGCCCATGCCGCAGACCACGGCGCCCATGCCGCAGGCCACGGCGCCCATGCCGCAGGCCACGGCGCCCATGCCGCAGCACGCAGCGGCCGGGCCGCCGACGCCGACACCGACGCGGGCCATGCCGACGCAGTCGGTGGCGGACGAGCGGCGCGGTCCGGCCGGGGCGGTCGCGTTCAGTCGTGGGGCCGCGTCGATTCCGGGGTCGACGCCGACACCTCCGCCGGCTCCCACGGCCACGTTCCCGGCGAGCACGGAGGCTTCGCCGCTGACGCCTACGGCCACCTACTCCACGACGACGGAGCCGGCAACAGACGCCCCGGCGCCGACGTACCCGAACGGCCCTGACGCGGGACGACCGCCTGCGGCCGGCGGCGCGAGGCCCTACGAGCCAAGGCAGGGAACACTGCCTCCGGCTGGGGGTCCGCGACCGTACGGTCCGGGTTCCGGAGCGCCGTATGGCTCCGGACCGGGAACCCCGCCCCCGGCAGATCGCCTACGCCCGTACGGAATCGAAAAAACGACAGAGCCCGAGCCGCCCCGCGCGCGCCGGAAGAAACGCCGGCTGGCGATCGCGGGCGCAGCCGGCGCGGTGCTGATCGCCGCTACCGCCGGCACCTTCGTGGCCCTCAACCGGGGTGACGACAAAACACCAAAGGATCAGGCCCAGGGCTCGAATCCGCCCACGACGGCCGCCTCGTCGCCGCCGGTCGGGACGCCCATTCCCGGCCTGGCCACCGACGCCCGCCTGCTGGTGCGCGTCGACAGCGGCCCGCTCTCGCAGACCGACCGCGTCTCGACCGTCTCGTACTTCAAGCCGGGCCTCGGCACCGTCCGCGAGCAGCTGCCGGGCACGGTCGACGGCGACACGCTGCCGCGCTGGTCGCACGACCGCAAGCAGCTCGTGGTCACCCACCTCAACCCGGGCTCGACCAGCGACATCATGATCATGGATGCGGACGGCAGCAACCGGCGCAAGCTGGCCGGTGGGGCGACCAACGGGCGGGCCTCGTGGTCGGGCGACGACCAGCAGATCGTGTTCGTGCGCAAGGTCGGCCAGTGGAACCAGTTCTTCACCGTCCCCGCCGCGGGGGGCGAGGCCGAGCAGCTCACCACGGCGAAGTTCCAGAAGGACGACCCGGTCTGGACGTCCAACAACGACGCGATCGTCTACTGGCAGCAGAAGGACGGCGTCCGCTACCTCTACGCGATGCACGTGACCCGCAAGGTCGAGCGGCGCATCACCGACGAGAGCATGGGCCCGGCCGTCGACCCGGCGCTCGACCCGAACGACCACTGGATCGCCTACACCAAGCAGATCGGTAAGAACGACTCCGACATCTGGATCGTCCCCAAGGACAGCTCGGGCCCGGCCCGTCGGCTCACCGACTCGCCCGAGCGCGAGATGGACCCGACGTTCTCACCGGACGGCAAGTGGATCGCGTTCGTGCGCGGGACCTACGAGGAGCCGACGGTCGTGATCATGAAGACCGACGGCAGCAACCAGACCGTGCTGACCAAGAAGGGCGACCGGGAGGGTCACCCCTGCTGGTTCTGAGCGGCCAGGATTCCCTCGCAGGTGCGGGCGGCGGCGCGGGCCGCCGCCTTCGTCCCGCGCGCGGTGAGCGGGTGTTCGGCGAGTCGCTGCCAGCGGGCCTGGGCCGCCACGGCCGCGGCCATGATCTCGTCGGCGGGCACGCCCAGCCGCTCTTGTGGAGTGCTACCCGATCCGCCGAGCAGGCGATCGAGTTCGGCCCGGCGGTCGTCGGCCACGGGCAGCCGGCCGGAGCGCAGTTGGTGCAGCAGCCGCAGTTCGACGAACTCGTGGGCGCCGGCCCGGATCCGCTCGGCCTCGGCCCGCAGCGGTGAGTCGGGCGGCAGGCAGTCGTCGAGGGCGGCCAGCGCGCTGCGGGCCTTGAGCACGTCGGCCCGGCCCTCGATGTGCGTGCGCAGCACCTCCCGCAGCCGGCCGATTCCGCTGCTCTCGGTGAGGGCGGCGGCCAAGCCGGCCGCGTCGGTCACCTCGCCCTCCCGGATCAACCGCGTTCCCAGGCGTACGCCGAACAGCCCCAGCCTCGTCACGAGCCGCCGCCGCTCGTCCCCGGAGGCGGCGAACCGGTCGGCGGTCAGCAGCAGCTCGACGATGTCGTCCATGGGCAGCGCGGCCACCTGGGCCAGCACCCGGAACTCGCCCTCGCGCAGGGTCGCCCCGGCCGCTCCGAGCAGCCCCGCCACCGGCACGACGACCGGGCACAGCCGGCGCAACCGCTCGTCGATGGCGTAGCGTCCGGCGACCCGCTCGGCCGCGGTCATCGCGTCGAGCCGGCACCCGCCGATCTCGTCGGCCCGCGACAGCACGCCGATCGTGTTGACCGGGGTGCCCGCGCCGTCGTCGCCGTGGAACGCCTCGAGGAAGCGGACGTCGCCGCCGTGCAGGTGCCGCAGCAGATAGATCACGGCGTCGGTCTGGGTCGCGTGCTCGCCCTCGTCCTCGAGGAACGCGGTCGTCCGGGCCGACACGTCGGCCGACAGCGACTCGATGCCGGGCGTGTCGATCAAAGTGTGCCGGCGCAGGCGGGCGCTCGGCACCCGCACCTCCAGTCGTTCGACCTGGAACGACGGGCGGCCGAGGTCGATCCGGACGGCGCCGTCGCGGCGGGTGAACGGGCGCGCCTCGGCGTTGCCGTCGGTCAGGTACGAGGTGACGGCGTAGGCGGGCCCGTCGGCGTACCAGGTGACGACCCGGGTGCACTCCCCCGCGTCGGTCGGCGCCAATTCCTCGCCGATCAGCGCGTTGAGCAGCGTGGACTTGCCCGCCTTGAGCTTGCCGGCGATGGCTACGCGCAGCGGTTCGTCGAGCCGCCCCCGGGCCCGGGCCAGCCGGGCGTCACGGGTCTCGGCCACCGCGCGGTCGAGCAGGGCCCGGGTGTCGTCGAGCAGGCTCACCCGGCCAGCCTTTCCAGTCGTCGGCGCTGCTCGGCGATGGTGGCGGCCCGCACCCGGCGCTGCTCACCGGTCAGCGACGCCGTTTCCCGGACGGCGGCCTCGGCCGCGGCGGCCGATCGGCTGAGCTCGCGGGCCCGGGTCGCGAACTCGTCGCGCAGGTGGCGCTGGGTGCGGCGGACGGCCTCCCGGCTGTCGCGGCCGACGTGGAAGCCGACCTCGTCGACGTACCGCCGCAGCTCCTGCCCGGCCTGGTGCCGCCGCTGCTGCACCTGACGTTCCTTCTCGGCCTTGACCAGGCGGCGCCCGAACGCGACCCCGGCCAGCAGCCCGAGCGGGGCCGCCCAGGCCACGCCGACGATGGCGCCGACCCCGCCGAGCAGGAAGAAGCCGCCGTACGCGACCCGGGCCGCCGTGAACGCGCCGAGGAATTGCTGCAACGTGGACTTCTGGAAGTCGAGTTCGAGGTCGCGGGCCTTGTGCACGGCCGGGCCGACCGCGGGCAGCGTCGCGCTGAGGTCGTGGGCCTCCATCCCGAACCGGTCGGCGACGTCGCGGGCCAGCTGCTCGGCCCGGGCCACCAGCAGCATCAGGTTGTCGGCGGCGGCCCGGCTGGCCTCGCGCGCGGCCCAGGCCTGGAAGTCACGCCACGTGTGGCGCGGATCGGACTCGGCCAGCAGCTGCTCGCCCCGGATGATGATCAGCCGCAGGCGTTCGCGCAGGTCGTGGTCGACGTCGGCCGCCAGGTCCTGGATGCCGTCGCCGAGCACGGTCTGCCAGGTGCCGGTGACGAGCTGGGCGCTGCGGCGGGCCCGTTCGGCGTACCGCTCGACGTGCCGGGGATCGGCCGCCGACTCCTCGGCGTCCAGGCGGTCGCGCAGCTGGGCGACGACGAAGCCGAGCTCGGCCCGCGCGGCCTCGGCGCGTTCCTGCTCGTCGGCGCCGGCCACGTCGCCGCGCAGCAGCTCGACCAGGCGCGGGAAGCCGGACTCCTCGTTGAGCGCGGTATCGTCGCGGGCCTGGGCGCGCACCCGCAGGAACGACGACACCGGCACGATCGGCACGTCGAGGCCGGCCCGCTTCAGATGGGCCTCGTCGATCGCCGCGATGCGGCGCCACTCCACGTGCAGGTCGGTCTTGGTGAGCACGAGAAAGGTCCGGGGGCAGCGTTCCCGCGTACGCCGGAGAAACTCGACCTCGGGCGCCGTGAGCTCCTGGGCCGCGTCGGTGACGAACAGCGCCGCCCCGGCCGTGGTCAGCGTGGCCAGGGTCAGGTTGCCCTGGGCCGAATCGAGCCCGCCCACGCCCGGCGTGTCGACGATGGCCAGCCCCGCGCCGAGCAGTCGCCGGTCGATGCCGGCCTCGACCGCGCGGGGCGCCGGATCGGCGTCGCTGCCGGTGATGTGCTTGGGCAGCTCGGCAAACTCGATGGGCTCCTTGGCATCGCCTTCCCCGAGCAGAAAGGCGGCCGGCGGACGGGCGAAGCGCAGGATCGTCGGCAGCGCCGTGACCACGTCGGCGTCGACCGGGCACAGGTCGGTGTGCAGGAGGGCATTGACGAGGCTGCTCTTGCCCTGCTTGAACTCGCCCACCACGGCGACGGTGGTGTCACTCCGGTTCGCCAGCGCGGCCGCGGCCTTGTCGAGCCGCTCGGCCAGATCGGCCCGACCGGCGTCGACGGCGAACTGCCGAGCCTCGCCCAGCTGCGCGGACAGCCCGGCCGCAGACGTGCTCAACCCGGCCCCCTCCGTTCGCAACGCCAAACCATAACCCCCACGGCCGCCCGCGCTGATCCCACGACCCGACGGATTTCCGACACACCTGGCGGACTGCCCGTGTGTCATCGTGTGCGCGAACCTTGGAGACCCTTCGCACGCGCCGCGCGGAACGGCACCCCGCCGCGGCGCGTGCGAAGCCCCTATCGTGCCCTCATGGCCGAGACCCAGCGCAAGCCCGTCCCCCGCAACGACGACGGGGAGCTCGACACCGCGCTCGCCTTCCTCGACTTCGCCCGCGAGTCGGTGCTCAAGAAGACCGACGACCTCACCGACGACCAGCTGCGCCAGGCTGTCGTCGACTCCGGAACCAGCCTGATCGGCCTGATCGCCCACCTGACCGACGGCGAACGCTACTGGTTCGGCTACCACGTCGGCGGCCGGGGCGAGGACGCGTACGACTTCGACATGACCGTGCCGGCCGATCTGACGACGGCCTCGGTGATCGCCGCCTACCGGGCCGCCGTCGCGCAGAGCAACCAGATCATCCGGGCCGCGGGCGACCCGGCGACGCCGGTCGTGCACCCGATCGACGGCAAGCACCTGAGCCTGCGCTGGGTGCTGGCCCACATGACGAGCGAGACCGCCCGCCACGCCGGCCACGCCGACATCCTGCGCGAACAACTCGACGGCACCACCGGCCGCTGACCCACCCGCCGCCGCGATGCGAGGCCGCGGAGCACGGCAACCGACTGGCAACCGTGGCCGCACCCGACCGGCAACCCTGGGCCGAGACGCTTTGGATCCCCCGACCTGAGGATTCAGCCGTGCGTATACGTCGTACCGTCCCCGCCGTCGTCCTGGCCGCCGCGGTGGCCGTCGCCGCCGTCCCGGTGGCCGCCCTGCCGGCAATCGCCAAGCCCGCCGCATCCAAGCCGTCCAAGCCGTCCGAGTCCAGGCCGGCCAAACCGGCCAAGCCCGCCAAGGTGAAGTTCGCCGCCAACGGCACGGTGACCGCGGTCGACCTGGACCAGGCGACGGTCACCGTAGCGGTCAAGAGCGGCACCAAGGACGTGAAGGGCCGGACGGTCTCCATCACCGTGCCGACAACCACCCGCATCAACGTGGACGGCGGCGGCAAGACCCTCAGCGCCATCGCCGCCGGCTACCGCATCACCGTGACCGGCAGCCACGCAGGCCCCCTCTACACAGCCGCGAAGATCCAGGCCCACGGCGTACGAACCCGCCCGGCCCCGAGCACCAGCCCGAGCCCGACCCCCAGCCCGACCGACACCGACGACTCGCCCAAGTCGGACGACGACTGACAACCCGTTGCCGGCATCCTGTCGTGAGGCTGCTCGATCAGCTCGGCGGCCGCCGGCCAGCAGCCCACCCCACACGCGGTGCCGCTTGGTGTTCGGCAGAGTGCATGCCTGGCCTTCCAGCACATGGGACGGTCCACTCGTGGAGGACGACTCGCCGGCCCACGGAACACACGCCTACTTCCAGCGCGCGCCAGGCAAGAAGCTGGACGTCGCGTTCCACGTCGATCTGGGCGAACTAGTCCGAGGGCATCATGTCGTCGCGCGTGGGCTCGAGTTCAGCGATACCGGCACGCTCCTGCACTACGACTTCGTCCCCGGCATCCAGCCAGGACCGTTACGGGCGAACGTGGGGCTGCAAAGCTGGACCCTGCACGCCGAAGATGACGTCGGCACCCCATACAGCGATCCCAACGGGGGCGCGTTTGCCGGCATCGGCGGCCCCGCTCCCACCCATGGCGAAAGGGACCTCGGCGCTCGGACACCCTCAAACGCCACCCAACTGCGGCTCCACCCAGCACCTGCCCCGGGATGGCGACCCCCGTTGGGATGGACACGAGCAGTCAGCATCGACCTGACCTCCGGTCAAGCCTCCACCGAACCTAGTTCAGAAAGACCGGCGACACTGAGGTGATCTCAGCGACTGGCGTACAGATATCGGTATTCGAAGTGGATGAGGTGGAGAGCTGCGGCGACGATGTCGCCGATTCGGCTGGGGCTGGTGGTGGCGTGTCGCAGCGTTTTCCAGCGGCCGGTCAGGATGGCGAAGCCGCGTTC
>NZ_JAMYJR010000041.1 GCF_024137025.1 Paractinoplanes aksuensis
GGGGGGGGGGGGGGGGGGGGGGGGGGGGGGGGGGGGGGGGGGGGGGGGGGGGGCCCCCCCCCCCCCCCCCCCCCACCACGGCGACGTGCGTAAGTGGTTGCGCCCAACCCCAAAACCGCCGTTCCGGTGGCGGGTGATGATCAACTGCTGTTGGGGCTGGGGCAGAATGGCGCGATGGCGAGCGACCCGAAAATGGAGTTGGTTCCGGTTACGGCTGAGAACTGGCGGGACTGCGCCGGGCTGAGTGTGCGCGGGGAGCAGCAGCGGTTTGTCAGTGCGGTCAGCTACTACCTCTGTCTGTGCAACTACGGGGACACCTGGAATCCGCTGGCGGCCGTCCGGGACGGGGACGTCGTCGGGTTTGTCATGTGGGGGATCGATGACGACCGGAGCGCCTGGATCGGGGGCCTGGTGGTCGACGGGCGGCATCAGCGGCAGGGGATCGGGCACGCCATCGTTCGGCAGCTGCGGGAGCGGCTGATCAGCGAACCGGGCACGCCGAACGTGGCGCTCAGCTACGCCGCCGACAACACCGCCGCCAGGCACCTGTATCGGACGCTCGGCTTCCACGAGACGGGTGAGACCGAGGGGACGGAGCTGGTGGCGCGCTGGACCCCGGCTCACGGGTGACGGGCTGAGGTGAGTCGCGCCCCGGCACCAGCGTGACTCCGGTGCCGGCCAGTGTGACCAGGGCCAGGGCGGCGACCGGCAACCCGCCCACTCCGGGCACGAGCCCACCCAGGCGCGCGGTCAGCACGATGTAACCGGCGCCACAGACCCCGGCCAGTGCGGCCAGCAGCAGTCCGCCGAGCGGGACGGATGCGCCGGGCTGCCACCACAGCAGGGCGACTCCGGCTCCGGCGAGCAGGGCCCAGAGCAGGTCGAGCAGCCGCCGCGTCTGCACGAGCGAGACCGTGAGCGGGCCCAGGAACGAAACGGTGACGACCACGCCGAGCGGAACCGTGCGCAGGGCCAGCGCCGACAAGAGGTTGAGCCCGGCGACCGCGATCCCGAGCAGGGCCGCCGCTCGCCATGCGGCTCGGGACCAGTTCCGCAGGCGGGGGCGGGCCAGAACGAAGAGGGCCAGCGCCGCGATCGTGACCCGCAGCAGCACCACGCCGGTGGCGCCCAGGTCGTCGAACAGGGTGCGGCCGACGGCCTGGCCGAACTGGATCGAGGCCACCGAAACGAGCACCAGCAGGGGCGCGGCATTCATGTCGTACCCCCGGTCTAGGTTCCCGGCATGGAAACTATCGAGCCGGTGAACGGGATCAAACTCTTCGTCCGCCGTTTCGGTGACCCCGGGCGGCCGATGCTGGTCGTGATCCATGGTGGACCGCCCTGGGACCATTCCTATCTGCTCCCGGTGGCCGAGCTGGCCGACGCGTTCCACGTCGTGTTCTTCGACCTGCGGGGCAGCGGCCGGTCGAGCCGCGACGTGCCCCTGCAACCCGGCCTCATCGCCGACGACGTGGCCGCGCTGATCCGGCATCTGGGCGCCGAGCGGGCCGACGTGCTGGGCTTCTCGTACGGCGGTGGCATCGCCATGCGGCTGGCCGAGCAACACCCGGCGGTGCTCCGGCGGCTGATCCTCGCTTCCACCACGGCGTACGGTGATTTCGTGCCTGTCATCCCGGCCGAGCGGGCGGCGATGTGCGGCGAGGTCGACCGGTCCGGCGGTGAGGACGGCGCGCTGGCGCGGGCGATGGCCGAGGCCGACCTGCCGGTGACCATCTGGCGGCTCGACCGGGCCGAGGCGTGGCGGGCCGTGCTGGCCGAGGTCCGCTTCTCCAGCGCGTGGGACGTCCCGTACGCGGAAGGAAAGCTGAAACCGGCCCGCCCCACCGACCCGTCGGGGGTGCTGCGCCGCTGGGGCGGTGACGTGCTGATCCTGCACGGCGAGCGCGAGATGACGTTCCCGCCCGAGGTCGCGCACCGCCTGCACGCCGCCGTGCCCGGCAGCCGGCTGCGGCTGATCCCCGACGCGGCCCACATGGCCCAGTTCGACAACCCGGTCGCGTGGCTCGCCGCCGTGCGCGACTTCCTGACGGGATAGCCTCGTGGACGTGGCGACTGCACTTGTCATCGAGAACGATCCGACCGACGACCTGCGCCGGCTGGGTGACTGGCTGACCGAGGCGGGGCTCGGGCTCACCGTCCTGCGGCCGCACGCCGGTGACGAGCTGCCCGAGACGCTCGACGGCTACCTCGCGCTCATCGTGCTGGGCGGCGACCAGAACGCGTACTCCGACGCCGAGGGCCGGCCCGGCGCCCCCTGGTTCCCGGCGCTCGAGGCGCTGCTGCGCAAGGCGGTCCGCCACCGGGTGCCGACGCTCGGGGTCTGCCTCGGCGGCCAGCTGCTGGCCACCGCGCACGGCGGCCTGGTCGAGCGCGGCACCAGCGGCCCCGAGATCGGCCCCGGCCTGGTCGGCAAGCGCGACGCGGCCGACAAGGATCCGCTGTTCAAGTGGGTGCCGCTGCTGCCCGACGTGATCCAGTGGCACCGCGACGAGATCACCGAGCTGCCGTTGCAGGCGACGCTGCTCGCCGCGTCCAGCCGCTACCCGCATCAGGCGTTCCGCATCGGCGACCGGGCCTGGGGCATCCAGTTCCACATCGAGTGCGACGCCGCGATGATCGCGCAGTGGGCCGCGAGCGACCAGGCCGGCCTCGACGAGCTGGGCTACGACGCCGAGGCGGTCGTCTACGCCATGGCCGAGCAGCTGCCCGACGTCGAAGAGGTGTGGCAGCCGTTCGCCGCCCGGTTCGCCGCGCTGGCCCTCGGCACCCTGCCCGACGCCGACATACCCGACGCCGGCACCGGCCGCACCCTTCCGCTGCTGGGGAACTGAGCGTGACCCGGCCCAGCCGGCTGGCCCGGTACGGCTTCGCCGAGGACGGTGTCCGGGCGTCCGACCTGCTCGGGCCGACCGGGCTGCGGCTGTGGGACGCCGAGGCCCAGGCGCCGGCCGATCCCGACGCGGCCGAGCTGCTCAGTTCGCTGTCCCGGGCGGCCGACCCCAACCTGGCCCTGCGCCAGCTGCACCGGCTGGTCGAGGCGGCCGGGCGGGCGGCCGCGCGCGGCAACGGCGGCCCGGTCACCGGCCCGGGCGTCGGGATCAGCGCCAACGAGGCCACCGACGTGCTGATCGGCGCCCTGGCCGCCGACGCCGGCCTGCGCCGCCGGCTGGTCGCTGTGCTGGGCGCGTCGTCGGCGCTCGGCGACCACCTGGTGGCCAACCCCGGCGACTGGCAGGTGCTGGCCACCGGCAAGACCGGTCTGCCGCCCAACGCCGAGGGCCACCTCGAGGTCGGGGGCGACGAGCCCAGCGTGCCCGAGCTGCGCCGGGCCTACCGCATCGCGTTGCTGCGCATCGCCGCGGCCGATCTGACCGGGGGCCGGGGGCTCGAGCCGACCATGGCCGCGTTGTCCCGGCTGGCCGACGAGACGCTGGCCACCGCGTACGCCATCGCCGTGGCCGGGTTGACCACGGGCACGGCCGAGCCGAGCCTGGCCGTGGTCGCGATGGGCAAGTGCGGCGGCAACGAGCTCAACTACGTGTCCGACGTCGACGTCATCTTCGTGGCCGACTCCGACGACGACCTCAGCGCCGGCACCGTCGTCGCGGCCCGGATCATCGAGATCTGCGGCATGGTGGCCTGGCCGGTCGACGCCGCGCTGCGGCCCGAGGGCAGCCGGGGCCCGCTGGTCCGCACGCTGGCCAGCCACCAGGCCTACTACCGGCGCTGGGCCCGCACGTGGGAGTTCCAGGCGCTGCTCAAGGCCCGTCCCGCCGCCGGCGATCTGGCGCTGGGCCGGCGCTGGATCGACGACCTGGCTCCGCTGGTGTGGCACGCGGCCGAGCGGCCCGAGGCGGTGGCCGACGTCCGCGACATGCGTCGCAAGATCATCGACAACGTGCCTCCAGGGCTGGTCGACCGCGAGATCAAGCGGGGGCCGGGCGGGCTGCGGGACATCGAGTTCGCGGTGCAGCTGCTCCAGCTCGTGCACGGCCGGGTCGACGAGACGCTGCGCGCCCCGGGCACCATCCCGGCCTTGCGCGCGCTCGTGACCGGCGGTTACGTCGGCCGCGACGACGGCGAGACGTTGCTGCGCGGCTACCGTTTCCTGCGCAGCGTCGAGCACCGGCTGCAACTGCAACAGCTCCGGCGTACGCACACCGTCCCCGACGACCCGGCCGGCCTCCGCTGGCTGGCCGCCGCCCTCGGCTACACGGCCATGCCCGGGCGCGATGCCGTCGAGGCGTTCCGCTCCGACTGGGTGGGCCACGCCGCCCAGGTGCGCCGCCTGCACGTCAAGCTGCTCTACCAGCCGCTGCTCGAGGCCGTGGCCCGGGTGCCGGCCGAGGCGCTGCGCATGACGACCGAGTCGGCCGGCCGCCGCCTCGAGATCCTCGGCTTCGCCGACCCCGACGGGGCGCTGCGCCACCTGCAGGCACTCACCGGCGGCGTCACCCGCACGTCGGCGATCCAGCGCACCCTGCTGCCGATGCTGCTGCAAGAGTTCGCCGACGCCCCCGAGCCCGACCGCGGCCTGCTCAACTACCGTCACGTCTCCGACAAGCTCGGCAGCACCCCGTGGTACCTGCGCCTGCTGCGTGACGGTGGCCCGGTCGCCCGCCGCCTGGCCCGGGTGATCAGCCTCTCCCGGTACGCGACCGACCTGCTCACCCGCGACCCCGAGGCGCTGCGGCTGCTGGCCGACGACACCGAGCTGCAGCCCCGCTCGCGCGCGTCGCTGCTCGACGGGTTCACAGCCGCCGCCGACCGGTACGCCGACGACCCGGTCAAGGCGATCGCCGCCGTCCGCGCCCGCCGCCGGCGCGAGCTGTTCCGCCTGGCCTGCGCCGACATCCTGAGCCGGGCCGGTGAGCTGGCCCCGGCCCACCCGCTCGAAGTCAACGCGATCGGCATCGCGCTCTCCGACGTCACCGACGCCACGCTCAACGCGGCCCTGACCGTGGCCCGCCGCGCCCACCCCGGCCCCGACGGGCTGCGGTTCGCGATCATCGGCATGGGCCGGCTCGGCGGCTACGAGATGAGCTACCCGTCCGACGCCGACGTCCTGTTCGTCTACGAGCCCCCGGCCGGCGTCCCCGAGAACGAGTCGAGCGCCGCCGCCCGCGTCATCGCCGAAGAGCTGCGCCGCGCCCTGACCGCCCCCGCGCCCGACCCCGAGCTGGGCATCGACGCCGACCTGCGCCCCGAGGGCCGCCAGGGTCCGCTGGTCCGCAGCCTGGCCGCCTACCAGCAGTACTACGCCCGGTGGTCGCGCGTCTGGGAGGCCCAGGCCCTGCTCCGGGCCCGTTTCGTCGCCGGCGACACCGACCTCGGCGACCGCTTCGAAGAGCTGGCCGACAAGATCCGCTACCCCGAGGGCGGCCTGACCCGCGAACAGGTCGTCGAGATCCGCCGCATCAAGGCCCGGGTCGAGGTCGAGCGGCTGCCCCGCAACGCCGACCCGCAGACGCACACCAAGCTGGGCCGGGGCGGCCTGTCCGACGTGGAATGGGCGGTCCAGCTGCTGCAGCTGCGCCACGCCTACGCCGTGGCCGGTCTGCGCCGCACCCGCACCCTCGAGGCGCTCGACTCGGCCGTCGAGGCCAAGCTGATCGACAAGGTCGACGCGGCCGCGATGACCGCCGGCTGGACGCTGGCGGCCCAGGTGCGCAACGCGTTGACCCTGGTCCGGGGCCGCCCCACCGACCAGTTGCCCCGCCACGGGGTCGAACTGGCGGGCGCCGTCCAGCTGCTGGGCGGCGGCGACCCGGGCGAGTTCGTCGACCGCTACCTGCGCCTGACCCGCCGCTCCCGCGCCGCGATGGAAAGGGTGCTGGAGTCTTAGGAAGCGCGCGGGTGGGTATTACCCTTTCATGCTGTTCAACATGGTGAAGCGCTTCGCAATCATGGCCATCGCCGTCCCGCTCGCGGCGGCCGGCGCCCGCAAGCTCAGCGACACGCTGGAGGCCAAGCGCGGCCCCAGCCGCGGCAGCCGCGCGCTCCGTCAGGGCGCCGACTTCCTCGGCGGCCTCCGCGGCAACCAGAAGAAGAAGCGCCGTTTCGCCTGGTGACGACGCTGTCTCAGGCCTGCTTGCGGATCTCGTCGGCGGCGGCGAGCAGCACCTCGACGGGAATCTCGACGAGACGCTCGCCGTCCGGCACCTCGACGCCGGCCTTTTCACCGGTCATCTCGTAGCCCTGCACGACCACAGTGTCGCTGTCGGTGCCGTAGACGGTCGGGCAGGAGCCCACGCCGCACATGCTGGCAAGGGTTTTGGTGACGGCAGGTTCTTGAGTCGTCATGTCTTCCAAGGTACGGACGGGAGCAAGTCCGTTACAACGAGTCAGGCCGCGGTACCCGGCAACATGCGGATGTACCGCTTCTGATGACGATCCAGAATGGGATCGATGTCGGCCGTCCCGAGGGCCTCGTAGGCGTCGAAAACGCGCCGGTAGTTGCGAACTGTGCGGCGGCCCCGGGAGAAAAGGCTGGTGTTGAAAAGATCGACCAGAACGGACTTCTCGCCCATGATCTCGAAGCCGTGATAGGGCGCGGTCGGCCACCGTGCGTCTTCGGGAATGATCCGCACGCTGACGTTGGGTAACTCGGCAACCTCACGCAACCGGGCGATCTGACCGATCATGTCAACCGGCGCGCAGACCCGGTTACGCAGCACCGTCTCGGCCATGATGAAGATGAACCGGCGGCTTCGGTCGTAGAGAGCCTGACTGCGCTGCATTCGTGCGGAGACGGCTTCGGACACCGCCAGCGCGGACGCGGCCAGCTGATCCTCGGCCAGTTCGGTCTCGACCGGCGTCAGCAGGGCTCGCGCATATTCACTCGTCTGCAACAGGCCCACTACCACGGCCGGTTGGAACGTACGGACCTCACGGCCGAGAGTCTCGAGCTGACGCACGAACTGCTGCCGGGCCGGAAGGTCGGGCTCGGTCGCCTGCCAGTCGACGAGCTGATCACTGGGATGCTCGGCGTTGGCGACCAAACGGTCGATCTCGGCCGCCGGCAGCTCCAGGGCTTCGGCGATGCGGCGGACGTCCTGCGGGTCGAGGCTGGAGACGCCGTTTTCGAGGCGGGACACGGTCGCCTGACTGAGGCCGACGAGCTTGCCCAAAGCGTGTCCGGACATCTTGCGCTGTTTGCGCCAGCGGGCCAGGGCGGCTCCCACGGATTCGTCCGAGCCGTCCGGCCGGTCCAGGGGCGGCTCGCTCACGCCAACCGCCCCCTCTCGATATCTGTCTCGGTCAGCTTGCTGCTTTCAGGGCTTCAGCCAGAAGTGCGGCTGGAATCTCCACGAGCTGTTCGCCGGCGGGGATGTCGAGGCCGGTGGCCTCGGCGGTCACGGTATATCCCTGCACCACGTAGGTGTCGCGGTCGGTGCGGTATACGGTCGGGCAACTGCCGGCGCCGCAGATCTTGGTAACAAAGGTCAGCTGCGGTGCCGACTCCTGAACGCCCGTTAAGGGTAGATTTGTCACACGCAGACGGTACAGCAAATGTCAAGGTCTATGCAGGCATCGCGCATAGATTCCATGCAACCACATGGTGGAATAGACGAACACCCCGAGTTTCCCGCCGTGAACTGGTGAGGGAACAGGATTCATGTTCGCGCATCATGCTTGCGTACGAGTGCATAGCCGTGGATATTCAGGGGTAAGGGTCTCGGAGAGAAAACCCGGTCGGCGCCAGAGGCGCCGACCGGGTCGTCCCACCGGCCGACGACGGGGTCAGGCCCTTGACGGTGCACGTACGGCCTGAACCGGAGGTCGATGGCATGCTCTCGTTCCGTTTCCTTTCATCGGCAGACAGCGATCTCCCAGCCGTGTATCCGGCTCGTGTCCTGCCACCCCTTCTGATCGGCCCGCGCGTCAGGCGTCCGCGTCCGAACCCTGGACGGTCCACTGAGTGGTCACCTCGTTCGAGCCGGCCGGTCGCGCGCCGGGCGGAACCCACTTTCGTCTCCCGGACCGGAGAACCTCGATGATCACATCTGTGCTGGCCGGGGTCGTCGCACTGATCGTGGTGCTGATCGTCCTCAGCGAGATCCTCGCGGCCGTCATCCCTCTCATCATCGTCCTGACCTGCGTGCCCGCTGCGGAGCGGGACGGGCTCGCCCGCGTGCTGGCGGTCATCGACTCCTCCCGCCGGCTGCGGGTGTGGTCTGCGCTCAAGCTTGCCGTCGTGCTGCGGCGGCAGGAGATCGAGCAGGCGCGGACGGCTCAGGATCCGTTGCGGAACCCGTACGCGCACCTCAACGACCACTTCGCGAACCTGCCGGGGGATGCGCCGCTGAATCCGCCGTACGAGCGGGCCGAGCCGGTCAGCCCACCCGTGCGCGACTGAGGTGGTGGGCGGCGGCGCCGGGGGTGATGTGGTCGCGCTCGGCGTTGGTGAAGACGGTGGTCAGGGTGGTTCCGATGGCGTCCAGGCGGGCTGCGACCTGGGCCGGTGTGTCGTGGTGCAGTTCGACGGCGGTGGCGCTGATGACGCCGCCCGCGCTGACCACGTAGTCGGGGGCCCACAGGATGCCGCGGGCGTGCAGCAGGTCGGCCGTGGCGGGGGTGTCGAGTTGGTTGTTGGCCGGGCCGGCCACGGCGGCGCAGCGCAGCGCGGTCACGACGGCCGGGGTCAGCACGCCGCCGAGGGCGGCCGGCACCACCACGTCGACGTCGGCGGTCAGGGCCTCGTCGGGGGTCGTCCAGGTGGCGCCCAGTTCGTCGGCCAGGGGGCGTAGGGCCGGGTCGACGTCGGTCACCACCAGCTTCGCGCCGGCCTCGGCCAGCAGGCGGGCCACCCGGCCGCCGACCCGGCCCAGGCCGATGACCGCGAAACAACGCCCGGCCAGGGCGGCGGAGCCGAAGCGGGCGGCGCAGACCGCGCGCAGGGCGGCGACCGTGCCCACGGCGGTGCCGGGCGACGAATCACCACTGCCGCCCGCACCGACCGGGCGGCAGAAGACATGGCTCGTACGCCGGCCGATCGTGACCATGTCGTCCGGGCCGGTGCCCACGTCGGGGCCGGTCGCGTAGCGGCCGCCCAGCTCCTCGATGACCGTGCCCGCGTCGTGCAGGGCAGCTTCGCGCAGCCCGGGATCCGTGGCGGGGCCGACGATCACCGTTTTGCCGCCGCCGTTGGGCAGACCGGCCAGGGCGCACTTGTCGGTCATGGCCGCCGAGAGCCGCAGCGCGTCGGTCAGGCCGTCCTGCCATTGCCCGTACGCCTTCAGCCGGCACCCGCCGAGGGCCGGGCCCAGCTTCGTCGAGTGCACGGCCACGATGATCGGCAGCCCGGACTCGGGGCCGCGCCGAACGATGATGCGTTCATGCGAGAACATGGGCTCAAGTTAGGCGTCTGCCCGACAGTTGTGCCGTCTCGCCGAACGAAATTCGGTGAAGTAGCCGGAAGGGGACCCGGTGGACGAAGTTGATTCGGCGATCGTGCGGGAACTGCAGGCGAACGCGCGGCAGACCAACCGCGACCTGGCCCGCGCGGTCGGCATCGCTCCGTCGACGTGCCTGGAACGCGTGCGCCTGCTGCGCGACCGCGGGGTGATCACCGGCTATCACGCCGAGATCGACCTGGGCGCCCTCAACCGGCACGTCCAGGCCTTCCTGCACCTGCAGGTGCGCCCGATGAGCCGCGAGGTGATCGAGAACGTCAAGACCTACATCACCGCGCTGCCCGAGGTGCTCTCGGTCTTCGTGGTGGCCGGTGGGGACGACCTGCTGGTCCATGTGGCCGTGGCCGACGTCGATGCGTTGCACTCGTTCCTCATGGACAAGTTCAGCCCGCGCCGCGAGATCGTGGGCTTCCGCAGCTCAGTGATCTATCAGCACACCCGCAACCGGGTCCTCGACGAGCTCGAGCCGTGACGTACCGTCGTACGGTCGAAGCGTCGAACGGAGCGAAGAGAAGCATGAGCCGTCCGTTCGTGGCCGCGGCGGTGCTGGCGGCGGCCCTGCGGGTGCCGTTCCTGTTCACCGGCCTGTCGACCGATGAGGGCGGCTACGCCTACGTCGCCCAGCAGTGGTCGCGCGGCGAGGCCCTCTATTCGGGGGTGTGGCTCGACCGCCCTCAGGGGCTGCTGCTCACCTATCGCGCGCTGCTCGGGCTGGCCGACGCCGGCTGGGCGATCCGGGCCGGCATGGTGCTGGCCGGGGTGATCATCACGGTCGCCCTCGGAGTGATCGCCGGCCTGCTGGTCAACCGGGCCACCGGCATCACCACGGCTTTCCTGTACGCGGTGGTCGGCGTCGCTCCGCACCTGGAGGGCATCACGCTCAACGGCGAGCTGCTGGCCGCCGCCCCCGCGACGGCGGGGATCGCCCTGGCCGTGTGGTGGTGGAAGCGCGAACGGTCCCTGTTCTGGCTGGCCGGCGCGGGTGCGCTGGCCGGCCTGGCCCTGACCATGAAGCAGTCCGGGATCGAGGGCGTGCTGGTCGTCGGCGCGCTGCTGGCGGTCGTCGTGCGGCGCGGGCGGCCGGCCCTCGTGTTCGCGGCCGGGCTGCTGCTGCCGTTGCTGGCCTCGGCGCTGCACGGCCTGGTCACCGGCTGGGACGCGTACTGGGACGCGCTCGTGGGCTATCAGCTGTCGGCGATCGGCTCGGACGGCTCGAACGCGAGCACCCGCTGGACCGACCTGGGCCGCAACGCCGGGGACATCGCGCTCGACATGGTCGTACCGCTCGTAGTGTCGCTGCTGGGCTGGCGGGTGCTCGACCGGCCCGCCCGCCGGCTGGTGGCGGCCTGGCTGGTGGCCGGGGTCGTCGGGGTCAACCTGGGCGGCTCGTACTGGCCGCACTACTTCGTGCAGCTGCTGCCGCCGCTGGTGCTGCTGGTCGCGGCCGCAGTCACCGCGCTGGGGCAGCGCTGGCAGAAGCTCACCGTGGCCGCCGTCGTGGTCCTGCCCACGCTGATCTGGCTGGTCGCGCTGGTGCCGATGTCGCCGGCGAAGCGGGCCGAGACCATCCCGTACGACGCGCTGGCCGCCCGCGACGACAAGATCGCCGCCGTGATCCGGGCGACCACGACCCCGGACGACGAGATCTATGTGCTCGAGTCCGAGGCGTACCTCTACTTCGCGGCCGAACGCCGGTCGCCCTATCCGTACCTGTGGGGCAAGCCGATCGACAAGATCCCGGACGCGCTGCCGCGGTTGCGCGAGATGCTCGACTCGCCGCAGCGCCCGACCCTGGTCATCCTCGACACCCCGCCGTCGGCGGTCGATCCCACCGGCGGGATCGAGGCCGCGCTGGCCGAGCACTACCGTCTTGACACGGTGGTCGAGGGCGTCCCGATCCTGCGGGCCCGGTGATGGCTGTGCTGTCCACGCCGGCCGGGGTGCGGTATCTGGGGCTGTTCGGGGCGCTGTGCTGTGCCGTCGACGCGATCCTGTTCGGCGCGCCGAGCTGGATCCGCCAGGGCGTGTCTGTGGTGAGCATCCTGCGCGGCCCGAACGGCTTCCTGATCATGGTGTTGTGGATCGCCGGGTTGACCGCGCTCTGTGTCGCCTGGTGGCACGGCCGGCATTTGACCGAGAGCCGGACCTGGATCTGGACGACGGCCGCGCTCTGGAGCCTGCCCCTGCTGTTCGTGCCGCCACTGGCCAGCCGCGACATGTACGCGTACGCCTGTCAGGGCGCCCTGTTCGACGCCGGGTTCAACCCGTCCGAGGTCGGGGTGGCCACCCAGCCCTGCCCCTGGCTCGAGTCGGTCTCGGTGGTCTGGCGCGAGACCCCCACCCCGTACGGACCTTTGTGGATCTTGTTGGCCGGGGCCGCTGCCGCGTTCGGTTCGCAGGTGGTCGCGCTGGCCGTCTTCCGGCTCTACGCCGTGCTCGGCGTCGTGGCGCTGGCCGCCGCCACGCCGGTGCTGGCCCGGCGGCTCGGCGTGTCCGAGAGCCGGGCGCTGTGGCTGGTCGTGGGCTGCCCGATCATCCCGGTCCACGTCATCGGCGGCGGGCACAACGACGCCCTGGCCCTGGCCTTGCTGATCGGCGGGCTGGCGCTGATCGCGGGCCGGGACCGCCCGCTGGTCGCGTTGCTGGGCGGCGGCGCGCTGATCGGGGCCGGGATCGCCGTCAAGATCACTCTTGGGGTGGTGCTGCCGTTCGCGGCCGTGCTCGCCGCGGGGGGCCTGGCGCTGACCCGGCCCGGCTTGATGCTGGTGCTGCGGCGGGGCGGCGCGGTCGTCGGTGGAGCGGCAGCCGCCATGGCCGGGCTGTCGATCGCGTCCGGGCTCGGCTTCGGCTGGCTGTACGCCCTGTCCGGGGCGGGGGAGTCGCGCAGCTGGACGTCCCCGGTGACGGCCGTCGGCATCGCGATCAACGCGGTCGGCCAGTGGTTCGGCGCCTCGATCGACGCCGTGCCCCTGGCCCGCACGCTCGGACTCGGCCTGCTGCTGGTGGCGCTCGTGGTGATCTTCCTGCGCTTCCGGCAGGGTGATCAGCTGGTCGGGGCGGCACTGGCCCTGCTGGCCGTCATCTTCCTGGCCCCGATCACCCAGCCCTGGTACGTGCTGTGGCCGCTGGCCGTACTGGCGCTGACCGTGGCCTCGACCCGGTGGCTCGAGATCGTCGTCATCGTCTCGATGTTCTTCATCCTGCCCAACGGCGACGGCGCCTGGAAGCCGCTGCAGGTGCCGCTGGCCTTCGTGATGGCCGGGCTGGTGGGCTGGGTGGCCTGGCGGGCGGTGCGCTGGACGCGGGAGCCGGTGCCCGAGGCGGTGTCATGACCGTGATCACGCCGGCCTCGGTGCGCTGGGCCGGGTTCGCGGGCAGCGTGGCCACCGCGGTCACCGCTTACCTGGGCGGGGCCGGGCCGGTGCGGGTGCCCAGCGTCAACCCGGGCACGCTGCTCAGCGGGGCCAAGGGCGTGGCGCTGCCGCTCTGCTGGCTGCTCGGCACGGCGCTGTTGATCACTGCTTGGTGGTACGGCCGACGGGTGGCGCCGAGCCTGCGGTGGGTGCTCGTGACGTGCGCGCTGTGGTTCCTGCCGGTGCTGCCGTTCCTGCCGCTGGGCAGCGCGGACGTCTACTCGTACGCCTGCCAGGGCTGGGTCCAGCGGGTCGGCGGCGACCCGTACGCGGCCGGGGTGGCCGGCTCGGGCTGCCCCTGGGTGTCGTCGGTCGCGTCCTCGTGGGCCGATTCGCCGGCCCCCTACGGTCCACTGTTCCTGCTGCTGGCGGCGGGCGCGGTGCTGTTCGGCGGCACCTCGCTGGACGCGGTGATCGCCGGCCTGCGGGTCATCGCGCTGGCCGGGCTCGTGCTGACTGCCTGGGGTGTGCCGGCGCTGGCCCGCCGGGCCGGTATCGACCCCGTGCAGGCCACCTGGACGGTGCTGGCCGGCCCGCTCGTGCTCGTGCACCTGGTCTCCGGCGCCCACAACGACGCCCTGCTCATCGGCCTGATCGTGGCCGGGCTGGCCGTCGTTCCACGTCCGGCGCGGCGCTGCGCCGAGGCCCCGGCCATCGGACAACCGCCGGCCGTCGTGCGGGGGCGGGCCGTGGTGCCGCTGGTCGTCGCTGGTCTGCTGCTCGGTCTCGCGGTTTCGGTCAAGGCGACTGCGATCGTGGTAGTCCCGTTCGCCGTGCTGGCCGTGGTGCCGCCCGGATCCGCCCTGCGGACGCTGTGGCGCCCGGCCGTGATCCTCGGCGGCAGCGTCGTGGCCGGCGCGGCCGTGGTCTCGGTGCTGTCCGGCCGGGGTGTCGGCTGGATCGGCGGCCTGCTGCGCAGCGGCGACACCGTGGCCTGGACCTCGCCGTCGACCGCGGTCGGGCTCACGATCGAGACGGTCACCGGCCTGTCGGCGATCGGGGTCACCCGGGCGGTCGGGGTCGCCGTTCTCGCCGTACTGCTGGTGTGGTTGTGGTGGCGGGCCCGCCGGGGCGACGCGCTGATCGGGGCCGGGCTCGCCCTGGCCGCGACCGTCCTGTGCGCGCCCGTCTTCCATCCCTGGTACGCGACCTGGCCGCTGGCCGTGCTGGCGGCGACCCTGCCCGCGGGCACCACGATCGGCCGCTGGCTGATCGGCCTGTGCGCCTTCGCCGCCACCTTGACCACGCCGGCCGGTTACAACTGGGCGCTCTACACCCGGATCCCCGGGGCGGTGCTGGTCACCGTCCTGCTCCTCGCCGGACTCGCCTACCTCGCCCGGAAGCCGCGGCGACGGGCCGAGGAAGTCGCGCCATGAAGCTGAAGATCGGTCTGGTCACGGCGGCGGCGTTGATCACCGTCCTGGTCGTGTATCTCGCCGAGACGCGTAATCACTTCTTCGACTCGACGGTCTATCACGGCGCGATCCAGTACTGGTTCCGCGGCGACGGTGGCCTGGTCTACGACTGGCTGCGCCCCGGGAATCCGTACGGCTTCACCTATCCGCCCTTCGCCGGCCTGGTCATGGCCCCGATGGCGATCCTGCCGCTGGGCGCCGTCGTGTCGATCACCTTGGTCGCCACCGTGCTCACGACCGCGGTGGTCACCTGGTGGCTGGCCGGCCCGCTGATCCGCCGTCGAGGCTGGACGGTCTGGTTCGCCCTCGCGATCGCTGTCTGTCTGGCCATCTCGTTCGAGCCGGTGCGCGAGACCATCACCTTCGGCCAGATCAACGTCCTGCTGCTGGCTCTGGTGGCCGGCGACCTGCTGCTGGGCCTGAGCCGAGGAAGGAAGTGGGCCGGTGTCGGCATCGGCCTGGCCACCGCGATCAAGCTGACCCCGGGCATCTTCATCGTCTATCTGCTGGTGACCCGGCGCTGGCGGGCGGCCGCGACGGCGAGCGGCACGGCGGCCGGGGCCACCCTGCTGGCGGCCGCGCTCTTCCCCGACGAGTCCCGCGAGTTCTGGACGTCGGCGTTGTGGGACACCAACCGGGTCGGCGTGCTCTCCATCGTGTCCAACCAGTCGGAGCGCGGCCTCCTGGCCCGTCTGGCGCTCGGCCCGGCCGAATCGAAGGTGTGGCTGGTCGGCGTACTGGTGACCCTGGCCTTCTGGGTGTGGCGGGTGGCCCGGGCGCCGGAGGACATCGCGGGCGGCCTGGCCCTGACCGGCATCGTCGGGTGCCTGGTCAGCCCGGTCAGCTGGATCCACCACTGGGTCTGGCTGCTGCCGGCCATCATCCTGTGCGTCGAGGCCAACCGGAAGGCGCTGGGAATCTCCGCCTACCTGGTGCTGACCAGCCGGCTGACCTGGTTGTGGGAGCGCCCGGGGCGGCCGCTGGAGCTGATCGGCGGCAACCTCTATGTCTGGTTCGGCCTGGCCCTGCTGATCTGGACACCCATCGGCACGCGTCGTTCAACGGAAATCCATGCGAAGGACAAGATCCTCACGTAGTCAGAGCGCATGCGTAAACGCTCGGCAATCGCTCTCCTCGGCCTGGCCGCGACCTTCGTCGCCACCCCGGCGGCCGCGCACGGGCCCGATAAGGAATTCCGCCGGCTGGCCACCTTCCCGGCGTATCTGAACTCGTCGATCGACGACACCGCGGCGGCGGAGATCTCCACGGTCACCGAGGACGGCCGGACGGTCGTCTACACCGACAGCCCCGGTAAGCGGCTCGGCTTCGTCGACATCACCAACCCGAGCCGGCCCCGGGCGGCCGGCACGCTGGCCCTGGACGGCGAGCCCACCTCGGTCGCGCACCTGGGCCACCTGCTGCTGGCCGGCGTGAACACCCGCGAAAGCTCCACCGATCCGTCCGGCCAGCTGGTCGTGATCGACGACCGCAGCCGCAAGGTCGTGCGGCAGATCGACCTCGGCGGGCAGCCCGACTCGGTCGCGGTCGCGCCCAGCGGCCGCTACATCGCGGTCGCGATCGAGAACGAGCGTGACGAGGACGTCGACGACGGCGCGATCCCGCAGCTCCCGGCCGGCTACCTGTCGGTGATCGACACGAGGACGTGGAAGGCCTCGAAGGTCGACCTGACCGGGCTGGCCGCGGTCGCCCCGACCGACCCGGAGCCCGAGTACGTCAGCATCAACGCGCGCGACGAGGCGGTTGTCTCGCTGCAGGAGAACAACCACCTCGCGGTCGTGTCGCTGAAGTCGAGGAAGGTCGTCGAGCACTTCCCGGCGGGCGCGGTCACTGTGTCCGGTGTGGACACCAAGGACGACGACCGGATCACGCTGGACGGCACGATCACCGCCAAGCGCGAGCCCGACGGCGTGGCCTGGATCGGCGACGAATACTTCGCCACGGCCAACGAGGGCGACTACGAGGGCGGCTCGCGGGGCTGGACGATCTTCACCCGCGACGGAAAGGTCGCCTGGGACGCCGGCAACACGCTCGAGCACATCGCCGTCGAGCACGGGCTCTACCCGGACAAGCGCTCCGACGCCAAGGGCATCGAGCCCGAGAACGTGGCCTTCGCCAAGATCGGGCGTACGCCGTACGTCTTCGTCAACTCGGAACGCGGCAACTTCACCGCGGTGTACGACGTGTCGAACCCGCGCAAGCCGAAGTTCCAGCAGTTGCTGCCGACGACCAACGGGCCCGAGGGTGTCGTCGTGGTGCCGTCGCGGGGGCTGCTCGTCGTCTCCAGCGAGGAAGAGATCCCGGACGCCAACATCCGCGGCTCGGTGCAGATCTACGGCCTCGGCCACGGCCAGTTCCCATCGATCGTCTCGGACGACAAGATTCCGTTCGGCACGCTGTCGGCCCTGTCGGCCGTGCCCGGTAAGCGCTCGCAGCTCGTCTCGGTCACCGACTCGGCGTACACCCCGACCCGGATCCTGACGGTCGACACCGCACAGCGTCCGGCTCGTATCGAGCGTCAACTCACCGTGACCAAGGCCGGAAAGCCGGTCGGTTACGACGCCGAGGGCATCGTCGCGCGCAGGGGCGGCGGTTACTGGCTCGCGAGCGAGGGCTCCGCCGAAACCCCCAACCTTCTCGTACGCCTCGACGCGCGCGGCGCCGTGCAGCAGGAGATCGCGCTGCCGGCCGACATCGCGGCCGCCGTCACCACCAACGGCTTCGAGGGCGTGGCCGAGACGGGCAACTCCGTCTGGGTCGCCATCCAGCGCTCGCTGAAGATCGATCCCACCAATGTCGTACGCATCGGGAAGCTCGACCTGAAGACCGGCGCCTGGTCGTGGCTGCTCTACCCGCTGGACGCGGCCCCGATCGGCTGGACCGGGCTGTCCGAGCTGGTCGCCGTGGACGGCAACACGTTCGCGGTGATCGAGCGGGACAACCAGCGCGGCCCGCAGGCGTCGATCAAGAAGGTCTACCGGTTCGACGTCCCGGCCCGCTGGACCGGCACCCCGACCGTGAAGAAGAAGCTCGTCAAGGACCTGCTGCCCGCGCTCAAGGCCGACAACGGCTGGGTGCAGGACAAGGTCGAGGGCCTCGCGATCGGCGGTGACGGCCAGACCTACGCCGTGACCGACAACGACGCCATCGACGACGCCACCGGCGAGACCGTGTTCCTGCGGCTGGGTCGGCTGTTCTAGAAGAGCCGACCCGCCTCGGCCCCGGTGATCCCGGCCGCCCGGCGGTACGCCTCGTCGAAGCCCGCGTCGCCCAGTGCGGCGCGGGCTTCGGCCATTATGCGGTCGACATCGGGCACCGAGTGGCCCCGGTGGCCGCGGACGGGTGGTGGGTGGATGCGCTCCTGGAACCGGCTGTCTCCACCCTACGGTTCTGCCCGTTGGTAGCGAGCGATGAGGACGCCCTTGGTCGTAGGGACGCTGCTGATCAGTTCGAACTCACTCAGCGGCCCCGGCTGCTCGAACAACCGAGTGCCCGCGCCCAGGGTGAGTGGGTGGATGAGCAGCGTGTAGTCGTCGATCAGGCCGGCCCCGTGCAAGCTCCTGACCAGGGCTGCGCTGCCGTTGACGGCCAGGTCGGGGCCCTCGGTGCGCTTGAGCGCAGCCACGGTCTCGACGGCGTCCCCGCGCAACACGATCGAGTTCTCCCAGCCGTCGGCGTCGTTCAGGGTGGTGGAGACCACGTACTTGGTGGCCTTGTTCATCAGCGCCGAGAACGGGTTGCCGTCGATGGCGCGCCCCCACACGTTCGCGAAGTCCTGCCAGGTCCGCCGGCCGAACAGCAGGTCACCGGCCTGCGCCATGCCCTGACCGAGCTCACGCCCCATGACCTCGTCGTTGTAGCGCGGCCCCCAGCCACCGTGCGGGAACCCGCCGCGCGTGTCCTCGTCGGGGCGGCCCAGCCCCTGAACCACCCCGTCCAGAGTCATGAACATCGTCGCGCTGATCGTCCGCATACTGCCTCCTCGTTTCCTTCTACACGAACGACAAGCCGGCATTTCGACACGACGCAAGCGCAGGCTGTCGTAGCGGGGTGGTGGGTTACCGACCGCCGCTCACGCCGAGGGTCGCTTCGCTCCACCTGCGTGAGTGGTTGCGCCCGAACCCCAACCCCAAGCCGCCCGAACTCGGTCCCGACTCGAACTGGGTCCCGCGCCGAACTGGGTGCCGCGCCGTCCCCACCCGTCGACGAGATGCCGCTAGTCTCGCCTCGTGTGGTCGGCGGATTTCCGGTGGTTCTTCGGGGCTACCGTGGCCGGGCAGCTGGCGGACCGGTTTGTTTTTCTGGCGCTGCCGCTGGTCGCGATCGTGTGGCTCGACGCCGACGAGTTCGCCGTGGGCGTGCTGACCGCGATGACCACGGCCGGGTCGCTGCTGATCGGGCTGCCGGCCGGGGCCTGGCTCGACCGCCGGCGGAAGCGCCCGGTGATGATCGCGGCCGACCTGATCCGGGCCGCCCTGCTGCTGCTCGTCCCGCTCGCGTGGTGGGCGGGCGGACTGTCGATCTGGCTGCTCTACGCGGTCGCCCTGGGCCACGGGTTGCTGACCGTGCTGTTCGACGTCGGGTACGCCAGCTACCTGCCGGTGCTGGTCGGCCGGGAGCACCTGGTCGAGGGCAACGCCAAGATCGCCGCAGCCCGGTCGGCGGTCAGCATCAGCGGACCCGGACTGGCCGGGCCGCTCGTCGGTGTGCTGGGCGCGCCACTGACGGTCGTCGCGAGTTCGGCCGGGATGCTGCTGTCGGCCTCGGGCTTGGTGCGGATCCGCCGCCCCGAGCCACAACCGACTGCCGAAACATCGCATCACCTGCTGCGCGAGGTGGGTGAAGGGCTGCGCTTCGTGCTCGGCCACCCGCTGTTACGCCCGATGCTGCTGACGGAGGGCCTGTTCAGCCTGTTCCTCGTGACGTACCAGACCATGCTGTTGGTGTTCCTGGCCCGCGCGGCCGACCTCGGCGCAACCGGCATCGGCGTGGTGCTTTCGCTGATGGCGTGCGGGGGACTGGTGGGTGCGCTGATCGCGCGGCGGGTGGCCGGCTGGATCGGCCCCGGCCCCGCGGTGTGGCTGCCGCCGCTGGTCACCGCGCCGGCGGCCGCGCTCATGCCGGCGGTCGCGATTGATGAGCGATGGTTGGTCCCCGGGGTGGCCGGCCTGATGCTGATGTCACTGGGCGGAGTGGTCCGGCTGGTGGCCCAGGCCGGGCTGCAACAGTCGGTCACACCGGACGGCTTGCTGGGCCGGATGAACGCGACCGTCCGTTTTGTCCAGTGGGGAACCATGCCGCTGGCCGGCCTGCTCGGCGGGGCGCTGGGCACGACCTGGGGCGCACCCGCAGTCCTGGTGCTCGGCGCGTGCGGAATGACTGTCGCGAGCTTGCCCGCCCTGTTCTCCCCACTACGCGTAACCCGAACAATGCCGGCCGCGACCAGCCCTTCCACAGATCCCACCGCCGCGGCGGATCGCACCTGACGCTCCTCGTCCGTCGTGGCCCGGGATTCAGCCGAGCGGTCAAGCGCGACCCTCAGCGCACCTTGTCAGCGGCAGGTAAGTGCGAAGTGCGCGATCGTGTATCGGTCAGCCATCTTGATCAGCCGGTGCTGGAGACCGGCCGGCCGATAACACTGGTGTTCACGTGGTCCTGTCCGCCGGTCGACCTGGAGCTGAGGTCGGTCCACACGCTGCCCGCTGATGGCATACCGTTTCGCGGTGATCGATACCTTGACCGAGCTCTGGGACCCGCCGCCGTCTCGGCCCGGCCTCGCGCCCGCTTGGATCGGCGCGTCCATCTCATCCGTGATGATCCTCGCGCTCGTTGCCGCGGGCGGGGTGGTCGTCCACGCATCGAACGACGAACGCTACCGCGAGACCCGCGATGTCTGTTCCCGCCTCGACATCTCGGCGGTCGCCAGTCGCCTCGGCGATCCCGCGCTGCGACCGCGACCGTCGGCGAACGCCGGCGCCTGCGCCTACGTCGTCGAGAACGAGGACGGCCTCTGGGCCAGCTATGGCAACGTGAAACTCGCGTACGGCGCGAACGCGGCCGCTGCGTGGATCGGGTGGCGATACAACAAAACCGAAGGGAGTCCGCGCGACGTCGCGAATCTGGGACGAGCCGCGCGCCTCGACTCGCAGGCAAGGAACGTCGACGGCACGGCGGTCTGCTCCGTTTACCTGGACGTGCTCGACTCGAACCTGAGGTTCACCGCCAGCCTCGGCACCGACGCCGACATACCGTCGCGTCCCTGCGACGACTTGGAAGCGCTCGGCAACGCCATGATCGAAAGCACCCGGACGTCCCTGACCCGCCTCGCCGAGAGTCCATGATCGCGAGCCACGGCTGACGGGGTTACGGCTCGGCCTGCCGCTGTCCTGGTGGTCCTGGCCATCGCGCCCGGGTGCCGCGCCGCGTCCACCGTCGACGAGACGGCGCGGCCGCTGACCGACGAGCAGGCAGGCGGACGTTCGCCACGAGGACGGACGACGGGCCGAAAGACAAGATCATCTTCTACGGCGGGGCCGACGCGCCGACAGCGTTCCTGGGAGGAAATACATTTATGAGCAGATTTGCCGAAGTGGTGCTCCTTGCTGCGGAAGCCAACACCGTCATGTCTCCTTTGACTCAGGAGAACGACGGCACGCGGCCTTGGAACAACATCTTCGTGCCGATCGAGAGCCAGTGGCCGGGTTCTTTCGGCCTCGGCTGGGCGGCCGAGTTCACTCATCGGCGTCACTGGGACGGCCTGCTGGAGTACCTGGAATCCATGGCTTGGCCACGGCCGGAGACAGTGCAGGTCTTGATTCATGACGAGGGGGACGACTGCTTCGGTCTCTGGATGATGTTCGACGGCAAGCTTGTTGAGGTATCGCTGCCGCGAACAGAGCGAGAGAGCTATTCGAGTTCGACGTCCAGCGAAGTGAGCAATCTCTATCGAACTGACGGATCCACACCGCCTGACTGACGTCGGCCGTACTCATCTCGGGATCCGTGCCCGGTGCGAGGTGTGCGGTTGCAGGCCCGGCGCGGCGCGGGCCGGGGCAACGTCGAGGGTGCATGTCGGAGTCGGCCGCCGAGTGCTGGCCCGCGGGTCGGCACTCGGCCGGCGGTCGGGGTTATGCGTGTGTGCGGTTCGGGTCCCAGGGCTGGCGGGGGGCAGGGTAGGGGTACGGCGGGATCGGCGGGGGCGGCTTGGCCAGGAAGTAGGCGCGGGCCGAGCGCGGGATGGTCAGGGTGAGCAGTGCGGCCAGGGCGGAGGTCACCACGGCGGCGCCCGCGAACGGGAAGGCGCCGCCGCCTGCGGTGATCAAGGTGAGCAGGCCGCCGAACAGGATCGTGAACGGCAGCATGACCAGGCTGACGATCCAGGCCCAGGTTCGGCCCCGGCGGACCTGGTAGGCCAGCACCAGCAGGAACAACGCGAAGATCAGCACGATCGAGTTCAGCACCAGGAAGACGCCGCGGGCGCCCGCGCTCCAGTGGTCCTGCGACAGGTTCAGGATCACGCCGTAGGCCACCCGGCCCGCGCTGACCAGACCGACCAGCCCGACCAGGCTCGCGCCGGCCTCGACCGTGGTGGGGCGCGGTCTTTGCTCGTACGTCATTTTTTCTGATTCCCCCGTGGCATTGAGCTTGATCTTTCACTCATCGTAGGGCGGCCACGGAACGAACATGTGCCCCCTCCACCCGGATGCTCTCGGGCGGCCCGGTGAGGCCCGGAGCATCCGGCCGCAGTTCGGTCAGGGCGTGCGCGCTAGGCCGGTGCGGGTTGGCGGGTGCGCAGGGTGGGCAGCACCAGGGCGGTGGCGGCTGCGGTGATGACGATGGCCACCGTGACGCCGATGTGGACCCAGGTGGGGCGCGGTCGTCGAAGAATGCGCCGATCCCCAGCAGCGCCGACAGGGCGCGCGAGCCGACCACGACGTACGCCGCCCGGCGGTTCCCGCGCCGGGCCGGGACGGCGGCGGCCAGTGTGATCAGGCCCAGGGCGACGCCGGCGATGATGACGCCGAGCGGCGGGGCGACGTCGCCGGCCGGCACTGCGCCGGCGACGTCCAGGATGGCGAGCAGGATGAACAGAACCATTCCGGTGCGGTACAACGGAACCTCCCGATGACGGTGTGAACATCGGGAAGGGAGCGTGACCGTCAGTCAGATACGGCCGGGGCGGTCGGAGACGGGCCACACGTACGGCAGGTCGTCGGGCACCTCGGGGCCGAAGAACGGGCGGTAGAGCTCGGGGTCTTTCCGTAGCAGGGCCGACTGGTGGCTGCGGTGCACGGCCTCGTCGCCCAGCCACGGCGGCAGTTCGCCCGAAAGTTCCAGTTCTTCCCGCGTACGAACCTCAGGCCCGCCACCCCAGTCCGTGATCAACGTCGCCGCCGTGGTGTCGGCCCGCCCCGATTCGGTCCAGACGGCGACCATGTCGAGGCCGTAGCGCACCAGGCCCTCCTCGTAGCCGTGCCACATCTTGACGGCCGGGTGGTGCCGCCATCCGTACCCGGGCGTGACCAGGCCGCGCAGCACCTGGACCGTCTCGACCCGCTGCTTGCCGAGCCGCTTCTGGTCGAGCACCTGGGCCGAGGCCAGGAAGCCGGCGTACGGGAGAAAGGTCTGCACGCCCCGACGTTACTGTCTCGGACGTGACCACTGCCCTGCTCGTCACCGGAACGGTCGGCTCCGGCAAGACGTCGGCCGCCGAGGCCGCCGGTGATCTGCTGACCGCGCGCGAGATCCCGAACGCGGTGATCGACGTCGACTGGCTGCGACGATGCTGGCCGTCACCGCCCGGTGACCGGTTCAACGGCGCCCTCACGCTGCGCAATCTGCGCGCGGTCACCCGGAACTTCGTGGACGCCGGCGCCGAACGGATCGTGCTGGCCGGCGTGATCGAGAGCAAGGCCGAGAGGCAGGCGTACGAGGAAGCTCTGGGCCTGCCCCTGGCGGTCTGCCGGCTGCGGGTCGCACTTCCGGTCGTACGCACCCGGCTGCACCGCCGTCATGAGGGCGACCCATCAGGGTTGGCCTGGCATCTGGACCGCTCCGGCGAGCTCGAGCGCATCCTGGCCGCGGCCGCGGTCGAGGACCGGCTCGTGGACGTGACCGACGAGACGATTCCGCAGGTGGCGCAGCTGGTTCTGCGTGGTTGGATGGGGTCGTGACGATGGTGGTGACCGACGCGCCCGACAAGAACCGGTTCGAGGCGCGCGACGACGACGGAACCCTGGCCGGGGTGATCACGTATCAGGTGACCGGGAACGTCGTCGCCTACACGCACACCAAGGTCGAAGAGGCGTACGAGGGCCACGGCGTGGGCGGCCTGCTGGCCCGCACGGCCATGGAGGACGCGCAGGCCAAGCACCGCCTGGTCGTGCCCATCTGCCCGTTCCTGGCGTCGTGGCTCGACGAGCACCAGGAGTACGAGAAGATGGTCGCCCGATCCCACCGGCGCGTGAAGTAGCCGGTCACGAGAACGGCGTCACCGGCCGGGCCTGGGGCTCGCCGTCGAGGACGATGTCGACCCGCTCGTTGTAGAAGCAGACCAGGTCGCGGATTTTCGCCGATCGGGTCGGGGTAGCTCCACGCCGCGTCGGCCAGCCCCGGGTGCGACCAGTAACGGGCCACTCCCTTGTACGGGCATCGCGACACGGTCTCGCTGGCGGTGAGTAGTTCTGTGCGCACGTCGGCGAACGGAAGGTAGTAGCGCGTCGGCAGGTGGGTCTCGAACAGCAGCACCGGGCGGACGCTGTCGGCCACCTCGACCCCGTCGATCAGCACCTGGACGCGGCGGGAGCTGTGCAGCGTGTCGACGCGGTGGCGCGGCGACCGTGCGTGGACGAAGACCTGCTCGTCCTCCTCGTACCAGTCGAGGGTCTCCCACGAGAACGTGACGTGACCCTTGAGCTGCTCGAACCGGTCGTCCGACCAGGCTCCGCCGTCGGCCCGGCGACCGCCGGCGACAACCGGCCACCGGCCGTCGGCGCGGCCGGCCAGCACGTCGGGCCGCACATCGTCGTACGGGAGGAAGTAGGTCGGGAAGCCGTGCTCGCTGATCTCGTCGAGAAGCAGGGCGCGCCTGCTGTCGGCGACGACGGTGGGTCCCAGACGCACCCGGATGCGGCGCGGGGTGGGCTCGATGACCGTCTCGGGTGGTTGAAAGACAAACATTCCTCCGGCATACACCCGCGTGGCTACTTGCGCAGCGGTGGGATGAGCGCCGCGATGGCGGCCTGGCCGGCGGCGTTGGGGTGGTCGCCGTCCGGGGCCAGCAGACCGGTGGGGTCGCGGCCGCCGTCGTCGCCGTGGAAGGCGGGCTCCGTCGGCACGAAGGTGGCCCCGGTGCGTTCGGCGGCCGTCCGCAAGGCCTGGTTGACCAGCGCGGTGGCGTGGCCGGCGTCGCGTACTCCGTCGGCGCCGTAGGCCTCGGCGGCCACCTGGCCGTCCTGCACGACGTTCCAGTAGCCGAGCACGACCACGGGAATCCGGTGACCGCGCCGGATCGTGGTCACTGTGGCCGCCACGTCGGCCTCGACCCCGTCGGCCACCGTGGCATAGCGCGCGGGCTGCCCGAACACGCCGGCCATGTCGTTCGCGCCGATCATGATGACGACCTCGGCCGCCGAGGACAGCTCGTCGCGCATCCCGTTCAGCCCGGCCCGCACGTCGGCGGCCGTGGCCCCGTCCTGGGCCAGGTCGACGTCGGTGGCGTGCTGGGCGCGGGCGTACAGCGCGGGGAACGGGTCGCATCCGCAGGCCGCACCGGCCGCCACCGAATCGCCCAGAGTGACCACCGACCGCGGTTCGGCCGGCGCCGGCGAGGTCGCACAGGCACTCGACACCAGCACCGCTGCCACGGCCAGCAGCCGCAGGACCGCAGATGTGGTCATGCCCGGGGCCGGGCCAGGTGGGCGGACAGCCAGTCGAAGGCGGGCGGTTCCATCTCGCGCCAGACGGCGCTGCTGTGACCGCCGTGAGCCAGCACGGCTGTGGTCAGGGCCAGGGGATGGTGGATCTCGGCGGCCAGCCGCCGGGAGTCCTGGGCCGACTCCCGGTCGTCGCCGGCCCAGCCCAGCCACAGGGCGATCGGTGGCTGCGGCAGGTGGCGCAGGCGCCACGCCGGGTTGTTGGTCGTGTTCTGGGAACCGTCGCCGACGTCGATGCCGGGCTCGGCGTAACCCGAGAGACTGGCGGCCGCGGCGTACTGGCCGGGGTGCCGCAGCGCCAGGTCGGTCGCGCAGAAGGCGCCCGCCGAATACCCGGTGAGGCCCCAGGCCGCCTGGTCCGTGCGGACACGGTAGTGGGCGCGGACGTAGGCGGGCACGTCGACGGTCAGGAAGGTCTCGGCCTGCGGGCCGCCGCGCAGGTTGGTGCATTCGGTGTCGAGCAGGCGCTCGGGGGTCTGATAGGGGAACAGCACGACGGTCGGCGCCATCCGCCCGGCGGCGATCTCTCGGTCCAGCGTGGACTGGACGTTCAGCCTGCGCAGCCAGGTCACGGGCGTTCCGGGGTAGCCGTGCAATGCCTCGATCACCGGGAACCGGCCGGCGCCGCCGCGGTAGGCGGCCGGCAGGTAGACGTACATCGGCAGGGTGAGCCGGCTGGCCGGCCCGGGAACGGTGACGGTGAGCATGCGGCTGCCGCTGTCGTCGGCCACCGTGGCGGCCGCGACCGTCTGCGTCGGGTAGGCCTCGGTCAGCCGGTTGACCTGCACGGCCACGGCCGCGGTCACGCTGAGCACCGAGAGCACGACGAGGGCCGAGCGCCCGATCACCCGCGTACGGTTCCACACCGTCGCGAGCAGCACGGCCGTGATCAGCACCGCGGCCGTCGTCAGGGCCGTGCTCATCGCGGCACCGCGTAAGCCGGCAGGCGCAGCGGAGCCGCGAGGGCGGGCGGCAGCGCGTCGACCGGCTGGTTGAGCACCGCGAGACCGGCCGGGGCCTGCGCCACGAAGGCCGCGGCGACCGGGCTGTCGCCCAGCACGTCCCAGCCGATGGCGGTCACCCGGAGGGCCCGGCCGAGCTCGCCGGGCAGGCTCCGCAGGGCGGCGGCGGTGGTGCCGGCGGTGGGTGTGAGGGTCACGGTGACGGCGTCCGCGGTCGCGCGACCGGGCGCGTCGAAGAGAAGGACCACGGGAAAGGCCATGCCGGGGCGTTCGCGGTAGCCGTGGGGGAGGGTCACCGTCGGCGGGCCGGCCAGGCGCCAGGCGGCGAGGCCGGGCGGACGCCAGGTGAAGCGGGCGGAGCGCATGTGAGCGTCGAGGGAGCCCACCCGCGCGCGCTCGGCCACCGCGACTGTGCCGGTGTCACCGCGCAGCGCCGACCAGGACGGATAGAACTCCTCGTGCCGGTTGACGACGAGACCGACGGTGACGACCACCAGTGACTCGGTCAGCAGGACGGCGGCGGTGCGCGTGACCGGGCGCAGCCGGCCCCCGCGCGGCCAGGTGAGGACGGTAACGGTGACGGCCGCGACGGTGGCGGCGGCAGCGAGCGCGATGAGGGGCCAGCCGGTGAGCGTCATGCCGTCGCCCTTTCCGCGTGGGCCGGCGGGGCGGGCCGCTCCAACCTGGTCCGTGTCATACCGCCAGCTTCTATGCGCCGGCTGTGAATTGGCTCGGGAGAAAGCTGTGTGCTCGCTTCAGGTGCACCCGACGCACGTGGTGGCGAACGGGCGGATCTCGAGGCGCTCCGGGGGAATGGCGCGCCCGCACTCCGCGCAGCGGCCGTACGTGCCGGCGGCAAGGCGGGCCAGGGCCTCGTTGACTGCCGCCAACTGCGCGCGGGCCGCGCCCAGCACGGCCGTGAGCTGGGCCCGCTCGTACGCGATGGTGGCGCCCTCGGGGTCGTGCTCGTCGTCGGCGTTGTCGGCCCGGGACGCCTCGAACAACGCGTGCAGGTCGGCGTCGAGCGCCGCGATCTCGAGCTCGGCCTGATCGCGGAGCCGTTCCAGCGCCGTACGGTGATCGGTCATGGTTCCTCCACGGTAACCAGGCGGTCGATGAACGCGGTGAGGGCCTGGTCGGGGGTCACATCGGCGTTGATCGAGGTGGTCAGCAGGTCGAGCAGCAGCCCATCCATCGCGTAGTGGAGCAGGGCGATCTCGAGCGGGCCGCCGGGCAGGCCGGTGGTGGCGTGGAAGGCGACGTCCTCGCGGTAGCCGGTGCGCAGGGTCGTGCCGAGGATCTCGGCCAGTTCGGGGCGGCGGGCGGCCTCGAGGCGCAGCTCGATCAGGGCGCGGGTCAGCTCGGGGTGGGCCGTCGTGCGTTCCAGGATGTAGCGCAGGTAGTCGACGAACAGCTCGCGGCCGGGCGGGCGGCCGGACATGCGCGCGACCACGGCCGGGTCGGGCGCGAACCGCTCGAAGATGCGTTCGCCGAGCGCGCCGAGCAGGGCGTCGCGCGAGCGGAAGTAGTTGGAGGCCGTGCCGGTGGGCACGCCGGCCTCGGTGTCGACGGCGCGGTGGGTCAGCCCGCGCGCCCCCGACTCGGCGAGCACGCGCAGACCCGCGTCGGCCAGCAGGCGGCGGCGTTCCGGATTTCTGACCACGGAGCCAGACTAGCCGAACCACTACAGGTGTTGTAGTTTGGCCGCATGCGAAAACTCATCTACTACGTGGCCGCGACCGTCGACGGGTTCATCGCCGCGCCGGACGGTGACTTCGCGTTCTTCGGTCTGCCCGACGAGTTGCTGGCCTTCATCGCCGAGCGTTACCCTGAGACGCTGCCTACAGCCTTCCGTGACCAACTCGGCATCACCGCGCCGAACCAGGTCTTCGACACGGTCGTGATGGGCCGTGGCACGTACGAGCCGGCCCTCGAGGTCGGCGTCACCAGCCCGTACGCACATCTCGAGCAGTTCGTCTTCTCACGCACTCTCGACCCCGCGATCGACCCGGCGGTGACCGTGGTCGCCGACGACCCCGTCCCCTACCTGCGCGAACTCAAGCAGCGTCCGGGAAAGGACATCTGGCTCTGCGGCGGGGGCGCGTTCGCGGGCGCCGTCCGGTCCGAGATCGACGAGTACGTGATCAAGCTGAACCCGCTGCTGGCCGGGCAGGGCATCCCGCTGACCGCCGGCCCGTTCGACCCGGCCCGGCTGGCCCTGATCGACGCCACGCCGGTGGGTGACAGTGGCGTGATTGTGCTGCGCTACCGGGGGAACAATGCGGGGGCATGAGCCCATTGCGCACCACGATGATCAAGCGGGTCGGTGACGCGACCAAGCCCGATGACTTCGACGAGGCCACGGCCGCGCCGGCGGCTGGGACGAGGTCGAGCGCCTGCTGCGGGACGGGCCGGGACCGTGCCGGCTGAGCGCGGGCGCCGGCTCCGGCCCGCACGTCCGGCCGGTTTTCGCCGCCCGGACCGGCGACTCCTTTGTGGTCGCCAGCAACCCCGGGACGCGCAAGACCGCCGTCCTCAGGCGCGACCCGGGCTGCTCGGTGGCGATCGACCTCAAGACGATGCACCTGGTCGTCGAGGGCCGGGCCGCGCGGCTGACCGGCGAGCCGGACCTGCGTCGCGCGACCGCCGCCTTCGACGCCGTCCTCAGCTGGCCGACCGAGGTCGAGGGAGACCGGCTGACCTCGCCCTACGCGGCCCCGAGCAGCGGTGGGCCGCCGTTCGAGGTCTACGAGATCCGGCCCCTCCGGGCGTACGCCTTTCCTACCGAGGACCAGTTCGAGCCGACGCGCTGGTCGTGGGAGTGACGTCGCGGACGAAGACGACGCCGTCGACGCCGGTGAGCAGGGCCGGGTCGAGCGGGGCGTAGCCGTACCAGGGGGATTCGCGCCGCACGGCGCCGGCGGGCAGGTCGCGGCCCGCGGTCAGAACAACCTCCTCCGGGTACGCGTACAGGTGTCCCTCGACCGTGCCGGCCTCGGGGATCCCGACGCCGTGCTCGTGGATCGTGCCGACCGCAGAGGCGACGAAGCCGTAGTCGAGCCGGGCGCTGACGAGAGCGCCGGCGCCCCACCACTCGAGGTGCCGGCCGCCCATGCGCATGGCGCTCTTCGCGCGCTGCAGGTGCGAGTTGTGGGCGAAGACGAGGGTCGGTCCCCGGTCGGCCAGGGCCAGCAGGTTGGCCGCCATCATCGAGTCGCGGATGCCGAGCAGCCAGGTCAGGCGGTCGGGCGAGGGGTCGGCCATCCAGTAGTGGTAGCGCAGCAGGCCGGTGGCGGTGCGGGCGTAGAGGAGGGCGCGCTCGTCCTGGTCGGGCCGCATGGCCGGCCGGGCCGACAGGTCGTCGGCCAGCAGGCGCAGTTCCTTGGCCTCGGGGGTGCGGCCGACGGACTGGGTGGGGTCCATCATGGCGGCCGGGTTGGTCCAGCGTTCGTCGTCACCCAGCAGGTGGTCGATCGGTTCGGGGTAGCCGGTGCTCTCGGCCAGCGCGGTCATGACTCGTCGCGGGCTCGCCGCGGCGTGGATCTCGAGCGGGCCGTCGAAGCCCGCGAAGCGGACCTGATCCGCGGGTGGGCGGCCCTCGTTGTGGGCGCGCATCCACCGTACGAGATCGCGGTTGCCCTGGAACTGGCCCCATTCGTGGCTGAAACCCGCTTCGGTGACCGCGTCGAGGTCGCCGGCGCCTCCCGTCACGTAGTCGTCGACGAGCAGGCCCAGCAGGCAGTCGCTCTCGAGGGCGATGGTGCGGTAACCGTCACGCTCGACGAGGCGCCGGAACAGGTCGTTGCGCAGGGTGAGCAGGTTGTTGTCGCCGTGCGTGGGCTCGCCCAGGGCGAGCAGGCGGGGCGGGGCCGGGAACAGGTGCATCACGTCTTCGACAGCAGTAGTCATGCCCCTGAACAGTATCGTTGAACTCTCGGTTGAGACTTTTGCCGGTGATGGTGGGGGAGATGGGCGAGAACCTTCAAACGCTGCGACCGGTCGACCTGGCGCGGGCGCACGGGTTGTCGACGCAGGCGGTCCGGAACTACGAGGAAGCGGGAATCCTGCCGGCGGCGGAGCGCTCCGCGTACGGGTATCGGACCTACACGCCGCGGCACGCTCGGGCGCTGGGGACGTTTCTGGCGCTGCTGTCCGGCCACGGCCATCGGACGGCGACCCTGATCATGGGGGCGGTCCACCGGGGCGCTCTCGACGAGGCGTTGCAGTTCATCGACGAAAGTCACAGTCAACTGCTCGAAGACCGGCGTACGTTGCGGGCCGTCGACGCCGCGCTCCGCGATCTCGCCCCGATGCCGCCGGAGCGCGGGGACACATTCGTCGGGGCTCTGGCCGCACGGCTGGGGTTGCGGCCGGCCACGCTGCGCAAGTGGGAGCGGGCCGGATTGGTCCGGCCGCGACGGGACCGCCGGACGGGGTACCGGGTCTACAGCGCGGCCGACGCCCGCGACGCCCGGATGGTGCACCAGCTGCGGCGGGGCGGATATCGGCTGGCGCAGATCAGACCCCTGATGGACCAGGTGCGCACGGCGGGCGGGGTCGAGCCGCTGGAGGTCATGCTCGGCGACTGGCAGGATCGGCTGGCGTCCCGCGGCCGCGCGCTGCTGGCTGGTGCGGCAGCCTTGGACGGCTATCTCGCTGCCGGCGCGGAGTGATACTGGCTGGGTGATGTTCTATTCGGACCCACGCGATCCCCGGCTGTTCGTGCTGCGGCGCTCAGGCCTGGGACTGACCCTGAACTTCGGCCACCCATCGGCCCGGCTCGCCCTGCTCGGCCTCTTCGGCGCACTGGCCCTCGTCACGACACTGGCCACCCTGCTCGCAGCCTTGACCTAGGGCTGCTCGCTGCGTTGACACTGCGAAGCTACGCAACGAGCCGCAAGATCCTGAATTACTCCGTGTTCGCACTGCTGCGGCAACTGTTCCAGGCGATGCTGGCGCGCGTGTTCTTCTTCGGTGATTCTTCGGACCCGCGCCGCCGCCGCGTCATCGGGGTGATCGTTGCCGCATCGGTGTTGGCGGGCGCAGGCGTGCTCTCGTGGGTAGAGGGCCGTTCCGCACCGGACAAGGGCGTCGGGTACATCTGTATGGGTCCCGTCTCCGGGACCCCGGAGGAGGAAGCCGCGGCCCGAGCGCTCTGCGATCGGCAAGCCCGGGACGAGGCCAGCCGCACGACGCTGCCGATCGACGCGGCGAGAGACCCCGCCGTCGCGGAGATCTGGCGCACCCTCCAAGAGGCGGTCTGCCGGCCTGACGGCGGCGACTTCATCTGCATGAGCATGGCTGGCCGACCCGCCACCGAGGCCGACGCCGAAATGGTCCGCAAGGTGTTGCGGGGCCAGGGCCGACCCGAAGCGATCGTACGAACGGCGCGTCCCGACGACCCGGCCCCGGTCGGAGCGATAGTGGTCGCCGTCCCTCTGCGCGCCGGCGTCTGCCTCGTCGGATATGTCGAGATGGGCCGCGGTGTCATGGCGTCACCCGTCAGCGGCCTTCGGCCCGACGGCCGATGCCTGGCCGAGTGAGGCGTTACACCGGGAACGGCGGCCACGCCGAGCGTGACCGCCGTTCCCGCTGTGGACGCGTACCCGGGCCTACGGGTCCTGCAGGAGGAACTTGACCGAGCGGGCCTGGTTGTCGAAGCTGACCTCGCTCAGCCGGGAGATGGACGTGCCGGCGTCGAACCGCTTGGACGTGCCCGTGCAGTTGTCGCCGGTGTAGAGCAGGACGTCCTGGTCCGGGTAGTAGAGGCTCTGCCGGATCGAGCTGACCTGGCCCCGTACCGCGGAGTTGAGGGTTGTGCAGGTGTTGGTCGGCTGGAAGCCGATCACCTGGGCCGCGCCGTCGTACAGGACGTCGGTCCACAGGCAGATCTGCTGGCTTCGGCACGGGTCGATGACGAACTTGATCGACCGGGCCTGGTTGTCCATCGTGGTGTACGACAGGTCAGGGTGGCCGGTCCAGGCGTTCTGCCGGTGCGCGTTGCCGGTGCAGTTGGTGTTGCTGAAGATCAGCACGTCCTGCCGGCGGGTGGAGCCGACGTCCTGCAGGTTGTTCATCAGCGACGACACCTGCTGCTGGAACTCGGCCGGCAGCTGCAGGCAGGCGTTGACGGCCTGCCGCGGGTAGGCCAGGAAGTCGCCCAGGAACTCGGCGTCCTTGTAGAGGCAGACGACGAACGGCTGGCTGTCGCAGACGTCGGTCACGAACTTCACCGACACCGAGTCGGCGAGCCCGGTCGTCGTCAGGTCACGCGCACCCGAGTACGAGCCGAAGCGGTACGAAGAGCCGGTGCACCCCGCCCCGGCGTAGAACAGGACCGCCATGTCCTGCCCGTTGTAGACCGAACTGGTGGCCCGGACGACCGGCGCGTCCAGGTCGACGCAGGTGTCCGCGGCCGGCTTGGGGACGAGCACCGGGTCACCCCGGTACGACTTCTCCCCGTACAGCTCGAGGTACTCACACTCGTACGGATCCTCGCCCGGATCACAGGGCGCAGCGGCCGGCGCGGCCCCCGCCGCCGTGAGAGTGGAATCGACAACGGTGAAAGACACCAGCACGACCAGCAGCACCGCGGCACCGAGAAACGCCCGCAGAATTCGCCCCGCGCCCGATGCCGTCACGAATGACAACATGAAGCCCCCGTATGTACATGAAACATCACTGCGGGCGGACAATATCACCGTTCATCGATGTCCGTGGGGCCTCGGACGACCAACGGCGGCCACGCCGAAGCGTGACCGCCGTTCCCCCTGCGTCAGAGTCGGACGTTGTAGTACTTCTCGAACCGATCAAGGGTTTGCCGCGACCCGGCCCCCTTGCCGCCGGAGGCGCCATCCGGTTGCAGGGTCGGAGATCTCGCCTCTTCAACGGTTGGACGTGCTGCGCGACGGCCTGGGCGACTCGGAGGACTTCGCGCCAGTACGTGGCAGCTTCGGCGGGCGGTGAGTTCGTATGCTCGACAACGTGCCGGCCACGAACTCCTCCCTGCAGGCAGCCAACCCGGCACCGAGGCCGCCATCCGAACTCTGGCCCGGCCGGTACTGACCGGCCGACCGGAGCCGAGCGCCCTCACCGTCCGGGCCACAACACCTTGGGCCACGCGGCGCGCTGACGTTTCTCCGACCCCTTCGGCGCGTTGGACGAGGCGTACGAGTTCGACGCCCCGGCTCGGCTGAGAAACGAGGCCGTTGATGCCGAGGTCCCGAGCCGAAGCCTGCCGAATCGTCGCGCAGTACCTCTACATGCGGGCAGACAGACGCTTCGGCCTCGCCCACCACTCGCAGCCGATCATCAGGCCGATCGGCTTGGGGGTGACCCGCCGGAACTCGGTGGTCAGTCGTCGAGCAGGCCCAGGCGGCGGGCGACGGCGGCGGCCTCGCCGCGGTTGGTGACTTCGAGCTTGGCGATGATGCGGGAGACGTGGACGCTCGCTGTCTTGGGTGAGATGTAGAGGTCGGCGGCGATGCGGCTGTTGGTGTGGCCCTCGGCGACCAGTCGCAGCACCTCGCGCTCGCGGGCGGTCAGCAGGTCGTCGCGCTCGGCGACGGGGGCCGACGGACGGATCCCGAGCCGGCGGCTCAGCGTCTCGGCCGCGACCAGCAGTGGCGTCGCACCCAGCGCCGACGCCACCGCGACGGCCTCGGCGATCGACTCGGCGGGATCTGCTGGTACGTCCGCCCCGAACGCCCGGCCCGCGCCGTCATGCGCCGCGACATCGACCCGCGAACCATCGTCACCGCCCGAAGCGACACCACCGGGAGCAGCAACGTCACCGCCCGGAATGGCATCGCCCGACGCAGCAGCATCACCGCGCGCAGAGGCTCCACCCAACCCAGTTGCATCACCGCGCGAGGCAGCATCGCTGCGCGAGGCAGCATCACCGCGCAAGGCATCACCGCGCGAGGCAGCATCACCCCGTGAGGCAGCATCGCCGCGTAAGGCATCACCGCGCGAGGCAGCGTCGGAGCGGAGGGTGGTGCGGGCGGCCGCCTGGGCCTCGGCCAGATCGAGGAGGGCTCGGGCCAGTTCGTAGCGGTGACCATCCGCGCGCCAGGCGTCGACGGCCTCGCGCCAGCGGGACTCGCCGCCCTCGAGCAGGGCTCGAACCTCGGCAGCGAACGCAGCCTCGGCCGGATAGCGCTGAGGCACCCTCGCCGCGACCGCGGCCACCTCGGCCGACAGCGCGGAGTCACCCGCCCGAGCAGCGGCACCGGCTTGCGCGGAGTGGCCCGCCCCAACCGCGGCACCGGCTTGCGCGGAGTGGCCCGCCCGGGCGGCGGCACGGGTCGGCGCGGAGTCGCCCACCCTAGCGGCGGCACCGGCGTCACCCACTCGAGTGGCGGCACCGGCCGGCGTGGAGTCGCCCGCTCGGGCGGCGGCGCGGGCCGCGTGGGACAGGATGGACCAGCAGTAGCGTGGTAGCACCGTGAGTGACGGGTCGGCCAGGGCGAAGCCCGCCGCCTGGACGGCGACGGCCGGGTCGGGGTCGGCCAGGGCGGCCAGCAAGCGCAGGTCGAGCGTGGCCAGGCGGCCCTCGTTGCTCAGGTAGGGGCGGCGCAGGAAGGCCACCGAGCGCGCCACCAGGGCGTCGGCGCCGTCGCGGCCGCGGGCCAGGCGGATGCGGGCCCGCAAGCGCAGCCAAGGGAGGGCCAGCGTCTCAGGTGGGTCGAGCCGGGCGGCCTCGGCCAGGCGGGCGTCGGCCTCGTCCCAGCGGCCCAGGGCGATCAGCGCCTCGGCGTGGTTGGCCAGCAGGAAGACGCCGGTGGTGCGGCTGACGCCGACGCGGCCCGCGTCGGGCAGGCCCTCGGCGGCGGCCGCGGCCGATTCCTCGTAGAGGCCGAGCTCGAAGAGTTTGTCGGAGACGTTGATCAGACCGCGGGTGAAGGCGGGCAGGTCGCCGGCGGCACGGGCGCGTTCGACCGCGTCGCGCATGACGGGCAGCACCTCGGCCGCGGGGACCCGGCCGGAACAGGTCGAGCCGAAGGCCACCTCGGCCGTCACCAGGGCGGCCAGGTCACCCTCTTCGGAGGCGTCGGCCATCGCGACGCGGGCCACCTCGGCCGCGCGGTCGGGGTCGAGGCCGGCCAGCTGGTGGGCCACGTCGGCCAGCAGGCGCACCCGGTCGGAGCCGCGCGGGGCCACGCTGAGCAGGCGGAACGCCTCTTCGCACTCGGACCGGCCGTCGGACTTGCCGGCCGTGCGCAGCAGCTTGGCCCGGCGCACGAGCAGGCGGCCGGCTCGCAGCGGTTCGGCCTCGGCGTCGAGGTCGGCCAGGGCAGCCCGGGTGAGGGTGAGCGCCCGCATGTGCTCGCCGGAGTCGATCGCGGCCAGGGCCGATTCTTCCAGCAGGTCGAGGTGGTCGAGGCCGAGCAGGGTGCGGGCGTCGGGCACGTCCTCCCAGAGCTGGAGCACCCGGTCGAGCAGGCGCGCCTGTTCCCCGTACGCGAATCGCCGTTTGGCCTCGTCGGCCGCGATCTTGGCGGTGATCAGCGCCCGCGGGTGGTCGCGGGCGGCGTGCCAGTGGTGGGCGGTCTCGGCGGCGGCCCGGCCCAGGGCGACCAGGTGGGGCTCGGCCTCGACGGCGCGGGCGTAGCGGGCGTGGAGCCGGGCGTGCTCGCCGGGCAGCAGGTCGTCGTGCACGGCCTCGCGGACCAGGGCGTGCCGGAACTCGTAACCGCCCTCGGCGTCGACGACCACGACCAGCTGGGCGGCCACGATGACGCGCAGCGCCGACTCGAGGGCGGCGTCGTCGAGCCCGGCCACGCGGGCCAGCAGCTCGTGGCCGAACCTCGTGCCGCCCACGGCCGCCACCCGCAGCACCTGCTGGGCCGGCTCGGGCAGCTGGTCGACCCGGGACAGCAGCAGGTCGCGCAGGCTGGCCGGGATCTGGTCGAAGGTCGCGCCGGCGAACTGCTCGATGAAGAACGGGTTGCCCTGGGCCCGCTCGTTGATCGCGTCGACCACGCGCGCGTCGGGCTCGGCCCCGAGCAGGTGGGTGAGCATCTCGGCCGTGCCGTCGCGGTCGAGCCGGTCGAGCTCGAGGCGCAGCACGCCGCGGACCCGGTCGAGCTCGGCCAGGAAGCCGCGCAGGGGGTGGCCGCGGTGCAGCTCGTCGGTGCGGTAGGTGGTGATCAGCAGCAGCTGGGGCAGGCGGGCCGCCCGCACCAGGAACGCGATGAGGTCGCGGGTGGAGCGGTCGGCCCAGTGCAGGTCTTCGATCACCAGCACCAGCGGACCGCGCCCGAGCAGCGCGGCCACCGCCTCGAAGAGCAGGCCGCGGCGGGCGTCACCCTCGGGCGGGGGCGGGCCCAGCTCGGGCAGCAGGCGGGCCAGCTCGCGCTCGTGACCGCCGAGCGCGGCCACGCCCTCGGCCCGCGCCAGCTCGCGCAGCGCGCCCGCGAACGGGGCGAAGGGCAGGCCCTCTTCGCCCAGCTCGAGACACTGGCCGGACAGCACGCGGACCGGCTCGCCGGCCAGGCCGCGGCGGAATTCCTCGACCAGGCGGGTCTTGCCGACCCCGGCCTCGCCGCCGACCAGCACGGTCGACGGCTCGGCGTGGCGGGCCCGTTTCAGCGCGTCGCGCAGGACAGCGAGGTCGGCCCCCCGGCCGACGAGCACCTCGCTGTGCGCATGCGCCGTCATGAGTTCGAGCATGCCATGGGGGTGCGACAGATTTTCCGCCGCGGAACGCGGGGCCGGCACCGGCCCGGGCCCCCCGAAGGCCACGGCCGTCATACGGCCACGGCCGCCCGGGCCGGCTCCTCGGCGCGCCGCCATGGCCACTTGCCGAAGCGGCGCGCCTGTCCGGCGCCGGCCTCCCGCACGAGGCGCCGGGCGGCCGCCTGCCGGCTCAGCTCACCGGCGCGCTGGTGGTGCAGGTCGAGCATCATCTGCGGGTCGTTGTAGGGGAACATCACCGTGTCCTTCCGTCGGAGTTCGTACCGAGAACTCTTCGCCGGAAGGCCCCCACCGGGCATGGGGAGACTGCCTCATATTGGGCCCGGACGCCTCCTTACCGATGGGGAGGACGGCCGGTGCGTGCGTAAGTGGTCGCCCCACTACACTTTCGGGTTATGGCAAAAGAGCAGGAGAAGGTGTCCTTCGGCACGCGCCTGAAGCAGATCGGTCAGGTGTTCTCGTTCACCGCGAAGCAGGACAAGTGGTTCGTCCCGCTGCTGCTGGCGGCTGTGCTGATCCCGCTCGCCCTGACCGTCGTGCTGGTGATCCTGTTCGGCTGGATCTACCTGCCGATCGGCATCATGGTCACCCTGCTGGCCGCCGTGATCGTGCTCAACCTGCGCTCCAACGCGGCCATGATGAACGCGGCCGAGGGCCAGCCCGGCGCCGCGGCCTCCCTGGTCGAGAACATGCGGGGTGACTGGCGGGTCCGGCCCGCGGCCACCTCGACCACCCAGTTCGACATGGTGCACATCGTGATCGGCCGCCCCGGCGTGATCCTGCTGGCCGAGGGCAACCCGCAGCGCATCCGCGGCCTGCTCGGGCAGGAAAAGCGCCGCCTGACCAAGGTCATCGGCAACGCGCCGCTCTACGACTACGTGATCGGCTCCGACGAAGGCCAGCTCTCGGTCAAGAAGCTGCGCTCGACGCTGATGCGGCTGCCGCGCAACCTCACCGGCAAGGACGTCAACTCGCTCGACAAGCGCCTCGGCGCCCTGATGGCCCGCCCTCAGATGCCCAAGGGCGCCATCCCCAAGAACATGCGCCCCAACAAGGGCATCCGCCAGCAGCGACCCCGCTGAAAACACCGTTTTTCGTACGACCGTACGGGGTTGAACTGGGAAGGCCGTCCTCGCTGCACGCGGGCGGAAGGCGAACCCGCCGCGACACGCGCTGAACGGGTGTCACGGCCCAGATCGCTCCGCCCCTTACGGTCGTACGAAAAACGGGGTTGATCTCAAGGTCGCAGGACCATGATCGAGCGGGCGGCGCGATCGTGCAGCCCGCGGCCGTCGGCGTCGTTGATCACCGCGGGAATGACCACGGCCAGCAGCAGGGCTCGCACGATCGCCCGGGGCAGACCGATGGCGCCGCCGTCCACGATGGAGACGCAGCGGATGCGGGCCAGCGCCATGCCCAGAGTCTGTCCGAACAGGCCGACGAAGAACGCGTGCACCAGCACGAAGATGCCCAGCTGAGGCCACGGATTGGCGCGCAGGTCGTCGACGATCACGGCCGCCACCACGGTGGCCAGAGCCCAGTCGATCAGCAGGGCGCCGAACCGCCGGCCGAACGACGCGATCGTCACGCCGGAGAGATCGAGCGCGCCCGGCGTACCGGACGGGGTCTTGCCTGCCGAAACCATGCAACCAGCGTAACCGCGCCGGTTTTCGCGATAGCCTCGCTGGGGCCGCCGTGGTCGCCGGCGGATACCCACAGCTTCCGTAACATGACGGAAACAATAGGGATACGCCCGGGCAACTCCCGCCCCATAGCGTCGCGACCAGCCCAGCCACGCGGCGGAGGAACGCCGCCCCGGTATCGAAATCCTGTGCCAGGAGGACGTGTTGTTCGCCAACCCCGAGGAATTGCTGCGATACCTCAAGGACGAGGACGTCAAGTTCGTCGACGTACGGTTCTGTGACCTGCCCGGTGTGATGCAGCACTTCAACATGCCGGTCGAGTCGTTCGACGACAGCGTGGTGACCGACGGCCTCGCCTTCGACGGATCCTCGATCCGCGGGTTCCAGGCCATCCACGAGTCCGACATGATGCTGCTGCCGGACGTGAGCACCGCCTTCATCGACCCGTTCCGCATCCAGAAGACGCTGGCGCTGAACTTCTTCATCCACGACCCGTTCACCCGCGAGGCCTACTCGCGCGACCCGCGGAACGTGGCCAAGAAGGCCGAGACCTACCTGGCCTCCAGCGGCATCGCCGACACCGCGTACTTCGGGGCCGAGGCCGAGTTCTACATCTTCGACTCGATCCGGCACTCCACCAGCGCCAACGAGGCGTTCTACCACATCGACTCGATCGAGGGCGCCTGGAACTCCGGCAAGGAGGAGGAGGGCGGCAACCGCGGCTACAAGACCGCGTACAAGGGCGGCTACTTCCCCGTCGCGCCGCTCGACCACTACAGCGACCTGCGCGACTCGATGGTCCGCCGCCTGATCGACGTCGGCTTCACCGTCGAGCGCTCGCACCACGAGGTCGGCACCGCGGGCCAGGCCGAGATCAACTACAAGTTCTCGACGCTGCTGCACGCCGGCGACCAGATGCAGATGTTCAAGTACATCATCAAGAACACCGCCTGGGAGCACGGCAAGACCGCGACGTTCATGCCGAAGCCGCTGTTCGGTGATAACGGCTCGGGCATGCACACCCACCAGAGCCTGTGGCTGAACGGCGAGCCGCTGTTCTACGACGAGACCGGCTACGCCGGCCTGTCCGACACGGCCCGCTGGTACATCGGCGGCCTGCTGCACCACGCGCCCAGCCTGCTGGCCTTCACCAACCCGACGGTCAACTCGTACCGGCGCCTCGTGCCCGGCTACGAGGCGCCGGTCAACCTGGTCTACTCGCAGCGCAACCGCTCGGCCTGCACCCGCATCCCGGTCACGGGCAGCAACCCGAAGGCCAAGCGCGTCGAGTTCCGGGTCCCCGACCCGTCGTCGAACCCGTACCTCGCGTTCTCGGCCCAGATGATGGCCGGCCTGGACGGCATCAAGAACAAGATCGAGCCCCCGGCCCCGATCGACAAGGACCTGTACGACCTGCCGCCCGAGGAGTGGGGCAGCGTCAAGCAGGTGCCGGGCTCGCTGGACGCCGTGCTCAACAGCCTCGAGGCCGACCACGAGTTCCTCACGGCCGGCGGCGTCTTCACCGACGACCTGATCAGCACCTGGATCGACTGGAAGCGCACCAACGAGATCGACCCGGTCCGCCTCCGCCCCACCCCGCACGAATTCGAGATGTACTACAACGTCTGACCTGTTCTAGCTCGCTGACCCGCGGTTTCGGCTGACGCCGACGCAGCCGCGACAAGTCGGCGACAGACTGCGAAGCGGCGGTCATGCCTGGCTCCGAGCCGGTGTGGCCGCCGCTTTCGGCTTTCCGAGAGCGCCGTTGATCAAAGACCGGGTCCGGTCCAAGGCGTCCGGCCACTCGTGCACATACTCGTTGAGCGTGGCCGTGGAGTGCCCGAGTGCCAGTTGCACCGTCTTGACGCTGGCGCCCCGCCACCCGCGGCGTACCAGCATCCAGCCAAAGTTGCGTCGCCAAAGGAAGGCCATGAGAGAACGCAGAGCGGGAAGTCATCGACGGGCGCCCTGGTCGGCGGCATGAGCGGCCCGTTTCGGGCCGCCGTGAAGACGTGCCGAACACTGAACATCAATGCATCCGTGCATGTGATCAGACGGCTGATGCGCGACGCGGATCCGCCAGGCTCGCCAAGGGAACGTGCACGGCTACTTGGGCCCAGACTGGTCGGAGATCGAATCGATGCATTACGACCAATGGAACTCCGAGCAGTACGGGCCGCGGTTGGTGGTCGAGTTCGCCGGTACCCAAGCTGGGACGCGGCTTGTCCTGGACCACATTCATGGAACGTCCACGACGCCGCTTTCGTAGCTGGCTCGCGGTCGCTGGCCCTTGATGCTACGGACTGCCTGGCTGCTGGTGCGGCGTACGACTTTGACGTCGCCGTCACCGAGATCGACGGCGATGGTGGCGTCGGAGGCGGTCACCGTGAGATTGCGGTGCCGATGAAGCCGGCCGAGAGCAATCTTCTGACCGGCGACCATGACAACGCCGGTGTTCGACGCCCGCCGTTGCACCCGGATCGGCTCGACCGGTGGGCGTGGTGGCGGCCCGGCCGGGCGAATTACTCGCAGCCGCTGAACCTGCTCGGGGGCGAGCGGGTTGGGACGAGTGCGCAGTAGCTCGCGGCTGTCGAGGTCGTAGAACATCAGGGTGGCCGGTTCGATCCGGGGTCGCAGTCGGCCCAGATGTCGACGAGGACGGCGGCTTCGACATAGCCGACGCTCCAGAGGGCGGCCGCCTCCCGCATCGCGTCCCTGGCTTCGGGGGCGTTCATCGGGGTGTTGCGGTGGCTGTCGCGTGCAGGATGTGGTCGTTCGGGGTGGTTCGGGCGGTCAAGTGCCAGCCGAGCGGGGCTACGGCGGCCTGGAGGTCGGCGGGTTGCCAGAAGTGTTTGACCACGCGGAACTCGCGGCCGTCGTTGAGGGTGCGTTGCTGGATGTGGCCGGGTAGTTCGGTGTGGTGGTGGCTGTCGATCAGGAAGACGCGGCCCCGGGGGCGTAGGGCTGCGGCGACCTTGGCCCAGAACGCCGCGAAGTGGCCGGCCGGCACGTGGGACAGCCAGTAGCTGAAGAAGACGACGTCGAACGCGGACCTCGGTGGCTCCCAGCGGAAGAGGTCGGCCTGCTCGTAGCGCACGTGTGGGCCCAGGTCGCGGGCCCGGTTCAGGGTCAGGACGGCGGGGGACGCGTCGACGGCCAGGACTGTCGTGGCGTGCGGGGCCAGGCGGCGGGTCCACAGGCCGGTGCCGCAGGCGAGCTCCAGGACATCGCCGATCGGGGCGAAGTCGTCGAGGGCCTGTTCGGCCGCGGCCACGTCGGCGAACCAGCCGCGTTCCTCGTCCGGTGGCAGTGCGTAGCGGCCCTGGCGGTACCACCACTCGTCGTACTCGTTCGCTCGTGCCTGGTAGTAGGCGCGCTGCTCGTCGAGGAGGCCCATGGCGTGAAACCTAGAGCTGTCCCCGGCGACCGCCAAGCTGTTTTACGGCTCGCGGAAGGAGCGCAGCACGCGGACCAGGAAGTAACCGCCGCCGCCGATGAGGAGCAGGCCGAAGGACACGGCGAGCATGCTGCCCAGGCTCATGCCGGACCGGGCGGCCTGGGCCTGCGGGGTCGCGGTGGTGGGCGGCGGGTAGTACCTGGCGGGAGCGTTGTCGACGCCGGGGGCCGCGGTCGTGGCGGGGAGGGTCGGCGCGGGAGCGGACGGTGCGAACCCCGCCGGTGGGGGCTGAGTCCCCGGCGTGTTGGTGGTGGGGGCGACGGGGTTCGGGGCCGGCGCGGAAGTGCAGCCGGCCGCGGGCGGGCGCCAGCTTCCGACGTACGTGGTGAAGGTGCTGACCCTGATCGTCAGCGAACCGTCGCGAGGGCCGCGGAGGGTGGTCGAGCGGCCGGGGGCCAGGCGGGTCAGGCGGCCGCCGGTCAGGAACGCGGCGCTGACGTTGGCCCCGGGGGCGTTGGTCAGGGTGGCCCGGTAGGAGCCGTCGCAGGCGCTGGTGAAAGTGACCGTGGGTTCGGGGGAGCAGTCGGAGGAGCCGCCCCGGTAGTGGGCCGGGGCGCCGGTGGAGCGGCTGCCGGAGACGCCCAGGGTCGCCGCGCCGTACGGGTTGTCGTCGCTGGTGACCTCGTCGAGCAGGCCGGTGCCGGTGATCGCGGTGACCCGGGTGCGGCAGGGCGGGACGACGACGTCGAGGCGGACCGTGCGGGACTTGGCCGTGAGCGTGGCGCTGTCGGTGGCGTACCGGAATTGGCCGCTGTCGCCGTCCGTGTACGAGATCAGCCCGAACGACTGGGACTGTCCGGCACAAAGCGGGCGTACGGCGGAGATCGTTGCCTTGCCGGAGGCGCCGTCGAAAGTGTGGCGGTAGGTCGCCGAGGCGGCGGAAACGCAGGTGTCGGCGGCCGTGGCGGTAAGGGGCGCGCCGAGCACGCCCGCCAGCGTCGCCACCGCGGCGAACAGAATCCCAGACCGGCGCATACAAACAACATCGGCCGATATCCGACTTGCTGAGCCAAAGCAGCGCGACGACAACATTGAAGCCAAGCGACGGCTCGTTGCGAGTCGGGCAGCGGGCGGCCGAAAAGGGGCAGCGGGCGGCCAAGAGCGGCGGCGGTCGGCTGAAAGGCGGGCGGCTGAAGCGGGCGGCCAGCCCAACAGCAGGCGGGCAAGGCCGGTGAGCAGAGCTGCAGAGACAGCGATGCCCCGGCCACCAAGGCCGGGGCATCGGAAAAATCAGCCGCGAGCTTCGAGCGCCTGCTTGTAGAGCCGCCCCGCCCGGTACGAAGACCGCACCAGCGGCCCGCTCATCACCCCGGCGAAGCCGATCTGCTCGGCCTCTTCGCGCAGCTCGACGAACTCCTCGGGCTTGACCCACCGCTCGACCGGGTGGTGCCGCGGCGTCGGCCGCAGGTATTGCGTGATGGTGATCAGCTCGCACCCGGCGCTGTGCAGGTCGCGCAGGGCCTGGGAGATCTCGGCCCGCTCCTCGCCCATGCCCAGGATCAGGTTGCTCTTGGTCACCAGGTCGGCCGCGCGGGCCTGGGTGATCACGTCGAGCGAGCGCTCGTAGCGGAACCCGGGCCGGATGCGCTTGAAGATGCGCGGCACCGTCTCGACGTTGTGGGCCAGCACCTCGGGCTCGGCCCCGAACACCTCGGCCAGCTGCGTCGGCTCGGCGTTGAAGTCGGGGATGAGCAGCTCGACGCCGCAGCCGGGCTGGAGCTTGTGGATCTGGCGGACCGTCTCGGCGTAGAGCCAGGCGCCGCCGTCGGGCAGGTCGTCGCGGGCCACGCCGGTGACCGTCGCGTACTTCAGGCCCATCGTGGCGACGGACTCGCCGACGCGGCGGGGCTCGTCGGCGTCGAACTCGGCCGGCTTGCCCGTGTCGATCTGGCAGAAGTCACAGCGCCGGGTGCACTGGTCGCCGCCGATGAGGAAGGTGGCCTCGCGGTCTTCCCAGCACTCGTAGATGTTGGGGCAACCGGCCTCTTGGCAGACCGTGTGCAGGCCCTCTTTCTGCACCAGACCGCGCATCTGGGTGTATTCCGGGCCCATCTTGGCTTTGACCTTGATCCACGGCGGCTTCCGCTCGATGGGAGTTTCGGCGTTGCGCGCTTCGATGCGCAGCATGCGGCGGCCCTCGGGAGCAATAGTCACAGCCCCGAGATTACGCCTGTGTGGGTCTTTGCCTAGACAGGGGCGACGAGGCTCACGTGACACGAGGTGTGACGGCGCTCATATGAACCGGTTAAATTCCCTTTCCCGGCGTGGACGCCTGCTGTTAACGTCCGGCCCACGGCAGTGAGGGAACCGAGTAGCCCCCGTAACGCCGGCCGAGAGAGCCACCGATCGCTGTGAAGGTGGCCCGCGCGCCGGGGCGTGAAGACACTCCTGAGCCGCAGCAACACAAGAGGCGCCGGTGAAACGGCGCGAAGGTGTGGTGGCACCGCGAGGATCCCGCTCGCCCACGCCTCCCTGGGGCCGCGTTGCAGCTCTCAAGGAGGTCACCCGCCATGCAACGCATCCTCTCGACCCAGCTCCGCGCGCACGTCGACCAGACGGTGACGATCGCGGGCTGGATCCATCGCCGCCGGCTGCTCAAGTCGGTGGCCTTCCTGATCCTGCGCGACGCCGAGGGCCTGAGCCAGGTCGTCGTGGCCGAGCCCGAGACCCGGGCCCAGCTCGAGGAACTCGCCGAGGAGAGCGTCGTCGAGGTGGTGGCCACGGTCACCGCCAACGAGCAGGCGCCGGGCGGCGTCGAGCTGACCGGCCCGAAGATCCGCGTGCTGTCCGCGGTCACCGCGCCGCTGCCGTTCGAGCTGCACCGGCCGGCGATCGGCGCGAGCCTGCCGACCCAGCTCGACCACGCCGCCCTGGCCCTGCGGCACCCGGCCCGGCGCTCGGCCCTGCGGGTCGCCGCGGCGGCCACGGCCGGCTTCCGGGCCGCGCTGAGCGAGCAGCGGTTCGTCGAGATCCAGACGCCCAAGATCGTCGCGTCGGCCACCGAGTCCGGGGCCGACGTCTTCGAGCTGGAGTACTTCGGACGGCCGGCCTATCTCGCCCAGTCGCCGCAGTTCTACAAGCAGCTGATGGTCGGCGTCTTCGAGCGGGTCTTCGAGGTCGGGCCGGTCTTCCGGGCCGAGCCCAGCGACACCGTGCGGCACCTGGCCCAGTACACGTCGCTGGACGCCGAGATGGGATTCATCGAGGACCATCGCGACGTGATGAAGGCCCTGACCCGGACGCTGACCGTCATGATGGCCACGATCACCGCCCGCGCCCGGCTGGCGACCCCACGGGTGCCCTCGGAGATCCCGGCCGTGCACTTCAGCGAGGCCCTGCGGATCGCCGGGGCGCCCGCCGACGAGCCCGACCTGGCGCCGGCCCACGAGCGGGCGCTGGGGGAGTGGGCGCTGCGCGAGCACGGATCCGACTTCGTCTACGTCACCGGTTATCCCATGCGCAAGCGGCCGTTCTACACGCATCCGGACCCGGCCGACCCGGCGTACTCGAACGGTTTCGACCTGCTCTTCCGAGGGCTGGAGATCGTGACCGGTGGGCAGCGTCTGCACCGCTACGAGGACTACGTGGCGGCGCTCGGCCGGGCCGGTGAGCCGCTGGAGCCGTACGCCGGATATCTCGACGGTTTTCGCTACGGGATGCCGCCGCACGGCGGGTGGGCGATCGGTCTCGAGCGTTTCGTCGCGCGGCTGACCGGAACGGCTAACGTGCGTGAGGTGACGGCCTTCCCGAGAGACCTCAACCGGGTCATCCCGTAGCGATGACGATCGACCTCGACGTCGCGCCCGCCGCTCCTGACCGGCGGCGTGCGGGGCGTACGAGGTCCGGCCCGTTCGTGGTGGCGGCGCTGGTGCTCGCGCTGGTCGCGGCCTCGGCGCCGCCCTCGTACGCCGCTGTGCTCACGCCCGTGCTCGAGGGCGACGGCCGCGAGATCACGGGCAGCGTGCTCACCGCGACGGCCATCTTCACCCAGCACGGCGGGCCGGGCGACGAGTCGTCGGACGTCTGGGCCCGGCCGATCGATCCCGGTGGCCCGGAATGGATCACCAAGGTGTCCGGCCCGGGCACCGGCCTGTGGCTCGACCGGTCGGGCTCGGTGCTGGTCAGCGAGTCCGGTGACCAGGGCGAGAAGACCTTCCTGGACGCGCGGACCGGTCACACGCTGTGGCGGACCGGGCAGTACTCGTCGGTGCGGCCGGTCGGCGCCGCCGTCACCGACTGGGTGCCGCCCGGGCTGCTGCGGCTACGCGACGTGACGACGGGCCGGGTGCTCTGGTCGCACCCGGCGCGGGCCTTCACCGTCGACCAGCAGCAGCGGTACGTGATCGTCTTCGACGGGCGGCGCCGGCCGACCGTGCTCGCCGCAGCCGACGGCCGGGTGGTCGCCCGCTCGGACCGGCTGGACTTCGAGTGGAGCGCCGACCTGCCGTCGCCGTACGTGCCCGTCCGGCCGATCGGCGACAGCCTCGTCGCGGTCGGCCCGACCGCCATCACGGCCTACCGGCTCACCGACCTGTCCCCGCGGTGGCGCACGACGATCGCCCGCCCGGCCGTCGTGACCGGCTGCGGCGGCCGGATCTGCGCGTTCTCCGACGATGGCCTGACCGTCCTCGACGCGGTCTCCGGCGCCGCGCGCTGGGCCGGCGAGCGGTGGCGCAGCCTGGCCGGCGACATCCTGACCGACGACACCGGCCGGGCCGCCCGGGTCGACCTGGCCACCGGCCGCGTCCGGGCCGAGCTGGGCCGGGGCGACGTTCTCGGCGATCTGCAACTCATCGGCGCCGGCGGTGAACGCACCCTGGTCCGCCGGCTGACCGACGGGCGCGTGCTCGGTGAGGCGACCCGGGTCGCGGCCGGCGCGTGCACCGCCGCCGCCGACCTGCTGGCCTGCCGTACCACTGACGCCCGGTTCCGCGTGTGGCGCGTCGGCCGGGCGTAGAGTCCGGTCCCGTGCTGATCGAACTCGACGCCGCCCCGGTCCCGAACCCGAGCCCGCCCCGGGCCCGGCGGCCGGTCCGGTACTGGGTCGCGGCCGTGGTCGCGCTGGTGCTGGCCCTGGTCGGCGGGGCCGCCGGGCCGGACCGGGCGGCCGAGGTCACCGAGGTGATGACCGTCGAGGGCCAGGGCACCGTGACCAGCCTGCTGACGAGCGAGGCGCTCTACCTCGTGCGGACCGACGGGCGGATCGAGGCCAGGCCACTGTGCGACAAGTGTCCGGAGTGGACGTCACGAGCGGCGGCGGCGGGACAGCGCCTGACGGTGGCCGAGGGCGACACGCTCATCCTCGACGGCAACGAGACGGGCGAGGTGTACTTCCTCGACGCCCGTACGGGTGCGTTGCGGTGGCGCCTGTCGGAGGCGCTGGCCGTCGACCCGCTGGGCTCGCTGGTCGCCGCGTGGAACTTCGAGAAGCACGTCCTGCAGATGCGGGACCTGCGCACCGGGCGCACCCTCTGGTCGCGGCCGGCCTACAACTACACGGCCGATCAGGCGTACGCGGTGATCCTCGACGAGGCGGGCGGGGCCACCGTCTACGACGCCGCGAGCGGCGAGGAGCGCACGCCCCGCCACGACCTCGGCCTGCCCGACCCGGCCGCCCGGCTCGTCGGGGAGCGGCTCATCCTGCTGGGCGGCAGCTACGTGGCCGCGTACCGCCGCGACGGCCTGTCCCGTGAGTGGATCACACCCGTGCCCGCGACGTACGGCGTCGTCCCGTGCGACGGCCTGCTGTGCGCGTTCGGCGGCGAGGGACTGACCGTGCTCGACCCGGCCGGCGGGAAGATCCGCTGGGCCGGCCGCACGTGGCAGGGCCTGGGCGCGGGCGACGTCCTGATGGAGGAGGGCGGCCGCACCGCCGTCGTCGACTTCGCCACCGGCCGGGTCGAGCGCGAGCTCGGCCGCTCGGCCCCGGTCGGCGACTGGCAGCTGTTCCCCGAACCCGGGCGTACGTCGGTGATCGCCCTGGCCGACGGCCGCGTCCGCGGCACGCTGCCGCTGGTGCTGCCGGGCGCCTGCAGCGCGGCCGGCCGCTACCTGGCCTGCGAGACGCCCGACGTCACGTACACGGTGTGGCGGCTGCCAGGCTGAACTGGTTGCCGTCCGGGTCGGCCAGGTCGACCGTGCCGTCGGCGCCGTCGCCGAGCCGGGTGGCCCCGAGGGCGATCAGCCGCTCGACCTCGGTCCGCTGATCCGCGCCGACCGCTGTCAGGACGAACCGCTGACGGTTGGGTTGCTCGTTCGGGGCCACGGGCGGCCCGCCCCAGGCGACCTTCGTGCCGCCCCGCGGCGACTGGATCGCGGTCTCCTCGTCGGAGTCCCAGACCAGCGGCCAGCCCAGCGCCTCGGCCCAGAACAGGCCCACGGCCCGGGTGCCGTCGCAGGCCAGCTCGCCCAGGAAGCCGGTGCCGGCCAGGTAGGCGTTGCCCGGCTCGATCACGTCGAACTCGTAGCCGGCCGGGTCGGCCAGCACGACGTGACCCTCCTCGGGGCGCTGCCCGACGTCGAGGGGCCGGGCCCCGAGCTCGAGCGCCCGGGCCACCGTACGCTGCTGGTCATCGAGGTCGCTGCTGGTCAGGTGCAGGTGGATGCGGTTGTGCCCGAGCGCACCGTCGCGGCCGGGAACGAACCGCAGACCGAGCTGAGTGTCGTCGGCCGGGCGAAGGGCGAGCAGGGCAGCCCAGAACCGAGCCGCCCGTTCCGGCTCGCGCGCCTCGTAGGTCACCGCGATCAGCGAGGACGGCATGTCAGGACAGCACCGCGATGGTCATGCCGATGACGATCGCGGCCGGGATGATCGTGGTGGAGACCAGGATCACCCACGCGATGGGGTGCCCGAAGTTCAGGGACACCCCGCCGCCGCGCTTGGGGACGAAGATCCGTTTGTCGGCCGGGTCCCGGTAAAGAGCCATCAGAGCAGGGTAGTGAGGTGCTTCTCGACGACCGGCAGCACCTCGGCCACCGTGACGTCGCGGCCCAGCTCGGCGCTCAGCGAGGTGACACCCGCGTCGCGGATGCCGCACGGCGTGAAGCGGTCGAAGTTGGCCAGGTCGCAGTTCGCGTTGACGGCGAAGCCGTGCTGGGTCACCCCGCGCGCGACCCGGATGCCGATCGCGGCGATCTTGCGGTCGGGGCCGCGCTCGTCGGCCAGGACCCAGGCGCCGCTGCGGCCCTTGATGTCGCTGCGGGCCGCGGTCACGCCGAACTCGGCGCAGACGTCGATCAGCATCTGCTCGGTGCGCCGCACGTAGGCCACCACGTCGATCGGGTCGGCCAGCTTGAGGATCGGGTAGCCGACCAGCTGCCCCGGGCCGTGCCAGGTGATCTTGCCGCCGCGGTCGACCTCGACCACCGGGGTGCCGTCGATCGGCAGGTCGGCGGGCTCGGTGCGCTTGCCGGCGGTGAGGACGCTGGGGTGTTCCAGCAGCAGGACCGTGTCGGGCCGGGTGCCGTCGGCCACGGCGTCGTGCAGGCGCCGCTGCTCGTCCCAGGCCTCGCGATAGTCGACCAGGCCGGGCCGCAGGACGGTGAGCGTGGAAGTTGTCACGCGTCCCACGGTAGTCCCCCTACGGCCGGTCGACCGGATCCACTCCGGGACGGATGCGCCACACCAGCACGTCGTCCACGCGCTCGGGCGGCCCCAGCAGATCGGTCGCGGTGGTCTCGACGGCCGAGCGGAACAGCGGCCCCTCGGGCCCGGTGATCACGTCGGGCAGGAACAGCGCCTCGACCCCCCAGCGCTGGAAGTCGGCGCGGGCCGTGGCCCGGTCGGCGTTGTCCAGGTCGGCCAGGTAGCCGTAGAGGGCGGCCCGCAGGAACAACCAGTCGGTGGCCCGCGGCAGCGCGCCGATGCGGCCCTTGCCCTCCGCGCCCTCGGCGTCGGGGCCGAGGAAGTAACCGTCGGGGATGCGGAACTCCGGGCCCCCGCGCGCCATCGTGTACGCCTGCCAGCGCTGCCCGTCCGCGGCCACGTTGGCGGCGAACGGCAGCGCGCTGATCACCCCGCCCTCGGTGACGTACCTCTCCCAGGTGCCGTCGGCGATGAACCGCGGCTCGGGCGAGCGCTCCCGATGGACCAGGGGCAGCGGGAAGATCGGCAGCAACGCGACCACCAGGCCCACCGCGAACAGCGGCCGCGGGGCGCCCGAGCCGAGCATGCGCTCGGTGGCCATCGCGAGGATCACCCCGAACACACCCACCAGTACGAGCGCATAGCGGGCCGGCAGGGCCGAGTCGAACAGCGGCACGTGCTGGAGCAGCGCGTACAGCAGCGGGATGTCGCTCTCGGCGCCGGCCACCCGCAGCCGCGGGCCGAGCGAGATCAGGAAGAACAGCCCGCCCACGATCATCAGGGCCCGCAGGACCGACCGCCGCCGGTCGTCCGCGCTGCGCCACAGCATCACCAGGCAGGCGGTGAGCAGCACCAGCAGCGGCAGGCCGAAGAAGCTCGTCTCCTCGGTGCGGTTGGCCGCCAGCTCGTTGCCCAGCCCGGCCCCGGCGGCCAGCGAGCGATCGGCGAAGGCGAAGAACGAGAGCAGATCTTCCGAGTAGTGCCGCTGGTTGAAGCCGGTGCCCTTGAAGGTCTGCGGCCCGGCGAAGTGCATATAGAGCGGGTACGCCAACAGGGCGCCGGCCACCACGGCCGTGACCCCCAGACCGGCGGCGAACCGCCCCAGCGCCTCCCGCGCCTCGGACCGGTTGACCGGGGACAGCGCCCACGCGATCACGAAGACCCCGCCGGCCAGCGCGGTGAAGAACAACCCCTCGGCCGCGATCGAGAAGCCGACGGCCAGCGTGACACCGAGGATCAGACCGTTGCGCAGCCAGCGGCTGGTGTCGCGCATCTTGAGCAGGCGCCACAGCACCAGCGGCGCGATCCAGCCCGAGGTCCAGTTGAGGTGGCCGTTGGCGTGGGCCACGAAGCCCGGCGCGAAACCGCAGAAGAACCCGGCCAGCGCGGCCGCGCCCCGGTGCGCGGTGACGAAGCGGTTGAAGAACAGGAACCACGCGTAGGCCGAGCCGGCCAGGTTGAGCGTGAGGACGGCCAGGAACGTCACCTGTGGGCCGGCCAGCATGGTGAGCGGGGCGAACAGGATCGCGTACACCGTGATCGAGGTGTTGGCGGCCAGGTTGACGCCGTCCGGCACGTTCATGAGGTCGGTGAAGAACGGGTCGCCGCCGTGGTGCAGCAGGTGTACGCCGTACGACAGCACCCACTCGAAGAACGCCTGGTCGCCCACGTTGTCGGCGATCGCGTGCCGGTACGGGTCGCGCCAGAGCCGGCTCACGACGTATCCGCCCAGGGCGAGGGCCATCAGGGCGACGAACAGATGGAACGGCCACGGCCGCGTCGCCCGGGGGGCGGCGGGGGGTGACGGCCTGTCTGCGGAGGACGTGGAGGTGGGAACGGCGACGGACATCACGCGCAGGTTAGCAAGCCTGCGCCGCTGCTCAGCGGGACGCCGCCGGTTCCTGGCCCACGGCCGCCCGCATGGCGCCGTCGATCGTGGGGTAGGCCCACCGGAAGCCGGTCCGCTCCAGCACGGCCGGCACGACCCGGGTGCTGCGCAGCGACTCGCCGGCCAGTTCGCCCATCACCACGTGCAGGGCCGGGCCGGGCACGCTCAGCAGGGCCGGGCGGTGCACGGCGGCGGCCAGCGCCTTGGTGAACCGGGCGTTGGTGATCTGCTCGCGGCCGACGATGTTGACCGGGCCCGAGACGTCCTCGCGCTCGAGCAGGAAGTCGGCCGCCCCGAGCCAGTCGGGCAGACTGATCCAGGGCATCCACTGCTTGCCGCCGCCGAGCTTGGCCCCGCCGCCCAGCTTGAACAGCGGCAGCAGAGGCTTGAGCAGGCTGTCGAGGGTCAGCCCGGTCCGCAGCAGGACGACCCGGGTGCCGGCGTCCTCGGCCGGGCGGGCGGCGGCCTCCCAGACCCGGCACAGGTCGGCCAGGAAGGTGGTGCCGGCCGGCGTCTCCTCGGTGGCGGGCGTGTCGCCGGTGTCGCCGTACCAGCCGACGGCGGAGGCCTGCAGCAGCGTGCGCGGGCGGTCGGCCTCGGGCAGCTTGCGGATGGCCCGGGCCAGCGTGCCGGTGGTGTCGACCCGGCTCGACCGCAGCTCGCTCTTGTACTGGGCGGTCCAGCGCTTGCCGCCGACGTTGGCCCCGGAGAGGTTGATCACGGTGTCGGCCGCCGCGACGATGTGCGGGTCGATCTGGCCCTGGGCGGGCTGCCAGGTCGCCTCGTCGTCGCTCCGGGCGGGCCGGCGCACCAGCTTGGTCACCTCGTGGCCGTGGCCGCGCAGGCGCTCGACGAGGTTGCCGCCGAGGAAACCGGACGCGCCCGAGATCAGGATCCGCATGACCCCATCATGCCCCGAAGTGAACCCGTTCAAAACGAAGAGGGGGAGCGCTCACGCGCTCCCCCTCTCACTTCAGGAAAATCAACCCAGCCCGAGGTCGCCCTCGAAGTGGCCGCCCTCGAGGCGTTCCTTCAGCGTGACCAGGAAGCGGGCGGCGTCGGCGCCGTCCACGATCCGGTGGTCGTAGCTGAGGGCCAGGTAGACCATCGAGCGCGGCACGATGATCTCGCCCAGCTCGGGGTCGTTGATGACCACGGCCCGCTTGACCACGGCGCCCGTGCCGAGGATGCCGACCTGGGGCTGGTTGATGATCGGGGTGTCGAAGAGCGCGCCCCGGCTGCCCGTGTTGGTCAGCGTGAACGTGCCGCCCGAGATCTCGTCCGGCCCGATCTTGTTGTTGCGGGTGCGGTCGGCCACGTCGGCGATGCGCTTGGCCAGCCCGGCCAGGTTCAGGTCGCCCGCGTCCTTGATGACGGGGACGATCAGGCCCTTGGGGGTGTCCACGGCCATGCCCAGGTGCTCGGCGTCGTGGTAGGTGACCGTGCCGGCCTCCTGGTCGATCGACGAGTTGACCACCGGGTGCTGGCGCAGCGCCTCGACCGCGGCCAGCGCGAAGAACGGCAGGAAGCTCAGCTTGACGCCGTGCTGGGCCAGGAAGTCGGCCTTGGCCTTCTGCCGCAGCTGGGCGATCTTGGTCACGTCGACCTCGACCACCGTGGTCAGCTGGGCCGAGATCTGCAGCGACTCGACCATGCGCCGGGCGATCGTCGCGCGGGTGCGGGTCAGTTTCTCGGTGCGGCCACGCAGCGGGCTCGGCGCCGGCTTGGGCGCGGCGGCCGGCTTGGCCGCCGCCGGGGCGGCCTCCTGCTGCTGCGGGGCGGGCGCGGCCTTGGCGGCGGCGGCCTTCTCGGCCGCGTCGGTCACGTCCTGCTTGCGGATGCGGCCGCCGACGCCGGTGCCGGTCAGCGTCGACAGGTCGACGCCCTTCTCGGCGGCGAGCTTGCGCACCAGCGGCGTGACGTAACCGGCGTCGCCGGCGCCGTTCGGGCTGGCCGTCTCGACCCGCGGCTGCGACGGGGCGGGCGGCTCGGCCGCCCGCTCGGCCGCGACCGGGTCCTTGGCCGTCTCGGCCTCGGGGGCCGGGTCGGCGTACGAGCCGCCGGACGGCTCGAAGGCGGGCGCGGGGGCCGAGTCGATCTTGGGTGCGGGGGCCGGCTCGGGCTCGGGTTCCTGCTCCTGCTTGGGCGCGGGCGCCTGCTGCGGAGCCGGGGCGGCCGCGGGGGCCGCGCCCTCGGCGCCGATGATGGCCAGGTCGGCGCCGACGTCGGCCGTCTCGTCCTCCTGCACCTTGATCTCGAGCAGCGTGCCCGCGACCGGCGAGGGGATCTCGGTGTCGACTTTGTCGGTGGAGACCTCGAGCAGCGGCTCGTCGACCTCGATGGAGTCGCCGACCTGCTTGAGCCAGCGGGTGACGGTGCCCTCGGTGACGCTCTCGCCGAGCGCCGGCATCTTCACCGCGGTGCCCTCGCCGCCGCCGGTGGGGGCGGAGGCGGTCTGCGGGGCCGGGGCCTCTTCCTCGACCGGCTTCTCGGTGGAGGGGGTGGTGGGCGCCGCGGGCTCGGGCTCAGGCTCGGCCTGCTGCTGGGCGGGGGCGGGGGCCGCGGAACCCGCGTCCTCACCCTCGCCGGCGATGACCGCGAGCTCGCTGCCGACGTCGGCCGTCTCGTCCTCGCCGACGACGATGCGCGTGAGCACACCGGCGGCCGGCGACGGGATCTCGGTGTCGACCTTGTCGGTGGAGACCTCGAGCAGCGGCTCGTCGACCTCCACCCGCTCGCCCTCTTGCTTGAGCCAGCGAGTGACGGTGCCCTCGGTGACGCTCTCACCCAGTCGCGGCATGGTGACCGATACCGGCATGTCTCAGAACTCCTTAACCGCTGTGAACGGGATCAGCTGTGTGCGTGCAGGGGCTTGCCGGACAGGGCCAGGAACGCCTCGCCGAGCGCCTCGTTCTGCGTCGGGTGGGCGTGGACCAGCTGCGCGACCTCTTCCGGGAACGCTTCCCAGTTGTAGATCAACTGCGCCTCGCCGACCAGTTCGCCCATGCGTGCGCCGACCATGTGGACACCCAGCACCGGCCCGTCGTTGAGCCGGACCAGCTTGACGAAACCGGCGGTCTTGAGGATCTGGCTCTTGCCGTTGCCGCCGAGGTTGTAGTTGTAGGTCGAGACCTTGTCGGCCCCGTACTGCTCCTTGGCCTTGGTCTCGGTCAGGCCGACCGACGCGATCTCGGGGTCGGAGTAGGTGACCCGGGGGATGCCGGCCTCGTCGATCGGGGCCGGCTTGAGGCCCGCGATCTCTTCGGCCACGAAGATGCCCTGCTGGAAACCGCGGTGGGCGAGCTGCAGGCCGGGCACGATGTCGCCCACGGCATAGATGTTGCCGACGCCGGTGTGCAGCCGCTCGTTGGTGATGACGAAGCCGCGGTCGAGCGTGATGCCCTGCTGCTCGTAGCCCAAGTTGGCCGTGGTCGGGCCGCGGCCGACGGCGACCAGCAGCACCTCGGCCTCGACGGTCTCGCCGCCGGCGATGGTGGCGCGCACGCCGTTCTCGGTGTGCTCGACCTTCTCGAACGGCTTGCCGACCTTGAAGTTGATCTTGCGCTTGCGGAAGGCGCGCTCGACCGTCTTCGAGATCTCCTCGTCCTCGGCCGCGACCAGGCGGGGGAGGGCCTCGAGGATGGTGACGTCGGCGCCGAACGACTTCCAGACGCTGGCGAACTCGACGCCGATGACGCCGCCGCCCAGCACGATCGCGGAGGAGGGCACGCGGTCGAGCTTGAGGGCGTGCTCGCTGGCGATGACCCGCTGGCCGTCGACCTCGAGGCCGGGCAGCGAGCGCGAGTACGAGCCGGTGGCCAGGATGACGTTGCGGCCGGTGTAGCGCTGGCCGTCGACCTCGACCGTGTCCTTGGCCACGAGCTTGCCGGCGCCCTGGACCAGCGTGATCTTGTCTTGCTTGAGCAGGCCCTGCAGGCCCTTGTAGAGGCGCGCGACCACGCCGTCCTTGTACGCGTTGACGCCCGCCATGTCGATGCCGACGAGGTCGGCCTTGACGCCGAACTGCTCGCTCTCGCGGGTCTGGTCGGCGATCTCGGCCGCGTGCAGCAGCGCCTTGGTCGGGATGCAGCCGCGGTGCAGGCAGGTGCCGCCCAGTTCGGCCTTGTCGATCAGCGCGACGGAGAGGTCGAGCTCGGCCGCGCGCAGGGCGGCCGCGTAGCCGCCGCTCCCGGCGCCGAGGATGACGATGTCGAAGGTTCCGCCGTTCGGCTGACTCACGTTGACTCCAGTGTTCGCGTCGTTGCCATGCGGGTCACACAATGGAAACGGTCACAGTATGTCCAGGCCATCTTGTCACTTGGCGAACTGATCGATGCAGTCAGGTTCCCCACGTGTGGGCCCGCTCGACGTACTCTTGCCGCAATTGAGCGTGAGGAGCGGGTAGTGGCCTGGTTTCGACGCCGCCGGGAGCCGCAGCGAGCGGCCGGACGGCCGCTGGACCGTGCCGATCTTGAATATCTCGCGGAGTTCGTGCGCACCCGGCGCGGGGTCGAGGCATTCATCGAACCCCGTACGTCGGTGACGGAGACCACGGTTCTGCTCGTGGCGCACGACGGCGAATGGACGCGGCGTCGCACCGAGACGCCCGAGATCGCACGGCGGTGGGCCCATCAGCTCAGCGTTCCCATCTACGACGTCGCGCTGCTCGGCTACCCGCAACGCATGCGCGATTACAACGAGCGCCAGAAGCGGCGGCCCGCTCAGGAAAGCTGACACGGTTCCGGGCGCCGCGCGCCCGGAACCGGAAACAATCAGCCCAACTGGTCGATAACCGACAGCAGGGTACGAATCGGGACGCCCGTGCCGCCCTTGCTCCAGTAACCGGTCGGCTCGCCCGTGTGGTAGCTCGGGCCCGCGATGTCGATGTGCGCCCACTCGACACCCTCGGCCACGAACTCGCGCAGGAAGACGCCGCCCTGCAGCATGTGCCCGGCCCGGTCCAGATTGGAGTTGGTCTGGGAGATGTCGGCGATGTCGGACTCCATGCCCTTGCGCACCTCGTCCGGCAGCGGCATCGGCCAGGCCGGCTCGCCGACCCGGTCACCCGCCGCGCGCACCAGTTCGACCGCGTCGTCCGAGCCCATCAGGCCCGCGATGCGCTTGCCGAGCGCGATGACCTGGCCGCCGGTCAGCGTCGAGGTCTCGAACACGTAGTCGGTGCCGTCGGCGCAGGCGCGGGCGATCGCGTCGGCCAGCACCATGCGGCCCTCGGCGTCGGTGTTGTACACCTCGACCCGCTTGCCGTTGAACATCGTGATGACGTCGCCCGGCCGGTACGCCGTACCGGAAGGCATGTTCTCGGCCATCGCCAGGTAGGCGCTGACCGCGACCCGGGGCTTGAGCGCGGCCACGGCCAGCATGGTCGCGCCGACGGCGGCGGCGCCGGCCATGTCGGACTTCATCTCCCACATGCCGGCCGACGGCTTGATGCTGATGCCGCCGGTGTCGAACGTGATGCCCTTGCCGACCAGCGCGACCCGCTTCGGCGACTCCACACCCTCGGGCGTGTAGGTCAGCTTGACCAGCCGGGGCGGCGCCTCGGAACCCTGGCCAACGGCCACGATGCCGCCGTAGCCGCCGGCCTTGAGCTCGTCGAAGTCGAGCACCTCGACCTCGAGGCCGGTGCCCGCGGCCGCGGCCACCACGGCGTCGGCGAACTGCGGCGGGCGCAGCACGTTGGGCGGGGTGTTGACCCAGTCGCGGGTCAACCGCACGGCGTGGGCCACGGCCTCGGCCCGGGTCACCTCGGCCGCGGCGGCGGCGTCGCCGGCGTCCGGCACGTGCACCTGGAGCGCGGCCACCGGGTCACGCCGGGTCGGCTGCGGCTTGGTCTTGTAACCGGCGAACTTGTACGACCCCAGCAGCGCGCCCTCGAGGATCGCGCGCAGCACGCCCGGCGCGTCCTCGTCGTCGGGCAGCGGCAGCGCCAGCGCGACCGTGCCGCTGCCGGCCAGCGCGCGCACCGCGGCGCCGGTGCCCCGGCGCAGGGTCTCGGGGTTGGGCGCCGAACCGGTGGGCTCGTCACCGAGGCCGACCGCGACGACCAGGGGCGCCGAGATGGTGCCGAGGGTGGCCAGCTTGGTCACCTCGCCCGGCGCGCCGCTCGCGCCGAGCAGCGCCAGCGTCGAAGTCAGCTTGCCGTCGAAGGCGGCGGCGATGCTCTCGGCGCCGGCCGCCGGCAGCAGCGCGCCGCCCTCGTCGGGCTGGCTGTGCAGGCCGATGACGATGGCGTCGACGGACAGTTCGGCCGGGTCGGTGTCGACCAGGCTGAGGCTGGGCTGGGTCACTCGGGCACTCCGCGGACTGATGAGCCAGGCGCCTCATGGGCCGCGCCGGCTGGTCTGGTGGGCCCCGGCGCGGTGACGCCGGGGGAGGGGTTCCCCGCGACTCTAACCAAGCCCGAGGTCACGGGTAAGTTGACTCTCATGTCTGCCGACGCTCTTTCCCGATCGCCCCTGCACGAACGCCATGTGGCGCTGGGTGCGAAGTTCGCTGCCTTCGGGGGCTGGGAGATGCCCCTCGAGTACGCGGGTGGGGGCGTCCTCAAGGAGCACACGGCGGTGCGCGAGGCCTCGGGCGTGTTCGACGTCTCGCACCTCGGCAAGGCCCGCGTACGCGGAACCGGCGCTCTTGATTTTGTGAACGGCTGCCTCACCAATGACCTGAGCCGCATCGGTCCCGGCCAGGCGCAGTACACGCTGTGCTGCACCGAGGACGGCGGTGTCGTCGACGACCTCATCGCGTACGTGATCTCCGACGACGAGGTCTTCCTGATCCCGAACGCGGCGAACACCGCTTCGGTCGTACGGCTTCTGACCGCCGCCGCTCCGGCCGGCATCACGGTCACCGGCGAGCACGGCGACTGGGCGGTGCTGGCCGTGCAGGGGCCGCAGTCGGCCGAGGTGCTGACCGAACTCGGCCTGCCCACGTCGCACGACTACATGTCGTTCTCGACATCGGGCGACCTGATCGTGTGCCGCACCGGCTACACCGGCGAGCACGGCTACGAACTCGTCGTGCCGTGGGCGTCGGCGGTCGGGGTGTGGGACAGGCTGATCGAGGCCGGCGTGCGCCCGTGCGGCCTCGGTGCGCGCGACACCCTGCGTACGGAAATGGGCTATCCCCTGCACGGCCAGGAGCTGACCCTCGAGATCACGCCGGTGCAGGCCCGCTCGGGCTGGGCCGTGGGCTGGAAGAAGCCGGCCTTCTGGGGCCGCGAGGCCCTGCTGGCCGAGAAAGAGGCCGGCCCGCGGCGTACGCTGCGCGGCCTCGAACTGACCGGCCGGGGCATCCCGCGTGGGCACATGCAGGTCTACGCGGGCGACCAGCTGATCGGCGAGACCACGAGCGGCACGTTCTCGCCCACCCGCAAGCTGGGCATCGCGCTGGCCCTGCTCGACACCGCGGCTTCCGTGGCCGACGGCGACCTGGTCGAGATCGACATCCGCGGCCGCCGCACCGAGGCCCGCGTCGTCAAGCCACCGTTTGTCAAGACGTCCGTGCGCTAGCGGAACGACAGGCCGATCAGGGTGAGCGTGGTGGCGACCTCCACGGCCGCGCCGAGCACGTCGCCGGTGATGCCGCCGAAACGCCGTACGCAATGGCGCACCAGCAGCACCACGACGGCGAGTGAGACGACGACGGCGGCCGGCCCCTGCCATATGCGGTCGGGAGTCGCGGCAATCGCCGCTGCGGTGACCAGCGTGGCGCCCAGGGCCGCCACAGGCGGGGGCACAGAGCCGGCAACCAGCGCGCCCAGCCCTTCCGGCCGGGCCGCGGGCACGCCGCGGCGGCAGGCGAGTGGAATGGCCGCCCGGCCCGCCGCGAAAGCGACGACGACCGCCACGAACGGCAGCACGGTCAGCGCGGACGCCTGGAGCAGCAGCGTGAGCGCGATCGCGGCCACCCCGAACGGGCCGATGTCCGATTTCTTCATGATGACGAGGGCAGCCTCACCCCGGCGGTAGGAGCCGAGCGCGTCGGTCGTGTCGGCCAGCCCGTCGAGGTGCATGCCGCGGGTCAGCAGGGCCGCCGCCGCGACCGTCACACCCGCTGCCACCAGCGATGGCGCCTGGCCCTCGCGCAGCAGCCACAGCAGCGCGGCCAGGATCAGACCGAGCAGGGCGCCGACGGCCGGGGCCACGCTCATCGCCACCGCGGCCGCCGGGCGGTCGACCCGCCCGGCCCGCACCGGCAGGACGGTCAGCGTGGTGACCGATAGCCGGAGCCCGGCGCCGAAACTCACTCGGGGCTGGTGGTGGCCGGCCCCGGACCGTCCGGCTCGGGCTCCGAGAAGTCCTGCTCCGGCTCCAATGCCGGATGCACACCGGTCGACTGGGCCAGGCCGACGGCCGTCCGCAGCAGCGGCAGCGCGGCCAGCGCGTTCGCCCCTTCACCCAGACCCAGACCCAGGTCGAGTACGGGTGTCAGGCCGAGCACGTCGCCGCCCTGGCGGACGAGTTCGAGGTCGCCCGCGTCGGCCAGCAGGGTCCAGTGCCGGATCTGGCCGCCCAGATCACGCGCGATCAGACCGGCCGCGATGCCGACCGGCCCATCCAGCACGACCGGAAGTCGTCGCGCGGCCGCGCCGAGCAGCGCGCCGGTCGCGACCGCGAGGTCGAGGCCGCCCAGCTCGCGCAGGATGTCCTTGGCCCCACGGGGCTCGCGGCGGATGCGGTGCAACGCGTCCCGCACGGCGCCGGCGCGCTCCATCCACGACTCGTCGTCGTAGATGCCCCCCGGCAGCAGCACCCGGGGCAGCACGGCCACGGCCTCGGCGCCGGTGGTGGCGGCGGAGACAGCGGCCGCCACTGCGTCGGTGCCGACGCCGATGGACGCGATGACGAGCAGGTCCTTGCCGGCCTCGGCGGCCGCGTCGGCCAGCAGCCAGCCCCGCTGCAGGGCCAGGTCGACGTCCTCCAGGGACGCCGCGGCCATGTCTTCCATGGGGGTGGCTTCGGCCGTACGCACGACGGCGATGTCGGCCCCGGCCGTGCCGGCCAGACGGCTGAGGACGCCCTCGCCGTTCTCGACCTGGGCCACGCGGCGCTCGACGTCGTCGACGTCGTCGCCGGCCGCGGCCCCGCCGGAGTGGCGGCCCGAGAGCAGGAGCACGCGCGGGGCCGACCAGGGCTGCGGGGTGACTGTGGACTGGGTGGCCGCGGCGAACATGACCGCCTCGGCCAGGCGGCCCAGCCCGGGGCCCGCGAAGTCGAGGTTGACCAGGCGGTCACGGGCGTCGGGGCCGGCGTCGCCGTCGGGCATGGGCAGGTCCATGCCGGGCTCGAACACGACAGTCGAGGCGACCAGGGGCAGGACGGTGGTCTGCTGGTTGAGCGCGTCAGCGACGTCCGGAGCCGCCGCGGGCTCGGCGGCGACCGGGCTGACCAGAGCCGGCGCGGCGGGGCTGACGACGGCGGGTTCGGTGGTGGCCGGCGCGACGACGGCCGGTTCCACGGCGGCCGGTTCCACGACAGCCGGTTCCGCGGCGGCGGCCGTAGTCGCGCCGCTGCTCGCTGGGCCGGACGAATCCGAAAGGGCGGCTTCGTCGGGGGCGCCCTTGAGCCAGACCGGGCGGCCGGCCACGACCAGCGCGACCCGGTCGCTCGCCTCGGCCAGCGCCTGGTTGGTCGTGCCCAGCGCGTCGGCGAAGGCCCGCCCGACCGGCGTCGTCGGCACCAGCGCCAGCCCCACCTCGGGGCTCACCAGCACCACCCGCGCCGTGCAGGCGCGCACGGCGGCGGCCAGGGCGGCCACGTCGGCCTCGTCGTCGTTGGGCTGCCGGGCCGGGTCGAGCAGGGCCGCCACCCAGCCGCCCAGGTCGTCCACGAGCAGCGTGTCGTCGGGCTTGGCCTCGGTGAGCAACTCGGTCAGCCGGGCCGGGTCGGCGCCCGTCTCCTCGGTCGACCACGACTGCGGCCGCCGCCGTTGATGCTCCTCGATCCGAGCCAGCCACTCCGGGTCGTCCTCGCCACCGGTCGCGGTCGCCACATAGCGCACGGCCGGGGCGCCGGCCACCAGGGACTCGGCGAAAGCGGACTTGCCGGACCGGATCCCGCCGAGCACCAGGACCGTGTGCCACCGATCATCGGACATGCCCCGTACCTTAAGGCCGGGCCGCACATCGCGACGCCGTAGGGTGGAGGACACCGACCGAGGACGTGAAGGGGGCGGCGCATGCCGTGGAGTTGGCGCTACGAGAACGTCGACGGTCAGCCGGTGGCCGGTCCGCCGGAGACGTTCAGCAGCCAGGCCGACGCCGAGTCGTGGATCGGCCAGGAATGGCGCGGTCTGGCCGAGGCCGGCGTGGCCAAGGTGGTGCTGGTCGAGGACGACCGGGTGGAATACCCGATGAGCCTGCTGCCGACGGAGTGACGTGACCTACGACGACCCGGTCCACACCCGGGCGCCGCGCCACGCGTTCGTGCCGAGCCCGGTGTTCGTGGGCATCGTCGCGGTGTTCGTGGTCAGCGGCTGGATGACGTGGGTCGGCTTCGGCAACGTCCGGGTCGACGTGTTCCTGTTCATCGTGGCGGGCTGGCTGGTCTCGCTGTGCCTGCACGAGTACGCGCACGCGCTGATCGGCTACTTCTCGGGCGACCACTCGGTGGTCGAGCGCGGCTACCTGAAACTGAACCCGCTGAAGTACACGAGCCCGCTGCTGTCGATCGTGCTGCCGGTGGTCGTGGTGATCCTGGGCGGCATCGGCCTGCCCGGTGGCGCCGTCTGGATCGACCACCGGTACATCCGCAGCAAGGTCAAGGATTCGCTGATCAGCGCGGCCGGCCCGCTGACCAACCTGATCCTGGCCCTGGTGCTGGCGTTCCCGTTCCTGATCGGCGTCGGGCCCACGCTCGACCTGGTCGGCGGACAGTTCGTCGCGGGCGGCTCGGGCGAGCACCTGGAGTTCTGGGCGGCCCTCGCCGCGCTGGCGTTCCTGCAGGTGACGGCCACGATCCTCAACCTGCTGCCGATCCCCGGCCTCGACGGCGGCAGCATCCTGGCGCCGTGGATGAGCCCGGCCTACCTGCGCGCGTGGAACCTCTTCGCGCCGTACGGCTTCATCCTGCTTTTCCTGCTGCTGTGGCAGACAAAAGTCGGCGACTACTTCTACACCCTGGTCTTCTGGATCACCGACAAGCTGGGCCTGTCCGAGGTCCTGATCCAGGTCGGCCTCGAGTTGATGCGCTTCTGGTCCGGCTCGTAGGAACCGGACCAGAAGCACCATCCGTTACGGGCGGCGAGCCGGCGACTGGGTCTTGGCCGGGTCGCGCTCGGCGACCGGGTCCAGGGCCGCGTCGATGGCCTTCATCAGGTCGGCGTCGAGCTTCTTGCCCGAGGCGACGACGTTGTCCCGCAGCTGCTCCGGGCGGGACGCGCCGACGATGGCGGCCGACACGTTCTGGTTCTGCAGCACCCACGCCACCGCCAGCTGGGCCAGGGTCAGCCCGGCCTGCTCGGCCAGCGGCTTGAGCTGGGCCACCGCCTCCAGCACCTCGTCGCGCATGAGCCGCGAGATGAAGTTGGCGCCCGACTTCTCGTCGGTGGCCCGCGAGCCCGCCGGCGGCTGTTTACCCGCCTCGTACTTACCGGTCAGCACGCCCTGCGCGATCGGCGAGAAGACGACCTGGCCGATGCCCAGCTCGATCGAGGTGGGCACCACCTCGGCCTCGATGACCCGGTGCAGGGCCGAGTACTGCGGCTGGTTCGAGACGAGCTGGATCTTCAGATCCTGGGCCAGCTCCCAGCCCGCGCGGATCTCGGTGGCGGTCCACTCCGAGACGCCGATGTAGAGCGCCTTGCCCGAGCGCACGACGTCGGCGAAGGCGATCATCGTCTCTTCGAGCGGGGTCGAGTAGTCGTAGCGGTGGGCCTGGTAGAGGTCGACGTAGTCGGTCTGCAGCCGGCCCAGCGACGCGTCGATCGACTCCATGATGTGCTTGCGGGACAGGCTGCGGTCGTTCGGGCCGGGCCCGGTCGGCCAGAAGACCTTGGTGAAGATCTCGAGGCCGGCGCGGCGCTCGCCCTTGAGCGCGCGGCCCAGCACCTCCTCGGCGCGGCCACCGGCGTACGCGTCGGCGGTGTCGAAGGTGGTGATGCCCACGTCGAGGGCGGCCCGCACACACGCGGTGGCGGCCTTCTCCTCGACCTGGGAACCGTGGGTGATCCAGTTGCCGTACGCGATCTCGCTGATCAGCAGGCCGGAACGGCCGAGATGACGATGTTCCATCACCCGACCCTATGCCCCGGTCAGAGAACCGGCCGACTGTCCTTGATCAACTTCTCGATCTCGTCGAGCACGTCGGCCCGGTCCCGGTACTTCAGCTCGACCAGCGGCTCACCCTTGCGGTCGAGCGCGCCCCACAACCCGAACCGGTCGGCCACCAGGAAAGCAGCCGGGTGGATCAGCAGGGCGGCGTGCACGGGCGGCACCAGCAGGCGGCCCTCCCGGTCGACCACGCCGTAGACCTCGCCCGCGTCGACCACCGCCAGCCCCTCCTCGGTGAAACCGTCCACCGGTTCGCCGGAGGCCAGCATCGTCGCGAAGGCTTGATAGTCCGGCGCCACGACCATCCGGGCCTGGTCGTCGACCACGCCCCAGCCACCCCGCCGCACCAGCGCCAGCCCGTTGTGGAAGGGCCGCGCGTCCTCGAACCCGCCCGACACGACAACCTGGTTCTGCTTGTCGATCGCGCGCCAGCCGCCCGTGTCGTCCCGCGACACCCAGGCCAGCCCGCCCGCGAACCGCCCGGCCGCGCGATACCCCGACGACGCGTCGATGAACAACACGCCCGACTCGTCGATCAGCTCCCACGCCGGCGCCTCGGGCCGGCGCACCCACGCCACCCCGTCGGCGAACGGCTGAGCCTGCGCGTACCGCGGCGGCAACAACCCCGGATACCCGAACAACCCCGAGTTCTCGTCCCGCGCCGGCCGGGCCGTCGCGGTCGACCCGACGATCTCTTCCGGCGTACGCGGATACGGGCCCCAGCCCTCGGCCGCCCGCCCGGTGATCGTGTCCAGGGCCAGCTCGATCCGCTCGACCAGATCCGGATCGGCCCCCCGGCGCAGGTCGAGGGCCCGCTCCAGGTGGTTCACGGCCTCCAGGTAGCGCCCCTGCTCGAACGCGGACCGTCCCGCCAACTCGGAGATCTCGGCCCGCAGCCGCGCCGGCAACTCGGCCGAATCCGCCTCGGCATAGATCCGGTCGGCCTCGGCGAACTCCCCGCGCCACTGCAACACATGCCCGAGCCGGGCCCGGACGGTCGCCGTCCGCACCAGCTCCCCGGCCGCCTCCGCGTGCACGATGGCCGCGCGCGCGTCCTCCAGAGCCGGATCCAGATCCCCGAGCAGCCGCGACGCCACCGCCCGCAGACTCAGCAGACGGGCGCGGTCGCTGTCCCGCTCGGCGTACTCCAGCTTGTCGGTGAGCCGATCGATGACGACCCACATCGGCTCGTCGTCCTCGATCTGCTCCCGCAGCGTCAGCGGGTCATAGGTGACCGGGTAGGCAGCCAGGATCTGCTCCGGGTCGGTGCGCCGGTTGCGCGGATCGGCCCGCTGCTCCCGCTTCTGCCGGATCGGCTCACCATCCCCCCGAACTTCCTTCCCGTACGCCGCCGAGCCGCCCCCAGCCACAACGTCATCCTGAGAATCCGTCGCCGCGCCGTCCTCAGCCCCCACGTCTTCCCGCGATTCCGTTGCCGAGCCGTCCCCAGCCACAACGTCTTCCTGCGAATCCGTCACCGAGGCGGTTTCCTGCGCATCGGTGACTTCTCCACCATTGGGCGCGTCGACCAGCTCGGAGCCGGTCGCCGTCGCGGCGGCGTCAGCGTCGTTGTTCGCGACATGCTCCGTGGCCGCCTCCGGGGTGCCGTCGGTAGCAGGTCCTACGGGAGAATCGTCCAAACTCTCGGCGCCGGGCTGGTCGACAGTCTCAGCCTCAACAGTCGACGACTGCCCCGCGACATCCGACGACTGCCCCGCGACAGACGACGGTTGGTCCGTATCTGTCGACGGTTGTTCCTCGACTTCGACGGCCCGGACATCGGTCGACGGTTCCTCGGCGGTGCCGGGCCCAGCAGTCAGGGCAGGAGTGACCGACGGGCCTTCCAGCGCGGCGACCGACTCATGCGGCGCGTCATCGATGACCTCGGCGTCCACGATGTCGTCATCAACCGCACCCGCCGGCCGCACCACGACCGGCCCGTCATCATCGATCGGCTCGAACTCGACCAGCTCGACCTCGATGGCCTCGGCGTCAACGTGCACACCCTCGACCCGGAACCGCGACGCCGGCTGCTGGCCGAATTCGCTCTCCCGCGCTCCTTCGTCCCGGAACGCCCCCGCAGCAGACTCCTCGTCGGACGCAGGCACTGCCGAGACGGGACGTCCCGTCTCGTGCGCGGCGGCCGACTCGCCCGGAGCGGCGTCGTCCTCCACCGACTCCAGGCGCGCGGATTCATGCGGTCCACGCGTGGCGGGTTGCGCCCCGCCGAACCGAGCCGAGTCCGGCCGCGTCGACCCCGCACGCGCCGAGTCGTCCCGCGCCGAGGCCGACTGCACAGGCGAGGGCTGCGCCGAACCGGCCCGATCCGCATCCGGTTGTGCCGAGACGGGCTGAGCGGTGTTCGGTTGGGCCGCGTCCGGTTGTGCCGAGATGGGCTGAGCGGTGTTCGGTTGGGCCGCGTCCGGTTGTGCCGAGATGGGCTGAGCGGTGCTCTGTTGCGCCGCGTCCGGTTGTGCCGAGATGGGCTGAGCGGTGCTCTGTTGCGCCGCGTCTAGCCGTGTCGAGCCGAGCTGAGTGGTGTTCGGTTGGGCTGCATCCAGCCGTGCCGAGACGGGTTGGGCCGCATCCGTTTGAGCCGAGGCGGGCCGACTGGTGTTCGGCTCTGCCGACACGGGCTGCGGTCGCGCCGAGGCAGGCGGAGCCGCATCGGGTTGCGACGAGGTGGGGTGGTGGGCCGTGTTCGGCTGAGCCGAGCCGGATTGACCCGAGCGGCCCCAGTCTGAAACCGGCCGCCTCGAACTCGGCTGGTCGGTGGCGGGCTGAGCTGAGACCGGGCTGGTGGACACCGGCTGATCGGAAACCGGCTGGGCTGAGACTGGCTCGCCCGAGACCGGTCGGGTAGACGCGGGCAGATCCGGGACCGGTCGGGTAGACGCGGGCTGATCCGGGACCGGTCGGGTAGACGCGGGCTGATCCGGGACCGGTCGGGTAGACGCGGGCTGATCCGAGACCGGTCGGGTAGACGCGGACTGGGTCGAAGCATGTTCGGCCGAGGTAGTGCGAGCCGAGCTGGGCTGCTCTGCGACTGGCTGGTCCGAACTGGGCTGGTCGGGGCGGCTGGGGCCGGGCTGGGCCGAGGCCGGGCGCGTGCGCGTCGGTAGAGCGGAGACCGGCTGGCCGGACGCGGGCTGGGCCGCGACTGGCTGGGCCGAAGCCGGCTCGGCCGAGGTGGGATGAGCCGAGCTGGGCTGCTCTGAAACTGGCTGACTCGAACTGGACCGGCCGGGGCCGGGTTGGGCCGAGGCTGGGCGCGTGCGCGTCGGTAGAGCGGAGACCGGCTGACCGGACGCGGGCTGGGCCGCGACTGACTGGGCCGAACTCTGCTCGGCCGAGGTGGGATGAGCCGAGCTGGGCCGGCCTGAGAGTGGCTGGCTCGAACTCGGCTGGCCGGTGGCTGGTTGGGCCGAGACCGGACGCGTGGACACGGGCTGAGCGGAGACCGGTTGAGCGGAGACCGAGTGGGCTGACACAGGCTCGGCCGCGGCGGGTTCGGCGGAGACCGGGCGGGCTGACGCGGGTTGGACCGAGGCGGGCTGCGTGGAGACCGGCTGGGCTGACACAGGCTGGGCCGAGACTGGGTGGGCTGATACGGGCTGGGCCGAGACTGGGTGGGCTGACACGGGCTGGGCTGACACGGGCTGCGCCGAGACCGGCTGCGCGGAGGTCGGCTGCGCGGAGGTCGGCTGCGCGGAGGTCGGGTGGGGCGCCGTGGTCGAGTCCGCTGGTGACCGTTGCTCCGACGTGGGGTGACGCGTGTCGGGCTGAGCCAGGTCGGGGTCGTCGTAGGTCGGGCGTGGTGCGGTGGGGGTCCTCACGATCGGCTGGACGGCGATGGGCTCGTCGTAGTCGGCGTAGGGCAGGTCGGCGTAGTGCTGCGTCTTCGGTTCGAGGGCGACGTCGCCAGGGGCGCCGTCAACCTCGGGAGCGGACTCGCCACTCCGCCTCGGCTTGATGACGGGCAGCGCGCCGGACGGGACGAACCAGTCCTCCTGACCAGGCCCGACGCCCACTGGGTGAGCGCCGGAGGTGTGTGGCTGCGCCGACGTCGGTGCGGCGGCGGATGCACCCAGGTCCGCGGTGGACGGTGGCTCGACCGCCGTCGGAGCGGAGCCGAACTGCCCGCCGGTCGGTGCCGGTTGGGCGCCCGCCACTGGGAAAGCCGGATCAAATGCCGGCGCCGAGCTGACCGGTCCAGTGACGGGTACTGAGCTGACCGGCCCGGGCGCTGAGCTGATCGGGCCGGCGGCAGGTGCTGAGCTGACTGGTCCGGGCGCTGAGCTGATGGGGCCGGCGGCAGGTGCCGAGCCGAGCGGCCCTGTGGTGGGTGTCGAGCTGACCGCACCGGCCGTGGGCGTCGAGCTGCCTGGCCCCGGCGCGGTCGTCGAGCCGACCGGGCCAGCCATAGGTGTCGAGCCGACCGGGCCGGTCGTAGGTGTCGAGCCGACTGGGCCGGCCGCGGATGCCGAGCTGACTGGGCCTGTCGTGGGTGGCGACCTGAATGGCCCTGCGGCGGGTGCCGGGCCGGTGGTGGGTGCCGAGCTGAGCGGTCCGGCTGCGGGGCTGATGGGTCCGGCTGGCGCCGAGCTGACCGGGCGGGCTGTCCTGTGCGAGCTGCCTGGCCCGCCGCTGGTGGGGGCCGTGCTGGTGTTGGGCGCGGCGCTGATCGGTCCGGGTGCCGGGACCGCCGATGCGGGACGGGCCGGGCCGGCGGCCGGGCTGAAGGGTGCGGCGCTGGTGGGGCTGGGCGGGGAGCTGACCGGCTCGTCGATGGGCTCGAGCACGACCGGCTGAGCCACCGGCGGTGTGGCGGGCGGCTGGGGGATCGGCGGGGGCAGCGGAGTGACCGCGCCGAGGCCGCTCTGGGACAGAAGCCAACCCAGGCCGTGAGACTCGCCGCCGTCCTCGGGAGCGGGGGCCGGGGCCGGCATCGCGGAGGCGGGCCGGGGGTCCTGGTCCGCGGAGTCACCCTTCTTGGTCGCGGCATCCCAGATCGAGCCGCTCGGTGCCGCCGAACCCTGCGGCGACGGCGAGACCGGGCCGGACGTCGCGCTGCCGGGCGCGGTCTTGTCGGCGCCGAGGCGGTAATCGCCGTCCGGCTGATGGGTCGTGGCTTGTCCAGCCCCCGTGGAGGCCGGCTGGCCCGACACCGGGCGCGACTCAGCGACCGGGCCCGACTGCCACGCGGCGGCCTGGACAGATTGCGGCACGGCGGTCTGACCCGACTGCCATGCAGCGGGCTGAGCGGACTGGGAGTTAGCGGGCTGAGCCGACCGGGAGTGAGCGGGCCGGGTCAGCTGCGATTCGGCGGGCTGGGCCGATTGCGGCGCGGCGGCCTGTGCTGACGGCGATGCAGCACGCTGGGCTGCATGTGTCGCGGCGGGCTGGGCCGACTGCGATGCAGCAGGCTGGCCCGAATAGGGCGCGGCGGTCTGAGCCGATGGCGATGCAGCAGGTTGGGCCAATTGCGGCGCGGCGGTCTGAGCCGACTGCGACGCAGCGGGCTGAGCAGACCGCGGTGCGCCGGGCTGGGCCGATTGCGACGCCGGGCCCGTGGGCGGCGACGCGGGCCGGGCCGGCCAGAACTCGCCGGACCCGGCCGATGTCGGTCGAGCCTGCGCGGCTTCGTGCTCCGTATAGCCCGGCTGGGCCGGACGGCCCGCCTCTTGCTGCGCGTGTCCCGGCTGGCCGGTCTGAGGCCAGCCAGGCTGAGCTGGTTGGACGCGACCCTGCTGAGCAGCTTCCGCCCCCGCGTGAGAAGGCTGCGCGTGGGAGGGCTGCCCGTGGGGCGGCTGCGTGTGGGAGGGCCGTCCCTGGGACGGCTGCCCGTGTGGAGGCTGCCCGAGAGGCGGCTGTCCCTGAGGCGGTTGCCCGTGTGAGGGCTGTGCGTGGGAGGCCTGCCCGTGGGACGGCTGTGTGTGAGGCTGCGCGTGGGGCGGCTGCGTAGCGGAAGACTGACCGGACGAGGGTGGCTGGACGCCGGGTTGCGACGAGGACGGCGGGCCGGGTGACCAGGTGTCGGGCTGTGCCGGCGCGGACGACCGGGCGGCAGGCTGCGCCGCCGGACGGTCGCCGGGCTGAGCCGGCCGTGACTGGCCATAGCCGGGCTGAGACGGACCGGGCTGGGCCGGCACCGGGTAGCCGGGCCCAGCAGGAGCAGGCGGCAAAGGCCCGGGATAACCCGGCGTCGACTGCTGCGGCGCCGCCGACCGGGATGGCGTGACCCGGGTGGGCTGGGGCGCGGGCCGGGCCTGGGCCGGCGTTCCGCGCTCCGGCGGCGCCGGTCGCAGATCGAACGGCGCGTCGTCGCGGCCGTCGCGCTGACCGGGGGCCGGCCGGGCGCCGGGCCGGGACGGGAACGCGTCGGCCGGCGCGGGCCGGGCACTGCCGTAAACACCGGACGCCGGCGAGACCGGCTGGGGCCCGCCCGCAGCGGGGCGACGCCCGTAGAGCTGGTCGCCCGCCGGGCGCCCAGCGCCATACATACCCGACGAAGCCGGAGATACCGGAGCGTCGCGACCAGGCGGCGGGCTACCCGGCGAGACAGGCGCCACACCGCCGCGACCAGAACCGGGCCGTCCGGGCGAGACCGGCGTCGCGCTGCCCCGGCCGGACTGCGGGTGGCCCGGGGTCACCGGCACCGAATAGGGCGCGCCCCCAGGACGGCCCTGCGGCCCGGATTCGCGCATTTGCGCCTCGCGGAACTGCACGGCATCGCGATACGAGCCGCCGGAAGGTGCCTGCTCAGGCCGGCCGTACGTGCGGCGCTGGTCGGAGGCCGAACCCCGCTGCTCGGGCAGCGCGCCGGCCGGCCGGTTCCACAGCGGCTCGTCGCGGCGGCCGGGCGGCGGGTGGCCCGCGGGCGTGGTGTCGTACCGGGAAGGATCTTGATCTTCAGGAGGAGTGGAGGACGCCTCGTAGACCGGCGTGTGCACGGCCTTGCGGCGACCGGGGTCGCCGGGGTAGCGCTGGCCGGGCTGCGGCTCCCATTCCCAGGTGACCTCGTAGACCCAGGCCGGCTGTTCGCCCCAGCCGTCGCCCAGGGAGCTCCAGCCGTTCATCGGGCAGCCCAGCGCAGGCCCGGCGATTGGCGACGCTCCGTCACGGCGAACTTCCACTTCTGGTCGAAAATACGCGGTGGCCGCCCGGAGACCCGGATAGAGTCGCCCGGCTCCACCGCAGGGTCCGGCACTGGAGGTACTGGGGAGTCAGGAAAGGAGATTAACGGCGTGAACGCAATTGGCGCCAGCGTGCCGCCGATCTCTCCCAGACGTCCGGTTAGCGCCTCCATCGCTACTTTCTGTGCATTGATCGGGTCGGGTTTCCGGCGCTACGCGACCTATCGGCAGGCCACCGTAGCCGGAACGTTCACCAACATAGTCTTCGGGTTTCTTCGCTGCTACGTGCTACTTGCCGTAGCCGCTGGGGCAGCGGGCAACGCGCCCGGCGGCTACGATGCGCGCCAGCTCGCCACGTTCGTCTGGGTGGGCCAAGGGCTACTCAACGTAGTCGGCCTGTGGGGCTGGGTCGATCTGGCCGACCGGATCCGCACCGGCGACATCGTGGCCGACCTGGTACGCCCGATCTCCCCGGTGACCGCCTATCTGGCCGCCGACCTGGGCCGTGCGGCCCATGCGATGCTGACCAGGGTCGGTCCACCGCTGCTGGTCGGGGCACTCTTCTTCCCGCTGGCCACGCCCACCCGGTGGCAGACCGTGCCGCTTTTCGCAGTTTCTGTGGTTCTGGCGGTGATCGGGGCGTTCGCCTGCCGCTATCTGGTCAACGCGACCGCCTACTGGCTCGACGACGCCCGCGGCCCGCTCGTCTTCTGGACGCTCGGTTCGGGCGTGTTGGCCGGCCTGTACTTCCCGCTGCGCCTGCTGCCGGACTGGCTGGCCGTGACTCTGTGGGTCGCGACGCCGCTGCCAGGGCTGTTGCAGACGCCACTCGACGTGCTGATCGAGCGGGACGGGCCCGCGCTGCAGGCCGGGCTGGTCGGGTTGCAGGCGGTCTGGGCCGTCGTCATGCTCGCGCTGGCGCACTGGGTGCAGCGGCGGGCCGAGCGGCGGCTGGTGGTGCAGGGTGGGTGAGCTGCGGGCGTACGCGGCGCTGTTCGGCGGGCGGTTGCGCTCGGCCACGGCGTACCGGACGTCGTTCGCCGTCGAGTTGCTGACCAACGCGGCCGGCACCCTGGTCGATGTCGTCTCCGTGTTCGTGCTCTACCGCGCGGCGGCGTACGTGGGCGGTTTCACGCTCGACGAGGCGCTGCTGATGACCGGGATCACCGCGTTCGCCTTCGTCCTGGCCGATCTGACCGTGGGCAACATCGACCAGCTCGAGACGTACGTCCGGACCGGGCGCCTCGATGCGGTGCTGGTGCGCCCGCTGGCCGTGCTGCCCCAGCTGGTGCTGGCCGACCTGCCGCTGCGCAAGCTGATGCGGCTGGCGGTCGGGCTCAGCGTGCTCGCTCTGGCGCTGGCCCGCAACGACGTCGACTGGACCTGGGCGCGAGTGTTGTTGCTGGTCACGGCGCCGATCAGCGGGGCCGTGTTCTTCGGCGCGATCTTCGTGCTGAGCGCCGCGTCCGCGTTCTGGTGGGTCGACTCGGGCAAGCTCGGGCACGGCTTCACCTACGGCGGCCGCGACTTCACCTCGTACCCCATCACGGTGTACGGCTCGTGGTTCCGCACTCTGTTCGCGTACGGGCTGGGGTTCGGATTCGTCAGTTATCAACCCGCCCTGACGCTGCTCGGCCGGGCCGATCCGCTCGGCCTGCCGGGCTGGACCGGCTTCCTGTCGCCGCTGGTCGCGCTGGTCGCCGTGGCCATCGCCGCGGTGGTCTGGCGGCTGGGCGTCCGTCACTACCGGAGCACCGGCTCATGATCGAGATGCGGGAACTGCGCAAGAATTTCAGCGTACGCGTCAAAGCGGGCCGCCTGCGCCGGCAGAAACGGGAGGTGGCGGCCGTCGACGGGGTCAGCCTGTCGATCGCGCGGGGCGAGATGGTGGGCTACATCGGGCCGAACGGCGCCGGCAAGTCGACCACGCTCAAGATGCTGACCGGCGTGCTCACCCCGACCAGCGGCGAGGTGTCGGTGTGCGGCCTGCGCCCGGTTCCGCAGCGCACCCGGCTGGCCCTGCGCATCGGCGTCGTCTTCGGGCAGCGCTCCCAGCTGTGGTGGGACCTGCCTCTGCGCGAGTCGTTCCGGCTGCTCCGGCACGTGTACCGGGTGCCCGCGACCGAGCATGCGGCCCGCCTGCGCCGCTGCGAGGAACTGCTCGACCTCCGTGCGTTCCTCGATACGCCCGTACGGCAATTGTCACTGGGGCAGAGGATGCGGGGCGAACTGACGGCGGCCCTTCTGCACGGCCCCGAGGTGTTGTTCCTGGACGAGCCGACGATCGGGCTCGACGTGGTCAGCAAGCAGGCGGTGCGCTCGTTCCTGGGCGAGCTGGGCCGCACCGGCGACGTCACGCTCGTGCTGACCACTCACGACCTGGCCGACATCGAGCGCCTGTGCCACCGCCTGGTCGTGATCGACCACGGCCACGTCGTGCACGACGGCACGATCGAGCAGTTGCACACCCGCTACGGTTCGCGCCGGCGCGTGGTCGCCGACCTCGACGTCCCGCTTCCGCCCGGCTTCACCCTGCCCGGTGCGACGCTGACGTCGACCGAGGCCGACGGGCACCGGGTCACCTTCACCCTCGAGTCGATCGCGGCCGGGGCCGCGGTCGCCGCGCTGGTCACCGCGGCCCAGGTGCGTGACCTGTCGGTGGTCGAGCCCGAGATCGAGGACGTGGTGGCCCGGCTCTACACCGACGTCAGCGGTGCTCCATGACGAGCACGGCCCAGGACGGTTCGAGCGCCTCGTAGTGGTGCGGGACGTCCCCGGGGAACGTGATGTAGTCGCCCGGGCCCAGCTCGACGGTGTCGCCGTCGGGCCCGGTGCGGATCCGCCCGCCGCCGACCACGATGTGCTCGACGCTGCCCGGGATGTGGGCGGCGGCGTCGCGGGCCGGCCCCGGCTCGAGCTCCATGACGTACAGATCGCGGCGGGTGTGCGGTGACCCGGCGGCCAGCAGCGTGGCCACGAAGTCGGCCTGGTCGGCCCGCAGCCGTGTTCCCCCCTCGCCGGCGCGGACGACGCGGACCTGCGTCTCGAGCGGCTCGACGAGCCGGCTGAACGGCACCCCCAGTGCCACCCCGAGCGACCACAGCGTCTCGATGCTCGGGTTGCCCGTGCCCGCCTCGAGCTGCGAGAGCGTCGACTTGGCCAGCCCGGCCCGGCGGGCCAGCTCGGCGATCGAGATGCCGGCCCGCTCCCGTTCCCGGCGCAAGGCGGCGGCGATGGTGGCGAGCGGGGGCGCCGGCTGCTGCATGTTCACTCCGTCGATCGATTCGTTCGGTTTGACGAACACTCACGCCATCGTTCAGTATCTCGAACTATGCGTACGATACAGCGAACGCAAGCCTTCGATCGGGCGCAGCTCCGCGACGCCGTCGCCATCGCGGCCGCCATGGTGGCGGTGGGCGCGTCGTTCGGGGCCATCACCATTGCGTACGGCCTGCCGACGTGGGTGCCCTTCGCCATGTCCACGATCGTCTTCGCCGGCGGCGCCCAGTTCCTGGCGGTCGGCCTGCTCGCCGCGGGCAACCCCATCGCCGCCGTGTTCGCCGGCCTGCTGCTCAACGCCCGCCACATCCCGTTCGGCCTGGCCATCGGCAGCACCATGGGCACCGGCTGGCGCCGCCTGGTCGGCACCCACGTGATGACCGACGAGGTGGTGGCGTTCACCCTGGCCGAGGACGACCCGGCCCGCCGCCGGCGCACCTACTGGCTGATGGGCATCACGCTGTTCACGTCCTGGAACCTCGGCACCGCCCTCGGCGTCCTGCTGGGCTCGGCCGTCGGCGACTACGAGGCGCTCGGCCTCGACGCGGCCTTCCCGGCCGCGCTGATCGCCCTGATCCTGCCCTCGCTCCGCGACCGGGCGACCCGGATCGTCGCCCTCACCGGCACCGCCATCGCCGTCCTGGCCACCCCGTTCCTGCCGGCCGGCCTACCCGTCCTGTGCGCCCTGCTGGGCCTGCTGACCCTGATCCGCTTCGGCCGCCGCCGGGAGTCCTGATGCTGCTCACCGCGATCCTCATCCTGGGCGCCGGCACCTACACGATGCGCCTCGGCGGCGTCCTGCTGCGCGAACGCCTGACGCTCTCGCCCGGCCTGCAACGCCTGCTCCCGATGGCCGCGGCGGCGCTGCTGGCCGCCCTGGCCGGCACCGCCACCCTGATGGCGGGCAGCGGATTCGCCGGCGTGGCCCGCCCGGCCGGCGTAGCCGTCGGCGCCCTACTGGCCTGGCGCAAGGCCCCGTTCGTCGTGGTGGTCGTGGCCGCAGCCGCGGTCGCCGCCCTGCTCCGCCTGGCCGGCGTCGACTAGCGGCGGGCGAGCAGGACCGTGCGGTTGGTGCGGACGCTGAGGTCGTTGCGGCCGGGCAGGCCGGCGACCACGCGGTCGAGGGCGGCCAGGTCAGCGGCGGGCAGCCGGTCCTCCAGGCCGTGGCGCATGCGGCTCAGGGTCACGGCGGCGTAGCGGGCGGCCGCCGGCGGCAATGGCGCGGGCAGCGCGATGTCGAAGTGGCGCTCGGCCACCTCGGTGAAGCCGGCCCGGCTGATCAGCGCACCCCAGTTCTCGTGCATGTGCAGGCCGGCCTCGTGCCGGCGCTTGTCCATCTCGGCGTGGCCGGCGTCCTCCACCGCCTCGTCCGGCGTGCCGGTCAGGAAGCGGGGGAAGGACTCGAGTTCGGCCACCACCAGTACGCCACCCGGCCGCAGCAGGCCGTGGGCCGAGGTCAGCGCCCGGCCGGGGTCGGCCATGTGGTGCATCGAGGACGCGGCCCAGACCACGTCGACCGGGCCGAGGGCGGGCCAGGGCTGGTCGAGGTCGGCCTCGACGGTGTCGATGCGGTCGCCGAGCCCGGCTTCGGCCGCGCGGGCGCGCAGGTGGGCCAGCATCTCGGGGTCGACGTCGACGGCGGTGACGCGGGCGCCGGGCAGTTCGCGGGCCAGGGCCAGCGAGCCGGTGCCGCTGCCGGCGCCCAGGTCGACGATGCGCGGGTCGGCGGCGGCCTCGCGGCCGACCCAGCCGATCACGTCGCTGTGGTAGTCGTGCAGGACCTCGGCGTCCAGGTCGAGCATCTCGATCATGTGGTCGTGTGCCATGGGTCGAAGGTAGCCGCGCCTTGCTGGTATCGCATAGCATCTTGCGTATGAAGCAAGACCAGGAACTGGAGGCGGTCGTCCGGCAGCGGATCCGCGGTCTGCGGGTGGCGCGGGGCTGGTCCCTCGACGAGATGGCCGCCCGCACGCTCCTGAGCCCGTCGACCATCAGCCGGATCGAGACCGGCCACCGGCGCATCGCCCTCGATCAGATGGCTGCGATCGCCCGCGCCCTCGACACGTCGATCGACCAGCTGGTCGAGCCCGTGGGCGACGAGGACGTGGTGATCCGGCCCCACAACCATCCGGAGCGGGGCATCACGACCTGGGTGCTGTCCCGCGGCAGCGGGCAGACGGTGGCCAAGATGCGCATCACCCGCAAGGTGCCGGCCGAGCTGCGGGTGCACCCGGGGCACGATTGGTTCACCGTGCTGTCCGGCACGATCGAATTACGTCTGGGCGACCGTACGATCCTCGTCGGCACGAACGAGGCGGCCGAGTTCTCCACCATGGTGCCGCACGCGTTCGGCGCGTACGACGGCCCGGCCGAGGTGCTGTGCATCCTCGACCACGCAGGCGAGCGCAGCCACCTGCACGGCCCCGAGCGGGACCTCTAAACAGCCTGGCCCAGTTCGACGCGGGGCTTGGGCACGCGCATGCGGCGGAACGTCAAGCCGCGCATCACGCCGTAGATCTGCAGCGAGCCCACGCGCTGCGAGGTCTTGGGGAAACGGTCCTTGACCAGGCGCTTGATCTTGCGCGAGATGAGCACGCTGTCGATCACGACGCCGATCGCCAGGAGCAGCCAGAGCAGGTTGCTGGCGAGCTGGACGGCCGGGATCTGCACCGTCGAGCCGACCAGCACGATCAGCGCGCCGCCGAAGAAGTAGGTGCCGACCGTGCGGCGGCTGTCGACGATGTCGCGGACCAGCGCGCGCTCGGGACCGCGGTCGCGGGCCAGCAGGTAGCGCTCGTCGCCCGCCTTCATGCCGGCGGTCGCCTCGGCCCTTTCCTGGCGCTGCCGCTCGCGCATCTGCTTGATCTGCTCGCGGCGGTTGGCCGGGGCCGCGGTCTCGGCGCCGAAGCGGCGGCCGGTGGCGACCCGCTTGGGCGTGGCCTGGCCGAGCTCCTTCTTGCTGGGCGTGTAGCTCTTCGGGCGCGACTCGGCCGGCGTCACCTCCTCGACAACCTCGGGAGTGGCGACGTCGGACTGCTTGCGGCGAAAGAGCGAGGGCACGCTCAGAGAGTAGCCAAGCGGCGCGGTGTGTTTCACACCGCGCCGCTGATAGTGATGAAACCGTAGGCAGACTTCAGTCCGCTTCAGGGGTGGTGGCCGGGGTGGTCGGACGGGGTCAGAGACGCTCGACGTGGGCGCCGAGGGCGGCCAGCTTGTTCTCGAAGTCCTCGTAACCGCGGTTGATCAGGTCCACCCCGTACACCCGGGAGGTGCCCTCGGCCGCCAGCGCCGCGATCAGGTGGGCGAAACCGGCCCGCAGGTCGGGGATGACCAGGTCGGCCGCGTGCAGCTTGGACGGGCCGGCGATGACCGCGGAGTGCTTGAAGTTGCGGCGGCCGAACCGGCACGGCGTGCCACCGAGGCAGTCCCGGTAGACCTGGATGGTGGCGCCCATCTGGTTCAGCGCGTCGGTGTAGCCCAGCCGCTGCTCGTACACGGTCTCGTGCATGATCGACAGGCCGCGGGCCTGGGTCAGCGCGACCACCAGGGGCTGCTGCCAGTCGGTCATGAAGCCGGGGTGCACGTCGGTCTCGAGCGCGACGGCCTGCAACTCGTGGCCGGGGTGCCAGAACTTGATGCCGCCCTCGGCCCCGGTCACGCCCGGGCGGGCCACCCGGTCGTCGGTGATCTGGAACTCGCCGCCGATCGAGCGGAAGACGTTGAGGAACGTCATCATGTCGGCCTGGCGGGCGCCGAGCACCTCGATCTCGCCCTTGGTCGCCAGCGCGGCGGCGGCCCAGCTGGCCGCCTCGATCCGGTCCGGGATCGGCTTGTGCTGGTAGCCGTGCAGCTTCGGCACACCCTGGATCTCGATGACCCGGTCGGTGTGGACCGTGATGATCGCGCCCATCTTCTGCAGCACACAGATGAGGTCGATGATCTCGGGCTCGATGGCCGCGTTGCGCAGCTCGGTCACGCCCTCGGCCCGGACGGCGGTGAGCAGCACCTGCTCGGTCGCCCCGACGCTGGGGTAGGGCAGCTCGAGCTTGGCCCCGTGCAGCCCGTTGGGGGCGCTCAGGTGCATGCCCTCGGGCTGCTTGTCGACGACCGCGCCGAACTCACGCAGCGCCTGGATGTGGAAGTCGATCGGGCGCGGGCCGATGTGGCAGCCGCCGAGGTCCGGGATGAACGCGTGACCCAGGCGGTGCAGCAGCGGGCCGCAGAACAGGATCGGGATCCGGCTGGAGCCGGCGTGCACGTTGATCTGGTCGGTGCTGGCGCTCTCGACGTTGGTCGGGTCCATCACCAGCTCGCCGTCGTCCTGGCCGTCGCTGACCTTGACCCCGTGCAGCTCGAGCAGTCCGCGGACGACCTCGACGTCGCGGATGCGCGGCACGTCGAACAGGCGGCTCGGCGACTCGCCCAGAAGGGCGGCCACCATCGCCTTGGAAATGAGGTTCTTGGCGCCACGGACCCGGATCTGACCCTGCAACGGCGTACCGCCGTGCACGACCAAGACGTCGTTGGTCAACGTAACCTCCAGCTGGTGGGCGCGAGGGGAGCGCCCGAGATGATCAGGGGGCAGACGGGTTCGGGGGTGCCCCGTTTCTGCAACCGGGTGAGCATAGCGCTGAGTGACAAAGATGCCAGCCGACAAACGCCCATAGGCGCAGTCTTAAGGCGGAATTAGGGCGGTGGGTGGGGCGGTCGGAGGGAGTTAAGACAGCAGAAAGAAAGACCGCGCCCGTACGGATCTTATTGACTACATTCCGTTACGGGAGGGCGAGCATCTGGTCCAGCGCGACACGCGCGTACTTGGCCGTTTCCTCGTCCACGGTGATGACGTTCGGCACCCGGCCCGCGACCAGTTCCTCCAGCGTCCACACCAGGTGGGGCAGGTCGATCCGGTTCATCGTCGAGCAGTAGCAGACCGTCTTGTCGAGGAACATGATCTGCTTGTCCGGGTGGGCCAGGGCCATCCGGCGTACGAGGTTCAACTCGGTGCCGACGGCCCAGGCCGACCCGGCCGGGGCCGCGTCCAGGGCCTTGATGATGTATTCGGTCGAGCCCACGTAATCGGCGGCCTGGACGACCTCGTGCTTGCACTCGGGGTGGACCAGCACGTTGACGCCGGGCACCCGCTCGCGCACGTCGTTGACGCTGTCGAGGGTGAACCGGCCGTGCACCGAGCAGTGCCCGCGCCACAGGATCATGCGCGCGTTGCGCAGCTGCTCGTCGGTCAGCCCGCCCTGGGGCTTGTGCGGGTCGTAGAGCACGCAGTCGTCGAGGTCGAAGCCCATCTCGAGCACGGCGGTGTTGCGGCCCAGGTGCTGGTCGGGCAGGAAGAACACCTTGCTGCCCTGCTCGAACGACCAGTCCAGGGCGCGCTTGGCGTTGGACGACGTGCAGACCACGCCCTCGTTGCGCCCGACGAAGCCCTTGATGTCGGCCGACGAGTTCATGTAAGTCACGGGGACGATGTCGCCCGCGATGCCCAGGTCTTCGAAGTGCTCCCACGCGGTCTGCACCTGGCCGAGCACGGCCATGTCGGCCATCGAGCAGCCGGCAGCCAGGTCGGGCAGGATCACCTGCTGGGCCGGCGTGGTCAGGATGTCGGCGCTCTCGGCCATGAAGTGCACGCCGCAGAACACGATGAACTCGGCATCCGGCCGGGCCGCGGCCTGCTGGGCGAGCTTGAACGAGTCGCCGGTGACGTCGGCGAACTGGATGACCTCGTCGCGCTGGTAGTGGTGGCCGAGCACGAAGACGCGGTCGCCCAGCGCGGCCTTGGCCGCGGTGGCCCGGGCCACCAGGTCGGGGTCGCTGGGCGCGGGCAGATCACCCGGGCAGTCGACGCCCCGCTCGGTGGCGGGGTCGCTGCCCCGGCCCAGCAGGAGCAGCGCGGTGGCGGTGTTCGAGGGTTCGGTCCAGGTCGACGTCACGCCAGCCATCGTCGCACAGCTTGAGAAGGGTGTACCCGGCGCAAAACAGAGCCTTTAGTCACTTCAGGGGCGGCGGGCGGGGCGGTCGGATGGGGCCTGCCACACTTGCGCAGTGCGCGTGCTGATCTGTCCGGACAAGTTCGCCGGGACCCTTTCCGCCCCCGACGTCACCAACGCGGTCGTGGCCGGCTGGTCGCGTCCCGACGAGTTGATCGAGCGGCCGCTCTCCGACGGCGGGCCGGGGTTCATCGAGGTGCTGGCCGGGGCCGGCGGCGGGCGGCGGATACCGGTGCCGACGGTCGACCCGCTCGGGCGGCCGGTGGCCGGCGAGATCCTGCTCAGCGGCACCACGGCGTACGTGGAAAGCGCCCACGCCTGCGGCCTGCACCTGCTGACCCCCGAGGAGCGGGATCCGAACTCGGCCAGCTCGTACGGCCTGGGCCTGCTGCTGATGGCCGCCGTCGAGGCCGGTGCGGCCGAGATCGTGATCGGGCTCGGCGGCTCGGCGGTCAACGACGCGGGGGCGGGCATGCTGGCCGCCCTGGGCGCCCCGCCGGTCGACATCGCGGGCTACGCGCTGCCCTACGGCGGCGCCTACCTGAACGCGGCCGCCGCGCTCGGCGGGGTGCCCCGGTTGCGGCAGGTCAGCCTGGTCGCCGCGACGGACGTGGACAACCCGCTGACCGGCCTGCACGGCGCGAGCAACGTGTTCGGCCCGCAGAAGGGCGCCAGCCGCGAGGACGTCTATCGGCTCGACGCGGCCCTCGAGCAGTTCGCCGGCGTACTGGAAAAGGCTTTTGACGTCGAAAATCTGCAGCAGGCCCCGGGCGGGGGAGCGGCCGGCGGCATCGGCGCGGCCCTGATCGCCCTCGGCGGCCGCGTCGTGTCGGGCATCGGCCTGGTCAGCACGGCGATCGGGCTCGAGCGGGAGCTGGACGCGGCCGACCTGGTGATCACCGGCGAGGGATCTTTCGACCACCAGTCGCTGCGCGGGAAGGTCGTGGCCGGCATCGCCAACGCCGCCCGGGATCGTGGCCTGCCCTGCATCGTGCTCTGCGGGCGGAACGAGACCGGCTACCGGGAAGCCGCCGCGGCCGGCGTCACCGAGACGTATTCCCTGACCGAGCATTTCGGCAGCACCGAACTGGCGATGAGCGAGCCCGCTCGAGGGGTTACTGAGCTGGCCTTACGCATCTCCGAGCAGTGGAGCCGCTCGTAGCGCCGGTGAAACAAGCCACCCGGATTGGGAATCATGGGAATCCGGGCTAGCGTTGGCCAGTACGGCAGTATGTCCGCACCCTGCAGGGAGATACACGTGACCACTGAAGCGCACACCGAGTCGGTCGAGGCCACCGCCCCGTCCGGCATCATTCTGACCGACGTCGCCGCGGTTAAGGTCAAGGCCCTGATCGAGCAGGAAGGGCGCGACGACCTGCGCCTGCGCATCGCCGTTCAGCCCGGTGGCTGCTCCGGCCTGCGCTACCAGCTCTTCTTCGACGAGCGTTCGCTCGACGGTGACGTCGTGGCCGACTTCGGTGGCGTCGAGGTCGTCGTCGACCGCATGAGCTCGCCCTACCTGGCCGGCGCCACGATCGACTTCGCCGACCGGATCGACGCCCAGGGCTTCACGATCGACAACCCCAACGCGCAGAACTCCTGCGCCTGTGGCGACTCGTTCCACTGATCTTCGGCATTCCGACAGCAGGCCGCTCCAGTTCACGGGGCGGCCTGCTGTCGTTCACGAGCCGGTAGGCTGCGTACGTAAGCCCCCCGTTCCCGAAATCCTGAGGGCCCTCATGAAGATCGCCGTCACCGGCTCGATCGCCACCGACCACCTGATGCACTTCCCCGGGCGGTTCGCCGACCAGCTCATCGCGGACCAGCTGCACAAGGTCTCCCTTTCGTTCCTCGTCGACGACCTGGTCGTCCGGCGCGGTGGCGTGGCCCCCAACATCGCGTTCGGGATGGGCCAGCTCGGCCTCAACCCGATCCTGGTCGGGGCGGTCGGCGCCGACTTCGCCGACTACCGCTCGTGGCTCGAGCGGCACGGCGTCGACTGCGACTCGGTGCACATCAGTGAGGTGGCCCACACGGCCCGCTTCGTCTGCACCACCGACGACGACCTCAACCAGATCGCCTCGTTCTACGCGGGTGCGATGGCCGAGGCCCGCAACATCGAGCTGACCCCGGTCAACGATCGGGCCGGCGGCCTCGACCTCGTGCTGATCGCGGCCAACGACCCGGCGGCCATGGTGCGTCACTCCCAGGAGTGCCGGGCCCGGGGCTACAAGTTCGCGGCCGACCCGTCGCAGCAGCTCGCCCGCATGGACGGCAGCGACGTGCTGACGCTGATCAGCGGGGCCGAGTACCTCTTCACCAACGAGTACGAACGGTCGCTGCTCGAGACCAAGGCCGGGCTCACCTCCGACCAGGTGCTCGACCACGTGCGGGTCCGGGTCACCACGCTCGGCAAGGACGGCGTCGAGATCACCGGACGCGACATCGAGCGCCTCCACGTGCCGGTCGCCCGGGACGTCATCCCGCAGGACCCGACCGGCGTCGGCGACGGCTTCCGGGGCGGCTTCTTCGCGGCGATCTCGTGGGGGCTCGGCCTCGAGCGGGCGGCCCAGGTCGGCTCGCTGCTGGCCGCGCTCGTGCTCGAGTCGGCCGGCGGCCAGGAGTACGACGTCCGGGGCGAGGACTTCGCCAAGCGCTTCGCCGACTCGTACGGCGACGCCGCGGCGGCCGAGATCAAGCAGTTCTTGCCTGCCTAGTTCCGGGGGGAACCAGATGGTGCTGGCCGTCTTCGCCGGGCTGCCCGGCGTGGGGAAGAGCACGCTCGCGGCACGGGTGGCCACCGAGCTGCCCGCGTGCGTGCTCGCGGTCGACACCGTCGACTTCGCGCTCCAGCGGTACGAGGTGGTCGAGCCGAGGCCGGGTTTCGCGGCCTACGGCGCGGTCGCCGCGCTGGCCGAGGTCCAGCTCGGCATCGGCCACCACGTGATCATCGACGCTGTCAGCCCGGTCAAGGCGGCCCGCCAGCTCTGGGTCGAGGTGGCCGAGCGGGCCGGCGTGCCGCTGCGGGTGATCGAGGTGGTGGTCGGGGACGACGCCGAGCACCGCCGGCGGGTCGAGAAGCGCTACGAGTCCCGCGACCACGACGGCGTGCCCGACTGGGTCCGCGTGCTGGAGCGCCAGGCCGAGTACGAGCCCTACCTGGGCCCGCGCCTGGTCGTCGACACGTTCCTGGCCCGCGACCCGGTCGCCGCGGTGGTCGAGTACCTGGCTTAGTGCGTACGCCGTATGTCGAAAGCGTTCTCGGCCGGAGAACCCAGGTATTCCTGCTGCTTCATGCGGCACCAGGCCGGGATGTCGTTGGCCGCCGCCGGGTCGTCGGCGAGCACGCGGACGACGTCGCCGACCTCGACTTCTCCGATGTTCCGGGCCAGCTTGATCACCGGCAGCGGGCACTTCTGACCCCGGCAGTCCAGCTCGATCACATGCCCGCCTCCCGCCGGATGCCCTCGACCAGCCCCGGCAGCACGGCCAGGAACCGCTCGACGTCGGCCTCGGTCGTGTCCCGGTGCAGCGAGACCCGCACGTTGCCGTGGCTGAGCACGCCCATCGCCTCGAGCACATGGCTCGGCCGCAGCGTCGACGCCGTGCACGACGAGCCCGACGAGACCGCGAAGCCGGCCCGGTCGAGCCCGTGCAGCAGCGCCTCACCGTCGACATACAGGCACGAAAAGGTCACCAGGTGCGGCAGCCGCTGCTCCGGATCGCCGACCACCTCGACGTCGGGCACGACGGCCGGCACGCGCTCGCGGATCCGCTCGACCAGCGAACTCAGCCGGGCCGCCTCGCGCTCGGCCTCCGTACGCACCGCTCGCAGGCTCGCCGCGGCCGCGACCACCGCCGGCAGGTCGGCGCTGCCGGGCATCCCGGGGCGATAAAGATCATCCTGCGGGTACGGGGAGATCCAGCGCACACCTTTGCGGACCACCAGCACACCGACGCCCGGCGGCCCGCCCCACTTGTGCGCGCTCGCACTCAGCAAGGACCACCCCGTGGGTACGTCGTACCAGCCCACCGACTGGGCCGCGTCCACGAACAGCGGCACCCCGGCCTCACCGCAGTAGGCGGCGGCCGCCGACACCGGCTGCACCGTGCCGGCCTCGTGGCTGGCGCTGATCAGCGAGGCCAGCGCGACGCCGGGCGCCGTGACCGCCTGCTCCCAGCCGTCGAGGTCGAGCCGTCCCAGCCGGTCGACGCCCACCTCGACCGCCTTGCCCCGCGCCGCCGCGTGCAGCACGGCCGAGTGCTCGATGGCCGAACGCACCAGCGTGTCGCCCTGCCGGGCGCGACCGGCCAGGCCGCCGAGCACCGCGGCCTGGGCGGCGGCCGTGCCGGACGGCCAGAACGAGACCTCGTCCATCCGTACGCCCAGGACCTCGGCGAACGCGGCCCGGGCGGCCTCGGCGAGCTGTTGCGCCCGCCGGCCCGCGGAATAGAGGCGCACCGGATCGGCCCAGCCGTCGGCGAGCGCGGCCAGCAGCGCCTCGCGGGCCACCGGGTGCAGGGGAACTGCGGTCGCCGCGTCCAGGTAGGCCGGACCGGCGGGAACGCCCGTGTATTCCACCCCGGGAACGGTATCGTCCGATTGTCGGCGGGTGCACGGCCACGCCTGAAGATCGGACCCCGTGAAGGTAGGACAGGGCCTGGTCGAGTAATGTGCGACCGTCGGTAACGCCTGGCCACTCGTGTCCGTTTCGGGCGGGAGGCGGCGCTGCTAAGGAGGCAAGAGCAGGTGAGCGCAAAAGGTTCGGCCGCACGGCCGCGAGCGGCAGTCCGGGTCACCGGGCTCGGTCTCGGCGGGTCGTTGCTGCTGCTGGTGCTCTCGGGGTGTTCCGTCGAGGGTGTCGGTAAGGCCTTCGGCCACTTCGGATGGCCGGGCAAGGGCATCACCCTGCAGGCCCACAAGATGTACGACCTGTGGATCGCCTCGACGATCGCCGCGCTCATCGTCGGCGTGTTCGTGTGGGGCCTGATCTTCTGGTGCATCATCCGCTACCGCAAGCGCGGTGACGAGCTGCCCGTCCAGACGCGGTTCAACATGCCGATGGAGGTGCTCTACACGGTCACCCCGGTGCTGATCGTGGCAGTGCTCTTCTACTACACGGCCATCGTGCAGACCGACGTGGACAAGCTGTCCAAGAACCCCGACCAGGTCGTCGAGGTCGTGGCGTTCAAGTGGAACTGGCAGTTCAACTACCGCGACGGCATCGGTGAAGAGGCCAACACGGTCGCCTCGACCGTCGGCTCCTCCGACGTCATCCCGATCCTGGTCCTGCCGACCGGACAGAAGATCCGGTTCGAGGAGACCAGCAAGGACGTCATCCACTCGTTCTGGGTGCCCGAGATCCTGTTCAAGCGGGACGTCTTCCCGGGCAACGTGCGCAACACCTTCGAGATCACTCTCGACAAGGAGGGCCGCTACGTCGGCCGCTGCGCCGAGCTCTGCGGCACCTACCACGCGTTCATGAACTTCGAGCTGGTCTCGGTCTCGCCCGACCGGTTCAACACCTTCCTCGAGGCCAAGAAGGACGGCGCCACCACGCAGGAGGCGATGGCGGCGATCGGCTACGCCGGCGACGCGGCCTACGCGACGACGACCGAGCCGTTCAACACGCGGCGCCAGAAGAACAGCTGGAACCAGCGCGACGCGGTGTCCGCGGGCACCGGCGCGGCCGTGACGGCCGGGAAGTAGGGGCAGCGTGCGCACCGAATACAAGATCTTCGCCGGCGTTGCCGTCTTCCTCTTCGGAGCGTCGATCGTCTACGGCATCTACACCCACGAGGCCGTCGGGCAGCTCGAGTGGATCGGCACGATCGCGCTGATCCTGTCGGGGTTGCTGTGCTCGATGTGCGGCGGCTTCTTCTGGTTCGTCGCCCGGCGCATCGACCTGCGGCCGGAAGACCGCGAGGACGGCGAGATCGCTGAGGGTGCCGGGGAGATCGGCTTCTTCAGCCCGGGTAGTTACTGGCCGTTCGGGATCGCGTTGTCGGCCACTATCGCCGGGCTCGGTCTGGTGTTCTGGATGTGGTGGCTGGTGGCGTTCGGGTTGATCCTGGTGATCGCTTCTTCGAGCGCGATGATCTTCGAGTACTACACGGGGACCCGGCACCCGGCTGAGCACTGAGAGAAATGTGACGAAAGCCCGCGACCCCGAAGGGTCGCGGGCTTTCGTCGTTCTCAGGCCGCAGCTTGGCGTTGTTTGGGGGCTATGCGGTGGGGCTTGGTGGGATGTCCCAGCCACAGGTGGGCGACGATCGGGGCGATGACCTCGGCGGCGCCGCAGCGGGTACACACGAGTTCCTCTGCCGGGACCTCGAACATCATGTCGCCGTCGCAGATGACACAGCGTGGCTCGCGATCGGACACGGGTGGCTCCTCTCTTCGCCGGAAGGTGGATTACCCGAAACTCATTCCGACGCTGCCACGTGTTTGGGGCTTTTGGGAGTATTGAGCCCGGCGTGTCCGCTGTGACTTTGCCTATTCGGCGGCTTTTGCCTGTTGCGCGGCGTCCACCCAGCGGGCCAGCAGAGCCGTTGCCGCCCCGGAGTCGATCGTTTCCTGGGCGCGGGTGATTCCGGCCCGCAGCGTGTCTCTCAGGTCGCCGGGGAACCCACCCTGGGCGGCCAGGGCGGCCGCGACGTTGAGCACGACGGCGTCGCGGACCGGGCCGGGCTCGCCGGCGAACGTGCGGTGGGCCACGCCGGCGTTGAAGGCCGCGTCGCCGCCGCGCAGGGCGGCCGGCTCGCTGCGCGGCAGCCCGAGCTCGACGGCGTCGATCAGATGCTCCTCGACCTTGCCGTCGCGGGCCTGCCAGACCCGGGTCGGAGCGCCGGTGGTGAACTCGTCGAGCCCGTCCTCGCCCCGCATGACCAGGGCCGAGTCGCCGCGCCCGGCGAACACCGCCGCCATCACGGGGGCCATGCGCGGGTCGAAGCAGCCGACCGCGGCCGCCGTGGGCCGGGCCGGGTTGGTCAGCGGGCCCAGCACGTTGAAGAACGTGGGCACACCCAGCTCGCGCCGCGTGACCGAGGCGTGCCGCATGCCGGGGTGGTAGCGGGCGGCGAAGCAGAAGCCGATGCCGGCCCCGGTCACGGTGCTCACGACCCCCTCGGGGCCCAGGTCGAGCGGGATGCCGAAGTGCTCGAGCAGATCCGCGGTGCCGGTGGTCGAGGAGGCCGACCGGTTGCCGTGTTTGACCACCGTCACACCGGTGGCGGCTGTGATGATCGCCGCCATCGTCGAGATGTTCACGGTGTTGGCCCGGTCGCCACCCGTGCCGACGATGTCGACCGCGCTGGTGCGCACCTCTTCGGGCAGCTCGACCCGGGCCGCGTTGGCCAGCATGGCGTCGACCAGGCCGGCCAGTTCGCCCGGGGTCTCGCCCTTGGCCCGCAGCGCGATCGCGAACCCGGCGATCTGGGCCGGGGTCGCGTTGCCGGTCATGATCTCGCCCATGGCCCAGGCGGTGTCGGCTGTGCCGAGTTCCTCGCCGCGCAGCAGGGCGCTCGTCAGATTCGGCCAGGTGCGTGCGCCCATGGCGGGGCCCCTCCGGGGGATGCGGGTCAGCGGGAGCGGATCAGGGGATCTGGCCGAGCGTGCCCAGCGGGATGGCGCCGTCGCGGCGGGCCCGGAGCATCGCGGCCACCGTCTGCCCGGTCGTGACCGGGTCGAGCGGCATGATCAGGGTCTGGTCGACCTGGGCGTATGCGGCCAGCCAGCGGTCGGCGGCGCGAGCCACGACGACGCAGATCGGCGGGGGAGTGGCGTACTCGTCCTTGGTCTGCCGGGCGATGCCCAGGCCGCCGGCCGGGGACGCCTCGCCGTCGAGCACCATCAGGTCGATCTCGTACTTGTCGAGCAGGTCGCGGCAGTCCTCCCAGGTGGAGGCGTCGGCGAACTCGACCCGGAGGTCAGCGGCCGGACGCACGCCGATCGCCAGCCGGAAACGGTCTCGCACAGCGGCATCGTCGCTGTAGAGGAGGACCGTGTACTGAGAGATCTGCGCGTCGCTCATAGTTTGTGCCTCGGCTCACGTCGTAGGTGCGTGCCCGATCGTAACGGAACTCACTACGCGGGGTCGGACCCCGGTCCGCGGGTGTCGGCGGGGGCCCCGTTTGTGATCTTGGCAGCATCCTCGCGGGCCTGCTCGGCGGCCTCCGCGGCTTCCTGCCGGTCGAGGGCGCGGTCGATCCGGCGGGCCTCGCGTTCGGACTGGCGTACCCACTGCAGGATCAGGATGCCGAGCATCGTGACGCTGACGATCTCGCCGCCGGCCCACAGGATGCCGCCCGCGGTGACCTGGTCGGCCTTGGGATCGGTCCAGCTCAGGCCGAGGTTGTTGTAGTAGTCGCCGGCCAGCAGCACCGAGCTCTGCATGATCGTCAGGCCGAGCACGGTGTGGAACGGCACCGACAGCACCATGAGCAGGGCGCGGCCGGGGTAGGGCCAGCGGTTGGGCAGCGGGTCGAGGCCCAGCAGCGGCCAGAAGAACAGGCAGCCGGTCACAATGAAGTGGATGTGGATGAACTCGTGCAGCCACGAGTGCAGCAGCGTCTGCTCGTAGAGGTCGGTGAAGTACAGGACGAACGGGTTGGCCACGAAGATCCCGAACGCCACCAGCGGGAAGGTCAGGACGCGGGCGACCCGGCTGTGCAGCACGGCGAGCACTTGGCGACGAGAGGGGGCGGGCAGCGTACGCAAAGCCAGCGTGACCGGCGCGCCGAGTGCGAGGAAGATCGGGCCCACCATGGACAGCACCATGTGCTGGACCATGTGCACCGAGAGCAGCGTCGTGTCGTACTTCTCGATCCCGGTGACCGTCACCGACGCGATCGAGCCGAGTCCACCGGCGACGAACGCCACCGTGCGGCCCACCGGCCAGACGTCGCCCCGCTGCCGCAGCCGGTAGACGCCGTAGCCGTACAGCGCGGCCGCTACCAGCAGGAACAACGCCACCAGGCTGCCGACATGGATCTCGGTGAAGATCGCGCCGACGCTGAACGGTGGGAGAACAGTATCCCCGCCGGAGACGGCGAGTGTGGGCATTTCGGCTAGGTGCACCACCCGAGGCTAGGCCTATCCGGTCGCGCCCCGTAATTCCGGGCTGCGACTCGTGCCTGAATTCGACCCCCCGCAGTACGTTGCACTGATCGCGGGGCAATAATGAGCCTCGTGACAGCGGCCTCAGCCATCGACAAGAGCAGGATCCACTCGCTGACGCGACCGAACATGGTCAGCGTCGGTACGATCGTGTGGCTCTCCAGCGAGCTCATGTTCTTCGCGGCACTGTTCGCGATGTACTTCTCGATCCGCGCGGCGGCGCCCGAGCAGTGGGAGGAGCACACCCAGCATCTCGAGATCCCGTACGCGACGACGTTCACGGTGATCCTGGTGCTCTCCTCGGTCACGTGCCAGCTCGGCGTGTTCGCGGCGGAGAAGGGTGATGTGTTCGCGCTGCGGCGCTGGTTCACCATCACCTTCGTGATGGGCCTGATCTTCGTGCTCGGGCAGGCGAACGAGTACAAGAACCTCGTCCACGAGGGCATCACGCTCAACGGCGACGGCTACGGCTCGATGTTCTACCTGACGACGGGCTTCCACGGCCTGCACGTCACCGGCGGTCTGATCGCCTTCATCGTCTACATGATCCGTACGACCATGGGTCGGTTCACCCCGGCGCAGGCCACCTCGGCGATCGTCGTGTCGTACTACTGGCACTTCGTGGACATCGTGTGGATCGCGCTGTTCGCCATGATCTATTGGCTGCAGTAGACCCCGCCTTAGTCCATGAGCTTCAGGTCAAAACGCAGAGGGATACAACCCATGACTTCTGACACCCCCGCCCGCCGGCGCCTCAGGGTGTTCTCCCGGCGGCGCGGTGCGCCGAGCCGGGCGCGCCGGCGCCTCGGCGCGGCGGTGCGCATGCTCGCCGCGCTGGCGCTCGCCGGCGGCGTCTACACCGCCTTCGCCCCCGGCGCGTTCGCCGACGAGCCGCGGCAGCTCTCCGCCACCGCGCTCGAAGGCAAGCAGCTGTACGACAACAGCTGCATCAGCTGCCACGGCCGCGACGGCCAGGGTGTCGACGACCGCGGCCCGAGCCTGATCGGCGTCGGGTCGGCGTCGGTCGAGTTCCAGGTGGGCACCGGCCGCATGCCGATGGTCCGCCAGGAGGCCCAGGCCGAGCAGAAGAAGCCGCTGTTCGACAAGAACCAGACCAAGCAGCTCGGCCAGTACATCCAGGAACTGGGCGGAGGCCCCCAGGTTCCCGAGGGTGAGCTGGTCGAGAACCTCGACGAGAACGCCGAGGCGCTGGCCCGCGGGGGCGAGCTGTTCCGGGTCAACTGCACCTCGTGCCACGGCTTCGGCGGTGGCGGCGGCGCGCTCTCCTCGGGCAAGTTCGCCCCGAGCCTGAGCGCCTCCACACCCGAGGAGATCTACGCCGCGATGCTCAGTGGCCCGCAGAACATGCCGGTCTTCGGCGACAACCAGCTCACGCCGGAAGAGAAGCGCGAGATCATCACCTACATCACCCTCCAGCTGCAGGAGGACAGGGACCCGGGTGGCCTGTTCAACCTCGGCCGGTACGGTCCGTCGACCGAGGGTGTCGCGATCTTCCTGGTGGGCATCACTATCCTGGTCTTCACGTCGCTGTGGATTGCGGGGAAGTCATGACCACGACGCACCACGACGCGCCCGACGCCAAGCCGGTCGACGTCAACGACCCGAAGCTCAGCCGCTTCGACGTCGTCAAGGAGGGCCTGCGCCGCGACGAGATCGAACTCATCACGTACGAGTCGCAGTTCCAGGGCACGAACTCGAAGGCCGAGAAGCGCGTCGTGCGCAACATCGCCCTCCTGTTCATCATCGCGGGGCTGGCCGCGTTCGCCTTCCTCGGCTTCTACATCTTCTGGCCGTGGCAGTTCGAACTCGGCAACACGACGAGCGACTACTTCACGCCGCTGCTCGGCATCTCGCTGGCGATCTCGCTGTTCGCGATCGGCTTCGCGATCCTGGCCTGGGCCAAGAAGCTACTGCCGCACGAGGTGTCGATCCAGGCTCGCCACGACGGGGCCTCGCCGACCGACGAGCAGAAGATCACCGGTCAGACGATGATCTTCGTCGGTGACGAGCTGAACCAGGGCGTTCAGCGCCGGCCGCTGCTCAAGGGCGCGATCGGCTTCGGTCTGGCCCCGATCGGCCTGGTCGCCGCGGCGCCGCTGATCGGTGGCCTGATCGAGAACCCGCACAAGGGCGAGCACCCCGACCTGTTCACGACCGGCTTCAGCGCGGCCAAGAACGGGGGCAACCTGGTTCGCCTCACCCGCGACGACGGCACCCCGATCCGGCCCGAGGACGTCAGCACCGGTGGCCAGATGACCGTCTTCCCGGGCATCCCGCACGGCGCGACCAACGAGTACGCCGACTCGCCGACCCTGCTGATCCACCTGCGGGCCGACGACGCCGCGGAGACCCGCCGCAACGCCGACGCCGACCGCCGCAACCAGGGGTCGATGTGGGGCAACTACGTCGCGTACTCCAAGATCTGCACACACGCCGGTTGCCCGGCTAGCCTTTACGAGCAGCAGACCAACCGCCTGCTGTGCCCCTGCCACCAGTCGCAGTTCCTGATCACCCGGAACGCGCAGCCGATCTTCGGTCCCGCCACCCGGCGCCTGCCGATGCTGCCGCTCGGGGTGGACGAGGAGGGCTACTTCGTGGCAACGTCCGACTACAAGGACACAGTCGGACCTGACTTCTGGGAGCGGCCGTGAAGCGCCGGAAAGCAGACCTCCAACAGGCGCCGGTCACCTTCGCCAAGGGCGTAGACGAGCGGTTCCAGGCCTCCACGCCCCTGCGCGCCCTGCTCAACAAGGTTTTCCCCGACCACTGGTCGTTCCTGCTGGGTGAGATCGCGCTCTTCTCGTTCATCATTCTGCTGCTCACCGGCGTCTTCCTGACGCTGTTCTTCGACCCGTCGATGACTGAGACGGCCTACCAGGGCGCCTACCCGGCCCTGCGCGGCACCGAGATGTCTCAGGCGTACGCGTCGTCGCTGCACCTGTCGTTCGAGGTGCGCGGTGGTCTGTTCATGCGCCAGATGCACCACTGGGCGGCGCTGCTGTTCATGGCGGCGATCGTCGTGCACATGCTGCGCATCTTCTTCACCGGCGCATACCGCAAGCCGCGCGAGGCCAACTGGGTCATCGGCATGGCGCTGTTCCTGCTGGGCTTCCTGGCCGGCTTCACCGGTTACTCGCTCCCCGACGACGGCCTGTCCGGCACCGGCCTGCGCATCGCCTCGGCGATCATGCTGTCGATCCCGGTGGTCGGCACGTGGGTCTCGGCCTCGATCTTCGGCGGCGAGTTCCCGGGCCACCTGATCATCGGCCGGTTCTACATCGCGCACGTGCTGCTCATCCCGGGCGGTCTGCTCGCGCTGATCACCGTGCACCTGGGTCTGGTCTTCAAGCAGAAGCACACCCAGTGGCCCGGCCCGATGCGCACCAACACCAACGTGGTCGGCGAGCGCATGTTCCCGCGGTACGCGCTCAAGCAGGGCGGCTTCTTCATGGCCGTCTTCGGCACGGTGGCGCTGCTGGCCGGCCTGTTCCAGATCAACCCGATCTGGCTGTTCGGTCCGTACCGGGCGTCCGAGGTGTCGTCGGCGTCGCAGCCCGACTGGTACGTCATGTTCCTCGACGGCCTGGTCCGGCTCATGCCGAACTGGCAGATCTACATCGGCGACTACAGCATCCCGCCGCTGTTCTGGCCCGCGGTCGTGGGTCTGGGCTTCTTCACCACGGCCCCGATGGCCTGGCCGTGGCTCGAGGCCCGCAAGACCGGCGACAAGCGCGTCCACAACCTGCTGGAGCGCCCGCGCGACAACCCGGAACGCGTCGGCATCGGCTCGATGGCCGTCACGTTCTTCCTGATCGGCACGATCTCCGGCGGTAACGACGTCATCGCCGACAAGTTCCACATCAGCCTCAACGCGATGACTTGGGGCGGCCGTATCGGGTTGATCGTCCTGCCCGCGCTGGCCTACTTCATCGCGGTCCGGGTCTGCCTGGGTCTGCAGCAGCACGACCGCGAGGTCCTGGCCCACGGCGTCGAGACGGGCATCATCCGGCGCCTGCCCAACGGGCAGTTCGTCGAGATCCACCAGCCGCTCGGCCCGGTCGACGAGCACGGTCACCCGGTCCCGATCGAGTACGGCGGCTGGGTCGTCCCGAAGAAGATGAACCGGGTCGGCGCCTTGGCGCCGGCGGTGAAGGGCTTCTTCTACCCGGTCGAGAAGCCGTCCGAGGCCCCGGTCTCGCCCGGCATGCCGCCGGTCAGCGGCGACACCCGCGAAGAGATCACTTCCGGCCGCAAGTAAGACAGCAGCAACGACGAGGGGCCCGCTTCGGCGGGCCCCTTTTCGTTCACGGCCCCGGTCCGGCGGATAGCATGGTCGCGACCACTCCGCCCGCCCAGCCGAGGAGCCCGCAGGTGAACACCGCGATCGTGCACATCGACTGCGCCACCGACTCGATTCCCGAGGTGGCCGAGGCGCTGGCCGCCCTCGACGGCGTGAGCGAGGTCTACTCGGTCGCCGGCAACGTCGACCTGATCGCCGTCGTCCGCGTAGCCAAGTTCGACGACATCGCCGAGGTCATCGCGGGCAAGATCTCCAAGACGCCGGGCGTACTCAACACAGAGTCACACATCGCCTTCCGCGCCTACTCCAAGCACGACCTGGAGGACGCTTTCGCCATCGGCCTCCCCGACGCCGACTGACCCTCGGTCCCAGGCCCCCTACGCCGACTGGCCGGCGGTCCTGGCTTTCGCGGCGCTGACCGACCCCTGGGTCCCTGGCCTTCGCCGGCGCAGACTGACCCGTGGGTCCCGGTCTCCGCGACGCCGGCTGGCCCTTCGACTCGGGCTGCTTGCCTGGCGACCGGCCTTTCTTGCTGAAGCGTCGGGATCGCTGGGGTGTCGGCCTCTTCTGTTTCAGATGGGGAACGAGTGGTGCTCGTGGGTCACGAGCCAGCGGCCGTCCTCTTTCCGCAGGCCCAGGGTCAGGCGCAGGCGGCGGTCGGGGTGTTCGGCCAGCTCGGCCGGCTCGCCGCAGCGGAGGAGCGCGTGGGCGAAGGCCACGTCGGCGCCCGCGGTGACCTCGAGCCGCACGATCTCGAAGACCGAGCCGGACTCGATCCAGCGAAAGAACGGCGGCCACGTCTCGCGGTAGGCGTCGATGCCGCGCACCCCGTCCTGCGGCGGCGGCACGTCGAACATCACGATGTCGTCGGCATGACCGGCCAGAACGCCCGGCAGATCGCCGGCCCGGATCGCGGCCGCCCACCCTTCGATCAGATCGGCAATGAGCTTCTCGTCGTTACCGTGCTCCACAACCATAAGTGTTCTCTCCCTTCACCCGTAAGACCGGCCGAGAGCGATGAACTCATCGGTTCCCGGCGCGTGATGCCATCAGATTGAGCAGCTCCGTTTCGGCCGGTGGCGTAACCGCGGCTAACGGCGTCCGTTCAGGCCGGTGATGCGGCCAGGGGGAGCACCCTGTCTCAGGCGAGTGGTGCTGCCGGATTGGGGAGCGTCGCGACAGCGGCTTGACCCGATCGGGGAATGCGGGAGCGGCGGGCTCAGATGTGGACGGTCAGGTCGCCGGGGGCGCGCACGGTGCTGGTGAGCGACTCGGTGGCCGCGACTCGGGCGCCGGGCCAGATCACGCAGCGGTGCAGATGGCCGGCCACCTCGGCGCCGGCGCCGATCACCGAATTGGTGACCGTGCCGGTGACGGTGGCCGTGGGGTCGATCAGCGAGCCGCCTTGGGTGGCCTGCAGGTTGGCCAGCAGGTAGTCGGCCGGTGTGCCGGTGTCGATGTAGACGCCGTCGTAGTTGACCAGCTCGAGGCTGCCCTCGGCTTCGGCCGGGCGCCAGCAGGTGCGTACGAGATCGCTCTGCTCGGTCGGCAAGTCGCGGATGTAGCGCCAAGGGAGCAGGGAAAAGCCGGTGAAGCGCCGGCCGCTGAATCCGCCCGTGGTGCCAGGGAGGGTGGGCTTGGTGAGCATGCGGACGGTCTCGCCGTCCCAGCCGTCGAGCAGCGCCGCGATGTCCTTGCCGGGCTCGCGGGCGGGATCGGCCAGGTAGGCGTCCGCGTTGCCGACCAGTGCGCCGCGACCGTCGATCCAGGACTTCAGGCGGCCGACGCCGCCGGACGTGCCGACCGGGCCGTCGGGCTCGACCGAGAGGTGGCCGCGGTCGCCGACGTGCCGTACCACCTGGTCGGCCAGGTAGGCGGCGTTGACCGCGACCTCGCCCGGGCCGGTGAGGCCGAGACCGGCCAGCCGGGTCAGCGCCCGGTCGAGCAGGGCGACATTGCCTACCGGGCAGAGGGCTTTGGGCAGCAGTTCGGTCAGGGGGCGCAGTCGCTGCCCCTCGCCCGCGGCCAGGATCACCCCGGCGACGGCGGTCACGACCGCTCCCCGGTGGCCCGAGCTTCCCCGCCCGACTCCGACCCGCCGACAGCGCCCGCAGCGCCTGCCGCGGTCGGGTCGGTCGCGGGGCTCGGCTCGGCCGTAGGGGCCGACTCGGCTTCCGGTTCGGCCGCGGTCTCGGGTGTGGCTGCGGAGTCGGGCGTTGAGGCGGGGGCCAGGTCGTAGCGGGAGAGCAGTTTGATCGTGTTGGAGGTCAGACGGGGCAGGTCGTCGATCGGGAACCAGCCGATGTCGACGATCTCGCCGCCGTCGATGTGCAGGGTGGCCTGGGCGGCAGGGATCGTGCCGAAGAAGACGGTGTCGACCACGCCGACCGGGTGGATGATCGCGTTGGGCACGCCGGGGGTCAGCTCGTCGGGTGAGATGCGGACGCCGGTCTCCTCGAACAGCTCGCGGGCCGCGCCCACGGCCGGGTCCTCATGGCGTTTCAGCAGGCCCGCGGGCAGGCTCCAACCGGCCTTGGAGGGCTGACGCAGCAGCAACATGTCACCGGAATCGGCGTCGCGGATCACGGCCACGGCGCCGACCAGATACTTCGGGGCGACCAGGATCACGACGGCTCGGCGCAGTGGGCTGGGCATGCGATAGAACGCCTGATATGCGGCCGCCCGCACGCGCCGAGGAAAACTCACATCGACAAGGCTAGCCGGACGCCGCAGCCGCCCCGGAGCGGGCTCAGTCGGGGTGGTCGACCAGCGCGATGAGCTGCTCGACCACCACGTCGGGCTCGAGGGTGCGTTCGCACACCGCGACCAGCATGGTCTCGAGGTCGGGGTAGCCCAGCTCTTCGGCCAGGCGGCGCAGCGGCACCTCGCTGGCCAGGCCCCGGTCGTGTTTGCGCAGGGTCAGCCCGATCGTGGCCCGGCCCAGGCGCACCTTGTCGGCGATGCTGATGCCGGGTTCGTTCTTCTCGTCGAAGTATTTGTTGATCTGGAGCTGGGCCTGGCTCGATTTGACGAAGCCGAGCCACTCGCGGCGCGGGCCGCGAGGAGCGTTCGGCTCAGCCTCCACGTGACCGTCGGTCTCGGAGAAGATCTCGACCACGTCGCCGTCGCGCAGTTGCGAGCTGAGCGGGGCCAGCCGGCCGTTGATCGTCGCGGCCAGACACTGGTCGCCCTTCTGCGGGCTCAGCTCGTAGGCCAGGTCGACCGGGGTGGAGCCGCTGGGCAGCTCGCAGGCGTTCCCGTGGGCGAAGACCGTGATCTGACCCTCGGCCAGGTCACACCGCAGCGAGGCGAGGAACTGGGCGGCGTCGGTGGTGTCCTGCTGCCAGTCGAGCACCCGCTTGAGCCAGGTCAGCTGGTCGGCGCCCGAGGCCTCGGCGGTCTCGGCGTACTTCGGATATCGGTAGGTCGTGGCGACGCCGTATTCCGAGTAGCGGTGCATGGTGCGGGTGCGGATCAGCACCTCGACCAGGCGCCCGTCGGGGCCGGTGACGGTGGTGTGCAGGGAGCGGTACAGGTTGTTCTTGGGGGAGGCGATGAAGTCTTTGAACCGGCCCGCCACCGGGCGCCACTGGCCGTGGATGGCGCCGAGCGCGGCGTAACAGTCGGTCTCGGGACCGTCGACCACGACCGCGATGCGCGGCAGGTCGAACGGGACGGCATGACCGCCGGCCACCGTGTCTTTCCAGATCGAGTAGTAGTGCCGGGGCCGCGGGGTGACCTCGGCCGTCACGCGCTGGCGGCGCAGCGCGGTGCGGGCCCGGGTGGTGACGTCGTCGAGGTAGTCGTCCCAGCCGGGGCGGTTTTTCACGTGCTCGTCGATGCGCGCGTAGGAGTCGGGCTCGAGGTGGAACAGCACCACGTCGTCGAGGTCGCGCTTGAGGGCCTGGATGCCGAGCCGGTCGCACAGCGGGACCAGCACGTCGAGCGTGGCGGTGGCGATGCGGGCCCGGCTGGCCGGCGAGCGCGCGTCGAGTGTGCGCATGTTGTGCAGCCGGTCGGCCAGCTTGATGACCAGGACGCGGACGTCCTTGCCGGCGGCGACGATCATCTTGCGGATCGTCTCGGCCTCGGCCGCCTTGCCGTAGAACGCCTTGTCGAACTTGGTCACGCCGTCGACCAGGTGGGTCACCTCGGGGCCGAAGTCGCCGTGCAGGGCCTCGAGCGTGTAGCTGGTGTCTTCCACCGTGTCGTGGAGCAGGGCGGCGACCAACGTGGTCGTATCCATGCCCAGCTCGGCGCAGATCTGCGCGACGGCCAGCGGGTGGGTGATGTAGGGCTCGCCCGACTTGCGCATCTGACCGCGGTGCATGTTCTCGGCGATCGCGTAGCTGCGCCGCAGGACGCCCGCGTCGGCTGACGGGTGCACGTTGCGGTGAGCCCGGGTCAGCGTCGTCACAGGATCGTCATCGTTGCCAGGCAGACTCAGAAAGGAGCGGAGACGCTGTGTGAGCGACATCTCGCGTTCGGAATTCGGCAGGGCACGTCCAAGGGCGGCGCCGTGGCCGGCGTCGACGTCCACTGGACACCCCCTCACCACTGGGCCGTCGGTGCTCGCGCGGGGGACCGCAGGAACCGAGGGCCAAAACGTCGTGAAGTCCCGCGAACCAGGTCCCGAGATTTCACTTGCCTTACAGCCTAAGCGAGCGAGCGTCATCCGAACGGTCAGTTACCGATGAGCGAACGGACGAGTCTTTACCCGAAGCGGCCGCCTCGGCCCGGTTGAGCAGGGAAGTGAACCGCGCCGCGCCACGAACCGGTGACACCCAGTCGCCGGAAGTTTCCACCAGCCGGGTGTCGGCGAGTTCGAGCCAGGCCAGGATCCGCTCCGTCTCCTCGGCCGAGGCGGCCGGGACCGGGCCTCGTCCGGGAAGGACTGTCTCGGCCGTCAGGCGCACCGCGTCGAGAGTGGGCCGGGGATGCTCGCGGGGCGGGGAGGTGGCCGCGGCGGCCAGCCGGCCGTGCCGGACGACGACGATCTCCCACCCGCCCACCTTGTCGCGCCGGGCCGCGACGATTTCGGACAGCCGGGTCATGGCGCTCAGCCGCTGCATGCGCACGGTGGCCCGCAGCAGCGCGATGAGCCGGGACCGGAGCACGGCCGCCTCTTCGTATCTGCGCTTTTCGGACAGCGTGTCGATGCGGTCCATCAGGGCGTCGACCACCTGGGACGGATCGCCGTCGAGGGCCGAGCGGAACGGCAGCGCGGCCGTCGCCTCGTACGCCTCGGGGGTGATCTTGTGTTCGCACGGCGCGGGGCACCGGCCCAGCTCGGCCAGGGCGCAGGCCGGGGTCGGGGTGCGCACCGAGAGCCGGTGGCTGCACTGGCGCAGCGGGACGGCGTCGTAGACCCCGGCCGCGGCCAGCTCGGCCGTCTTGCGCGACGAGAAGGGCCCGAGATAGGCCGCGCCGTCGTCGGCCATCGCGCGCACCACGGACAGTCGCGGATAGGCCTCGGCGGTGAGTTTGAGCCAGACCACGCGTTCGGGATATTTCGACCGGCGGTTGTAGGGCGGGGCGTGGGCCGCGATCAGCCGCAGCTCGCGGACCTCGGCCTCGAGCGAGTGGGCACATTCGAGCGCCTCGACGCGGGTGGCGGCGCCGAGCATCTCGGAGATGCGCGCCCGCTTCTCACTGGCGGTGAAATAACTCCGTACGCGGGTGGCAATGTCTTTCGATTTGCCCACATAGAGCGCACGCCCGTCGCCGGCCCGGAACACGTAGACCCCGGGGACGTGGGGCAGGCCGTCGGCCAGGTGGCGCTGGCGGCGCTGGGTGGGGGTGACCGCCTTGGCGAACTCGATCGCGTCGCCCACCGTGTGGACCCGGAAGCTGCCCAGCCGCTCGATCAGCCCGTGCAGCACGTCGACCGTGGCCCGGGCGTCGTCGAGCGCGCGGTGGGTGGGCTGGACGGTGGCGTGGAAGAACTGGGCCAGCGTGCCGAGCTTGCGGTTGGGCACCTCGTCACGGGTCAGCGCCCGGCGGGCCACGGCGGCCGTGTCGAGCACCCGCGGGTTGGGCCAGGCGTAGCCGTGCCGGGCGCAGGCGGCCTTGAGAAAGCCGACGTCGTAGGGCGCGTTGTGGGCCACCAGCACCGCGCCCCGCAGGAACTCGAGCAGGCTGGGCAGCACCGACTCGATCGGCGGGGCCGGGGCCAGCATCGCCTCGGTGATGCCGGTCAGGACGGTGATGAAGGGCGGCAGCCGCTCACCCGGGTTGACCAGGGTCGCGAAGACGCCCAGCTCCTCGCCGCCGCGCACCTTGACCGCGCCGATCTCGGTGATGCCGGCGCCGTCGGCCGCACCCCCGGTCGTCTCGAGGTCGAGCACCACGAAGGTGGTGTCGGCGAGGGAGAGGGCCGCCGGGTCGACGGACCCGTCAGCGCTGAGGAGCGTGTCCAGAGTGCCCTGGACATATGCGGGTTGTGCCACGGCGGGGAGATTAGAGCGGGGGTACGACAAGAACGCGCGCGGCGCCGGAAAAGATCACTTGCTTCGACAAGCTTTTCTCCGGCCCACGGTGGGAGAATGGGCAGATGTCCGAGCTCCTGCCACCCGGCGACCGCCCCGATCAGGAGGCGGCCGTTCCGGATGGGGAGTTCGCGCCCGAGCCGGTCCTGCCCGAACCGGTCCGCCAGCGGATCACTGTGCTGGCCGCGGCCGCTCTGCCCGGCCTGCCGGCCGACGAGATCCCGGCCCAGATGAAAAAAGTCGCCCGTTTCGCCCCCAATCGACGGGCCCGGCTCGGTGGGCGCGAGATCGCCGCTCAGCTGGCCGCCGACCCGCTGTTCCGGCAGCGCATCAGCGGCCGGGTCGTCACCGATTCGGGCGATCTGGGCGCCGCCGTCGCCTCGGGCATGGCCCCGGCCGCGGCCGACCCGGTCGAGGTGGCCGCGCTGGCCTATCTGGCCCGCCCCGAGGGCTGGCGTGAGCTGGTCGAGGCGGCCGGTCACGCGGTGCTGGCCGAGGCCGACAGCGCCGCGATCGCGGCCCAGGTGCGCGACGCCGAGCAGCGGGCGGCCCGGGCCGAGCACGACCGCGCGGTGGCCAAGGTCGAGGCCGACAAGCTGCGCGACGAGCTGGCTCGCGTCCGCGAAGAGCTCGGGCAGCTGCGGGAGGAGTCCCGCGCCACCTCCAAGGCCCTGCGCGAGGCCCAGGCCGCCCAGAAGCGCGCGAGCGACCTGCTGGCCACCGAAAAGGGACGCGCGTCGCGGGTGGCGGCCGACCACGATTCCGAGGTACGCCGGTTGAAGACCCGGCTGGCCGAGGCCGAGGCGCTCGCCGCGACCGGAAAGGCGGCGGCCAAGGACGCCCGGGCCGCCGACGATGCCCGGCTCTGGCTGCTGATCGAGACGATCGGCCAGGCCGCCAGCGGTCTGCGCCGCGAGCTGGCGCTCAACCCGGCCGACAAGATGCCGGCCGACTACGTGGCCGACGCCGCCGCCGACCGTCCGGGCTCGCCCGAGCGTTCCCAGGCCCGCGCCCAGGACACGGACGATCCCGGCCGCCTCGACCAGCTGCTCGCCCTGCCCCGGGCCCATCTGATCGTCGACGGCTACAACGTCACCAAGCGCGGCTTCGCCGAGATGTCGCTCGAGCAACAGCGCAAACGCCTGGTCACCGGGCTCGGTGGCATCGCCGCCCAGACCGGGGACGAGGTGACCGTGGTCTTCGACGGGGCCGAGCGGGTGCACGGCCTGCCGCCGGCGCCGCGGGGCGTACGGGTGCTCTTCTCGCGCAAGGGCGACACCGCCGACGAGCTGATCCGCCAGCTGGTGCGGGGCGAGCCGGCCGGGCGGCCGATCGTGGTCATCTCGTCCGACCGCGAGGTCGCCGACGGCGTCCGCCGCCACGGTGCGTATCCGATGGGGGCCGACTCCCTGCTGCGCCGGTTGTCGCGGTCCTGAGCTGCGGTTTCCCGTTTTTGTCATACCCCACCCCTAGCGTGATGGTCACCGATGGTGGTCGGCCCGCGACTTCTGATGTCGCACCGGCCGCCCGGGGGAGGAGGAGTGATGATCATCGACTGCGGTCGTTGCGACCAGAGGTCGGCCGAGTGCAAGGGCTGCCTGGTCGGGGCCCTGATGGACACCCCCGACGGCATCGCCGACCTGACCCCCGGCGAGCTGCGGGCGATCGAGGTGTTCGAGCTGGCCGGCTTCGAGGTCGAGCTGCTCGAGACGCCCGAGCCGCCGGTGGTGGTGCCGATGTACCCCCGAGGGCGTCACGTGGCGTGATCGCGAGTCTCTAGGATGGGCGGTCACGGTGGGTCGTCGGAGGTGGGCATGAATCGGCTCTGGGCAGCCGGCACGCTGGTGGTCCTGCTGGCCGCGCTGGCCGTGGTGGCCTACCTGGTCGTCCCGTGGCACCGTCCGCCCGCCCCGCGTCCCGACCAGCTCGACGCCCTCCGTCAGCTGCCGGCCGACAAGGTGGCCCGCGCCCGTGAGTTCCGGTCCGAGTTGCGGCCCGGCAGCTACGTCTCGATGGTTCTCGGGCTCGTGCTGGCCCTGGTCATCGGTCTCACCCCGCTCGGCGCGTGGCTGGTCACCCAGGCCGGTCGGCCGTTCGGCGGGCACTGGCTGGCCCAGGCCGTCCTCGGCGGGTTCACGGTGGTGCTGGTGTCCGAGGCGATCACGCTGCCGCTGGCGGCCTGGCGGCACACGATCGTCGTCCGCTACGGCATCTCCACCCAGTCCTGGGGCGCGTGGTCGGTCGACCTGCTGAAGTCGTGGGCGGTCGGCGCCGTTCTGGGCGGGCTGGTGCTGGCCGGCTTCTACACGCTCACCCACTTCGCGCCGCGCTGGTGGTGGGCGTTCGGCGCGGCCGGCGCGGCGGGCCTGGTGGTGCTGCTCTCGTTCGTGCTGCCGGTGCTGGTCGAGCCGGTCTTCAACAAGTTCACGCCGATGGCCGACGGCCCCTTGCGTACGGAGTTGATCGAGCTGGCGGCTCGTGACGGGGTCCCGGTGAAAGACGTGCTGGTCGCCGACGCGTCCCGCCGCACCAAGGCCGTCAACGCCTACGTCTCCGGTCTCGGGCCGACCCGGCGCATCGTCGTCTACGACACGATGCTCACCGAGGCCGAGCCGGCCGAGGTGGTGTCGGTGGCCGCCCACGAGCTCGGCCACGCCAAGGATGGCGACGTCTGGACGGGCACGCTCCTCGGCGCGCTGGGCTCGGCGGCGGCGGTGATCGCGCTCTTCCTGCTCGGCTCCTGGGGCTGGCTGCTCGACCGGGCCGGCGTCGGCGCCATCGGCGAGCCGAGAGCCATCGGCCTGCTCATCGCCGTGGTCACGCTGGCCGGCCTGGCCGCCGGTCCGGCCCAGGCCTTCGTGTCGCGGCGCATCGAGGCCCAGGCCGACGAACACGCGCTCGTCCTCACCGGCGACCCGGTGACGTTCGAGGCGATGCAGCGCCGCCTCGGCACGGTCAACCTGTCCGACCCCGACCCGCCCGCCTGGGAGCACCTCTTGTTCGCCTCACACCCGTCCACGGTGGAACGCATGGCCGCCGCCCGCGCCTTCGCCCGGGGGTCCCGCTGATGGCCCGCCTCTCGCCGGCCCGCGACTCCTTCGGCCGGCCCGTGCGGAGGGTGCGCTGATGGGGCGCACCCTGCTGGTCACCAACGACTTTCCGCCCCGGCCGGGTGGGATCCAGCAGTTCGTGCACAACCTGGCGGTGCGTCAGCCGGCCGATTCGGTCGTCGTCTACGCCTCGACCTGGCGTGGGGCGGCCGCGTTCGATGCCGAGCAGCCGTTCGAGGTGGTCCGGGAGTCGACCGGCATCCTGCTCCCGACGCCCCCGATCGCCCGCCGGGCGGCCGAGATCGCGCGCGCTCACGGGTGTGACCGGGTCTGGTTCGGGGCCGCAGCGCCGCTGGGCCTCCTGGCCGACGGACTGCGCCGGCGGGCCGGCATCGAGCGGGCGGTGTCGCTCACCCATGGGCACGAGATCGGCTGGGCCGCCCTGCCCGGCGCCCGCACGCTGCTGCGCCGCATCGCCCGCGGCAACGACGTGATCACCTACCTGGGCGAGTACCAGCGGAGCCGGCTCGACAAGGCGCTGCACGGCCTGACGTCGCTCGAGCGCCTGGCCCCCGGGGTCGACGTCGACGCGTTCCACCCCGGCGTGGACGGCAGCGAGGTCCGTGCGCGACACGGCCTGACCGGCCGCCCGGTCATCGTCTGCGTCTCCCGCCTGGTGCCCCGCAAGGGGCAAGACGTGCTGATCAAGGCATTGCCGACGATCCGCCGGCGGGTGCCCGACGCCGCGCTGCTGCTGGTCAGTGGCGGCCCCTACCGCGAGAAGCTGGCCCGCCTGGCCCGGGAGGCCGGGGTCGAGCGTGACGTCGTGTTCACCGGCTCGGTCCCGTGGGCCGAGCTGCCCGCCCACTATGCCGCGGGCGACGTGTACGCCATGCCGTGCCGCACCCGGGCGGCCGGCCTCGACGTCGAGGGCCTGGGCATCGTCTACCTGGAGGCGTCGGCCACCGGCCTGCCCGTCCTCGGCGGCGACTCCGGCGGCGCCCCCGACGCCGTCCGCGAAGGCGAAACCGGCTACGTGGTCGGCGGCACCGACGTCGAGGCGATCGCCGCCCGCCTCACCGAACTGCTCACCGACCAGGCGAAGGCCAAAGCGATGGGCGAGGCCGGCCGCGCCTGGGTCGAGGCGGAGTGGCGCTGGGAGAACCAGGCCGCCCGCCTGACCAACCTCCTCGATCTCCGCTGAGGCCGGTTGTGCTGCGTCGTGATGATGCCGCCGAACGGGCTCGTCGGATCAGCGTTTTGCAACACACCGAGGCGACCTTCGATCCGCTGCCCTTTGACGCCGAGGCGGCCCGAACCTATGACGTGATTTGTGCGGCTGTCCGGGCGGCGGGCCGGACGCCGCGCCGGCGGGCTGCGGACCTGATGATCGCGTCGGTCGCTGCCGCCAACCGCCTGCCGTTGTTCACGACCAATTCCGACGACTTCAAGGGGCTGGACCGTCTGGTGACTGTCGTCGCGGTCCCGCGCCCTGCTGCAGCGGGCTGACGGCCCGTTCGGCGTCGCCGAGTCGGGTTTGGTTGGGTGGTGGGAGGCGGCGCACACCGCCGAAGACTCGCTCCGGTGTCAGCGGCGTGTCAGAGTTGGCCTATGGATCCGGTAGGGCTTGGGGCTGTCGCGGCCGTGATGGTCGTCGGGGTTGTCGTGGGGGTCTGGCGGCGGCGCAGCGACGGTCGGCTGCGGGACGTGGCACCCGCCGCAGTCCCGGTGCCGGCCCCGGCCGAGGACGGGCCGTCGGGGGATCGAGGGATCGCTCCGGTGGTCCGTCGGGCCGAACTCTCCGCGAGGGACGATTTCCCGGGCCGGCCGGCGAGCGAGGAGGTCGGCGTCGGGATGAAGGATGGCGTCGGGAGCTTGAGGCAGAGGCGTGGACTGCTGGTGGCTGCCGATGCGCGGGAGGAGCCGGGCGTGATCGGGGCTGAGGGGGATGCGGGCGCTGCGGTACGGCCCGATGCGCGGGAGGAGCCGGGCGTGATCGAGGCTGCGGGAGATCCGAGCGCGGCCGGGGAGCGGCTGGATGCCGGGTTGATGCGGGAACTCGGGGTGGGGGAGGCCAAGGCGACGCTGTTGCAGTTCTCGTCGGCGTTCTGTGCACCCTGCCGAGCCGTACGGCGGGTCAGTTCCGAGGTGGCCGCGATGGTGCCAGGGGTGCAGCACGTCGAGGTGGATGCGGAGAGCCACCTCGAAGCGGTGCGGGCGTTGGGGATCTGGCGGACGCCGACCCTGCTCGTGCTGGACGGGGACGGCCGGGTGGTCAAGCGGGCGACCGGCGTACCCGGGAAACCGCAGTTGATCGCGGCTCTCGGCGACGTGCTCTGAAGCAGGGCCGCCATGAGGTCCCGGTGGTGAAGGGCGTGCCGGCCGGGATCAGGCGCCGGTTGATTCGGCCAGTTCGGGTGGGCGGCCGGGGGCGGGGGCGTCGGTGTGGGGGCCGCGGGTGAGGGTTCTGGTGCCGGGGACCAGGAATTGGGCGGCGGCCGACAGGAACAGGATGGCGGCGCAGGTGGTGAGGACCTTTGAGGTGCCGTACGCGGCGGACAGGGGGCCGGCCAGCACGTTGCCGACGGGCATGGCCAGGAACGACGTCAGGTAGTCCCAGGAGGAGACGCGGCCCAGCATGCGTTGGGGGACGTTGTCCTGGATGGCCGTCTCCCAGGCCACGTCGAAGAAGATCAGGCCCGCGTAGCCGATGATGGCGCCCGCGATGACGGCGATCAGCTCGGCCGGCCAGACGTAGGCCAGGGCCCACAGCGGCATCAGCAGCAGGGTCAGCCAGCCTGCCCTCAGCAGACGCCGGGGCTTGAAGCGCAGGGCGATGGCCGCGCCGATGACTCCGCCCAAACCCTCGGCGGCGGCGATGAAGCCGGCGGCCGACGGGCCGCCCAGGCGCTCGATGGCCACCACCTGCACCAGGACCAGGATCACGCCGTTGGCGATGTGGTAGACCGTGGCCCCGAACAGGCCGAACATCAGCCAGTCGCGTTTCGCGATCTCGCGCCAGCCGGCGGCCAGTTCGGCCAGCATCGGGGAGCGTTCGCCGCGCTGGGCCCGGACCCGCAGCAGCAGGGCCGCCACCATCGAGGCCAGGAAGCTGGACGCGTTGACGGTGAAGCCGGCCGAGGCGCCGAACGCGGCCACCGTGACGCCGCCCAGCGCGGGGCCGGCGATCTGGCTGCCGGTCTGCAGCATGCTCAGGGTCGCGTTGGCCGACTGGCGCTTCTCGGGCGGCACCAGCAGCGGGCGCAGCGAGCTGAACGCGGGGTCGAAGAAGCTGGCAGCGCCGGTCGAGATCGCCGCCAGCGCGCACAGCAGCACCAGGTGGTAGCTGTCGCTGAAGAACATGAGGGCCATGCCGCCCGCAGCGAGTAGGCGGACCAGGTCGGAGCCGACCATGACGTGCTGGGGCTGGAGGCGGTCGGCCCACACGCCGCCGAACAGGGTGCAGGCCAGGCGGGCGACGATCGACGAGGCCATGACCAGGCCGAGGTCGCCGGGGCCGCCCCCGGCCAGGACGACGGCCACGGCCAGCGCCACGGTCTGGAAGCCGTTGCCGACCCAGGACAGGGTCTGGCCGGCGGCCAGCAGTTGGAAATCGGAGAACCGCATGGCAGGAAACTAGTTCACCGTCTAACTATTAGCAATCTAAAAATCAGACGATGGCATAATGACGCGATGGAGCAGGACAGCGTCGATCAGCATGTGGCGAGATGGTCGGCCTTCTGGGAGAACGAGCCCGCGTTCGCGCCCGAGGTCGAGGGCGCGCTGGTCCGCATGAACTTCATCCAGCGCGAGGCGCGCCGGGCCGACGCTGCCGCCTTCGCCGAGTCCCAGGAGCTCACCGCCGAGGACTACAAGACCCTGCACGTGCTGATGATCCAGCCGTGGCCGGTCGAGGCCACCCCGGCCCAGCTGGCCGACGGGGCCCGGGTCACCCGGGCCGCCATGACGAGCCGGCTCGACCGGCTGGTCGCGGCCGAGCTGGTGACCCGCGAGAACGACGAGACCGACCGGCGGCGGGTGCTGATCCGGCCGACCGCGGCCGGGCGGGCCATATGGAGCAAGTACATCTTCGAGGGCATGGCCCGCGATCAGGGCCTGCTGAAGGCACTCTCGCACGAGGAGCTGATCCAGCTCAACGGTCTGCTGCGCAAGGTCGTGCTCGACCTGGAAAGTTGACCGCGGCGCCGGTGATGCCTCTCACCAGGGCCTTTCGCCGTCCGGGGTGCGACGCTGACACGCATGGAACTCGACCCCCGGGGTCAGCGCTTCGCCGCCACGCTGACCAGCATCGTTCTTGTCGTCGTGCTGGCGACCGGCTGGGGGTGGCTGGCGCTGGTGCAGACGGTCGTCTTCGCGATCACGGCGGCTGATCCCCGGCGCGGCCCCTACGCGTACGTCTATCGCGCCCTGTTGCTGCCGAGGCTGGGTCCGCCGGCCGAGCGTGAGCCCGTCGCGCCCGTCCGCTTCGCGCAGTTGGTCGGATTTAGCTTTCTGGCTGTCGCGAGTGTCGGCTACCTCACCGGGGTGACCACGCTGGGCGTCGTCTTCACGGCGTTCGCGCTGCTCGCGGCTTTTCTCAACGCGGCCTTCGGGCTGTGCCTGGGGTGCGAGGCCTACCTGGCGATCAAGCGTCTGAGCGGCCCGAGAAGCGCCTGAGAACACGACACGCCCGGTGGGGGGACCGGGCGCTGACGTCGTGGTGGATCAGAACTTGGGTGCGTCGGGCGCCTCGAGCAGACCCAGCCGCAGCGCCGTCATCAGCGCCTGGGCCCGGTTGGCCGCGCCCAGCTTCTCGTACAGCTTCGAGATGTGGGTCTTGGCCGTGGACTCCGACACGAACAGCTGCTTGGCGATGCCGGCCACGCTCATGCCGTCGGCCAGCAGGCGCAGCACCTGACCCTCGCGGGGCGAGAGCTGCGGGCCGGACGGGGCCAGCCGGCGCTTCATGGCCTCGGCCAGGTCGGCCGCCGTGAAGGCGCTGGGCGCGGACGCCGCGTGCCGGGCCGCCGCCACGACCTCGTCGGCCGGGGCCGTCTTGGGCACGAACGCGCTGGCCCCCGCCTCGAGCGCGCCGAACAGCTGGTCGTCGCCCGCATACATGGTCAGGACCACGATGCCCATGTTGGCGTTGTTCTTGCGGAGGGCCTTGGTCGCCTCGAGGCCGCTGCCGTCGGGCAGCCGCAGGTCCATGATCACGACGTCCGGCTGCAGGGCGCCGGCCTGGCGGACCGCCTCGGCGGCCGTGGCCGCCTCGCCGACGACCTCGAACTGACGGTCGCGCTCGAATGCGTGTCGCAGCCCCTTACGAATCAAGTCATGATCGTCAACAAGGAGGACCTTGGTGCGCGTCGTCGGCGCCGGACTGGTCGACATGCTCGGGTTACTCCCCTTCTGGAGCGGAAACGCTATTCCGCACGCTATCGCGCCTCGCGGAAGATCCCAGCACTACGGCAACGGTTGTCCCGCTGGGGTGTCGCGGAGTGATCTTCAAGCGGCCCCGGATCCGCTCGGCCCGCTCGGCCATGATGGTCAGACCGTACCGACCGTCCGGGCGGTCGTCAGCGAAGCCCCGGCCGTCGTCGGAGACCTCGATCTCGGCGAACGGCGGGTCGACGGTGCAGGTAACCCACAGGTTAGAGGCTCCGGCGTGCTTGCGCGCGTTGGTGATCGCCTCTTGGGCGATGCGCAGCAGCTCGGCCTCGGTGGCCGCGGGCAGACGGGCCGTCGATTCGTCAAAAGTGAAGTGGACCCGCAGGCCGGCCGAGGTGCCGAGGGTGCGGGCGTACTCGGCGATCGCGGCGGCCAGGCCACCGTTGCGATCCACCTCGGAACGCAGCTCGAACAGGCTCAGCCGCAGCTCGGTGATCACGCGGGTCACCTCGGCCCGCAGCGCGCGCAGCTCCTCGGCCGTCTCTTCGGCGCCCTCGGGCAGGGTGGCCTGCGCGTTGTCGATGCCGTAGCCGACCATGACGAGCTCTTGCGCGACGCCGTCGTGGATCTCGCGGGCCAGGCGCTGACGTTCCTCATTGGTGGCCAGCGAGCGCACGTCGTCGAAGAGCAGGGCGGCTTCCAACCGCAGGGCGGCGGCGTCGGTCACCCAGGTGACCTCGTTGACCGTTTCCTTCGGGTACGCGTTGGCGACGTCGCTTTCCAGAATGACCAGCCCGATCGTGCGGACCCCGGCGACCAGCGGCACGACCAGCGACGAGACGTCGCCGCGGCGGCTCGAGCGGGCCTGTGAGCGGCTGGCCGTCTGGGGCTGCTGGCTGGCCCAGGCGTCGGCGATGGCCGAGTCGGCGTCGAGCGTGACCTCCCAGTCGACGCGCTCGACCCCGGTCTGGGCCAGCACGACGAGCCGGCCGCCGCCGCTGGCCGACAGCACCGCGGCCCGGTCGGACGGCTTGACCAGGCGCAGCTCTTCTAGCAGGTGCTCCGAGATGCCGCCCGGGTCGAGGGTGGCCCCGGGCAGCGAACGGGCCACGCTGCGGAGCTGGGTGAGAAGGCGAGTGGCTTCCGCGTACGGCTGGGGGGTCGGTTCCGAGGGCTGCATGAACTGGCGCATGGTGTCGGCCGCGAACGTGATGATCGCCCCCAGCACCAGCCACTGCCCGCTGGCGGCGAGGAAGCCGGGCTGGGTGATCGGGCTGACCTCGCCGACCAGGGTGCCGCCGACGACCATCGAGACCGCGGCCACCCCGAGCAGCGCCGTGCCCTCGGTGGGGCGGCGGCGCAGCGCGGCGGTGAGCAGCGGGACGGCCAGATAGGGCAGCACGGCCTCGGCCCCGAAACCGGCGTCCAATGTGTTGTTGAGGTCGCTGGCCACGGCGATCGACCCGGCCGCGAGACCCGTGACGACCACCTCGGCGAAACGGCCCAGCGGGGCGAAGAGGTGATGGTCGGGGGCGATCACCGCGGGCAGCGCGGCGACGGCGAGAAGAGCGATCCAGCCCAGCTGGGCGGGGTCGCCGGTGGCGATCAGGGTCAGGGCCGCGACCAGCGCGAGCATGACGATGCGCGCGGCCACCGCGAGCGGTTGGACGCGCGCGTTGACGTTGGCAAGGAGCGGCACCTGACGGATGGTAGCCGCCTCGGAACGATCTGGCTCATCGCGCCCGGCCCGGCCGCCAGGAATGTCGTCCGGAGCGAGAGCCGGGCCCGGCCCGCCCGCCAGGAATGTCGGACGCGGGAGGTAGCCTCCGTGCATGGCGGATACCTCGACGCAGTCGATCCAGGTCCATGCGCCCCTCGACCGCGTGGCCGCGGTGATCAGCGACTTCGCGCGCTATCCGGAGTGGGCCGAGGCGATGAAGCAGGTGGAGGTCCTCGAGGAGTACGAGGACGGCTACGCCTACCGCGTGCGCTTCGTGATCGACGCCGGGGTCATGGCCGACGACTACACGCTCGAGTACGCGTATGCCGACGACCTCTCCCGCATCGAGTGGCACCTGATCGAGCCCTCGAAGACCCAGAAGTCGCAGCGCGGCTCCTACGACCTGGCCGAGGGCGCCGACGGGGTCACCACGGTGACCTACACGCTCGAGGTCGAGCTCTCGATCGGCATGCTGGGCATGTTCCGGCGGAAAGCCGAAAAGATGATCATGGACACGGCGTTGAAGCAGCTCAAGCGCCGGGTCGAGAGCCTTCCGGCGGACTGAGCGGACGAGGGAGGGTTCCATGGCCGGATCAGCGCGTGAGGAGGCCGAGCGGCTCGTCGCTTCGGTGCTGGCGCGGGCCGTGACAGGTCAGGCGTTCGGCGAGAAGTGGGCCACCGGCGAGCCGGAGTGCTGCGTGTGCCCCGTGTGCAAGGCCATCGCGGCCATGCGCGACCCGAGCCCGCAGACCGCGGCCCGGCTGGCCGGCAGCGCGGGTGACCTCGCGGGGTCGGTCGCGGGGCTGCTGCGCTCGGTCTCGGCCATCGTGGGCGAGCGGCCCAAGCCGGCGACGCCCCCGCCCGCTCCGCCGACCCCCAACGCCGACCAGGCCTGGTCCGTCGCCACCCGCGCGGCCCGTCCCGCCGGCGGGAGCGGTGGTCCCGGGCGTACGGACGACGGCGGGCCGGGGCGGGCCGGGCGCGATCGCGCCGGTGCGAACGGCGTCGAGCCCGGTGAAACGGGCGGATCCGACGTCAACCACGCCGACGGGGCGTGGGCAGCAGCCACGAACAGCGGCGGCGAGCACGCGGCGGCCGGGGGCGACGACCCGTGGGCCGCGGCCACGACGGCCAGCGCTGCGAACGCGGCTGCGGACTACGCGGCCGAGTTGGCCGGGCGGCGGGCCGCCGCGCTGCAGGCGGCGGCGGACGCCGAGCGCCGGGTGGCCGAAGCCGCGGCTCAGGCCAAGGCGCGTCGCGAGGCGGCGAGCGCAGCCGCGCGCGAGACGGGCGACACGGCCGGACAGGCGGCGCGTGAGGCCCGTACCCCACGAAGGTTGGATGTGTGGGCGGCGGCCACCGCCGATGAGGGTGTCGGCTCCGTGGCTTCCGGCGACACGGTGGATCATGATGTTGCCGACGAGGCCGAGGGTGCCGGCGGGGCGGGCGACGAGGCTCGCCGCGACGGCGCGTAGTAGCGAACTTTTATGAGGGGACGGGCAGCGTGACGCTGACCATCGGAGTCGACGTCGGCGGCACCAAGGTGGCCGGTGGGGTGGTCGACGAGCACGGCACAGTGCTGGCTTCGAACCGCCGGGACACCCCCGCCGAGGACCCGGCCGGCACCCGGGACACGATCGTCGAGGTCGCGGCCGAGCTGGCGCGGGAGTTCCCCGCGGCCACGGCGATCGGCATCGGCGCCGCGGCCTGGATCGACGCGGCCGGATCGACCGTGCTGTTCGCCCCCAACCTGGCCTGGCGGGACGAGCCGCTGCGGGACTACGTGACCAAGGCCGTCGGCCTGCCCACCGTGCTCGAGAACGACGCCAACGTCGCCGCCTGGGCCGAGTTCCGGTACGGGGTGGCCCGGGCCGCCGACTCGATGGTGATGATCACCGTGGGCACCGGCATCGGGGGCGGCATCGTGCTCAACGGCAAGCTGTGGCGCGGCGCCAACGGCATCGCGGCCGAGCTCGGCCACATTCAGTCGGTGCCTGACGGTCACCCCTGCGGCTGCGGCCGCCTCGGCTGCCTCGAGCAGTACGCGAGCGGCAACGCCCTGGTCCGCTTCGCCCGGGCCGGCGCCCGCCAGGAGCCGGAGCGGGCGGCCAAGCTGCTCGAGCTGGCCGGCGGCGACCCGCTGGCGATCAGCGGCCGCCAGATCACCGAGGCCGCACGGGCCGGCGACGGCGTCGCCCGGGACGCGTTCGCCCAGATCGGCTACTGGCTCGGCGTCGCGATGGCCGACCTGGCCCAGAGCTTCGACCCCGAGATCCTGGTCGTCGGGGGCGGGGTCGTCGACGCCGGCGAGCTGCTCATGGTGCCGACCCGGACGACCTACCGCGACCAGCTCAAACAGCGCGGCCGGTTCCCGGTGGCCGACCTCAGCGCGGCCGAGACGGGCAACACGGCCGGCGTGGTGGGGGCGGCCGACCTGGCCCGTCGCGGCTGATGTCCGGCGCGCGGCTGCGGGTCGTCAGCTACAACGTCCACGGTCTGAAGGACGACCGGGCCGCCCTGGTCGGCGTGATCCGGGCGCTGGCGCCCGACGTGCTGGTGGTGCAGGAGGCGCCGCGCCGGTTCCGCTGGCGGCACAAGTGCGCGGCCCTGGCCGACGACGTGGGCATGGTGGTGGCCGCCGGCGGTCTGCCCTCGCTGGGCAATCTGCTGCTGGTCAGCCTGCGGGTCGCGGTGCACGAGACGTGGTGCATGCGCTACCCGCTCACCCCGGGCCGGCATCTGCGTGGGGCCGCGTTCGCCCGCGGTTCGGTGCGCGGCGGCCAGTTCACGGTTTCGGGCTCGCACCTGGCCACCGATCCGGCCGAGCGGCCGGTGCAGGCCGCGCTCTGGAAGCAGGAGCTGAGCCGGGTCGAGGGGCCGGTGATCGCCGCGGCCGACCTCAACGAGGGCCCGGGCGGCGGCGCGTGGCGCACGGTCGAGGACGGCCTGGTGTCGTACGCGGATGCGCTGCCCACGTTCCCGGCCGCGGTGCCCAACCGGCGGATCGACGGGCTGTTCGTGAGCCCCGACATCACCATCGAGAAGTACGAGATCGTGGAGTCCGACCAGGCCCGCCGGGCCAGTGATCATCTTCCTGTCGTAGCGGACGTGCAGCTCCCTTCCAACTGAGCGGTAGCATCTGGCAATATCGCCGGGTGCCCGACACTCCCGACATCGCCGACCGTCATGACGCCGTGTGCGTCATCGGGGCCGGCGCCAGCGGTCTCGCCGCGATCAAGAATCTGCGTGAGGCCGGATTCGAGGTCGACTGCTACGAGCGGGAGACGTCGGTCGGCGGCGCCTGGAACTGGCGTCACGACCGCAGCCCGGTCTACGCCGGCACCCACCTGATCACCTCGCGGCCGCTGACCGAGTTCCCCGACTTCCCGATGCCGGACACGTGGCCCGACTATCCCGACCACAAGATGGTGCTGTCCTATCTGGAGCGCTATTCCGCCCATTTCGGGCTGGAGAGTGACGTCTGGTTCGGCACCGAGGTGGTGTCGGTCGCGCCGACCGGCGACGGCCGCTGGAACGTGACGACGCAGAGCACCGGCGGCGGCTCGTCGCGGGTGCAGCGGTATGCCGGGGTGGTCGTGGCCAACGGGCACAACTGGTCCGCGGCCCGGCCCGAGATCCCCGGTGACTTCCGCGGCCAGGTGATCCACTCGGCCCAGTACAAGGACCCGGCCCAGCTTCGCAACCGCAAGGTGCTGGTGATCGGCGGCGGCAACACCGGCTGTGACATCGCCGTCGAAGCCGCTCAGCAGGCGACCATGGTCTGGCACTCGACGCGGCGTGGTTACTGGTACGCGCCCAAGTACGTCTTCGGCCGCCCGGCCGACCAGGTGAACGCCCGGCGGATCCCGCTGCGCCTGCGGCAGTGGCTCTATCGCAAGGCCGTCGGGTTCACCGCCGGCGATCTGACCCGCTACGGCGTGCCGGCTCCGGACCATCAGCCGTACGAAAGTCACCCGACCGTCAACAGCCAGCTCCCGTACTACCTGGGTCATGGGCGGATCACCGCCGTGCCCGACGTGACCGAGTTCGACGGCGGCTCGGTGGTGCTGGCCGACGGCCGCCGCATCGAGCCCGACCTGGTGATCACCGCGACCGGCTACCGCCCGCGCTTCGAGTTCCTGGCCCCCGAACTGCTGGATACGGCCGAGGACGGGCGGCCCGATCTGCACCTGCACGCGTTCGCTCGCAAGCATCCGACACTGGCCGTGGTCGGGCTGGTGCAGGCCGACTTCGGGCTGTTCCCGCTGGCGCACTGGCAGAGCGTGGCGGTGGCGCGGTGGCTGCGGCTGCGGGTGACCGACCCGGAGCGCGCGACCGCCGTCCAGCAGAAGGAGTCGACGCGGCCCGTCGCGAGCTGGTCGAAGCGCCGGGTGGTGCCGACCGAACGGCACTGGTTCGAGGTCGACCACGGCGACTACCTGCGGGCCGTCGAGGGCTTGCTGCGCGAGATGGAGACGGCGGCGTGAGGTCGCAGGTGCTGCGCTACGAGGACTGGACCGACCCGGTGCCGGCGGCCGAGCGTGAGGTCGTCTCGCTGACCGAGGACGCGCGGACCGACCGGCCGCCGTTGCTGTTCGTGCCCGGCCTCGGTCACGGCGCGTGGGCGTTCGCTGAGACGTGGCTGCCCCGGGCGGCGGCGCGGGGCTTCGCGGCCCATGCCCTCACCCCGCGGCCGGACGGCGACCTGCGGGCCCAGGTGCACGACGTGGTGCAGGTGGCGGCGTCCCTGCCCCGGCAGGCCGTGCTCGTCGGCCAGGGGGCCGGTGCGCTCGTGGTGGCGTACGCCATGGGTCGTTACCCGGTCCGGGCCGCGGTGCTCGCGGCGCCGGTGATGGACGGCTGGCCGACGCTGGGGGCGGCGCTGCGGGCCAACCCGTTCGGCACGCTGCCGGCCCTGTTCGGCGGGCGGCTGCGGCTGAATCGGCGGCAGCTGTTCGGCCCGGAGATGCCGGCCGAGGACGCCCAGCGGTTCCTCGAGCGGATCGTCGCGCGGCCGCGGCGCGAACTGGTCACCCACGACCCCGCGCCGCGCCCGGTCGGCGACCCGCCGGTGCTGGTGGTGGGCAGCCCGGACGACCGGGTGGTGCCGCGGACGTCGCTCGACCGCACCGCCACTCGCTACGGCAGCGCGCCGTTGCTCTTCCCCGGCATGGGCCACGAACTGATGCTCGACGTGACCTGGGCCGACCCGATCGAGGCCATTGTGGACTGGCTCGAAAAAGAGCTAGAGAGCTAGCGACCGGGCCAGATCCAGTTCGGTGAGGTAGGCGCGGGCCCAGGCGTGGATGTCGTTGGCGGTGATGTACGAACGCATCGCCTTCATGCGGGTGGCCAGGTCGCCCGGGTCGGCCGCCAGGGCGTGCAGCAGTGTCTCTTTGAGACCGTCGACGTCGTGCGGGTTGACCAGGAAAGCGTCCTCGAGCTCGGCCGCGGCCCCGGCGAACTCGCTGAGCACCAGGGCGCCGCTGTCGTCGCGCCGGGCCGCCACGAACTCTTTGGCGACCAGGTTCATGCCGTCGCGCAGCGGGGTCACCACCATGACGTCGGCGGTCTGGTAGAGCGCGGCCAGGTCGGCCCGGTCGAACGGCTGGTTGAGGTAGTGGATGGCCGGCTCGCCGACCCGCCCGTACTCGCCGTTGATGCGGCCGACCTCGCCCTCGATGCGGTCGCGCAGCCCGCGGTAGTTCTCCACGCGTTCGCGGCTGGGCACAGCCACCTGCACCATCACCGTGTCGCGGACCTTGAGCCGGCCGTCGCGGAGCAGTTCCGAGTACGCGGTGAGCCGGTGCTCGATGCCCTTGGTGTAGTCGAGCCGGTCGACGCTGAGCAGCACCCGCTTGTGCGAGCCGAGGTCGTGCCGCAGGCGACGGGCCTGGTTCACCACGTACGGCCGGGCCGAGAGCGACCGCATCTCGGCCACATCGATCGACACGGGGAAGGCGCCTGTCCGGACCACGCGGTCGTCCAATGTGATCGCGTCGTCGGCACCGCGGGCGTCGAGCAGCTTCGCGGCCAGCTGGGCGACGTTGTGGGCCGCTTGCGGTCGCTGGAAGCCCACCAGATCGGCCCCGAGCATGCCGCGCAGCAGCTCGACCCGGCGCGGCAGCTGCATGAACAGCTCGGGCGGCGGGAACGGCACGTGCAGGAAGAAGCCGATCACCACGTCGGGCCGCATCTCGCGCAGGAGCTGGGGAACGAGCTGCAGGTGGTAGTCCTGCACCCAGACCGTGGCCCCGGGCTCGGCCACCTCGGCCGCGGCCTCGGCGAAGCGCCGGTTGACCGAGCGGTACGTCTCCCACCAGCCGCGGTCGAAGACGGGCGGCTCGACCGCGTCGTGATAGAGCGGCCACAGTGTCGAGTTGGCGAATCCCTCGTAGTAGCCGCGCGCCTCGGCCTCGGTCAGCGAGACCGGGCACAGCCGCAGCGTCCCGAGGTCGGGCAGCCGCTGGGCCTCGCCGATCGTGCCGGTCCAGCCGACCCAGGTCGCGGGGGTCTGTTCGAGGATCGCGTGCAGAGCGCCGGCCAGGCCGCCGGGGCTTCGGCGCCACTCGCACGCGCCGTCGGGGGCGATGTTGTCGTCGAGCGGAAGACGGTTGGCCACGACGACGAGCGAGCTCTGACGCATCACCGAAGGTTATCGGATGGCTACTCGCAATTAGACCGACGATGGTCGATTAAACATGGTTTTAATTTTCGAACAATGCGTCAGACGACCGCGCCATCGTCGTAGTCGTCCTCGTCGTCACCCGACCGCAGGCGCCAGACCAGCATGACCGCGCCCGAGACGATCGCCGCGAAGCCGAGCAACGTCACGTAGTCGCGGTCGATCGGCAGCATCGTCGGGAACAGGAACAACACGAAGCCGACGACCACACCGAGGACGCCGATGATCGCGTACTTGGAGAAGCGCGGCAGCGGCGGCGGGGGTGGCGGGACGTAGCGCTCGTTCTCGTCGTCCTCGTCGTCGTCGGGCAGCCCGGCGCCGAACGTGTCGAGACCGTCGAGCAGCGACGGATCCTGCTCGGGCGGGGCGGGCCGGTCGGTGCGGCGCCGGTTGAGCGAGACGCCGGAGAAGTCGGACGCGTTCGACAGGCCCCCGGTGCGCGGCGGCTCCTTGGGCGCCTCGATGGCTTCGGAAGCCGGCCAGGGCGCCGCGGTGGGGTCGACCGAGGTGTGGAAACCGGCGACGATCTTGGCCCATTCGGCCTCGATGTCGGGCTCGGTGGCCGGCGCCGCGGTCGGGTCGGCCGGGGGAGCGGGCGGCGGTGTGGGCGGCTCGCCGCCGGTCGCCTTGTGCAGATGCTCGCGCGCGACCTCGAGGTGGGCGCGGTCGACATAAAGACGGTCGATCGGCCGCGCGGGCAGAGTGGTGGCGCGCAAGATGGGGTTGAGATCGGCCGTGGGCTGCAGATAGGCGGCTATGCCGCCGGCTGCCAGCACATCGAGGAGGTGCTCACCGACGCGTGGATCCACGTCGCCCGCGACCGCGTAATCGGCCGCGTCGAGCCCGTTGTCCCGCCGCCCGCGGCGGGCGCCACCCGCTGTCACCCCTGCACACTCCCTCGCCGACCGTGCCTTGAATGGTGACACGACATGGACAGGTTGCGGGAGTGCGTTGTGGCGCGCCGCCCCGCTTCGTACGCTTCCAAGGCCCGGCCGTCCAGGGAAGGACACCGTGTTCTACTGGTTGCTCAAGTATGTGGTTCTCGGACCGGTGCTGAAGCTTCTCTTCCGCCCCGATGTTCGCGGCCTGCCTCACCTGCCCCGCAGCGGGCCGGTGATTCTGGCCTGCAACCACCTCTCGTTCTCCGACTCGATCTTCACACCCCTTGTTGTCGGCCGCAGGGTGACGTTCGTCGCCAAAGCGGAGTACTTCACCGGCAAGGGCATCAAAGGCTGGCTGATGCGCCAGTTCTTCAGCGGAACCGGGACGATTCCGGTCGACCGTTCGGGTGGGAAGGCGGCCCAGGCCGCCCTCGACACCCTGCTGCGCGTGTTGCGCGAGGGCGGGGTCGCGGGCATCTATCCCGAGGGCACGCGCTCGCCCGACGGCCGGCTCTACCGCGGCAAGACCGGGGTGGCCCGGCTGGTGCTCGAGAGCGGGGCCCTGGTGGTGCCGGTGGCGCTGCTCAACACCGACGAGATCCAGCCCACCGGCACGATGATCCCCAAGATCAAGCGCGTCCGGATGAGGTTCGGCGAGCCGCTCGACTTCAGCCGCTACGCCCAGGCCAAGGGCGACCGCTTCGTCGAGCGCGCGATCACCGACGAGATCATGTTCGAGCTCATGGCCATGTCGGGCCGCGAGTACGTGGACATCTATGCCGGCAAACTCAAGTCACCATCCCCGCTCGGCGACGGAGCGCCGGCAGGTCGGTGACGACGATGCGGCGGCCCTCGGTGCGCAGCCAGCCGCGGCTGGCGAACGAGCCGATGGCCTGATTCACGCTCTGCCGCGAGCCGCCCGCCATCTCGGCCAGCTGGCTCTGGTTGAGCTCGATCGTGATCATCGGGGCCTGGCTCTCGCCGGCCAGCCGCACCAGCGTCTTGGCCACCCGGCCCGGCAGGTCGAGGAACACGTGGTCGGTGTTCTGTTCCGTCAACCGGCGGATCAGGGCGCCGACCGAGCGCATCACGGCGTCGAGGATCCGCGGGTTGGCGTGCACCAGGTCGATGAACGCCGAGCGGGACAGGCTCAGCGCCTGGCAGTCCTCGATCGCCTCGGCCGACGCGCTGCGGGCCGAGGCGTCCAGCAGGGACACCTCGCCCAGGACGTCGGGCGGGCGGACGACGGTGAGCACGGCGCGCTCGCCCGTCGGTGCGGTGCGGAAGATGGCCACGGCGCCGCGTTTCAGAATGATCAAGGATTCGCCGGGGTCGTGCTCGACGAAGATGATCTGCCCTTTCCGGTACGTACGAGGGACCGCGGTGGCGATCACCCGCTGACGGACCTCGGGCTCGAGACCGGCGAACATGTCCACTCCGGTCAGCGCGTCGCCATTGTCCGGCATGCGATGGTCCACGGCGTCATCCCTCCCCCGGTGGGAGCCGCGGCGGCGAGAGGGCCGCGTCGGCCCCACGACGCGAACGATCACTCTTAGCACACGGCAACCCGCCGGCGCCATTTCTGCGCGCCTGCACCGCGAGCGCCTCATAGGATCATTCCGCTCCTGTCGCTATCTGTAAACCTCTGGATGCCAAGAGTGAGCACCGGCCCGAGGTCGCCCCCGTTGTCCGTCGGATTTACGTCATCTGCCCTGACAATCCCGCGGTGCCGGATGCCGAGCTGCTTCGAACGACGCTGCGGGACGAGTGGCATCTCGTCCCGAGCGACATCACCGCCCTGGACCGGGTGCTGCTGTCACACGGATGGGAGGTGACCGTCGCGGGTGACCAGTACGTCGTCCGGCTGAGTGACCCCGGCGAACGCCTTCCGGTGGAGGCCGGGCTGGCCGCCACCGAGCACCTGCGGGGGCGGGACATCCCGGCCGGGGAACCGGTGCGCACCCTGGCCGGCGGGCTCACCGCCCAGACCGAGGCCGGCGCGTTCGCGGTGCTGCGCCGGGTGCCCGGCCGCCGGCTCGACGGCGCCGACCCGGTCGACCAGCAGTGGTGGGGCGACCGGCTCGGGGCCGTGCACCGGGCTTTGCAGGGCTTTCACCACCCCGGGTTGCGGGCCTGGCAACCGGTCGACCCCGGCGCCGGCCACCTCGACGCCGAGCCGTGGCTGCGCGGGGCCGTCGCCGACGCGGCGGCCGCGGCCAAGCGCCTGACCGTCACCGACCGATTGACGTACGGGGTGCTGCACGGCGACCCGGCGCCCGGCGGCTTCGTCGTCGACCCGGGCACGGGCCGGGCCGGGCTGCTGGACTTCGGCGCGAGCGGGGTCGGCCCGCTGGCCTACGACGTGGCCGCGGCGGTCGTGTACGCCGGGGGAGTGTCCCGGTCGGGCGAACTGATCGACGGCTACCTGGCCGCCGGGCCGGTCGGGGCCGACGAGCTGCACGCCGTGCTGCCGGTGCTGCTGCGCCTGCGCTGGGCGGTGCAGGCCGAGCGGGCGGCTCGCCACGGGTGCGAGGAGGGGCTGCGGATGGCTCGGAGCGCCCTGGAACAATAGGCAGCAAGATCAGTCTTCAGGCATTTGAAGGGCGGCGGTGGGGAGGTCGGATGGGGCCTTACAGATACTTTTACGACTGCGAGTTCATCGAGGACGGGCGCCTGGTCGACCTGGTCTCGATCGGCGTGGTCGACGAGTTCGGCCGCGAGTTCTACGCGGTCAGCACCGAGTTCGACGACAGTCGCGCGATTCCCTGGGTCCGCCGCAACGTCCTCGACAAGCTGCCGTCCCCCTCGGACCAGGCGTGGCGCTCGCGCGAGCGGATCCGCGACGACCTGTACGCGTTCCTGAAGGAGCCGGTCTCGGGCCGGGACGAGCAGATCGAGTTGTGGGCCTGGTTCGCCGCCTACGATCACGTCGCGCTGGCTCAGCTCTGGGGGGCCATGCCCGCCCTGCCCCGCGACATCCCGCGCTTCACCAAAGATCTGCGCCAGCTCTGGGACGACAAGGGCCGGCCGGCGCTGCCGACCATGTCGGGCCGGCACGACGCGCTGGTCGACGCCCGGCACAACCTGGCCCGCTGGCGCGCCATGGGCGGCTGAGCGCCCCGTTTGACCGGTCGATTCGCGGGCAGTGGAACAGGCATGACGAACACCGAGCAGGAACGCCGCGACAAGGTCAAAGAGATGGTCAAGGACGCTCGGATCAGCATGCTGACCACGATGACGGCCGACGGTAAGCACGTGAGCCGGCCGATGGCCCTGCAGGACGTCGAGTTCGACGGCGACCTGTGGTTCTTCACGTACTCCGACTCCGACCTGGTCGAGCAGATCGCCGTGCACCCCGAGGTGAACGTGTCGTTCAGCGACCAGAAGCAGAACAACTGGATCTCCATCGCCGGCCGGGCCGTGCGCACCGACAACCCGGCCAAGGCCAAGGAGCTGTGGAACCCGCTCCTCAAGGCGTGGTTCCCCGAGGGCCTCGAGACGCCCAACCTGACCCTGGTCAAGGTGACCGGGGACACGGCCGAGTACTGGGAGGCCGCGCACAGCTCGAAGGTCCTCACCGTGCTGGGGGCGGCCAAGGCGGCCGTAACCGGAAAGACCCCGGACGCGGGCGAGAACGAAACAGTGCGGCTTTAGCGGGGCGGATGCATCCGGGAAGCGGGCGGCGACTAAAGTTCGGGTCGCAAGCCCGCCCCGGGCACGGCAGCGCTGCCGACACATTCTCCCTGGGGCTCGACGGGCTCGACAGCTTCTTGCGATAACCCCGTTACAGGGAGGACGAGCAACATGCGTATCGGCGTGCTCACCGGCGGCGGCGACTGCCCCGGTCTCAACGCGGTGATCCGGGCGGTGGTCCGCAAGGGCGTCGCCGCCTACGGTCACGAGTTCGTCGGCTTCCGCGACGGCTGGAAGGGCCCGCTCGAGGGTCTGACGAAGCCGCTCGGCATCGCCGAGGTCCGCGGCATCCTGCCCCGGGGTGGCACCATCCTGGGCTCCTCGCGCACCAACCCGTTCAAGATCGAGGGTGGCGTCGAGAAGATCAAGGCCAACCTGGCCGAGCAGGGCGTGGACGCGCTCGTGGCGATCGGCGGCGAGGACACCCTCGGCGTCGCCACCAAGCTGAACGACCTGGGCGTCAACGTGGTCGGCGTGCCCAAGACGATCGACAACGACCTCAACGCGACCGACTACACGTTCGGGTTCGACACCGCTGTCAACATCGCCATGGAGGCGATCGACCGGCTGCACACCACGGCCGAGTCGCACCACCGCACGCTGGTCGTCGAGGTCATGGGCCGCCACGCGGGCTGGATCGCGCTGCACGCCGGCCTGGCCGGTGGCGCCAACGTCATCCTGCTCCCCGAGCGCGAGTTCGACGTCGACCAGGTGGCCACGTACGTGACCAAGCGCTTCCAGGTCGAGTACGCGCCGATCGTCGTCGTGTCCGAGGGTGCCCAGCCGCTCAACGGCCAGATGGCGCTGCAGAGCAAGGAGCTCGACTCGTTCGGCCACGTCCGCCTGGGCGGCATCGGCCAGTGGCTGGCCGAGCAGCTCGAGGAGAAGACCGGCAAGGAGGCCCGCACGGTCGTCCTCGGTCACATCCAGCGCGGTGGCACGCCGACCGCGTTCGACCGGGTGCTCGCGACCCGCTTCGGCCTGCAGGCCATCGACGCCGTTCACGAGGGTGACTTCGGTAAGATGATGGCGCTGCGGGGCACCGACATCGTGCGCGTCCCGCTGGCCGAGGGCACCGGCGAGCTCAAGACCGTGCCGCTGTCGCGCTACGAAGAGGCCGAAGTCTTCTTCGGAAGCTGATGATCTTGTAGTTGATGTAAGGGGCGGCCATGCTGGTCGCCCCTTACGTGTCGAAAGGGGCCGGACATGAGCGTCGCCGTGCTGGGGACGGGCAAGCTGGGGGAACTCGTGCTGGCCGGGCTGTTGCGCTCAGGGCGGCCTGTCGACCAGGTGCTGGCCACCGCGCGGCGGCCCGAGCGGGCGGCCGAGCTGGCCGAGCGCTACGGCATCCGCCCGCTGTCCAACGAGGCCGCCGTGGCCCAGGCCGACGTGCTGGTGGTCGGCGTGAAGCCGCAGGACGCGGGCAAGCTGCTGGCCGAGGTCGGGGCCAAGGTGACGGCCGACAAGCTCGTCGTCTCGCTCTGCGCCGGGCTGCCCACGAACTTCTTCGCCGAGCGGCTGCCCGACGGCGTTCCCGTCGTGCGGGTCATGACCAACACCCCGGCCCTGGTCGACCAGGCCATGTCGGTGCTGTCGGCGGGCGCGCACGCCACCGAGGAACACGTGGCCACGGCGGAAGAGATCTTCCAGCCGATCGGCCGGACGCTCCGCGTGCCCGAGTATCAGCAGGACGCGGTGACCGCGCTCTCCGGCTCGGGCCCGGCCTACCTCTATCTGGTGGTCGAGTCGATGATCGAGGCCGGCGTGCATCTCGGCCTGCCCCGCACGGTCGCCGCCGACCTGGCCGTGCAGACCGCGGTCGGCTCGGCCGTCATGCTGCGCGACTCGGGCGAGCACCCGGCCCTGCTGCGCGAGTCGGTCACCTCACCCGCCGGCACCACGGCCGCCGCGCTGCGTCAGCTCGAGGCCAACGGCGTACGCGCGGCGTTCCTCAGCGCCCTCGAGGCGGCCCGCGACCGGGCCCGGGACATCGCCGCTAGTACCAGATAGCGATCTTGCTGCCGTTGTTCTCCTCGGGCGGGCTGGGATGGCTCAGGGCCGTGCCGGTGGCCATGCGGTGGGCCGACCACGCGACGGCGGCCGCGTCGAGGATGTCGTCGGGCGGGGCCTGACCGGCCGGGCCGATCTGGTCGGGCAGCACGATGCCGTTGCGGGCCAGCAGCTCGCGCCGCCGGGCCTGACCGGTCCACGTCTTCTTGGCGTACTGCAGGGGTTCGCCCGCCATCGTGCGGAACGAGACCTCGGGGTGCGCCTCGAAGAGCAGACCGGGATGGCGTTCCCAGATCGCGTTGGCCTCGAGCAGCTTGGGCCGCAGGGCCCAGGACTGCCGGCTCAGCCCGGCCCCGGTCAGCTCGCGGCAGAGCCGGTTGGCCGTGGTGAACTCGGGCTCCTGCCACACCGCGCGCGGTGGCACCCGGAACACGCTGCCGCGGCGCGGGCCGAGCTGGTCGGCGGCCAGGGTGTCGGCGGCCCGCCAGCGGTCGGGCAACATGCCGAGGGGGATGTCCACGCCGATGACCGAGGCGCCGGAGCTGCCGGCCACGATCTCGTACAACGTGGAGGCCAGGACGGCCCGGCCGAACGAGCCGTCGCGCAGCTCGACACCGACCCAGCCGAGGGCGTACGCATCGACTCCAATCACACGGATGCTCATCGGCGGCGTGTGGCCTCAGTGACTACAGCGTCGGAGATGGTCATGTTCGCAGACTACGCGCTGTATCCGTCAGTGTGCACCCCGTAGCGGCCGTGACGGGAAAGTTAAGCGTTCGGGCAATCCCGCCGGGACATCTTGACGATTGTGAATGGCTATGACTACGGTCACTCCCAACGAACTTTTTGGAAAGTTTCCTAACTGTTCCATGAGGAGACCCAGTGCAGAAATCCCTCCGCCGCGCCACCTGGGCGTCGGCGATCGTGCTGGTGGCCGCCACCGGCGCGATCCCGGCGACCCAGGCGTCCGCCGCTGCGGCCTGTGCCCCCGCGTGGTCCTCCACCGCCGTCTACGTCAAGGACAACCAGGCTTCTCAGAACGGCCACAACTACACCGCCAAGTGGTGGACTCAGAACGAGTCTCCGGCCACGAACAGCAGTCAGTGGGCCGTCTGGATCGACAACGGTGTCTGCGGCGGGACCACGCCCCCCACCACGCCCCCGACCACGCCCCCCACCACCCCGCCGACGACGCCCCCGACGACGCCGCCCACCACGCCGCCGACCACCCCGCCCGGCGCCAGTGGCAAGAACGTCGTCGGCTACTTCGCCGAGTGGGGCGTCTACGGCCGCAACTACCACGTGAAGAACCTGGTCACGTCGGGCTCGGCGGCCAAGCTGACGCACATCCTGTACGCGTTCGGCAACACCACCGGCGGCCAGTGCTCGATCGGTGACTCGTACGCCGACTACGACCGCGCCTACTCCGCGGCCGAGAGCGTCGACGGCGTCGCCGACACGTGGGACACCGGCGCGCTGCGCGGCTCGTTCAACCAGCTGCGCAAGCTCAAGAAGCAGTACCCGAACCTCAAGGTGATCTGGTCGTTCGGCGGCTGGACCTGGTCCGGTGGCTTCACCCAGGCCGCGGCCAACCCGACCGGGTTCGCCAACTCCTGCTACAACCTGGTCAAGGACCCCCGGTGGTCGGACGTCTTCGACGGCATCGACCTCGACTGGGAGTACCCCAACGCCTGTGGCCTGTCCTGTGACGCCAGCGGCCCCGCGTCTTACAACAACGTGATCACCGCTGTCCGGAACAAGTTCGGCAATAACTTCCTGGTCACCTCGGCCATCTCGGCCGACGGCTCCAACGGCGGCAAGCTCGACGTGGCCGACTACGCGGCCGGCATCTCGAAGCTGAACCTGGTCTTCCCGATGACGTACGACTACTTCGGCGCCTTCGCCCCGCAGGGCCCGACCGCCCCGCACTCGCCGCTCAACTCGTACGCCGGCATCCCGCAGCAGGGCTTCTGGTCCGACGCGGCGATCCAGAAGCTGAAGAGCAAGGGCGTTCCGGCCAGCAAGATGCTGCTGGGCATCGGCTTCTACGGACGCGGCTGGACCGGCGTCAGCCAGGCCGCCCCGGGCGGCTCGGCCAGCGGTGCGGCCCCGGGTACCTACGAGGCCGGCATCGAGGACTACAAGGTGCTCAAGAACAGCTGCCCGGCCACGGGCACTGTCGGTGGCACCGCGTACGCCAAGTGCGGCAGCAACTGGTGGAGCTACGACACCCCGTCGACCATCGCCGGGAAGATGTCCTACGTGAAGCAGCAGGGTCTCGGCGGAGCCTTCTTCTGGGAGTTCTCCGGCGACACCAGCAACGGCGAGCTGATCAGCGCCATCAAGAACAACCTCTAGTCCTTCATCTCCTCAGTGAAGCGGGGCACCGGGCGCAAGCCTGGTGCCCCGCTTCCGTACGCTTGGGATATGCAGCGAGAGTGGCATCAGCTCAGCTACCCGGGGGTGGGCAACTCGGCCCTGCAGACCTCCCGCCCGTCGACCGACTCCGCCGAGGACGAGGCGCTCGGCCTCGACCGCTGGCGCACCCTGCCCCGGGTGCAGATGCCGCCGTGGGCGGACCTGGACGAGGTCGCCTCGGTCTGCCAGGTGCTCGACAACGTGCCCTCGATCGTCGCGCCGTACGAGGTCGACCAGCTGCGGGTCAAGCTGGCCGACGTCTGCGAGGGGCGGGCGTTCCTGCTCCAGGGCGGCGACTGCGCCGAGACGTTCGACCACAACACCGAGAGCCACCTGCTGGCCAACGCGCGCACGCTGCTGCAGATGGCGGTCGTGCTGACGTACGGGGCCTCGATGCCCGTCGTCAAGGTCGCGCGGGTCGCCGGGCAGTACACCAAGCCGCGTTCCGCCCCGACCGACTCGCTCGGGCTGCCGGCCTACCGCGGCGACCTGATCAACTCGCTCGAGGCGACCGAGGCGGCCCGCGTGGCCGACCCGCAGCGCATGATCCGGGCGTACGCGAACTCGGCCGCGGCCATGAACATGCTGCGGGCGTACCTGGCCGGGGGTCTGGCCGACCTGCACGGCCTGCACGACTGGAACAAGGACTTCGTGCGCGCTTCGCCGGCCGGTGAGCGCTACGACGCCATCGCCCGCGAGATCGACCGCGCTCTCGACTTCATCCGGGCCTGCGGCATGACCGACAGCGAAGCATTGCGTACGGTCAGCCTGTACTGCTCGCACGAGGCGCTGGCGCTCGAGTACGACCGGGCCCTGACCCGGGTCAGCGACGGCAAGGCGTACGGCCTGAGCGGGCACTTCCTGTGGATCGGGGAGCGCACCCGCCAGCTCGACCACGCGCACATCGACTTCATCAGCCGGATCGCCAACCCGATCGGCGTCAAGCTCGGGCCCGGCACGTCGCCCGAGACCGCGATCGAGCTGTGCGAGAAGCTCAACCCCGACAACATCCCGGGCCGGCTCACGCTGATCAGCCGGATGGGCAACGGCAAGGTCCGCGACGCGCTGCCGCCGATCGTCGAGAAGGTGACGGCGGCCGGGGCCAAGGTCGTGTGGCAGTGCGACCCGATGCACGGCAACACGCACGAGTCGTCCAACGGCTACAAGACCCGCCACTTCGACCGGATCGTCGACGAGGTGCTGGGCTACTTCGAGGTGCACCGCGGCCTGGGCACCCACCCGGGCGGCATCCACATCGAGCTGACCGGCGAGGACGTCACCGAGTGCCTCGGCGGCGCGCAGGGCATCGAGGATCTCGACCTGCCCGACCGCTACGAGACGGCCTGCGACCCCCGGCTGAACACCCAGCAGAGCCTCGAGCTCGCGTTCCTGGTCGCGGAGATGCTTCGTGGTTGATCTGCGGTCCGATACGGTCACCCGGCCCACCCCTGCGATGCGCGAGGCCATGGCGTACGCCGAGGTGGGCGACGACGTCTTCGGTGACGATCCGACGGTGTTGCGGCTCGAGGCGCGGGCGGCCGAGATGTTCGGGCACGAGGCGGCGTTGTTCGCGCCCTCGGGCACGATGGCCAACCAGATCGCGTTGCAGCTGCACGTGCCGGCCGGGGGCGAGTTGCTGGCCGGTGGGGACGCGCACGTCGTGACGTACGAGTTGGGGGCGGCGGCCGCCATCGGCGGCATCTCCACGCGTACGTGGCCCTCGGTCGGCGCCGATCTCGATGTCGAGCAGATCGCGGCGATGATCCGGCCGATGGGTTATCCGTCGGTGCCGACGCGGGCGCTGGCCGTCGAGCAGACGCACAACCTCGGTGGTGGCACGGTAGTGCCGCTGGCCACGCTGCGCTCGCTGCGCGACCTGTCGGAAAAATCGGGCGTCGGCCTCCACTGTGACGGTGCCCGGATCTGGCACGCGGCCGTGGCCGACGAAGTTCCGCTTCCCGCGTACGGAGAATTGTTCGACACCTTGTCCGTGTGCCTGTCCAAAGGGCTGGGCGCGCCGGTCGGCTCGCTGATCATCGGCAGCCGCGAGAACATGGCGCGGGCGCGGGTGCTGCGCAAGCGGCTGGGCGGCGGCATGCGCCAGGTCGGCATCCTGGCCGCGGCCGGGCTGCACGCCCTCGAGCACCACATCGGCCGGCTGGCCGACGACCACGCCCGGGCCCGCCGGCTGGCCGAGGCGCTGGCGCCGTACGGCGTGGTCGACCCGGCCGCCGTCCGCACCAACATCGTGCTGCTCGACCTGTCCAAGTCTTCGCTCGACGCGCCCGCCCTGACCGCGCGCGCGGCCGAGCAGGACGTACTGATATCGCCCATGCTGCCGTCGATCGCCCGGGTCATCACCCACCTCGACGTGGACGACGACGGGCTCGACCGGACGATCGACGTGCTGAGCGGGCTGCTGCGGTCGGCGTGAGGCTGCGGCACTCCGTACGCGGGCTGGTGGTTGATCCGGACGACCGGTTGCTGCTCTACGCGACGCCGCTGGGTGACGCCACGTTGTGGGTGCCACCCGGCGGCGGTATCGAGCCGGGCGAGACGCTGCTGGAGGCGTTGCGGCGCGAACTGGCCGAGGAAACCGGGCTCGACCTGGACGGCGCGCCGCCGCACGTCTGGCACCGCGAGACGCCCGGCGTCGACTACGTGCCCGGCTGGGACGGTGTGATCAACGACTACTTCCTGGTCCAGGTGCCGGCCTTCGCACCGTGCGGCACGGACGTGGTCGGCGAGTTCCGCTGGTGGAGCGTGGCCGAGATGATCACGTCGGACGACCTTTTCTCGCCCCGCGGCCTGCTCACGCTGCTACCGGCACTGCTGGCCGGCGATCTGCCGGTCGAACCCGTCGTCCTCGATGGCCGCCCGATCAGCCGACCAGGGTGACGGCCGGGGCGGGGGAGTAGGGGCGGCCCGCGCGGTGGTGGCGGCGGCACAGCACGACATAGCTGACCTCGGCGTCCGGGTCGGTGTTGCCGACCACCACGGTGTCGCCGTCGCGGACCATCACGCCGTCGGTGACCCGCGCGTTCATCCGGGCCGGCTGGCCGCACCAGCACATCGGATAGACCTGCAGCGCCTCGACGATGTCGGCCAGGACGACCAGGCGGGCCGACCCGGTGAACTGCTCGCCGCGGAAGTCCGACAGCAGGCCGAAGGTGAACACGTCGATGTCCTGGTCGTCGACGAGCCAGGCCAGCTGGTCGACCTGTTCGGCCGAGAGGAACTGGGCCTCGTCGACGATCAGGTGGTCGACCCGGGCGCCGGGATGGGCCATGACGAAGTGGGCGAAATCGGTGTCGGCCCCGAACTCGATGGCGTCGGCGCTGAGGCCGATGCGGGACGAGACTATCCCCTCGCCGGCCCGGTCGAGACGGGTCATCAGCAGACCGGTGCGGCCGCAGGCAGCGTAGGTGTGCCGGTATTGCAGCACCATCGTGCTTTTGCCGCTGTTCATCGCCGCGTACCGGAAATGCAGTTGTGCCACTCGCTTCGCCTCCCCAGGCCGGGGAGGAACAATACCTGCCCCCAACCTTTACCGAGCCGGAGGCGTTCTTGGAGGATGACCCGCACCGCACCACCGCCCTGCGGATGAGCCTGGAACGGGCGCTCGACGTGCTCAGGTGCGCCGGCGGCTCAGGCCGGGCAGGGCTCGGCCCTAGCCACGGCCGCGGGCACCCGCTCGGGACGGCGGCGCAGAGCGAGGACAACGATCAGCAGGGCGGCCAGGACGAAGCCGGCGGCGACCAGGAAAGCGAGGGTGTAGCCGGCGTGCAGTCCGGCGGCGCTGTCCTGGCCGGCCGTGCGGGCGGCGGCCACGGCGGCCAGGACGGCCAGGCCCAGGGCGCCGCCGGCCTGCTGGGCGGTGTTGCTGAAGCCGGAGACCATGCCCGTGTCGGCCGGGGCGGCGCCGGCCATGGCCAGCATGATGATCGACGGGATGGTGACGCCCACGCCGAGACCCATGATGACCAGCGGCGGGAACATGTCGGCCCAGTACGACGGGGCCACCGGCATGCGGTGCAGCAGGAGCAGACCGGCCAGCAGCACAGTCAGGCCGCCGATCAGCACCGGACGCGGGCCGAAGCGGCCGGTCAGGCGGGGCGCCACGAAGAGTGAGATCAGGCCGATCACGATCGGTGTGGGCAGGAACGCGAGGCCGGTGCCGAGTGCGTCGTAGCCCATCACCCGCTGTACGAACAGGGCGTTCAGGAACTGGAAGCCCATGCCGGTGGCGAAGACCAGCACGACGGCCGCGTTGGCGATCAGCAACCACGGGCGGGACAGGACGCGCAGCTCGATCAGCGGGCGACGGGCCCGGTGCTGGCGCAGCACGAAGCCGGCCAGCAGCAGCACGGCCGCGGCGGCGGCGAGGGGGGCGGCGCTGATGATCGCGTACACGGCCAGCGAGAGCCCGGCGGTGATCAGCAGGGCGCCCGGCAGGTCGAGGCCCTGACGCAGGCCGGGGCCGGTCTCGCGGGGGAGCAGGCGCCGGCCCGTCACCCATACGGCCAGGCCGATGGGCGCGTTGATCAGGAAGATGACGGGCCAGCCGACCGCGTCGGTCAGCACCCCGCCGAGCACGAAGCCGGCCGCGGCCCCGCCGGCCTGGGTGAAGCTGTAGATGCCCATCGCGCGGGCCTGCCCGGCGGGTTCCGGGTAGAGCCGCACGATCATGCCGAGCACGACGGCCGCGGCCAGCGCGCCGCCCGCACCCTGCAGGAACCGCCCGGCGATGAGCGCCCCGGCGGTGGGGGCGAACCCGCACAGCAGGCTGGCGACGGTGAAGACGCCTAGGCCGGCCAGGAAGACCCGCCAGGCCCCGACCAGGTCGCCGAGGCGGCCCGCGAGCAGCAGCAGCCCGGCGAACGCGACCAGGTAGCCGTTCACCACCCAGGCCACGCCGGCGTCGGAGAAGCCCAGGTCACGCTGGATGTCCGGCACTGCCACGGCCACGATCGTGCTGTCCAGGACGATCATCAGGGACATGGCGCAGAGGACGGCCAGGGCCCCCGCGCGCTCTTTCGGAGAAGAAGCAACCATGGCCCGACCGTAACAGATAATCTGCTACGGGACTATCTGCTACGGCCCTTCTATCGACCGCGAGCCCGGTGGACTGGCTACGACCCTTCTATCGGCCGCGGGCCCGGCGGACGGGCTGAGGGCCGGGGTCGCGCGTCGTGTCGGCCAGCTGGCCCAGGGCCTCGACGAAGGCGGCCCGGGCGGCGTCGGGCAGGCTGCTCAGGGCGTCGGCATGCACGCGGTCGACGATGCGCTGGCCCTCCTCGGCGGCGAGGCGGCCCTTCTCGGTGACGACGATGACCCGGGCCCGGCGATCGGTGGCCGACGGGCGGCGCTCGGCGAAGCCGCGGCGCTCCAGATCGTCGACCGTGCTGACCATGGTGGTCTTGTCGAGATCGGCCAGCGCGGCCAGCTGGATCTGGGTGCGCTCCTGCTCCAACGCGTGAATCAGCACGCACTGCATGCGCGCGGTCAGGTCGACGTCGGCCAGGGCGGCCGAAAGGCGGTTGGAGAGGGCGTGGCCGGCCATGTTGAGCAGGCCGGTGACGTCGCGTTCGGTGCGTTCGGGGGCGGACACCGATCCAGGGTAACGCGGGATCATCCGCAACCGGATGATTCGGGGCCGGGACGGTCAGCGGACTTGCCCCCGTGCCGGCCCGCCGCCGACCCGGCGGCTCCGATGTGGACAACGGTACGGTCGGTGTGGCGGTCGTTACAACCGATTTACGATCACCCGGATGCCTGTGGAGAACTGGCCGGGCTGACCTGTGGACAACTCGCCGCCCCGTTCTTGACAAGCCGTAAGGTCAACCACCACGCCCCGGGAGGGAGGGGGTTAGGGATGGGCGGGGGTGCGGAAATTCGAGAAATTCCTGTTCAGGGCGTTAGGGCGCGGCGGATCGCGAGCAGCAGTTGGGTGCCGGCGACCAGGGCCAGGGCCAGCCAGACCGCGGCGGCAGCGGTGATGAGAGGGGCCCAGGCGAAGGCGGCCAGCAGGCCGAAGATGGCCACCAGGACCCGGGTCGGGCGTTCGGCCACGGTGACCACGCCGATCTCGGACATGCCGGCCGCGGTGGCGCGGGCCCGGGCGTACTCCTGCAGCCAACTTGCGGCGCCGGCCGTGACGACCAGCCAGCCGGGTGCGCCGGCCAGCCAGAAGGCGACCAGCCAGGCCGCCTCGCCCAGACGGTCGGCCACCGAGTCGTAGACATAGCCGAGGCGGGTGGCCCGGTCGGTGATCACGGCCACGGCGCCGTCCAGGCCGTCGGCCAGGGCGGCCACCAGCACGACGACCGCGGCCAGGAACAGGCCGACGCGGTCGAGCGCGGCCACCGAGGCGGGCACGGCCAGGCAGATCAGCAGGCCCGCGGTGGTGACGGACATCGGGCCGACGCGCCGGCGGGCCAGCCACGAGCCGACGGCATACGCGATGCGCACCCAGCCTCGTACGAGGAAATTGGCCTTTCGGGGGTCGAAGCCGCCGTGCAGCTCGGACCACGCCGCGGCGTAGTCGTCCCAGCGCACGGGGGCTACGCGGCGGCGGCCACGTCCGAGGGGGCCAGCAGCTGCCACACCTCGCGCGTCGCGGTCGACCGGTTGAGCGTGATGAAGTGGATGCCGGGGATGCCCTCGTCGAGCAGGCGGGCGCACATCTCGGCGCACACCTCGACCCCGAGCGCGCGCACCGCGGCCTCGTCGTGGGCCACCTTTTCGAAGCGGGCCAGCAGCGCGGGCGGGAACGGGGCGCCGGAGAGCTGCGACGAGCGCTCGATCGTGGCCATGCGGGTCACCGGCATGACCCCGGGGACGATCGGGGTGTCCCCGCCGGCTGCGGTCACCCGGTCGCGCAGGCGCAGGTACTCGTCGGCGTCGAAGAACATCTGCGTGATCGCGAAATCGGCCCCGGCCCGGCATTTACGTACGAAATGGGCAGTGTCGGTGTCGATGTCGGCCGAGCGCGGGTGTTTGTAGGGGAACGCGGCCACGCCCACGCTGAAGTCGCCCGACTCTTTGACCAGGCGCACGAGGTCCTCGGCGTACGACACGCCGGACGGGTGGCGGACCCACTCGCCCATCGGGTCGCCGGGCGGGTCGCCGCGCACCGCGAGCACGTTGCGGATGCCCGCCCCGGCCAGCCGGCCGACGACGTTGCGCAGCTCGGCCACCGAGTGGTCGACCGCGGTCAGGTGGGCCATCGGCAGCAGGGTGGTCTCGGTGGCGACCCGCTCGGTCACCGCGACCGTCGTGTCGCGCGTGGTGCCGCCGGCGCCGTAGGTGATCGAGACGAAGCTGGGCCGCAGCGACTCGAGCTCGCGGATCGCGCGCCACAGCAGGCGCTCGCCCTCGGGCGTCTTGGGCGGGAAGAACTCGAACGAGAACGTCGGAACGCCCCCACGGATGAGCTCGCCGATAGCCGGAATGCCGGGAAGGCGGGAAGGGAGTCCGAGAGCCACAAGAAGACTGTACCGACGGCGTGGGTTAGCGTCGTCCCGTGACCTCCCCCCTCGAAGCCGCTGACCTGCGTGCCCGCGTCGACAAGGCGCTGGCCGCCTTCCTGGCCGAGCAGCGTTCCCGTCTCACCGGCATCGACCCCGCGCTGGTCGCCGTGGCCGAGACGCTCGAGGATTTCGTGCTCGGCGGGGGCAAGCGGCTGCGACCGGCGTTCGCCTACTGGGGGTTCCGGGGCGCCCACGGGCCCGACTCCGACCAGCTCGTGGCGGCCGTCTCCGCGCTCGAGCTCGTGCAGGCCAGCGCGCTGATCCACGACGACCTGATGGACCGCTCGGACACCCGGCGCGGCGAGCCCTCGGTGCACCGGCGGTTCGAGGCCCGGCACACGGCGGCGGGCTGGCGGGGCGGGGCGGCCGCGTTCGGCGACAGCGCCGCGGTGCTGCTGGGCGACCTGGCCCTGGTCTGGTCGGACGAGTTGCTGCACACCTCGGGGGTCGCGCCCGACGACCTGGCCCGGGCCCGGCCGGTCTTCGACGAGATGCGCACCGAGGTCACCGTCGGGCAGTACCTGGACGTGCTGACCCAGGCCACGGCCGACACGTCGCTCGACCGGGCGGGCAAGGTGGCCCGGTTCAAGTCGGCCAAGTACACGGTCGAGCGGCCGCTGCTGCTGGGCGCGGCGCTGGCCGGGGCGCCGGCCGAGGTGTCGGCCGCATACTCGGCCTTCGGGCTGCCGCTGGGGGAGGCGTTCCAGCTGCGGGACGACGTCCTGGGCGTGTTCGGCGACCCGGACCGGACCGGCAAGCCGGCGGGCGACGACCTGCGCGAGGGTAAACGGACCTATCTGGTGGCGGCGGCCTTCGCCGGTCTGGACGACTCCGGGCGTACGGAATTGGACGCCGGCCTGGGCGACCAGGGCCTGAGCCTCGACGGCGTGACCCGGCTGCGCGGGCTGATCCGCGAGAGCGGCGCCCTGGCCGCGACCGAGCGGCGCATCGGCGAGCTGATGACGGCGTCCCTGGCCGCGCTGGACGCGGTGGCCATCGACGAGGAGGCGCGGGACGTCCTGCACCGCCTCGCCGACGCGGCGACCCGCCGTACGGTCTAGAAGCCCAGCGCCTGAGCGCGCCTTTTCACCTCGCGGGCACGGTCGCCGCCGAGGCCCTTCGCGGCGTTCCCGTCGAGTGCCTCATCCGGCTCGTACAGCCACCGGAGGGCCTCTTCGTCGTTGTACCCGGCGTCGCGCAGCAAGTTGAGCACGCCGGGGAGGTGCTTCTGCACTGTGCTGTTGGCCACCAGGTCGGCCGGCACCACACGGATGCCGTCACGGCGCACCGCGAGCAGGTGCCCGTCGCGGATCATCTGGTGCACCTTGCTGATCGACACATCGAGCTTCGCGGAGACGTCGGGCAGGGTGACCCACTCGGCCGGTCCGGCGGTAACGGAATCGCTCACCCCCACAGCGTACGAGAGCGGAGAAGGAACCCGATGAGCGTGTTGCGCAGGACCCGCACGGAAGTGGCCGGAGCGTGGCGTTCGCTGCGCTACGACCTGGGCCGGGAACCGGTCCGGCCACCCGCCGGCGGACCGGACGTGACCTCGACCGGGATGGGCACCTGGGGCCTGGAGGGCCTGGTCGAGCCCGATCCGGCGCCGCCGGCCCGGCGGCCGCGCCGGGCCGTGGCCATGACCGTGTTCGGGACGCTGACCGTGGTCGGGGCGGCCGGGGCGTACCTGGTCGTGGTGAACGGGCTCGGCTCGCTGATGACGGAGCAGCCGGCCGCGGCCGACACGCTGGCGCCGCGGGTCGCGGTGACCACCACCGTCGGGATGGGGCCGTCGTCCCGGGCCGCGACCGCGGGGCGGACCACAGTGGCGGTCCCGCGCTCGCCGGCCGGGGTGGCCGTGCCACCGCCGGCGCCCGCCGCGCCGCAACCACCGCAGGCCGCCGCTGTGCCGCCCCCGGTCCAGGCGAAGAGTCCGATCCGGACCACAAAACCGGCAAGTCCGGAATGTCACTGCGAGCCGCCCGTGCCGACGCCGACCGCGCCCACCTCTCCGCCGTCGCCGACCCCGTCGCTGTCCCCCTCACCGTCCTCCTCGGCGAGCGCCGGACCGTCGCCGAGCGAGTCCGCGGACGCCTCGGCCTCGCCGTCGCCGAGCCGTTCCTGGGACGGGAAGCGGCATCGGCGGCACCACTAAATCCGCTTTTGCCGGTGCGGTTCGGGCGGAGGTGACGCATGCCTCCGTACCCGTTTGGACTCAGCTATGACATCCTGGATCGCCCCCACGCGAAAGACACATACACTTCACGCCGATGGACACCACAGTCGCCGACACGTTGATCGGCACGACGATTGACGGCCGCTACCGGATCACCGGTCGGGTGGCCCGTGGTGGCATGGCGACCGTCTACACCGCCACTGATGAACGACTCGAGCGCACCGTCGCTCTGAAGATCATTCACCCGTCGCAAGCGACCAATGCCCACTTCGTGGACAGGTTCACCGACGAGGCCAAGACGATCGCCCGGCTCACCCATCCCAACGTCGTCGCCGTGTACGACCAGGGCCGCCACCAGGGCCTGCCCTATCTGGTCATGGAGTACGTGCAGGGCAACACCCTGCGCGACCTGCTCACCCAGCGCCGCCGGCTCAGCCCGGTCGAGGCCCTGGCGATCCTCGAGCAGATGCTCGCCGCGATCGCCGCCGCCCACCGGGCCGGCCTCGTGCACCGGGATGTCAAGCCCGAGAACGTGCTGGTCGCCGAGGCGCCCAGCGGGGGCGTGGCCAATCTGGTCGACGCCGTGGTCAAGGTGGCCGACTTCGGGCTGGCGCGGGCCGTCGAGGCCAGCAGCGCCGACGAGCCGGGGCAGCTCATGGCCACCGTGGCCTACGTCGCGCCCGAGCTGGTGACCGACGGTCACGCCGACGCCCGCACCGACGTCTACTCGGCCGGCATCGTGCTGTTCGAGATGCTGACCGGCCGGGTGCCGTTCGACGGCGACGACCCGGTGGCGGTGGCCTGGCAGCACGTCGACAACGACGTCCCTGCCCCGTCGGGTCTGGTCAAGGGTCTGCCCACGGTGCTCGACGACCTCACCGCGCGGGCCACCCGGCGCGACCCGGGGGCCCGGCCGACCGACGCCGGCGCGCTCCTGGCCGAGGTGCAGACCGTCCGCGACGATCTCGGCGCGGCCAACGTCGAGACCGCGTTGCTGCGTCAGGTGCCGCCCACGCGTGCTCCGGTCGCCGACGCCACCACCGTGGTGCCCGCCATCGGCGCGGGCGATCGGCCGCCGTGGGCCCGGCTGCCCAACCAGGCCGCCCCGCGCGGCCAGGAATACACCGCGGGCCGGCTCCCGCGCTCGTCGCGACGCGGCAGCAGCGAGGGCCCCGACCGGCGGCGCATCCTGCTGTCGGCCGCCGTGGCGGTCATGGTGCTGGTCGTCATCGGCAGCACCTGGTGGGTCACCCTGGGCCGCTACACCGACGCGCCCTCGCTGATCAACCAGACCAAGGCCCAGGTCGAGCTGAGCGCGCAGCAGCAGGGCTTCGAGCTGTTCTACGGCGACGGCGCCTACAGCGAGTCCGTCCCGAAGGACACGGTCGTCTCGCAGGATCCCGCGCCCGACGGGAAGGTCGTCAAGGGCGGCGTGATCACGGTCAACCTGTCGCTCGGCCCGGAACGCTTCGCCGTGCCCGACCTGGCCGGCCTCGAACTGGCCGCCGCGCGGGGCGAGCTCGAGCAGCTCAACCTCAAGCTGAAAGAGGGCTCGGGGCAGTACAGCGACACCGTGCCCGAGGGGGCGGTGCTCTCCTCCGACCCCAAGACCGGCACGCAGCTCAAGCGCGGCGCGACCGTCACGGTGGCGCTCAGCAAGGGCCGCGCCCCGATCCGGGTGCCCGACCTCAACGGCAAGAACATCAACGAGGCCCGCGACGAGCTGGCCAAGCTGGGGCTGACCGCGTCCGAGCGCTACAAGGACAGCGACCAGCCCAAGGACACGGTCATCGGGCAGACGCCCAAGTCCGGCACCGGCGCCACCAAGGACGACGAGGTCACCCTCGACGTCAGCAAGGGCCCGCCGCTGGTCACCGTGCCCGACCTGACCAACCAGCCGTGTCAGGACGCCCGGGCCGCCCTCGAGGGACTCGGCCTGCGCGTCCGGATCGACTTCAACCCCAATGCTTTCGTACGCAGTCAGCAGCCGGGCGGCAACACCCAGGTCGAGCCGCAGACCGAGGTAGCGATCCAGTGCTTCTGAGCCGCATCGGTTCGCACACGAAGACGTCGGGTGGGCTGGCCAAGGCCGCCCTCCCGTACGTCGACGCCGCGAAGTCCGAAACCCTTCAGGTGTACGTGTCGAACTCGCGCGGCTGGGCCCTGCCGCCGGGCGACCCCAAGCAGGACGTGCTGTTCCGCGACGGCATCGGCGAGCGCGCGATCCCGGCCTTCATCCACGCGTCACTGCTGGTGAACCTGGGCTCGCCGACCGAGCTGACCGTCGAGAAGTCGATCGCCGTGCTGGCCCACGCGCTCGAGCGGGGCCAGGCGATCGGCGCCTCCGCGGTGGTCTTCCACGCGGGCAGCTCGGTCGACGAGGCGCACGACGACAAGGCGTTCCACCAGCTGCGCGAGGCTCTGCTGCCGCTGCTCGACCGCGACGACATGCCCCAGCTGCTGGTCGAGCCGAGTGCCGGTGGCGGCCGCAGTCTGGCCTCCAAGGTGCAGGACCTCACCCGGTATCTGGACGCCGTCGACAATCACCCGCGCCTGGGCGTCTGCTTCGACACCTGCCACGCGTGGGCGGCCGGGCACGACCTGGCGACCCCGGGCGGCATGACGGAGACGCTGGACGCCCTGGTCGCCTCCGTGGGCGAGGGCCGGCTCCAGCTGATCCACGCCAACGACTCGAAGGACGAGTGCGGCTCCACCCGCGACCGGCACGAGACGATCGGCCAGGGCCGCATCGGGTCGGCGCCCTTCGCCGAGCTGCTGGCGCACCCCGCAACGGCCGGCATCCCGGTCATCGTCGAGACGCCGTCGGTCGAGCACGAGGGTCACGCGGCCGACATCGCCCTGCTGAAATCCCTGCGTCCGGTCTGAGGTTGTCAACAAAACGTTGACACTTGCTAGGCTGGGCCGGTGGCTGACCTGACCGACCTCCGAGCCGTGCCCGCCGCGCGGGCCCGACTCGACGCCGAGGAGCTCGACCTCATCGACCGGGCCCGGCGCGAGGGCGCCACGTGGGGTGAGATCGCCACCGCGCTCGGACTGGGCAGCCGGCAGGCCGCCGAACAGCGGCGGTTGCGCCTGGTAGCGGCCGTGCGGCCGGTCCCGGCCACCCCCGACGAGTATGGCCAAGTGCTCGCTGAGCTGCGGAAATCGACCTTGGAACTGCATCGCCGGGTGGGCGCCGACGGCCGGTGGGACAGGCGCTTCACGCGGGCCGTTCTCGTGCGGGAAACCCTTGCCGCAGTGCCCGACGCGACCGGCGGCGCCCTGTTCGCGCTGGCCGAAGCGGTGGTCGCCGATCTGGACGCCGCCGCGGGCCGCCCGCTGCCGGCCACGACCCGCGCGGCCGTCGACCGGGTGCGGGCAGCGCTTGCCGCCGCGTCACCGAAGCATTGACATATTGACGCTCAACTCTGAAGGATGTGAGTCCTCGCGACTCAATCTTCGGAGGCGTCATGCAGCGCAACGCGCTCCTGTTCGTGCTGATCTCGCTGCTGTCCGGGTTCGGCAGCACGGCCATGACCCTGGCCGCCGGCATCTGGGTCTTCGACCTCACCGGGTCGGTCAGCCTGGCCGCGCTCACCGCCGTCTGCACCTACGCGCCGACCCTGGCCGCGCCGTGGCTGGGCGCGCTGGTCGACCGCCTGCCCCGCCGCCCACTGGTCATCGGGGTCGACCTGGCCCTGGGCGCGGCGCTGCTGACCCTGTTGGCCGTCCGGTCGGCCGGGGCGGCCTGGCTGATCTTCGCCGTGCTGCTGGCCCGGGGCGTCAGCTACGTGCTGAGCGACGCGGGCGAGTCGGCGATCCTGCCGTCGGCCCTGTCCCCGAAGATCCTGGCCGACGTCAACGGCTGGCGGTCCAGCGCGCAGGAGGGCATGAAACTGGTGGCGCCGCTGGCCGGGGCCACCCTCTACGCCTGGCGCGGCCCCGTCGCCGTCGTCGTGCTCTGCGCCGCGATGCCGCTGCTGACCGCCGCCTGTTACGCGCTGCTGCGGCTGGCCCCGGTCCGGCCCGCGCCCCAGGTCGAACGCGGCCTCCGGCCTGGTCTGCGGGCACTGTTCGGCGTTCCGGCCGTACGCGATCCGGTGCTCGTGGCCGGGGCCGCGATCGGCGCGTCGGGCCTGACCAACGCGGCCGTCCTGGCCCATGTGGTCCATGATCTGGGCCGGCCCGCGACTCACCTCGGCTATCTCGGCACGGCTCAGGGCGCCGGCTCGATCGTGGCCGGGCTGGTGATCGGGCGCCTGCTGGCCCGCCGAGGGCCGGTCACGGTGGCCGCCGCCGGCGCTGCCATCTTCGCGGCTGGTTGCCTGCTCCAGGCCCTGCCGTGGTGGCCGACCATGATCGCCGGCAGCGTGGTGATCGGGGTCGGGCTGGTCTGGGCCCTGATCGCCGCCGTCACCGCCGTCCAGACCAGAACCCCGGAGCATCTGCTCGGCCGGGTCGCCGCCACCTCCAACACGGTGATGTTCGGGCCCGTGGCGCTCGGCATCCCGCTGGGGGCCGCTGCCGTGCACCTGGGCGCTGTCGTGCCGCTGGCGCTGGCCGCCCTGGTCAGTGCGGCCGCCGCGGCAATGGCGCTGCGGGCCGCCCGAGTGCCCTCTGTCGTGTCGCGGGGCTAGCGGCCTGTGGACGATACTCGCGCTACACGCCGTCGGGGTCGCGTTGTTGACGGACTGTGAGCGATGCTCGGCGCGGCCGCCTCGATGCTCGCGTTACGTGCCGACCGGGCGCCTGCCCTGCGTCGGGTCGTGGAGGTAGTGCCTGTGGACAACGCGGGCACTGTTGCGGGCGGCTGTGGAAAACTCGGGCGCGAAATTTGCCGTTGTCCCTAGGGTGGTGGTCCCCCAGGGCGGGTGGGTTCCGGTTGGTGGGCTCCGGTTGGTGGGCTCGGGTTGGTGGGCTCCGATTGGCGGGATCCGGCCGCTGGGCATCGATCTGAGGGCTCCGGCCGGGGTTGAACTTCTCGGCGGCGTCACGCGGGGGTGCGGGCTCGGAGGCGGTGCTGGTAGGCGGTGACGTCCTGCGGGTTGTGTGTGGCGCAGCCGATGTAGTTGTCGGGGCGTACCAGGAACAGGGTGGGCTCGTGGGCGTCGTAGGCGGTGGCCGCGGCCGGGTCGGTGATGTGGTGGACGTGGCAGTCGGGCGTGGGGGCGGGCAGGTCGCCTGTCCAGTGGAAGGCCAGCAGTGTCCAGTGCGGGCCGCGCAGCAGGTCGAGGATCGGGCCTGGGGCGCGGTCGCCGGCCTGCACGGTGCCCGGCGTGTCGCGGTGTTCGGCCGAGAGCGGGCCGCCCCGGTAGTTCACGCCCAGCTGGCGCAGCGCGGGGTCGTCGCGGCGCATCGCGTCGGCTGAGGCGGTTGCCGCTTTGCGGTGCAGGCGGGTGCTGATGCCGAGCACGTCGGCCGCCACCGGCAGGCGCTCGGCCTCGTACGTGTCGAGCAGGTCCTCGTACGCCAGTTTCCAGCCCAGGTTGTAGGCGTCCTGGATGCCGGTGTTGAGGCCCTGGCCGCCGGCGGGGGAGTGCACGTGGGCGGCGTCGCCGGCCAGGAAGACGTTTCCGGACCGGTAGCGGGAGACCATCCGGATGTTCGCGCGGTACAGGGAACGCCAGCCGATGTCGGTGATGGTCAGGCCCACCGACTCGGCCAGCTGCTCGATCGGCTGGTCCGAGGGCGGGGCCGTCAGTTGGAAGGTGTCGGTGCCGGGCATGGGACACAGCCCGAGCCGGAGCGAGCGCTGGCCGGCCCCGGGCCAGATGTGCCAGTTGTCGCGGGAGAGGCCGGGCACCCGGACGTCGGCGATGATCAGCTGTTCCGCCGGGAAGGACTCGCCCTCGAAGGGGACGTCGAGCGCCTTGCGGACGGTGCTCCGGCCGCCGTCGCAGCCGACGACGTAGCGGGGGCGGACCACTTCGCCGGTGGAGAGGGTCACGGCGTCCGGGGTCAGCTCGACCACGCCGACGCCGAACTCGACCGGGATCCCGTCGGCCAGCAGTTCGGCTGTGCGCCATTGCGGGTGCATGAGCATGTTCGGGTGGGGCACGGCCGGGGTCGGGGCGTGCCACTCGTCCATCCGCTGGGTCGCTGTGCCGCCGGCGGGAAGGTGGATGAGCAGCTCGGGGTAGTCGCGGCCGGTCGCCAGGAAGGCGGGCAGCAGGCCCAGGTCGTCCAGGACCTCTTGCGTACGGGGCTGAATGCCTTTGCCCCGGGAACCGGCGGGCAGGGCCGGGGACTGTTCGACGATCCGGAACGGGACGCCGTGCCGTTGCAGGACGCGGGCCAAGGTGAGACCGGTCGGGCCGGCGCCCACGATGAGAGTGAATTCAAATTCAGTGAACATAGATTCACCGTACGAGTGACTGATAGCCTGCGTCAAGTGGCAGGGGTGCGGAAGCAGCAGGCGGCACAGACCGAGGCGGAACTGAAGGCGGCCGCCGTGCGGGTCTTCGAGCGCACCGGCTATCTCAACGCCAAGATCACGGACATCACGGCCGAGGCGGGGCGGGCCACCGGCTCGTTCTACAAGCACTTCGCGAGCAAGGAGCAACTGCTCGAGGCGCTGCTGGCGGATCTGCTGGTCGAGGGGGACGAGTCGGCGGCGGCGGCCGGGCACAGCGACGACTTCCGGGATCGGGCGGCGGTGCGCTATCACGTCGCGGCGTACTGGAACTTCTATCGGCGGCACCGCACCGTGGTCGAGGCGCTGCGGCAGGCGGCCGTCGTCGACGAGGGGTTCGCCGAGCGGTCCCGGCAGCTGATGGAGCCCGACCTGCGGCACCTGGCCGAGCACATGGCCAAGGCCGATCCGCCCGGGGATCCGTACGTGCTGGCCTCGATCTTCGCCACGCTGGTGTCGGCCCTGGCCGAGCGGTGGGCGACGGACGACGAGGCTTTGGAGACGCTGACGACGTTCATCCACAACGGCATCGGGGCCGGCCCCCGATAGGAGCCGGCCCCGAGCGGAGAAGCGTCAGAACTTCTTGCGTACGGCCTGGCGGTAGTCCGCGTTCAAGCGGCCGATCAGGGTCAGCGGGATGCCCTTCGGGCAGACCTGGGTGCACTCGCCCATGTTGGTGCAGCCGCCGAAGCCGGCGTCGTCCTGGGCCTGCAGCATGTCGATGACCCGGGTGTCGCGTTCGGGCTGGCCCTGCGGCATGAGACCCAGGTGGGCCACCTTGGCCGCGGTGAACAGCATCGCCGAGCCGTTCGGGCAGGCCGCCACGCAGGCGCCGCAGCCGATGCACGTGGCCGCCTCGAACGCCAGGTCGGCGTCCACCTTGGGCACGGGGGTGGCGTGGGCCTCGGGCGCGGCGCCGGTCGGGGCCGTGATGTAGCCGCCGGCCGCGATGATGTCGTCGAAGGCGCTGCGATCGACGACCAGGTCCTTGATCACCGGGAAGGCGGCGGCCCGCCACGGCTCCACGTCGATGACGTCGCCGTCCTTGAAGTGCCGCATGTGCAGCTGGCAGGTCGTGGTGGCCTTCTCGGGGCCGTGGGCCACGCCGTCGATCACCATGCTGCACGCGCCGCAGATGCCCTCGCGGCAGTCGTGGTCGAACGCGATCGGGTCGTCACCGTCGAGGATCAGGGACTCGTTCAGCACGTCCAGCATCTCGAGGAAGCTGGCGTCGGGCGAGATGTCCTTGACGCCGTAGGTGACCATCTTCCCGGCGGTGTCCGGGTCGGTCTGCCGCCAGACCCGTACCTTGATGTCCATTACTTGTAGCTCCGGGTGCTCGGGTGGACGTACTCGAATTCGAGCTGTTCCTTGTGCAGGGTGGGCTTGGCGCTCTCGCCGGTGGCGTACTCCCAGGCCGCGACGTAGCTGAACTCGTCGTCGTGGCGCAGCGCCTCGCCGTCGGGGGTCTGCGACTCGCCGCGGAAGTGGCCGCCGCACGACTCGCGCCGGTGCAGGGCGTCGATGCACATCAGCTCGGCCAGCTCGAAGAAGTCGGCGACCCGGCCGGCCTTCTCCAGGTTCTGGTTGAGCTGCTCGCCGGTGCCGGGCACCTTGACCCGCTGCCAGAACTCCTCGTGCAGGCTGCGGATGAGCCCGATGGCCTTGGTCAGGCCCTCCTCGGTGCGCTCCATGCCGCAGTACTCCCACATGATGTGGCCGAGCTCGCGGTGGAAGCTGTCGACCGTGCGGTCGCCGTCGATCTCCAAGAGGCGCTTGATGCGGCCCTCGACCTGTTCGCGGGCTTCTTTTACTGACGCGTGATCTTCAGAGATCTTCTCGAACGGGCCGTTGGCCAGGTAGTTGCCCAGCGTCGTCGGCAGCACGAAGTAGCCGTCGCCCAGGCCCTGCATCAGCGCGGACGCGCCGAGCCGGTTGGCGCCGTGGTCGGAGAAGTTGGCCTCACCGACGACGAACAGACCGGGGACGGTCGACTGCAGGTCGTAGTCGACCCACAGGCCACCCATCGTGTAGTGCACCGCGGGGTAGATACGCATCGGGACCTGGTACGGGTCCTCGCCGGTGATCCGCTGGTACATCTCGAACAGGTTGCCGTACTTGGCCTCGACCGCCTTCTGACCCAGCCGCTTGATCGCGTCGGCGAAGTCCAGGTAGACGCCCAGGCCGCCGGGGCCGACGCCGCGGCCCTCGTCGCAGACGTTCTTGGCCGCGCGCGACGCGATGTCCCGGGGGACCAGGTTGCCGAAGGAGGGGTAGATCCGCTCGAGGTAGTAGTCGCGGTCCTCCTCGGCGATCTCGGCGGCCGGCTTCTGGCAGTCCTCGGCTCGCTTGGGCACCCAGACCCGGCCGTCGTTGCGCAGCGACTCGCTCATCAGCGTGAGCTTGCTCTGGTGCGTGCCCGACTCGGGGATGCAGGTCGGGTGGATCTGCGTGTAGCAGGGGTTCGCGAACAGCGCGCCCTTGCGGTGGGCCCGCCACGAGGCGGTGACGTTGCAGCCCTTGGCGTTGGTCGAGAGGAAGAAGACGTTGCCGTAACCGCCGGAGGCGAGCACGACGGCGTCGGCCATCTCGGTGGTGATCTCGCCGGTGACCATGTCGCGCACGACGATGCCGCGGGCCTTGCCCTCGACGATGATCAGCTCGAGCATCTCGTGCCGGGCGTTCATCTCGATGTTGCCCAGGCCGATCTGGCGCTCCATGGCCTGGTAGGCGCCGAGCAGCAACTGCTGACCGGTTTGGCCCCGGGCATAGAACGTGCGGGACACCTGGGTGCCGCCGAACGAGCGGTTGTCGAGCAGGCCGCCGTACTCACGGGCGAACGGCACGCCTTGGGCCACGCACTGGTCGATGATGTTCACCGAGACCGTGGCCAGGCGGTAGACGTTCGACTCGCGGGCGCGGAAGTCGCCGCCCTTGACGGTGTCGTAGAACAGCCGGTAGATCGAGTCGCCGTCGTTGCGGTAGTTCTTGGCGGCGTTGATGCCGCCCTGGGCGGCGATCGAGTGGGCCCGCCGCGGGCTGTCCTGATAGCAGTACGACTTGACGTGGTAGCCCGCCTCGGCCAGCGTCGCCGCGGCCGAGCCGCCGGCCAGGCCGGTGCCGACCACGATGACCGTCAGCTTGCGCCGGTTGGCCGGGTTGACCAGCTTGGCGTTGAACTTGCGACGCTCCCAGCGGGTCTCGATCGGGCCCTCGGGGGCGGCGGTGTCGACGATCGGGTCGCCGTCGTTCCAGAAGTCACCCATGATCAATCCACCAATCCGACGAGAACCGCGAAGGGCACCGAGAGGTAGCCGACGACGAGCACCAGCGACAGCACCAGGGCCGTGGCGCGGGCGTAGAACTCGCCGCGCGGGCTCTGCAGGCCGAAGGTGCGCACCGCGCTCCAGAGCCCGTGCCGCAGGTGGAAGCCGACCGCGACGATCGCCAGCGTGTAGAACAGTGTCACGTACCAGCGGCCGGGCGCGAAGTCCTCGGCGACGTTCCGGTAGACCTCACCGTGCACGCCGTGCGGGTTCAATGTGAGCGTGGTCAGGTCGAGGATGTGGTAGATCACGAAGAGCAGGACGATCACGCCGCCCCAGCGCATCGTGCGGGCGGCGTAGCTGCCCTGCACCTTGGGCCGGTGCGCGTACCTGACCGGGCGGGCCTGCCGGGCCCGGCGGGTCAGGATGGTCGCCGCCACGATGTGCCCGATCACGGCCACGGTCAGCACGGTCCGCTGGATGTAGAGGAACCAGGCCTCGGGCAGCAACGGGTTGCCGATGGTCCGCAGCCAGTGCGCGTAGTGATCGAAGGTCTCGGGGCCGAAGAAGATCTTCAGGTTGCCGATCATGTGCGCGTACAGGAAGGCGACCAGCAGCAGGCCGGTCACCGCCATGAAGAGCTTGAGGGCGACCGAGGAACGCCGCCGCGCCGTTTTGCCCGGAGCGGGCGCTGCCGCCGCCGACTTCCGGGTCGAAGTATCTACCGCCACACACTGGACGGTAGGTACCGGGTGACGATTCGTCTAATGCATGATCGACGCAGTCTCCATAGAGATAGGCTATCGAGGTGCAGCTCCAGCAACTTCGCTACTTTCTCGCGGTGGAACAAACCCGCCACTTCACCCAAGCTGCGGACATTTTGGGCGTCTCGCAGCCGACTCTCAGTAAGCAAATTCACACGCTGGAAACGACCCTCGGCGCGCCCCTGTTCGAGCGGATCCGTGGCGGTGTGACCCTGACCGTGGCCGGGCAGACCCTGCTGCCGCTGGCCCAGCGGATGGTCGCCGACGCCGACGCGGCCCAGGAAGCGGTGGCCGACATCGTGGGCCTGCGCCGCGGCGAGGTGCGGCTGGGCGCCACCCCGAGCCTGTGCTCGTCGCTCGTGCCCGAGGTGCTGCGCACCTTCCGGGCCGGGAACCCCGACATCCAGCTCTACGTCAACGAGGGCGGCTCGCAGGACCTGATCGAGAACCTGCTGGCCCACACGCTCGACCTGGCCCTGATCGTCCAGCCCGAGGAGGGCGTCGACGACTCGCTGAGCGCCGACCCCGTGCTGCGCGAGAGCCTGGTCGTGGCCTCGGTGGCCGACGGCCCGCCGCCCACGCCGCACGCGCAGATCGCCCTTTCCGAGCTCGAGCACACGCCGCTGGTCATGTTCCGGGCCGGCTACGACATTCGCGGGGTGACCCTCGAGGCGTGCCAGAAGGCGGGGTTCACGCCCAAGTTCGCCGTCGAGGGCGGCGAGATGGACGCGGTGCTGGCGTTCGTCGAGGCCGGGCTGGGCGTGGCCCTGGTGCCGAGCATGGTGCTGGCCAACCGGCCGCTGCTGCGGGCCACTCCGCTGGCCCCGCCGGGCATGCGGCGGACGATCGCGCTGGCCCACCGGAAGCGCTCGGTGCTGCCGCACGCCGCCGAGGCGCTTCGCCGAACACTGCTCCATCACATCGCGACAGAAAAACTGCCGCTCGGCGTCCGCCCGCTTTAAGGCGTGTTTCATGACTGGACCCGACCTGCGCCGGGCCCAGATTTCGGCTGCGCACGTCCCGCGAAAGGCCGGTTACAACACCGGTAGCCTGCCTTCCGCGGGCCGCACACAGCCGAAATCTGGACCTCGCCGCAGGCCGACCCCAGTTATGAAACACGCCTTAGAAGCGCGAAGCGGCCAGCCACCGCTCCCACAACGCGGCGTCGCCGGCGGGTTGCGACGTGGCGCGGCGGCGGTTGAGCGTCAGCAACAGCTCCAGGACGGGGGCGGTCACGGTCACGTCGGCCCCGCGGTCGCCGTCATCCCATGTGATGCCGCTGCTGGTAAGGGTGACGTGCCAACTTCGGGGGACGTCGGTGGCGCTGAACTGAAGGGTCTCGCCGTCGCCCCGCATCGTTTCGAACGTCTTGAAGCTGAGCAGCAGGTCGGAGACGCCGTCGGCGGCCAGGTCGGGGGCCAGCTCGCCGTCCGGGTCGGCGTCGAAGCGGTGGACGACCTCGTCGTGCACCATGCGCCGCTGCCAGAACCCGGCCGTCTGGTGCCTCGGGTGCCAGGTCCAGGCCTCGTTCGAGAAGCCCACGGCGACCACGGCGGCGTTGAGCCGTTGGGCGCCGTCGAGCAGCCAGGGCGTCCAGACGTCCGGATCGGACGGTGCGCCGACCCGCTCGTACTCGACCGGGCCGCCGGCCTCGAGGACGTCGGCCGCGTAGCGGTGGCCCGAGCCGACGTGGGTGACCAGGTCGTGGACCGTCCACTCAGGGCAGCTGGGCACGATCGTCGCGATCGGCAGGCGGGCCGCGGCCGCACCGAGCCGCCCCGCCTCGGCTTCGAGTTCCGCTGCGTACCGTTCCGGGGCCAGCCATTCCATGGAAATGACCTTAAGGCCTGTTCGGGGCCGGCGTGGGGCTACGGAGGGGCCAGCCTCGAACAGGCCTTAATGTCTGGATGGTGAACCGTGGGGAGTTCGAGGATCCGCGCCTGGTCGAGATCTACGACGCGGAGACCGTCTGGGGCTGGGACGACGACCTGTTCATGGCGTTGCTGGCGGAACGGGACGCGCCCCGGGTGCTCGACTTCGGCTGCGGCACCGGGCGGCTCGCGATCGCCATGGCCGCCGCCGGGCACGAGGTGACCGCGGTCGAACCGGCCCGGGCCGCCCTCGACGCCGCCCGTCGCAAGCCCGGGGCCGGCCAGGTGCGCTGGATCGAGGGCGCGGCCGAGGTCGTTCCGGCCCGGGCGTACGAGGCCGTGATGATGACGGGTCACGTGGCGCAGTCCCTCGTCAGTGACGAGCAGTGGCTGTCGACCTTGCGGGTCCTGCGCCGGGCGCTCGTCCCGGGCGGCCGGTTGATCTTCGACAGTCGCGATCCGGACGCCCGCCCGTGGTCGTCCTGGACTCCTGTCGGCTCACGTCGGCCCGTCGTCGGGCCCGACGGCGAGATCGTCGACACATGGATGGACGTAGATTTGGTGGCCGAGGCGACGGTCACCGTAACTCGGCACTATGCATTTACTCACAGTGACGAGCTCACCAGCTCGGCCACGCTGCGCTTTCGCTCCGAAAGTGAGCTGAGGACTACTGTCGAAGCGGCGGGCTTCGATGTGGACAGGGTCTATGGCGGGTGGGCCCGGGAGCCTGTTGGCACAGGTGAGGACGGAGAATTGATCGCAGTTGCGATGGCGCGGCCGCAGGGTAGGTGATGTAACACTCTCTGTCTATCGGCAACCTGCCAATAGGGGCCGACCCGCGTCGGCCGCCGATATGTGATTACTATTCGCTCACGTTGGAGCGAGACCGCTCGATGGAGAGCGGGTCGATCAGAGGGAGAGGTGGGTGCGATGTCGGAGCTGCCGAGAGGCAACCAGGGCCCGGGCGACGAGCCGATCACCCACCACGGGCCGCCCGGTGGCGGCGCCGGCCGGGTGCTGCTCGCGGCCGCGATCGTGGTGCTGCTGGTCGCCGTGGCCGGGGGCACGACGTGGTGGATGTACTCCCGTGATCCCGCCCCCACCTCCAACACCGCCGGCCTCCCGGAGCGGTCGCCGTCGGCCGCCACCTGTGCGGGGGTGAAGCTGCGGGTCGCCGCCGCCCCCGAGATCGCGCCGGTGGTCAGCGCCGCGGCCAAGACGCTGGACGACGACCCGGCCAACACCTGCGACCCCATCGAGGTCGTCGCCGAGGAACCGGGCTACACCGTGGCCGCCGCGGCCAAGCCCGACGTCTGGATCCCGTCCAGCAGCGCCTGGCTGAGCATCGCCAACGCGGGCGGCGCCGCCTTCGCCACCGACGGCAAGCCGCTGGCCCACTCGCCGATCATGCTGGCCGCCCCGGCCGTGGTCGCGAAGACGATCGCCAAGGGCGACCGGACCTCGTGGGCCCAGCTCACCGGGGCCGCCGCCGCCGGCAAGCTCTCGGCCGTGACCATGCCGGACGCGCAGTACAGCACGACCGGCCTGCTCTCGGTCTACGGCGTCAACGCGGCCATGGCCCGCACCACCCCCGACGCCGGCATCGCCCAGTTGCGGGCGCTGACCTTGCGCAGCCGGCTGGCCGACGCCACGGCCGACCCGACCAAACTGCTGGCCCGGGTGGCCGAGCAGTGGAACACCAACGGCGTGGTCTACGACGTCGGCGTCTTCCCCACCACCGAGCAGCAGCTGCGCGCCTACCAGCAGGGCAAGCACACCATCCCGCTCCAGGGCGCGTACCCGGTCGACGGTCAGGTCGAGGCCGACTACCCGTTCGCCGTGGCCAAGAACAACCAGGACGTCGAGCTGACCGCCCAGCTGCGGGCGGCGATCACCCGTACGTCGCTGACCAAGGCCGGTTTCCGCCCGGCCTCGCTGCCCAACACGTTGCCGCTGCCGGCCAAGCCGCGCGAGCTGCTCGCCATGTCGACGATGTGGAGCGAGTACAAATCGCTCAGCACCCAGGTGCTGCTGCTCATCGACGCGTCCGGCTCGATGAACAAGAAGATCGCGGCGCCCGGCGGCGGCACCACCACGCGGGCCGGTCTGCTGCGTGAGTCGGGCCGGTTCGCGGCCGAGCTGTTCGCCGAGGACACCACCGTCGGCATGTGGTTCTTCGGCCAGCCGACGCCGTCCAGCCCGCCGCACAAAGAGGTCGTGTCCTACGGTCCGATCACCGCGCCGGTCGCCGGCAAGACCCGCCGTGAGGCGCTGGCCAAGGCGATGATCGACTACCGCGCGGCCGACAACTCGGGCACGCCGCTCTACAAGTCGGTGCTCGACGGCGTGGCCGAGATGCGCGAGAAGGTCTCACCGGGCACGGTCACCCTGGTCGTGGTGCTGACCGACGGCGAGGACGGCGAGTCCACGTTCAAGATGACCCAGTCCCAGTTCATGACCAAGCTGGCCGCCGAGCAGGACCCGAGCCGCCCGGTGCCGGTGCTCGCCCTCGGCTACGGTCCCGACGTCGACATGCAGGCCCTGACCGCGATGTCCGAGGCAACCGGGGGCAAGGCGTTCCCGGCCACCGACCCGGCCGACCTGTCGTCGGCCATCGCCAAGGCGTTCCTGGCCGCCCACGCCCCACGCTGACTCAGGCCGGCTCGATGCCCCCGCGCTGACTCAGGCCGGCTCGATGCCCCCGCGCTGACTCAGGCCGGCTCGATGCCCCCGCGCTGACTCAGGCCGGGCCGATGCGGTCGGCCACGATCTGGGCCGAGAGGGTCACCATCGGCAGGCCGCCGCCGGGGTGCACCGAGCCGCCGACCAGGTGCAGCCCCTCGACCGGGCCGTGGTTGACCGGGCGCATCAGCCCGCCCGCGGTGCCATAGATGGCGCCGCCGGGGGCGGCCGTGGCCTCGGCCAGGTCGGCGGGCGTGCGGGTCTCGCGAAAAAGCAACCGGTGGCGTACGTCGAGACCGCGCTCGGCCAGCACAGCGAGCACGCGATCGGCGTACGCGTCGGCCAGCCCCGGCCGTCGCCAGTCCACCGCCCGCCAGCCGCTGCCGTGCCGGGGCGCGTTGATCAGCACGAACCACGCCTCACAACCGGCCGGGTGCACGGCCGGGTCGACGGCCCGGGTGACGAAGACGGTGGGATCGCCCGCCGGCCGGGCCCGGCGCGACGCCGATCCGAAGATGTCGTCGAACTCGGCGTCGTAATAGGACGGGAAGAAGACGGTGTGGTGGGCCAGCTCCGGCGTCTCCCCGCGCACGCCCAGCAGCAGCACGAAACCGCCGAGGCTGCGGTCGGTCAACCCGCTCAGGCGCCGCGGGGCCGGCAGCAGATCGCGATAGACGGTCAGCGCGTCCACATTCGACACCACGGCCGCGGCCGGCACGAACTCGCCACCGGCCAGGCGTACGCCGGTGACCTTCCCGCCCTCGGCCGTGATCCGCTGCACCTCGGTGTTCCGCACGATCCGCACGCCGGCGGCCGAGCAGCGCTCCTCGAGCGTCGTGGCGATCGTGCCCAGGCCGCCCGGCACGTAGAAGCCGCCGAAAGCCAGCTCCGCGTACGGGACGGCGGCCAGCGCGGCCGGCGCCCGGCGCGGGTCGGCCCCGGTGTAGGTCGCGTACCGGTCGAGCATCGTCCGCAGCCGCGGGTCGCGCAGGTACTGCCGGCCCAGCGCGCGCAACGAGCGGCCGGGCGCGATCGCCGCCAGGTCGCCGACCCGCCAGGTCAGCCCGGCCAGCGAGGCCGGGGTCACCGGATTGCGCAGCACCGACCGCCACGACGCGTCCCAGATGCGGCGGGCGCGGGTCCAGAACCGGTCCCAGTCGTGCGCGGCCTCCGGCCCGAGGGCGACGGCGATGCGGTCGAGGAACTCGGCGTGCACGGCCGACGAGTCGAGCACCGTGCCGTCGGCGAAGACGTGCCGCACCACCGGGTCGAGCGGCACCAGGTCGGGCTGGGCCTCGGTGAAGACCTGGGGCAGGGTGAGCAGGCTGGGCCCGGTGTCGAAGCGGAACCCGTCCCGCTCGTGGACGGCCAGCTTGCCGCCGAGCTCACCCGACCGCTCGAACACGGTCACCGAGTGCCCGGCCCCCGCGAGTCGCGCCGCCGCGGTCAACCCGCCGACACCCGCGCCGATGACGATGATGCTGCTCATACGGGGCGCCCGCGCCAGGTCAGGTTGCCTCGGGCCCGTTCGCGGAACGAGCGGGCGATCAAGCGGGCGAAAAGGGCGATCGAGAGCGGATGGGCGAGGGGGTCGGGCCATTCGCGTCCGCCTGTGGCGCGGGCCGCCAGCACTCGCCCGGCGACTCCGAGGGCGTAGGCGGTCGAGGCCACCGCGGCCCCCTGATAATCACCCGCGGCGGCCAGGCCGACGGCGGCGAGCGGCGGAACGAGGTACAGAAGAAGCAGGGTGACCACGACGGCGGCCGCGCCGGACCGCGAGCCGAAGGAGGCCCAGAGCGACTTGGCGTAGCCGGCCTCGAGCTCGGCCCACGAGTCGTACATGCGGCAGGTGGCCAGGCGGGAGCCGTCGGCCAGGGCGATGCGGCCGCCGGAGCGTTTGACCGCGCGGGCCAGGGCGATGTCTTCCAGGATCTCGGTGCGCACTGCGGCGTGGCCGCCCGCTTGGCGGTACGCGGCGGCGTCGATGACCAGCCATTGCCCGCCGGCCGCGGCCAGGGACGGGCGGGGCGAGCGTTCCATCGCACGCAAGGGCAGGAACGTCAGCCACGACCATTGCAGAAGTGGCTGCACCAGACGGCCGGCGCCGGTGATCTTTGGGTACGGCGAGAGCAGTCCGACCTCGGCCCGGCGCAGCTCGGTGACGGCGGCGGCGATCGCGTCCGGTTCGAGCACCACGTCGGCGTCCACGAACGACAGGACGTCGGCGTCCGCCGCGGCGTCGGCCAGTTGCTGGCACGCGTGGGGCTTGCCCAGCCAACCGTCGGGCAGCGGCTTCCCGGTCAGCAGCCGCACTTTGTCGCCGGCCAGCGCGCGCACGATCTCGGCGGTTCCGTCGGTCGAGCCGTCGTCCAGCACATAAATCGTCACGTTCTCGGCGCCGCGCTGGGCCAGCAGTGATTCCAGGCAGGCCCCGACCCGCTCCGCCTCATCCCGCACAGGAAGAAGCACGGCCACCCGTTCGGCCTCGCCCGGCGCGAGACGAGACGTTGCGTCTCGTTCGGGCCGGCCGGGGGAGTCGGCGGCGGGGCGGCGGAGCAGCAGGGCGTTGACGGCGGTGTGGGTGGTGAGGGCGGCCCACGGCAGCAGCGCGAGCCACCTCACGGTCGTACCCGTCGCTGGTCGGTCTCGGGCCGGGCCGGGGTCAGCAGGTGGACGGCCACGGGCAGCACGGCCGCGCCCATCAGCACGCCGCCCCACACCGCCGAGGCGGGCAGGCTCAGGAACACGGCGTGGGCGAGCACTGACGAAGCGTACGTCCAGAACCAGAGGCCCAGCATGGGCCCGTCGTCGGGCCCGGCCTCGTGCACCCGCGAGAAGTGGCTGAGCGCGGTCATCAGCACGACCGCGAAGCCCAGCCAGCCCAGATAGTTGCTGATCGGGATGCCGGTCAGGCCGGGCAGCGCGGGGGTGGGGGAGACCCACCGCCAGTAGCCCTCGGCCACCATCTGCGGGTCGAGGAAGAGGTCCCAGGCGGCCAGGCCGAACGCGGCCACGCCGACCCGGGCCCAGCGGGCGATCGGCAGCCGTTGCGCGGCCAGCCAGGCCGGCCAGGCCATCCAGGTCCAGGCCAGCGGGATGATCAGCGGGACGCCGAGCAGCTTGGGTCCGAGCTGCCCCGAGTAGTCGTAGGTGCCGAACGGGAAGCTGGTGGCCACCCCGAGCGCCTCGACCGCGAAGCCGCCCAGCGTGGCTGCGCCGACCAGGGCCAGCGCGGCCCGGGGGCCACGGGTGAGCCAGGCGTGCGTGACCGACAGCAGGTAGCCGAGCACGACCGTGGCCACGGTGAACGCGGCCCGGGTCGAGCCGGAGGTCAGCGGGTAGCAGATCTGGGCGAGAACCAGCGCCCCGAGCAGCACCCAGGACGGGGTGGCTTTAGAGACCGACAATGCCGGGAGCGTCTTCCGCTGGTCGTTCGAGGACCGGCAGGTCGCGGCCGAGGATGGCGAACGCCCGTTCGTCGCCGGGGAAGTGGAAGTGGCGCAGCACGTCGGCGAACCCGAACCGGCGGTAGAGCCGCCACGCCCGCGACTTCTGCTCGTCGGCCTCGGGCGTGGAGAGCAGCACGGTCTCGCCCTCGGCCATGGCCAGCAGCGCGCGCAGCTGCCGGGCGCCCACGCCGTGCCCCTGGGCCGCCGGGCGCACGTGCAGCTCGACCACCTCGAAGCAGTCGGCCAGCCAGCGTTGCCGCTCGCCCTCGCCGAGGTTGGACCGAACCTGGTCGTGCCACCACTGACCGGGGCCGGAGGTGTAGCCGTAGCCGAAGCCGGCGAGCCGCCCGTCGGTGGTGAGGGTCGCGACCGCCCGGAACCCGGCCCGCCGCACATGGGCGCCGATGTAGCCGCGCCGGGTCTGCAACAGCTCCTGGCGGTAGCCCATGGCCTCGCCGTAGACGCTCACCACGTCGTCGAGCCGCCGCAGCAGGTCGTCCGGCTGCCACGCCACGAGCCTCATCGTCGAGTCACGCCCTTCTCAACCCAGCCCAGCACGCCGCGGTCGCCGGTGATCTCGTCGACCGCGAATCGGGCGAAAAGCTCCTCGGCGTACCACCCATCGGTCGGTGTCCGTGCGATCACCGCGCGATGCTCCGGCTGACGGTACGCGAATCGGGCCAGGTCCGCCGCATCGCGCCACAGGCTGATCGTGCCCTGGAAGCCGATCGGGGCCTCGCCGATGCCGAAGTGCGCCAGCAGGCCCGGTGCTTGATCGACTTCGCGGGCGACCGGGGCGATGGCCTTCCAGAACGCCCGGGCCCGCGTCGGCCGCAGCCGGGCCCGGGTGAGCGCCAGAACCATGCCCTCGCTTTTCCGATTTGTCGGCAGAAACGGCTCCCGCCCCGACCAGGTGCCCCGGCTGCTCAGTGGCGTGATGTCCACCCGCGCCGAGCTGATCGCCAATTTTTCCCATTTAGGCAGGTGTACGGGGTCATCGCTGACGGTTATGGCCGCGTATCGCGTCAGGTCGGCATCGGCCGGTCCGAAGCCATCCGCCGTACCCAAGAATTTCGAGAATTTTGTCCGCTTCGCCCCCGGGAAGGCTAGGCGGAACATGGCCGGAACCACCAGGTGGCGCGGCACCCGCCACACGTGCAGGGTGACCGGCATCAGGCCACGTCGACCGGCGTGCCCGCGGTGACCCGCACCAGCTCGGCGAAGGTGATCGGGAAGACCGCCTGCGGCACCCCGCCCGCGGCCCAGATGTCGCGGTACTGCTCGAGCGCGGTGTCGACCAGCGTCCGGACCGGCTTGGGGTGCCCGAGCGGAGCGACCCCGCCGATGGCCTGCCCGGTGTGCTCGCGGACGAACTCGGGCGTGGCCCGGCGCAGCCGGCCGAGGCCCAGACCGGCCGCGACCTTGGCCGTGTCGACCCGGTGCGCGCCCGAGGTCAGCACGAGCAGCGGCTCGCCGTCGGCGTCGAAGATCAGCGAGTTGGCGATCTGGCCGACCTCGATGCAGAGCGCCTCGGCCGCCGCGACCGCGGTGTGCGCGGCCGAGTCCAGGATGATGACCATGGACGGGGCGTCGTCGGCGGTGTGCGCGCCCGCGGCGTCCAGCGCGTCCTGCACGGCGATGACGTTGGGGTGTTCCCTCATCAGCCCATTCTCACCACCCGAACCGTTCCCGGTGCAGGCGGGCCGGGGGTACGCCCACCGCCCGGGCGGCCCGGAACACCGACGCGGCCCAGGCGTCGGGCCCGCAGACGTACACGTCGTGCCCGGCCAGATCGGGGGCGAGCGAGCGCAACGCCTCGGCGTCGTCGTAGTCGGCGTACTCGGCGGGCAGCCACGACCCGGCCTCGGCCCGGGGGCCGACCAGCGGCACCAGGCGCACGCCGCGGTGCTCGGCCAGCCACTCCAGCTCCTTGAGGAACGCCACCTCGTGCGGATGGCGGGTGCGGTAGACCAGGGTGGCCCGGCCGTGGCCGTACGGCAGGTCCCAGAGCAGCGCCAGCAGCGGCGTCACCCCGGTCCCACAGGCCAGCATGGTCACCGGGCCCCCGGCATACGTGGCTGCGGTCATCCGCCCGTACGGCCCCTCGATCAGCACCCGCGTGCCCGGCCGCAGCGCCGCGACCCGCGACGTGCCGTCGCCGACGACCTTGACCGTGATCCGCAGGCTGTCGCTGCGCGGCGGCCCGGACAGCGAGAACGGGTGACCGCGCAGCCCCTCGCGGCCGTCGAGGAAACGCCACACGAAGAACTGCCCGGCCCGCACCGGCAGCCGGTCGAGCCGCCGCCCGCCCAGATAGACCGAGACCAGGCCGGGCGCCTCCGGGTCGACGTGATCCACGGTCAGCCGGTGCCGCAGCGTCCGCCACATCGGCAGCCCGAGGCGGAACACGACGATCGAGCCGGCGGCGACCGCGTACAGGCTCCACCAGTAGGCGCGGGCGACCGGGGACCGGAAGTCACTGCCGATCAGCAGCATGTGCGGCAGGGCCAGGCCGACACCCAGATAGGCGTACAGATGCAGCAGATGCCACGACTCGTAACGCAGCCGCCGCCGGGCGCGGCGCACCGACGTCACCACGACCAGGAGCAGCGTGGCCAGAGCCAGGTAGGCCCACAACATCCCCGGGTCGAAGAACCGCATTCCGTACGCCGTGACGGCCAGCCCGACGTGGGCCAGGAGCAGCTGGAACGACGCGAAGCCGGTCCAGCGGTGCCAGCGGGCCAGCGTGTCCTGGCCGTACGCGCGCTCGACCCACGGGATGCGGGCCATCAGCACGACCTGGATCAGCAGCAGGTCGGCCGACCACAGCGCGGCCAGCCGCCCCCACGCGGCCGGTCCGCCGGGCGCGTCGTCCCGGCCCAACGTCCACAGTGCCGTGACGATGAGCAGGGAGAGGGCCGCCGTGATCCGCACGAGGCGTGACCGTACGTTTCCGCCGGCCGCGAGGGCAGACCCTCGTGAACAAGCCCTCGGTTTCCCGGGTTTCCGTTATTTCCGTACGCCGGTGGCCTCTTCACTGGTGTCCCAGAGCTCGGCCGCCGCGGCCGGGTCGCCCGCGTGTGCCCGCGGCGACGCGAGCCGGCCGTGCTCGTCGTAGTAGCCGCCGTTGGTCACGTCGGTCGTGGCCAGCCGCACCAGCAGCGCGCCCGCCGTCTCGGGCGTGACCAGGAAAGGCGCCCACTTGTAGAAGAAGCGCGTCGCCCGGCCCGCCCCGAAATTGCTGCGCACGACGCCCGGATGGAACGCGACGCTCGTGATCCCGGGCCAGCGCCGGGCGGCCTCGGCCGCGAACAGGATGTTGGCCGACTTCGCCCCGCCGTAGGCCGTCCACGGGTTGTAGCGGCCGGGCCGGTCGAGCTGGGGCGGGCCGTAACGGTGGGCCCGCGAGGCGGTGTTGACCACACGACCGCCGGCGAGCCGGTCCTTCAGCAGATGGGTGAGCAGGAACGGCGCCAAATGGTTGCTCTGGATGGTCGCCTCGAAGCCGTCTTTCGTACGGCGGTAGTGCTGGACCATGCCGCCGGCGTTGTTGGCCAGGACGTCGACCTTCGGGTACTCGGCCCTTATCCGCGCGGCAAGATCGCGTACTTGATCGAAGTCTTCGAAGTCGGCTTTCATAACCTTGGCATTCTTTACCTTTTGTGCGGCTTGTTCGAGGCGCTCGGGCGTGCGGCCGACCAGCACCACCTCGTCGCCCGCGGCCGCGAACTGCTCGGCGGCGGCCAGCCCTACGCCCGAACTGCCACCGGTGACGACCACGATCCGGCTCATGGTTCCTCCCTGCGCGGTTTCTCTGACTAGAGTCAGAGGTCATGGATCAGATCGAGCTCGTACGGGACTTCAACCGGTTCTACACGCAACGCCTCGGCGTGCTCAACGATCATTACCTGGGCCAGGGGCGGCCGCTCGGCGAGGCGCGCCTGCTGTTCGAGATCGGCGACGGCGCCGACCTACGCGAACTGCGCTCCCGGCTCGGGCTCGACTCCGGTTATCTGAGCCGGCTGCTGCGCTCGCTGGGCGGGGACGGGCTGGTCGCGGTCGGCCCCAGCCCGTCCGACGGGCGGGTGCGGACGGTGACCCTGACCGCGGCCGGCCGTGCGGAGCGGGCCGAGTTGGAGGCGCGCTCGCGGGACAGCGTGGCCGGGCTGCTCGATCCGCTCACTGCTGAGCAGCGGGAACGGTTGCTCGAGGCGCAGGCCCAGGTCCGGCGTCTGATGCGGCTGGCCACCGTCACCATCGACGCCGGGCCGGATGACACCGCTTCCGCCCGGGGCTGCCTTCAGGCGTACGCCCAGGAATTGGATCTTCGCTTTCCCGAGGGGTACGACCCGGCCACGCTGATCGCGCCGGGCACGCTCACCGACGGGACGTTCCTGCTGGCCCGCGAGGACGGGCGGCCGGTCGGCTGCGGCCTGTGGCAGGGGAGCGGGCCGGTCGCGGAGATCCGGCACGTGTGGGTGAGCCCGGACGCCCGCGGGCTCGGGCTGGGCCGCCGGCTGCTGACCGCCCTCGAGCAGGACGCGGCCGCGCACGGCATCACGACGATCCGGCTCGGCACGCACTCGGCCCTCACGGAGGCGATCGCCCTCTATCGCGCCAGCGGCTATCGCGAGATCCCGGTCGACGACCCCTCGCCGTACAACCAGCTCGTGTTCGAGAAAGGACTAGTACTTTAGTCGGGTCCGATTTCCGGGCTTCCTTCGTACGATCGTGGCGTGCGCGAGACTCTCCGCTCGGTGTGGCACGAGCCCCGGTCGCCGGGCGCGCCGGTCCGTGTCCGGCGCGACTGGGTGCTGGTGGCTGTCGTCGTCCTGGCCACTGTGCTCGAGGGAGTGCTGACCTCGGCCTGGTCCGGCATGATCCTCGGGCTGGTGCTGACGCCGACCCTGCTGTGGCGGCGCACCCGGCCGTTCCTGATGGTCGCGATCGCGTTCCTGGTCTGCCTGTTCTGGTCCGATCCGGGCAACGGCACGCTGGCCTACCTGCTGATCCTGCCGTATTCGTTGTTCCGCTGGGGCTCCGGGCGCGAGGCGCTGGCCGGGGCCGGGCTGATCTTCGCCAAGATCTCGGTGTCGGCCGCCCTGGGCCACATCGGCGTCTCCGACATGCTGCTCGGGTTCGTGGCCATGATCGCGGCGTTCGCGCTGGCCACGACGTTCCGCTACCGGGCCCGGCTGCTCGAGCGGCGGCTCGGCGAGGCCAAACTGCGCGAACGCGAACGGCTGGCCCGCGACCTGCACGACACGGTGGCCCACCACGTCTCGGCCATGGCGATCCGGGCCCAGGCCGGCATCGCGGTGGCCCAGCGGCAACCCGAGGCCGCGGTCGAGGCGCTGCGGGTGATCGAGGCCGAGGCGACCCGGGCCCTGGCCGAGATGCGCACGATGGTGCGCGCGCTGCGCCTGTCCGAGGCCGATGACCGGGCGCCCAGCCCGGGCTGGGACGAGCTGCGCGGCCTGGCCTCGTCGTCCGGCCTGCCCGTCTCGGTCGAGCTGACCGGCGACCTCGACGGCGTGCCGGCCACGGTCGGCACCGCGGTCTACCGCCTCGCGCAAGAGTCGGTGACCAACGCGCGGCGGCACGCCCGGCATGCCAGCCGCGTCACGGTGCGGGTGGCGGCCGACGAGTCGCTGGTGCGGCTGCACGTCAGCGACGACGGCGAGGCCGCCCGGTCGTTCTCGGCCACCGGGTTCGGGCTGGCCGGCATGGCCGAGCGGGCCGGTCTGCTCGGCGGCACCTGCGAGGCCGGCCCGGGTCCGGGGCGCGGCTGGACGGTCACGGCGACGCTGCCCCGCACCGGGGTGGCGGCCTGACCATGGCCGAGGACATCCGCGTGGTCGTCGCCGACGACCAAGAGATCGTGCGTACGGGCCTGGTCATGATCCTCGACGCCGAGCCCGGCATCCGCGTGGTCGGCGAGGCCCCCGACGGCCGCCGGGCCGTCGAACTGGCCCAGCGGCTGCGGCCCGACGTGTGCCTGCTCGACATCCGGATGCCGGGCATGGACGGCATCGAAGCCACCCGGCGCCTGGCCGGGCCCGCCGTCGCCGACCCGCTGGCCGTGGTCGTCATCACCACGTTCGACCTGGACGATCATGTGTACGCCGCGCTCCGGGCCGGGGCGCGCGGCTTCCTGCTCAAGGACGCGGGCACGGCCCTGCTCAGCCAGGCCGTGCACGCGGCGGCCCGGGGCGACGCGCTGATCGCCCCCAGCATCACCACGCGGCTGCTCAAGGCGTTCGCCGACACCGGCCCGGCCGGCCCGCGACCGCAGCCGATCGACCCGCTGACCGGCCGCGAGGAAGAGGTGCTGGGGCTGGTGGCCCGCGGCCGCACCAACGCCGAGATCGCGTCCGGGCTGCACATCAGCCTGAGCACGGTGAAGACGCACATCACGTCGCTGATGGCCAAGCTGGTGGTGCGCAACCGGGTCGAGATCGCCATGTGGGCCTACGAGACGGGCCGTACTTCCGGCCGTCCCTGACTCCTGCCATCGGCCGACTCCGGTCCGGCCTCCGCTCCGATGAGACGGGCGCCGCCGATCGGCACGCTGGGCAGCATGAAGGCCATCTATCAAGAGAAGTACGGCGTACTGGGGCTCGAGGACGTGGCCGAGCCGGAACCCGGCCGGGGTGAGGTGCGGGTGCGCGTGCGGGCGGCCTCGGTCAACGCCCGTGACTGGCACGTGATGCGGGGCGACCCGTATCTGGGGCGGCTCATGCTGCCCGCGGTGATGGGCCCGCGCGGGCCGCGCCGCCGGATCCGGGGGACCGACTTCGCGGGAACGGTCGAGTCGGTCGGCGCCGAGGTCGACCGGTTCCGGCCCGGCGACGAGGTCTACGGCGATCTGGGCGACGCCCACGGGGCGTTCGCGGAGTACGTCTGCGCCCCCGCGGACGAGATCGAGTTCAAGCCGGCCGGTCTGAGCTGGGAAGAGGCGGCGTCGATGCCGTTGGCCGGTGGGACCGCCCTGATGGGGCTGCGGGACGTGGGCCGGGTCCGGGCCGGCCGGAGCGTGCTGATCAACGGAGCCTCGGGCGGGGTGGGCACGTTCGCCGTCCAGATCGGCCGGGCGCTGGGCGGTTCGGTGACGGCGGTGTGCAACCCCCGCAACGTCGAGCTGGTCCGCTCGCTCGGCGCGGACGACGTCGTCGACTACACCCGCGGCGACTTCACCCGGCTCGGCCGCCGCTTCGACGTGGTGTTCGACCTGGTCGGGAACCGGTCGCTGAGCGATCTGCGGCGGGCGGTGGCGCCGGGCGGAGTGCTGGTGCTCTCGGGCGGCGGCACGTCCCGCGGGCGGGCCCAGGTGTTCGGGCCGATGCGGCTGATCATCGGAGCGCAGATCGCGGCCAAGCTCTCCCGCTCGGGCCCGCAGATCGTGGTGCTCGCGACCCGGCCCAGCCGGGACCTGCTGACCGGGCTGCGTGAGCTGGCCGAGTCGGGCCGGCTGACCCCGGCCGTCGACCGCACGTATCAGCTGGCCGAGGTGCCCGAGGCGATCCGCTACCTGGAGCTGGAGCACGCCCGGGCCAAGGTCGTCATCACAGTGTGAACTCTTCCGCCCCGCCTCAGCCTCGTCGTCTTGCATTTTTGTCGTACGTCAGTGCTAGTCTTCTTCGTAGTTAGAACGGATGTTCGAACGCCTTCGAACTTCGAGGGCCCGAGCCTCCGGGCTGACTGCGGGAGCGGTGTTTCGCGGCACGGCTCCCGAGCGTGGCACCCGCGAAGTGCCGCGCGTGAGACCCCGGGCATTCGCGGGCCCGGTGTCTTCAGACAAGGCAGGACCGTCGCCCGCCGCCCCCGACCCCCGGGTGGCGGGCGACGGACCCGCCGGGCAGGTCCGGCCGGGTGTGGTGTGGGGAAGCTTCACACCCGGCCGGTCACCACCACAGGCTGCTGCGCCTTCCTCCGCAGACGCCTCGGTTCGATTTGGCACGTCGGATGCGAGCACGCGAGGAGAAACAGATGGCGAGCCACACGGCGCCCAGCCTTTGGCCGGCTCCTGGCCTGGCCCCGGCCGCCCGGCCCAGCCCGGCCACCCCGGGTCCGGCCGCGGCCACCCGCATGCCTGCGCGTGCCCCGGCCTCCACCGTCCCCGCGCCCCGCCAGGCTTCGCCGGGCGCCCCGGCGCTGGCGCACGCGCCGACCGCGGCCGTCCGCGCCGACGCCCCCACCGTGCCGGCCCACATGCTGCCCCAGCGCACTCCCGCTCAGCTGCTGGCCATCGCCCGCGAGGGCCTGGCCGCGGCCGCGCGCACCGGCCCCGACGGCCTGCGCTACGCCGCGGCCCACCTGGCCGCCCTGCGCGCCGCGGCCGCCGTGCTCGCGGCCCGGGCCCGTCCCGCTCCGGCCAGTCGCCGCAGCCGCGTGACCAGCGTCTGGTCGCTGCTGGTGCTGGTCGCCCCCGACTTCGGCGAGTGGGCCAACTATTTCGCCCTGGGCGCCTCCAAACGCGCCGCCGCCGAGGCCGGCATCCCGCGGGTGGTCAGCCCCCGCGAGGCCGACGACCTGCTGCGCGCAGCCGAACAGTTCGTGGCCGTCGTCGAGTCCACCCTGGGCCTGACCTACCAGCCCCCGCTGGCCGCCGCCTGACCTTCCCGCGCCCGCCGGTCCTAGCCCAGCCCAGCCCAGCGGAATCGTGATCCTCCGGCCGAACACTCGCCGAGATCCGGCGAGCGTCCCGTCGTCGTGCCCGCGCGACGGCCGGCTCGTGGCGGAAGAGATTGAGCAACAGAGTGAGGCAACAGATGGCGGGACGCATGATCAGCGGTGCGGCCGCCCTTGCCGAACTGGTTCGGGCGGCGGGTGAGACGGAGACGGCGGGCCTCCACCGGACCATCCCGGTGGTGCCGGAGCTGAGCTCGCTGCTGCCCGGTCACGGGCTGCGCCGCGGCAGCACCGTCGCGGTCACGGCCGGGCCCTCCGCGGCGGCCGCTGGTGGGACGTCCCTGCTGCTGGCCCTGCTGTCCGAAGCCTCCCGCCAGGGTTCCTGGTGCGCGGTGGTGGGGGTGCCGTCGCTGGGCGCGATCGCCGCCGCCGAGAGTGGGATCGCCCTCGACCGGCTGGCCCTGGTGCCCGACCCCGGCCCCGAGTGGCCCACCGTGGTGGCCGCCCTGATCGACGGCGTCGACCTGATCGTGCTGGCCGTCCCCGGCGGAGTCTCCGCCTCGATCGCCTCCCGCCTGGTGGCCCGGGCCCGCCAGCGCGGCAGCGTCCTGGTCCCGTACGGCGACTGGTCCGGTGCCGACGTGACCCTGCGCGTCCTCGAGGGCCATTGGGAAGGCCTCGACGAGGGCCACGGCCGCTTGCGCCGCCGCCGGGTGCGAGTGCTGGCCCGCGGCCGGGGCGCCGCCGCCCGCCCCAAAGAAATAACCATGTGGATGCCCGGCGTCACGATCCGCCCCCTGACCCCGGACCCCATCGCCGGCCCCACACCCGACCAGTCCACACCGGATCGATCCACCCGCCCCCACCTGGTCTCCGTCCCCACCGACACCCCCCAGCAACCCCCGTCCCCAGCCGCCGACGCAAACCCCCCGCAGCGCCCGGCACCTGTCCCGACATCACCCTCGTCCCCGGCGGCAAGCACAGGCCGCCCACGGCGCCCGGCTCCCGCCCCGGCCGGTTCTCTGCCATCGCCCTCATCGCCGGCGGCCAAAACTGGTCGCTCGCTGCGGGCGGTGGCTAGGGCCGCTGTTGAGCAGCGGCCGGCCCGGTTGTGGGAGGAAGACGGAAATTTGTCCGGTGTGGAGGGTGGGCGTGTGCTGGCTTTCCCGGGGGAGAAAGCCGCCCCCGGATCGGCGGCGGTGTGAGATGGGGGCGGCCGGGAGTGTCGGTGGGCGGACCATGTTGGTGTGGTGTCCGGATTGGCCGGTCATCGCGGCCGAGATCGTGTCCGGCCTTCCCGCGGCGCAGCCGGTCATCGTGTTGCACGGGAACCGGGTGATCGCCTGCTCGGAGGCGGCGCGGCAGGAGGGCGTACGCCGGGGGTTGCGGCGGCGGGAAGCGCAGAGCCGATGCCCGCAGCTCACCGCCGTCGAACACGATCCGGGGCGGGACGCGCGGGCCTTCGAACCGGTGGTGGCCGCCGTCGAGGAGGTCGCGGTGGGCGTCGAGGTGATCCGGCCGGGGGCCCTGGCCCTGGCCGCGCGCGGGCCGTCCCGGTACTTCGGTGGGGAGGAGGCCGCGGCCGAGCGGATCGTCGAGCAGGTCGCCCAGGCCTGCGAGGTGGAGAGCCAGGTCGGCATCGCCGAAGGGGTGTTCGCGGCGGGGCTCGCCGCTCGCAACGGGCAGGTGATTCCGCCCGGTGGCACGCCCGCCTTCCTGTCGGCCCAGCCGATCGAGGCGATCGAGCGGCCCGAGCTGACCGACCTGCTCAAGCGGCTCGGCCTCAAGACGCTGGGCGAGTTCGCGGCGCTGCCGGCCGGTGACGTGCTGACCCGGTTCGGGTTCGACGGGGCGCTCGCGCACCGGCTGGCCGCCGGGTTCGATCATCGGCCGCTGGCGGTGCGCCGCCCGCCGCCCGATCTGGAGGTCACCGAGACCTACGACGAGCCGCTGGAACGCGTGGACGTGGCCGCGTTCGCCGGGCGGTCGCTGGCCGAGCGGTTGCACGACAAGCTGGCCGCGTACGGGCTGGCCTGCACCCGACTCGGCATCGAAGCGGTCACCGCCAACGGCCAGGAGCTGCACCGCGTCTGGCGGCACGACGGCACCCTGACCGCGGCCGCCATCGCCGAACGGGTCCGCTGGCAGCTCGACGGCTGGCTCACCGGGGCCCGCCGCGGCGCCCCGGCCCGGCCCACCGCCGGTCTGGTGCGGTTGCGCCTGATCCCGGACGGCGTGCTCGTCCACCTCGGACTGCAGCCCGGCCTGTGGGGTGACGCCGGCGCCGACCGCGAGCGGGCCCACCGGGCGTTCAGCCGGGTGCAGGGCCTGCTCGGCCCCGAGTCGGTGGTCACGCCCGTGTTCACCGGCGGCCGCAACGCCGACGACCAGATCCGCCTGGTCCCGTGGGGCGACGAACGTGACCCGCACCGCCCGGCCGCGCCCCACGCCGACCCGGTCCCCGGCGTCCGGACCCACCCGGTCCTGGCCGCAACCGCTTCCGGCGTACGCGATGAGCCCGCACCGTTCCCGCCACCCGAACAAAAGCGGCGGAAAGGCGCCAAGCCCCCCGTCCTCCCACCCTGGCCCGGCCGGCTGCCCAAACCCGCCCCGGCCCTGGTGCTGACCCGCCCGCTACCGGCGGTGGTGCTGGACGGCCAGGGTGACCCGGTAGGAGTCAGCGCCCGCCTGGAACCCACCGGAGCCCCGGCCGCCCTGGTGATCGAGCGGGCCCAACCGGTCGTGATCACCGCCTGGGCCGGACCGTGGCCGGTCGAGGAGCGCTGGTGGGCGCCCGCCGAGTCGCGCCGCCGGGCGCGCTTCCAGGTGGTGCTGGACGACGGCCGCGCCCTGTTGCTGTCCCTGTCGGCCGGCCACTGGTCGGTGGAGGCCATCTATGACTGAGGCGTGTCATGGGCTTTCATAACCCGAAAGTGTCCTGGTCGGAGCTGGAGAAGACGCTCTCCGGGCCCAAGGCGCAGCGGCACCTGCAGCCCGTCGTCGACCCGCTCGCCATCGACGGCGACGGGGGCGACTCGCCGGCCTGGTCGCGCAAGCGGCAACCCTACGAGGCGCCCGCCCTGGTGCGCCGGGAGCAGGTCACCCCGTACGCCGAATTGCACTGCCACACGAATTTCAGTTTTCTCGACGGCGCCAGTCATCCCGAGGAACTGGCCGAGGAGGCGGCCCGCCTCGGGCTGAACGGGCTGGCCGTCACCGACCACGACGGGTTCTACGGCGTGGTCCGGTTCTCGCAGGCCGCCCGCGAGCTCGCCCTGCCCACGATCTTCGGCGCCGAGTTGTCGCTCGATCTGAGCAAGCCGCAGAACGGCGAGGCCGACCCCGAGGGCCGCCACCTGCTCGCCCTGGCCCACGGGCACGAGGGGTACGCCCGGCTGGCCGCCGTCGTCTCGCGTGGTCAGCTGGCCGGTGGCGAGAAGGGCAAGCCCGAGTACGGGGATCTCGAGGACATCGCCGAGACGCTGCGGGACCACGTCCTGATCCTCACCGGCTGCCGCAAGGGGCCGGTCCCGGCCGCACTGGCCACCGGGGGCGTCAACGCCGCCGCGGCCGAGCTCGACCGGCTGGTCGCGTTGTTCGGCCGGCCCAATGTCGCGGTCGAGCTGACCTCGCACGGCGACCCGTACGACGACGACCGCAACGACGCCCTGTTCGGCCTGGCCCGGGGCCGGGGGCTGGAGGTGGTCGCCACCAACAACGTGCACTACGCGACCCCGGCCCGGCGCCGGCTGGCCACTGCCCTGGCCGCCGTCCGGTCGCGCCGCAGCCTGGACGAGATCGACGGCTGGCTGCCCGCGGCCGGCACCGCCCACCTGCGCAGCGGCGACGAGATGGCCCGCCGGTTCGCCGCCTATCCGGGGGCGGTGGCCAACGCCGCGATGTTCGGTGAGGGGCTGGCGTTCGACCTCAACCTGGTCGCGCCGAAGCTGCCCGACTTCCCCGTCCCGCCGGGGCACACCGAGATGACCTGGCTGCGCGAGCTCACCATGCGCGGCGCCCAGGAGAGGTACGGCCCGCCCGCGGCCCATCCGAAGGCGTACGAGCAGATCGAGTACGAGCTCCGCATGATCGACGAGCTCGGCTTCCCCGGCTACTTCCTGGTCGTGTACGACATCGTGCGTTTCTGCCGGGACGAAAAGATCTATGCCCAGGGCCGGGGCAGCGCGGCCAACTCGGCCGTCTGTTACGCGCTGCGCATCACCAATGTGGACGCGGTCGCGCACAACCTGCTCTTCGAACGGTTCCTCGCCCCGGAACGCGACGGGCCGCCCGACATCGACGTCGACATCGAGTCGGACCGTCGCGAGGAGGTCATCCAGCACGTCTATCGCAAATACGGCCGCGAGCACACGGCCCAGGTCGCGAACGTCATCTCGTACCGGCCGCGGTCGGCGGTGCGCGACATGGCCAAGGCGTTCGGGTTCTCGCCGGGTCAGCAGGACGCCTGGAGCAAACAGATCGACCGGTGGGGGAGTGTGGCCACGGCCGACGTCGAGGACATTCCGGCCCCGGTCGTCGAGTTCGCCAACCAGGTGCAGGACTTCCCGCGCCACCTGGGCATCCATTCGGGCGGCATGGTGATCTGCGACCGCCCGATCATCGAGGTCTGCCCGGTCGAGTGGGGGCGGATGCCGGGCCGCACGGTGCTGCAGTGGGACAAGGACGACTGTGCGGCGGTCGAGCTCGTCAAGTTCGATCTGCTCGGGCTCGGCATGCTTTCCGCGCTGCGCTATGCGTACGAAATGATCGAATCTGATCTGGACATCTCCACCATGGACCTGACCGATGCCGAGGTCTACGACATGCTCTGCCGGGCCGATTCGGTCGGCGTTTTCCAGGTCGAGAGCCGGGCTCAGATGGCGACCCTGCCCCGGCTCAAACCGCGCGTCTTCTACGACCTGGTGGTCGAGGTGGCGCTGATCCGGCCGGGCCCGATCCAGGGTGGTTCGGTCCACCCGTTCATCCGGCGCAAGAACGGTTTGGAAGAGGTCACCTATCCGCATCCGCTGATGCGCAACGCGCTCGAGAAAACGCTCGGTGTGCCGCTCTTCCAGGAACAACTCATGCAGCTGGCGATCGACGTCGCCGGTTTCGACCCGGCCGAGGCCGACCAGTTGCGCCGGGCGATGGGCTCGAAAAGGTCGGTCGAGAAGATGGAGAAAATCAAGAGGCGTCTGTACGAGGGGATGGCCGCCAACGGGATCACCGGTGAGCTCGCCGACGACCTGTTCCTGAAACTCTCCGCCTTCGCCAACTACGGTTTCCCGGAGAGTCACTCGATGAGCTTCGCCTATCTGGTGTACGCCAGCGCGTGGCTGAAGCGGTATCACCCGGCCGCTTTCTGCGCGGCGTTGCTGAACGCGCAGCCGATGGGTTTCTATTCGCCCCAGTCGCTGGTCGACGACGCCCGCCGGCACGGGGTCGAGGTGCGCCGGCCCGACATCAACCGGAGCGACGCCAAAGCCGTTCTCGAATCGACGCCGAAGACCCGCTGGGGTGCGCTGCCCGGGGAGCCGCCGCACGCCTGGGGCCTCGGTGGCCCGGCCGTCCGGCAGGGGCTGGCCAGCATCCGTACCCTCGGCGAAGACCTGGCCGAGCGCATCGAGCATGAGCGCCGCGCCAATGGGCCGTACCGCAATATGAGCGATCTTTCCCGGCGTACGGGATGCTCGACCACCCACCTCGAGGCCCTGGCCACGGCCGACGCCTTCGCGGCGTTCGGTCTCACCCGGCGGGAGGCCCTGTGGGCGGCCGGCGCGGCCGCCCAGGACCGGCCCGACCGCCTGCCCGGCACGGTGACCGGCACCGACGCGCCGATGCTGCCCGGCCTGAGCGCGGTCGACGAGCTGGTGGCCGACGTCTGGGCCACCGGGTTGTCGCCCGAGACGCACCCGGCCCAGTTCCTGCGAGCCGACTTCGACCGGGCCGGCGCCCTGCCGATCGCGAAGCTGGGCCGGGTCGAGGCGGGCACCCGGATCCGGGTCGGCGGCATCGTGACCCACCGGCAGCGCCCGGCGACCGCGGGCGGGGTGACCTTCGTGAACCTCGAGGACGAGACCGGGATGCTGAACGTGACCTGCTCACCGGGGTTGTGGCAGCGCTACCGGCGGGTGGCCCGCACCAGTTCGGCGCTGATCGTGCGCGGCCGCCTCGAGAAGTCGGCCGAGAACGTGCTCAACCTGGTCGCGGACCGGCTCGAGGCGATCACCCCGCCGGTGTCGCCGGCCTCCCGCGACTTCCGCTGAACATTGCTTTCGCCCTATTTTGTACCTTTGGTGACATGCTCCCGCTTCTTCTCGCCGCCGCGCTGATCGGCCCGGTGCCCGACCCGCCGCCCACCTACGGCGCCCCGCCGCGCCCCACCACCAACGAGGTCACGCTCAGCTATCAGGCCGCGGCCGGCTTCGCGATGGCGGTCAAGCTCACCTGTGACCCGCCCGGTGGTGGCCACCCCCAGCCGGTGCAGGCCTGCGCGACGCTCGACGAGGTCGACGCCGACCCGGGCCGGATCAAGCGCGCGTCGACCGCCTGCGTCCTGCTCTACCAGCCGGTCACCGCCACCGTCACCGGCACCTGGGAGGGCCGCACGGTGAACTGGACGCACCGCTTCGGCAACACCTGCGACATGCGCCGCGCCACCGGGGTGCTGTTCCGGTTCTGAAAGACGCAACCGGCTGCCGTTACTCTGCCCGTGTGGAAAACGCATCGACGCGGACAGCGCGCCCGCTCGTCTCCGCCCGCACCGCCGCCGTCTGGGCGGTGCTGCGCCGCGAGCTGGAACGACAGGCCGATCGCGAGCTGACCGTCCTGGACGTCGGCGGTGGCACCGGCGGCTTCGCCGTGCCGCTGGCCGAGGCGGGGCACGCCGTCACCGTCGTCGACGCCAGCCCCGACGCGCTGGCCGCGCTGACCCGCCGGGCCGCCGACGCCGGGGTCGCCGACCGGGTCCGCGCCGTCCAGGGCGACGGCGACGCGCTGGCCGGGCTCGTCGAGCCGGGCAGCGTCGACCTGATCCTGTGCCACGCCGTGCTCGAGGTCGTCGACGACCCGGCCGGGGTGGTGGCCGCGATGGCCGGGGCCCTGCGGCCCGGCGGCGCGGTCAGTGTGCTGGTGGCGGGCCGGGCGGCGGCCATCCTGGGCCGGGCCATCAACGGTCATCTGCGGGCGGCCGGGGCGGTCGCGGCCGACCCCGAGGGCCGGGCCGGGGTCCGGGACACCCTGCGCCGGCGGTACGACGCCGACAGCGCGACGGCCCTGCTCGACGCGGCCGGCCTGACGATCGAACAGACCCATGGCGTACGGGTCCTGGCCGACCTGCTGCCGGCCGCGGTCGTCGAGGAGGACCCCCAGGCGCTGCTCGACCTCGAACTCGAGCTCTCGGCCCGCCCGCCGTTCCGCGACATCGCCTCCCAGCTGCACCTCTTCGCCCGCAAGCCATGACGGTGCAGTCACCCGCCGGCCGGTTTCCTGCCCTGCCGTCTTCGGCCGGGTGGCTTCCGGCCGTGCCGTCTTCGGCCGGGTGGCTTCCGGCCGTGCCGTCTTCGGCCGGGTGGCTTCCGGCCCTGCCACCTTCCGCCGGGTGGCTTCGTGCCGTGCCGGTTCTCGGCGGGCGGCCGGCATGGTGACGGAAATGCCCCTGGTCGTGCCGGACGATCGGCTGCTGGCGACGGCGTTCGAACCGGTGCGGCCCGCCTACGGGTCGGGCAGCCTGGCCGACGTGCTCCCCAGCGTGTCGGCGGTGCTGGGAGTGCCCGGCGCGCACGACGCGCTGGGGCTCGGCGCTGAGCTCGACGGGATCGAGCGCGTCGCCGTCCTCCTGGTCGACGGGCTCGGGGCCCATCAGATCCCGATCATCACCCCGTACGCCCCGGTCCTGGCCGATCTGGCCGGGCGCGGCCGCACGTTGACGGCGGGCTTCCCCTCGACCACCCCGGTCAGCCTGGTCACTTTGGGCACGGGGGTGCCGCCCGGTGCGCACGGCGTCCTCGGCTTCACGGTGCGCCGACCGGACGGACGGGTGCTCAACCACATCCAGTGGAAGCACGACCCCGATCCGGCCCAGTGGCAGCCCGTGCCGACCCGGTTCCAGCTCGCGGCGGCAGCCGGGGTCGAGGTGACTGTGGTGAACAAGCCCGAGTTCGAGGGCAGTGGGCTGACGGTGTCGGCCTATCGCGGCGCCACCTATGCACCCGCGGCCGGCGCGCTGGCCGATCACATGCTCGCGGCGTTGTCGGCAGCGACCGGCCCGGCCCTGGTCTACGGCTACCACGCCGACCTCGACCACGTCGGCCACGGCGACGGCGTCGACTCGCCCCGGTGGCGCGCGGCCGCCCGCGACGTCGAGGCGCTGCTCGACCACCTCGTGCACGGTCTGCCGCCGCGTTCCGCCCTGCTCGTCGTCGCCGACCACGGCCAGCTCAACGTCCCGAACGACGCCCGCTACGACATGGCCGACATCCCGGAACTGCGGGACGGGGTGGTGGGCGTGGCCGGTGAGCCCCGCGTCCGCTATCTCTACGCCGCCCCGGGCGGCCTCGACGACGTGCGCGCGGCCTGGCAAGGCGTGCTCGGCGACGCGGCGTGGGTGCTCACCCGCGACGAGGCGATCGACGCCGGCTGGTTCGGCCCGGTCCCCGCCGACCACCGCGACCGCATCGGCGACCTGGCCGTGATCGCCCAGGGCCGCGCCATCACCCTGGCCGGCGGCTGGGAACCCCCGTCGATCGGTCGCCTGATCGCCTACCACGCCTCGGTGACCGCCGCCGAAATGGAGATCCCCCTGCTCATCGCCCGCTGACGGCGCACACACGGAATCCCCCGCAAGACCCGCCATCCTGGCGGCGCGTGCATTCCCCTTCCGCCGCGCGCCCACGCGTGCCCTCCGAGCGCGCCGCCGCGGTACGAAACGTCTCGTCCCGCGGAGGTGACGCATGACGGCGAGACGATACGTCTCGTTCGGCGGCCTTGCCGTTGCGTGATCCGCGGGCGGCGAGGGGACGCTGAAGAGGATCGCTGACCTGCGGTGATCCGGTTTTGTCAGGGGGTCGGGCTAGCCTGCTCGACGTGGGGCGTAGCCAGGCGGTGCCGAAGGGGCGCGACCCGCGTTTCGGGCCGGGGGCCGACGACGCGGGCTGCACGATCCTGCACGTCGACATGGATGCGTTCTTCGCCTCGGTCGCCGTCCGGGCGCGGCCCGAGCTGCGGGGGCAGCCGGTGATCGTGGGTGGCGTCGGGCCGCGCGGGGTGGTCAGCTCGGCCAGTTACGAGGCGCGCCGATTCGGCGTTCGCAGTGCCATGCCCACCGCCCGGGCCCGGGCCCTCTGCCCTCGCGGGATCTTCCTGCCCGTCGAGGGCGAGGCCATCGCCGCCGCCTCGAGGGCCGTGATGGCGATCTTCCGCGACGTCACGCCGCTGGTCGAGCCGCTCTCGTCCGACGAGGCCTTTCTCGATGTGACCGGGGCCCAGCGCCTGCTCGGCCGCCCGACCGGGATCGCCCGCGAGATCCGCCGCCGCATGCGCGACGAGCAACAGCTCACCTGCTCGGTCGGCGTCGCCCCGACCAAGTTCGTGGCCAAGCTCGGCTCGACCCGGGCCAAGCCCGACGGCCTGATCGTCGTGCCGGGCCCCCTCGTGCTCGACTTCCTGCACCCGCTGCCGGTCGACGCGCTGTGGGGCGTCGGCGAGCGGGCCGCCGAGACCCTGCGCCGCCTGGGCCTCACCACCGTCGGCGAGATCGCCCACGCCCCCGTCGGCATGCTGCGCGGCGCGGTGGGCGAGGCCGCCGCCACCCACCTGCACGAGCTGTCCTGGGGCCGCGACCCGCGCGGGGTCAGCCCGGAACGCGAAGAGAAGTCGATCGGCGCCGAGATGACCTACGACACCGACGTCGCCGACCCCGCGGTGATCCGCAAGAGCCTGCTCGCCCTGGCCGACAAGGTCGGCGCCCGGCTGCGCGCGGCCGGGGTCGTGGGCCGCACGGTGGCGATCAAAGTGCGCCTGGCCGACTTCCGGACGGTCAACCGGTCCCGCACGGTGCACACGAGCACCGATGTGGCGCGCGAGATATTTGAGATTTCCTGGTCGCTGTTCACCGCGCTCGGCGCTCGCGAGCACATTCGCCTCGTCGGCGTCCGGATCGAGGGCCTCACACCCACCGCCACCACATCGCGGCAGCTCAGCCTGGGTGAGCCCGAGCGTGGCTGGCGCGAGGCGGAGGCCGCGCGCGACGCCGTCATCGCCCGTTTCGGCCCGGGCGGGCTCTCTCCGGCCAGTCTTTTGGGACGAAGCGACCTGCGCAGAACCGAAAATCACCCGCACTCGACGGTCGTCCCGCTTTCCGACCCGCCAAGCCCCTCGTAGACTTGCTCGGTAAGGCAGCCGACGGCTGTCCCGCGCCACTTACCTTAGTGTCACCCCGACCCCGCCTGGGGGGTTGGATTTGCGCCCGGGGAGGAATGCCGTGCCGCTCTCGGAGCACGAGCAGCGGCTGTTCGATCAGATCGAGCGGTCGCTTGCCGAGGACCCCAAGTTCGCCTCGGCTGTGCGGGCCAGCGACCCGCGTTTTCACGCGCGACGCCGGCTCCTCGTCGCCGCGTTCGTCATCGTTCTCGGCCTAGGCCTCGTCGTGTACGGCACGGTCAGCCGGACCACGCCGCTGGGCGTCGCGGGCTTCGTCGTCATGCTGGGCGCCGCGGCGTTCGCCATGCAGTCGCGCCGTAAGGGTTCGGCTCCCGACCTGCAGGCCGTCGGGGGCACCGCCACGCGGCGCACCCGTCAGACCCGCAAGTCAGGCTTCCTCGACCGTCTCGAGGATCGCTGGCGCCAGCGCCCCGAGGGCCACCGCTGACCGACAACCGGGCCCGCGGCTGACCTCACCGGTCACAGCCGCGGCACCTGCACAAAGCTCTTCGATGGCGGCCCGCCGGCCGCCATCGGGCTTTCTGTGTGTCGGATATTTATGCGTGCCAAGTTGTCTTCATGGCTAGTCCCTTCGGTCGATCCGGGTCACGATGAACGGTGGAAGCAGGCCAGCTCACCGGCAGGGGCAGGGGCATGGATGTCGAGGAAACTCCGCCACCGCAGGGCATCATCGCTCTGACCAATTCCGACCGTCGTGACGCGCTGCTGTCCGCCCGCGGCGCCTTCGACCGGGACAATCGCAACACCCTGATCGGGGTGGTCGAGGCCGCCTTCGCCGACGGGCACCGCGCCGTCGAGCTGGACGTCGCCGAGGTCACCTTCATCGACGCGCTGGTCGTGAACGCCTTGGTCAACTGCGAAGAGGACGCCCGCGCGCAGGGCCGCTCGCTGCGCCTGCGCCGCCCCAGCCCGGCGGTCGCGCGGGTGCTGGCCGACACCGGCACCTACGCCGCCCTCAGCGGCCACGGCCGTGGCCCGTCCGGCGCGCCGATCCCACCGCAGACCCGCCCGATCAGCCGCTACGACGCCGTGGTCGCCCGCGCCTACGAGGTGCTGGGCGCCACCCGCCCGGCCCTCGGCACTCCCGAGCACTGACCGCGCCCTCCGCGAGGGGCCCGTGTTCTTACGGCTCCCTGGAAGCGGCGATGCCGCCCCCGCCGTGCGGAGGGAGCAGCATGGCTCCCTGGAAGCGGCGATGCCGCCCCCGCCGTACGGAGGGAGCAGCATGGCTCCCTGGAAGCGGCCATGCCGCCCCCTCCGCGCGGGAGGGAGCGGCATCGGTGAACCGTCGGGTCAGCGACCGCGGTGCGGCAGCAGCCGGCGCGGGCTGGCCTTGGCCAGGATGTCGCGCAGCCGCCCGCTGGCCGTGACCAGCCGGGCCGACCCCTCGGCCAGCCCCAGCCGCCAGCGCATCAGCACCGACGGCGGCATCAGGACCGCCGCCAGCCGCGTACGCCGGTTGGCCGAGCGGGCCAGACCCTTGCGCACCCGGGTCAGGGCCGCCGTCAGCTCGCCGCCCTCGAGCGGCTTGCGGGCGTACCGGGCCCTTTCCTCGGCCGCCCCGAGCAGGGTCGCCGCCGCGGCCGGTTCCTCGAGCAGCACCGCGTCGGTGACCAGGCGCTGGACCGTGACCCGGGGCGTCTCGGTCGGGTCGATCGGGATCCGGAAGTCGACCATGGTGTCCATCAGCTCGTCCCAGGCCGCGTGCGCGTCGGCCCGCGCCTTCACGGTCTCGGCCGTCACCACGATGTCGCCCGGGCCCTCGACCGATCTGACCCTGGGTTGCTTGGGCACGGTGACCGCGTGCCGGTGCCGGCGGACCAGCACCCGGCGCAGAGCCGGCACCAGCAGCAACGCGATGAGCAGAGCGGCCAGGCCGATGATGAGCAGCGCCGTGCCGGACAGGACGCCCGAGTCCGACCCGGTCGAACCGGCCGCGCTCTGGTCGCTGAAGTCCGGGCGGTCGGGCCGCTCCACGCCGCCCGCGGCGGCCGACGGGTCGGCCTCCGGCACCTCGGTCGCCTCCGAGGCCGTGGTCGACGGCTCGGGCAGGTCGACGTCGGGGGCGTAGTCGGACCGGGCCGCGCCGGCGACGTTGGCGGCCGGGGTGGCGTCGAACGGGATCCAGCCGAAGCCCTTCAGGTAGACCTCGGTCCACGCGTGGGCGTTGCGGTTGGTGATGACGTACGTGTCGCCGTCCTTCTCGCCCCGGGTGAAGCCGAACGCCACCCGGGCCGGGATCCCGGCCTCGCGGGCCATCCAGGCCAGCGCCGCCGCGTACTGCTGGCAGTAGCCGACCTTGGTCTGCAGGAACGCCGCGATCTCGGAACTGGCCGCGATGGGCTGCGTCGACAACCGGTAGGTGAAGCCGTTCTTGATCGAGAAGTGGTCGTAGAGGGCCCGGATCTTGTCGTACTGGGTCCGCTTGCCCGCCGTGAGCTCCTGGACCAGCGCCGACACGGTCGCGTCGTCGGGGTGGTTGGTGTTGCGCTTGACGATCGGGTCGTCCGGGTTCAGCTCTTCGGCCTGGCGCAGCTGGGCCGGCGTGTAGCGGGCCCGCACGTACTCGAAGTTGTAGGTGAGCTCGCGGGTCGAGCGGCGGTTGGAGTAGACGACCTGCTGGTTGTCGTCGAAGAACCAGCCGTTCTGCAGCCCGTCGACCCCCACCGTGTTCTGGTAGACCGGCAGCATGCCCTGCTGCAGCTTGTCGCTGATCTGCACCTCGGCCCGGTGCTCGGCGAACGAGCCGCCGGCGGTCGACGTGCGCGGGTCGGGCAGACCCTGCGCGATGTTCTCGCCGGACGGGTTGGTGCTGCCGAAGCCGTTGTTGTTGAGCTGGTCGGCGACGCCGAAGCGCAGGTAGTACGGCGTGCTCTCGTTGGTCTTGAGCCGCACCAGCTCGACCACCTCGGTGCGGCTGAGCTGACCGCTGAGCGAGGCGAACAGGTTGATCCGCCCGCCGGTGCCGTTGCCCGTGCCGACGCCCACCCCGGAGCCGTTCTGGGTGAGCTGGGACAGCAGCCCGCCGCTGATCGTCGGCACCAGCAGCGGCAGCAGCACCGCCGCGACCACACCGATGGCGCCGAGCCGGCGACCGGCCGAGGCGAGCGGGGACGGTTCCCACACGTCGACGTCGCGCCCGTCGCCGGTGAAGCGGCGGCCGAACCGGCGTACCCGGTCGATGTTGTCGCTGACCAGGAGCCAGAGGAAACCGACGGCGCCGATGATGAACGGCAGCACCGGGACGCTGTTGACATATACGGCGACCGGCACCGAATAGATGGCCAGCATCGGCAGCCCGGCCAGGGCCGGTTTGCGGGCCACGACGGTCAGCAGGTCGACCGCGATCGCCACCGAGCCGATGCCGAGCACCGTGACGAAGAGCAGGCCGTCGCGGTCGGGCACGGGCACGCCGTACGACCGGGTGTCCTGCCCGGCCTGGGTGAACAGCTCGCCGAAGTGGCTGAACGTGGACGGCGTCGGGATGAAGAACTCCGAGCCGCTGGGGAACAGCCAGGTCAGCGTGAGCAGCAGCATCACGATCATGCTGAGCGCCTGGGCCCAGGCCGGGAAGCGCAGCGTGCGCGCCCCGACCGCGGCCCCGGCGATCAGGCCCACGGTCAGCAGGCACTGCATCAGCCAGGTGTAGCTGTCGAAGATCGACGAGATGGGCGCGGCCGCGAGCAGGGTGGCCCCCGCCGCGACGAGCCCGAGACGGCGCCGGCCGCTCATCGGTTCACTCCACTCACGGTCTCGGCCATGGCCGCGCGCCACGCGAAGCCGCTGGAGCCTCGCGCCGCCGCCGGCCACAGCGCGGGCAGCGTCGACCCGTGCACGACCGGCACCGAGCGCCAGCCGCTGTGCACCAGGGCGAGCGCCGCCGCGGAATGCTCCCGGTCGGCTTCCTGCCGCTCGCTCGGGCCCAGGTTGACCCAGGTCGAGCTGTCGATCGCGAAGCCGATACAGGTGGCGCCGTTGCCGCGCAGCTGGGTCAGCAGCTCGGCCTCGGGCACGGTCAGGGCGCCGAAGATGCCGATCACCAGGCCGCCGTCGGAGCGGCGGCGGACCTGCTCGACCAGCACCGAGATGTCGCCGTTCTGGGCCAGCTTCACGTCGGCCAGGGTGTCGAGGATGATGCCCTCGCCGGTGGCCTCGGCGGCGTCGATGTCGATGCCGGAGCCGGTGACCAGCCGCAGCTTGTAGCCGGCCTGCCGCAGGTGCATGGCGATGCTGGCGGTGGCCGAGACGGCCCACTCGAAGCTGGCCGTCGGGCCCTCGCCGCGGTGCGCGTAGACCCGGGTGTCGAGCACCACGGTGGCCCGGCTCTCCCAGGGCTGCTCCTCGCGGCGGACCATCAGCTCGCCGGTGCGGGCCGTGGAACGCCAGTGCACCCGGCGCAGGTCGTCGCCGCGCCGGTACTCGCGGGTGGCCGCGTCGTCCTCGCCGTGGACCGCGACCGACCGGGCGCGGCTGTCGCCGGTGCCCGCGTACTCGCCGGCCAGCCGGACCGCCGGCAGCGTGACCACCTGGGGGATCACGGTGAGCCGGTCGACGCTGGGGAACGAGCGGGTCAGCTCGCACAGGCCGAACGGGTCGGTCAGCCGGATGACCAGCGGGCCGATCGGGTAGCGGCCGCGCACGTCGGCCCGCACGGTGTAGGCCACGCTGCTGGCCTGGTGGGCGCCGAGACGCTCGAGCACCACCCGGGGGCGGCTGCCCAGCGCGTACGGCAGCCTGTCCTCCAGCAGCAGGGTGCCGGTGGGCAGGCGGGACATGTTCTGCAGGCGCAGGATCACCCGCGCGCTCGAGCCGACCGGGGCCCGGCCCGGGTCGAGCGAGCGGGTGCAGGCCAGCTTGTAGCGGCTGCGGCCCACGTACGCGGCGGCGAGCAGGGGCAGCGCGGCCAGCAGGATCGCCACCCGCAGCAGGTCGCGCTCGCCGAGGATGATCGCCGAGATGCCGGCCGCGGCGGCCGCCGCCAGGAAGGAGCGGCCGCGCGTGGTCAGGCCGCGGAGGGCCTCCCGCATGTTCAGCGCCCCCGAGGCTCGTACTGGTTGGTGGGGCCGCCGCTGTTGTTCCGGGTGTCGTACGGCGAGCGGTTGCGGTCGTGCGGCAACGGCAGGCGGTGCACGATCTCGGAGACGATGGCGTCGGTCGTGCGCCGGTTGAGCTGCGCGTCGGCCGTCGGGATGATGCGGTGCGCGAGCACCGGCACGGCCAGCGCCTGCAGGTCGTCGGGCAGCACGTAGTCGCGGCCCTCGAGCGCGGCCACGGCCTTCGCGGTGCGGATCAGCTGCAGCGTCGACCGCGGGGACGCGCCGAGCCGCAGCTCGGGCGCCTCGCGGGTGGCGGTGACCAGCGCGATCGCGTACTGCTGGACGGCCTCGGCCGCGTGCACGTCACGCGCGGTGGCGATCAGCCGGCGCACCTGGGCGGCGTCGGTGACGGCGCGCAGGTCGTTCAGCGGGTCGTGCGCGTCGTGCCCGTCAAGCATGGCCAGCTCGGCCCGCGGGTCCGGGTAGCCCATGGCGATGCGGGCGGTGAACCGGTCGCGCTGGGCCTCGGGCAGCGGGTACGTGCCCTCCATCTCGATCGGGTTCTGCGTCGCGATCACCATGAACGGCGCCTGCAGCTCGTACGTGGTGCCGTCGACCGTGACCTGCCTCTCCTCCATGCACTCGAGGAGGGCGGACTGCGTCTTGGGCGACGCCCGGTTGATCTCGTCGCCGACCACCAGGTTGGCGAAGACCGCACCCGGCTTGAACTCGAAGTCGCGCGTCTCCTGGTTGTAGACGCTGACCCCGGTGACGTCGCTGGGCAGCAGGTCGGGGGTGAACTGGATGCGGCGCACGGAGCAGTCGATCGACCGCGCCAGCGCCTTGGCCAGTTTGGTCTTGCCCACACCGGGCACGTCCTCGATGAGCAGGTGGCCCTCGGCCAGCAGAACCGCCAGCGCGAGCCGGACCGTTGCGCCCTTGCCCTCGATGACCTGTTCGATGTTGGTCATGATGGCCGACGTCGCGGCTCGGAACTCGTCGCTCGGCATCGGTCCACCGGGCTCGTCCCAGGTCGGGGTTGTCACGGGCCTCCTCCAGGTATGTGTGCGCGCCCATCCTGGGGCGCGGGGGCGAAAGATCACCGAAAAGGCTGACCACGCCGCCCCGTCACCACAGGTTAGCCCGATCACAGCAACTCGCCGAGGTCGGCCGCCCTGCTGATTCGACAACCGTCAACCGGACATGAATATCGGATAGGTAAAGAATCAGACATCGCTCTAGTTATATTTGCCGATCTACAAGAAGAGTCAGCCATCGACGGGTCTCACCAGTGAGGCCCGATCGAGAGGGGCTGAATTGAGACCGTTATCCGTACCGTCCGCAACCCGGCGGATGGGGGCGGCAGCCGCCGGCGTCGTCCTGCTCGCGTCACTCCTGCCCGCGCAGGCGCAGGCCGCACCGCTTCCCGGTGCCGTTTCCGGGGCGACCGACAGCAAGTCGCAGCGACGAGCCGACTACGACTCCCGCCAGAACCTGGCCGCCGCCGCGGCCGCCGCACCCACCGCCGCCCTGAGCCGCGCCGCCGTCCCGGCGCCCTCCGGCTCCGCGGTCAACACTTTGCGTGACTCCCTCGGCATCCAGGGCATCGTCGACATCGACCGGGCGTCGGGCACCCCGCGCCGGGTGGCCAAGCTCGACGGGTTCCTGACCGGGCCCAGCAAGCAGAAGCCGACCAGGATCGCGCTCGACTACGTCAAGGCCCACCCCGAGGTGTTCGGCCTCAGCGCGGCCGCGCTGGCCTCCCTCGAGCTGCGCCAGGACTACGTCGACATCGAGGGCACCCACCACCTGAGCTGGGTGCAGGTGGCCGACGGGGTGCCGGTCTTCGGCAACGGCCTGAAGGCCCACGTGGCCAAGGACGGCCGGCTCGTGCAGGTCGACGGGGCGCCGCTCAAGTCGCTGCCGTCGAGCGCCGGCGCGGCCAAGCTGTCGGCCACGGCCGCCCGCGCCACCGCGGTCAGGGACGTGTTCGGCACGTCCACCGCCAAGGTCACCAGGACCGAGGGCGCCAAGACGGTGTTCGCCGACAACGGCAACGCCAAGAAGGTCTGGTTCCAGACCGCGTCGGGCCCGCGCCTGGCCTGGCAGACGATCGTCGTCGACGAGGGCTACGTGCACGTCATCGACGCGACCAGCGGCGAGGTGCTCTACCGCCAGAGCACGGTGGCCAATGACAGCGCCGACGTGTGGACCAACTACCCGGGCGCGGCCCGCGGTGGTCAGCAGAAGCCGGTCGACCTGAACGCCAAGGGCTGGCTGCCCGACAACGCGCGCATGCTCAGCGGCAACGTCGCCCACGTCTACTCCGACGTGAACGACAACGACCTGCCCGACGCGTCCGAAGAGGTCGGTCCGTCCGGCCTGCGCAAGTGGAACTACCCCTTCGTCGACTTCAACGACGAGGTCGGTGGCCTCTGCTCCGACGCGTACCCGTGCTCGTGGGACCCGGAGACCCCGAACTCGTGGCAGACCAACCGCAAGCAGAACGCGGTGCAGCTGTTCACGTTCCTGGGCACCTTCCACGACCACCTGAAGGCCGGCCCGATCGGCTTCACCCGGGCCGCCGGCAACTTCGAGGCGCGCGACGGCGACGCCGTGCAGGGCCAGGCCATGGACGGCGCGAACACCGCGGACGGCCTGCCCGACCCGAACCACGTCGACAACGCCAACATGAACACCCCGCCCGACGGCATCCCGCCGGTCATGCAGATGTACCTGCTGAGCCCGGGTCCCGCCTCGGTCGCCGCCAACACCGGTGACGAGGCCGACGTGGTGTTCCACGAGTACACCCACGGCCTGTCCAACCGCCTGGTCGTCGACGCGGCCGGCAACTCGACCCTGAGCAACCAGCAGGGCGGCTCGATGGGTGAGGCCTGGAGCGACTTCTACGCCTGGGACTACCTGGTGGCCAAGGGTCTCGAGAAGGACACCGCCAAGCCGGGCGAGGTGCTGATCGGCAAGTACTGGACCGCGGGCGGCACGATCCGCTACGAGGCCCTGGACTGCCCCGTCGGCTCGACCTCGGCGGCCTGCCCGGGCACCCCGGGCGCGGGACCCGGCGGGTTCACGTACGGCGACTACGGCAAGATCTACGGCGGTGGCCCCGAGGTGCACGCCGACGGCGAGATCTGGGCCCAGACCCTGTGGGACCTGCGCACGGCGATCGGCAGCAAGAGCTCGCAGTCGCTGGTGACGCGGGGCATGGAGCTCTCCCCGGCCAACCCGTCCTTCCTGGACATGCGCAACTCGATCCTGGCCGCGGACCGGGTCGTCAACAACGGCAAGAACGCCAAGGCCATCTGGAAGGTCTTCGCCAAGCGGGGCATGGGCTACTTCGCCGCCTCGATCGACGGCGACGACGCCCAGCCGGTCGAGGACTTCTCGCTGCCGCCGTCGGCCAACACCCCGCGCGGCACCCTGAAGGGCAAGGCCACCGACGCCGACACCGGCGCCGCCGTGGCCGGGCTGACCGTCGCCTTCGGCGGCCACGCCTCCGGCTTCGCCGGTGACTACCGGGCCACCACGGCCGCCGACGGCTCGTACTCGATCTCGGGCATCATCCCGGGCACGTACGCCAAGGTGTTCGCGCGCGGTTCGGGCTACGACATCGTGGTCAAGACGCTGTCGATCAACTCGGGCACCAAGACCGAGAACTGGTCGGTCCGCAAGGACTGGGCCGCCTCCTCGGGCGGGGCCGGGATCGTCAGCTTCACCGGGCCCGACTACACGCCGTTCGGCTGTGGCCCGGCCCAGTTGATCGACCAGTCGCAGATCTCGGGCTGGGGCTCGGACGTCGCGCCCGAGGGCGTGAACGCCGTGATCCGGCTCTCGGGCGCGGTCGACGTGTCCGAACTGGTGATCAACCCGTCGGCCACCTGTGGTGACGACGAGACCGCCTCGACCGGTGGCTACCGCGTCGAGACCTCGGTCGACGGCACGACCTGGGCCGTGGCCGCGAGCGGCAGCTTCCCGAACGGCACCGTCACCCCGACCCCGGTCGCGCTGGCCGCGGGCACGGGCGACGGCATCCAGTTCGTCCGCTACACGATGCTGACCACGCAGGGTCAGGACGCGGGCCTCTGCCCGGCCGGCCAGCCGCCGACCGTCAGCGGTTGCGTGTTCCAGGACAGCACCGAGCTGGCGGTCTACGGACCGGCGGCGTAACGCTCGGATACCGGTCGCCGTCACCCGGCGGCGACCGGTATCATGCAATCCATGGCTCGGCGTTTCCTGCTTCTTAGCCGGCCGTGCTGCCCCCGCATCTAGCGGAACAGCACGGCGACCCCTCCTGCGTGAGGGGTTTTTTCATGCCCAGCCACCCTAAGGACGGATGCCGAGACCATGAGCGAGTCAGAGACCCCGAAGTTCCGTTACACCGCCGCGCTGGCCAACGAGATCGAGCCGCGCTGGCAGGCCTACTGGGCCGAGAACGGGACCTTCCAGGCGCCCAACCCGGCCGGTGAGCTGGCCGACCCTGCGCACCCGCGGGCCGGGGCGCCCAAGCTGCACGTCCAGGACATGTTCCCGTACCCGTCGGGTGCGGGCCTGCACGTCGGCCACCCGCTCGGCTACATCGGCACCGACAGCTACACCCGCTACAAGCGGATGGCCGGCTTCAACGTGCTGCACCCGATGGGCTTCGACGCGTTCGGACTGCCCGCCGAGCAGTACGCGGTGCAGACCGGCACCCACCCGGCCGTGACCACGGCGGCCAACGTCGAGCGTTACAAGAATCAGCTGCGCCGCCTGGGCCTGGCCTACGACGACCGCCGTTCCTTCTCGACCACCGACCCGGACTACTACCGGTGGACGCAGTGGATCTTCCTGCAGGTCTTCAACTCCTGGTACGACCCCGCGGTGCGCAAGGCCCGCCCGATCGACACGCTGATCTCGGCGTACGCGGAAGGATCGAAGCCCACCCCGGACGGCCGGCCGTGGGGTGAGCTGTCCGCGGTCGAGCGGCGCAAGCTGATCGACGACCACCGCCTGGCCTACGTCAGCGAGGCGCCGGTCAACTGGTGTCCCGGCCTGGGCACGGTGCTGGCCAACGAAGAGGTCACGCCCGACGGGCGCAGCGAGCGCGGCAACTTCCCGGTCTTCCAGCGCAGCCTGAAGCAGTGGATGATGCGGATCACCGCGTTCGGTGACCGCCTGGTCGAGGACCTGGACACCCTGGACTGGCCGGAGCCGGTCAAGCTGATGCAGCGCAACTGGATCGGCCGCTCGCGGGGCGCCCACGTCGACTTCGCGGTCGGGGCCGACAAGATCACCGTCTTCACCACGCGGCCGGACACGCTGTTCGGCGCGACCTACATGGTGCTGGCCCCCGAGCACGCGCTGGTCGACACCATCGTGCCGGCAGCCTGGCCCGCCGGGACGAACGCCAAGTGGACCGGCGGCGCCGGCTCCCCGGCCGCGGCCGTTGCCGCGTACCGGGCGGAAGCCGCGGCCAAGACCGACGAGCAGCGCACCGAGGGCAAGGACAAGACCGGCGTCTTCACCGGCGCGTACGCCACCAACCCGGTCAACGGCAAAGAGGTCCCGGTCTTCATCGCCGACTACGTGCTGGCCGGCTACGGCACCGGCGCGATCATGGCGGTGCCCGGCCAGGACACCCGCGACTGGGAGTTCGCCGAGGTCTTCGAGCTGCCGATCATCCGTACGGTCCGGGCCCCCGAAGGTTTCGAGGGCGCGTTCACCGGCGACGACGTGGCCATCAACAGCGACTGGCTGGACGGTATGGGCGTCGTCGACGCCAAGGCGGCCATGATCAGCTGGCTGGAGCAGCACGGCCACGGCAAGGGCGCGACCACGTTCCGCCTGCGCGACTGGCTGTTCAGCCGGCAGCGCTACTGGGGCGAGCCGTTCCCGATCGTCTACGACGAGACCGGCCTGCCCGTCGCGCTGCCCGAGTCGATGCTGCCGGTCGTGCTGCCCGACGTCGACGACTTCTCGCCGCGCACCTTCGACGCCGACGACGCCGACAGCGAGCCCGAGACCCCGCTGTCGCGCAAGAAGGACTGGGTCAACGTCGAGCTGGACCTGGGTGACGGTCTGAAGACGTACACCCGCGAGACCAACACGATGCCGCAGTGGGCCGGTTCGTGCTGGTACGAGCTGCGCTACCTGGACCCGAACAACGCCGAGCGCCTGGTCGACAAGGACAACGAGGCGTACTGGATGGGGCCGCAGCGCGACGGCGACTGCGGTGGCGTGGATCTGTACGTCGGTGGGGTGGAGCACGCTGTGCTGCACCTGCTGTACGCGCGGTTCTGGCACAAGGTGCTGTACGACCTGGGGCACGTCTCGTCGTTCGAGCCGTTCCGGAAGCTGTTCAACCAGGGGTACATCCAGGCGTACGCCTACCGGGATGCCCGTGGGGTCATCGTGCCGGCCGAGGAGGTGACCGAGCGCGACGGGAAGTACCTGTTCGACGGCGTGGAGGTCATCCGCGAGTACGGCAAGATGGGCAAGTCGCTGAAGAACGTCGTCACGCCGGATGAGATGTGTGAGCAGTACGGGGCGGACACGTTCCGCGTGTACGAGATGGCGATGGGTCCGCTGGACGTGTCGCGGCCGTGGGAGACGCGGGCCGTGGTGGGGTCGCAGCGTTTCCTGCAGCGGGTGTGGCGCCTGGTCGTCGACGAGGAGTCGGGTGCGGCCCGGGTCGGCGACGAGCCGCTGGAGCCTTCCGTCCGCAAGCACCTGCACCGCACGATCGCTGGGGTCACTGAAGACCTGGACGAGCTGCGGTTCAACACGGCCATTGCGAAGCTGATCGAGCTGACCAACACGCTGACGCCGCTGCCGTCTGTGTCGCGCGAGGCAGTGGAGCCGCTGGTGCTGATGCTGTCGCCGTTCGCGCCTCACCTGGCTGAGGAGCTGTGGGGGAAGCTGGGGCACTCGGGGTCGCTGGCTTATGCGGCGTTCCCCATCGCCGATCCGGAGCAGCTGAAGGCTGAGTCTGTTACTTACCCGGTGCAGGTGAACGGGAAGGTCAAGGCTCGCGTGGAAGTGGCGCCTACCGCCCCTGAGGCCGAGGTGCGGGCTGAGGCTTTGGCCGCGGTGGCTGAGGCTCTGGGCGGACGTGAGCCCAAGAAGGTCATCGTCGTCGCCGGCCGCCTGGTCAGTGTTGTGGTGTAAGACCCTGGGGCGCCGCCCCAGACCCCGGCCATCGCTCGGAGATCTCTCTGGCGATGGTTGCGGTGGAGGGCTTGGGTGATCTCCTCGCGACGGCGGCCGTAGTGGATCGCAAAGAGAGGGAGGACGCAACCACACCCCGGTTGCGTCCTCCCTCTCTTCACGATGTGGCTTTGGCTGCCGTCGCGAGGAGATCACCCAAGCCTTAGGGGTGGGGGTATGGAAAAGCCCGCCGCACGGTGTGCGGCGGGCTCCCTTTTCTTAGGTCAGGCGATGGCGGCGGCTGCTGCGGCCTTCTTGGCGGAGCGCTTCCACCACACGATGATGCTGGTGGTGAGGGTGAAGCCGATCAGGGCGGGAGCCAGGCTCAGCGGGCTCATCTCGCCGGGGCGCACCACTGCGGCGCCGATGACGGCGTAGCTGACGGCGGACGGGATGCTGGCCAGTGTGGTGCCCAGCAGGTAGCGCTTGCGGCAGACGCTGGTGGTGCCGTAGGCGTAGCCGACCAGGCCGAAGGGGGCCAGGGGGAGGAAGCGGACCAGCAGTACCGCGGAGAGGCCTCGGCGGTTCAGCCAGCCGTCCAGGCGCTCCAGTTTGCCGCCGGTGCGGGCGGACAGGGCGCCGCGGCCGACCCAGCGGCCGGCGTAATAGGTGGCGGCTGCGGCGATCACCGCGGCCGCCAGGGCCGTGGCGGCGCCGGTGGCGGCGCCCAGGACGGCGCCGCAGGCCAGGGTGATGGCTGTGCGGGGGACGAGCACCGACAGGAGCAGGCCGCCGACCACGGCCATGACCACCGCGGCGGCGGGGCCGAGGCGGGCGAACTGGTCGGCGATGTCCTGCAAGGGCAGGACCGCGGCGGCTACGGCCACACCGGCCAGGACCGCGCCGAGGATGCCGAAACGGGTCAGACGCCGCTTCCAGCCCATCGACGTCGGGGTGTGCTGCGAGAGCTGAGGAACCTGAGGGTCCAGCGCGGGCTGTGCGCCCCGCGGGGCGATCAGGATGTCAGTCATGCAGGTTTACCGCCCAATGCTCGTCGAGGTCAGGGTCAGGCGCCGGCAGCCGCGAGTCGTTCGGCTCGAAGCTTGTCGGGCCAGGTGTCGTCAACAGGGGGAAGACTATCCGCGCCGGTGGCCCAACGCAGTAGCAGATCGGCTATAGCTGGGTTGCGAGCGAGCGCGGGGCCGTGGGAGTACGTCCCGAGAATCTTCCCGTGCCATGCTCCCTCGGTTTGCCCGTCATTGCCAATGCCGGCGGTCACCCGGGCCAGTGGGGCGACGCCCGGGCCCAGGTGGGTGCGGCCGCCGTGGTTCTCGAAACCGCTCAGCGGGGGCAGGCCCAGCCGGGGGTCGATGTCGCCGCGGATCTCGCCCACGGCGCGGGTCTCGCCCCGGTCGGAGTGCAGGTCGAGCAGGCCCAGCCCGGGGCATTTCGTCCCCTTGGCGAAGAACGAGTGACCGAACAACTGGTAACCCGCGCAGATGGCCAGCACCGCCGCGCCCTGGTTGACGGCGCGGTGCAGGCCGCCGTCGTTGATCAGGCGCTGGGCGGCCAGGGCCTGCGGGCCGTCCTCGCCGCCGCCGATCAGGTAGATGTCCGCCGTCGAGGGCATGGGCTGGTCGGAGCGCACCGAGTACGTCTCGACCGGGATGCCGCGGATGGCCGCCCGGCGGGCCAGGATGAGCAGGTTGCCGCGGTCGCCGTAGGTCGACAGCAGGTCCGGAAAGATCCAGACGATTCTGAGGGCCTCAGTTGACACGGTCCAACTCCGCTCGGATGTCCTGGAACGCCGTGTAGTTGGCGATCACTTCGAGGCGTCCCATCGGGACCGACTGGATCGCCTCGTCGAAACTCAACACGTGCCGGAACGGGATTCCGTTCACTTCGAGTCGTACGGCCAGGTCGAAGGCCCGGTCGCCGGTGATCAGCACCGGGCGGTTGTGCAGGGGTGAGAAGTCGACGTCGTACAGCCACGACGTGTCGAAACCGTCGGGGTCGCGCGCGTTGATGGAGAGCAGCGTGGGGGCCTGCTCGGCCATGTCGAACGCCTCGAGCCAGCTGGCCGGGTTCTTGGCCAGCAGGAGCCGGATGTTGCGGCCGTCCCGGTCGACCTGGGCGTAGCGGCCGGCGATCGAGGCGACCGTGGACAGGCGGGGGAGCGCCTCGATGGCGCGGACCCCGAACTCGGCCGCCACAGCCAGCGCGGTGGCCGCGTTACCGATGTTGACCGTGCCCGGCAGCTGCAGTTTGACCAGGTGCCAGTCGCCGCGCGGGTCGACCACACCGTCGTCCTCGACGCGCCACTGGGCGTGCGGGCGGCGCAGCGGGCAGCCGGTGCACCACCAGTCGCCGTTGGCCCGCTCGATCGGGTGGCCGCTCTCGGGGCAGACGAAGGAGTCGTCGAGCCAGCGCTGGCCGGCGCTGAACCAGGTGATGTGCGAGGAACCGTGGGCCGCCCAGACCACCATCGGGTCGTCGGCGTTGGCCACCACGGCGACGTCGGGGTGGCCGGCCAGCGCGGTGCGCCACATCTGGGCCATCATCGCGACCTCTTTGGCCCGGTCGAGCTGGTCGCGGGACAGGTTGAGCAGCGCCACCACGCGCGGGTTGGTCTCGTCGATCACCCGGGCCAGGTAGTGCTCGTCGACCTCGAGCACCGCGAACGGCGTGGCCCCGGCCTTGGCCAGGGCCGACGTGTGCCCGGTGGGCATGTTGGCGCCGAACGAGTTGGTGGCCACCGGGCCCAGCACGCCGAGCGCGGCCGCCGCGAGCCGGGTAGTTGTCGTCTTGCCGTTGGTGCCGGAGACGAGCGCGATGGCACGGCCGGCCGCCAGGTGGGTCAGCAGATCGGGGTCGATCTTGAGGCCGATCCAGCCGCCGATGACCGAGCCGTCGCCGCGTCCCGCGGCCCTGGAGAGCGCGGCCGCGGTCTTCGACACGGAGGTCGCGACCTTGGCCCGCAGGGGCATTTTCCCGTCCGTCACGGCGACGAGGGTACCGGAACGGCAGGTTACGTCGAGTTGCCGAGAGTCCGATTTCAGCGCCCGGGGCCGACGCCCTGCGGAAGGCATCGAGACCAACCGTTCGGCGGACGCCATTTCGGCCGGTGAGAAAGGTTTGAACGGCGGAAGAGTGAATATTCGGCACCGGTCACCCAAATGGTGCTGAAGAATTATGTGTTCTGATTCACCCGTAACTTTGGACAGTGAGTAATTTACCGATCACGGGTCGTCATGGCATTTGTCGCCGCCTGGTAGCAAATCGGACAGTCACTCACATGCCAATCACTCTGCGTGACGAAATCGGATACTGCAACCTTCGAGAAATTCGGGTAGCAAGGTCTGGCCGGCAGCGCCCGCTGCCCGACTCGCGACGACCTGGTTCACGCCGAGCCCTGCCCCGGGCCGGTCGACGCGACCACCCGAGCACCACGTACCACCAACACAGGCAAACGGGGGCAGGGACGGGGGACCCAATTGCGGTCCTCTCCGCGCCACCCGCTCCGGTGGCGATCACGGAGAAGACCTTGGGGTGAAGTTGCCGAAAGGCGACCGGGCAGCCTTCCCGCCCGAACCCGACAGCTAACCTCGCAGGCGTGCCGGAGGGATATCTCTACCGTGCACGGACACAGTTCGAGCCGGGGCCGCCGCATGCGCGGCGCCGGCACCATCGCACTGTCACTGGGTCTCTGCCTCTGCGCCGGCCAGCTCGTCGCTGGTTCGCCCGCGAGTGCCGCCACCGCCACCCCCATCACGGCGGCGGCTGCCTCGGCCAAGGTAAAGCCCGTGGTCAAGACCTCGTACTCCACCCGCAAGGTGAAGTCCGGTGCGAGCGTCAAGGTGACCGCGAAGTACATCAACCCGACCAACGGCAAGGTCGTCACGTCCGGAACGGTGCGCCTGCAGGCGTTCCGCAAGGGCAAGTGGGTCAACCAGACGTCGAAGAACCTGGGCAGCAGCGGTTCCGTTGCGCTCTCGTTCAAGCCCGGCGCCAGCGGTTACCTGCGTGCGGTCTACGCCGGGTCGGCCAAGTTCGCCTCGCTGACGGGCGGCAAGACGTACGTGAGCGTCGTGCCGAACGGCAACAAGATCATCAACGAGGCGAGGAAGCACGTCGGCTCGCTGTACAAGTTCGGTGCCGCCGGTCCGACGCGTTTCGACTGCTCGGGCTACACGATGTACGTCTACCGCAAGACCACCGGTAAGAAGCTGCCGCACAAGGCCAACTCGCAGCAGAAGTACGGCACGGGGATCGCCAAGTCGAAGAAGCAGATCGGCGACCTCATCATCTTCCGCAACGGCTCGTACGGCTACCACGCCGGCATCTATGCCGGCAGTGGTTACATGTACGACTCCCCGCACACCGGTGCCCGGGTGTCGAAGCGCAAGATGATCGGCTCGAACTACGTGGTCCGCCGCCTGGCCTGACAGCCAGAAGGACCAGACTCAGCGGGGGGGGGCCCGGGGGGGGGGGCCCCCCCCGGCCCTGCTCCTGATCGACATGATGCAGGCCTACTTCACCGCCGGCAGTCCGTTCGACCTGGGCTCCCGGCAGT
>NZ_JAMYJR010000042.1 GCF_024137025.1 Paractinoplanes aksuensis
ATTGGACCGCCCTGCGGCCGACGCCAGCCACGACCTGGACCTCGCCTCGCTCCCACGTGATCCGCCAGATACGCCCTGGGCGCTCACCCGACGGCGGTGACGGTCAGGGTGTTCCCGCGCGGGCAGAGCAGATAGCCGGACGCGCCCTGGCAGTTCTGCTCGGCGAGCCGATCGAGGAGGCCGAGGGCGGTCTGCCGGCCGTCGGCCAGGTCGAGGCGGGTCACGGCGGTGCGGTAGTCGGGCGTTCCCGTCGCGCGGAGCAGTATCAGCGAACCGGCCGGGCCGGCTACGAACGCCCCCGGGCCGCCGAGCGGACGGCCGATCGTGCGGCCGGTGCCCGAGTCGACCAGCTCGGTCGTGGCCGAGGCCAGATTGGCGGCAGCCGACAGCAGCAGGCGGTCGGCGCCGAGATCCCACACGAATCGCATGTCGTCGCGCTGCCAGATCAGGCGCCCGGTGGCCGGATCGCGGCCGGCCACTCCGCGCACGCCGGCCGTACAGATCAGCCGGCCGCAGCCGGTGACGGAGCCGATCAGCTCGTCGGACCGCCACAGCAGTCCTAGATCGGCCGCGCGGTGAACGGTGGCCGCGGTCTGGGCGGACGCCCTCCGGATCACCACGAGTTGGGCGCCGACCGCGAAGAACGTCGCGGAATACACCCCGTTCCAGGGGATACGGCCGCGATGACGCGCGGCGCCGTCGTCGTAGCCGTGGACGGTGGCCTCGCCGGTGGCGGTCACCGTGACGACCGAGGTCGGCCGGGCGCCCGCCGGGAGCACGGTCCACTCCTCGGCCGGGGCGATCGACCGTCGCCACACCTGGTGACCGTCCCGGAGCCCGACCAGGCGCAGGCCCGTGGTCGCCCCCGACGCGCCGGTCTCGCCCAGCAGCACCTGGCCGCTGACGGACGACGGCGAGGCGGCGCCGGCCGACTGCCAGAGTCGTGTGCCGGTCGCCGCGTCGAGCGCGACCGTGTGAGGTCCGGGCGAGAACGAGGCCGAGCCGACCGGTGACGGACCGGTGGTCACCAGCACGACACCCCCGACCGGCCGGACGTCGTACGCGTCGCCGGTCGGACTGCTCCAGCGCAGGCGACCGGTGGGCAGGTCGTAGGCGACAACTTCGGCCGGGCCGTCGGGACTGCTGCGATTCAGGTAGACCGCCCGGCCGTCCGTCGCCAGGGCGTCGCTCGGTTGCCACGCCGTCGTCCAGAGCGGCCGCACCAGGGCCGGCGGCGGCGGTGTCGAGGCGGTCATCGTGGCCAGACCCAGTGCGGTCAGAACGGCGAGCGCGAGCCGGCGCAGCCGCGTCAGGTTGACCGGAGCGGTCGGCGACGCGGCGGCAGTTCCAGCGGTATCGAGGTCGATCAGAGTCATCGTCAGCCGGCCACCGTCACCTCGAGTTTCGCATCCTGTAGGCAAGGTAGCTCGGCAACGCCTCGAGGGCGCGCCGACCGCCACGCGAGCACGACCGCTACGCGAGCACGACCGGCTCGCCGAGCCGGCCGCGAAGACCGCCTGTCCTCAAATCTTGTGAGCGCGTTCACGTCCGTCTATGGTCTGTCTAGCGGTTCAATAAGTCCACCAGGCGGACCAATGGTTCGATGGTCGGCAGTGCGGCAGTGCTACCGGCCGGTGATTCCGTCGATGGGCGCCATCGAAGGGACAAATCGAATGCAACGGGAATCCACTCCCCGGCGGGGGTCGCCGGCGTGACCAGTCACTGGCTCAAGACCGTGGCGCCCGTCGCGGCGCTCGCGCTGCTCGCGCCGGCCTCGGCTCTCGCGGTCACGAACGCGTCGAACGGGCAGCACCAGAAGCCCGGCGGCATCGATCCGGTCTACGGCGTTTGCCGTGGCGTCGATCCGGCTTGCTACAGCAACTGGGGCACCGAGCGCGACAACAAGGTGCTCGTCTACTCCCGCACCGCGGGGCCGCGGCACGCCAACCTCGGGCAGGTCCTCGACCCCGACAACGCGAGCCTCGAGGGCCTGGGGCTGCCCCGGCCGTACGTGATCACGCACGACCACAGCGACCCGGCGGCCTGGCCGAGACCGTTGAACAGTTCCAACGTGGCCCAGGCGGGCCTGGTCCGGATTCTGGAGGCCGATGGCATCGAGGTCCACGTCACCGAGGACGTGCAGGCCGTCGAGCGGCTGTCGTCGAGCTACCGGGCCGTGATTTTCATGAGCCCGACCCGTGACGCCCTGTGGAACCACGCCCGCGGCGCCGAGGGCGGCACCCGGCTCGACTGGGCGCGGGAGTCGCTGCGCAAGTACATCCAGGGCGGTGGCGGCTTTGTGGGCGTCCACAACGCCTTCGGCACCGAGTACGGCTGGCCCTGGTACGAGGGCCTGCTGGGCAAGGCCAACTACTACAACCACGGGCGCAACCAGCCGGGCGACGTCGTCGTGGTGAACAACCGTGACGTGTCGACGAAGGATCTGCCGCGCCGGTGGGCCTTCTCCGACGAGTGGTACAACCTCGTGCCCTACCCGACGAACGTGAACTTCCTGGCCACGGTGGACGAGCGGACGCTGGCCGACGGCGCCGGCGGCGAAGGGTCGCACCCGGGCCACGGCGACTTCCACCCGGTCACCTGGTGCCAGTACTACGACGGCGGCCGGTCCTGGGTCACGACGCTCGGGCACGACGCGGCCGCCTTCCAGGCGAACTCGGCCTTCCCCGGCGCCGCCCAGTTCCAGGCGCATCTGCGGCACGGCATCAAGTCGGCCATGGGCCTCGAGCCGTTCTGCACTCCGGCCAAGCGCAAGTAGCCAGGGGAGACCGATGAGACCACGAGTTCTTCTGCCGATCCTGCTCGCCGTCGCGGTCGCCGCCGGGCCGTCGGCCGCGCTGGCCGGGCCCGCCACGGACGGCCCGCAGCCCAACGGGGCCGACATGCCCAACGTCGGCGGCAACCTCGCCAACCAGCACTACTCGGCGCTGACCCAGATCAACCGGCGCAACCTCGACCGGCTCGCCCCGGCCTGGCGTACGCACGTCTCGGCGGTCCCTCCGGCCAGCGCCGACGTGGGCCAGCAGACCACACCCATCGTGGCCGACGGGGTCATCTACCTCGACACCCCGGGCGGCGAGGTGATCGCCGTCGACGGCGCCACCGGGGCGCCCAAGTGGAAGTGGGCGCCGGAGGGTTTCGACACGGCGGACACGCGCCGTGGTGTCTCCATCGGCGACGGCAAGGTCTACACGCTGGCCGGCGGGGATCGGATCGTCGCCCTCGACAAGAACACCGGTGCCCAGGTCTGGGCCGTGCAGCCGGCCGTGTCGGCCGGTGTCGACCTGGGCAGCCTGGACCGGGTGGCGACCGTCTACCACGACGGCATCGTCTATGCCCACGCCGCCAACGGCGACCGCGCCGCGGTCGTGGCCGTCCGAGCTAGTGACGGCGCGTACCTGTGGCATTTCTTCGGCGGTCCGTCCCCCGGCACGATCTACACCGACGTGAACGGCATCGCCGTGGACGCGAGTGCGACGTGGGGCCCCGGCGGCGCCCAGTGCGCAATGGAAGGCGGGGCCACACCGTGGATCCACGGCGCGGTCGACCCCGGCCTCGGCTTCTATTACATGACGTTCGGCAATCCCCGCAGCTGCCGGACGTCGCAGGACGGCTCGCAGCGGCCGGGCGACAACCTGTTCTCGACCACCATGGTCGCGGTCGACATGAAGACCGGCGCCTACAAGTGGCATTACCAGTCGATCCGGCACGACGTCTGGGACATGGACAACGTGCACCCGCCGACGCTGGCCGACATCAAGGTCAAGGGGCAGAAGCGCAAGGTGGTGTTCTACGGCAGCAAGTCCGGCCACCAGTTCGTGCTCGACCGCACCAACGGCAGGCCCGTGCTCCCGGTCGTCGACAAGCCGATGATTCAGGACTCGCGGCAGCACAACGCCGCGACCCAGCCGTTCCCGGCCGAGCGCCTGCTGCCGGAGTGCGTCGTGTGGCAGAAGCTCGACCCGCGTAACGTCCCGGGTGACCCGTGGCGGGCCGTGCCCAACTACAACGGCTACCAGCCGGACGCGAAGGGCAACCTGGTCTTCAACCCGGACAGCTACGTCGCGGCCGACGAGCCTTTCCTGACGTACCCGAAGAACTCCGCGGCCGGCCATCGCCGCGGCTGCATGTACGACCCGCAGTGGGACCTGCCGATCCTGTCGACCACGAGCCAGAACGGCGGCGGGGACTGGTCGAACGACTCCTACAGCCACAGCACGAACCTGGTCTACTTCCCCTACGGCGCCAACCCGGTGGCCCACTGGAACGGCGCCGCCGCCAACGGGCAACGGGCGATCGGGCAGTACCAGACCGGCGGCATCCTCGCCTACGACGCCTCGACCGGCGAGGTGCGCTGGCGCAACCACCTCGGCACCGACATGTCGCACGGCCAGGGCCCGATGACGACCGCCAGCGACCTGCTGTTCGCCGGTCAGATCGACGGTCGTCTGCTGGCGATGGACGCCCGTGACGGAAAGCTGCTGTGGCAGTTCCAGACCGGCTCGGGCATCGCCGGTGCGCCGATCACTTACACCGTGGACGGTCAGCAGTATGTCGCCGTCCTCGCCGCCGGATCCACCAACCCGTACGGCGGATCGGTGACCCAGGGCGACTCGCTGTGGGCGTTCAAGCTCGGCGGTGCCTACACCACCGAGTCGGGCAGCCAGGAGGGCCCGGACACGGCGCCACTGACGATCCGCCGTCCAGTGCAGGGCGATCCGGTCGAGGGCGCGACGGTCGGCAACACCGTGCTGCTGGGACGGGCCGACCGCACCACCGACACCGCCGCCGCCCGCGACAGCACCTCGCAACGCGGCATGGCCCCGACCCACCTGCGAGTGCCGGTGGGCTCGACCGTGACGTTCCTGAACCCGGGCGCGGAGACCTTCCCGAACTTCCCCAACCAGAAGGAGCACTGCGCGACCCAGTTCTTCGAGGGGCTGTTCAACCCTCGGCTGAACCCGGGGGAGCGGTCCACGTTCACCTTCGACCGGGCCGGTGAGTACTACTTCAACGACTGCACCGACCCGCGCCCGACCGGCAAGATCGAGGTGTACCCGACGTCCACGGATCTGCCGGGCGCGTTGCGGTTCCGCCCCTCGACGGTCGACCTCGGCTCGCGCACCGGAACGTTCACCGGAGTGGACGGCGTCGTCCTGGCCACCCTGCAGCTGCCGGCCGGCTATCGGCTCGACGGTGACGTCGTGCTGCGGACGCCGCTGTCGTCCACGCCGGTGAAGGCGCGGTCGGCCACGGTGATCGGCCGTACGCTGACCGTTCTGATCGACCGGGCCCGGCTCGACAACAACGTGCCGGAGGGCGCGGCCGTGCCGCTGACCCTGGTCGGCACCTTCCGCCATGACGGGAAGCAGGAGCAGCTCACCTCGACGGCCACGGTGCGGGTCGTCAAATAGCGAGGTACTTCCGGGTGGCCGTGATGGCCCGGCGGGCGTGCTCCTTGCCGCCCACCTGGGCCACCAGGGTCGCCCGGGGTATCTCCAGCGCGTACGGCAGCCCCGGCGGCAGGGCATCCAGGATCCCGTGCACGTCGATCCCGCCCTCGCCGGGGAAGAGCCGCTCGAAACGGGCGGTGTGGATGAGTCCCTCGTTGGTGGCCGGCACGACCGGTGGCGCGTCGCAGACGTGGGCGAAGTGGAACCACTCGGCCGGCAACTGCCGCAGGTCGGCCAGGCTAGAGCCGGACCGGGCGAAGTGCAGCAGGTCGACCAGGATGCCCGCGTTGGGCTGATCCGCCGCCCGCAGCACCCGGACCGCCGCGTTCAGATCAGGCGTCTCGGTCCACGACGGGAACTCCAGGTCGACGGTGAGGCCGAGCGGCCGGGCCATCTCGCACAGCCGCGCGAACCGGTCGATCTTGCGGTTGCGGTCGGGGTCGGGCAACTGGGCGATGACGTGGCGGGCGCCCAGTTCGGCGCCGACGTCGAGGAACCGTTGCAGGTCGCGCGGGTCGTCGTCCGGGCTGATCCGGGCCAGTTCGATGTCCAGCACTTCGATGCCGGTCGCGGCCAGCCGCAGCTGGGTGGTGCGCAGCAGGGCCGGGTCGGTGGCTAGCGGATAGTGCGGCTCCTGCGGCGTCACCCGGGTCAGGCGCAGACCCACGTAGCGATAGCCGGCCTCGGCCGCCGCGTCGACCAACTCCGGCGGGGACAGGCTGAGCGCGGTCAGGTGGGCGAGCGAGAAATCATGGCGTACGGGCGTCGATGCCGAGCTGTCCCGCAGCGTGACCAACCGGCGTTCGCGGTGGGCGGCCATCCGGACCGGCGCGCTGACCGGTCCGCCGTAGCCGGCGTACCCGTCGACGCGTTGCACCACGGCGAAGAACACCCGCGAGCCGAGCATCTCGGTGTAGAAGTGCAGGTACCCGCCGGTCTCGTCGCGGTCGTAGAGGACGGAGTGCGCGCGCAGGGCCGCGACGAACTCCGGGGCCAGATCGAGGCGTACGGCCAGATCGTCGTAGTAGTTGTCCGGGATCGCCAGCAGGGGGGCGCCGAGTGCCCGCATCGCCGCCGCACAAGCGAGCGCGTCGCCGGTTCGGAAGGCGACGTGTTGCGGGCTGGGAACGGCGGGTGCCCAGTCCCCGCGCCGCAGCGGCGCCGTGTTCAGCGTGATCCGCACCCGGTGACCGGGATCGGCTGCGGCCCGGGTGCGGATCAGCCCGAACGGCGCGGTGATCTCGGTCGTCGCACCGGCCCGCAGACCCAGCACGACCCGGTAGAACAGCGCCGCGTCGTCGAAGTCGTCGACCTCGTCGGTGAGCGACAGGTGGTCCGTCGCGGTGATTCCGGCCGTGCTGCCGTCCGGCGCGGCCACGGGCCGGAAGTCCTGGATCCAGCTCTCCCGCTCCGGCCCGGTGCGGACCAGGAAGACCGCGGTGCCGTCGGGGGCGGCGATGGAGGTCAGCTCGGCCTCCTCCGGCGCGCGCAGCCGGGGCAGCACCGGCGCGAGCAGCTGTTCGGCCCGGCGGGTCGACGCGTCCGGGTCGGCACTCTCCACCGCGAGCGCGCAGATCGACGCGGTGCCCGGGGTTACAGTTCGCTGGGCGGCGAAGTTCAACAGGATCCGGGCCTCGGCCTGCTGCCACAGCTGCACGGATTTCGACCGATGCTGGCCGGTGTGCACGAAGCCGAGCGCGGACAGGGCCCGGGCCACGGCGGGACCGGAGATCTCGTCCACCGCGATCTCGGTGAAGACGATACCGCCGAGTTCGGGCGCCGGCGGCAGGCCGCCCGACCGGAGCCGGGCCCGGGCCGGCGGCGGGGTCACGCCGGCCGCCGTCTCGCGCAGGGCGAGCAGCGACCGCATGCCGTCGATCGCGGTGTGCCGCGGGTCGGCCTGCCGGTAGACGTCGTTGAGCACGTCGAGCGACAGCGGCCCGTCGTAACCGGTGCTCAGCGTGTGCGCCAGGAACGTGGCGAGGTCGAACGAGCCGAGGCCGGGGAACAGCCGGTGGTGGCGGCCGCCCTCGAGCACGTCCATGGTCAGCCGGGGCGCGTCGGCCAGCTGCAGATGGAAGATCTTGTCGCCGGGGATGACCCGGATTCCGGCCGGCTCGTCACGGGCGAGCACGTGAAAACTGTCCAGACAGAGGCCCAGGGCTGGGTGCGCGGCGCGGCGGACGACCCGCCACGCGTGGGCGTACGTGGTCACGAACCGGCCCCAGGCCTGCGGTTCGTAGGCGATGCGCAGCCCGCGGCCGGCGGCTCGGGTGGCCAGCTCGTGCAACTGCTCGGCGGCCAGGTCGTCGTCGTCCACCGCGTCGGCCGCCATCGACGAGCCGACCAGCAGCGTACGGGCGCCGAGCTCTTCCAGGACGTCGAAGGTGCGCTCGGCCCGGCGCAGGTTCGCTGCGAAGATCTGCGGCGGCACCGCCTCCACGTCCGGGAACGGCTGGAAGGCGTCGATGGTCAGGCCGCGCCGGGCGCACTCCTGACGGATCCGGCCGGGGGACCAGGACGCGGCGACCAGGTCGCTCGCGGCGAGCTCGATGCCGTGGAACCGGGCCGCCGCCACCGCCGCCAGCTTGTCCTCGAGGGAGCCCGACAGGCACGACGTGGCGATGGACAGGCGGTAGAAGGAGGCCATGTGCATCACCCCAGATAGGTAGGCCGGATGGCGGGCGGGATCGGTCCCTTGTTGCGGCGGCCCTGCCCGGTCTCCTCCCAGGCGTGGGCGAGGATGCCGACACTGCGGCTGAGCACGAACAGGCCGCGGGCCAGGGGCGCGGGGAAGCCGAGCTCGGCGTAGATGATCGCTGTGGCGCCGTCGATGTTCATCGGGACCGGTGTGCTGCGGCCCCGGTTGAGAGCCGTCTCGACGGCCAGTGCGGCGCGCAGGTGGGCGCCGTCCACGACACCGGCCGCGACGGCCCGGTCGACCAGCGCCACCAGGGGATCCCGCCGCGGGTCACGGGTGTGGAAGCGGTGACCGAAGCCGGGCAGGTAACGGACGCCCCGGGCCCGCCACTCGGCCGTGACCGCGTCGGCCGCCTCGGGCAGCGGCTCGCCGGCCGCCGCCCGCTCGCGGATCTCGTCCAGCAGCAGCACGCATTCCTGGCCGGCGCCGCCGTGCGAGTCGCCGAGCGTGTTGATCGCGCTGGCCATCGCGTTGTTGAGCCCGATGCCGCACGTCGCGGCCATCCGGGCCACCGCGATCGACGGCGCGTGCGGGCCGTGGTCGACCCCGGCGACGAGTGCCGCCTCGAGCAGCGCCGCCTGTTCCGGGCTGGGCCGTTCACCCCGTAGGAGCAGCCAGATCATCGCCCCGAAGCCGATCGTGCCGATGAGCTCCTGCACCGGGGTGCCGCGCAGCTCCACGACGTTCGGCTCGATCCGGGACACCGCCGTGCCCCACCAGTCGGCCGCCAGCGAATCCGTCATGGCGTGACAGTAACTGTCGGTCCACTGTGCGGTCTACTGGTACCGCTCAGTGGTCTTGCTTGACATCGACAGGTCTGAGCGAGGACAACTAACGTACTGGTTCGTACAAACCGGTGGAGGTCAGGATGGCCGGTTCACAGTCGGGCGTCGGCCGCGCGCCAGCGGTGCAGCAGACCGGCCAGCTCCTCGTTGTGCTGGCCGAGCACCGGTGGAGGCGACGGGGGCGTCAGCGGCTCGCCGTCGAAGAGCACTCCGCTGCCGCTGACCCGCAGGGTGTCCCGGCCCGACCGGGCGATCGCGGCCGGCGGCGTCCCGGGCGGGAAGGGCACGTCGCTGAGGAAGCCCCGCCCGGCGATCTGGTCGGCCGCCACTGCCTGGGCGACTGTCAGGATGCGAGCGGCGGGCACCCCGGCGGCCGACAGGATGTGTTCCCATTCGGCGGCCGGGCGGTGCCGCAGCGCCTCGTTCAGCAGCCGGTTCAGCTCGGCCCGGTTCTGTTTGCGGGCCTCCCGGTCGGCGAACCGGGGGTCGTCGATCAGGCCGGCCCGCTCGACCAGGCGGCACAACGTCTCGTACTGCTCCTGGCGGTTGGCCGCGATGTTGAGCGGGCCGTCGGCCGTGTCGAAGGTGCCGGAGGGCGCGGCGGTGGCGTTCTGGTGGCCCATCGGCTGCGGCTCGACCCCGCTGACCAGATAGTTGGAGACGGCCCAGCCCATCGCCGACAGCGAAGCCTCCAGCATGGACACGTCGAGGAAGCGGCCCCGGCCGTCGATCCGGCGCCCGGCCAGGGCGGCGGTGATGGCGAGCGCCGCGCTGAGCCCGCCCACCGTGTCGGCGACCGGGAAGCCGACCCGCAGCGGGGCGGTCTCGGGCGTGCCGGTCACGCTCATCATCCCGGCCAGGCCCTGGATGATCTGGTCGTAGGCCGGGGCCTGGCTCATCGGCCCGGTCTGGCCGAAACCGCTGATGGCGCAGTAGACGAGGCCCGGGTTGAGCCCGCGCAGCCGCTCCCACGGGAAGCCGACCCGGGCCAGCACCCCGGCCCGGTAGTTCTCGACCAGCACGTCGGCGTGCGTTGCGAGGCCGGTGAACGCCGCCCGCCCGGCCTCCGACTTCAGGTCGAGCTCGACCGACTTCTTGCCGGCGTTCTGGGCCAGGAAGGACGCGCCCAGCCCGGACCGGTTGAGTTCCGGGTCGGGGCCGAGCCGCCGGGCCAGGTCGCCGCGGTCGGGCATCTCGACCTTGATCACTTCGGCGCCGAGGAGCATGAGGTGGTACGTGCAGTACGGGCCGGCGAGGACGTTGGTGAGGTCGAGGACGCGGACCCCTTCGAGCGGCCGGTCGGGCATGCGCGTTGCTCCTTTCGACACCGAGCGTCAGAACGACGACCCGAGGGGGTGGTCGAAGCCGCGCTCGTCCAGCTGGGCCGCGGCCGCGAGCAGGGCCTCGGTGAACTCGGTGACCCGGTCGTCGGTGAAGCGCACGGTCGGCCCGCTCAGGGTCAGCGCCGCCACCACCGAGCCGGACCGGCCGGTCAGCGGCACGGCCACGGCGGACAGCCCGGCCTCCCGTTCGCCGTGGCTGACGGCGAAGCCCTGCACGGCGGCCTCGTCGATCCACTCCCGCAGCCGGTCGACGTGCCCCTCGCCCCACGGCGAGGACCGGGCGATCCGGGTCAGCAGCTGGGGCGTGGCGTTGCGCAGCAACACTTTGGCCGAGGCGCCGGCCCACAATGGCAGCTCGTCGCCGACCTGCACGACGTGCCGCAGCGGCTGCGGGCTCTCCTGCTGGGCGATGCAGACCCGGACGGTGTCGCGCACGACGTAGAGGTTGACCGTCTCGCGTTCCCGGGCGGCGAGCTCGCGCATCAGGCGCTGGGTCTCGGGCGGCAGTTCCCAGCTGCGGCGGGCCAGGTGGGCCCAGCGCCACAGGCCGGGCCCGGCCATGTAGCCGGAGCTGGTCGCCCACAGCAGCCCGCTCTGCTCCAGCGTCTGGACGATCCGGATGACCGTCGTCTTGGCCAGGCCGGTCGCGGTGACGATGTCCCGCACGGCGATCAGCGGCCGTTCCTCGCTGAGCAGCGACAGGATGTCGAGCGCGCGCTGGATGCTGCGGACACCCCCGCTGTCGGACGTCTCTTCACCGGTGGCGCTGCGGCTGGTCGCGGATGGCACCGTGACTCACTTCCTCTCCTGGGCGGACACCCAAGATTCTGCCTTCCCGGCGCCGACGTCATCGGCTCGTAACTTTTCGACGTCCACCTATTGCCTTCGCCCGACGGCCAACCGTACGTTACACCAGAGTCCGCAGAGCGGTCCAGAACAACCATATTAGGTCCATTAGACGGACCGTGGGAGGTTGCTAATGCTGAAGGCGATCCTCGGGACGCCGGTCGGTGAGGTGACCCCGGCGCCCGCGCTGCTGGCCGGCTCCTGGATCGACGCGGGCACTCCGGCCGATCGGGTCGGCCCCTTCACCCGTACGGTCGTCAGCCGGGCCTCGACGGCCGGGTCCGGCGACGTCCGCGTCGCCGCCGGGTACGCACGGACGGCGGCCCGCTCGGTGGCGAGGCTGGCCCCGGCCACCCGCGCCACCATCCTCGACCGCGCGGCGGCGCTGGCCGCCGAGCACCGCGACGCGTTCGCCCGGCTCCTCGCGCTCGAACTCGGCAAGCCGGTCCGCGACGGCCGGGGCGAACTCGACCGGGTCGCCGACACCTTCGCCGTGTGCGCGGCCGAAGCCCGGCGGATCGGCGGCGATGTGCTGCCCGTGGCAGGCTGGGAGCGGGGCGTGGGCAACACCGCGCTGACCTATCGCGCCCCGGCCGGCGTGGCCCTGGCCATCACCCCGTTCAACGCCCCCGCCAACCTGCTGGCGCACAAGCTCGGCGCCTCGTTCGCGGCCGGTAACAGCACCATCGTCAAGTCCCCGCCGCAGGCCCCGGCGGTCTCGGCTGCTCTCGTGGCGCTGCTGCTCGAGGCGGGGACGCCGGTCGAGGCGGTGCAGCTGCTGCACGGCGACGGCCAGGTCGGCGCCGCCCTGTGCGCCGCACCCGAGGTGGCCGTCATCAGCTTCACCGGCAGCGCCGAGACCGGCGCGGCGGTGGCCCGCGCGGCCGGGGCCAAACGGCTGGTGCTCGAACTCGGCGGCAACGCGGCCACGATCGTCTGCGATGACGCCGACCTGGCCGAGGCGGCCCGGGTGTGCGCTCGTACGGGATACAGCAATTCCGGGCAGAGCTGCATCTCCGTGCAACGCGTCTACGTCCAGCGCGCCCGGTTCAACGAGTTCGTCGAGCTGTTGACGACTGAGGTCGCGGCCCTGCGGGTGGGCGATCCGCTCGACCCGTCGACCGATGTCGGGTCCATGGTGGACGAACAGGCGGCCGAGCGGGTGCTGGGCTGGGCGACGGCCGCGGTCGACTCGGGCGGGCGGATCACCGTGGGTGGTTCCCGCGACGGCGCCACGCTCACCCCGACCGTCGTGGCCGACCCGCCGGCCGACGCCGCCGTGGTCGTCCAGGAGGTCTTCGGCGCCCTGGTCAGCGTATTGCCGTTCGACGACTTCGACGCCGTTCTGGAGACGTGCAATGCCAGCCGGTTCGGGTTGCAGGCCGGGCTGTTCACCAGCGACATCGGCCGCGTCCTCACCGCCTGGCGCGAGCTCGAGGTCGGCGGCCTGGTGGTCAACGGGTCCTCCAACTTCCGGCTCGACCACGTGCCGTTCGGTGGGGTCAAGGATTCCGGCTTCGGTCGCGAGTCGCCGCGCTTCATGGTCGAGGACTACACGGTCGTCAAGACGCTGATCCTGCGCGGCCTGTCGATCTGGGGAGAAGACTGATGACTACGCCCACCGCTGCCGCCGCGCTCGTCGACCAACTTGTCGACTACGGCGTCGAGTACATCTTCGGCACCTGCGGCCACACCAATATCGCCCTGCTGGACGCGCTGGGTCGCAGCCCGATCGAGTTCGTCATCGCCCGGCACGAGCAGACCGCCGCGCACGCCGCCGACGGCTACGCCCGCGCCACCGGCAAGCCCGGCGTCGTCCTGATGCACGTCGGCCCCGGCATGATGAACGCGGTCACCGGCGTGGCCACCGCCGCCCTCGACTCCGTACCACTCATCGCGATCTCCGGCGACATTCCTTCCTACATGTACGGGCGTCACCCGCACCAAGAGGTCAACCTGCACGCCGACGCCGACCAGACCGCGATCTACCGGCCGTTCGTCAAGCGGGCCTGGCAGGTGCAGCGGGTGGAAGACCTGCCCCGCTTCACCGAGCGCGCGTTCTGGACCGCCACCTCCGGCCGCCCCGGCGCTGTCCTGCTCAACGTGCCGATGGATCTGTTCTCCCGGCCGATGCCGGCAACGGTTCCGGCCTACCCGTTGCCACAGTCGTCATCCCGGCCCGATTTGAGCCCGGCCGACGCCGACCGGATTGCCGCCGCGCTCGTCGTCGCCCAGCGCCCGCTGATCTACCTGGGCGGCGGACTGGGCGGGGCGGACGGCCGGCAGGCGCTGCGCGAGCTGGCCGAGCACCTGGACCTCCCGGTCGCCCACTCGCTGATGGCCAAGGGCGCCCTGCCCGACGACCACCCGCTGGTCATGGGCATGACCGGGTTCTGGGGCCTGGCCGAGACCAACGCCTACACCCGCGACGCCGACCTGGTGCTGGCCATCGGCACCCGGTTCGCCGAGACCGACGCCAGCTCGTGGAACCCGGAGCACACCTGGCGCTTCCCACCGGCCCGGCTGATCCAGATCGACATCGACCCGGCCGAGATCGGCCGCAACTTCCCGGTCGAGATCGGCGTGGTCGCCGACGCCGGTCCGGCCGTACGGAAGATCCTGGAATCCGTACGCCGCCACGAACCCCAGGTCCGGCCGGGGCTGCGCGAGCAGATCCGTACGGCTCGCTCCGAAATGTTCGCGGCCAGTGCCGAACGGGGCCGCAGCGACCAGTTCCCGCTGCGCCCCGAGCGCATCCTGGCCGACCTGCGGGCCGCCCTGCCGGCCGACGCGGTGCTGGTCACCGACGTCGGCTGGAACAAGAACGGGGTGGCTCAGTGCTACCCGCTGCCCGCGAGCGGCCGGTTCATCACCCCCGGCGGCGCCTCGACCATGGGCTTCGGCCCGGCGGCGGCGCTGGGCGTGCAGATCGCCGAGCCGGACCGGGTCGTCGTGGCCCTGATCGGCGACGGCGGAATGAGCGCCCAGCTGCCCGCGCTGCCCATGGCCGTCGAACGCGGCCTGCCCGTGATCTTCCTGGTGATGAACAACCGGGCCCACGGCACGATCTCCGACCTGCAGTCGAGCTTCTTCGGCCGCAGCTACGGGTGCGACTTCGTCGATCCGGACGGCAACCCGTACAGCCCCGACTTCGCCGCCCTCGGCCGCGCCTGCGGGGCCGACGGCTACGTCGTCGCCGAGCCGGGCGAGCTCAGCGCCGCCCTCAAGACAGCCGTCGAACGCCGCCGCCCCGCGGTGATCGACGTGCCGATGGTCAACGAACCGGTACCGACTCCCGGCCACTGGAACATCAAGGACATCTACCAGGGCCTTTTCGACTGATAGAGGTGAGACGCCAATGCTGCGATTCCGCGCCACCGCTGCCATTTTCTCCGTCGCTCTGATCGCTGCCGGATGCAGCGCTCCCGGTTCCGGCAACGAGGACTCGGGAAGCACCGACGGCCCCATCAAGATCGCCCTGGTCGACGCCCAGAGCGGCCAGCTCAGCTCCCTCGGCGCCTGGGAGCTCAAGGGGGCCCGGCTCGCCGTCGACGAGTGGAACGCCCAGGGCGGCGTCAACGGCCGCCAGATCCAGCTCGACGTGTTCGACGACCAGGGCGACCCCACGGTCGGCACCAACCTCGCCCGCAAGATCGACAGTGAGGGCTACATCGCCATGGTCGGCACGGCCGAGAGCGCCGTCACGATCGCCATGGCGCCCCTGCTCAAGCAGGCCGAGATCCCCAACATCACCTCCGGTCAGTCGCCCGGTCTGGTCGCCGTGGGCAGCGATTTCCTGTTCCTGAACGGCCCGACCAGCACCACCTACGACGAGACCCTGGCCAAGCACATCGTGGACGGCCAGGGCATCAAGAGCATCGCGATGATCACCAACAACGGCGGTTACGGCAAGGGTGAGCACGACGCCTTCCTCAAGGCGTTGCAGGCCCGCAACGTGACGCCGCTGGCCGACCAGGTCGTCACCACCGACCAGAAGGACTTCAGCGCGGTGCTCACCGGCATCCGGCAGAAGAACCCCAAGGTCATCTTCCTCGGGGCCGAAGAGGTCGAGTCCGGGCTGATCGTCAAGCAGGCCCGCGACCTGGGCATCACCGCCACCTTCGCCGGCGCTGCGCCGCAGGGCACACCCGTCTTCATCGACACCGCCGGCGCCAGGAACGCTGAGGGCACGATCGTCAGCTCCCCGTATCTGAGCAACGACATCAGCGAGGCGTCGAAGAAGTTCGCTGCCGCCTACAAGGCGAAGTTCAACGAGGAGGCCGAACTGCACGGGGCCAAGGCCTACGACGGCACCCAGATCCTGCTGACCGCGCTCAAGACCAGCAACGTCGCCACCGGCAAGCCGCTGGCCGACGCCATCCGGGCCACCAAGTACGAGGGACTGCTGGGCAGCTTCGCCTTCGACCGGACCGGCGTCGGCATCTTCGAGACGTCGATCGGCACGATCCAGGGCGGCCAGCTCGTCGCCGCCGGCAGCTGACATGCAGGTAACGCTGCAGACGATCATCGGCGGAGTGAGCCTCGGCGCCGTCTACGCCCTCGTGGCGCTGGGGTTCTCCCTGGTCTACCGGACCATGGGACTGGTCAACTTCGCGCACGGCAACGTGGTCACCGTCGGCGCCTACCTGGCGTCCACGTTCTATCTGTCCACCAGGCTGCCGTTCGCCCTGGCCATGATCGTCGCGATCGGCGTCACCGGCCTGATCGGCCTGGTCATCGAGCGGGTGCTGCGCCCGCTCGAGAACCGCGACTTCGACCTCATGCTGATCGGCACGATCGGGTTCGGCATCGTGCTCGACGCGCTGATCATCATGATCTGGGGCGCCACCGGCCGGGCCGTGCCCTCGCCGGTGCCGTCCCCGCCGATCGACCTGTTCGGGCTGCGCATCCGCACGTACGACCTGGTCGTACTGGCCATCGCCGCGGTCGCCACCGTGCTGCTGGTGCTGTTCCTCTCACGCACCAAACAGGGCGCGGCCATGCAGGCGGTGGCGATGGACCACGAGGCCGCCACCGCGGTCGGCATCCACGTCGGGCGCAGCAACGCGACCGCTTTCATGATCGGCGCCGGTCTGGCCGCGCTGGCCGGGGGACTGGTCGGTCCCTTGCTGTACGTCAGTCCGGCGCTCGGCGGCGCGCTCGGCATCAAGGGGTTCGCGGCGGCCATCCTGGGCGGCTTCGGCAGCATTCCCGGCGCGATCGTCGGCGGGCTGGCCATCGGCATCCTCGACTCGTTCACCGCCGGGCACTTCCAGGGCTACTCCGAACTGGTCACCTTCCTGGTCTTCACGGTGATCATCATGATTCGCCCGACCGGCGTCTTCGGCGAGCGGACGGTGAACCGGGCATGAGATACCGCATCGCCCTGATCGCCCTGGCCGGGGTGGCGGCCTGGTTCCTGCCGTACGGGCTCGACTCGTACGCCATCCACGTCGTCAACGTCATCCTCATCTTCGCGATCCTCGCCGTCGGCCTCGGCCTCTGCATGGGCGTCGGTGGCCAGGTCAACCTGGCCCAGGTCGCCTTCTTCGGGGTCGGCGCCTACGCCACCGCCATCCTCACCACCCGCGGCGGTCTCGGCTTCTGGGTGGCGGCGCTGCTGGCCGTCCTGGCCACCGTCGCGATCGGCCTGGTGGTCGGCACGCCCGCGCTGCGGGTGCAGTCGCACTACCTCGGCATCGTCACCCTCGGGCTCGCCCTGGCCTTCACCAACTGGGTCACCAACGCCGAGCTGAGCGGCGGCGCCGAGGGCATCCCCGGCATCCCGGTGCCGACCCTGCCCGGGATCGACCTGTCCAGCGAGTACCTCTACTACTACCTGGAACTGATCGTCTTCGCGGTGTCGCTCGGGTTCGGGCTGTTCGTGGTCCGCACCGGGCTGGGCCGCCGGATGCGGGCGATGCGTGACGACGCGCTGGCCGCGAGCGCGCTCGGGGCCGAGGTGCCGATGCTTCGGATGGTCGCGTTCCTGCTGGCCAGCGTGTACGGCGGGCTGGGCGGGGTGCTGTACGCCGGGCTCATCCGCTACGTCGCCCCGGAGTCGTTCGGCATCGCCAACATGTTCCTGCTGCTCGGCATGGTCATCATCGGCGGCCGGCAGAGCCTGATCGGCTGCGTGGTCGGCGCGGTCGGGCTGTCGCTGGTCCGCGAGACCCTGGTCGACCACCCCACCGTGGCCCAGATCGGCTATGGCGCCGTCGTCGTGCTGGTCGTGGTCTTCGCCCCCACCGGCCTGGCCGGGCTGCCGGCGCGGGTGCGCGCTTCGCCGGCGCGACGCCGCGGCCGGGCCGGCTCGGCGGCCCAGCTACAACCCTTCCACCCGTACGAGGTCGATCCGGCACCCGCGGCGGGCGGCGAGCCGGTGCTCGAGGTCGACCATGTGAGCAAGCAGTTCCGCGGTCTCAAGGCGCTCGACGACGTCAGCCTGACCGTGCCCGAGGGCGAGATCCGCGGCATCGTCGGGCCGAACGGCTCCGGCAAGACCACCCTGTTCAACGTGATCAGCGGCCTCTACCGCCCGACCCGCGGCCGGGTCCGGTTCCGCGGCCGCGACCTGACCGGCCGGGCGCCCTACCGGCTGGCCCGGGCCGGCATGTCCCGCACCTTCCAGAACCTGCGTTTGTTCGGCGACCTCACTGTCGAGGAGAACCTGCTGGTTGCTCTCGACCGCAGCGGCACCTCGCAGAGCTGGCGCTACCTGCTGCGGCCGCTGAGTGTGCTGCGCCGCGACCGCGACCTGCACCGCCGGGCCCGCGCGGTGTTGGAGCGCTACGGTCTGGCCGAGTTCGCCGCGCTTGCTCCCAAGGCGCTGCCGTACGGCATCCAGCGCCGCGTCGAGATCGCCCGCGCGGTCGCCGCCGAGCCGTCGCTGCTGCTGCTCGACGAGCCGGCCGCCGGCCTCAACGGCGAGGAGGTCCGGCAACTCGGCGAGATCGTCCGCTCCATCCGCGACAGCGGCCGCACGGTGATCATCATCGAGCACAACATGGGCCTGGTGATGTCTCTCTGCGAACGGGTCACCGTACTGGCCGGCGGCCGGGTCATCGCCGAGGGCACACCGGCCGAGGTGGCCGTGGCCCCGGCCGTGATCGAGGCCTACCTGGGCGACTCGATGAACGTCGACGATCTGCCGGTCGCCGACTCGCCCGTCGCCCCGCCTGTCGCGGACTCGTCCGTCGGCGGCTTTCCCGTCGGCGACCTTCCGGAGGAGGCGGCCAAGTGACCGGCACTCTCATCGTCGAGAGGCTCACCGTGCACTACGGCGGCGTCTCGGCCGTACGGGATCTGAGCTTCGAGGTCGCGGCGGGCGACGCCGTCGGGGTCATCGGCGCCAACGGGGCCGGCAAGACGTCGACCCTCAAGGCGGTGATGGGCCTGATCCCGCGCAAAGTCGGGGTGCTGCGGTTCGGCGACGTCGACCTGAGCGGGGTCAGCGCCCGCGACATGGTCCGGCACGGCATCGGCTACGTCCCCGAGGGCCGGCACATCTTCGCCGGCCTGCCGGTCGAGAAGAACCTGCTGCTCGGCGCGTACGCCCGCAAGTGGAACGCGGAGACCCGCACCACCCTGGACGAGGTGTACGAGCTGTTCCCGGTGCTGGCCGAGATGCGCGACCGGCTGGCTGGGGCCCTCTCCGGCGGGCAGCAGCAGATGCTCGCCATCGGCCGCGCCCTGATGTCGCGGCCCCAGCTGCTGCTGCTGGACGAGCCGTCCATGGGCCTCTCCCCGAAGCTGGTCGGGGACATCCTCGCGGTGCTGCTGCGGCTGCGCGCCGAGGGCCTCAGCCTGCTGCTGGTCGAACAGAACGCCAAGCTCACGTTCGAGGCGACCAGCAGTTGCCTGGTCGTCGAGAACGGCGAGGTGGCGATGACCGGCGCGTCGGAGCGGCTGCGGCACGACCCGCGGGTCCGCCGCATCTACCTGGGCCTGTGACCGGCCGGCTCGGCACACCGCTGCGCGTGGGCCGGCTCGTGCTGCGCAACCGGGTGGTCAGCGTGGCCCGGCCCGCACCGCACCGTCGTCCTCCCCGCGGCGACCGACGCCGCCGAAGCCATCCGGGTCGATCGGGTTCCTTGACAAAAACGCGGATCTGTCACCCTTCGTGGCCCGGCGCGATGTCCAAGATCACATCGACGCCCATGCGCACGCTCGCTAAGCTGCCAGGCGCTGAACAATCGGCAGATTTCAATGCTCTCCGAAAGCTGCCCCAGCCTGAGGAGCCCCCTGAGCCATGCGCCTCCGCCGCCTTGTCGCCACGTTCGCCCTGCTGCTCGTCGCGGGCACCGCCAACGCCGCCCCGGCCTGGAGCGCGACCGCGCCGGCAGCCTTGGCCGACGCCGCGCCGACGGATCTGCTGGCCCGGCTCGACAGTGGTCAATCCGCCGTCGTCACCCTGCTCGGCGACTCCACCGGCGACGAGGACGACGAGTGGTTCCACGCTCTCGCGGTCTGGTTGGCCCGCCTCAACCCTGGACATCACACCACCTATCAGGCGTGGTCCGACCGCGACAAGGCCTACGGCGACGCGGCCGATCTCGGCGGCAGCGCCGGGAGCGGACCCTCGCTGGCCATCTACAACGGCAGCGTGGCCGGCAAGAGCGCCGACTACGCCCTCGGTCAGCTCGCGAAGCTCACCGAGCAACCCAGCGACCTGTACGTGATCAACTACAGCCACAACAAGGGCGCCGTCGCCACCTACCCGGAGTACGCCACCCTCGCCGGCGAGCTGCGGGCCGAGCACCCCGCCGCCGGCATCGTCCCGGTGCTCCAGAACCCCGAGGACGGACCGGGCAAGACCGAGGAGCAGATCGCCGCGCACGCCCAGCGCATCCAGATCATCCGGACGCTGGCCGGCGACAACCGGTGGCCCGTCATCGACGCCTGGAACGCGTTCCGCGCCGACCCCCGCCCCCTGGACGAGCTGCTGCTCGACGGCATACACCCGACGCCGGCCGGACAATCCATCTGGTTGGCGGTCGCCCAGCGCGTGTTCCTGGACCAGTCGGCGCAGGGCAACTGGACCGACTGCCCGACCGGCACCCCGGCCACCGGCGGCTACCTCTGCCTGTGGGACAACACCAACTACGACAATGGTCATCTGCGGCGCAGCTACGAAACCCTCCGGAACACCCGTACGGCCGGCATTCTCGGCTGCTGGAATCTCACCGGCAGCTCGTACTCGAGCGGCTTTTCGGCCTATGACTCGGCGTCCTCCTGGGCGCTGCGGAAGAACCCGGACAGCGCCACCCGCTATCAGGTGCAGATCTTCGATTGGATCAACTGCAACACCGAAGGCAATTCCCGTACGTACGTCGTCGATCAGGACTACGCGGCGGCCGACCTCAGGACGATCGGCTGGAACAACACGGCCGCGTCCGTCCGGGTCACCCTCGCCCCGTGACAGCGGCGCGAGCTTCGGGCTGAAGTGGTGGCACGTCCTCTGTAGAATCCGGGCATCATGATCGGGTCGGCCTGTACCACCGAGGACTGGAGCCCCATCGGGTCGGCGGCCTCGCACTCGCAGTTGGCGGGGGTGGTCGCGGGTCTGGTGTTCGCGGGCATCGTCGTCATCCTCGAGCGGCAGGCGCCCGCCCAGCGGCGCCCGGCCGAAGCGCTGACGCTCTTCGTGGCCGGCTTCTTCACGTTCGCCCTCGACGCCTTCTTCTTCGGGGTCGTCGCCGGGGAACGGACCTGCGATCGTGCCTGGACCGAGACGATGGTGGCCGCCGGGCTGCTGGGGTTCGGCGCGCTGAGTCTGTTCGTGGGCCTCAGCTGGCTGCTCTACTCCCTGGACCGGACGAGTTCGACACCGTTCCGGGCCACCCGGGTCATCGTCTACGTTCGGCCTGCTGACAGTTGCCGAGACAGACCTCTGGACGCCCCGCACGCCACCGGCCGTCTTCGTCACCGCGACGCTGGTCTCAGTCATGCTGCCCACCGTCGTGGTCGTCGTGCACCTGCTCGCCCTGCCGTGGCCGGAGCCCCGCCGGCGCGCCGTCGCCGTGGAGGCGCCGACACCACCGCCGGTCCCATCGGCCGCCGAACGGCCGCGGGCGGGGAGGCTGGCCGGCGGTATCGCATTGGCGGTGCTCGGCTCCGGCGCGGTCATCGCGGTCCGGCGCCGGCGCCGCCGCGCTCGATGAAGGGCCCGGGACTCGCCTCGACGAGGCACTGAAGACGGCCCGAACGAGCACCGTCCACATCCGACCTTGCGTCCATCGATGGTTGTTGCTTAGATGACCTTCAATTCAGCTCTGAGCCACGGGGGACGCGGTGCTGTCGGACGAACGCGCGGAAATTTTCAGCCGGTGGAATGCCGGTCGGTGGTTGGTGGGGGTCCGGGTCATCTGCCTGGCCCTGATCGTGTTGCTGGTGGTGACCTCCAACGAGCTGCCGGCGGCGGCCGCCGTCACGCCGGTGGCGCAGGCCCCGGCGACGACACCGCGCTGTGTCGAGCATCGCGACGATATCGCGTCGGCCGCCGTCGCGGCGAAGCTGTGTGACGGGCGGGTCGAGGCGATCGGGCAGCGCACCGAGACGACCCAGGTGTTCGTCAATCCGGACGGCACCATCACCCAGGAGCAGGCGCTGGCGCCGGTGCGGGTGAAGTCGGGGGAGCGCTGGGAGGACGTCGATCTCACGCTGATCCCGGCCGCCGACGGGTCGGTCGAACCCCGCGTACACCCGCGCGATTTGAAGTTGACCGGGCCGCGCAGCGCGGCCGGTGAGCACGAGATCGTCAGCCTCGGGGCCGGAGCCCAGCGGACCAGCATCTCGTGGAAGGGCAAGCTGCCCGAGCCCGTGCTGGAGGGCAACACCGCGACCTACCCGGACGTCCTGCCCGGTGTCGACATTCAGGTGCGGGCCCAGACCACCGGGTACGAGCAGTACTTCATCGCCAAGGACCGGGCCGCTCTGCGCCGCATCGCGAAGCTGTCGCTGCCGATGAACACGGGCAAGCTCACCGTCGCGCCCGATCAGGCCGGTGGTCTGACGTTCAAGGACAGCAAGGGCAAGGCCGTCGGGCGGGCCCAGGCGCCGGAGATGTGGGACGCGGAGGTGTCCCCGGTGGCCGGCGTCCACGTGAACCGGGCCCGGGTCGGGCTGCGCACCGTGCCCGCGAAGGCCGGCCGGGCCACGATGGTGCTGACCGCCGACGCCGATTTCATGGCGCGCGACGACCTGAAGTTCCCGGTGACCATCGACCCGCCGGCCTCGCTGCCGGTGGCCTTCGACGCGTTCGTGCAGAACGACTACAGCAGCGACCAGTCGGGCACGAGCGAGCTGCGGCTGGGCCGGATCGTCGACGGCAGCTACGCCGCGACCGCCCGTTCCTACCTGCGGTTCAACACGTCCGGCATCTGGAGCAGCCGGATCATGTCGGCCAAGCTGCGGCTGTGGGGGACGCACTCGTGGTCGTGCGGCGCGGCGTCGTGGGAGGCCTGGCGCACCGACCGGGCCGACGCCTCGACCCGCTGGTCGGCCCAGCCCACGGCCCGCGAGAAGGTCGGCACCTCGACCGAGACCAAGGGCTACAACTCCTCCTGCGCCGACGGTTACGTCTACATCGAGGTCGGCAAGGCGCTGCAGTCGGCCGCCGACGGCAAGTGGAACGACGTCACGGTGATGCTCCGCGGCACCAGCGAGACCGACACCAAGGGCTGGAAGAAGTTCGACTCGTCCGAGGCGGGCCGGCCGCCGGTCGTCACGATCACGTACAACGCGGCGCCGGGCGTCCCGACCGCGCAAGCCGTATCGCCCTGCTACACCTCGTGTTCGGCTGATGCCCGTACGAGCAGCCTGCGCCCGACGCTGTCGGCCAAGCTGGCCGATGCCAACGCCGGGCAGGCCCTGCGCGCGTCGTTCGAGATCCGCAACAAGGCGACCGGCGCCGCCGTCGCCCAGTCCGGGGTGCTGACCGGCAATCCGGGCTGGACCAACGGATCCACCGCGAGCTGGCAGGTCGGCACGAACCTGGTCAACGGCACCGCGTACGAGTGGCGGGTCAACGGGGCCGACCCCTATCTCAGCGGCACGGCGACCGGGTGGACCACGCTGACGGTCGACACCGACAAGCCGGGCGTGCCGTTCGTCTCGGCCGCTCTCTACAAGGACGACGGCCAGCCGCACGGCGGGGCCGGCCAGTCCGACGTCTTCACGTTCAGCCCGGCCAGCGGCGTCACCGACCTGGCGGCGTACGTCTATCGGCTCGACACCGACGCCGCCGCGACCACCGTCGCCGCCACGGGCACGACCACGGTGACCCTGAGCCCGCGGGACGGTCTGCGGACGCTGACCGTGCAGGCCAAGGACCGGGCGGGCAACCTCTCGGCCGCCAACAGCTACGTCTTCTCGGCCGGCAACGCCGCGCTGGCCCAGCCGCTGCCCGGCGCGACCGTGGTCAAGCGGACCAAGCTGCAGATCACCACCCCGGTCGCCGGCTACACGCGGGCCTACTTCGAATACCGGCGCGGGCCGGGCGGGGTGGCGCTGCCGATCCCGTCGGCCAACCTGATGTCGGCCACCGGGGCGCCGATCACGGCCACGGCCGGCATCCCGGTCGCGCTGAACAGCCTGGGCGGGCACGCCATCTGGAACGCGGCCGACACGCTCGGTCTGGTCGGCGGCGTGGTCGAGGTCCGGGCCCGGATCTACACCGCCGGCTCGACCGCTCCCGTCTACGACACCGCGTGGGTGCGGGTCACCGTCGACTCCAACGGCGACGGCAGCGCCACCGAGGCGGCCGGTGTGGGCGAGGTCGACCTGCTCACCGGTGACCTCGGGATGAGCGCCACCGACGTCGACGAGCTCGACCTGTCGGTCACCCGCTCGGCCTCGTCGCGCGGACCGGCCGGTGGCTACCTGGCCATGCCCGAGAAGCTGACCGCCAACCAGCAGCAGGTCTCGGCCGACCTCAGCGGGTTCACCACCCCGGCCACCTCGACCGCGGTGCGCTCGACCGCCCGCGGGCAGGGCGATGTGACGCCGCTCGACTCGATCGAGGTCGGCCCGGCCACCTCGGGCACCAGCGTCGACACGTACGTGGCCCTGGGCGGAGACACCGGGGCCATGCGCCTCGGCATGCAGGCGGGACGGACGTACCGGGTGACCGGGTGGATCTACGTCCCGGCCGCGACCGGGCTGGCCCCGGCCAACGCGGGGCACGGCCTGCGGATCGTCGGCTGGTACAAGAACGGCACGGCCTACACCGCGGTGCCCTCGGCCATGGCCGCCTACACCGACGGCTGGCAGGAACTCTCGGTCGACATGACCGTGCCGACCGGCTCGACCGAGGCCCTGGTGCGGCTCTACAACGGTTTCGCCGCGGGCACCGGCAAGAGGGTCTTCTGGGACAACCTCTCGGTGACCGAGATCGTGGCCCCGTTCGGCCCGTCCTGGAACGGCGGCGCCACCGGCGGGTTCGCCGACACCGACTACACCACGCTCAGTCTGCCCTCGCCGTCGGTGGCTCAGGTCAACCTGATCGGCGGCGGCTGGATGACGTTCTCGCGCAACGCCGACGGCACCAGCTACACGCCCGAGCCCGGGAGTGAGGGACTGGTGCTGTCCAAGCCGGACAGCACGACCTTCCAGCTGACCGATCTCGAGGGCGTCACCGTCCAGTTCAAGCAGCAGAACGGGGTCTGGACGGTCACCTCCAGCTGGACCTCGGAGAACGACTCGACCACCCGCTACGTGTACGACACCACGGGCGGGCGGATGTTGCTCAAGCGCGTGGTCAACCCGGCCGAGCCGGGGGTCGACGACGCCAACGGCTGCACCGGCGCCACCCTGCCCCGCGGCTGCGTCGTCCTTGAGTACGTCTACGCCACCGCCACCACGGCCGGCCTGAGCCAGACGGTGTTCGGTGACCACCTCGACCGGGTCTCGACCGTCAAGGTGTGGAACTGGGACGAGGCGGCCGGCGCGGTCACCGCCGTCGACGTCGTCAAGTACGCGTACGACAACCTGGGCCGCCTGCGGGAGGCCTGGAACCCGCGGATCAGCCCGGTGCTGAAGACCGCGTACGAGTACGACGGCGCCGGCCGCGTGGCCAAGGTGACGCCGGCCGGTGAGCTGCCGTGGGCCTACGACTACGCCAACCCCGACGTGGACGCGGCCGCCCTGCGCTGGAACCTGGACGGCGCCGCCACCGACAGCTCAGGGGCCGGCCGCAACGGCACGGCCACCGGTGTGAGCTGGGGCGAGGCCAACGACCCGGCCAACCCGGGGGACCGGGCGGCCCTGTTCACCGGCAACGCCTCGGCCCAGATCACCGCGTCGGGCACGCCGCTGTCGAACACCTCGTCGTACACGGTGTCGGCCTGGGCCCGCATCACCGACACGTCGATGAACCGTACGGTGGTCTCCAAGGACGGCGCCCGCACCAGCGGCTTCTTCCTGAACTACGTGCAGGCCGAGAACAAGTGGGCCTTCTCGCGGGTGACGGCCGACAACGACAGCGCGACCCCGGTCCGGGCCACCTCGAACGTGCCGCCCGTGCTGGGTCAGTGGACGCACCTGGCCGGCGTCTACGACACCGCCGGCGGCCGGATGAAGTTGTACGTCAACGGCCGTCCGCAGACCACCACGGCCGCCACCGGCGGCTGGAACGCCGGTGGCAACTACGTGGTGGGCCGGGGCAAGTGGGCGGCGGCCAACGCCAACCCGTGGGCCGGCGGCATCGACGACGTCCGGGTCTACGGTTCGGCCCTGGGCGACGCCCAGATCGCCACCCTGGCCGGCGACGAGAACGCGGGCCGGCTGGTCCGGTCCCGCCAGGCCGCGCTCAAGCAGGGCAGCAAGACCGAGACCGACGGCGAGCTGACCACCACCCTGGTCTACAACGTGCCGCTGACCAAGGCGGCCGGCGGCCCGCACGACCTGAACGCGGCCACCATGGCCACCTGGGGTCAGAAGGACCTGCCGACCGACGCCACCGCCGTGTTCGGCCCGCGCGATCTGCCCGCCCGCAACCGGGCCGCGGTCGCCGTGCCCGGCAGCGGCGGCTACACCCACGCGAGCATCCACTACCTCAACGCCAACGGGCAGGAGGTGAACTCGGCCGAGCCCGGCGGATACATCGACACCGAGGAGTACGACCAGTTCGGCAACGTGGTCCGGGCGCTCGACTCGACCGACCGGGCGCTGGCCCTGGGCACCCTGCCCGGCGCCGCGGCCGCCCTCGACGAGCTGGGCCTGGCCGGCACCGACACGGCCAACCGGGCGCAGGCGCTGTCCACCATCAACCGGTACAGCAGCAACGGCCTGCAGCTGCTCGAGACGCTGGCCCCGCTGACCTCGATGGGCCTGACCAACGCGCTGGCCGACCCGGACGGGGCGGGCCCGCTGACCGAGCTCGCGGCCGGGGCGGTCGTGCTCGGGCGCACGCGCACCCTCAACACGTACGACGAGGGCAAGCCGGACGGCGCGGCCTATCAACTGCTGACCACGGAGCGGCAGGGCGTGCAGGTCGACGGCTACCCGCTGGCCGACGTGCGGGTCGAGAAGACCGGGTACGCGGCCGAGCACGGTGGCGCCTCGGGCTGGGTGCTGAAGGCGCCGACCAAGAGCGTCACCGACGTGGGCGGGCTCGACCAGACCACGTACACCGTGCACGACCAGGCGGGCCGGGTCACCAAGACGTGGGCTGTGTCCGCGGCCTCGGATGCTGTCGCAACCGAGAACGTCTACTACACGGCCGGCGCCAACTCGCTCGACGCCCAGTGCGGCAACCGGCCGGAATGGGCCGGGCGGATGTGCGTCTCGCGGCCCGGCGGCGCGGTCACCGGTCACGACGCCGACCGGATGGCCTCCGTGCTGCCCAGCCGCCGGATCACCGCGTACAGCCGGTTCGGCTCCGAGACCGAGGTGAGAGAAACAGTGGCCGGTAAGACCCGGACCATCACCACCGAGTACGACCTGGCCGGCCGTGAGACGTCGCAGGCCATCACCTCGGACCTGGGTAAGGCGGTGCCGGCCGTCGTCACCACGTACGACCCGGCCAACGGCAAGGCGGCCACGACCACGGCCGGCGGCGCCACGATCACCCGGGAGTACGACCGCCTGGGCCGGATCGCCCGCTACGTCGACGCCGACGGCGGAGCCACCGTCTACGAGTTCGACCGTTTCGGCAAGCCGTCCAAGACCACCGACCCCAGTGGTACGAGCACCTACTCGTTCGACCGGGCCGTGGACCCGCGCGAGATGCTGACCAGCGTCACCGACAGCGCGGCCGGCACGTTCACGGCCGAGTACGGTCCGGACGAGCAGCTCACCAAGCTCAAGTACCCGGGCGGGCTGACCCGGATCGACCGGCTCGACGCCAACCAGGACCCGGTCGAGCGGACCTACGTGCGGGACTCCGACGGCGAGGTCATCCACGGCGAGTCGATCGTGCAGAACAGTGCCGGCCAGTGGGTCGAGCACGAGTACACGGGCGGCAGCAAGGCGTTCGCGTACGACCGGATCGGGCGGCTGGCCAGCACCCGGCACGACAGCGCGACCACGGCCGGCTGCACGACCCGGGTCTACGAGTACGACTCCCGCAGCAACCGCAAGAGCCGGTCGCAGTATGGGCCGGCCGAGGACGGCGCCTGTCAGACGGCCACCGGCGCTCAGGTCGACCAGCACACGCACGACAGCGCCGACCGGCTCACCGACCCCGGCTACGTCTACGACGCGTTCGGCCGCACCACCGAGCTGCCGGGCGGCCTGACCATCAGCTACCACGTCAGCGACATGGTGCACGAGCAGCAGCTGGGCGACGCCAAACAGAACTGGGACCTCGACCCGAGCGGCCGCCTGCGTGCCAGCAGCGAGTACACCCTGGTCGACCAGACCTGGGAGACGTCGTCGGCCAAGGTCCTGCACTACGGCGACGACGAGGACTCGGCCCAGTGGATCGTCGAGGACGCCGCGGCCGGGGTCGTCACCCGCAACATCGCCGGACCGGACGGCGACCTGGTCGCCACCGCCACCACCGGTGAGGGCGTACGGCTGCAGCTGACCAACCTGCACGGCGACGTGGTCGGGACCATCGACCCCACGCTGACCGAGCCCGAGCTGTTCGACTACGACGAGTTCGGCGTGCCGATGGCGGCCCAGGCCGACCAGCGCTACGGCTGGCTCGGCGGCAAGCAGCGGTCGGGCGAGGCCCTGGGCGACGTGGTGCTGATGGGCGTACGCCTCTATTCGCCCGGAATCGGCCGCTTCCTCAGCGCCGACCCGGTGCAGGGCGGCTCGTCGACCGACTACGACTACGTCTACCAGGACCCGATCAACGTCACCGACCTCGACGGCCGGTGCCCGCCGTGCGTCATCGGCGGTGGCATCGCGGCCCGGATCCTGGCCCGGCAGATCGCCAAGCAGCTGGCCAAGAAGGCGGCCCGCCGGGCCGCGCACAACCGCAAGGTGGCCGGCCGCCCGCCGGCCCGGCCCAAGGGCCCGGCGTCGAGCAACCGCAACAGCAACCGCTACAAGGGACGCAGCTGGGGCTACCAGATCAACTACCGCACCAAGGCGCGCAACCACGAACGGGTCTACAAGTACGGCATCACCAGCGGCCCGTTCGGCTTCATCCGAGCCGCCGTGAGCCTGCGCATGTGCAAGAACAGCGGCCGGCGCAACTGTAGAATCACGAAGATCAAACCGTTCCGGGACAGGCACAGCGCCCGCATGTGGGAGTACCGCAGCTGCCTGAGCTACGTCCGCCGGTACGGCAAGCGCCCGCCGGGCATGCGCCGCAGCTGCCGTTAAGGAGTCGACATGGCGACGCACCAGCTGATCGTGGTCGCTCGGCCCGCCCGCCGTCCGGTGCCGGGCGGTGAGCGGTACGAGTCGGTCATCTACGACCTGACGATCGAGGTGGACACCGCGATCGGCCGGTGCGTCGCCGCCGCGGCCTGGCTCAAGCCCGCCTTCCCGGCCGGCTGCCTGGTCAACGTGCAGTTCCAGCCGCACGAGGGCGACGAGCTGCTGATCGAGAAGCCCCGGTCGAAGAACCGGGGCGGACCGAAAGAGATCATCTGCCCGGTCGGCGTCCCGGTCAGCTGGTTCGACGGCGGCGGCCACGGCGTGCCGGCGATCCGCTTGCTGCGGGCCGTGTTCCAGGTGCTGGCCCTGGTCGGCAAGAACTTCGGGGCCGGGCCGCCGCAGCTGCGCGGCCGGATCAGCGGCGGCAAGTCGGCGGCCGTCGACCCGTTCCGGCCGCCCGAGCCCCGGCCGTCGCCCTACGCGGCGGCGGGCGCCGAACTCGACCGGATGGCCCGCGACACCGAGCCGGGGCAACTGGTCGTGGCCGCGCTGGGTTCGCGGGGCGAGCGCCGGGCCGAGATCCTGGGCGCGCTGGGTACGACCGAGGCCGAATCGGTGCTGAACGGGCCGGGACGAGAGAAGGTACGGACATGGACCGTCCGCAGTCACCCCTGAGGCTGGACGCGGCGGGCGACTCGAAGGAGCTGGCGGAAGCCGTGGTGGCGGTCAACCGCTGCCTCGACGCCTGGCACGGCTTCGTCGGCGCGGCGGTCAGCCGCCCGGTCACCGTGTCGGTCCGGTTCGCCCCGGCGGCCGAGGTCAGCGCGACCACGATCGCCCTGCCGGAATCGCTGGCCGACAGCCCCGAACTGCCGTCGGCGCTGCTGATGGCCGCGCTGGACGCCGTCGAGGCGGCCGGCCGCGAGTGGCCGCACGAAAAGCCGCGCAAGCTGTGGCGCGGCAAGGCCCCGGCCGCCTCCGACGGCTACGCCACCGACCGGGCCCTCGAAGCGCTGTCAGCGGGCGAGCTGCTGCTGCTGGCCCGCCCCGACGACGACAACGGCGACACGATCGACGACTACCTCGAAGAGAAATTGGCCGACGCCGGCATCGCCGAGCCGACCGCCGCCGCCACCGGCCCCGGCTTCACCGCCTGGACGATCGTCCCGCTCGACTAAGACGCGCGGAACCGGCCCGGCGCCATTCCGTAGGCGCGCCGGAACGCGGCCGAGAAGGCGAACTCGGTCGAGTAGCCGACCTGCCGCGCGATCGCCGCCAGCGGCGCCGGGCTCTGCCGCAACAGCTGAGCGCCGAGGCTCATCCGCCGATCGACCAGGTACGTCATCGGGGGAGTGCCGGTCACCGCGGTGAAGCGCCGGTGGAACGTTGTGCGCGACATGCCGGCGACGGAGCTCAGTTGTTCCACCGTCCACGGCCGCTCGGGCCGGTCGTGGATCGCGTGCAGCGCGCCGGCGATGCCCGGATCGGTGACCTCCGGCCGGTCCGGCATTTGGCGCAGCATCTGCACCACCAGCAGGTCGATCAGGGCCGCGCGGGCGGCGTCGGTGCCCGGCTCGGGCCGGTCGAAGTCGGCCTGCAACATGGCGATCAGCGCCCGTAGCTCCGGCTGCTCGGCGTAGTCCGGCGTGATCAGGACGAGCCCCGGCAACTGCCGCAGCAGGGCGGGCACCCGGCCGTCCTCCAGCCGGTAGGCGCCGCAGAGGAACTCGAAATCGGCCGCCCCGGACGGCGCGGGCTCCTCGACCGTGAAGTCGGGCAGATCCTCGAGGGCGCAGGGCGCGTGGGACAACCCGTGCACGACTCCGGCCGCGGTGAAGATCACGTCCCCCGGGCGTACCCGCAGAGGTTCGATCTTCTCCTGGATGAGCCATCCCTCGCCGTGCAGCAGCGCGTGGAAGCCGAGCACGGCCATCGGGGGGAAGCGGAGCCCCCACGGACCCGACTCCGTGATGCGGCGCCCGCTCGCGCGCAGGGCCCGGACGCTGCCGAGCGCCGCAGTGATCATGTCCACGACGGCGATGGTACGTCCGCGTATGGCCTCGGGCCGCGCACGCATGGTCGCGCGGAGCCGGCGCTGGTTCGGTTGAGGACGTGACTTCACCACTCGTCGAGATCCTGTCCGCCCAGGCCGCGGAGACCGAGAAGCAGGGCCGCCCCACCGCGAAGAGCCTGCAGGCAGCCCGGGAGGCCGGCGCTTTCGCCCTGCCCGACCGCACCGCCACCGAGGCCGCCCAGCTGCTCACCGAGATGGCCCGTGGCTGCCCGTCCACCAGCTGGATCGCCGGCACCTCGCTCACCGGCAAGACCTTCAGCCGCCGGGCCCTCGGCGACGTGATCGGCCCGGACACGCTGGTCGCCGGTTCGGGCACGCCGGGCGGCCGCGGCGAAAGGGCCTTCGGCGGCGTACGGGTCACCGGTCGCTGGGCGAACGTCTCCGGCTGCGAGGACGCGGAGTGGGCCGGCCTGGCCGTGCTGATCGACGGGACGCTCTCGTGGGCCCTCTTTCCCCTGCGCGACCTGCGCGTCGAACACACCTGGTCGGCCGTCGGCATGCGCGGCACCGGCAGTCACACCCTGGTCGCCGAGGACGTCCTCGTGCCGGTCGAGCGGGAGGCGCCGCTCGACTTCGCCGAACTGGCCGGTGACATGGTGCTCTTCGGCCTGACCGCGCTCGCCCCGGTCGTCGGCGCCACCCTGGGTGCGCTGGATCTGATCACCGCGATGTTCGCCTCGGATCGCAAGCCCTACATGAGCGCGTACGCCTCCATGGGCGAGTCCCCGGCCGCGCGCACCTGGCGGGCCGAGGCCATCGCTCTCGCGCGGCGCGCCGAGCGCACCATGCTCGCCCTCGCGGCGGCGGGCCCGGGCGACCACGGCCTCGACATGTCCGGGGCGGCCCGGGACTGCCGCGCGGCCATGGACCTGATGCTCGACCTGCACGGCGCGAGCGGCTTCGCGGAGTCCAACCCGCTGCAGCGCCACTGGCGGGACGTCGCCGTGGCGAGCCGCCACCCCCACATCAACGCCTTCCTGGCGGTCAACCGGCTCTGACGTCGGCAGCGATAGGCGGCCGGGACGGCGGGGGTCTAGAGTGGACGCGTGCTGGGAGTCGTCGCGGCCGCGCTTGGCGGGCCTGAGGTGTTGCAGGTGACCGAACTGCCCGAGCCCGAGGCGGGGCCGGGGCAGGTGGTGGTCCGGGTCCGGGCGGTGTGTGTGCACCCGGCCGACGTGGCTTCCACCACGGGGGAGATTCCTCGTGGGCCGGTGCCGACGCCGTTCCTGCCGGGGTGGGACATCGCCGGCGAGGTGGTCTCGGTCGGCCCTGACACGGCGGAATTCGCGGTGGGCGACCGGGTGGCCGGGATGATCCCGTGGTACCTGACGCGGGGTGCGCCGGGCGGCTACGCCGAGTTGGTGGCGGCCGACGCCGAGTGGTTGGTGCCGTTGCCGGCCGAGCTCGACTTCGCGGCCGCGGCCACGGTGCCGCTCAACGCCCAGACCGCGCACCAGGGGCTGGCCCTGGTGTCGCTGGCCATGCTTCCGGCCGGCAGCAGCATTCTGGTCACCGGGGCCAGCGGTGGTGTCGGCGGTTTCGCCACCCAGCTGGCCGTGCAGAGCGGCTTCCGCGTCCTGGCCCAGGCCACCCACGACGATGAGGAGTGGGTGCGCGGCCTCGGCGCGCACGAGGTCGTTTCCCGTACGACCGATCTGTCCACGGTGGGGCCGGTGGCCGCGGTGTTCGACGCTGTGCCCGTCGGTGAAGCGGCCGCAGCCGCCGTCGAGGACAGGGGAATCGTGGTCGTGACCCGGCCCACGCCGGGCTTCGTTCCTTCCCGTGGGGTGCGCCAGGAGCTGCAGCTCATCCGGCTCGACCGCGAGCTGCTGGCCGACCTGGTGAAGCAGGCGGCGGCGGGGCGGCTGAGCACACGCGTGGCGGCAACTTTGCCGTTGACCGAGGCGGCCGACGCCCACCGGCGGGTGCTGGCCGGCGGGCTGCGCGGCAAGCTCGTGCTGACGGCGGACTGACTACCGATCCAGGTACGGATCGGCTTCGGCGCGCATCGTGAGACAGCTCGTGGGGATCGTGTCGACCAGCGTGCCGGCGCCGTACGGGGACCGGTAGCGGACCAGGGCCGCCCATTCGCAGGCGCTCTCGACCACACCGGCCCGGCGGGCGCCGCTGCGATGCACCCACACCGGGGCGCCCGGGCGGCACGCCACCGCGGGTTCCGAGGCGGCCGGCCCGTACGTCTCGGTGTGGTCGCCGTTCTCGGTGGCCACGACCCAGGTGATGCCGGACCGGCCGGCGGCGTTCGCCTGTCGCTTGGCGCTGAACATCGCCTGGTCCGCTCGGCGCAGCAGGTCGGGCAGGTCGTCCGAGCGGCCCGCCGGGACGACGCCGATCGAGGCCGTGACCGCCAGAGTGTGTCCCCGTACGTCCATCGGGGGTGCGATAGCCGCGCTCAGTGCGCCGGCCATCTCGTGCCACCACGTCTCGGGGACGTCGGCGTGCGGGGCGCGGGGCAGGGCGGCGAACTCGTCACCGCCGAGCCGGGCCACCAGATCGTCGCCGAGACCGGTGGCCATGCGCCGGGCGACGACGCGGAGGACCTCGTCGCCGGCATCGTGCCCGTACGTGTCGTTGATCGGCTTGAAGCCGTTGAGGTCGAGGATCACGACGGCCGCCGAGCAGTCGTGGTCGCGCAGCAGTTCCGGGGCGAGCGCCTGGAAGAGGCGACGGTTGGCGAGGCCGGTGAGCTCGTCGTGGCCGGCCATCCATCGGAGTGAGGCACGCTCGCGCTCCAGCCGCTGGACGTGGGCCGAGAGCTGATCGATGCGAGCTTGGAGGTGGGCGACCTCGGACCCTGTGCGCGGCTGAGCGTCCGCTGGCAGTGCACCGCCCGTGTCGGCGGTCGCAGGATCGAGGATCCGCATCGGCCGTCCTCTCAAGACTGCGGCGGACAAGATGGGGTTGTTGAGCGCCGCAAAGGAATCATGACAGTCGGTGCCGGGCCCGTGCAAGATTTCACGAAGACAGGTCTCACCATGACAGGATGCATCCGCACCGGTTTTCGGCTACTCTGAGTGCCGCCACTTTCGTGGTGAAAGAGTCGCGCGTACCCGTTAAAGCTGATTCTGCACGTCAAGCGGACGTCGGATGGGTGGCTCGCCGGTTACGCACAGCAAGCAACTCCAGGGGGAGGGGCGCTGATGAGCAGCGAAACCAGCTGGATTATTTCCAGCCGGTCGACGGGCAACGGCGGCAGTTGCGTCGAGGCCCGCCGCCAGGACGGCTTCATCGAGGTCCGCAACAGCAAGGCCCGTGAGGCCGGCACCGTGGTGTTCACGACCGAGGAGTGGGACTCATTCCTGTTCGGCGCCAAGCGCGGCGAGTTCGACCGGCTCCTGACCGACTGATCAGCGGAACTCCGCGACCGGCACGGAGGCCGTGTTGATCAGGTCGAAGACTCGCCGGTACTCGTCCACCTCGACCTGCTCCTCGAGGTAGAGCGCGCCGACGTGGGATTCTAGGTAGACCACGTCCGGATCGTCCGGGTCGTCGAACTCGAGGATCCGGAAGGCGCCCGCCATCGCCGCGTGCGCGCCGACCGAGAACGGCAGCACGCGGATGTCGACGGCGTCCTCCTCGGACAGCCGGCGCAGATGCTCGATCTGGCCCTTCATCACCTGCTCGCCGCCGACCGGGCGGGCCAGTGCGCCCTCGCCGAGCACCGTCACGAGGCGGACCGGCGGGTTACGCGAGAAGAGCGTCTTCTGCCGCTGCAGGCGGAGCTTGATGTGGCGCTCGGCGATCTCGATGTCGGCCGGTTGCTCGGCGCCGAAGATGGCTCGCGCGTACTCCGGGGTCTGCAGTTCGCCCGGGACGACCTCGCCGTCGTAGCCGAACATCCGGGACGCGGACGCCTCCAGCCCGACGTACAGCTTGAACCACTCGGGGATCACCGGGCTGGCGTCCCACCACTCCTGCTGCGAGGTGCCGAGCGCGAGGTCGGCCAGCGCGTCGGTGATGCTCTGGTCGGCGCCATAGAGCCAGCAGAGCGCGCGTACGTTGGCCCCCGTGACCGGAACTTTGCCGGTCTCGATGCGATGCAGCGTCGGTTCCGAGATGCCCAGCCGCGCTTCCACCACGTCCCGCCGGCTCATGCCGGACGCCGTGCGCAGCCGCGTCAACCGCCGCCCCAATGCCCGCCGCACGACGCGTTGGCCTGTGACCGGCACGCCTTACCTCCGATTGGCCAACCCCTGTGGACGGTGATCCAGACCACCGTACCTTCGATGCCGCCTTGTCAACAGGCAAGTCGTCGCTGCTCACCGGTCGAAGTGCCCGTTCGGCCCGGACCGGCGGCCGCACCCCGCCCGCGTGCGGCGGCCGTCGACTTCTGGATGACCTACGAGGGGCCGATTACCTGACCTTCCCGCCCATGCCTATGAGTTTTATCCTGTTGCCTAAAACATTTAGGCAAACGTAGCCTGGGTGACATGAAGCCACTGACCGAGCAAGAGATCCGGGCCGCGTTCGTCAATACCAGCAAAGGCGAGGCCAAGCGCCTGTACGTGCCTCGTGACCTGCACAAAGAGCCTTGGGAAGAACTCGACTATCTGGGCTGGCGAGATCCTCGCGCGCCCAACCGGGCCGCTCTCGTCTTCGGGGACCACGCCTTGATCCTGCGGGTGCCGAGCCCCGGCGCCGAGCGGATGCGGCGCAGCATGTGCTCGATCTGCTCGACCAGCCCACAGGGCGGCGTCTCGCTGATGGTCGCCCCGCGGGCCGGTAAGGCCGGCAAGCGCGGCGACTCGATCGGCAGCTATATCTGCAACGACTTCGGCTGCTCGCTCTACATCCGCGGCCTGCTCGACCCCGGCCCCGGCGGCCGCCTTCCCGAGACCATCCCCGTCGAGGACAAGATCGAACGCCTGGTCGCCAACCTCATCGGCTTCGTCAGCCGGGTCACCGCGCCGTGACGCGGACGCCAACGAACTCGCTGGGCCCGGGCCGATGTGTAGGGCGTGTGTAGCCGTCCACATCAGACTCCGCTGACACGAGCCGGGCGTGGTGTGCCACGCGGCGAGACAGGGAGTTCAATGAGTCACTATCGAAGTTGGCGTCGATCTTCGATCGCCTTCGGGACGAGCCTCGCAATCCTGGCCACCACCTTGGCCGGCGTCACTCCGGCCCAGGCGGTGACCGCGGAAGCGCCGCCGGTGGGGGTGGGGTCCGCGTTGACCGCTGAGCAAGCTCCTCGGGCCGACGTCCCGGGTGCGGTCCGCACGACACCGGGCATCGGTGGCGCGCCCAGCGGCCGATCGTGGAGGCCGGCCGTCACAGCCGCCGGGTCGGCCGCCGGCGTGACGGCCCGCTCCGGGGTGCGGCCGGTGTCCGGCGCCGGCAAGCCGGGCATCGGTATGCAGGAGTGGTACCCGGTCGAGTTGCGGCAACTCGCCGACCGCCTGCAACTGCTGGTCAACGTGGCCAACGGCAATGTCATGGTCCGGTACTTCGACCTGCGGATCAGCGGGATCGGGTTCGGCACCGACGTGTCGCACGTCTACAACAACCTGTCGGAGGGCTCGGGCTCGTTCGGCCGCGGATGGACCATGTCCACCGGTAAGGACGTCGGACTGGAGATCTCGAGCGACAAGATCGTTCTGCACGGTCCGACCGCGTTCACCAGCACGTTCACCAAGAACTCCAATGGCACGTACAAGGCCGGCAGCGGCATCAACGCCGAGCTGACCAAGAAGTCCGACGGGCAGTACGAGCTGGAGTGGGACGACTCCGAGGAAATCTGGACCTTCCACTCCAACGGCTCGCTGCGCGAGATGCGCAACAACAACGACATCAAGATCAAGCTGAACTACGACGCCGCGAACGCCGACCGGCTCGCGGCGATCTACGACCCGAACGGCCGGGTCACCACGATGAGCGAGTACGACGCGGCGAACCGGATCGTGCGGATGACCGACTGGACCGGCGGCGTGCACGGCCCGTTCACGTACGACGGGTCCGGCAACCTGACGAACTTCCCCGACCGGCTCGGCCACCAGATCCGCTTCGGCTACGACAGCAGTGGCAACCTCACCTCGATCGTCGACCCCCGCGGCAGCACCTACACGCTGGAGTACGACTCGTCGCGCCGGGTGAAGAAGATCAGCGAGCCCACCGGCGGCGAGCCCGCGGTGACCGAGTTCGCCTACCCGGCGTCCCGGAGGACCACGGAGAAGGACCCGCGCGGCAACACCTCGACCTACGAGTTCGACAGCGAGGGCCGCCAGACCAAGGCGACCGACCCGAACGGCAACGAACAGGACAAGGAGTGGACCGCCAACAGTGATGTCGCGTCCACCACCAACGGCCTGGGCAAGAGCATCACGTACGGCTTCGACGGTGCGAACAACCCGACCAGCGCCAGGCTGCCCACCGGCGCCCGCTCGGTGACCGGCTACACCGACGCCACCCACCCGTCCTTCCCGACGTCGATGACCGACCCGCAGGGCAACGAGGTCGAGCACACCTACGGCCCGACCGGCGACCTGTTGTCGGTCGAGTCGCAGGAGGGCGAGCGGGAGAAGTACGACTTCGACCACAACTCGCGCGGCCAGGTGACCAGGACGGAGGACCCGGAGGGGTTCATCACCACCTACCAGTACGACGGCGCGGGCCGGCTGACCACCGAGTTCCCGCCGGGCGCGCTGCAGGAACGCGGGTTCACCTACGACGACCGGGACCGGCTCGTCGAGACCCGCGACGGCAACGACCAGAAGATCCACTACCGGTACGACGCGCTCGACCGGCTCGTCGAGATCCAGCGGGTGGACGGCACCACGTTCACCCCGATCCAGTACAACAACTACGACGCCAACGGCAACCTGAAGAGCCGCTACCACGCCGACACCGGGGTGGAGTTCGTCTACAACCCGCGCAACCAGGTGACCGAGGCCCGCAACACCCGGGGCGGGTTTCGCTACAACGTCTATTACCGCTACGACCTGAACAACAACCTGACCGACATCGAGGACGACGGCGGCCGGGTCAAATACGAGTACGACAAGGCGAACCGGCTCACCTACCAGTCCGGCCCCAAGTCCGGCATGTGGGCGCAGTTCGAGTACGACGACGCGGACAACCGCACGCTCACCCGCTTCGCCGGCGACTTCCGGGTCAAGGCCACCTATGACGACTCCGACCGGCAGACCTCCCTGGTCGCCACCCGGCCCGACGGCACGAAGCCGATCGAGCGGTCCTACAAGTGGGACGACGCCGACGGCGACACCTCGCTGATGCAGTCGGAGAAGCGTGAGGGCGGAGTCACGATCGCCTACGAGTACGACGAGAGCAACCGGCTGACCAAGGCCGGCAGCCATGTGTACGACATGGACAAGGCGGCGAACCTGGAGAAGGCCGAGGGCCGGACCTTCACCATCAACTCGGCCGGGCAGGTCGCCACGTCGGACGGGGTCACCTACACCCACGACGGCAACGGCAACCTGACCACCGGCAGCAACGGCGAACTGGCCGCCACCTACAGCCCGACCAACCAGCTCCTGACGCTGGCCACGAAAAACGCACAGACCATCGGAATTACGTACGACACCACCGACCAGACACAGCGAGCGGTCATCCGCACCGGAACCCGCGAGCAGGTGCTCACCAACACGGCGATCGGCGTCACCGGAGTGGCCACGAACGGCGCCCGGTCCTCGTTCGTCCGCGACTCGGCGGGCACGCTGGTCGGCCAGGTCACCGAGGCCGGCGAGGTGCTGTTCGCGGTCACCGACTACCAGGGCTCGGTGCTGATGCTGGTCGACGGTCAGCACGCCGAGGCGGCGAAATACACCTACAAGCCGTACGGCACCACGGAGAAGACCGGTCGGGCGGCGGCCGGCAACCCGTTCCGCTGGAACGGCCACTGGCAACTCGACGACGCGCACGGCACCTACCTGGTCGGCCACCGCCAGATGGACCCGAAGCTGGCCCGCTGGACCCAGACCGACCCGTCCAACCAGGAGCTGAACCGCTACACCTACGGCAAGGCCAACCCGCTCACCAACACCGACCCGACCGGGCTGGCCGCTGAGGCAGTCGGTTGTGGCTTTTCCTATGTGGGAGGTCTGTTGGCTACCGGCCACCTGATTTTCGCCGTCGCCGCTCCGCCGGCGGCATTCGCTTTGGCCGCTTTCGAACTCATCATTGCCACGGGGGGTGTGGTGACATCCTGCTATTAAAGTGACTTGCGCCCTGGCTACCTGAGCCTCACCGACGTATCCCCCGCGCGGGTGTCATCACTCGCGGGGGATACGGCACGTCGGATCTGAACGACGGCCGACGGTCGTCTCCGCAGGATGCTCAAGCCCTCAACCTCGCGCTCACAGACGCTAGGATGCGAAGAGGCCATCGATTTCTGTGGATGTGAGCAAGGTGCATCGCGGCGTTGAAGGGCCCGCTGCGGCCACCTTTGGGCTACTGGGTCCGCTGGAGATTCGTGGGGATGACGGCACACCCACGTCACCACCCCGCCGGAAACAGCGGGTACTGCTCGCGCTTCTCTTGCTGCGCGCAGGTCAGGTCGTGACAACGGACGAGATCATCGACGCGCTCTGGGGTGAATCCCCGCCCGTGTCCGCACAAGCCAACCTGTACACGTACGTGTCCGGCCTGCGGCAACTGCTGGGCCGGGCGGCGGCCACCGGTGAACCCCGCCCACGGACGATGCCCGGCGGGTATCAGCTCGACCTGCGGCCCGGCGAGCGCGACGCCGACGTGTTCGAGAGCCTGGCCGGGGAGGGGCGCCGGGCCCTCGCCGACAGCCGGCCTGCGACCGCAGCGGAATGCCTGGAGCGGGCTCTGGGCCTGTGGCGCGGCGCGGTGCTCCAGGACATGGACCGCGCCGACTGGCTTCTGCCGTTCGCCGTACGGCTCGAGGAAGCCAAGCTCGCAGCCGTGGAGGACCGGATGACGGCGCGCCTCGAGCTCGGTCATCATGCGGATCTGACCAGCGAGCTGACCGAGTTGATCACCCGTCATCCGCTCCGCGAGCGGCTGTGGGGCCAGCTCATGACGGCGCAGCACCGGTCCGGCGCCCAGCAGCAGGCGATCGAGACGTACGGCCGGCTGCGCCGGCTGCTGAAGGCCGAACTCGGCGTGCGACCCGGCCCCCAGGTCCGCCAGATCTACGAAGCGATGGTCGACAGCGATGCCGCGTCGGACACACCCTCGAGCATCGACATCAAGCCGCCCGGCGTGCGACCGGCTCAGCTTCCCGCCGTGCCGGCGCCGTTCGTCGGCCGCGCCGAGCACCTGCGCCGGCTCGACACGCTGATCGAGCGGGCGCCCGAGGCCGACCCGGTCCAGGTGGTCACCTGCGTGATCTCGGGTCCGGCCGGGGTCGGCAAGAGCACCTTGGCGGCGTACTGGGCCCATCGGGTCGCCGACCGGTTCCCGGACGGTCAGCTCTACGTCAACCTGCGTGGGTTCGACCCGGCGGCCCAGGCCAAGACGCCGACCGAGGCCGTACGAGGATTTCTCGAGGCCCTGGATCTGTTGCCCGAGCACATTCCGGCCACCCTCGACGCCCAGGCCGCGCTGTATAGGAGCCGGCTGGCCGGTCGGCGGATCCTGGTCGTGCTGGACAACGCGCGCGACGCCGAACAGGTGCGGCCGCTGCTTCCCGGCAGCTCGACCGCGGCCGTGGTGATCACCAGCCGCAACCGGCTGACCCCGTTGCTGGCGGTCGGCGGCGCCCACCCGCTGACCCTCGACCTGTTCACCCGGGACGAGGCCCGGGCCCTGCTGACCCGTCGGCTGGGCGCGGACCGGACCGGGGCCGATCCCCACGCCACCGAGAAGATCATCACCGCCTGCGCGCGGTTGCCGCTCGCCCTGGGCATCGCCGCCGCCCGGGCCGACCACAGCGGTTCCTCGCTCGACGGCATCGCGGCCGAGCTGGGCGACGCCACCAGCCGCCTGGACGCGCTGAACGGTGGTGATGCCCTCAGCGAGGTCCGCGCGGTGTTCTCGTGGTCCTACATGGCGCTGACCCCACCCGCCGCGCGGCTGTTCCGGCTCCTGGGGCGGCACGCCGGCCCGGACATCTCCACCGCTGCGGCGGCCAGTCTGGCCGGCCGGCCCCTCGTACAGGTAAGGCAGTTGCTGGACGAACTCGTCCGTATCAACCTGGTCGTCCAGCACGTGCCGGGCCGGTACACGAGCCACGATCTGTTGCGGGCGTACGCCGCCGACCTCACGGACGGCACGAGCGGTGATCCCACCGGTGTGACCAGGCTGATGGATCACTACACCTGCACCGCGCACACTGCCGCCCGGCTCCTGCGTCCGCACCAGGATCCCATCCCGCTGCCGCTCGGCCCGGCCGCGGCGGGCACGATCGCGGAACGACCCGCGGATCTCAAAGCGGCGATGGCCTGGCTGACGGCCGAGCACGCCGTGCTGCTCGCCGCGGGCCGCCGGGCCGGCGCCACCGGTTTCGACCGCCACGCCTGGCAACTGGCCTGGTGTCTGGACACCTTCCTGACCCGGCAGGGGCATTGGGACGACCTCATCGACTCGTGGCGGGCCGCCCGCGACGCGGCCGCGCGGCTCGGCGATCTGGTGGCGCAAGCTCACGCGTACCGCAATCTCGCCCACGCCCAGGCGTTGCTCGGCCGCTACCCCGAAGCCCACGCCGATTACGACCGGGCCCTCGAGCTGTACGCCGAGGGCGGGAGCCCGGCCGGGCAGGCCCGCACCCACCTTCAGCTCGGCGTGGTGTGGGAACGGCAGGGACGTCACGACCTGGCGGTCCGGCACGACCAGCAGGCGTTGACGCTCTATCGGGCCGCCGGCCACTTGCGCGGCGAGGCCGACGCGCTCAACGCCGTCGGCTGGGACTTCGCGCAACTGGGCGACTACCTTCAGGCCCTCGTGCACTGCGAACAGGCCCTCGACGTGCACCTGCGGACGGGGAACCGGCACGGCGCCGCCCACACCTGGGACAGCGTGGGCTATGCCTACCACCACCTGGGTGAGCACGTGCGGGCCGTGGAGTGCTACCAGCATGCCGTCGACCTGTTCCGCGAGCTTCGCGACCGCTACAACGAAGCCGACGCCACCACCCACCTCGGCGACGCCTACGAGGCCGCCGGTGACCCGGTCGGTGCGAGGACCGCGTGGACGCTCGCCCGGAACATCCTCGAGGACCTCGAACACCCGGACGCCGAGCGCCTGCACGCCCGGCTCATGACGTAGCCGGCCGGCGCATGTGGATCAACTGCTCTTCGGCCAACGGCTACTTCGACTACGTTACGAGCCAGAGCAATGGATTCAAAATCTGGAGCAACCTGAACGACGGGTGGGACGACAGTATCGGTAGCGTCCAGATCTTCTTGCAGCCGCTCGGACATCTGCCACCCCTCGCCACGAAGGGCAGTGCTCCCCGGGAGCACTGCCCTTCGGCCGTAGTGAGGTCAGGTCATCGGCGGCCCGAGTTCAGTTGGGTCACCTGGTCGGCGGTCAGTTCGTAGCCGTACAACCGGAAGTCGTCGAGTGATCCGTCGAAGCGGGCGTCGCCCCAGCTGGTGCCGCCGAGGAAGTTGGCTGTGGTGTTGCCGCCCACGCCGACGTCGCCGATGGTGATGGGGAAATCACTGCGAACTCCTTGCTGTACGCCGTTGAAGTAGATTCTTGCGGTCGAGCCGTTCATGGTGAACGCGACATGCGTCCACTGGTTGAGGGGCAGGTCGCGGCCTGCTCCTAGGAGGAGCCGCTCCTGTGCGGCCACCCCCGGGGCCTTGAACGTGGCGCCGAAACCGGTGGTTCCGCCGTTGGTGGCCGATTGCAGGAGGAAGAACGTGTCGGTGCTGCTGCCTATCTGCAGCAGTGGCACCCAGCTCGGCAGTGCGTCCGGCCGCGCCCAGAACGACACGCTGAACTGGTTGGTCAGGCCGGCCTCGATGTTGTCCGGCAGGCGCACCTCGTTGCCCGAGGTGGCCGCGCCGCCGGGCAGCGACACCGCGTTGCCGAACCGGCCCGTCGTGGTCCAGGACGTCGTGCCCTGCAGCGTGGCGGCGCCGATCGCCGGCTTCGTCCCGCTGTTGCCGGCGGCGGTGCCGGTGTTCTCGTCGAAGGTGTACCGCACCGGGGCGCCTTCGGCGTACATCGCGGCCACCTCGGCCGCGTTCAGGGTGGACGTGTACATGCGCACGTCGTCCATCAGGCCGTCGAAGGGGGCGTCGCCGTATCCGTTGCGGCCCAGCCAGTTGTTGGTGGTCGGGCCGACGGCACTCATGTCGATCGTCAGGTTCGTACGGCTGGCGACCGCCACCCCGTTGAGATACAGCGTGCCCACCGGGCCCTGGCGGGTGAAGGCCACATGGTTCCACTGGCCGGCCGCCACGTCCTGGGCCGGGGTGGCGTAGACCCTCTCCTCGGGGCCGGTTTTCGCCTTGAAGGTGGCCGCGAGCCCCGTGCTGCCGCTCGCCTGGGTCTGCATCTGGATCTGGAAGTAGCTCCCGGCCGAGCCGAGCCCGTCCCCGATGTGGAACAGGCCGGTCCAATTGGCCTTGGTGTCGGGGCGTACCCAGAACCCGGTGGTGAAGTTGGCCGCGTTCTGCAGCAGGTTGTCCGGCAGGTCGACCGCGTTGGCGGTGCTGCCTCCGGGCAGGTTGACCGCCTTGCCGATGACACCGTTGGCCGACCACCCGGCGGTTCCGGTCAGGACGGCGGCGCCGGGCCCACCGGGAGCGCCGGTGTTGGCCGCCGACGTGCCCTGGCCCTCCTCGAACTCGTAGCGAACCGGGACACCGGTGGCGACCGGCGGATCGTCACCCACGACCACGAGGTCGTCGACCATCATGCCGGCGGTTCCGGTGCTGCGAAGGGTGAGTGTCGCGGAACTTGTGGTCGCCGTGAAGGTGCCGGCGTACGTGCCGTAGTTCGCTGTTGAAGGTTGGGAAGCCGTGACGGTGGCGTTGAGGCTGCCGACCGTCAGTGCTGCCGTCGCGGTCCCCGAGGCCGACCGGGCGTCACGGGCATGGCGCAGCGAAACCCGGTAGGTGGTCCCGGGAGTGAGGCTGCTGAGCGTACGGCTGATGTTGCCCGAGGTGCCGAGGCTGAGCTGGTAACCGGTGAGGCCGAGCCCGCCCTGGCCGGTGGCGGTGCCGCGCACCAGCTGGACCTGGTTCGCGACCGTCCACGGCGACATCCGGCTGTTGCCCGGGGCGACGTCGACGGTCGCCGGGGCGACGTTGTTACGCCAGTCGGCCGGCACGCGCGGGTACTCGAACTGGTCGACGACCCGCGGGTTCAGCTGGGTCATCTTCACCGCGGGGTCGATCTTCACGATCTTCGCGACCGACGGGGTGCCGGAGGCGTCCCACACGAACAGCATGTACGAACCGGGAGGCGCGTACGTGCCGTTGACCGGCGAGGTGATGTCGACCGTCCCACCGGACTGGGTGAACTGCAGGTCCTGGAAGTTCTGGTCGTTGTTGAAGCCGTGCGTCACCGACCCGTTGCGGACCAGCGTGACCCGGGAGACGGTGCCGGACGCGGTGACCGCGAAGTTGCCGTTGTAGCCAATCTTCGCGGGGGCGGTGGTGATCGTCGGGCGCGGGGCGAGCTGGTCGCCGTTGAACAGGTACGAGGGTGAGTAGTACTCGACGTCGGTGTAGTTGCGCGGGCCGGGAGTGCCACCGCCGCCGACCATCACGCGGCCGTCGGGCAGCAGCAGGGCCGCCGAGTGGTAGAGCCGGGCGTGCTGGTACGGCGCGGCGACCTCGGTCCAGGCCCGGGTGTCCGGGTCCCAGATCTCGGCGTTGGTGACGTACCCGCCGTTGCCGTTGTTCTCGCGGCCGCCGCCGGTCACGAGCACGTCGCCGTCGGGCAGCACGGTCGAGGTCGCCCAGTGGCGCTGGTGCTTCATCGGGGGAGTGTTCGCGATGACCGGGTTGGCCGTGCCGCCGGTGATGTCGACCGTGAAGCCGGCGCGCGCGCCGTCCGGGCCGCCGCCGTTGGCCCACCAGCCGCCGCCGACCTGCAGGATCTTGCCGGGGCGGTACATGGTGGCGGTGGAGGTGGCGCCGACCGGGTTGCCGTTGGCGCCCTGGTTGGCTGCGCTCGCGGGCAGCGTGCCGCGCAGCACCACCTGGCCGGTGCCGTTGTTGCCGGCCGGGTTGAGCTCGTACATCTGGGTGCCGGTGATGTTGAACAGGGTGCCGCTGCCCGGCGCCACGAACGCCCGGGGGTACCACCAGCGGTTCTCGTCGGCGCCGGCGTGGTCGGAGCCGCCGTCACCGTACGCCGCGGGGCTGCGGGCGCCGTCGAGCATCTTCCAGCCCGAGCCCGACTGCGGGGTGTAGATCTCCGGGGTCAGCACGCCGGGTCCGCCCGGACCGCCGCGGAGGCTGCCGCCCTGCACGACGATGTCGCCGTTGGGCATGGTGGTGCCGGTCGGGTACCAGCGGGGGACGTTCATGGGCGCCTTGGTCTGCAGCCCGTTGTTGGTCGAATAGCTGGTGACGCCGACGGAGCCGTCGTTCGGGGCGTTGCCGCCCATGTTGTCGTCACCGCCGACCGTCATCGTGGAGTGGTCGTGCGCGTTCTGCACCTGCATCGAGCAGAACAGGTCGGTGTAGGTGACGTTGGGGATGATGCCGGCGGTCACGTTGCCCAGGTTGCGGGCCGAGGCGGGATCCCAGATGTCGACCTCCATCTGGCCGCCCTGGGTGACCGAGGAGTTGCCGGACCAGTCGTACGGAGTCGTGTCGGTGCCCCAGCCGCCGACGCTGCCGAACGACTGCACCTTGCCGTCCGAGGTCAGCGCCATGTTGATCGGCACCAGGGGCCACGGCGTGACCGGGCTCCAGGCGCCGGCCCGGTCCTTCACCGGGGGCGAGCAGTCGGCCGCGAGCAGCCCGGCGGCGTACGCCAGACCGTTCTTCATCTGGGCCAGCATGTAGGACTCGGAGTAGGCGGTGCCCTCGTGGCCCATCGACGTGTACCAGGACCGGCCGGAGTCGATCGTCTGGCACCAGGTGACCGGGTGCGAGGTGCCGTTGTGGCCGCCGCCGTAGGAGGACTCGTCGGCCTCGATCAGGGTGCGGACGTTGGGCGCCGGGTTGACGACCCAGTCGTACCACTCGTCGCTGCGGGTGATCGAACCCGTCACGCCCTGCGTGAGCGGGTGACCGGTCTCCTTCACGAACACGCGACCGGGCCGGACGCCGGGGTTCTCCGGGTGTCCCTCGGAGACAGCGCCGACGAGGCGGGCATAGAACGGGTTGACGTCGTGCTCGCTCTCGCCGACCGACCAGGCGGCGTAGTGCAGGCCCATGTAGCCGCCGCCACCGCGGATGTAGGCCTCGAGCGCCGAGCGCTGCGACGCGTTGAACAGCACGCCGCCGGTCTGCGCGAAGACCACAGTGTCCTTGTTGGCCAGGTTCGCGGTGGTGAACGCGGCCGGGTCGTCGGTCTCCTGGATGTTCACGGGCTGGTTGTACTGCGTGCCGAGCTGGGTGGTCAGATCGCGCACGGCCTGCCGGGCCTGCACGTTCGAGGCGTGGAAGTTGGGTTTGTAGAACAGCAGGACGTTGAGCTGTCCATCGGGGACGGCGGCGGCCTGGGCCGGACTGGAGATGGCCGCGGCCGCCGCCAGTATCAGCGTGGCGAAGACGGCACGGGCAGACCTGCGGGGCACTTTCATGTGAGATCCCTCGCGGTTCGGGCTGAGGTGGCGACGAGGACGGAGCCGCCACCGGATGGCCTGAACGTAAGACATCTTGAAGAATTGTGTCTATATACATGAACAATAATGTTTGCAGTTCCTATATGAGAACTGACTCCAGATAAACGGGTAGGCCCGGAGGGGAAAGCCTCCGGGCCTAGGCGTTATCGACGCACGCGAGCGTTGCCGCCGGCGGCGAGCGCCCGGACCTCCTCCCGGGTCGCCATCGAGGTGTCGCCCGGCGTCGTCATGGCCAGCGCGCCGTGCGCCGCCCCGAGCTCCAGACAGGTCTGCAGGTCCTCGCCCTCGAGCAGGCCGTGGACCAGCCCGGAGGCGAAGCCGTCGCCCCCGCCGACCCGGTCGAAGATGGCCAGGTGGTCGCGCGCCACCGAGGTCAGCACGCCCGTCTCCGGCGACCAGGCGATCGCCTGCCAGTCGTTGTCGCCGGCCGAGTGGACCGTTCGCAACGTCGTGGCCACAACGGACAGCCAGGGCATCTTCTGAGCCACCGTGCCGACCATCGCCGCGAAGCTGTCCATCGGCAGCGTCCGCAGATCCTCGGTCACGTGCTCGACGTCGAACCCGAGGGCGGCGGTGAAGTCCTCCTCGTTGCCGATCATCACGTCGACGTGCTGGGCCAGCCGGGTGTTGACCTCGCGCGCCACCTCCGTACCGCCGATGCCGGCCCACAAACTGGGCCGGTAGTTGAGGTCGAACGAGACGACCGTGCCGTGGCGTTGCGCGGCGGCCATCGCCTCCTCGGCCACGGCGGCCGCATTCTCGGACAGGGCGGCGAAGATGCCGCCGGTGTGGAGCCAGCGGACCCCCCGCCGGCCGAACAGGTCGTCCCAGTCGATCGTGCCCGGCTTCAAGTTCGCGATGGCCGTGTGAGCCCGGTCGGACACCCCCACGGCGCCGCGTACGCCGAAACCGCGCTCGGTGAAGTTGAGCCCGTTGCGCACCGAGCGGCCGATGCCGTCGTACTTCTCCCAGCGGATCAGCGAGGTGTCGACCCCGCCCTGCATGATGAGGTTCTCGATCAGCCGGCCGATCTCGTTGTCCGCGAACGAGGTCACCACCCCGGCCCGGACCCCGAACACCTTGCGCATCCCGCGGGCGACGTTGTATTCGCCCCCGCCCTCCCACGCCTCGAACCGGCGGGCCGTACGGATCCGGGCCTCACCGGGATCGAGCCGCAGCATCACCTCGCCGAGCGCGACGATGTCGAACTCGCACTCGGCGGCCGGACGGATCTCGATCATTCGACCGCTCCTTTCACCGTGGCCGCACACCTGGCGGTGACCTCGTCCCATTTGCCGGCGGCCAGCAGATCGGGTGCCACCATCCAGCTCCCGCCCACGGCCGCGATCGCCGGGTGGGCGAGGTAGGCCGGCGCGCTCTCGGCCGTGATGCCCCCGGTCGGGACGAACCGCACCTGCGGGAACGCCGCGTACAGGGCCTTGATGGTGGGCAGCCCGCCGCTGGCCTCGGCCGGGAAGAACTTGACGGTGTCGAGCCCCAGGTCCAGCGCCGCCATGATCTCGGAGGCGGTGCTGACCCCGGGGATCACCGGCAGGCCGAGCGCCTGACAGCGGCGGACGACCTCGGCGCTCAGCCCGGGCGAGACCACGAACCGGGCGCCGGCCTCGTGGGCCCGGTCGACCTGCCGGGCCGTCAGGACAGTGCCGGCTCCCACGATCAAGTCTTCGCGCTGGGCCAGACGGCGCAGGACCAATGCCGCTTGCGGCGTACGGAACGTGGCCTCCGCCACCGGCAGGCCGCCCGCGACCAGAGCGGCGCCGAGGTCGTCGGCCGCCTCGGGATCGTCCAGGACGACGACCGGCACCACCCGGTGCCCGCGCAGGACGTCGTTCATCGCAGCTCGGCGATGACGGTCTTGAGCTCGGTGTAGTCGTCCAGGCCGAACGACCCGAGCTCGCGGCCCCAGCCGGACTGCTTGAAGCCACCCCGCGGCAGCGTGACGTCGTCGGCGTGCCACGTGTTGAGCCACACCGTGCCGGCCCGCAGGCGGGCGCCGACGCGGTGGGCCCGGCCGATGTTGTTCGACCAGACGCCGGCGGCCAGCCCGTACACCGTGTTGTTGGCCGCCGCGACGACCTCGTCCTCGGTGTCGAACGGGATCGCGGTCACGACCGGGCCGAAGATCTCGTCGGTCTGCACTGCCATCTGCTCGGTGACGCCGGTGATGAGCGTCGGCGCCACGAAGAAGCCGCGGTCGCCCACGGCGTCGGCGCTGCCCGCGTTCAGCGTGGCTCCGTCCTGCACAGCGCCCCGGATGTAGCCCAGCACCTTGTCGTACTGTTCCTGGGAGACCAGCGGGCCCATGTTCGAGGCCGGGTCGAAGCCGTCGCCCACCTTGATGGCGCGAGCGGCCGCCGCGACGCCCTCGACGACCTGGTCGAAGACACCGCGCTGGACGTACAGGCGCGAGCCGTTGACGCAGCACTGGCCCTCGTTGAAGTAGCCACCCAGCACGGCCCCGGCGATGGCGGCGTCGAGGTCGGCGTCGTCGAAGATGATGTTGGGGGCCTTGCCGCCCAGCTCGAGCGAGACCTTCTTGAGGTTGACCGAGGCGGCCGCGGCGATCTTCTTGCCGACCTCGGTGCTGCCGGTGAAGGCGACCTTGTCGACGCCGGGGTGGTCGACCAGGGCGGCCCCGGTCTCCCCGAAGCCGGGCAGGATGTTGACCACGCCGGCGGGCACGCCCGCGTCGAGCAGGAGCTGGCCCAGGCGCAGGGCGGTCAGCGGGGTCTGCTCGGCCGGCTTGAGGATGACGGTGTTGCCCGCGGTGATGGCCGGGACGATCTTGAAGCAGGCCATCAGCAGCGGGAAGTTCCAGGGCACGATGCCCGCGACGACGCCCACCGGCTCGCGGCGGGTGTACGCGTGGAACTCGCGACCCGGCACCGACATCGGGATCGAGGTGCCCTCCATCTTCGTCGCCCAGCCCGCGAAGTAGCGGAACAGTTCGGCCGCGGTGGCGATGTCCCCGTCGCGGGCCGCTTCCACGCGCTTGCCGTTGTCGAGCGCCTCCAGCTGGGCGAACTCGTCGGCGTGGGCCTCGATCAGGTCGCCGATGCGCCACAACAGGTGGGACCGGTCGCGCGGGGTCATCTTCGACCACGGCGATCCGGACTCGAACGCCGCGCGCGCCGCCACCACCGCGCGGTCCACGTCGACGGCCGACGCCTGCGCGACCTGAACGAGCACTTCCTCGGTCGACGGGTTGATGGTGGCGAACGTCTTGCCGTCCTTCGCGTCCACCCATTCGCCGTCGATGAGCAGTTGCTTGGGCGCGGACAGGAACGAGCGGACGGCGGGCAGCAGGTCAGACATTGTTGCCTTTCCAATCACTTGATGATCGACACTTTCGACTTGTCGAGCGTGAGGGCGACGGCGACGACGATGATCGCGCCGTACAGGATCTGCTCGTACGCGGACGGCACACCGACGATCGGCAGGCCAACCCGCAGCAGCGTCACCACGAGCGCGCCGGCGAGGCTCCGCCACACGCTGCCGTGACCACCGGTGATGGCGGTGCCGCCGACGACGATGGCCGCGACCGCCGGTAGCAGCAGGTTGTCGGCCATGGTGGGCCCGCCGCTGAACTGCCGCGACACCAGCATGACCGCGGCCAGCCCGGCACAGGCGCCGGAAACGGCGAACGCACCGATCTTGACCAGGTCGACCGGTGTCCCGGCCAGCCGCGCGGCCGACTCGGAGTACCCGGTGGCCGAGATCCAGCTCTGCAGGGGCGTGACCTTGAGGACGACGGCGATGAGGGCGACGACGATGACCGCCACCACGACCGACATCGGCACGTAGCCGGCGACGTAGAGGTCGAGCCACTGGACCGACGAGTCGTCCACGACCCGGACGGTGCCGGCGCCCGAAACGACCAGGGCGACCGCCGACAGGATGCTCATCCCGCCCAGGGTCACGATGAACGAGGGAATCCGCAGCAGCACGTGCGCCGCGCCCTGCACCACGCCGATCGTCGCCGCGACCAGGATGACCGCCGGCGTGGCCAGCCCGCCGAGGTTCGGTATCCACAGGGCCAGAAAGACCGTCGACAGCGAGGCCAGCGCCGCGATCGACAGATCGATGCCCCCGCAGAGGACGACCAGCGTCGCCCCCGCGGCGAGCACGATCAGCGGCGCCGCCGTCCGCGCGGCCGCGGTCAGGCTGCGCTGGGTCAGGAAGTCCGGGTCGGCGATCGTCAGGGCGGCGATGAGCGCGGCCAGAGCGATGAGCGGCATGAAGCCGGTCAGGCGCGTCCGCTCCTTGGCGGCGGCGGGTTCGCCCGGCGGCTTGATGGCAACGGAGGTACTCACACCATTTCCTTCACGAGGTCCAGCGGGCTCGGCTTGTCGCCGTTGGGGCAGGGAACCTCGGTCGCTACTCGGCCGTCGGCCATGACCAGGATGCGGTCGGCCATGCCGATGGCCTCCTCGAGGCTGTCGGCCAGCAGGACGGTGGCGACGCCGCTCGAGGCGAGCTCGCGCATCAGCCGGTACACCTCGGAGCGGGCGCCGATGTCCAGGCCGCGGGTCGGATGGTCCAGCAGGAGCAGCCGCACATCGCCGCCGACCAGCCAGCGGGCGAGGACGACCTTCTGCTGGTTGCCGCCGGACAGCCGGCCGATGGCGGTGTCGCGCCGCGGCGTACGGATGGAAAGCCGTTCGATCCAGCTGTCGACCAGGCCGGCCTGCTTCTTCGGGGCCACGAACGGCCCGGTCAACCGGGCCTTCTGCTTGGCCAGGGTCATGTTCTCGGCCACCGACATCGAGCCGACCATGCCCTCGGTCTTGCGTTCGGCCGGCACGTAGCCGATGCCGGCGGCGCACGCGGCCCGGGTGCTGGGCAGGTCGATCTTCGTGCCGTCCATCCGGATCTCGCCGGCCGTCGTCGGCTCGGCGCCGAACAGGGCGCGGCAGACGTCCTCGCGGCCGGATCCGTGGACGCCGACGATGGCCAGGATCTCGCCCGCCGCCACGTCCAGGTCGACGTCGCGGAACGACTTGCCGGACAGACCGCGTACGGAAAGCCGGGGTTGATCCGAAGCAACGGGCGTGGCGGCGTTCTCGTGATAGTGGTCGTCGGAGCCGGTCGACCCGATCATCATGCGGTGCAGCTCGCGCGGGACGGCGCCGGCCGTGGCGACCTCACCGACCGACTGGCCACCGCGGAGCACCGTCACGCGGTCGCAGACATCGAGCACCTCGTCGAGGCGGTGCGAGACGAAGACGACCGAGGCGAACTCGCGCAGCCGGCGGATCTGGGCGAAGAGCGTCTCGATCTCTTTCGACTCGAGCACCGAGGTCGGCTCGTCCAGGATGATGACCGGCGGGTGCTGGCTGCGCTGCTCGATCCGCAGCACCTTGGCGATCTCGACCATCTGCCGTTCGGCGAAGGTGAGCGAGTCCGTCCGGGCCAGCGGGTCGATGTGCGAGCCGATCTTGTCGAGCTGTTCCTGGGCCAGGCGGCGCATGACATCCCAGCGGTAGATGCCCCGGCGGACGCCGGCCCCCTCGCTGCCCAGCACGATGTTCTCGGCCGCGGTCAGGTTGGGCACCAGCGACTGCTCCTGGAAGACCATCCCGATGCCGTGGTTGGCGGCGTCGACGACGTTGCGCAGCTTGACGGACTCACCGCGTACGAGAATCTGGCCCTTGTCCGGGGTGACCAGCCCGACCAGCGCCTTGAGGAGCGTCGACTTGCCCGCGCCGTTCTCGCCGGCCAGGCCGAGGACCTCGTTCGGCCGGACCACCAGGTCGACGCCGTCGAGGGCCTTCACGCCCGGGTAATGCTTGACGAGTCCGCGGACCTCCAGCGCACTCATTTGACCACCTGGTTCCTTCGACGCTGAGGGATGACGGCGGCGGCGACCGCGGCCACGACGATGACGCCCTCGACCCCGCCCTGCCAGTACGGGCTGACCCCGATCTGCACGAGACCGTTGGTGAGCACCATGACGAGCAGGACACCGACGGCGGAGTGCAGGACGCCGCCCCGGCCCCCGGTGAGCAGGGTGCCGCCGACGACGGCGGCGGTGATGGCCGAGAAGTCGTAGCCGTTGCCGGCCTGGACCAGGCCGGCGCCGAGCTGGCTGGTCACCATGACCCCGCCCAGCCCGTAGAAGGCGCCGGCGAAGACGAAGACCGCTACCTTGTACGGCTTCACCTTGACCCCGGACAGCGTGAGCACCTCCTCGGCGCCGCCGATCGCGTAGGCGTACCGGCCGAGCCGGGTGTACCGCTGGATGAGCCAGCCGAGCAGGATGCACGCGGCGGCGATCCAGGCGAGGTACGAGAAGCCCAGGAACCGCTCGACGGCCCAGCTCTCGAGCATGGTGTCGGAGATGTTGGGTTGGACGCCGGCGAACATCAGGGTCGCCACACCCAGCCCGACGGCCGACACCCCCAGGGTGGCCATGAACGAGGGCACTTTGAGCAGGACCAGAGCGAGCCCGCTCAGGCCGCCGAACACGCAGCCCAGCAGGACGGCGGCCACGATGGCGAGAAACCCGAAGTCGTTGTCGTTGCGATTGTTGGCCACCAGGAGAGACACGGTCAGAGCGGATGCGCCCATCACACCGGCCGCGGAGAGGTCGATCGACCCCATCATCAGCACGAACGTGATTCCACAGGTCACGACGGCGAGCACGGCCGCTGAGTCCACGATGTTCTGGACGTTGGTGAGGCTGCGGAACTGCGGGCTCAACACCGCGAACAGGCCGAAGATGACGATCAACGCGACCGGTGGGCCGGCGTCTCGGAACGACACGCCTCGCCGAGGGCTGGTACGGCGAGGCGTTGTGGCGACCTCGGATGTCACTGTCACGTCAGGGGCCCGACCTTACGGTTGAAGACGTTGCCGCACTCGAAGTCGGCCGGGTCGGTCTTCGGCTGGGCGAACTCGGCCGCGTTCTCCTGGGTGATGAGGAACTGCTTGGCGAAGAACGCCCGGTTGTCGGCGGCGGTGTCGGCCACCTTCAGCTTGCCGGTGGCGTAGCAGAAACCGATGGCCAGGCCGATCGCGCCCTGCCAGGCGCCGTCGCTGGAGACGGTGGCGGTCATGTCGCCCTTCTGGATGGCCGCGACCGCGTCCGGGACCGCGTCGATGCCGGCCACCGCCACCTTGCCGGACTTGCCGGCCTGCTGGAGCGCCTCCAGAGCGCCGAGCGCCATGTCGTCGTTGGCGGCCCAGATTCCCTTGACCTTGTCGCCGTGCTTGGCCAGCAGGGTCTTGGTGACCGTCAGCGCCTCGGCCCGCGAGAAGTTGGCCGCCTGCTGGTCCAGCAGCTTCATGTCCGGGTTCTTGGCGAGTGACGCCTGGAGACCCTTGAACCGGTCCTTGGCCGCCGCCGTGTCGAGCACACCCTGGAGCGCGATGATGCCGCCGGAGCCGATCTTCTCGGCGAGGGCGTCACCGATCTGCTGGCCGGACTCCTCGCCGTTGTACGTGATGTGGCTGAGCCACGTCTTGTGGTCGGCCGGCTTGAGGTCGGCCGGCTTGTTCCACTGCGTGACCAGGTACGCCCCGGCCTGGTCGGCGCCCTTGACGATCGGCGCGGTGTCCGAGTCGCCGTTCGGCAGCACGTTCATGACCAGGCACTTGGTGTCGCCGGCCAGGATCTGGCTGATCTGCTCCTGCTGCTTGGTGGAGTCGCCGCCGTAGGTGAGGCGCTCCTGGGTCAGGCCGACCGACTTGGCGAAGGTGTCGCCGCCGTTCAGCCACGAGGCCTCGTACGGGTTCGACTCGTTGCGGACCTGACCGACCAGCCGGACCTTCGACGCCTCGCAGGCGCCATCGGCGGCTGCGGTGTCGCCGCCGCCACCGGCCTGCTCGGTGCTGCAGCCGGACAGAACGGCGGCGGCCAGGGACAACGACATTATGGCGGCGGCGGGACGGGTACTGATTCTCATGTCTATTCCTCAGTTCTCGGTGGCTTGAAAAAGGAAGAGGCGGTTGGTGGCGGCCCGGGTCAGCGGGCCATCCACCCCCCGTCGACGACCAGGACATGGCCGTTGACGTAGTCGGCGGCGGCCGAGCTCAGGAAGACAGCGGATCCGGCGACGTCGGAGGCGTCTCCCCAGCGGCCGGCGGGGATGCGTTCGAGGATCGAGCGGGACCGGTCGGGGTCGGCCCGGAGCGCGGTCGTGTTGTCGGTGGCGATGTAGCCGGGCGCGATGGCGTTGACCTGCACGCCGCGCGGGCCCCACTCGTTGGCCAGGGCCTTGGTGACACCGGCGACGCCGTGCTTGGCGGCGGCGTACGACGCCACCCGCAGGCCGCCCTGGAAGGAGAGCAGGCTGGCGACGTTGACGATCTTGCCGTGGCCCCGCTCGGCCATCGGGCCCCCGAAGGCCTGGCAGAGGAAGAACAGGCCGTTCAGGTTGATGTCGAGCACGCGGTTCCAGGACTGGCGGCTCACGTCGACCGAGTCCTCGCGCTCGATGATGCCGGCGTTGTTCACCAGGATGTCCACCTGACGGTTGCTGTTCACCTCGGCCGCGACCCGTTCGAGGGCCTCATGATCGCTGACGTCGAGGTCGACGACCTCCACCTCACGGCCGAGATCGGCCACCTGGCCCTCAGTCGATTTCTGAGCGCCTGGGCGACCCAGCAGGACGAGGTCGGCGCCGGCCCGGGCCAGCCCGAGCGCGATGGCCTGGCCCAGGCCGCGACCGGCGCCGGTCACCACGGCGCAGCGACCGTGCAGGTCGAACGGCGACTTCACAGGTCGTCCAGGGCTACCGGGCTCAGGTCCGTGTAGTCGTTGTTCTCGCCGCCCATGGCCCAGATGAAGGCGTACGGGCCGGTGCCGACGCCCGAGTGGATCGACCACGGCGGCGAGATGACGGCCTCGCGGTTGCGCACCGTGAGGTGACGGGCGGCGCCGGGCTTGCCCATCAGGTGGAAGATGCGGTCGTTGTCGTCGAGGTCGACGTACAGATACACCTCGGTACGCCGGTCGTGCAGGTGCGGCGGGAAGGTGTTCCAGACCGAGCCGTCGGCGATGACGGTCACGCCGAACTGCAGGACCGACGTCTGCAGCTCCTGCCCCCAGGCGTAGCGGTAGAGGCTGCGTTCGTTCGCGCCGGCCGGCGTGCCGAGCTTGACCGGCTCGATCTCCGTGTGGGTCAGCAGGGTGGTGGGGTAGGTCGCGTGGGCCGGAGCGGAGACGAAGTAGAACGCCGCGTCCTCGCCCGCGAAGACCACCTCGCTGCCCCGGCCGACGAACAGTCCGTCGAGGTGGCCGAGCTCGAACTTCTCGTTGTCGACGAGCACGTGGCCGGCCTGTCCGACGTTGATGATGCCCAGCTCCCGGCGGGCCAGGTGCGATTCCGTGCCGAGCACGTCCCAGGCCGGAAGCTCGAGCTGGCCGGCGCCGGGAATCGCGCCGCCGACGACCAGCCGGTCGTCGTGGGTGTAGACGCCGCGCACCTCGCCGGCGCGAAACAGGTCCTCCGCGAGGAAGTTCTTGCGCAGGTCCGCAGTCGTCGCCGTCTCCACGCTCGACGGCGATGCGGAGTACCTAACCTCGATCAAAACTTTCTCCTCGCTTGTGAACCACGTTCAGCTACGTGAACTGAGGGCGACCATACATATGGCTCCGATCACAGGTCAAGGGGTGGAAGTCCGTCCTTGTATGTGAACCGTGATGTAATGTGGTGCGATCCCCGAACGAACCCAGGAGGCCTCGGTGGACAACGGCAGCCCCGCCACCTCGCAGGTGAAATCCGCTGCGCGCGTCCTCGACGTCCTCGACGACATCGCTGCCAACGGCCCCGGCACCCAGCTGCAACTGGCCAAACGGCTCGGCATCCCGAAGAGCAGCCTGCATGCCCTTCTGCGCACCATGTGTGCCCGCGGATGGCTCGACACCGACCAGACCGGCAGCGTCTACCGGCTCGGCGTGCACACCCTGACGGTCAGTTCCGCCTATCTCGACGGCGACCCGGTGCTGTCGCGGGCCGGCGCCGTGATGGACGAGATCGCGGCCGCCACCGAAGAGACGGTGCACCTGGGCCGGATGGAAGGCGCGACGGTCATCTACACCGCCAAGCGCGAGTCGAAGCACCCGTTGCGCATGTATTCGGCGGTCGGCCGTCGTCTTCCCGCGTACACCACGGCGCTCGGGCGGGCGATGCTGGCCGAGATGCCCGACGAGGTGCGCGACCCGCTGGTTCCGCACGAGATCAAGGCGCTCACGTCGCAGACGATCACCGACCGGGACGAGCTGCTGGCGATCATCGACAAGGCGGCCCAGGTCGGCTACGCCGAGGAGAGCGAAGAGTCCTGCCTGGGGGTGCGCTGCTTCGGCGTGGCGCTGCCCTTCTCGCACCGCTCGGTCGACGCGCTGAGTGTCGCCGTCCCGATCAGCCGCCTCGACCAGGGCCGCGAGGACTTCATCATCGAGACGCTGCTGAGCGTCAAGGCCCGCTTGTCCGCGATGCGTGACAACCGCTTGGTGCGCTGACTTTTTCCCGTACGGGGTTCCGGGGCCGTTGCCGGCCCCGGAGCTCGCTGCTAGTCCATCGCGAACTTCGCCACCACGCCGGCGCGGCTGTCGTCCTCGCTGGCCAGCACCCCGCCGTTGGCCACCGTGTCCGGGGTGATCTCGGTGAAGACCATGCGGACGTCCTGCGGGCGGGCGCCCAGGATCTCGACGGCGTGATCGGTCACGGCGCGGGCGAAGGCCTTGCGCTGCTCGACGGTCCGGCCCGCGAGCAACTCGACGGTGATGTTAGGCATGGTGACCCGCTTTCTCGGATATCGTCCACGAACTGGACCCCAGTTCACTAGCGTGAACGAACCTACCGGCCACCCCAGGGTGTGGCAACGCCTACCAGATCTGAGTTCACATACTTGACATCCGGTTCGATATGTTGGTCGAATCTTGGCCATGCGGCGCGATCACGTTGTAACAGCCCGGGCTCTGGCCGCCATGGTGATCGTCGGCGTGGTCGGTTTTGCTTCCCCGGCGAGCGCCCACGTCACCGTGACCCCGTCGACGACCGCGGCCGGCGCCCACGCCGTCCTCCGGTTCAGCGTCGAGCACGGCTGCGAGGACTCACCGACCACCAAGATCGCCATTCAGATCCCGCCGCAGATCACCTCGGTGACGCCCACCCGGAGCGCGCTGTGGAAGGTCGAGAAGCGGACCGAGAAGGTCTCTGAGGGCGACAAGATCGTGGAACGGGTCGGCTCGGTCGCCTTCATGACGGACACGCCGCTCCCGGACGGCTACCGCGACGTCCTCGAACTTGCCGTCCAGTTGCCCGACGCCGACGGAACCACCTTGACGTTCCCCACCATCCAGACCTGCGAGCAGGGCGAATCGGCCTGGACCGAAGTTCCGCAGGACGGGCAGAGCGTCGGCGGCCTCGAGTTGCCCGCCCCCGCTTTCACCATCTCCGAGCCGGTCGCCGGCTCGTACCACCATGCAGCCATCAGCAAGCCGACGTCCCCTGCAGTGCCGGCGAAGGCCGACAATCTGACGCTCGCCGCACTGGTGGTAGGCCTCGTGGGCGCGGTCGTCGGTGGCATCGCGCTCTTCCGGCAGCGCCGCCCGACATGATCAGACGACTGCTGGTCCTGCTGCTGGCATCGGCGGTGATGCTGCTCGGTCTCTCCGAGCCGGCGTACGCCCACGCCAACCTCGTCAGTGCCGACCCGGCCGAAGGCGCTGTCCTGACCACCGCACCCGACCAGGTCGTGTTCACCTTCGACGAAGCGGTGCGGGGCGTCCCGGACGGTGTCCAGGTCTTCGACCCCCAGGGCGACCTGGTCGAAGCAACAGCGACCGTCGGAGGCGCGAAACTCGAAGTCGCGCTGCCGGACCAACTCGGCAACGGCACGACGGTGATCACGTGGCGGGTCGTCTCGGACGACGGGCATCCCGTCGGCGGCGCGCTGACCTTCTCCGTCGGCGCGCCCACCCCCGTCGTCACCCCGCCGGCGGCCGGCGTCCCGGAGGTCCCGTGGACGCTGACCCTGGCCCGGTGGCTGGGTTACGTCAGCCTCTTTCTCGCCTCCGGGCTCGTACTGTTCGTTGCCTTGTTCCTGCCCACCGGCGTGCCGCGGCGACGCTTGGTCACCGGCGCGCGGGTCGCCGCCGCAGTCGCGGCTGTGGCGTGGCTCGTCATGCTGCCGCTCACCCTGCTCTACCTGTACGGCCAGGTCTCGGCCTGGTCGTCACTGCCTCCGACCGAGTACGCCGTCACTGCCGCCGTCGTCGGCGGATCAGCCCTGGCTGTGGTTCTCCTCAATCGACGACGCGGCGCGGCGGTCAGCGCCGCCGCGATCGCAGTCATGGCCCCCGCGTTTGTCGGGCACACCCGCGCCGCCACCCCGGAAGTCCTGGTCATCGGGGCCGACATGCTGCACCTGCTCGCGGGCAGCGTCTGGCTCGGCGGACTCGTCGGCCTGGCGCTGACCCTGCCGGGCCTCTCGGGCCGGGGCGGCGCCGCGGCCGACGTCCTCGCCCGGTTCTCGACCGCCGCCGCCGGTGTCCTCGCGGCCCTGGTCGCGACCGGCTCGCTACTCGCCTGGCGGATCCTCGGCTCGTGGAGCGCGCTCGTCGACACCAGCTACGGGCAGCTGCTCCTGGTCAAGATCGGCATTGTGGCGGTCGCTCTCGCCATCGCCGGCTGGAACAGGTGGTCGCTCGTTCCCCGACGGCGACCGGTGCTCCGGGCCATCGCGGTCGAGGGCGCGATCCTCATCGTCGCCCTGCTGCTCACCGGCTTCCTGGTCGACACGAGCCCCGAGAGCACTTCGACGCCCGCGAGGGCGGCCGCCGAAGCCAACCCCGGCGTTCGTACGACGACCTTGGGCGACATCGAGGTGCAGGCAACCCTGGCACCCCTCCGGCGCGGTACCAACACCATCACCCTGAAGCTGAGCTCCGAGGGCGTCGCGCCGCCCGTGGTGCGCCTGACCTCCGACCGGGCGGGGCTCGGCGAGGTCCCCCTGAAGCAGGTGTCGGCCGGCAACTACACGGCCTCGGTCGTACTCCCGGCCCCCGGCACCTGGCGGATGCAGGTGTCCCTGCGAGTCAGCGAGTTCGCCAACCCCGTGGCCGAGTTGGACTTCGAAGTCAACGGCTGATTCCGCCGCACCGCCCGGGCGGTGCGGCCGGCAGCCCCGAGCGTGGCCGCCACCCGTACTGTGAATGGGGTTTGCCCTTCGGCGGGGGCGAGGTGGCCGAGGCGGAGGATCTGACCGCCGAGGTCTTCGCAGATCGCGTGGGGCAAGACCCGGCAGGGCGAGGTCCTCACGCCGGCCGGGCGGTTCCTGACTCACGGGCGTCTGCGGTGGGCCAGCTCCGCGGCGTCGGCGGGCGTGGTCGGGTAGATGTCGGCCTCGAAGAAACGGGCGAAGGGCAGGGTTTCCAGGGTCGCCGTCGCCTCTTTCTCATCGGCGGCGATGACCTCGATGAAGGTTGCCCGCCGGGCGGGGGAGATGTAGTGGGCGCCGACCCTGCCTTGCGTACGCAGCACCGCCAACTGCCTTTGCTCGTCCTCCCTCAGGGCGTTGAACTCCTCGGGATCCGTGTCGCCGCGGAGGGTCGCGAAGACCATGAACGTCTGGGTCCCGGCCGTGCTCGGAACGGGGATCTGAACCATGGAAGCCTCCTGATGTCGCGGCGTGACATCAACCGTAGCACTGATGTCGCGCCGTGACATCAAGCCCGCGGCGTGAGGGAGGCGAGCAGCGCCAGCACGGCTTCGGTGATGGTCCCGAGATCGGAGTCGTCATCGCTTCGCAGCCACCGCCGGTAGGCCGTACGGAAGACCGGGCCGGCCGTACTGGCCGCGAGGTCGGCGGTGTCGGCGTCGATTCCGCGCTGCCGCAGGGCGCCGCGGAACCCGTCAGCCAGTTGCTGCTGCTTGATCAGATCTCGCTCCAGCAGCCGGGGGTTGGCGGCGATCATCTCGTCCCGCCGGCGCAGGGACTCCCGGGATCCGAGTTTCTCCCAATCGTGAAGGGCCAGGGTCCGGGTCACCGCTCGCAGGGGCTCCGCGAGGTCCGCCGACCGCGAAAGCTCATCGACGAGCGCCTCGTTGAGCGCATTCGCGTCGGCGAAAAGGATCTCTTCCTTGTCCGGGAAGTACCGGAAGAAGGTACGGGTGGTCACGCCGGCCCGCTCGGCGATCTGGACGGCGCTGGTCGCCTCGAACCCCTGCTCGGCGAACAGGTCCATGGCGGCCTGCTTCAACCGCTCCTCGCTGCCGTGTTCCCACCGGGGCATGGCGCCAGGGTACCGGCTAGCGGGTCACGCCCAGGGCCGGCTTCACGTCGACGATCGGGGTGCCGTCGACCGCCTCGAGGTCGGCCACCCGCAGCCGCAGACCGTCGACCTCGAGCACCCGCACCCGGTGCAGGCCGACCGGATTGGGCCGGTCGGCCGACCGGGTGCTGAAGACGCCGGTCAACGGGTTGGCCGGATCGTCGCGCGGGTGGACGGCCAGCAGGGACCGGTCGGCGAGGTGCAGCCAGGTCAGCAGGAACAGGTCGTCGCCGACAGCCAGGTTCCGCAGACCCGCGGCCACGGCGGGCTCGAAGGACAGCCAGGCCTCGGGCCCCCCTTCCACCCCCTGTTTGGGCGCGTTCGCCGGATCGGTCAGGGTCGACTCGACCACGCCGATCGGCCGGATCTCATAGGACATGTCTTCATGATGGACCCGAGTCGAGCGTCAGGACGGGACGGGTCCGCTCGCCGGTCCAGGCGGCTTCGAGGACCGCGGTCAGGCCGGCCGTGTCGGTCGGGCCCGGGTGGTTCTGGATCAGGCGGGTGACGCCGCCGGCCATCTCGGCGAAGCGGGGGAGGTCGGCCCGGGCCACGCCGATGTCGGCCAGGGTGGCCGGGATGCCGATGTCGGCCAGGAGCCGGTCGAGCCAGGTGAGGAACGCGTCGGCCGCCTCGGCCTCGGAGGCGCCGGCCACGTCGAGCCCGCACACCCCGGCCAGGGTGGCCAGCCGGTCGCCGATCGCGTGCCGGGCCGCGTCCAGCGCGTACGGCAGGAGCAGCCCGACCCCCAGGCCGTGCGGCGTGTGCGTGGCCGCGCCGATGGGGTACTGCAGCGCGTGCGGCGCCGCGTTGCCCGCGTGCGAGAAGGCGATCCCCGCGAGCATGGACCCGTACGACATGTCCGCCCGGGCGTCCTTGTCCCCGCCGTCCAGGACAGCGCGGCGCAAGCTCCGGGCGATCCGTTCCGCGGCCCGCAGCGCGTAGTGGTCGGTGATCGGGTTGCGGCCGAGGAAGACCTGCTCCACCGGGTCGCGCGGACCGTGGGGCCGGGGCCGGGCGGTGTAACTCTCGACCGCGTGACAGAACGCGTCGATGCCGGAGTGGGCGGTGACGCCGGCCGGGCAGGTGTAGGTGAGCTCGGGGTCGACGATGGCGAAGTCGGGCACGATGTGCACGCTGGAGACGCCGACCTTCAGCTCGCGGTCGGGGTCGGTCAGCACCGAGACGGGGGTGAGCTCGGAGCCGGTGCCGGAAGTCGTCGGGACCGCGATGAGAGGAATCGTCGGCCCGGGCACCCTCGACTCGCCGTAGTAGTCGCGCGGGCTCCCGCCGTGGCGCCGGATGACGCCGACGATCTTGGCCAGGTCGATCACCGTGCCACCCCCGACGGCGAGGATCACGTCGGCGTCCACCGCCGCGGCGGCCGCGACGGCCAGGTCGACATCGGTGAGTGGCACGTCGGGAGTCGCGTCGGAGAACACCTCGACCCTTCCCCGTACGGCGGCCACGATCTCGGCCACGGCCGGCTGCCCCAGCAGCACCCGGTCGGTGACGATCAGGACCCGCGAGCCGCTCTCGGCCACCACCCGGGGGATGTTCTGGGCGACACCTTCGCCGACGATCAGCTGGCGTGGTCCGCGGACAGTCTCGAGCATGTCAGGGCCTCTCCGGGGTCACGGTAGGTCGATCGCGGCGTACGTGAGGTCGAGGTATTCACCGATGCCCTCGTGCGACCCCTCCTTGCCGAGGCCGGACTGCTTCACGCCGCCGAACGGGGCCGACGGATCGGAGATCAGGCCCCGGTTGATGCCGAGCATTCCCGTGTCCAGGCCCTCGGCGAATCGCAGCGCCCGTTGGAGGTCGCGGGTGAAGACGTACGCGACCAGGCCGTACTCGGTGTCGTTGGCCTGGGCCAGCACCTCGTCGTCGGCGGTGAACGAGATGATCGGCGCCACCGGCCCGAAGATCTCCGTCCGCAGCATCCGCGCCTCGCCGGGCACGTCGACGAGGACCGTGGGCGGGTAGAAGTGTCCCGGCCCGGCCGGACGCTCGCCGCCCACCAGGACGCGGGCGCCGCGAGCGACCGCATCGGCCACGAGCTCGTCGATCCGGGCGACCGCGGCCTTGTCGATCAGCGCTCCGACCTGCACACCGTCGTCGAGGCCATGGCCCATCGCGAGCGCGCCCATCCGCGCGGCGAAGCGGGCCGTGAACTCCTCGCGCACCGGCTCCTCGACGTAGATCCGGTTGGCCGCGATGCAGGACTCCCCGATGTTGCGCATCTTGGCCACCATGGCCCCGTCGACCGCCCCGTCCAGGTCGGCGTCGGCGCACACGATCAGGGCCGCGTTGCCGCCCAGCTCCATCGAGGCGCGCAACACGTTGTCCGCCGCCTGGCGCAGCAGCACCCGCCCGACCTCGGTCGACCCGGTGAACGAGAGCTTGCGGGTGCGGCGGTCGGCCAGCAGGGCCGAGACCACGTCGCCGGACCGCTTGGTGGTCACCACGTTGACGACGCCCGGGGGCACGCCCACCTCTTCCATGATGCGGGCCAGCAGCAGCATGGTCAGGGGCGTCTGGGCGGCCGGCTTGGTGATCGTCGTGCAACCCGCGGCCAATGCCGGAGCGATCTTGCGGGCGCCCATGGCCAGCGGGAAGTTCCACGGCGTCACGAAGACGCACGGCCCGACCGGCTTGGGCACGGTGAGGATGCGGTATCCGCCGTGGGGAGCCGTGTTGTAGCGCCCCTCGACGCGCACCGCCTCCTCGGCGAACCAGCGGAAGAACTCGGCGCCGTACGCCACCTCGGCCCGGGCCTCGGCCAGCGGCTTGCCCATCTCGAGGGTGATCAGCCGGGCCACCTCGTCGGCGCGCTCGGTCAGGGCCCGGTACGTCGCGGTCAGCAACTCCGATCGTTTCCGCGGCGGAGTCGCCGCCCACTGCGCCATCGCCGCGCTCGCCGCGTCCAGCGCGGCGAGCCCGTCGGCCACGCCGGCGTCCGCGACCTCGGCGATGGTCCTGCCGGTGGCCGGGTCCTCGACGGCGAAGGTGGCTCCGGTCGCGGCGTCGCGCCAGGCGTCGCCGATCCGGAGCCGGCAGTATTCGGGAAGCAGGACGTTCACGCGATCACCGCCCGGCCGCGGCGAGCGACAGCCCGGTGCCCGCGTCGAACAGGTGGGCCCGGTCCAGGTCGACCGAGACGACCAGCCGTTCGCCCGGCGTGCCGGTGACGGTCGGCCGGGCCTTGACCTTGAGGATCTCCGTGCCCACGCGGACGTCGACCACCGTCCGGTCACCGAGCGGTTCGAGCCCGTAGAGCTCGCCCGGCAGGGACGCGGCCCCCCGCTGCTCGACCGAGAGGTCCTCGGCGCGGACGCCCAGCAGCAGCGAGCGACCGTCCTCGGCCGTGGTCCAGCGCGGCCGCGGCAGCGACCAGCCCTCCGCGCCGACCAGACGGTCGCCCTCGGCACGGCAGGCGAGCAGGCTGATCGGCGGGCTTCCGACGAAGCTCGCGACCCACTGGTTGGCCGGGCGCTCGTACACCTCGGTCGGCGTTCCGACCTGTTGCACCCTTCCTTCCTTGAGAATGGCCACCTGGTCGGCCATGGACAGCGCCTCGACCTGGTCGTTGGTCACGTAGACGAAGGTCGCGCCGAGGCTGCGGTGGATGCGGGTGAGCTCGGTGCGCATCTCGACCCGGAGCTTGAGGTCGAGGTTGGTCAGCGGCTCGTCCATGAGGAACGCGCGCGGACTGCGGACCAGCGCCCGGGCCAGGGCCACCCGCTGCATCTCGCCGCCCGACAACTGCGCGGGACGGCGCTGCAGCAGCCGGTCGATGTGCAGCAGGCTCGAGACCCGTTCGACGGCCGCGGCGATCTCGCCCGGCGAGCAGCGGCGGGCCCGCAGCGGTGAGGCGATGTTCTCGTACGCCGTGCGGCGCGGGTAGAGGGCGTAGCTCTGGAAGACCATGGCCAGATCGCGCGCGGCCGGGGTGTCGCCGGTCGCGTCCCGGCCGTCCAGATGCACCGACCCGGCGTCCAGCTTCTCGAGGCCGGCGATCGCGCGCAGGGTGGTCGTCTTGCCGGCCCCGGACGGCCCGAGCACGACGAAGAACGAGCCGTCGGGCACGTCGAGGGTCACCCCGTCCAGGGCCTGGACCTTGCCGAAGGACTTGCTCAGCCCGTGTGCTGTCACGGTTCCCATCAGGCCACCAGCTCTTCCGTACGCACGTCGTAGACGGCCGGGGCCCGGCCGGTGTGCCGCAGCCCGACCCTGGCGTCGGTGTCGAACCGGACGGTCGCGGGCATCCGCACCCGGACGTCGCGCGCACCGCCGTGGTCGACCACGTAGATGATTTCGTCGCCCAGCCACTCGGCCGAGACGACGCGGGCCGGGACGGAGCTGTCCGCCCCCGGTTCCGCCACCTCCAGCGCCTCCGGCCGGACGCCCGCGACCAGGCGCCGGTCGCGGGGCAGGCCCGGTGGCGGCGCGAGGGCCAGTCCGCCCTGGCCGCGCAGCTTCCCGTCGGCCACCTCGACCTCGATCAGGTTCATCGGCGGGGAGCCGATGAACGCGGCGCAGAACAGGCTGGCCGGGCGGTCGTAGACCTCCAGCGGGGTGCCGACCTGCTCGACGCGCCCTTTGTTGAGGATGGCGATCCGGTGCCCGAGTGACATGGCCTCGACCTGGTCGTGGGTGACGTACACCATCGTCGTTCCCAGCTCGCCCTGCAGGTGTTTGATCTCGGTACGCATGTCCGCCCGCAGTTCCGCGTCCAGATTGGTGAGGGGTTCGTCCATGAGGAAGGCGCGCGGCCGTCGCACCAGGGCGCGGGCGAGGGCGACGCGCTGCTGCTCCCCGCCGGACAGCTGGCGCGGCCGCCGGTTCAGCAGCGGGGCCAGCCGCATCAGCCGGGCCGCCTCGTCGACCCGTTCCTGCACCTCCCGCTTGGGCAGTCCCTCGGCCCGGAGCGGAAAGGCCAGGTTGTCGCGGGTCCGCAGGTGCGGGTAGAGCGCGTAGAACTGGAACACCATGGCGATGTCGCGCTCGGCCGGCGGCAGATCGTTGACCAGCGTCTCGCCGATGCGGATGTCGCCCGTCGTCTGCCGCTCCAGGCCGGCGACGGCCCGCAGCGTGGTCGTCTTGCCGCACCCCGAGGGCCCGAGCATCACGAACAGCTCGCCGTCGGCGATGGACAGGTCGACGTGTTCGACCGCGACCGTGCCGTCCGGGTAGCGCTTGTGCAGCGCGGTGACCTCGATGCCGGCCATCAGCGTCGCACCGCCCCGAGGGTCACACCGGCGACGAGGTGCTTGCGCACCAGGTAGGCGAAGACGAGCACCGGCAGTGCGAACACCACCGACGAGGCCGCCACGAGTCCCCAGTCCACAGTGGTGCCACCGATGAGGCCGGCGATGGCCGGTGGGGCCGTCCGCACGTCGTCGCTGGAGGTGAGGAAGATGGCGAACACGAACTCGTTCCACGAGAAGATGAGGGCGAACACCGCGGTGGCGGCGATGCCGGGCACGAGCAGGGGCAGAGTGAACTTCCGGAACGCCTGCAAGCGGGTGTAGCCGTCGAGCATGGCGGCGTCCTCGTACTCCGCGGGCACCTCGTCGACGAAGCCCTTCATCATCCAGATCGTGAACGGGACGTTGAACGCGGTGTAGATGAGGATCAGGCCGAGCGCGCTGTCGATGAGCCCGACCTGGCGGTACATCAGGAAGATCGGGATCACGACGACCACGGGCGGCATGAAGCGGGTGGACAGGATGAAGAACAGCTGGTCCTTCTTGGCCTTCAGGGCGAAGCGCGAGTAGGCCCACGCCGCCGGGACGCCGAGCACGGTGGCCAGCACGGTGGAGACCCCGGCGACGATGACGGAGTTGAGGAACGAGGTGGACAGCGTCGAGCGGCCGCCGCCGGACGAGACGAACACGTCCCTGTAGTGGTCGAGGGTGATCTTGAAGTCGAGGAACTTGGCCGGTACGGCGTAGACGTCCCGGTTCTCCTTGAGCGACGTCTCGATCATCCACAGCACCGGGAAGAGCATCACGACGGCCAGCACGGTCAGCAGCACGATCTCCAGCGCCGAGCGGCCCCGGCGGGCGGACACGGCCATCAGTCCTCCTTGAGCTTGTTCAGGTACCGCAGGTAGAGCTGCGTGAGGACGATGACGACGAGGACCATGAGAATTCCGTACGCCGAGGCCGTCCCGGTGTTGAAGCCGAGGAACGCGACCTTGTAGACGTGGAACGACAACGTCTCGGTCGAGACCCCGGGACCACCGCTGGTGAGGATGTAGACGAGGTCGAACAGCCGGAACGCCTCGATGGCCCGGAACAGCACAGCGATGAGCAGCAGCGGCCACACCAGCGGCAGGGTGATGGTGCGGAACCGGAACCACTCGGACGCCCGGTCGATCGAGGCGGCCTCGTACAGGTACCTGGGCACCGCGGTCAGCCCGGCCAGGGCGATGAGCATGATGAACGGCGTCCACTGCCAGGTGTCGACCACGATCAGAGAGATCAACGCCGTCCGCTGCCGGGTCAGCCACTCCACCGGCTCCAGGCCGAGCGAGCCGAGCAGGCTGTTGACCACGCCGAACTGCGCGTCGAGCATGAAGCGCCAGAACAGCCCGACCACGACCGGCGACAGCATCATCGGCACCAGGAACAGGGTGGTCAGCAGCCCTCGCCCCCGCGTGCGCCGGGAGATCAGGTAGGCGATGGTGAAACCGAGCACGGTCTGCAGGCCGACCGCGCCGACCACGTAGATCAGCGTCGTCAGGGCCCGCTGGTGGACCTGGGCCGAGGTCAGGATGGCGGTGTAGTTCCCGAACCAGACGAACGCGGCCGGCCCGCCGCGGGTGGCCGAGTAGTCGGTGAAGGACAGGTACAGCGCCCACAGCAGCGGGAACACCGACATGGCCAGCAACAACAGCAGCGCGGGGGCGATGAAGAGGACCGCGAGCCGGCGGTCGGTCAACCGGGGGGACCGGCCCCGGGCAGGCGGCATCGGCGTTGCCACCTGCCCGGGACGGTCGGTCTTCAGGGCGACGGGGTCACTCACAGCCCGCCGCCGCCCTTGCGGCCGCTGGAGTCGAGCACGGCCTGCTGTTCCTTGGCGATGTCGTCGAGGGCCTGCTTCGGCTCCTTGGCCCCGTTGAGCGCCGCGTTGACGTTGGTGTTCTCGATATCGACGAGGCGCGCGTACTCCGGCACGTTCCACATGTCGCGCATCCGGGGCACCGAATCGGCGTACACCTTGTTGAACGGCCCGGCATTGAGGAACTCGGGCGACTGGATGGCGTCCGTCCGCGAGGGCACGCCGCCGGCCGCGGCCCACTTCTTCTGGATGTCGGCCTGCTCGAACCACTTCATGAAGTTCAGGGCCTCGGCCTGGTTCGCCGCGGGGGAGTACGCCGACACGTGCATCCCCATGCCGCCGAGCGGAACCAGATCCGTCTTCTGCTTGGGCAGGGTGGCGAAACCGAGCTTGTCGAGGATCTGCTCCCGCGATTTGCCGAGCGTCGACTGTTCCGGGTCGAGCAGGCCGCCGCTGGCGGCGATCCAGTTGAACGCGATGCAGGCCTTGCCCTGGGCCACCGCCGCGTTCACCTCGTCGATGAACCAGTTGCCGGAACCCTTCGCGGTCAACGGCTTCATCTTCTTGACCAGGACGTCCATCGCCTCCTGGCCGGCCGGGTCGTTGAGGACGCCCTCGATTTTCTTCGCCTTGGCGTCCCACAGGTTGCCGCCGTAGACGCCGTTGACCGTGTTGTAGGTGACGGCGGCGGCGTCGGAGCCGTTGGCCTGGTGGAAGGCGAGCCCGCTGACGCCCGGGTTCTCGGTCTGGCACTTCTCGGCGGCCGAGATCATCTCGTCCCAGGTCTGCGGCGGCTGGTCGCCGATCAGGTCCTTGCGGTAGATCATCGTCCAGGTGTCGCCGAGCAGCGGCAGCCCGTACAGGCTGGCGTTCTCGTCGCGCCGGCCGGTCTCGGCCTGAGGGAACTGACCATAGGCGGCCAGCAGGTACGGGTCGTAGGCCTCGACCTCGATGTTGTTCTTGACGAAGTCGGTGAGGTCGAGGATGTTGCCGTTCGTCACGGCCTCGCCGATGTGCTGCGAGTCCAGGATCGCGATGTCGAAGTCGGTCTTGCGGGCGGCGAACTGGGTGAACATCGCGTCGTGCCAGTTCGCGTTCGGCACGGTGTTGACCTTGATGGTCGCGTTCGGCCGGACCTTCTTGTACTCCTCGTTGGCGAAGGTCTCCAGCGCTTTCGCGGGTGGCCACTCGAACCAGACGAAGCTCAGGGTCAGCGGGTCCGCGCTGAGCTCGGGGATGGTGGCCGGCGCTTTGGGCGCGCCGGTCCGGGCGCCGTCGCCGCCGTCGTCGCCGCACGCCGCCATGGTCGTGGCCACCAGCAGCAGGGCCGCCGTCGCCAGCCGTATCTTCCGACCGGTGGTTCGCTTGGGATGCCGCATCTTGTTGCCTGCTTTCTGGACGGATACTTCGAGAGCCTCGCTATGTGCTCGCCCAGCAGTCACTGGGTTGTACAGGCGTGAGCCGGCGCTACGCGTAGGCCGTGATGTTCGAGGTCCGCACGCCGTGGAGAAGGATGTCGAGCATGCTTCGGGGAGCTTCAGTGATCGAGATAGAGCGTCGGCGGTGAGTTCCGCGGTGGCGGGGATCTGCCGCGTTTCCTATACGATCCGGGTGAGGGCGCCAGCATGACGCAGCGTTGTGACTGATGTCAACAGGTCGTGAGAACGCGAGAAAGGACCGCACGTCACGATGGACGACGAAGCGATGATCGCGAGGGGCGGCCGGGCCACGACGAGCGGAATGCCGCCGCCCCGGCCCGGTGGCCGGCTCGCCGACGACGTGTACGACACGCTGCTCGGACAGCTGATGTCGTTGCGGATCGAGCCCGGCTCCCGTGTCACGATCGACGTCCTGGCCCGTGAGCTGGGAGTTTCCCAGACGCCGATCCGGGACGCGTTGAACCGGATGGAGGCCGAGGGTCTGGTGGTCCGGGTGCCGCACGCCGGCTACCGCATTCCCCCGCAGATCACCCGGCAACGATTCGAGGACATGCTCGAGGTCCGCCTGCTCCTCGAGCCGGCGGCGGCCCGCCGATCGGCTGAACGGGCCTCGTTGGAGCAGGTCAGCGGCCTGCGCCGGATGCTGGTAGAGATGGCCGAGCTGGAGGGGGGCGCCGGGCTCATGGCCTACGGCGCCTTCGGGCTGCGCGATGCCGCATTCCACGATCTGGTCGCGCTGAGCGCGGAGAACCAGGTCATCCGGGAGACGCTCGCCCGCCTGCACAGCCACGTGCACCTGTTCCGGTTGCACCGTGACACCCAGGTCACCCACCTGGCCATGGCCGAGCACGAGGACGTGGTGGCCGCGATCGCCGCGCGCGACCCGGACGCCGCCGCCTACGCGATGCGCCGGCACATCCTGCGCTCGGGCCAGCGTTTCGGGCGGTTGTTCGACGAGATCGAGCGGGCCGGTGAGGTGCCGGTGGAGGCTTGACGGGCGGGTCGGGCCGAGCGATGCTGAGCCCCATCAGATCGGATCGGATCTGATTTGACACAGCCGCCATCGGATGCGAGGAGAAGCAGGTGCCCAGAGCGCTGCTCCTGACCGGCGACGCCGCCGAGGAGCTCGACACCATGTACCCCTACTACCGCGTGCAGGAGGGCGGCTGGGAGGTCGACGTCTCGTCCCGGACGATGCGTGACATCCAGCTGGTCATCCACGAGTTCGACCCGAACTCCGACGCCTACGTCGAGAAGAACGGCCGCAAGCTGCCGGTCGACGTGCCCTGGGCCGAGGTCGACGTCGAGCGCTACGACGCCCTGATCATTCCCGGCGGGCGGGCCCCCGAGTGGATCCGGGTCGACGCCGACGTCCGGCGCATCACCGAGCACTTCTTCGCGCGCAACCTTCCCATCGCGCTGGTGTGCCACGGTGCTCAGGTGCCGGCGGTGTACGGATTGCTGAAGGGCCGGAAGACGGCGTGCTTCCCGCCCATCACCGGTGACATGGAGAACGCGGGCGCGACCGTCATCGACGCGCCCGACGTCGTGGACGGCAACCTCGTCTCGTGCCGGGGCTGGCCCGACATGCCGCAGTTCGGCCGGGCGATGATGGAGGTCTTCTCGAAATCCGTCAACGCCGCGTGACGGTCACCGTCGACGGCTCCCCGGTCCACGTCCTGACCAGTGGCAGCGGCCCGGCGGTTCTGATGCTGCACGGTTCCGGGCCCGGCACGACCGGGTCCGGCGCGTGGGCGGCCACGGCCCAAGCGCTGGGCCCGGCCCGCCAGGTGGTGGCCCCGGACCAGGCCGGTTTCGGCCGCACGCCGGTCCCGGCGGGCGCTCGCGGCGGGCTCCGGTTGTGGACGGAGCAGGCCGCGGGCCTGATGGATGAGCTCGGCGTCGAGTCGTACGCCGTGGTGGGGCATTCCATGGGCGGCGCCGTCGCGCTGGCGCTGGCCGCCGCCCGGCCGGAGCAGGTCACCCGGGTCGTCGCGGTCTCGACGATGGGCGCCCCCGGGGCGCCGCTGTCGGCCGATCTCGACGCGCTCTGGGCCGCTCCCGCCGGCCCGGCCGGGGCCCGGGACATGTTGAGCCGCCTCTTCCTCGACCAGGCGCTCGTGACCGAGGCTGCCGTCGACGCCCGGGCGGCCGCCATGCGGGCGGGAGAGGCCGCCTTCGCATCGTTGTTCCCGCCGCCGAGGGCGCGGTGGGCCGAGGACCTCGCCCTCTCCGCGGCGGCACTGGCGGCGATCCGCGCTCCCGTGCTGCTCGTCCACGGCGCGCAGGACGCGGTGACTCCACTGGGGACCGCGGCCCTGCCCCTGCTCGACCATCTGGCCGACGTCCGGCTGCACGTGTTCGGGCGATGCGGGCACGTGCCGGCGATCGAGCACCCGCACGAGTTCCGGCGACTCCTGTCGTCCTTCCTCGGCCCGGACCGGGATCGATAGATCGCTGCCGCCGGCCGCGTGCCGGCGGCAGCGATCATGTGCTCAGCGGCGCGGGGCGCCCGAGGCGAGGGCCAGAGCCTGCTGCAACACCTCGTACTGTCCCTTGGGGTTCAGCTGCTCGTCGTAGATCAGGGCGGCGCCCTCCTGCGGGTCGGTGAACCAACCGGGCACCCACGAGTAGGAGTCGCCGAAGCCCCACGGCGTGAACGAGATGCAGGCCCGGACGGCCAGGCAGGCCTGGAGCGTGCGGGACCAGTAACTCTCCTGGGCGTACGGGGCGAGCGCGTTCACCGGCTCGTTCACCGCGTCCGGCTTGGTCTGCGTGCGCACGTCCACCTCGGTCAGCGCGACCTTCAGCCCCAGGGCGGCGAAGCGCTGCAGGTTGTTCGTCAGGTCGGGGTAGCCGTACTGGGTGGAGAGGTGGCCCTGGAACCCGACGCCGTGGATCGGGACGCGCTGCGCCTGCAGCGAGCGGACCATCGCGTACGCGGCGTCGCTCTTGACCCCCGGTGAACTCGAGGTTGTAGTCGTTGTAGAACAGCAGGGCCTTGGGGTCGGCCTGGTGCGCCCACCGGAAAGCGTCGGCGAGGTAGCCGGTGCCGCCCCACGCCTTGTACCAGATCGTCTGGCGGGGCTGACCGTTGTCGTCGAAGGCTTCGTTGACCACGTCCCACTGCCAGATGTCGCCCTTGAAGTGCCGCATCGTCTCGAAGATGTGCTTCTTCAGGGCCGCTTTCACCTCGTCGTTCGACAGGGTGGTCGTGGTGCCGTCGGACGACAGCCAGGCGGGCAGCTGGTTGTGCCACAGGAGCGTGTGGCCGCGGACCAGCTGCTTGTTCTTCTTCGCGAAGGCGACCATCTGGTCGGCCTTCTGCCAGGTGTAGTTGCCGCGTACGGCCTCCACCTCGGCCCACTTCATGGAGTTCTCCGCGGTGACCGAGGAGAACTGCTGCGCGGTGATCTGCGTGTAATTCTCGTTGGTGCCCAGCTGGTCGGCGTTCACGGCCGTGCCGATGCGCAGGCCGACGCGGTCGGCGAGCGCGCGGAGCGAATCGGCGGGGTAGGGCTGCGGTGGTTTCGGTCCCGGCGGCGTGGCATCGGCCGGGACCGAGCCGACGAAGGTCAGCAGCATCGCGGCGCTGACAACGGAAAGCGGAAGTCGAAGACGACCCACGGGAACTCCTTGCGCGAGAACGATGAGGACAGGGGAGCCGAAACTTCCGGAAACATCTCGGAAGTAACGACAGGAATCTATGCGTGCCGGTTCGGCTGGTCAAGGGCTCGGTTCCGGGCGAGGCCGGCGGCAGCACGGCGCGCGCTTTGCGCGCAGGGTGCGATTTTTCTCCGGCTGGAAAGTGTTACGCCAGGCATTCGCGCGAATCGCGGTCGATCCCGAATGGACCGTCTTCGTTTCCGCTGTGTGAACGACGAGTCAACTATTGACTGCCTTCTATCAACCGCTTAGCGTATGACGTCATACGAATCCCCCACATTCACTCGCCAGGCGAGCTCACAGCCGCCCATCTCACGTTGTTAACGTTCACCCGACTGTTCCGAGCGCCGGGTGCGTTCCGCGGTGGCGATGAGTCCACGTCGCCCGCCGACATGATTCAGCGGCCGGTCGGCCCATTGTTGTGCGGCCCGCCTCGAACACCGACGCCATTTCCGAATGCGAAGCCCGACGGCAAAGGTGACCAATTCATGAGAAGACGTGCTCTGACGGCGGCCGCGACCGCCGCACTCGTGACGGCCGGCTTGCTGGCCGCCGTGACCGGCCCGGTTTCACCGGCCTCCGCCCATCCGGTCAACGCGTCCGACTTCCAGCAGGTCGAGCTGGCCCGGGGCGTGGGCGAGCTGGGCGAGCCGATGTCGATGGCGGTGCTGCCCGACCGCTCGGTGCTGCACACGGCCCGCAGCGGCGTGCTGCGCCGGACCACCGCGGCCGGGGTCACCAGCGTGATCGGCACCCTGCCGGTCTACACGCACGACGAGGAGGGCCTGCAGGGCGTGGGGGTGGATCCCGGATTCTCGAGCAACCGGTACATCTACCTCTTCTACGCGCCCCCGTTGAACACGCCCAGCGGTGACGCGCCGGCCACCGGCTCGGACTTCTCGGTCTGGAACGGGGTCAACCGGCTGTCCCGGTTCACCCTCAACGCCGACAACACGCTCAACACGAGCAGCCAGGTGACCGTGCTCGACGTGCCGACGAACCGGGGCATGTGCTGCCACGTCGGCGGCGACATCGACTTCGACGCGGCCGGCAACCTCTATCTGTCCACCGGGGACGACTCGAACCCGTTCGACTCGGCCGGCTACACGCCGATCGACGAGCGCAGCAACCGCAACCCGGTGTACGACGCCCAGCGCAGCGCGGGCAATACCAACGACCTGCGGGGCAAGGTCCTGCGGATCAAGGTGAACGCGAACGGGTCGTACTCGATCCCGTCGGGCAACCTGTTCGCGCCGGGCACGGCCAATACCCGGCCCGAGATCTACGCGATGGGCCTGCGCAACCCGTTCCGGATCGGCGTCGACAAGGCGACCGGCGTGTTGTACGTCGGCGACTACGGGCCCGACGCCGGCACGAGCAGCTCGACCCGGGGGCCGGCCGGCCAGGTGGAGTTCAACCGCATCACCTCGGCCGGCAACTACGGCTGGCCCTACTGCACCGGATCGAACACGACGAACGAGACCTACGTGGACTACACGTTCCCGTCGGGCCCCTCGGGCAGCCGGTTCAACTGCGCCGCCCCGGTCAACAACTCGCCGCGCAACACGGGCCTGACCACCCTGCCCGCCGCGCGGCCGGCCTGGATCAAGTACGACAACTGCTCGCTGTCCGCGTTCGGCTGCGGCTCGGAGTCGCCGATGGGCGGCGCGGTCTACAACTACGACGCGGCCAACCCGTCCACGGTCAAGTTCCCGTCGCTGCTGAACGGCCACTTCTTCGCGATGGAGTTCGGCCGGCGCTGGATCAAGAGCATCGACGTCAACGCCGACGGGTCGGCCGGGCAGATCAGCGAGTTCCCGTGGCGCGGCACGCAGGTCATGGACAGCGCCTTCGGCCCCGACGGCGCCCTGTACGTGCTGGACTACGGCACCGGCTGGGGCAACGGCGACGCCAGTTCCGCCCTGTACCGCATCGAGTACCGGGGTGGCGGCACCAGCAACCAGGCGCCGATCGCCCGGGTGGCGGCCAATCCCTCGTCGGGCGCGGCCCCGCTGACCGTCAACTTCTCGTCGAGCGGCTCGTCGGACCCCGAGGGCGGAGCCCTGAGCTACGCCTGGAACTTCGGTGACGGCGGCACCTCGACGGCGGCCAACCCCACCCATACGTACACCGCGGCCGGCGAGCGCACGGTCTCCCTCACCGTGACCGATCCGGCCGGCCTCACCGCCTCTGCCTCGACGACGGTCACGGTCGGCAACACCGCACCCACGGTCGTGCTGAACACCCCGGCCGACGGCGGACTGTTCAACTTCGGCGACAGCGTGCCCTACACCATCACCGTGTCCGACCCCGAGGACGGCACGATCGATTGCAGCCGGGTCAAGCTGAGCTACCTGCTCGGCCACGACGACCACGCGCACCCGATCAGCTCGAGCACCGGATGCTCGGGGACGCTGCGGATCCCGGTGGACGGCGAGCACGACACGGCGGCCAACCTGTTCGCGGTGCTCGACGCGGAGTACACCGACAAGGGCGCCAACGGCCAACCCGCGCTGACCACCCGGGCCCAGAAGATCCTGCAGCCGCGGCACCGGCAGGCCGAGCACCGCAACACCCAGTCCGGCACGTCGCTCTACAGCAAGACGACGGCCGAGGGCGGGCAGACCGTTGGTGACATCCAGAACGGTGACTGGATCGCGTTCCAGCGGTACTCGCTCGCGGGCGAGACCCGGTTCACGGCCCGGGTGTCGTCCGGCGGCGCCGGCGGCACGATCTCGGTCCGCGCCGGCTCGGCCACGGGCACCGTGCTCGGCTCGGTCACCGTCCCGGTCACCGGCAGCTACGAGACCTTCACCGACGTGTCGACGACCCTGTCCAACGTGCCCTCCGGCACGACCACGCTGTACCTGACCTTCTCGGGCGGCTCCGGGACGCTGTTCGACGTCGACGCCTTCACCTTCGGCGGCACCTCGAGCGGCGGCGGAACGGGCCGGATCGTCGGCGCGAGCGGCTCGTGCGTCGACGTCAACGCCTCCGGCACCGCCGACGGCACGAAGATCCAGCTGTGGACGTGCGGCACCGGCGCCAACCAGCAGTGGACCCGCACCGGCAGCACCTGGCGGGCCCTGGGCAAGTGCATGGGCGTGGCCGGCGGCGCCACGGCCGACGGCAGCGCGGTGCAGCTGTCGACCTGTAACGGCTCGGCCGCGCAGAACTGGACCGCGGGCACCAACGGTTCGCTGGTCAACGGTCAGTCGAGCAAGTGCCTCGACGCCAACGGCGGCAGCTCGGCCAACGGCACCCAGCTGATCATCTGGACCTGCCACGGCGGCACCAACCAACGCTGGACCCTGCCATGAGAGGAACCCTGGCCATGCGACCACTCACGCGCGTTCTCGCCGCGGCCGCGGCGGCGCTGATCGCCTTCGCCGGCGTCGGCGGCACCCCGGCCAGTGCGGCCGACATCCCGTACGACGTCCTGGTCTTCTCGAAGACGGCGGGCTTCCGGCACGACGCCATTCCGGCCGGCATCCAGCTGATCCGCGATCTCGGGGCGGCCAACAGCTTCTCGGTGACCGCGACCGAGGACGCCGGCCAGTTCACCGCGAGCAACCTGGCCCAGTTCGAGGCCGTGGTCTTCCTCAACACCACCGGCGACGTGCTCAACCCGACCCAGCAGACCGCCTTCGAGAACTACATCCGGGCCGGTGGCGGCTACGTGGGCGTGCACGCGGCCTCGGACACCGAGTACGACTGGCCGTTCTATGGCGAGCTGGTCGGGGCGTACTTCGCCTCGCACCCGGCGATCCAGGCGGCGACCGTCCGGACCGAGAACCGGGCCCACGCGGCCACCGCCGGGCTGGCCCCGGCCGCGACCCGCACCGACGAGTGGTACAACTTCCGCAGCAACCCCCGCTCGACGGCCCGAGTGTTGTCCACCTTGGACGAATCCACCTACTCCGGTGGCTCGATGGGCGGCGACCACCCGCACACCTGGTGCAAGAGCTATCAGGGCGGGCGCTCGTTCTACACGGGCGCCGGGCACACCCAGGCCAGCTACACCGAGGCCGGGTTCCGGGCGCTGATCCTCGGCGGCATCCGGTACGCGGCCAACCGCACCAAGGCCGACTGCCGCCCCGAGACCGGCTACACCGCGCTCTACAACGGCTCCACCACCGGCTGGTCGCAGTCCGGGGCGGGCTCGTTCAGCAACAGCAACGCCACGCTCACCGCGTCCGGTGGGCCCGGCCTGCTCTCGTACAGCGCCAAGGAGTTCCGCTCGTACTCGCTGAAGCTCGACTGGATGACACCGGGCACCGACGACTCCGGCGTGCTGATCGGGTTCCCGGCCGGCAGCGATCCGAACGCGGCGGCCGCCAACGGACATGAGGTGCAGATCGGCGGCGGTACCACCGGGGCGGTGACCGGGTTCCAGCCGGCCGACACCGCCGCCCGCGACGCCGCGCTGAACCCGCCGGGCGAGTGGAACACCTACGAGCTGCTGGTCGAGGGGGAGCGGCTGCAAGTCTTCCTGAACGGCGTCCGGGTCAACGACTTCACGAACACGGACCCGGCGCGCTCCCTGACCTCCGGCTACCTCGGCCTGCAGAACAACGGCGCCGTCTCGTTCCGCCACGTCCGGGTCAAAGAGCTCGGCGGTACGACGCCCCGGGCCGGCCGGATCACCAGCTCCACCGGCAAATGCGTCGACGTGGCCGGGAACAGCTCGGCCGACAGCACCAAGATCCAGCTGTGGAGCTGCACCGGCGGCGCCAACCAGCAGTGGACGGTCAACGGGAGCACCCTGCGGTCGCTCGGCAAATGCATGAGCACCGCGAGCGGGGGTCAGGTTCAACTTTCCGCCTGCACCGGTGCGGCCACCCAGAACTGGACCGCCGGCGCCAACGGATCGCTGGTCAACGCCGCGTCGGGCCGATGCCTGGACGCCAACGGCGGCAGCACGGCCGACGGCACCCAACTGATCATCTGGAGCTGCCACGGCGGCACCAACCAGAGGTGGGTCCTTCCGTGACCGAAGTGACTCGCAGAAAACTGCTCGCGGCGGGGGCAGCCGGGGCCGGGGCGACCTTGCTGCCGACCGGCTGGACCGTGGCCGCGTCGGCCGGCGTGGCCGCGGCGGCCCCCGGTGACCTGGCGCTGCGCTACGACGAGGGGGCCGGAACGGACTGGCTGCGGGCGCTGCCCGTCGGCAACGGCCGGCTCGGTGCGATGGTGTTCGGCAACGTCGACACCGAACGGCTGCAGCTCAACGAGGACACCGTGTGGGCCGGCGGCCCGTACGACTCGGCCAACACCCAGGGCGCGGCCAACCTCGCCGAGATCCGGCGCCGGGTCTTCGCCGACCAGTGGGTTCCGGCCCAGGATCTGATCAACCAGACGATGCTCGGCAATCCGGCCGGGCAGCTGGCCTACCAGCCGGTGGGCAACCTCCGGCTGGCCTTCGGCAGCGCCAGTGGCGCGTCCCAGTACGTACGGACGCTGGATCTGACGACCGCCACCGTGACCACCTCGTACGTGCTGAACGGGGTGCGCTTCCAGCGAGAGGTGTTCGCGAGCGCGCCCGACCAGGTGGTGGCCGTGCGGCTGACCGCCGACCGGGCCAACGCCATCACGTTCAGCGCGACGTTCGACAGCCCGCAGCAGACGACCGTGTCCAGCCCCGACTCGGCGACGATCGGCCTCGACGGCATCTCCGGTTCGATGGAGGGCAAAGCGGGTTCGGTCCGGTTCCTCGCCCTGGCCGGCGCGAGCGTCACCGGGGGCACGGTCAGCAGCTCGGGTGGCACGCTGCGGGTCTCCGGGGCGACGAGCGTGACCGTGCTGGTGTCGATCGGCTCGAGCTATGTCAACTACCGCACGGTCAACGGCGACTACCAGGGCATCGCGCGGCGGCACCTGGCTGCGGCCCGCACGGTCGGCTTCGACCAGATGCGCGCCCGGCACGTGACCGACCATCAGGCACTGTTCAACCGGGTGACGATCGACCTGGGGCGCACGGCGGCGGCCGACCAGACCACCGACGTACGGATCGCTCAGCACGCGTCGCAGAACGACCCGCAGTTCGCCGCGCTGCTGTTCCAGTACGGCCGATATCTGCTGATCGCCTCGTCCCGGCCCGGCACCCAGCCGGCCAACCTGCAGGGCCTGTGGAACCAGGAGATGGCCCCGTCCTGGGACTCGAAATACACCATCAACGCCAACCTGCCGATGAACTACTGGCCGGCCGGCACCACCAACCTCGCCGACTGCCAGCTGCCCGTGTTCGACCTGATCAAGGACCTGGCCGTGACCGGCGCCCGGACCGCGAGCGTGCAGTACGGCGCCGGTGGCTGGGTCACCCACCACAACACGGACGCCTGGCGTGGCTCGTCGGTCGTCGACGGCGCGTTCTGGGGCATGTGGCAAACCGGTGGCGCCTGGCTGGCCACCCTGATCTGGGACCACTACCTGTTCACCGGTGACGTGGACTTCCTGCGGGCCAACTATTCCGCGCTGAAGGGCGCGGCCCAGTTCTTCCTCGACTCGCTGGTGACCCACCCGTCGCTGGGCTATCTGGTCACCAACCCGTCCAACTCCCCGGAGCTGGCCCACCACTCGAACGCCAGCGTGTGCGCGGGCCCGACCATGGACAACCAGATCCTGCGCGACCTGTTCACCGGCGTGGCCCGGGCCACCGAGGTGCTCGGGGTCGACGCCAGCTTCCGGACGCAGGCATTGGCCGCGCGCGACCGGCTGGCCCCGATGCGGGTCGGCTCGCGCGGCAACATCCAGGAGTGGCTGGCCGACTGGGTCGAGACCGAGCGCACCCACCGCCACGTCTCCCATCTGTACGGCCTGCACCCGAGCAACCAGATCACCCGGCGCGGGACCCCGCAGCTGTACCAGGCCGCGCGCCAGACCCTGGAGCTGCGGGGCGACGACGGGACCGGGTGGTCGCTGGCCTGGAAAATCAACTTCTGGGCCCGGCTGGAGGACGGCGGGCGCGCCCATAAGCTGCTGCGCGACCTGGTGCGCACGGACCGGCTCGCGCCCAACATGTTCGACCTGCACCCGCCGTTCCAGATCGACGGCAACTTCGGCGCCACCTCCGGGATCGCCGAGATGCTGCTGCAGAGCCACAACGGCGAGCTGCACGTGCTGCCCGCGCTGCCGTCGGCCTGGCCCATCGGCAGCGTCACCGGGCTGCGCGGCCGCGGCGGCTACACGGTCGGTGCGTCCTGGACCAGCACCAGCACCGAACTCACCGTGCGGCCGGACCGCGCCGGGACGATCCGGGTCCGCAGCCGGCTCTTCGCCGGCCCGTTCGAGATGCGCGACGAGGCGAGCGGGGCCACCGTGCAACCGACCCGGATCGAGTCCGACCTGATGGAATTCGTGGGTCAGGCCGGCCACACCTACCGGGCGTCGGCCGTACGGTCGTCGTCGGGCCCGGTCGAGGCCGGCGTCCACTACCGGCTGGTGGCCCAGCACAGCGGGAAGGCCGCCGACATCAACGCGGCGTCGACCAGCGCCGGCGCCGCGCTGATCCAGTGGCCGGTCGGCAGCGCCCTCAACCAGCAGTTCGACTTCCTGGCCGGCGACGGCGGCTACTACCGGATCCGGGCCCGGCACAGCGGTCTGGTGCTGCAGGTGTCCGGCACCGGCACCGGCGCCGATATCACCCAGCAGGCCGACACGAGCGCCACCAGTCAGCAGTGGCGGGTCGACGACCAGGGCAGCGGGGTGGTCCGGCTGATCAACCGGTTGAGCGGGATGGCGATGGACGTGTGGCAGGCGTCCACAGCCGACGGCGCCCGCATCTCCCAGTGGACCCCCGGCGCCGGCCTCAACCAGCGTTTTCAACTCGTGGTGGTGTCATGATGTCTTTCCTCAAATCGGCGCTGATCGCCGTCCTGCTCGTACTGGTCCCGGGAACCGTGGCCGAGGCCCGCGCGGCCGCGGCCACCCCCGGCTGCGGACGGGCGCCGACCCTGACCAGCGGGACGCACACCATCCAGAGCGGGGGCAAGAGCCGCTCGTTCATCCTCAGCGTCCCGGCCGGCTACGACAGCAACCGGCAGTACCGGTTGGTCTTTGGATTCCACTGGTGGGGCGGCACCGCCGAGGCGGTCGCCTCGGGCGGCAGCGACGGTGACGTCTACGCCCACTACGGGCTACGGCGGCTGGCCGGCGACAGCACGATCTTCGTGGCGCCCCAGGGCCTCGGCAACGGCTGGGCCAACACCGGGGGCGAGGACGTGACGTTCGTCGACGACATGGTCAGCCGGATCGGCGACGGCCTCTGCGTCGACACCACGCAACGTTTCGCGCTGGGCTTCAGCTACGGCGGCGCCATGAGCTACGCGCTGGCCTGCGCCCGGCCGGCCGTCTTCCGGGCAGTCGCCGCCATCGCCGCTCCGGGCCCGATCAGCGGGTGCAGCGGCGGCACCCAAGCGGTCGCCTACCTGGGGATCCACGGCAACGGTGACAACCCCGCGGCCGGGCGCGCGTTGCGGGACAGGTTCGTCCGGAACAACGGGTGCACCGCGCAGAACCCGCCCGAGCCGGCCGCGGGCAGCCGGACCCACATCACCACCGCCTATGCGGGCTGCCGGGCCGGCTACCCGGTGGCGTGGGCCGCCTTCGACGGCGGGCACCAGCAGGGGCCGGTGGACGGCTGCGCGGGCTGCGAGAGCGGCGCCCGCAGCTGGGTCAAGCAGGAGGTCTGGCAGTTCTTCACCGGTGGGACGAGCCCGAACCCCTCGTTCCGGCTGCGCAGCGAGTCGGCCGGGCGCTGCCTCGACGTCAACGGGGCCGGCTCGGCCAACGGCTCGCCGATGATCCTCTGGGACTGTCACGCCAACGCCAACCAGCAGTTCACCCTCACCGGTCAGACCCTGCGGGTGCTCGGCAAGTGCCTGGAGGTGCCCGCGACCTCGACGGCCAGCGCCCCGGCCCGGATCTGGGACTGCGCCGGAGGCCCGAACCAGCAGTGGAATCTCAACAGCAACGGCACCGTCAGCAACGTCCAGACGGGCCTGTGTCTCGACGTGAGCGGCGCCGGCACGGCCAACGGCACGGCCGTTGTCGTGTGGGGCTGCCACACCGCCGCCAACCAGCGCTGGAGCCGAACATGACCAACACGCGACAGAAGACGGCAGGCGCAGCCGCCGCGATGGTGGTCGGGGCGGCGGCCGCCCTGGCCGTCACCGGCCCCGCCCTCGCGGCCGACCAGACCCTCTACGCCGCTCCGTCCGGGTCCGGAACGACCTGCACCGCGGCCCAGCCCTGCTCGCTGTCCACGGCCCAGACGGTGGTGCGGTCGCTGACCGCCTCGATGTCCGGCAACGTCGTCGTCCAGCTGGCCGACGGGGTCTACCGGCAGTCGGCGCCGCTGCGGATGACCGCGGCCGACTCCGGCCGCAACGGCTATCGCGTGATCTGGCAGGCCGCCCCCTCGGCCCGTCCGGTGATCAGCGGCGCCCGGGCGGTGACCGGCTGGTCGCTGGCCGACTCGGGCCGCAACATCTGGCGGGCCGACGTCGGCGCCGGGCTCGACAGTCGCCAGCTCTACGTGGCCGGGGCGGTCGCGACCAGGGCCCGTACGCAAGTCAATCGTTCTGATTTCAGTGCCGACAGCGCCGGTCTGCGGTTCACCAACTCCTCGCTCTCCTATCTCAACAACCTCGGCAATCAGAGCCGGATCCAGCTGGAGAGCGTGGGTTCCTTCACCGACCGGTACGTGTCGGTGCAGCGGATCAGCGGCAACCAGATCACCATGCAGCAGCCCGGGTGGAGCAACAACAACTTCGGGTACGACACCTTCGCCCAGCCGCACCGGGCCGGGCCGCTCTATCTGACCAATGCGTACGAGTTCCTCGACGCGCCGGGGGAGTGGTACCTCGATCCGGCGACGGGTGCGTTGTCCTACATCCCGCTCAACGGGCAGAACATGAGCACAGTCAGCGTCGAGCTGCCCACCGTGCAGTCGCTGGTCCAGGTCGGTGGCACGTATGACGCGCCCGCGCACCACATCACCTTCAGCGGCATCACCTTCACCGGCACCAGCTGGCTCGGGCCGAACAGCAACCAGGGCTACGCCGATCAGCAGACCGGTGCGTACATCACCGGGAACTGGAGCTGGCCCACCTTCACCTCGTGCCACCAGGGCTGCCCGCGGTTCGAGGCGACCCGGCCCAACTGGCAGCAGTCGCCGGCCGCGGTGCAGGTCTCGGCGGCCGACACCATCACGTTCACCGACTCGCAGTTCGTCAACCTGGGGCAGACCGCGATCGGCATCGGCAACGACGCCAACGCGCACGGCAGCGGGGTCGGGCTCGGCGCCACCAATGTGACGGTGAACCGGTCGGAGATCGCGCGCAATGTGGCCGGCGGCATCGTCGTGGGCGGGGTCCGGGCCGACGCGCACCACCCGAGCGACTCGCGCATGGTCAACCGGAACATCACGGTCAGCAACAACCGGATCCACGACCTGGGGCTGGAGCACCGCGGCATCGTGTCGGTGCTGACGACGTACGTCAATAACGCCTCGATCTCGCACAACGAGGTCTACAACCTGCCGTACACCGGCATGTCCATCGGCTACGGCTGGGGCTCCAACGACGCCGGGGGCAGCAATCACTACGCCGACCGGGGCCTCTACAACTACCAGCCGCGGTACTCGACGGCCACCACCGCGTCGGGCAACCAGATGGTCGGCAACTACATCCACGACGTCATGCAGCAGATGACCGACGGCGGTTGCATCTACACCCTGTCGGCCAATCCGGGCTCGGTCATCAGCGACAACTACTGCCTGCGGTCCAACGGGTTCGGGCTCTACTTCGACGAGGGCTCGCGCTACTACACCGCGCGGAACAACGTCTTCTCGTCCACCGGAACCTGGGCCACCGCCAATTACTGGTACGCGGAGAACATGGGCAACTTCACCGTCACCGGCAACTGGTCGACCAACGGCAGCACCAACGTCACCAACGGCGACCGCGGGAACGTCGTCTCGGGCAACGTGACGGTGAGCGGTGGCAACTGGCCCTCGGGGGCTCAGGCCGTGATGGCCGCGGCCGGGCCGCAGAGCAGCGGGACCGACCAGGCCCGGCAGTTCGTGGGCGTCCAGTCGGGCCGCTGCCTCGAGGTCGCCGCCGCCACCAACAACAGCCCGGCTCAGCTCGGCAACTGCGTCACCAGCAGCAACCAGCGGTGGACCTACACGTCCGGCCGGCAACTTCGGCTCGACAGCAACAAGTGCCTCGACGCGTCCGGCCAGGGCACGGTAAACGGCACCGCGGTCATCGTCTGGGACTGCAGCGGCCAGGCCAACCAGCAGTGGACCGTCAACACCAACGGCACCATCACCGGTGTGCAGTCCGGGTTGTGTCTCGACGTCGTCGGCAACGGCACCGCCGCCGGCACCAGGATCAATTTGTGGGCCTGCCACGGCGGCGCCAACCAGCAGTGGCAATCGCGGGGAATCTGAGGTGAGCCGCGGGTCCGGCCGGCTCGCCCCGTAGCCGGACCCGCCGCCTTACCGAGTCCTTACGGCCGCGCCGGAGCCTGATCCGGGCCGCGGACGATGGCGTACCTCCCGCCGACACAACACTGCGTCGGAGGTACGCCGAATGCGTAGAAGAACCGGTATCACCATCCTGATCGCCTTGGTCACGGCCGCCGCCGCGGTCTCCACCGGGCTCGCCTCGGCCCACGAGAGGCCCTCCGGTCCGCCGCCGCTCGACGTCCGGGCCGAGGGCATGGTCCTGGTCCAGTCGAACGACCTCGCGCGGAACGCGATCCTGGCCTTCCGCCGGTACGCCGACGGCTCGTTGCGGGCCGCCGGGGAGTTCCCGACCGGCGGGCGCGGCGGCGCTCAGAAGGACAACCCGTTCGATCCCCTCGCCTCACAGGACTCGCTGGTCTTCGACCGCGCCCACCAGCTGGTCATCGCCGTGAACGCCGGGAGCAACTCGGTCACCTCGTTCCGGGTCCGCGGCGACCGCCTGACCGACCGGCGCACCGTTGGCTCCGGCGGGGATTTCCCGACGAGCATCGCGGTCTCCGGGAACACCGTGTACGTGCTGAACGCGGGCGGCCGGACGAATGTGACCGGGTTCCGGATCGGCTCGGACGGGTTGCGGCCGTTGAGCCGGTCCACCCGCGAGCTCGGCGTGACCAACGACAAGGTGCCGCTGTTCACCGATTCCCCGCCCCAGGTCGGGTTCAGCCCGGACGGACGGCAGCTGCTGGTCACCACGAAGAGCGCTGACACGATCGAGGTCTTCCCGGTCGGCCGGTCCGGTCGGCTGGCGGCGAAGCCGGTCGTCAACCGGTCGCTGGGCGACGTACCGTTCTCGTTCACCTTCGACCGCCGGGGACACCTGCTGATGACCGAGGCCGCTAAGTCCGGGGTCACCTCGTACCGGCTCGGGCGGGACGGCAAGCTGCGGGTCATCACCGGCTCGGTCGAGTCGGGTCAGCAGGTGCTGTGCTGGATCACCCGGGCCGGCCGGTTCTTCTACGGCACCAACCCGGGCAGCTCGACCCTCAGCCTCTACAAGGTCGACGACCGCGGCCGGGTGAGTCTCGGCGGCACCGGTGGGGTGATCGCCCCTGCGGGCGGCGGGAAGGCCTCGGACGACGATCCCGGCGCGGGGCCGATCGACATGGCCGCCACCGCCGACGGCAAGCTCCTCTACGTGCAGAACACCCTGGCCGGCAGCGTCGAGGGCTTCCGGGTCGGCCCCGACGGCTCGCTCACCCTCGTCACCACCCTGACCAAGGGCCTGCCGGTGTTCGCCGGGGGTTCGGGCATGGAAGGGATCGTGGCCTGGTGAACCGGTGACGGTCTGACCTTTACCGGCGCCAGTTCGAGCCGGCCCGGGAATGGCTGGCCGTCGCCTACGGCGCGCAGCTGACCGGGGAGTGCGTCTACGCCGGTTATGACTACCTGACCGCGGACGGGCCGCCGGACCCGTCCGCGGCCGACGTGTTCTATCTGACGGCTTCCGTGACCACCGTGGTCGCGTCCTGTTCGCGCTGGTCATCGTCGGTCTGCTGTTCCTGGCCATCGTGACCCGGCAGTACCTGTTCGTGGCCGACCGGGCGGCCCTGGCCGAGGAGCTGCACGAGGCGGTGCGGGAGCAGGAGCGGCGGGCGGTCACGGACGGGCTGACCGGCCTTCACAATCCTCGCTTCCTGACCGAGCGCATGACGGCCGAGCAGAGCGCCGGGCCGGGCCGGCCGCTGAGCCTGCTCGTGATCGACCTCGACCACTTCAAGACGGTCAACGACACGTGGGATCACCCGGTGGGCGACGTGGTGCTGCGCGAATGCGCCGACCGCATCACGGCCGTGTGCCGGGCCGGCGACGTCGTGGCCCGCTACGGGGGCAAGGAGTTCTTCGTCTGCTGCCCGGACACCGACGAACCGGACGCGCTGGCCCTGGCCGAACGGATCCGTGAGCGGATCGCCCGGACCCCGGTGGCGCACGACGGCCCGCCCATCCGGGTGACGGCCTCGGTCGGCGTGGTGGCCTCGCCAGTTGTGGACCGAGCCTGATGTGAACCTTCACCGCGTGGTGTCAAGAACCTCTTTTTTGTTTGAGTCTGTTTGTCGTAGTGCGAAGACTTGCCTATTCAATAACTGTTACGCGCGCGCGGTTCGAGCGACATGATCTTCTACGGATAGCTAAATGCGCGTTTATGTCGGCTTTTGCTCGGCGACTCGGCGCCGGAAGAGCTTTTCGGGAGCCGTCCATCAATCGATGAGTGTCATTGCCGCGTTAAGTAGTTATCGCTAACTTAACAATCCTCCATCTCTCCAGGCGGACGGCCGGCCGCGAGTTCCGCGCACCGGTCCCCGGGGACGTCGTTGCACAGCATCGGGAGGCGTCAGTGGCAATGACCGGCAAGATCAGAATGAGGAGACCGGACCGAGCCGCCCGGTCGGTTCGCCGGCGGTCGCGCGTGTGGACCGGCGCCGTCGCCTTCCTGACGGCGGTGGCGGCCGGCCTGATGGTGTCCCCGCAACCCGCGCAGGCGGCGACTGCGATCACGATCAACGGGTCGTCCGGCGGGCGGGTGTTCGACGGCGTGGGCGCGATCAGCGGCGGTGGGGGCAACAGCCGCCTCCTCGTCGACTACCCGGAACCGCAGCGCGGCGAGATCCTCGACTATCTGTTCAAGCCGGGCTACGGCGCGGCCATGCAGATGATGAAGGTGGAGATCGGCGGGGACACCAACTCGACCTCCGGGGCCGAACCCAGCCACCAGCACACCCGGGGCGCGGTGAACTGCAACCGCGGGTACGAGTGGTGGATGATGGAGCAGGCCAAGGCCCGCAACCCGAACATCAAGCTGGTCGGGCTCTCGTGGGGCGCCCCCGGCTGGATCGGCAACGGCAACTTCTGGTCGACCGACTCGATCGACTACCTGATCTCGTGGCTCGGCTGCGCCACCTCGCACGGCCTGACCATCGACTACCTGGGCGGCTGGAACGAGCGCGGCCGCGACCTCACCTGGTACAAGAACCTGCGGTCGGCGCTCAACTCTCGCGGGTACTCCAGCGTGCAGATCGTCGCGTCCGACGACTTCGGCTGGGGCTCGGCCGACGACGCGCTGCGCGACCCGGCCTTCGGTGCTGCGGTGTCGGTGTACGGCAGCCACTACGTGTGCGGCTACCGCAGCGCGCAGACGTCGTGCCCGAGCACGGCCAACGCGGTGAACTCGGGCAAGACGCTGTGGGCCAGCGAGAACGGCTCCGACGACTACAACGGCGGCGCGCCCGCGCTGGCCCGTGGCATCAACCGTGACTACATCGACGGCAAGATGACCGCATACCTGAACTGGCCGGTCATCGCGGCTGTCACGCCGAACGTGCCGTGGTCGACCACGGGCGTGGCGGTGGCGCCGCAACCGTGGTCCGGCTACTACTCGATCGGCCGCAGCACCTGGACGATGGCGCAGACGACCCAGTTCACCGCGCCCGGCTGGCGCTACCTGGACAGCTCCAGCGGCTACCTCGGCGGTAACCGCAACAACGGCAGCTTCGTCTCGCTGAAGTCCCCCGACAACCGCGACTACAGCACGATCATCGAGACGATCGACGCCGGCTCGGCCCAGGACCTGCAGTTCACCGTGGCCGGTGGTTTGTCGACCGGCACCGTACGGGTGTGGTCGACCGACCTGCGATCGAACAACCCGGCCGACCACTTCGTGCGGGGCGCCGACCTCACCCCGGCCAACGGCACGTTCTCGCTGACCGTGCAGCCCGGTCGTGTCTACAGCATCACCACCACGAGCGGGCAGGGTAAAGGCACCGCCACCAGTCCGGCCCAGGGCGGGCTGGCCCTGCCCTACAGCGACGACTTCGACGCGTACGCGACCGGCCGTGAGGCCAAGTACCTGTCGGACCACCAGGGCTCGTTCGAGGTGGCCGCGTGCGCCGCCGGGCGGACCGGTCGATGCATCCGGCAGATGTCGGAGCAGACGCCGATCTTCTGGACGACGGGTCACGCCGAGCCGTTCACGCTGCTCGGCGACGTCAACTGGCGCAACTACACGGTCTCGTCCGACGTGCTGCTCGAGAAGAGCGGCTACGCCCAGCTGGTCGGCCGGGCCGGCAACTACAACCACGACCAGCCGCAGAACCTCAACGCGTACTACCTGCGCGTCGCCGACAGCGGGGCCTGGTCGATCCGCAGCAACAGCACCAGCGGCGCCCAGCGGACGTTGACCAGCGGCACCGTGGCCGCGTTGGGCACCGGTCGCTGGCACAAGCTGGCCCTCACAATGAACGGCTCCACTCTGACCGCTGCCATCGACGGCGTCACCGTCGGCAGCGTCACGGACTCGGCCTGGGTGGCCGGCCAGATCGGGTACGCCACCGGGCAGGGCGTGACGGCGCAGTTCGACAACCTGTCGGTCACGCCGCTGGCCGGACCCACCCCGACCGGCGAGATCCGCGGCGCCGGCTCGAACCGCTGCCTGGACGTCAACGGACAGAGCCAGGCCGACGGCTCGGTCGTCCAGATCTGGGACTGCAACGGCGGCGCCAACCAGAACTGGACGGCGACCTCGAGCAACCAACTGACCGTGTACGGCTCCAAGTGTCTGTACGCCCCGAGCACGGCGGGCGGCACCCGGGTCCAGATCTCGACCTGTAACGGCAGCGGCGGCCAGCAGTGGCGGCTCAACGCCGACGGCACCATCGCCGGCATCCAGTCGGGCCTGTGTCTCGACGTCACCGGCCAGGGCACAGCCAACGGCACAGCTGTCGCCCTGTGGTCCTGCAACGGTGGCAGCAACCAACGGTGGATCCGCTCGTGAAGCCGGCCGCACCAGCATCCGGGGCGCCGCCTCGCGTCACCGGAGCAGCGGGTCGGCGCGCCACTCCTCGGCGGGCCAACGGCGTTGGTCGACGTCGCCGATGACGCCGGCGAAGGCGGCCACATGGTCGTCGAACTCGGTCACGGTGGGCAGGCTCCGCCGAAAGCCCAGCTGCGCGTTCCGCAGCCGCTGCTGCAACTGGTGCTCGGTCCAGGCGGCGGTGTAGCCGTGCATGGGGGACTCGGCCTCGGCCTGGCTGGTCACCATGGCCAGCAAGGTCCAGCACACCAGCTCGCCCACCACGGCGGCGTGCATGTGCTGGGCGGCGGCGTCGTCGGGGCGGTCGGCGCCGATCTCGGCGACCTGGTCGATCAACCTCAGCACGGTGGCGGCCGGGCGGGTCTGGTGCACGAGCTTGGCGAACTGGTCGGGGTGCCGGACCAGCGTGGTGCCCAGGTAGACCGTGATGGCCTCGGTGGATCCCTCGAATATTCTGAACAAACGGTAGTCGCGGAAATGCTGACCGACGGTATTGGTGTCGAGGAAGCCGCGGGCGCCCAAAACCTGCAGGGCCATGTCGATGGCCTTCCAGCCCAGTTCGCACCCCAGGATCTTCGCGCAGAAGTACCAGGCTTCGGGTACGTCCTGGCCTTCGTCCCGCCAGGTCGCGATGCGGGAAGTCAGCGTCTCCACCGCTTGAATGGCGGCGCCGGCCTCGGCCAGGACTTCGCGGATGCGACCGTTCTCGGCCAGCGAACCGGTGGCGACCTCGCGCCCCTTCGTGAATCTCTGGGCCAGCTCGAGGGACCGCATGGCCGCGCCCATCGTCATCGAGGCCAGCACGGCCCGGCCGCCCATGAACGCCGCCTTGGCGGTGGTGAGTCCGTCGCCCTCGGCGCCCAGCAGAGCGGACGGGGGCACCCGGAGGTTGTCGAAGGTGAGGTCGTACTGCGGCACCGCGCGCAGGCCGAGGGTCAGCATCTCCGGGCCGATGCCGAAACCCGGTGTGCGGCTGTCGACCAGGAAGCCGGTGATGCCCAGGGAGCGGCCGTGTTCGTCGCGCAGGCCGGCGAACACGTTGACGTATCGCGCGTCGCCGCCCAGCGAGATCCACTTCTTGACGCCCTTGATCGTGTACGAGCCGTCCGGGTGCCGGGTGGCCCGGGTGGTCATGCCGCGGACGTGCGAGCCGATGCCCGGTTCGCTGATGGCGCTGGTGGTCAGGGCCTGCCCGGTGGCCAGCCGGGGCAGCACGCAGCTCTTGACCTCGTCGGTGGCGGAGAACAGGATCGGCGCAATGCCGAGGGTGTTGTGCACCGCGCAGAAAATGGCGAGGTTGGCATCGATGGCCCCGAGCTGGGTGAACACCTGGTTCATGTCGGTGTGGGACAGATTCTGACCGCCGAGTTCCCGCGGCACCTGCAGGCCGAGCAGGCCGGCCTCGGCGAATTCCGAGATGAGGGCCGGCGGCAGGGAACGGCGCTCGTCCATGAGCCGGGAATTGAGGAAGTTCTGGGCGTAAGCGCGGAGGAATCGCAGCATCCCCGATGTCGATGGTGGTTCCGGCCTGTTTTCTTCAACTGCTCGGAAAACGGCCTCGTGAGGCCGGGCCGTAGTGTCCAACATGCGCTCCTCCGGGGATTACGACATTCGCCCGCCGTCTTTTCCGGCGTGGGCGAAGGCCGCCTGCGGGCGCCGGTGTGCGGCCTGGAGGAATAAGGGGGTGCGGCGCGCAGTAATCCGGTGCAACTTGCAGGTTTCTGAGGGTCTCGACCTGCTTTTCTCCTTATCTCGCCCGAACTTTACAACGGGCCGCCCGGTTGCTCAACGGGGTCGCGTCGTTACTAGTAGTAAGAAGCGCAAAGTGTCGTCCGCAAAGCGAACCGGACGACACGGCCCAACAGGGAGATGTGCCGTACCGGGCGGGTTCGCCCCTTTGCGCGGTGCGTGCGGGCTGACCTACGGGTCAGTTGCCTTCTCGGTCGTGGATCAGGGTGACCAACTCCGAGGCCAGCGCCTTGATCGTTTCGAGGCCGGGCCGCCCCCAGGGCCGCGGCTCGACGTCGACCACGCAGACCGTGCCCAGGGCGACGCCGGTCCGGTCGATCAGCGGCGCCCCCAGATAGGACCGGGTGCCGATCTCGTCCACCACCGGGTTCCCGGCGAACCGGGGATAGTCGCAGACGTCATCGAGGACCAGCGCCTTGCGCCGGACCACGACGTACGGGCAGTACCCGTGCTCACGCGAGAACGTGCGACCGGCCAGGCCGGCGCGCAGGGCGGCCGGAACCGAGTCGCCGGCGTGCAGGCCGCCCAGATACTGACGGTCCTCCTGGATGAAATTGACCATGGCCAGCGGCGCATCCGTGATGTCACCCACGCGACGCGCGAACTCGTCGAGGAGCGGATCCGCGTCGCCCCCCAGGCCGAGCTCCCGCAGGCGGCGCATGCGAACAGGAAGTTCCGGATCGGCCGGGGTGAGCAGGTGGCGTCCGGACAGGTCGTAGATCATCCCGGTGCTCCGTTCGGTCATCGGCAGGCTTGGTGGGCGAGGAGGTGCTGCATCAGGCTGATGAGCACGCCGGTGGCGGATCGCTGATCGCGTGCGTCGCAGCGCACGATCGGCGTGTCCGGCTTCACGTCGAGGGCGCTGCGCAGGTCGTCCGACTCGTACCGGCATGTCTTGTCGAATTCGTTGACCGCGACCAGAAAGCCGATGCCCCGCGACTCGAAGAAGTCGACGGCCGGGAAGCAGTCGTCGAGCCGGCGGGTGTCGGCCAGCACGACCGCGCCCATCGCGCCGCTGGACAACTCGTCCCACATGAACCAGAAGCGCTCCTGCCCGGGGGTGCCGAACAGATAAAGCACATGATTCCGGCTGATCGTGATCCGGCCGAAGTCCATCGCGACCGTGGTCGTCGACTTGCCTTCGACGCCGGTCAGCCGATCCGTGCCCACGCCGGCGGTGGTCAGCAGTTCCTCGGTGTGCAGCGGCTCGATCTCGCTGACGGCGCCGACGAAGGTCGTCTTGCCCACGCCGAAGCCGCCCGCGATCAACAGCTTGAGCGCGGACGGGAACCCGTCAGATTCGTCGTTCAAGGGCATCGAGGATGGCCTCCAATACCGTCAAGTTGGTGGAATCGGCCATCGGGTCGGGGGAGCGGGCATCCACCACTCCGAGATCCACCAGGTCGGACAGCAGGATCTTGGTGACGACCGCGGGCAGCCGCAGACGCGCCGCGACCTCGGCCACAGTGGTGACGGTGCCGCAGAGTCCGAGGGCCTGGGCGTGCTCCGGTCCGAGCTGACCCGGTGGCCGGTGACCGGTGGCGATCACCATCGACAGCAACTCCATCGGGGTGGTCGGCTCGGTCCGGCCGTCGCTCACCGTGTACGGCCGGATGAGGCGTCCCGCGGCGTCGTCGAACCAGTGCTCCTCGGTGTCCAGCCCGCTCACCGTCCGCGTACGCCCAGGAACTCGGGTTCTTGCCGAGCCGGTGTCGACAAGTACGGCCGTACGCTCTTGACCAGCTGGGCCATCTCGTAACCGAGCACGCCGGGGTCGGCCGCCTTGCCGGCGACCACCGCGAGCACCGCCCCGGAGCCGGCCGACGAGACGAACAGGAGCGCCTCCTCCAGTTCGGCCACCACCTGCCGGACGCCGTCGCTGCCGCCGAACCGGGTGCCGGCGCTGCGGGCCAGCGAGAACAGGCCCGAGGCGACCGCCGCCAGATGATCCGCGCCGTCGTCGTCGAGCCCGTGCGCGGCCTTGCGCAGCCCGTCGGACGACAGAAGCAGCGCGCTCTGGGTTTCCGGTACCCGGTCGACCAGACCGGCCAGCAACCAGACCAGGTCCTGGGACGTACGGGCGGGATCGGTGCGCGACATGGGAGCCGGGCCTTTCTGGGATCGGAACCACTGGTCAGTCATGACGGCCGGAGCCCGGTGGATCGGCCTCGCCCTGCGAGACGCCGCTCATGAACGAGGCCATCAGGCCCGGGTGATGGTCGCCGGCCGGCTCCGCGACCGGGTCCGGCGGGCCGAGTTGCAGTTGCGGGGCCATGTGGGTCTGCCGGCGGCGGCGCGGTAGCGGGGGCCGCGCGGGCGCGTCCGGAACCGGCGGCGCGGGAACAGCCGCCACGGCGATCGGCCGGGCCTCGGCGTGGCCGCGCCCGGCGTGCGGCAGCGACGAGGTCTCCGCAGCCTGATGATTGCCGAGTGTTTCCCGTACGGGAATGCGCTGTTGAAGTGGAACCCGGCGCTCCAGGGGAGGCCGCCCGGGTACCTCGAGCCGTTCCGGCGGCGGAGCCAGGCGCGGCATCTCCGGCGCCGCTTCGAGCGCCGAGCCGATCAGCGTGGGCGGCAGGATCATCACGGCCTGGATGCCGCCGTAGATGTTGGTCTGCAGCTGCACCACGACGCCGTGCTGCCGAGCGATCATCGAGACCACGTAGAGCCCGATCCGCCCGTCCCGCAGCAGGTCGTCGAGGTTGGTGTCGTCCGGGTTGACCAGCAGCTGGTTGACCCGGTGCAGATCGGCGGGCTGCATGCCGAGCCCCCGGTCCTCGACCTCGATCGCCAGGCCGGAGGCCACCGGCTGCGCGCGGAGCAGCACCTGCGTGTGCGGCGGGGCGAACATCGTCGCGTTCTCGATCAGTTCGGAGATCAGGTGGATGACGCTGGCCACGGCGTGCCCGGGCAGCGTGCCCTCGATGGGGGGCACCAGCTTGACCCGCGAGTAGTGCTCGACCTCGGCGATCGCCGAGCGGAGCACCTCGGTCAGCGCGACCGGCCGGCTCCACTGCCGGCGGGACACCGAACCGCCCAGCACCGCGAGGTTCTCGGCGTGCCGCCTGATCCGGGTGGCCAGGTGGTCGACCTGGAAGAGACCCTTGAGCAGGTCGGGATCCTCGACCTCGTTCTCCAGCGCGTCGAGCAGCTTGATCTCTCGATGCACCAGCGACTGCAGCCGCCGGGACAGGTTGACGAAGACCTCGACGTGCCGGCCCTGGGCATGCCGCGCCGGCTCCCGGGCGGTCGCCGCCGTACCCGCCTGCGCCTGCTGCAGCCGCGCGGTGAGCTGGTCGACCTCGGCGCGGGCCGCGGCCAGCGCCGATCGGGTGTCGGCGAGCTCGGATCGGGACTCGGCGGCCGGGGCCCGCCGTTCGCCGGGCCGGGCGCCGGTGTCCCGGCTGACCCGGACGGCGAACAGGGCCGCGCCGAGCACCGAGACCGCGGCGATCACATAAGGGAGGACGACCATGAGCATCCTTGACTTTGATGATGCGGCAATGTCCGGTCGGTGGAGAAGGCACTCACTGTAAATGCCGTCCGATGCCGGACCAAGGCCGGAATTGTGGACGTCATCGATTCAGTGAATTGTTGGAACTCGATGCGGATTCACCTCATCTGTTGGGGTGAATCGACCGTGACACCGGGTCGTCGGCAGGTTATGGTCCCCGCGGATCCCTAGGCGATCAATGACCTCATCGGCGGCTCCATTGCTGGTTCGCGGCGCCGGTGCAGGTCCACAGCAGGGTCAGGGCGCCGTTGGCGGTCTGGTTGTTGTTGACGTCCAGGCACAGGTCGGACTGATTGTTGCGGACCGTGCCGTTGGCCTGGAACGTCCACTGCTGGTTGCTGCCACCGTTGCAGGCCCAGATCTGCACCTTGCTCCCGGCGCTGGCGCTGGTCGGCGAGTCGAGGCACTTGCCCAGCGCCTGCAGGGTCTGGCCGGAGACGGTCCACCTCTGGTTGGCGGCGTTGTTGCAGTCCCAGATCACCGGCTGGGTGCCGTTGGTGGTGTTGCTGTTCGGCACGTCCAGGCAGCGCCCCGAGGCGGCGCTGACCAGCGCGGCCGAGGCCGGGGTCTGCGGATCGCCGGTGCTGCCGCCGCTGACCCGGTAGACGACCGTGCCGTGGGCGGGCACGCTCGCGCTGATCGAGCCGCTGGTGGCGGTGGTCGCCCCGGTCCAGGCGTCGACCAGGGCGTACGACGAGGCGCCGCTCTTGCCGATGGCCGCCGCCGTGGTCGAGATCGTCCGGGTGGCGTTGCTCTGGTTGAACAGAGCCACCGCCACGTCGCCGTTCGACAAGCGTTTCGCCAGTACGCGGTGATCGGCGTCACCCGCGACCTGTGCTCCCTGGCGGCCGAGGGTGTCCTGGTTGATGGCGATGAGCCGCGGATTCTTGAGGATCGTCTGGGTGGCGGCCGACATGGAGCGGATGTCGTTGCCCGCGATCAGCGGGGCGGCCATGACCGCCCACATCGCGAAGTGGGAACGCTGCTCGGTGTCGGTCAGCGTGCCCCGGCCGACCTCCATCATGTCCGGGTCGTTGAAACCGCCCGGTTCCGCGTACCCGGCCAGCGGCACGTTGACGTCGATGATGTTCTGCACGCCCATCGGATAGTCGTTGACCTGGTTGGTCTTCCACACGAGCTGGATGTCCTCGGTGGTGCGCCAGATGTTGGCCACGTCGCCCCAGTCGCGTTGCGGGCCGGTCTTGGCGTGGATGCTGTTCGAGTTGATGCTGTAGAGGATCGGGCGCCCGGTGGCGGCCAGCGCGTCGCGCATCTTGGCGAACGTGGCGACCTGTTCGTTGATGGTGCCGCTGGGCGAGCACCAGTCGTACTTCAGGTAGTCGACGCCCCAGGCGGCGAACTGCCGGGCGTCCTGGGTCTCGTGGCCCTGGCTGCCGGTCGCGCCCGGGTAGTTGCCGAAGTACTGCGCGCAGGTCTTGTCGAGCGGCGCCTGATAGATGCCGAACTTGAGGCCCTTGCCGTGGATGTAGTCGCCGAGCGCCTTCATGCCACTGGGGAAGCGGGTCGGGTCGGCCTGCAGGTTGCCGCTCGAGTCGCGGTTCGGGTTCATCCAGCAGTCGTCGACCACCACGTACTGGTAGCCGGCGTCGCGCATGCCGGTGCTGACGATGCTGTCGGCCATGCCGCGGATCAGCGACTCGTTGATGTTGCAGAAGAACGTGTTCCAGCTGTTCCAGCCCATCGGCGGGGTGCGGCCGACCCCGTTGTCCAGGGCCTGGGCCGGCGCGGCGGTTCCCGTCAGCAGAAGCAGGGCCGCCGCGAGCAGGGTTGTCAGTCGTCTCATGGTCATCGACCCGTCCAGACCTGGTTGGCGCCGGCGGTGCAGGTCCACAGCTGGACCAGGCTGCCGGCGGCGGTGGCGTTGGCCCTGACGTCCAGGCACAGGCCGGACGCGACGTTGCTGATGGTGCCGTTGGCGTTGCGGTTCCACCGTTGGTTGGCCGCCCCGGAGCAGTCCCAGATCTGCGCCTTGGTCCCCGCGGTGGCGTTGGTCGGCGAGTCGAGACACTTGCCCAGAGCCTGCAGGGTCTGACCGGAGGTGGTCCACCGCTGGTTGGCGCCGCCGTTGCAGTCCCAGATCATCGGCTGGGTGCCGTTGGTGGTATTACCACCCGGCACGTCCAGACACCGGCCGGAACCGGCGCCGACCAGGGCCCCGCCGGTCGGCGTGCCGGTGGGGTCGCCGATGGTGCCGGGGACCGAGCGCAGCGCCGAGTACCAGACCGCGGCCATCTTGTCGTAGCCGCCGGCGGTGGGGTGGACACCGTCGATCAGGTCGGCCGTGGTCAGGGCGGACTGCATGTCGACCAGACGGACCCGCTTGCCGCTGTTCACCTTGCTCTGCACGATCGCCGGCAGCGCGGCGTTGAAGGTGCGGGCGGCTGCCGCCTGGCCCGAGTTGGCGATCGGGATGATCGTGGCCACGAACACGTCCGCCGACGGTGCGGTGGCGGTGATCCGGTCGATCAGCGTGGAGAGCCGGCTCGGCGCGGACGAGACGCTGTAGTTCTGCAGGATGTCGTTCGTGCCGATGTGCAGCAGCACCGTGCGCGGGGTGGTGGCCTGCAGCCAGCGGACGATGTTGGCGTCGATCTGGTCGATCCGCCAGCCCGGATGGCCCTCGTGGTCGTGATCGCCGAGGGCGGCCGGCCCGTTGTACTGGGACCCGACGAAGTCGACCCGGTAGCCGCCGCCGGCCAACCGCGACCAGAGCCCGTTGCGGTAACCGCCGGGAATCTGGGTGCCCTCGGTGATCGAGTCGCCCAGCGGCATGACCCGGACCCCGCCGTTCGATTCCGCGGCGACCGCGGGGGCCGGTGCGACCGCACCGGTGAGCAGGAGTCCCAGGGTCAGAGCGGCTGCGCTGACCAGGCTTCTTCGTTTACGCACGAATGCTCCTCGGCTGCTAGTGAACGTTAACAGCATATTCCAGGCACGTTGCCAGAATGGCTTCTGACATTCAAGTGCGAGAATGCCTCTGCTTTTCGGAAATGAGCGGAAAACGGATGCCGCAAAACTGTTACGCGGCCGGGCCGTGGATGGTCCTGGACGGGTCCACATCGTCTCGCCGAATCGTTACAGTGCCGGGAACTGTTGTCGGACGTCGACAGGGGACAGTGTGACCGGGTCCGATCCGACCGCGCCGGCATCCGGGCCAACCGCGCCGTTCTGCGCCGGATGACCGAGTTCCTCGCGACGAGGCCGGCGTCCGGCAGTTCCTGGACATCGGCACCGGCCTGCCGACGGCCGGCAACACGCACGAGGTGGCGCAGCGGGCCGTGCCGGCGCCCCGGGTCCTTCACCGTCGACTTCATGCCGCCCGAGGAGCAGGCGCACTACCAGCAACTGCTCGGCGCGGGCATCAGCGACATCTGGCCGCGCGACCGGGCAGCTTTCGCCGCCCTGTTCGACGGTCTCGAGCTGGTCGAGCCCGGCGTCGAGCTGATCAGCCGGTGGCGGCCGGGTACCCAGGCCGACCGCACGGACCCCAGCCGCATCAGCATCTGGGGCGCCGTCGCCCGCAAACCCTGAACTGACGGCCGGCCCACCCTGGGGGGTCTCAGGTCCCGGTGCAGGCGACGGTGATTCCGCTGCCGCTACCGGTGCCCTGGAAACCGAAGGTGGCGCTCTGACCGGCGTTGAGCCGTCCGTTGTAGCTCTGGTTGGTGACCGTTACGGACCCGCTGGAGCCGCTGGCGACGCCGTTCCACAGCGAGCTGATCGAGGCGCCGCCGGGCAGGCCGAGCATAACGCGCCAGCCGTTCAACGGGGCCGAGCCGGCGGTGACGGTGACGCCGGCGACGAAGCCCCCGTTCCACTGGTCCTGCACTGCGAAGGTGGCCGAACAGCTCGCACCCGGCTCCTCGGTCGGCGGTGGGTCGCCGCCGCCCAGCGTCAGGTTCTTCTGCTGGACCTGCCACTGGCTGCGGCACAGGCCGCAGTCGGAGCCGGCGAAGTTGGCGCCGGCGGTCGTGTCGCCCTTGAGCCGCCACTTGAGATAGAGCACCGCCACCCGGCCGAACTCGCCGCCGTTGGCCTGGTCGTAGGTGCCGCCGTGGCCCACGTTGAGGTTGCCCATGAAGGCGGGCAGCCCGGACGGGAGCTTGCCCCAGTCGTCCATGGCGTTCGGGTAAGCGATGTCGCCGGTCCCGCCGATGAAGTAGGCGATCGGCTTGGTCAACCGGCGCAGCTGGTAGTCGTCGGCGTCGTTGAGCAGTCCGCTGCTGAAGATCGTGGTCGTGGTGACCCGCGAGTCGTTGGAGACGGCGTACGCCTCGAGGCCTCCGCAGGAGAAGCCGCCGACGGCGATTTTGCTGGTGTCGAGCTTGCCGTAGTACTTGCTGCCGCTGCGGGAGTTCTCGGCCACGGCCCAGTCGATCGACTGCGTGAGCATCTGGGCGCTGGTCGAGCCGCCGGCGTTCGGGCCGCCGCTGGCGATGGCCAGGAAGCCGTGGGAGGCGATCTCCCGCAGGAAGTTCTGCTGGGACAGGCCGTTGGCCGAGCAGCCGCCGTTGCCCCACACGAAGATGGGGAGACGCTCGCTGGGCAGGGTCTGCGGCCGGTAGATGGTGTGGTTGGACAGGCTGCCCGAGGTCTCGTAGTCGGCCGGGTAGGGGCCGGAGCCGCCGACCGCGGCCACGGCCGGCGCCGCGCCGAGGACGACCGCCCCGACGGCGGCCGCCAGCGCCGCGCCGATTCTCGCTCTTCTCATCTCGGTCCCTTCCCTAGCGCTGACGGGTGAGCAGGCCCGGTCGCCACGGCAGGTTGTTGTAGTCGCCACCGGCGCTGGGGTTCTTGCCCTGATAGAGCAGTTGCAGGTTGCAGGCGTCGACGGTCTTGGTCTGGTCCGGGTTGCTGCGTACCAGGTCGCCGTGGCTGATGTCGTTGGTCCAGGTGGCGCCGCTGTTGGCCTTGCCCGCGAACGGGTTGCTCTCGGTGGCCGCCTGCGGGGTCCACGAGCCGTTCAGGCTGGTCGCGGTGAACGAGCGGAAGTAGCGGCCCTGGCTGCCGATGGCCTCGACGAGCATCAGGTACTGGTTCTGACCCGCGACCTTGTAGACCTCGACCCCCTCGAACAGGTTGTCCCGGGAGTCGCTCATGATCGTGGTGTAGGACGCGCCGAAGCTGCCGGGGAAGTTGCCGATCGGCATGCTCGCGCGGTAGATCTTGCCGTTGTCACCGGCAAAGAACAGGTACATGTTCTGGCTGTCGCCGATGAGCGTCTGGTCGATGACCCCGTACGGAGCGTCGGAGATCGTCCCGGTGAACAGCGTCTGGGCGCTCGACCAGCCGTTGGCGTCGGTGGGGTCGGTGGAGGTCTTGTAGCTGAACGAGGTCGGGCCCCACTGGTAGGCCAGCACCCAGATGTTCTTCGGCGCGAAATAGAACAGGGTCGGCGCCACGGTGCCCTGGCTCATGGCGTTCTGGCTGGCCGAGCCCATGTCGGACCAGTTGGTGAACAGACTGAAGTTCATCGACCCGTACGAGCCGTTGGACACTCGCGACGCGTACACCAGGTGCCGGCCGTTGTAGACGACGTTGGTGAAGTCCTTCAGCGACGTCCAGCCGTTCTTCGGTTCGGTCAGCGCACCGGTCGACGTCCAGCGGTAGCTCGACGGCAGGGTGCAGGTACCGCCCGGATCCGACGGCGGCGGGGACGTCGGCGGTGTGGTCGGCGGTGTCGTCGGTACGGTGCCGCCCGTGCAGGTCACGCCGTTGAGCGCGAAGCCGGCCGGAACCGGGTTGCTGCCGGTCCACGACCCGTTGAAACCGAACGACGCCGTGCCGTTGGTCGCGATCGACCCGTTGTAGCCGGCGTTCGTCGCGGTCACGGCCGAGCCGCTCTGGGTCACCGTAGCGTTCCACGCCTGCGTCACCTGCTGCCCGGCGCCGTACGACCACGTCAGCGTCCAGCCGGACACCGCGTCGCCCAGGTTGGTGATCGTGACACTGGCGTTGAAGCCGCCCGGCCACTGCGACGACACGGCGTAGTTCACCGAGCAGCCGGCCGCGGCGGCGCCGGCGGGGCGGGCCGCGACGACGGCGATCGAAGCCAGCAGGGTCAGGCCGGCCGACACCACGGCGACCTTGCTGGATCTCGACAGGTTCATGAGGCTTCTCCCGAGAAAGAATGGGCGTGACCGGGTCCGCCGGCGGGCTTTTCCGCATGCTACGGGAGCGCTCCCATTCGTCTCAATGGATGCGTACGGAGATCGGAAATGTGTTTCTCGTAAACGTGCAAAAATTTACCGACTTAAATGTGTTATGGCGCGTTCCGGCACTGCTGCAGCCGACGAGTCCGTTCCCTCCGGCCGGAGGATGCATCCGCCACCGGACCAGGTCAGCGTGTCCGGGTGACCTCGGGGAACGCGAGGGGCGGCCCGTCCAGCAGGAACGACACGTCGGCGGCGCGGCCTCGCACCACCTGCGGCAGCACCCCGCTCAGTTCGCAGGCCAGGCATCCGGCCACCCGGCCGTCGGGGAACTCGACGCCCCGGGCCTCGTACGGGTGGTCCACACCGGCCACCACGTAGCCGCGGGAAGCCAGCTCCTCGGCCGGCCCGGTGAGAGACTCGCGGCTCAGGCTGAACCCGGGCGACAGCACCACCTGCGGTCAGCCCCGGCCGGTGGGCGGACCGGCCCGTCCCGCCGGGCGTAGGTGGCGACGGTGGTCAGCCCGTCCGGCGGGAGGGGTAGCCCTTCGGCGGCGACGATCCGGGCCGAGACGGCAGCCGTCGTGCAGGGAGCGGGCGTGCCCGGCCCGGGTCGCGACGGGTACCACAGCGACACCATCAACTCGCGTCGGACATCCGGCCGCCACGGGTCGGCCCGGCCGGCGTCGGTCAGATGCAGCCCGGTGGTGCCGACGCTGTACGGGCCGGTGGGCCGGGGCAGGCTGAGAGCGGGGGTAGGGTCAGCGGCGGCGCCGATCGGCAGGGTCGCCACCACGATGGACAGGGCGGCCAGGGTGCGGCCGAGGATCGCAGTCATGCGCCGCACGGTAGGCAAACTCCCGGACGGTCCGGCACTGCCGGAAGTCAGGAGCCGGGCCTGACCGGAGTCACCTGGTGGCGGGGGCGGCGCGTTCGAAGCGGACCCGGCTCAGGAATCCCGGCAGGTCGCTCAGAACGTACAGTTCGCCCTGCGCGTCGGCGGCGAACGCGGTCGGCTGGGTGGGGAAGGAGCCGATCGTGGCCGACTCGTAGACGCCGGGGCGGGGGCGCACGGCGAACGCGTTGGTGTTGCAATAGTCGCTCGCGATGTAGACGCCCCGCGCCTCAGGCGTCCGGGATCCCCGGTACACCACCCCGCCGGTGACCGAGCAGCCCTCGGTCATGAAGTGCTCGTACTCGAAGACCGGGTCGACGTACCGCACGCCCGGCCGGCACTGCTCCGGGTCGAACACCGGGGTGCCCTCCTTGCAGGACCACCCCAGGTTCGAACCACCCTGGTGGGACCGGACGTGGTTGACCTCCTCGACCAGGCCCTGGCCGACGTCACCGATCCACAGCGAGTTGTCGACGTCGATGGAGAATCGCCACGGGTTGCGCAGCCCGTAGAGCCAGATCTCGGGCCGGGCGCCCGGCGTACGGACGAATGGGTTGCCCGCCGGTACGCAGTAGGGCTTGGCCCCGCAGGAGCGGCTGACGTCGATCCGGACGATCTTGCCGAGCAGGGTGCCGAGGTTCTGGCCGGCCTTGTACGGGTCGTTCGCGTGGCCGCCGTCGCCGGTGGACCAGTAGAGGTAGCCGTCACGGCCGAACGCCACCTGTCCACCGTTGTGGTTGCCGTACTCGGCGTGTTCCTGGGTGAGCAGCACCTGCAGGCGTTCCGGGGCGCCGATCGGCAGCCGGGCCACCGTCAGCGCCCCGGCCGGCCGGCTCGTGTACGACACGTACAGCATGCCGGTCCGCGCGAAGTCCGGCGCCGGCGTGATGCCGAGCAGCCCGCGCTCGTTGTCGGAGTTGTCGACCCGGGCGGTCAGGTCGAGCACCGGGTCGGCCGCCAGCCCGGTGTCGGGGTGGTAGGAGCGAACAGTGCCGTCCTTCTCCGCGATCAGCATCCGCCCGTCGGGCAGCCCGGTGATCGCGATCGGACGCCGCAGCCCATAGGCCACCTGCTCGGACACCACGGTCAGTTCGGCCAGCGGCACCGGCCGGCCGCGCGACTGGCCGGACGCCGGGGCCGGGCTCGACAGCGGCGCGGACATGACCAGTACGAGCAGGCCGGCGAGCATGCCGACCGTGCGACTGTGCCTTTGTGTCATGGTGGCTCCTCCAGCGGGGGACGGGCGGTTCGGGAGCGCTCCCACAATATATCGACAGGCGGCGATGAAAGAAGGCCCTGCACCCGTTCGAGGAGTGGAGCGGTGCGACGCTGGCCACCCGGTGGAGCGGCTTCGATCAGCTGGTCTCGCCCGGCTACGGCCTCTACTACGGCCGCACCCCGGCCGGCGCCATGTACCACTACTTCGACCACAACCCGTACGACCTCAACGGCAGCGATCTGCAGTACTTCACGAACGACCCGGTCGACACCCGCGGCTGGACCCAGAAACTGCTCTCGGCCCAACCGCTGAGCAGCTGACCGTCACCGCGAAGGCCCCGCTCCGCCCGATCCGGGAAGCGGGGCCCTGGTGTGCCCGAAGACACCTGTTCTGCACGAGGGCGCCGGACGGGCCGAACCGTGCGGCCGGGGCTGCGTACCGTGCAATTCATTGGTTTTGATCTGCGCCCCGGCTGTCCGGTCTCGGCGCATTCGGGGTGCTGGCATTCGACGGGGGAAGGTGCCCAGCATGGTCAAACGAGTGACAACTGCCTTACTGCTTCTCACGATGGCGGTCGCGAGCACGGTCACGGCCGGTCCGCCCGCGCAGGCGAGGACGGTGACCGCCGAGCAGGCCCAGGCGGCCGAGCTGTTCCGGATCAGGAACGTGAAGTCCGGGCTGTATCTGCAGAACGCCATCGGCAGTATCAGCAACGGCGTCGCGGTCGCGCAGTATCCGCGCAGCACCGACGGCTATCAGTATTTCCAAGAGGTCGTGGACGGCCAGTACCGCAGCTTCATGCACGTCAAGTCGGGCCGCAACATCGGCATCAACATCGGCAACCCGCTGCCCGGGGCCAAGGCGATCCTGGCCAACGGCAGCGCCGCCTACAACCAGGACTGGCTGATGGTCACCCGTAGCGGCACCATCGTGGAGTTGCGGAACCGCAACAGCGGCCTCTGCCTGGGGATCTACGACGCGAGCACCCAGCCCGCCGCGGTCGCCGCCCAGTTCGCCTGCGACGGCGGCGCCAACCAGGGCTGGCAGAAGATCTTCGTGGTCTGATGCCGGACGGGCCCGGGGCGAAGTGCCGCCCCGGGCCCGTTGCTCAGCTGCTCAGCGCCGCCACTTCTGGTTGGCGCCGCCGTGGCACTCCCAGAGCACCAGCGTGGCGCCGTCGTTCGGGTTCCAGGCCTCGATGTCGGCGCACTTGTTGGCCTGGGGGTTCACCAGGTCGCCGGCGGCCGACAGGACCCACTGCTGGGCCGGGTTGCCCGAGCAGCCCACGATCTGCAGGATCGCGCCGTTGGCGGTCGAGCCCCACGCCACGTCCAGGCACTTGTTGTTGCCCGTGCGCAGGGTGCCGTTGACCGACTCCCACTTCTGGGCGGCCGAGTTGTTGCAGTTCCACATCTGGACCCGTACGCCGTCGGCGAAGTTGCCGTTGGGCACGTCGAGGCAACGGCCGTTCAGCGCGCTGATCAAGGCGCCGCCCGCGCTGCCGCCGCCGGTGGTGACCAGGGCGATGCCCCAGCGCGACAGGATGGGGTTGACCGGCTGGAACCAGGTCTGCGGGTTGGCCGAGCCGCAGCCACCGGCGATGCCGGAGGTGACGCCCTGGGCCTGGTTGCCGGCGATCACCGAACCGCCCGAGTCGCCGGGGTTGGCGCAGGCGCTCATCCGGCTCATGCCGTACACCGGGCCGTTCGAGTAGTTGATCGTCTCGCCGCGGCCCTGCAGGGTGCCGCAGGTCCACGAGGACGTGCGACCGGACCGGCAGATCGACGAGCCGATCGCGGCGTCGTTGGAGCCGGCCACGGTCACGTTGCCGCCGGAGTAGTTGTTGACCCACGGCTGCGGGGTCCAGTTGCCGTTGACGCCCACGTAGGCCATGTCGGTGTTCGGGAACTCCGACTCCTGGAAGCTGCCCATGTCGACGTTGTTGAAGCCGCGGGTCGGGGCGCCCCGGCCGCCGCAGTGGCCGGCTGTCACGAAACCGGGCGCGCCGCCGCGGCGGGCCGCGAAGCCGACCGAGCACAGCGTGTTGCCGTTGATCACGTACTGGTCGCCGCCGCGGACGTCGTACACCGGCTCGGGCGCGACCGACGAGGTCTCGACGGTGATCTTCGTGACGCCGCTGTCCTGGGCGAACTTGCGGGCCTGAGCCTCGGCGCCCGGCTTGACGGTGACGACGACGGTGTTGGTCGCCGGGTCGACGCGCCACGAGCGGATGGTGTCGGCCGCCTTCGCGCCGCGCTTGTCGAGCTTCGCGCGGTCCGAGGCGAGAGCGCTCTCACTGCGGGCCACGACTTTCGCCTCGGCTCCCTCCGCGCGCACCTCCCGCGCGGCGGCCTCGGACGTGACGGCCACGGTGAGCCGCTGGTCGCCCTTCTTGATCCAGGCGCCGCCGTACGCCGGACCCAGCTTGGCCTTGAGGCGCTTCTGGACGACCGGGGCCGCGGCCTCGGTGCGCAGGCGCTCGGCGATCTGGTCGTCGGTGAGGTTCAGGTCGCGCTTCATGGCCGCGACGACGCCGGCCGGCAGATCGAGGGTCGGCGCCACGTCGACGCGCGGGGAGGGGTCGGGGGTGTCGGCGAAACTCACGAGGGGAGTCAGGCCGACCGCTGTCACCGCAGCTGCGGCAACCGCGATCCATCGGTACGGACGAGCCATGGGGGAGCTCCTCGGACGGGGACATGGGGGAAACGTGAACGGATCTCTCCGCCCACTCGCATTGAAGTTTGCTAATCAATAAACAAAGTGTCAAGAAAATGCGATGCTCTGCCCTTTTGTCGGCCGTGAGGCTCCCTGAAGCACTTTTACTACCGAGGTCGATGGCCGGCCCGGGCCACCATCCCGACGAGACGGGACTGGTCCGAGCGTCTCGGTGCGGTGGTTTCGGGCGGTGCTTCGCCGGTGGGGACCGTCATGGCCGCGGGGAGGGTGACCACCGCGCGCAGGCCGCCCCCGGCCACGGGCCCGAGGGTGACCGCGACGCCGTGCTGGGCCGCGAGAGTCGCGACCACGTACAGGCCGAGGCGGGCGCTGTCGGAGGGGTCGAGCCCGGGTGGCAGGGCCAGCCTCTTGTTCGTCTCCTCGATCGCGGTGCGCGACATCCCGATCCCGTGGTCCTCGATCTCCACCACGGTCCCGTCCGGGCCCGGCTGGGTCGACATGCGGATCGGTGTGCCGGGCGCGGAAAAGGTCACGGCGTTGGCCAGCAGCTCGCCGATCAGATGGCCCAGATCGTTGACGGCGTGCTCGGGCACCCGGACGTCCGCCACCGGTCCGATCGCGATCCGTTCGGACTGCTCCATCTCACCCGCGACCCGGGTCAGGACGGTGCTCAGCGACTCGGCCCCGTGGCCGCGCCGGCTGCGGGCCGAACCGGCCAGGATCACCAGGTGCTCGGCGTGGCGGCGCATCCGGACCGCCAGCCGGTAGGCGTCGGCGTCGCCCGGCCCGAGCGCCTCGATCTGGCGGTCCAGCAACGACTGGTTGCGGCGAGCGATGTTGACCAGGACCTTGTTCATGCCGGTGCGCATGGATGCCTCGGCCGCGGCCGACTCCACGGCGCTCCGGTGCACGTCGGACAGCGCCGCGCCCACCTCGGCGATCTCGTCGTCGCCCAGGCTCAGGCGTAACGTCGCGCCGTCGACGTCGATGCGTTCACCGCCCCGCAGGCGCCGGACCAGCTCGGGCAGTCGCCGGCGGGCGAGGTCGGTGGCCGCCGTTCGCAGCTCGGCCAGCCGCCGGACGACCGAGCCGCCGATGTGCACGGCCATCACCAGCGACACCACGATCGCGATCAGGCCGAGCAGACCGGTCAGACCGAAGCGGGTCACGATCCGGTCGCGCGCGTCCTGGGCGAATTCGACGGCGTGGTCGTAGCCGTCGGCCATGAAGGCGTACAGCTGACTCACGGCCAGGTTCGAGGTCGCCCGCCATTCTTCCCGGCTGATCCCCACCTGCTCGCCGGCGCGTCCCCGGTCGATGATCCGGTCCTCGGCCGACCGCAGCTCGACGAAGGCGGAACCGCTGAGCATGCCCTTGAACCGTGCCTGGTCGGGCCCGGGCAGGGCCGTGCCGACGATGGGGATCTGGAACCGCAACGCGCCGATGAGTTGGATCAGCTGCGAGTACTCGCCGTCGCCGAAGCGCTTGGCTTTGGTGACGCCGGTGAGCAGGGCGTCCTCCTGGTGGAGCAGCTCGCCGGCCCGGCGCATGGCCACGATGGTGCGCATGACCCGTTCCACCAGCGGCTCGCTGGAGGCCGCGGCCGCGTTGGACACGCTGAACGACGTCTGGATGATGCCGGCGTAGTCGCTGAGGACCGAGATCGAGGTGGCGTCGCGGACATCGATCTTGGCTCGGATCAAATTCAGCGTGTAGAGGCTGGTGGTCATGTCGGCGAAACGGGCCCGGGTGATGTCGGCCGAGAACCCGCTTCCCTGCCAGCTGCGGGACGACTGGCGGAACTGGGCGACCGCGGCATCGGTCGCCGCCCGGCGGAGACGCAGGGCGCCCACGTCGCCGTCGGGCGTGGCCAGGAACTCCACCGACCGGGTGCGCTCGGCCTGCAGCGCCTCCACCATCCGGTCGCCGGGCAGGATCACGTTGTCCCGCGTGTTGTAGATGTCCCGCAGGGCGGTCGCGTCGGCGATCGACGCCTTGACGTCGATCACCCACAGCCCGGTCAGGGCGACGACCGGCACCAGCAGGGCGAGAACGATCTTCAGGCGAATGGATCTCGGGTTTCCTCGCATGTGACCTCGATCGGGCAGCTGACGGCGAACGCTCCGGAATATCCGATGTGGAGTACGGCCGGGTTTCTTGACCGGTTCAGCTGACCGGCTGGTTTCCACTCCTCGGGACGAGACGCAGATCCTTGAGCTGCCGGCGCGAGGTGATGCCGAGCTTGCGGAAGATCTTGCGCAGATGGGACTCGATGGTGCGCGGGCTCAGGAACAGCTGGGCCGCGACCTCCTGCGAGGTGGCCCCGGTGGCCACCAGTTGCGCGATGTGCAGCTCGTGGGCCGTGAGGTCGTCGGCCGGGCCGGCGGTCCGTCGGCGGGGGTGCTCACCGGTGGCGCGCAGCTCGCGGGCCGCGCGTTCGGCGAACGCCTCGGCGCCCAGGCCCGACAACAGTTCGTGGGCGAGGCGCAGTTGCTCGCGGGCGTCGTGGCGGCGGCCCTCGCGGCGCAGCCATTCGCCGTACACCAGACGGGCGCGGGCCAGGTCGATGGCCACCCGGCAGTGCTCGAGGTGGTCGACGGCCTCGCGGTAGTGCTTCTCGGCGGCCGGGCCGCTGGTGAGCAGGGCCCGGGAGCGTGCCTCCAGCCCCAGCGCCCACGGGGTGCCGCTGGCCCGGGCCCGCAGGCTGAGTTGTTCCAGCGCTGCGGCGGCGCGCTCGTGCTGTCCGGCGCGGACTGCCGCCTCGATCAGTTCGGGCAGGGCGAGGCTGCCGTCCGCCGATCCGTCGTGCTCGTACGGTGGGATCGCGGCGGCCGGCATGACCTCAGCCAGGGCGTGGATCGCTTCGTCGTCCCACAGCATCAGCGCGATGTGGCCGGCCAGCCCCAGCCAGCGGCGGTCGCCGTCCATCCGCAGCATCTCCAGCGCCTTCCGCAGCGGAGGAACGGCGGCCACGTAACCCTGGAGGAATCTCGTAGTGAGACCGTCCAGCAGCAGGTCGGCCGCCCGCGGCGACCCGGGCGGCGGGGGTGCGGTCCGGGCCGCGGCCAGCCAGCCGTGGTCATCGGCGAGGCGACCGGACTCGACGGACGCCTCGAACGCCTGCAGGTAGGTCTCGCGAGCCAGCGCGGGGTCCAGCGGGCCCAGCGTCCGGGCCGCGTCGAGCAGCATCCCCGTCGCCTCGCGGCCGCGGTTCAGCTGCGCCTCGAGCTGGGCCCGCAGCAGCTCGAGGCGGGCCCGCGCCAGGGCGTCGAGCGGTCCGGCGGCCGCGGTCGTCAGCAGCTCCCGGGCCGCCTCGAACGCACCGGTCTCGTGCTTGGCGTGCGCCGCCGCCAGGGCCCGGCGCGCCCGCTGGGTCGGCTCGGGAGTCAGCTCGGCCGCCTGCTGCAGGAACGCCGCCGCGGCGGCCGACCCGCCGCGAGCGCAGGCCCGGCCGGCCGAGCGCTCCAGTTCGGCCGCGACCTGTTCATCGGCGCCGAGGACGGCCTGCGCCCGATGCCAGGCCCGCCGGTCCGGGTCGGCGTGCGGATCGGTGGCCGCGGCCAGGGCGCCGTGGGCGCGGCGGCGGTCCGGCCACGAAGCGGCCCGGTAGACCGCCGACCGGACCAGCGGATGACGGAACAGCACCCGCCGGCCGATCTCCAGCAGACCGGCGGCCTCGGCGGGGTCCGCGGCCGCCCGGTCGAGGCCCAGTTCGGCCGCCGCGCGCCACAACAGGGCCACGTCGCCGGTCGGCTCGGCCGCCGCGGTCAGCAGCAGCAGTTGCGTCCCGGCCGGCAGGCAGCCCGAACGACTCTGGAAGCTGCTCTCGACGCGCCGCGGAACGCTCACGACGTCGGGCCGCTCGAACCCACCGGCCAGCCGGGCCGGCGGGACGTTGCGGGGCAGCTCCAGCAGCGCCAGCGGGTTGCCCCGGGCCTCGTCGACGATCCGGTCGCGCACCCGGTCGTCGAGCGGCGCGTTCACCGCGGAGTTCAGCAGAGTCCGCGCGTCGGCCTCGCCGAGCCCGTCCAGGTGCAGCTCGGGCAACCCGGCGCAGGGTTCGCGCTGCGTGAACACGAGTGCCAGCCGCTCGGCCGTGACCCGCCGCGCCACGAACGTCAGAACCTGGGCCGAGGCCGGGTCCAGCCAATGCGCGTCGTCGACGAGGCACAGCAGGGGGCCCTCCTCGGCCACCGTCGCCAGCAGGCTGAGAGTGGCCAGCCCGACCAGGAACCGGTCGGGTGCGGCGCCGCTCCGCCGTCCGAACGCCACCTCGAGGGCGGTCCGCTGAGGTTCCGGCAGAGCGGCCGTACGGTCGAGCAGCGGCTCACACAGCTGGTGCAGACCGGCGTACGCGAACTGGGTCTCCGCCTCCACCCCGGTCGCGGACTCCACGCGGAAGCCCGATCCGGTCGCGAGGCCGCGGGCGAGGTCCAGCAACGCGGTCTTGCCGATGCCGGCCTCGCCGCGCACCACGACGGCCCCGCTGCGTCCCCCTCGCGCAGCGGTCAGCAGCCGTTCCAGCGCGTCGCGTTCCGCGCGCCGGCCCACCAGTCCGGATGCCGCCGGGGTCGGTTGCGCCATGGTGGTCTCCTCGAGCGAAGCGTGTCGAGCTGACCAGTACGCTGCCGTCCGCGGCCCCGCCGGCACATCTGGCGGCGGCGTGAAATCGGCCTTGCGACCTCCGACGGAAGCGCCTCCGTCGCAGGTAGGAACTTCGCCTCGCGAGTGCCCCAGTGGGCCGGGTCCCGTGGGTAGCATCGGGGCGGGCCGACCGTCGGGAGCGCGAATGGTGAGCGGCAATGGATGAACCGCGCGGGCCGGCTGACCGGCCACGGCGCGACTGGGACAGCCGGCTCGACGCGCTGGGGCTGACGACACCGTTGCGGCGCGACAGCGCGCTCGCGATCCTCGTCGCCGCGGTCATGGCCGTGCCCTTCTTCGTGCCCGGCATCTCGGCCACGGTGGCAGTTCTGCTGGTGGCCCAGGCGGCGGCGTTGTGTCTGCGCCGGATCCGGCCGCTGTGGTGCCTCGGCGCGGTCCTGGCCCTGCAGGTGGCCCTGGCCGTGGCGGCCGACCCCGGGGAGGGCGTCCGCGGCGCGGCCCTCGCCGTCGCTGTCTACACCTGCGGCACGTTGATGCCGAAGCGCCGGGCGCTCCTGGTCGCCGGGCTCGCCGCGTTCACCGAGACGGCCAGCTTCGTGGTGCTGAGCGCGATCCCGGCCGCCCTCGACTCGACCCTCACCGCGTCACCGCCGCTGATCTCCCGCATTCTCGTGCAGATCGTTTTCTCGGCGATCCTCTACGGTGGCGCGGCGGCGCTGGGCCGCAACACCACGATCCGCCACCGGTACACCGAGATGGTCGAGCTCCGCGCGGCCGAGGCGGCCGAGAACCTGCGCGTCCGCACCGATGCCGCGCTGACCGCCGAACGCACCCGGATGGCCCGGGAACTGCACGACGTGGCCGCCCATCACCTCACCACCCTCATCGTGCAAGCGACAGTGGTGGAGCGCATGATCGACCGTGATCCGGAGGCGGCCCGCCAGGGCGCCGCCACCATCCGTACGGAAGGAAAAAGCGCTCTGCAGAACCTGCGTCTGGTCGTCGGCGCCCTGCGCGAGGCCGGGCCGGCCGAACCGGGACTGCCCGACGGCGGCGGGCCCGTGCCCGGCCTGGTGATGATCGAGAACCTGGTCGCGGGGCACGCGGACACGCAGGTCCGGCCCAAGCTGGTCGTGTCCGGCCGGCCCGGTGAGTTCTCGGCGGCGGCCGACCTGACCCTGTATCGCGTGACGCAGGAGGCGCTGTCCAACGCCCGCGACCACGCGCCCGGCGCCGCGGTCACTATCAAGATCGATCACCGTACGGAGGACAGCGTGCTCGAGGTCCACAACGGCCCGCCCTCCGCACGGGAGGCTCGGGCCGACCGACGTCATCGCGGCTTCGGCCTCATCGGCATGCGCGAGCGTGCCGGGCTCATCGGGGCGTCCCTGTCCGCGGGCCCGACCCCGGACGGCGGCTGGTCGGTCCGGCTGACCATTCCCCGTACGGCGGGCCGATGATCACTGTGCTCCTGGTCGACGACCAGCCGTTGCTGCGGGCCGGATTCCGCTCGCTGATCGAGCTGGCCGAGGACATCCAGATCGTCGGCGAGGCGTCCAGCGGCCCGGACGCGGTGGCGCTGGCCCGGCGGCTGCACCCCGACGTCGTCTGCATGGACGTCCGCATGCCCGGCGGCAACGGCCTCGACGCGACCCGGGTCATCGTCAGCGAGATCGACCCGCCGCCCGCCGTCCTGGTGCTGACCACCTTCGAGCTCGACGAGTACGTGTTCGGGGCGCTCGAGGCCGGCGCGAGCGGTTTCCTGCTCAAGGACGCCGACATGGACGACCTCATCGAGGCGATCCGCCGCCTGGCCGCGGGGGAGGGGATGGTCGACCAGACGGTCACGCGCCGGGTGATCGCCGAGTTCGCGCGGCGGCGCCCGGCGCTGCCCGCCTCCGCCGAGGGCCCGGCCGTCGATCAGCTGCTGACCTCACGCGAGGCCGAGATCGTACGGCTGCTGGCCGACGGGCTGTCCAATGCCGAGATCGCGGCCGAGCTCGTCGTCGAGGTCAGCACCGTGAAGAGCCACCTGAGCCGGGCCATGGCCAAGATCGGGGCTCGCGACCGCGTCCAGACCGTCATCTGGGCCTATCGCCACGGCGTGGCGTCGGTGCATCCACCCCGTCCTTGACCTGAAGGTGCTGCTGGGCGAGGGAGGCGGCTCGGGTCAGCACATCGAGCTGGGCCGGGTTGTACAGCGCGACCACCGCGTCGACGAACGTCTGCCGGCTGACGTGTTTGCCCGGGGACAGATGCCGGGCCGGGTCGTTCAGCCAGGGGTGGTCGAGCAGGTGCCGCGCGAGGGCCGGCGCCAGCCTCTCGGCCAGGCTCTGCCGGGTCCGCTCGTCGGCGTCCGGCGGCAGGGCGTCGATCTCGGCGCTGATCGGATCGGTGTCGGCCTCCACCATGCGCTGCAGGTCGTTCATGGTGCTCTCGTCGTACAGCTGGGCGAAGACGTGGATGAGCGAATGGTCGGAGGCCGACAGGCGCGGCGCGACGGACTCGAAACCCGCGGGCGCGTCGGCCGGTGCGCCGTCACGCAGGATGACGGCGATGTCGGCCCGGGCCCGCACCAGACGGTCGACCTGGGTGGCGAGGTCGGCGTCGATCTGCCGCAGCAGGTCCGGGCCGAAGTCGCTGTCCGAACCGATCTGGGCCAGCGGAACGCCCAGATCCGTGAGGCGCCGGATGCGCAGCAGACTGATCAGATGCCGTACCTCGTACTGCTTGTACCCGTTGTATCGCCGCTCGGGTTCCTCGATCAGGCCGAGCCGGTGGTAGTGCCGGATGGTGTTGACCGTCGTGCCGGACAGCTCGGCCAGTTCACGGGTGCTCCAGGTCACGTCAGCCCCGCGGTTTTCCGGGTCCGGTCGCTCGGAACCGGCGCCGAGCCGGCGTCGGCCGGCTGATCCGGTCGCGGATCAGCCGTTCCGATCAGTCTGATGGCCAGCAGCAGCACCGGAACTGAGCCCGACCGTGTTCGAACGCCGGACGAGGTTCTCGGCTCATCCATGGCTTCCTCCGAGAGTTCAGCGGATGTTGGCCCGGACGGCCGTGGTTATCGGCGTCGAGCCTTGATTCAGTTCGAGGATCTGCCGGCGGATCCGCGGTTCGTGCAGCAGTTCCGCCAGCGTCGCGGCGACGTCGTCGCGCGCGATCTCGTCGCACGGCTGGGCCGCGCCGAGCGCGATCGCACCGGACCCGGCCCGATCGACGAGCAGGGACGGGCGGAGGATCAGCCAGTCGAGCAGGGACTCGCTGACCGTGACCTCGACCAGCTTCTTGACCGCGTAGTAGGACTCCCGGGCTCGGCCGAGGCGCTCCCCGCGCCCCGCCTCCGGAAGCACGGACACCAGCGCGAAGCGACGGCCCCCGGCCAGCCCTGTCGCCTCCAGAGCCTTGAGCACGCCGTCACCGTCGATGGCGGTGGTGACCTTCCAGTCACCCCCGTTGGACCCGGCGGTGTAGACCACGGCATCACAACCGCGGACCATGACGGCCAGGGCGTCGGCGGTCAGATCGGCGAGCTCACCGACGTACGCGCCGGCGCCTTCGGTCTCGAGCTCGGCCCGCTGTTCGTCACGGCGGACCAGGCCGCCGACCTCGTCACCGCGCTCGACCAGTTTCCGCGCCAGCAGCCGGCCGACGGCTCCGCTGATCCCGAAGATGAACACCTTCAGCGGACTCTCCCCTCACCCCGGCCTTCCGTCGCACTCAGCCTCACATCGGGGCCAACGCCTTCGCGTCGGTAGAACACCCTTACTCCGGTACGGAGGGACCACCGCGACGGGTGACGCCGACCACCCGCCACCCGCGCCGGACGGTCCGGCCCGGGTCGGAATTCGCATACTTGTCGGCATGAACAAGGAAGTCCGGCGCCTGATCATGGGTGCCCTGGTTCTCGTGCTGATGAGCGCCTGCGCCTCGCCGACCAGCCCGTCGCCGTCGTCGTCGCCGAGCCGGACGCCGGCAGTCGTCGATGTCCGACCGTTCCAGGCGCTCGAGCGTCGGTTCGGGGCGCGTCTGGGGGTGCACGCGATCGACACGGGCACTGGTCGCACGGTGGCGTACCGCGCGGACGAGCGATTCGCGCACGCGTCGACCTTCAAGGCTCTGCTGGCCGGTGTGCTGCTGCGCCGGCTGTCCGACGCCGAGTTGCGCCGTGTCGTCAAGTACAGCCGGGCGGATCTGCTGGAGTGGGCGCCCGTCACCTCGCGCCACGTGGCCACGGGGATGCGGGTCGATGCCTTGATTGCGGCCACGGTGCAGCACAGCGACAACACGGCCGCCAACCTGCTGCTCGAGCTGGTCGACGGGCCGAAGGGGTTGCAGGAGGAACTGCGGGAGATCGACGACAAGACCACTGATCTGAGCCGGAACGAGCCGGCCCTCAACACCGCTGTTCCGGGTGACCGGCGGGACACGAGCACGCCGCGGGCGCTCGGCGCCGACCTGCGGCAGTTCGTCCTCGGCGAGGTGCTGCCCGCGCCCCGGCGGCAGAAGATGGTCGACCTGCTGCTCGGCAACACGACCGGCGACGCGTACATCCGCGCGGGTGTGCCTTCGGGCTGGACGGTCGGTGACAAGACGGGCAGCGGCGGTTACGGCACCCGCAATGACATCGCCGTCGTGTGGCCGCCCACCGGTGACCCGCTCGTCGTCGCCATCCAGTCGGATCGCGGCGAGCCGGACGCGTCCTCGGACGACGCCCTGATCGCCGAGGCGACCAAGATCGTCGTCTCCGGCCTGCGACGCTAGTCAGGTGAGGACGGCGGTGGCTTCGATCTCGACCACGAAGTCGGGTGTGAACAGGGCCTGGACGCCGATGATACTGATGGGCGGGGCCGGGTCGGGCAGCCCCTCCTCCTGCTGGACGCGGGCGATGGCGGCCAGCACGTCGTCCCACTTCTCGACCGACCAGTCCACGACGTAGAAGGTCAGCCGGGCCAGATCGCCGACGTCCCCGCCCGCACCGCGCACGCCGACGATGATGTTGCGCAGCGCGGCCTCGACCTGACCGGCCAGATCGGGCGCGGCCGGCTTGAAGTCGGGGGTGACGCCGGCCTGCCCGGCCAGCAGGACCACCCGCGACCCGGTCCCCACGGCGACCGGTGAGTAGTCGGTCTGCTGGAGCATGCCGTCGGGGTGCAGGAACTCCACGCTCATCTCGATCTCCCTGTCGTCCGGGTGCCGGCCATGCCGTTCAGTTCAGCCCGTGTTCCAGGAACACAGTCAAGGCTCTCCGGCTCCGGCGTCGACCATCTCCAGCAATCGGAACGGGTCCGGCCCGGTCCCCCCGCTTCCGCCGCATCGTCCAGGCGAAATATGCGTTGGCGGTACGCATATTTCTCCACTGTGCTCGCTGCGGGGTAGAGGGACCGAAGTCGTTCGTGGTATTCCTTCGGCTCACCGACGAGAACCACGGGGGAACACTTGAAACGTTGGGGTGCCGCACTGGCGTGCGGCCTGATTCTGGCGTCCGGGCTCAGCAGCAGCGCGTACGCGGCCGAGCCGGCTGTCGCTGCGGCGGCCGAGCCCACCACCACCTGCGCGCCTCTGGTCGAGGGGCAGTTCGGCCCACTGTCGGACGAGCAGATCGGCTCGGGCACGATCGCCCGGGGTGAGACGCGCTGCCACGCGGTCGAGCTCAGCGCCGGCCGTCACTTCATCCAGTTCACCGGCTTCACCGCGTTGCGCTCGGCAACCCTGCAGAACGCGCAGGGCGCCGCGGTCTGCACGGCTCCGCCGGGCTACCAGTGGGAGTGCGACGTCCCGGCCGCGGGGGACTACACCGTCGTGGTGCAGAACCTGCGCGGTCCCACGCCGGTCGACTACAAGGTCGCGGTGACCGCCGAGGACCCCGCCCGCTGCACCACGCGCGTCGGCACGAAGTGGAACGCAGCCTCCGTGAGCTTCCCCGCGGCCGGCGTGGAAGTGCAGTGCGTGCGCTTCACCGGAAAGGCCGGCGAGCGGATCCTGGCCTACAGCAGTTCGGGCCGGATCGCCGTCCGCGATGCTGTTGGTGATCTGGTCTGCAGCGTGCCGACCGAGCGCAACGGGCCGTGCGAGCTAACCGCCGACGGCATCTACCGCGCGATCTCGGTGGCCGAGCCGAGCCGGACGACCAGCGAGATCCAGGTCCGGTCGCTGAGTCCGGTCAAGGGTTGCCCCACGGCCCGGCCGGGCCGGTTCGGCGCCGCGCCGCGTCCGGTCAGCGCCACCCGCTGCCGCACGCTTGAGGTCACCGAGCCGGGTACGTATTTCGTGGGCGCGGTCGACGCCGCCGGCGCGGCCCAGACCTTCGTGGTCATGGCCGCCGACGGCAGCCTGCCCTGCAGCACCAGCGGCTATCCCTACAACGACGGCGACACGTGCACGTTCACCACGGCGGGCACCTACACCCTGATCATCGACAGCCTGCGCTCCACGGTCTGGGACAAGCCGTTCGCGGCCACCTTCGTACCGGCCACGGCTTCCGGGTGCAAAACCCTTTCCGCGTACGGCTTGGACCAGCCGGGCCAGCGCGGCCGGTTCCGGACGGTCGGCCAGGTCGACTGCTACCAGTTCGAGATCCCGGACGGCATGGAGACGCACCTGGTGTACCCGGCCGGGGCCACCGGCGCGGCCAGCCCGCTGCCGCGGGTCTACGGTGACGACGGTTCGCTTCTCTGCTCGTCACTCGACTGCCCGCTGAGCGGCTCGACGACGTATCGGCTGTTGCTGACCGCCCCCGCCGGCGCGACCGGCGACTACGTGTTCGCCTTCCGGCGCAACGCGATCAGCGAGAGCTGCCGGCCGTGGACGGCGGACGTGGTCGCCCGCTTCGGCCCGGGCCGGTTCACGAACTGTTTCACCTTCACGGCCGACAAGACCGGCGAGATGGACATCGCGATCGAGCGGCTGTCCGGCTCCAACTCGGTCAACGCCGAGGTCCTCTATGGCGGCGGACCGTTCTGCGAGCCGGGTGCGGCGAGCACGTTCACCTGTCCGTTGGAGCTCAGCCACACGACCACGCTCGTGCTGAGCGGCCAGCCGTCGGCGGCCCGCTACCGCATCACCAAGACCGAACGCGGGGTGACGCCGCCCGACCCGACCGATCCACCGCCGCCGGCCACCTGCGGACCGGTGACACCGTTGACCGAGAGCCGCTTCGGGCCGCTGTCGGCCGACCAGATCGCCACGACCACCGTCCCGCCCGGCAAGCTCGGCTGCCACCCGATCCGGCTCACCGCCGGGTGGCACGCGCTGCGGATCGACGGGGCGGCGCCGCTGCCCAGCTTCGGCTTCGTCCGCGCCGCCGACGACCGTACGGTCTGCCTGTTGCAGCGGGGCCGGTTGTTCACCTGCAAGATCGACGAGACTGGTGATTACACGATCCAGCTCAGCAACGCGTCCGGTACGACTGATTTCACCTACCGTCTCGTGGCCACCCTGCGTGACGCGGCCGATTGCACCACCGAGATCAGTACGGCGTGGACCGCGCCCACGGTGCGGCTGCCGCAGAGCGACCCGCTCGAGTCACACTGCGTACGGTTCGAGGCCTCGCCCGGTGAGAAAGTGATCGGGTTCGCCGAGAACGGCAGCGTCGACATCGACCGCGCGGACGGCACACCGATCTGCGGCTTCCCGTGGCGCAGCACCAACCCGCCGTGTGAGCTGACCGCCGGCGGCACCTATCTGGCGTTGAGTCACGGGGCTGCGGGCAAGGACTCCGACGAGATCCAGATCCGGTCGGTCACCGCGCCGGTGGGCTGCCCGGTCGTCGCGCTCGGCACACCGTCGACCGACCCGCTCAGCGATGTCCGCTGCCGGCGGGTGACGATCCCGGCCGCCGGACCGTACGAGGTGCGGGCGGTCGGCGAGTCCGGGGAGCTGCGGTCGATCGTGGCGCTGACCGAGCAGGGCACCCCGACCTGCGGCACGGGCGGGCCGATCGCCGGTACCCAGTGCACGTTCCCGGCCGCGGGCACGTACACGTTGGTGGCCGACGGGCACACCGCCGCCATCCGGGGCGGCGCCTTCTCGGTGACGGTGTCCGCCGTCGAGTAAGCCGGTGAGACGGAGGCCGGCTCGCGGGTGCGAGCCGGCCTCTCTTTTTGTCGGTGGGTCTCACTACCATCCGCCGCATGAGTTCAGCTGTCGTCGATTCCGCCCTCGAGATTCTCGATCGTTTCGCCGTCGAGGATGCTTCGACCGCGTCGCCCGACGAGCACACCGCCTGGGCCGAGGCGCTGATCGACAGCGGGGACGAGGCCGCTGCGGCCGAGCAGCTGATCGCCCTGCTGCGGGCCGGCTCGGTGCCTAATACGCTGCCCGGGGTGGCCGCCCGCCTGTCCGATGAGCGGGCGCGGTCCGTGCTGGCCGCCGCGATCGACAACGGCCGGGTCACGACGGCGCTCACCGCTCGGGCCCACCTGGCCGGTGGGTTCGCCCGTCTCGCCTCGGGATCGGACGACGCCGAGGCCGCTCTGCTGCGGGCGGTGCTCGCGGTCGAGGAGTTCGAGGATCAACCGGAGTACGGCCCTCATCGCGAGCGGATGCACCGGATCGCCGCGGTCTTTGCCGCGCTGTCCGAGGCGCATCCCGGCGAACCCGAGCGGCTGGATCGGTGGGCGGCAATTCTCGGCGAGGCCGACCGTCCCCGGTTGGCCGCCGCGGCCGGGCTGCTCGGCCCGCTCGGTCTGGCCGAGATCGACCGGCGCTGCGGCGACCCGGTCACCGACGCTCGGCTGCCAGCTGTTCTCGACGCTTTGGATTCCGCGAACCTGCGCCCCTACGAGCCTTCCATACAGGTCGCGGTCTTGCTGCACGGCGTGTTCGTGCTGGCCGGCCCGGCCCTGCGAGCCGAGCTCCTCGACACGCGCGCCGCGATGCTCCGGGCGAGGCTGTCCACCCGCAACCCGCAGCATGTCGACATCGGCCTCGCGGCCGGGCTGATCGAGACGGGCCGGGCGGGCGAGGGTGCGGCTCTGTTGCGCGCCCTGTCGGCGGGTCCCGACCGGCGATACGGCTTCTCCGCGGAACTGCTGATCACCGCGGCCGCGCGGGCCGGCCTGCCCGAGCACGACCCCGACCTCTTCGCCGAGGTCTTCGGCCTGGTCGCGTCGTTGTCGGCGTACCCGCCACCGCTGAGTCCCGCTCCCGCCGTCCGTCTCGGTCCCGGCGGCCGCGCGACGGCCGCGCGGCTGATCGACCGGTCCCAGCCCAACCGCAACCCCGGGCGCTTGTCGGGTTGGCTGGCCGAGGCCGCGGCCCGCACCGGCGACTTCGACACCCTCGGCATCCTGCTCGAGAAGGCAACCGACGAGCCCCGAGCCTCGTTCGTCGCGCGCCACCTCGCGGCCGCCCGGGCCCGCCACGGCGACCGGCCCGGCGCCGACACCCTGGCCGAGGCCTGCGGCCTGCCACCGACCTCACCGGCGGCCGCCTGAGCCCTGCGCCGCCTCCGGGCCGTGTCGTGGGGTTCCGAGGGAACGGCTGCTCGGACACACCTCCCGACGCCGATCTCGTTACGGCCGGGTACGTCGTTGCACCCCGCTCAGCGCGGCCGACCGGCAGAGCGGTGCCTGTTGGAACTCGGGTGAGTCGGCAGGATTCACCGCTGTTGCGGTAGTGCGGCCTGGTGACGTCGTTGGCCGAGAGTCGCTTGCCGCCGGTCGGGATCCTCACGGCCACCGTCCCGACCTGCGGCGCGCGGTGTGCCTTCCCGGCGGCGGGCATGTGCATGCCGGTTGTCGACGGCAGCACTGCCGGCATCGACGGGCGGCGCTTGCTCAGCGATGGCGTTCGCCATCGGCGATCCGGTGAACGGAGGCCGGCTCGTGGTCGCGAGCCAGCCTCCGTCGATAGGCGAAACCTATCGTCCGGCGCTTGTTTTTGTCTTGGACGTCCCTGTGACAGCCGCCCTAGGGTCCTTCTCGTTGTGCGTCGGGTTTCACTCCGGCGCGAATGAGCACAGGGGGAGAACCATGAACATCACGGTGATCGGACGAGGCAACATCGGCGGCGGACTGGCCGGCCTGTGGGAGCGGGCCGGGCACAAGGTGGAACGGCTCGGGCGTGAGGGTGGCGATGCCGGCACGGCCGATGCGGTGCTGCTCGCTGTCCCCGGCGACGCCGTGCAGTCGGCTCTGGCCTCAGTGACTGGGCTGTCGGGCCAGACGGTGCTGGATGCCACCAACCTTTACGGCGACGTGAAGCCGCCGGCCGGGTTCCCCTCGAACGCCGAATACGTCAGGTCGGTGACCGGCGGCCCGACCGCGAAGGTGTTCAACACCAACATCGCCGCCCTGTACCAGCAGATCGCCGACACCCGCGTCCGGCCGAGCAACCTGTGGTCCGGCGACGAACAGGCCCGGCGTCTCGTCGAGCAGCTCAGCCACGACGCCGGCTACGAGGCGGTCCGGCTGGGGGACCTGAGCATGGCCGCGACCCAGGAAAGCCTCGCCCACGCCGTCGTCGCGATCGCCCAGGGCGGGCTCGGCCCGTTCGTCTACCGGCTGGCCACACCCGACCAGCTATGAGCGGCATAGCGGCGAACGGCGGCGATCAGCTCGGCGACGACGGGTGACGCACCGCTCGTGGGCCACAACAGCGAGAACTCCGCGAGCATGGGCGGGTCGCCGATGTCGCGGTGGGTGACACCGGGGCCGGCCATCGCCGCGTGCGCGGCGAACGACGCCGGGGCCAGCCCGACCTCGCGTCCACCGGCGAGCCGCGACAGCATGGCATGGATCGGGGGGTCGTCGAAGGCCCGGAGCCGCGGAGTGAACCCGGCCCGATGGCAAGCGGCGACGATGCCGTCGTAGTACGCCGGGGCCAGGCGCCGCGGAAACAGCAGCAAGGTCTCGTCCCGCAGCTCCACCAGCGGAATCAGTGTCGCAGCGGCGAGGCGGTGACGGGTGCCGAGAATCGCGGAGACGCGTTCGGTACGGACGACCTCGCCGGCCACCCCGTCCGGGACCGCCGGGGCCAGGGCGAGACCGAGGTCCAGGTCACCGGCGTGCAGCCGTTCGGGGATCTCGGCGCTGAACAGCTCGCGAGCGTCGACGGTCAGGTCGGGATGGTCCTCCTGGATCGCTTCCAGCAGCCCGGTGAGCGTGCCGAAACTCGCGACCGGCGTGTAACCCAGCCGGATCGTCGTGGTTCGCCCCGACCCTGACCGGCGGGTGCGCTCCACGGCCAGCTCCAGCGCGGCCAACGCGCCCGGCGCCTCGTGGGCCAGCGTCCGCCCGGCCGCGGTGAGCCGCACCCGCCGGCTGGACCGGACGAAGAGCGGGGTGCCGAGAGCCACTTCGAGCCTGCGAATCTGATGGCTCAGCGACGGCTGAGAGATGTAGAGCCGCGCCGCCGCCCGGCCGAAGTGCAGTTCCTCGGCCACAGCCATGAAGTAGCGAAACGCCCGTGGGCTGATATCGACTGCCAAAGCTCCTCCCCGGTACGGGACCGACAAGACACCATGCGACACCCTGTCCCAAGAACATGGTCAAGCGGTTCGGTCCCAGCAGCCGGGCAGGTGCCCAGGGATCGCAGCGGCGGCCTGACACCGGCGGGGTCGGTCGATCGGCCGGTGCCGATCGCCGTTCAGGCAAGGTGAGGCCGGAGCCCGTTTTCGGAGCCGGGAGTTTGGCATCCTGCCACGATGGAGTTCTGGGACCGGCTGCGGCGGGTATTCGAGTCACACCCCGTCCCCGGGCAGTCGCCCGAACAGATGTTGTCCAACGAACTGACCGACGTCGTCCGGGCCCGATATCTGAAGGACATGTTCGAGCTGGCTGTCGAGAACAGCCTGATCAACACCGCCGCTGACCTCCGCGGGTCGCGGCTGACGCCGAATTACGTACGGGACAAGGTCCACACGGAACGTCGAGCCGACGCGTCCCCACAGTTGGACGAGATCGACGAAGCCCTCGAACGCCTGGCCGCCGCCAGGTCGGCCCGTCGTGATCTGGGTGGCCTGATCTACTTCTGGGCGTTCAGGGCGGGCTGGCGGCGATTGGTGACGGGAATCGCGATGCTTGTCTGGGTGGCCTCGTTCGCGCTGGCGAGCCCAGGCCGGCACGGCGTCGATTGGGCCAACCCGGCCGGTCTCTGGGTGGCGCTGGCCCTGGCACTGGTGGTTCTCACCGTCGGCACTGCCCAGAGTTTCGTTCGTATCTCGCTTCCGGTGTACCTGCTCCAGGTTGCTGCACTGTCAGCCTTTCCCGCGGTTCTCACCTTATCGGCGGTCAGGATCTCCGCGGTGACCCAGAAGCAGTCCGCTCTGACGGCGTTCATCGTCGTGTTGATCGCCATCGCCTCCGCTGCTGCTGCCGCCGAGGCGCTCTGGCCGCGCCACGACCGTTTCGGTGCGGATCGGGTCCGTGGCATCCCGGTTCGGCGGATCGTGATCATCGCACCGATCGCGGGAGCGGGTATCCCGCTCATCGTGCTGCTGACGGTCCTGAACCTGGGCACCGGCCTCAAGCGACTCGATATCGCCGAGCCCGACCCCGTTCTGGCCGTGCTGGCGGTTTTCATCCTCTTCCTCAACACCGTGATCAGCCAAGCCGGAGATCGGGTGATACCGATGGCCGAAGCACAAGCCACATTCGACGGCGTGCGGACCGCGGTGCTGGAACGTCTACAGAGTCAGGTCATCGAGACGTACATCCGCCAGTTGATCAGCGACAACGAACCGTCCTACTCGACCGAGCTGAAGGTCGGCCGGCCGGAAGGGCTCAGCCAGTCGTTCGATCCGCTGTACGAGATCCCCACCTCCGCTACCGAGCGGCTGCGCGGTCTGATCGACGTGATACCCGGTGGCAGCATCGGTGTGGCCGGTCCGCGCGGGGTGGGCAAGTCGACCGTGCTGGGCTCGTTCTGCGCCCATCAGCGCAAGGAACCGGGTCTGCGGGTGCTGGTGTCGGCGCCGGTCGAGTACTCCCCGCGCGAGTTCCTGCTCCACCTGTACGCGCAGATCTGCCGCGCCGTCATCATCCGGGCCGGTGGCCGCGTCACACCACCCGACCCGATCGGCGCCCTCGTCGCCACCCGATCGAAACTCGCGTCCTTCGTCGTCGCCGCGGTCGTCGGTATCGGTGGTCTCCTGATCTTCGCGTTCTCGGCTTTCGGCTACGTCGTCAATACGGGTCAGGCCCTCGGCGTCGTTCTGCTCACAGTGGCCGGGTCGCTTGCCGCCCAGACCTGGTCCCGCCACCCCAGCCGTAGACCGTCCGCTCGGGCCGACGAAGTGTCAGTGGTGGAAGCCGAGGCGCGCGACCGGCTGTACGAGATCCAGTTTCAGCAGAGCATCTCGGGCGAGTGGACCGGCGCGATCAAACTGCCGACCGGCATGGAATCCAGCCACAAGCGGGCCGGCGGCTTCGTGCGGCAGCCCAAGAACCTGCCCGAGATCGTGGACGAGGTGCGGCAGTTCCTCCGGTTGATCGCCACCGAGCAGTCGGGGAATCCTCGAGCGCGGCTGATTATCGGGATCGACGAGCTGGACAAGATCGAGAACGACACCCGGGCGCAGCAGTTCCTCAACGACATCAAAAGCATCTTCGGCGTGCCTGGTTGTCATTTCCTGGTGTCGGTCTCGGAGGACGCGATGGCCTCTTTCGAGCGGCGCGGACTGCCGTTCCGGGACGTGTTCGACAGCGCCTTCGACGAGATCATCAGCATCGACTACCTGAGCTTCCACGAGAGCTCCGATCTGCTGAGCCGGCGAACGACCGAGATTCCTGTTCCGTTCAAGGGCTTGAGCTTCTGCGTCTCCGGCGGCCTGCCGCGCGACCTGATCCGGACCACCCGCACGATGGTCGACCTGGCCGGGGTCGAAACGGAGTCGCCGGAACTGATCAGCGTGACCCGGCGGTTGATCAACCGCGAACTGCACGGCAAGGCGGGAGCGGTGACCGCTGCCGTTCGTAAGATCGACGCTGAGCCGGTCACTTCCCGGCTGATTCTGTGGTGCGACGATATCGCCGATCGCGTATCCGATCGGGCGCTGTTCCAGTCGGCCGTCGACGAACTGGCCCGGCTGAGTCTGAGCTCGCCTCTGGGCGCCTCCGACGATGCGAGCCGTATCGCGCTACGCCGCCTCGCCCGCGAGATCGCCTGCTATGCCTTCTACTGCGCGACACTCGTCGAGTTCTTCACCAGCGACGGTCGCACCACACCGCGGTGGCGAAAGGCATTGACCTCGAACGACAAACGGGGATTCGACGAACTGGCGCGTATCCGACGAGCCATGGCGCTCAATCCCATGGTCGGCTGGGAGCGCATCGGGCGGTTCCGCGGCTACTGGAAAATGGCCGCGATCGCCGCGCCCAGCAACCTCGTCGGCGTGCCGGCTCTGTCCGACGGCCCGGCCGTCGTCCCGGCCACCCGAGTATCGACGAACTGAGTCCGCCGAACGGCGGCCTGCGATCATGCCAGGGTGGCTCACGACATCGTGTTCTTCCTCGCCGCTGACGACAAGACCGCCGCAGCGACGTATCGCGGTGGGCCGGGCAGGGGGCGCGAGTCGGTGAGCTGCCGGTTCTTGGAGCCGGACACGGCGATCGCCGAGTGGGACATGTACTTCGAGGAGCGGTCGGCCGAGGCGCCGACGGATGAGCAGTTGATGCGGTGGGCGTGGCCGGAGTGGGTCACCCAGCCCATGAACGACGGGGTGGAGATCTTCGCTGTGCCGGCGCGGGTGACCCGGGCCCTGGCCGCCGCCGGTCCGGCCGAACTCGAGGAACTCGCCGACCGCTGGACTGCACGGCTCCGAGCCGCCGACGGGGACGAGATGACCGACGACGATCTGCTGGTGGTTCTGCGGGGAGTCGCCCGGCTCGCGGTGGCCGCGGTGAGCACCGGCGGCGGCCTCTACAGCTGGAGCTACTGACCGGGCGACCCGGTCCGGTTGCGAATGTGGGCACCGAGGCGACTGAATCGAGATCGCCGATCACCCGGCCCTGCGGAAGCTGTGGGGTGACCGCCCCGACCAGGTGCGCGACGCGGCGGCGGAAGTGGTCGTGGGTCAAGCCGTCCGATCACTGCCGGACGCCGGCACTACGGGCCTGAACGGACCCGAATGAGGTCAGGCCGCGGCTGCGGCCGATCGGATGGTGGCTAATGACGCCATGGTCTCGATGGTGGGGAAGTACTCGAGCCCGATCGGTCCGTCGTAGCCGCTGTGCCGCAACGTCGCCAGGACGGCCGGCCAATCGAGCGCACCGCTGCCGGGCTCGCCCCGGCCCGGTGAGTCCGCGATCTGTACGTAATCGACGGACTCGGTGAATATCTCGACCAGGCGTTCCAGGTTCTGGGCGCGTTTGGCGCCGGGGAAGCCGATGCCGGAACCGACCACGATGCGAGGGGAGCCGAGCAGCCGGGCGTTCTCGATTCCCCGGGCCAGGCCGTCGTAGTACGCCGTCAGGTCGGTGCCGGGCAGGGTGAAGTTGGTGCGCGGTTCGGCCAGCACCGACGTCAGCGTCAGGCCGGTGTCGGCCAGTGCCTTGGCGAGCGCGGGCACGTCGCGGTCGAACGTGCCCCACATCTCGACGGCGTCGAAGCCGGCGGCGGCCGCGGCCCGGATGCGTCGTTCATCGACCCTGACAAGGGCCTGTTCCAGGCTCCGCCGGTCTGATGCGGTTCGCCACCCACACCGGTGGGGCCGGTGTCGTCTCGGACGCCGGTCTGCATCCGACATGAGGCCGAGCTGAGACCGGTCGTCATCCCGCGGTCAGAAGGGGGCGGGCCCGGGCCCGGTCAGCGACATCAACAGCTGGGTGGCGAGCAATTTGCGGATCCGGCTGACGCTCACCGTCCCCACCCGCTCGTAGGGCAGCTCCAGGTGGAGACCCTCGGCTGCGTTGCGCAGGTCGGCGGTGATCTCGTCCGGGCGGAAGGTGCCGCCCCAGCCGTTGAGTTCGCCGCGCCGGTTGGTGCTGAGGGAGGCCATGCCGGTGATACGCGCGCCGCTGGCCAGAACCAGCTTCGCCGGGCCCGAATAGGTGGCTGTCATGTCATCAGTCCTTCCGGATGGAGCCGAAAGTGCCTCGAACGGCTGACCGGTCGAAATGCCGGACGGCGACCCGCTGAAGGAGCCGGGCGCCGTCTCGGGATCGCGGATCAGAGCGGGCGGATGTTCTCCGCCTGCGGGCCCTTCTGGCCCTGGGTGATGTCGAACTCCACCTTCTGGTTCTCGTCGAGGCTGCGGAAGCCGCTCGCCGAGATGGCGGAGAAGTGGGCGAAGACGTCGGCGCCGCCGTCGTCGGGGGTGATGAAGCCGAAACCCTTGTCGGCGTTGAACCACTTCACGGTGCCTGTAGTCATGTCTGCTCCTTCGCAGGCCGAGGAGACCGCACTGCGCGGAATCCAGCGCCGCGGCGTTGATCACCCGCGCCGGAACGACACGAAAAACGAAAAGCGCCTCGATGGGTGTCAGATAACCCATCAGGCGCCAGAAACGTCTACGGAAATCAAAACTGCAACACCTCGACGCTATCACACAATTGGTGGCCGGCCCCACGATCGAGCCCGTCGTCCCTCGGACGAGGCGATGGCCGGTCAGCGGCTCAGCGCCGACCACACCACCTTGCCTGAGCTCAGCGGGGTCGATCCCCAGGCGGTGGAGACCGCGTCGACCAGATGCAGGCCCCGGCCGTCGCCGGCCGGCCCGGCGCGACGGGTCCCGGCCGGGGCGGAGGAGCCGTCGAAGACGGCGATGCGCAGGTGGCACGGTCGTAGCCGCACCTGCATGGTCATCATGGTGTGCGCGTGGACGGTGGCGTTGGTGACCAGTTCGCTGGCCACCAGCATCGCCGGGTCGGCCAGGTCCGCTTCGTCCCACCGCCGGCAGGCGTCGGTGACCACGGTCCGGGCCCGGCGCGCGGCGTCGGCGACCGGAAGCAGGATCTCGGAGACGGTCGGCACGTTCGCCAACGCCGCCGACCGGGCGGCGCGGACGCTGCCGAACACCAACCTCGGATCGAGCACGGCTGGACCCAGCGATCGCGTCAGTCCGGCGGGGGCGCAGACCACCACCAGCACATCAGGCCACAGCACGGCCTCGGCCATGATTCTGGTGAAGACAGCTGCCGTGTCCCGGCCGGTCATCGTCATCGTGGACAGATCGATCAGCACTTCGGCCCGATGCCGCCGGAGAATCTTGATTGTCGCGTCGTGCAGCAGTTCGGAGCCGGCCATGGTCAACGTGCCGCAGACCGTCAAAGTCGGTAGCCCGTCCTCGACGCTGTAGCTCCAGATCAACGGAATTTCTTCAACAGCAGGAATGATTGTCGCCTCCGCAGGTGCACCTGTGCGGAGTCACAAGCTGACGATGTTGGTGATCCCACGGCCGGGATCAGACACCTCCGAGGCCCGATGAATTCCCCTGACCGTCCCCGGCAAACGTGGACGGCCGGCGCAGCGGGTGGGTGGCCGCCCGATCCCGGAGTACTGTTGCGATCAGCGTTACAAATCTTCTCGAAGTCGGCAGTCGCCGCCAGTCCGAGATTTTCGCTCGTGCCTGTCCCGCACTGACGTGCCGGTCGATGAGGCATATGTCTCCTGCGTTCGCCGGAGTCCTCGCTATTTCACCAGGAGCACGATTATCACAAGCATCAGGCGTTCGGACGCCGGTATTCGCATCGGCGGCCGCGTTCTGGCCTGTACGACGGCTGGATCCGGAGAACCGCTGCTGTTACTGCACGGACTGGGTGGCACCCGCCACACGTGGGACCGCATGATCGAAACTCTCGCCGCGACCCACACCGTTATTGCTCCGGATCTTCCCGGTCACGGAGACTCCGACCGGCCGGCGGGGGACTACTCGCTCGGCGCCCACGCCGCTGTCCTCCGTGATCTGCTGGTCGCGCTGGGGCACTCTTCGGCCACAGTCATCGGTCACAGTCTGGGCGGCGGTATCGCTCTGCAGTTCGCGTACCAGTTCCCGGACAGGGTGAACCGTCTGGTGCTGATCAGCAGCGGCGGTCTCGGGCCGCAGCTGAGCCCGATGCTTCGGGGCGCTACCCTGCCCGGCGCGGGGACGGTCGTGGCCGCCCTGGCCCGTGTGCCGCAACCAGTGACCCGGCGCGTGCTACCGCTGCTGCTGGCCATGGCGCCCCGGTTGCTGGCCCGGCCGGACGCCGACGCGGTGGCCGAGGGCCTGCACCTGCTCACCGATGCTCAGCGCCGGCGATCGTTCGTGCGTACCGCCCGGGCCGTCATCACCTGGCGTGGGCAGGCCATCAACGCGACCGAGCAGCTGCGACAGCTCACCGGCCTGCCGGTCCTGCTGGCCTGGGGCAGTGACGACAAGACGATTCCGCCGCACCACCACCGGGCCGTGGCCGGGCTGCTCACCGACCCGCACCTGGTCGAGATCGCCGGGGCCGGCCATTACCCGCACGAGACCGCGGCCGACCGGCTGCTGCCGCCGCTCGAGGAGTTCCTGGCGACCAGCACGCCGTTCCGGTACACCGAGGCCCGGTGGCGCGAGCTCCTCGCGCCGGTCGGCTGATCTCACAACCCACGACTTCCCGATCGGAATCCCCACATGAATCACGCTCGGTCTGTTCCTTCGATGCTGTTTCTCGCTCCGCCCGCCGTCGGCGGGCGCCCGCCGGAACTGATTTCGGCCGGCCGGCGGCATGCTGGTGAGGCTTCGCTGAATCCGTTCGCGATCCCGTCGTCCACCGGCCCCGACCAGCGGCGGCGCGGCGCGGTCGCGGCCGCCCGACAGTTCGGCGGTGACGGGTTCGACGGATCTCAGCGGTCGCGCCCCGGGCTGCGGCGCGTCAGCTGAGCCGACGCAATTTATTTGCCCACGAAATAGATATGGCACGTGCGGAAAATTGGCGATTCCGTTTTCCGTGCTAGTTTGAGCCGGTTCCAGTTTTTATTCCGGGGATCGCCGCGAGCCTGGTGGGTGTCCGCATTTCGTACGCCCGAAATTCAGCGGTTCGAGTTCGGCGTCGAGTGGACATTCGAGCTCCGCGGACGGCTTCGGTGCGGCCCGGCGTCTGGTTGCAGACAGCCGGGCGAGGTGGCGGCCGACTGCCCTCGGTTGACGATCCGCGGTCCCGCGTGATCTCCCGGGGCAGCCGGCCGTCTCCGTCGGACAAGGCCGGCCTTCGCTGTCCAGCACGGGCGGTGGCGTGCGCAGGCCCGCGGCATCTGCGTCGACGAGGCCTTCGCTTTCCTGCGGAATTACGCCCGCAGCCACAACCAGCGGCTGACCGAGGTCGACCACGCCGTCGTGGCCGACCCGACCGCTCAGCGGTCGTAGCCGGCCCGAGCCGGTTCGCCGGCTCGGAGCGGGGCTCCGACCTCGTGCAGATGGCGCAGGGCCTGGCGGTACGACTCGATCAGGCTGGTCTGCACGTAGGGGATGCCGGCCCGGGCGCAGTACGCCTCGACGACGGGCTGAGCCTTGCGCAGGTTGGGCGTCGGCATGGCCGGGAACAGATGGTGCTCGATCTGGTAGTTGAGACCGCCCAGGGCCAGGTCGACCAGCCGGCCCCCGGTGACGTTGCGGGAGGTCACCACCTGCTTGCGCAGGAAGTCCTCGTCGCCGGTGGGGTGTGGCATGCCTTTGTGGTTCGGGGCGAACGTCATTCCCAGGTAGACGCCGAACACCGCGTGGTGCACGGCGAAGAAGGCGAGAGCCTGCAGCGGCGTCAGCATCACGAGCAGGGCGGAGACGTAGGCGACGAGATGCCCGGCCATCAGGGCGGCTTCGAGTCCCCGGCGCTTCAGGCCGGGCCGCCGGAGCGCTTTGACGCTCGAGATGCGCAGGTCGATGCTGAGCAGGGTCAGCAGCGGGAAGAACAATCCGGCCTGGTGACGGGTGATGAAGCCCTTGAGGCCGCGCCGGCCCCAGGCCGACTCGGTGGCCCAGATCAGCACCTCGGGCTGTACGTCCGGGTCGAGGTCGTCGTGGTTGGGGTTGTTGTGATGGCGGGTGTGCTTGTCGTTCCACCAGCCGTAACTCATGCCGACCCCGATGTTGGCGATGGCCCGGCCCACCCGTTCGCTGGGTCTCTTCGTACGGAAGACCTGACGGTGGGCCACATCGTGCGCGAGCAGGGCGAGCTGGGAGAACACCACGCCCAGGGCCACCGCGACCGCGAGTGTCCACCACGAGGAGCCGATCAGGAAGAACGCCGCCCAGCCGGCGGCCAGCAGCGCGGCGACGACACTCATGCGTACGGCGTAGTAGGCGGGACGCCGTTCCAGCAGACCGGCTTCGGCGATGCTGCGGTTCAGGGCCGCGAATTCGCTGCCGGCCGCCTTCGGTCGCTTCGAGATGGGGGCAACGGATGTACTGATGATACGACTCCTCAAGACCCCGCGCAGGACCGGAAGCCGGTCACCGTGCGGAGGGGTGGGAACAACGGGAGCAGGGGCCGCGGGAGTCCGGGCGACCACTGTCCGACCGGAGTACCCGCGGACCGGCCGGGCAAACCGGTGTCGTCCCTCACCTTCCGGGCGATGTCCCCTAGGAATCAGTGTCCGCGGCGACCAGGTCGTCCACGTCGAGCTTCAACGTCGCCAGCAGGCCGGCGTGGCGGGCCGGGTCGATCCGGTCCGGAAGTTCACGCTGCACCCACTCGGCCCGGGCGTGCTGGTCGCGTTTCTGCAGGGCGGTGACGATGAGGGATTTGGCAATGGTCATGATGACTTCTCTCAAGCCCGGCCGACGTGCCCGGTGCTTCGATATGGCGCGATGTGCCGCGCGGCGCGGAATGGTGCGAGCAGCCGATCAGGTCGTACGCGTCCAGTGCCCCGAGTCTAGGCCGTCGGTCAGCGACGGCGGCCACCGTGGTGGTGGCGGATCGGCAGGCCACCGTCACCACCCGCTCCGCCGAGGGGTGACACTGGATGGATGAAGGGCATCTCGCAGTTCACCGTCACCCTGGATCATCGCTTCGCGCGTGAGCTGCCGGAGATGGCCGTCGCCGGGCAGGCCGCCCCCGTCCCCGACCCCCGGGTGCTCGTCCTCGACGAGGCGCTGGCGGCTCAGCTGGGCCTGGACGCGGCCGGGTTGCGCACGGCCGAGGGCGTGGGGCTGCTGGTCGGCACCACTGTCCCCGAGGACGCCCGGCCGGTGGCGCAGGCCTACGCCGGGCACCAGTTCGGCGGGTACAGCCCGCGGCTCGGCGACGGCCGGGCCCTGCTGCTGGGCGAACTGGTCGACGTCGACGGCCGGGTGCGCGACCTGCATCTCAAGGGCTCCGGACGGACGCCGTTCGCGCGTGGCGGTGACGGTCTGGCCGCGGTGGGCCCGATGCTGCGTGAGTTCATCGTCAGCAACTCGATGCACGCCCTCGGCATCCCCACGACCCGTTCGCTGGCCGTGGTGGCGACCGGGCGCACAGTGCTGCGCGAGACCCCGCAGCCCGGCGCCGTGCTCGCCCGGGTGGCCGCCGGCCACCTGCGGGTCGGCAGCTTCCAGTACGCCCGGGCCACGGACGACCCGGATCTGCTGCGCCGCCTGGCCGACCACGCGATCAGCCGGCATCACCCGGCGGCCGCCGGCGTCGCCCAGCCCTACCTCGCACTGTTCGAGGCGGTGGTGGCGGCCCAGGCCGCGCTGATCGCCCGGTGGATGCTGGTCGGCTTCGTGCACGGGGTGATGAACACCGACAACATGACGATCTCCGGCGAGACCATCGACTACGGGCCGTGCGCGTTCATGGAGGCCTTCGACCCGGCCACCGTCTACAGCTCGATCGACCACGCCGGCCGCTACGCCTACGGCAACCAGCCGCTGGTGGCCGAGTGGAACCTGGCCCGCCTCGCCGAGTCGCTCCTTCCCCTGCTGCACGACGACGAGCAGCAGGCGGTCGCCCTGGCCGTGGCCGCCCTGGGCCGGTTCCGCCCCCGCTACGAGGCCGCGTGGACAGCCGGGATGCGGGCCAAGCTCGGCCTGCCCGCCGACGGGAACGAGGAGATCGTGGCGGCGCTGATCGGGGAGCTACCCGGCCTGCTGCAGGCCGACCACGTCGACCACACGACGTTCTACCGGGCTCTGGCCACGGCCGCGCGAGGCGACATCGGCCCGGTGCGGAGCCACTTCGTCGAGGAGGCCGCGCCGGAGGACTGGGTGACGCGCTGGCAGACCCTGGGGCCGGATCCGGACGCCATGGACCGCGTCAACCCGCTCTACATCCCCCGCAACCACCTCGTCGAGGAGGCGCTGGCCGCCGCGACCGACGGCGACCTCGGCCCGGTGGAACGCCTGCTGGAGGTGGTGACCGCGCCCTACGACGAGCAAGCCGGTCGGGAGCGGTACGCCGCTGCGGCCCCCGTCGACTTCGGCGCCTACCGCACCTTTCGTGGCACTTGAGACCCGGATGGCCGTCTCAGGTGGCCATCCGGGCGGCCGAAAAGGTCAGTGATGCTGACCTGGATGCGAACCGGTCGGGCGGGCGCCCTGTGCGTGCTCGTCTGTGCTGTTCTGCTGCTGGTCCAGCAAGTCTGGTTCTTCGGCGGCTGGGGCGACGCCGAGGTCCGCACGCTGGTCACGGACGCCACCTATGTCCCGCTGGCGCTCGCGTTCACCGTGCTGGCGGCCCGGGTGGCCGGCTCGCGCCGGCAGGAACCACGAACCCGGCGGGCCTGGCGGGTCATCACCGTCGCCTGCGTCTGCCAGTTGGCCGCCCACTGCGCCTGGTTCGTCCAGTCCCACTTTCTCGGCACCACCGCCTACCCCTCGGCCGCCGACTACTGCTTCCTGCTGTTCTCGCCGTTCATGTTCGCCGGTCTGCTGATGCTCCCGGGTCAGCACCGTCGCCGCCGTGACCGGCAGAAGCTGGCGCTCGACGCGCTGATCGTCGGCGCCGGCGGGTTCATCGCCATCTGGTACCTGCTGCTCGGGCCGATCCTCAACGCGCCCGGCCTCACCTCGTGGCAACGGGCGTTCACGGCGGCCCTGCCGGTCGGCGACCTGCTGCTCGTGCTGGCCATGTCGACCGCCATGCTGCGGCGTCACCAGCCGGAGGTGCCGGCTCCGGTGCGGCTGCTGGCCGGCTCGATCGCCCTCACCGTGACGGCCGATGTGTCGTACAGCTGGATCCAGCTCAACGGCGGGTTCACCGGCGGCTCCTGGCCGGACCTGCTGTGGCTGGCCGGCTGTTTCCTGCTGGTGCTGGCGGCCGATCAGCAGTACCGGCAGCCCCGGCATCCGGCCCCGAGGCGGCGCGATCGCAGTGCCGTCCTCGTTCTGCCCTACGCGGCCAGCATCGCCGCCTACGTCCTGCTCGCCGTGCAGTCGGCGCATCTGCCGATCAATCCGTACGGTGGAATGATCCTGGGTTCGGCCGTGCTCACGCTGCTCGTGATGGCGCGTCAGTCCCATGCGCTGCGCGACAACCGGGAGATGGCGGTCACCGACGGGCTGACCGGCCTGGCCAACCGCATCCTGGTCACCGAGCGCCTGGACCAGCTGGCCCGACAGCCGATCCGGCCCGGTCAGCACACCGCGATCCTGCTCGTCGACCTGGACCGGTTCAAGCCCATCAACGACACCTTCGGCCACGAGGCGGGCGACGCCGTGCTGATCGCGGCGGCCGACTCCATGCGTCGCGTGATCCGGGACGGTGATCTGGCCGGACGGCTCGGCGGCGACGAGTTCGCCGTGCTCCTGCAGCGCCTGCCGACCCGGGAGGCCGCCGGTGCGGCCGCCACCCGGTTGTTGGAAGCCCTGCGCCAGCCGGTGATCTTCGGTGAGCACCTGCTCATGGTCGAGGCGAGCATCGGCGTCGCGATCCGCGACGACCGGGACGCCTCCGGCGAGACGCTCCTGCAACAGGCCGACACCGCCCTGTACGCGGCCAAGCGCGCAGGCCGAGGCCGGTTCGAGTACTACTCGGACGTGATGGACACCAAGGCGCGCGAGGCCGAGCTGCGCCGGGCGGTGGCCGACGACGAACTGGTGGTCTTCTTCCAGCCCGCGGTCGACCTGGCCACCGGTGAACTGCGCGGGGTCGAGGCGCTGGTCCGCTGGAACCATCCCGTGCGCGGCCTGCTGGGCCCGGGCGAGTTCATCGATCTGGCCGAGGAGACCGGAGCGGTGGTGCCGCTGGGCGCCTGGGTGCTGCGGGCCGCCTGCCGGGAGGTGGCCGGCTGGCGCGCCGATCTTCCGGACGCCGACCCGCTGCGGCTGGCGGTCAACCTGTCGCCGAAGCAGGTCGCGCAAGCCGACCTGGTCAGGACCGTCGAGTCCGTGCTGGCCGAGACGGGGTTCCCGCCCGCCCGGCTCACCCTGGAGATCACCGAGAGCGTCATCCTGCAGCCCGACCCGCTCACCATCGGCCGTCTGCAGGACCTGCGGGATTTCGGCATCCAGCTGGCGGTCGACGACTTCGGCACCGGGTACTCGGCTCTGAGCTACCTACGCCGCCTGCCGGTCACCGTGCTCAAGATCGACCGCTCGTTCGTCACGGGCATCGCCGACGACGCGGAGGCCCGCTCGGTGTGCGAGGCCGTGGTCCACCTGGGCGAGGCCTTCAAGATGCACGTCGTGGCCGAGGGCATCGAGACCGCCGACCAGGCGGCCGCCCTGATCGACATGGGCTGCTCGATCGGCCAGGGCTTCTTCTTCCACCGCCCGCTCCCGCCGGCCGAGGCCGGATCCCTGATCCGCCGGCAGTACCTGTCACGTCCGGACCCGTCATCGCGTTCCGGCTGAATTAGGTCCGATGTGGAGCGTCGTACCGAATGTGAGAGTCTTAGCCGGCTTTGAGCAGTCCCCGGACACTGTCCGGGTCGCTGTCGGCGCCGAACCACCATCGCCAGTCCAGCCCGGAGAACGTCTTCTCGGCCATCGCCATGGCGTCGTCGAGCGAATGGTCGCCCACACGGAGCACCCCGTTGAAGAGGCTGCCGCCCAGCCCGCTGTGATAGAGCACCAGTTCGTCGTCGACGCCGTAGGAGCCGTCGCCCCAGGTGAGCCAATACGCTCGCATGTCGGCCATCTGCGAGTTCAGCTCAGTCAGTGAGAAGTCGCTCATGACAGTGTTGACGACCGGCACCGGGCAAGGTTCACCGGCGGTGTTGGGCTGTCAGTTGCGGGCGGCCTCGCTGCGGCTCCAGGCGTACATCACGATGAGGGTCTTGGTGCCGGAGGCCTTGCCGGTGCGCCGAATCCGGTTGACGACCCGCTGCAGGTGGTCGACGTCGCGGACGCGCAATCGGACCAGGACGTCGGGGTCGCCGGCCAGCGTGAAGAAATCCTGGATCTCGTCCATGTCGCGCAGGGCCGTTTCCAGTACGCCGGTTTCGGTGTCGCCGGTGAGGCGGATCTCGACGAACGCGGTGAGGTCGCCGGCGGCGCGGTCGTCGATCACCGTGACGTAGCGCTGGATGACGCCGTGGCGTTCGAGGCGTTCCAGGCGGCGGCTGACCGAGGCCGGGGACAGGTTCACCGCCCGGGCCAGCTCACTGGCCGGGGTGCGGGCGCTGTCGCGCAGCAGGTCGAGCAACCGCCGGTCGACGTCGTCGAGCACGGCCCGGGGCGAGGCGGTGGAATCGTACGTACTCACGAAAGAATTATGCGGTTCGGGCGGGCCCGGGTGACAGATCATTGCGTCTCGCCCGCGGATCGGGCCGAACCATTGCGAGCTTCCGGGCCGCGGTCCAGGGTATCCGGACATGACAGTCACCGAGCGGCCGCTGATCAGCACATCGCCCGACGAGGCGCTCCTGCGCGTGGTGGCCGACCGGGTGCGGTGGCTGGCGACCTCGATCGTGGACGCGGCCAACCACGGGCGGCCGAACGCCGGCGGCATCAAGGTCGGCGGTCACCAGGCCTCGAGCGCGTCGATGGTGGACATCATGGTGTCGCTGTGGTTCGCCGAGCTGACCCGCGACGACCGCGTCTCGGTCAAGCCGCACGCCTCGCCGGTCCTGCACGCCGTCAACTACCTGCTGGGCGACCTCGACCGGAAGTATCTGAGCACGTTGCGGGCCAAGGGCGGCCTGCAGTCGTACCCGAGCCGCCTGAAGGACCCCGGCACCGTCGACTTCTCGACCGGCTCGGTCGGGATCGGCGCGACCGCGGCCGTGTGGGCGGCCGTCTCGCACCGCTACCTGGCCGGTCATTTCCCCGCGGCGCCGTCGGCCGGGCGTTTCATCAGCCTGCTCGGTGACGCCGAACTCGACGAGGGCGCCATCTGGGAGGCCGTGGCCGACCCCGCGGTGGCCCGGCTGGGCGAGATCCTTTGGGTGGTCGACCTGAACCGCCAGTCGCTGGACCGCGTCGTGCCCGACATCCAGATCGACCGGCTGGCCGGCATGTTCGGCGCGGCCGGCTGGCAGGTGATCACCCTCAAGTGGGGCCGGACGATCGGCGCGCTGTTCGACCGGCCGGGCGGCGCCGAGCTGCGGGCCCGCCTCGAGGCGATGCCGAACGAGGAATACCAGCGGATGCTGCGCGTCGACGCCGACCGGATCGCCGACCGGATCGTGGGGGACAACGGATCGGATCAACTGCATTCCCTCGTACGGTCGATTCCCGCGACGGATCTGGCCGAGGCGGTCCGGGATCTCGGCGGACACGACATCGGCCTGCTGCTGGAGACCTACGCCGAGGTGGACGACACCCGGCCCACGGTCGTGTTCGCCTACACCGTCAAGGGCCGCGGCCTGCCCATCGAGGGACACCCGAACAACCACTCGGCGCTGCTCACCGACGCCCAGATGACGGCCCTGGCCGAGTCGGCCGGCGCGGACCGCGACGACCCCTGGCGTACGTTCGACGCGGGTTCCCCGGCCGCGCAGTTGTGCACGCGAAGGGCCGCAGACCTGAAGCGCTCCTCGGCGCCGATGCGCGCTGCGGACCCTCTGCCGTCCTCATTGAGCCGTACGCACCGGTCGGCCGTCTCGACGCAGGCCGCGCTGGGCAAGTTCCTGGGCGACCTGGCCCGCGAAGCCCCGGCCGTGGCGTCCCGCGTGGTCACGTGCAGCCCCGACGTCGCCTCCTCGACCAACCTCGGCGGATGGATCAACAAGACCGGCGTCTGGTCGGTCGCCGACCGGCCGGACTGGTTCGCCGACGACCCCGAACGGGTGCTGAAGTGGGCCGAGACGCCGACCGGTCAGCACATCGAGCTCGGCATCGCCGAGGTCAACCTGGTCGGCCTGCTGGGCGAGCTCGGCGCAACCTGGTCCCGCTGGGGCGAGCGGCTGATCCCGATCGCCACGCTGTACGACCCGTTCCTGAGCCGGGCCCTCGAACCCTGGTCGTACGGCATCTACGCGGGTGGCCAGTCCATCATCATCGGCACCCCGTCCGGCGTCACACTGGCCCCGGAGGGCGGCGCCCACCAGTCGATCACGACCCCGTCCATCGGCCTCGAACAGCCCGGCTGCGTGGCCTGGGAACCGGCCTTCGCCCAGGACCTCGAATGGTGCCTGCTCGAGGCGATGGGCCGGGTCGGCGTGCCCGGCGGCACCTCGGCCTACTTCCGGCTGTCGACCCGGCCGATCGACCCGGCCCTGGCCGCCGTGCCCGACGACGAGATGCTGCGCGAACGCCGGCGGCGCCAGGTGATCGCCGGCGGCTACCGGCTGACCGCCCACGCGCCCGGCACCGAGCAGGTCACCCTGGTCGGCGTCGGCGCGATCATGCCCGAGGTCATCGCCGCGGCCGACCGCCTGACCGCGCTCGGGGTGACGGCCGGCGTGGTCTGCCTGACCAGCCCCGACCTGGTCTTCCAGTCGGCCCAGGGCCGGGGCAGCGACATCGCCCAGGTGCTGTTCCCCGTTTCACAGCCGGAACCCCTGGTCACCGTCCTCGACGGGCACCCGCACACGCTCGCCTTCCTGGCCGGCGTACGCGGCGACCGCACCCGCAACCTCGGCGTCACCGAGTTCGGCCAGTCCTCCGACCTCGCCGACGCCCACCACCTGCACGGCATCGACACCGTCTCCATCGTCGACGCCGCGCTGACCCTCACCGGCCGGTGAACGCCGCGGCCGCTTGCCCGGCCGGCTCTCCGGCCCAGGCCGTCCGAGCGTCCGGACCAGGAGAGGAAGCGCGCGCGACCCGTAGACGGTTGGTAGCGTTCAGGCGGCAGGTGCTGGTCTCAAGGGCGGGGAAAGACGACATGGCAACGGGTGAACTGACGCAGGACGGGCGGGCGCGGGTGCTCGCCGACGGCACCGAGATTCCGCTGCTCGCGCTCGGTGTGTGGCAGGTGCCGGAGGGGCCCGTGTGCGAGAACGCGGTGCGCTGGGCGCTCGAGGCGGGCTACCGCCACATCGACACCGCGCAGGCGTACGGCAACGAGGCCAGTGTCGGGCGGGCCCTGCGTGACAGCGGTGTCGCCCGCGAGGACGTCTACATCACGACGAAGTTCTACCCGGGTTCGCGTGACCCCGAAGCCGAGGCCCAGCGCAGCCTCGAGCGCCTGGGTGTGGAGTCCGTCGACCTGTACATCGTGCACTGGCCGCAGGGCGGGCCGACCTGGGCCTGGGACGGCATGCAGCGCGCGCACGAGAACGGGTATGCGCGCTCGATCGGCGTCTCCAACTTCAACGCGGCCGAGGTCGACGCGCTGCTCAAGGTGGCCGAGGTGGCCCCGGTCGTCAACCAGGTGCAGTTCAGCCCGTTCGAGTTCCGGCGCGACCTGCTGGCGGCCTGCGAGGCGCGGGGCGTGGCCCTGGAGGCCTACAGCCCGCTGGGCACGGGCCGGCACCTGCGGGACGAGCGGGTGGCCGAGATCGCCGAGCGGCTGGACCGTACGCCCGCTCAGGTGTTGATCCGCTGGGCCCTGCAGCGCGGGCTCATCGTGCTGCCCAAGTCGACCCACCGCGAGCGGATCGAGCAGAACGCGCAGGTCTTCGACTTCGAGCTGACCTCGGCCGACGTGGCCGCGCTGGACGGCCTGGACGGCACCGGCGGCACGGACCAGGCCCTGGAACAGCCGTGGTGGTGAGCCCCGTCACTTGCTGACGACGGCCGCGGCGATGGTGCGGGCGATCGCTTCGGCCGCGGCCGTGGCGCCCCCGCTCTCGTAGTCGAATTTCTTGGCCCGGGCGATGAGGGAGGCGTCCCGAGGTATGCCCGGGCCGAACTGGGCGAGCGTTCCGCTGCCCGCCACCAGGGCGGCCAGCGCGGCGAGGCGGGGCGGCGGGTCCACCCCGTCGACCAGCACTTCCCGTACGGCGGCGAGCAGGTCCTCCCGGCGGCCGGTGCCCGCGTCCTCGAGCACCTCGACCTCGAGGACGCCGAGGGTCGTTCGCCGGGACCGCCGGATGTCGCCGCGCCGGACGAGCCGGTCGAGCAACTCACCGTGCAGGTCCGGCCCGATCGCGGCGAGCGCGGTGTCGATGCCCCGGGGCCCGGCGGCCAGGAACTCCCAGGCCAGCCGCAGGATGTCGTCCGCCGGTGGCTGCTGCGCGACGGCCTCGACCCGTTTGGCGCCGGCCTGGCCCGGAACGAGCCGGAGGTGCCCGCTCAGCCCGAGGTCGGCCAGCACCGCCCCCGCGAGGGCGTCCGAGAGGGTGCTCTGGTCGGCCCTGACATCGGTGGTCTGCGGGCCGGAATCGGGCTGGAACAGGAGCAGCAGCAGGTCCTCGGCCAGGATCGGCGGGTCCGGCATCAAAGGTGGTTGCCGTAGAAGGCGGCGAGCCGGTCGACGGCGGCGTCGACGTACTCGGGGACGTCGTACATCTCGTAGTGACGCGCGCCCGGCACGACCATCCGGTCGACCGGGTCGGGGGCGAGTTTCCACAGCCGCTCGGCCGACGTGTCGAAGCCCGTGCCCTCGAGGTGCTCGGCCACGATGAGCTGCAACGGTTGCGTCAGCAGCTGGTCGACCAGGTGGAACGCGTCGTAGCCGAGCAGCAGCGAGTCGCCCCGGGAGAGGCGGCGGTTGGTCGAGTGCTCGTTGCGGCCGCGTTCGGTGCGGTAGTAGGTGATGGCTTGGAGCAGGTCGACGTCGGTCACGCCGGCCGCCTCGGCCTCGGCCATGGTGTCGGGCAGCCAGTTGTCGCGGGTCAGCACGCCCGTGCGGGCCTCCTCGAGGCGGGCCTCGGCCAGTGCGTCGAGCGCGGCCACCGGGCCGTCGGCCTGGAAGCCGCGGAACGAGGCGCCGATCTCACCGGGATCGACCACGCCGACCGCCCGGATGCGGTGGTCGGTGCGCGCGGTGTGGATGGCGTACCCGCCACCCGCACAGATGCCGAGGACGCCGATCCGGTGGGGGTCGATGCCGGGCACGGTGCTGAGGGTGTCGATGGCGTACGAGATGTCCTCACCCCGGCGGTACGGGTCCTCCAGATCGCGCGGTTCGCCGCCGCTCTGCCCCTGGTGGCCGGGGTCGAAGACGAGCGCGGCAATGCCCCGCGCGGCCAGGCGGGAGGCGTAGTTGGCGCCGATCTGCTCCTTGACGCTGCTGCCCGGCGTCGACAGCACGACCGCCCGCAGCGGCGCCGACGCGTCGAGGTCGTGGGGCAGGTGCAGCTCGGCGGCGAGCTCGAACGGCCCGCGAGGAATGAACAGTCGCACGTACCTATGGAACACCGTGTGGTGGGAACAGGGTCAACCCCCGATACAACCTTGGTCGTAGGCCGGCCCCCGCGAGATCCGACCGTGTGCGGATGTGGGGAGGGGCGGCCGGGCCGAAGAATCGAGCATGTCCAACACCGCCGTCCCTGGGAGTGATCGTGACCGTCGCCTCGAACGACCGGGAACCCGTCGCCTGGGCCTGGCCCGCCGTCTTCGCCCTGCTCACCCTTCTGCCGGTCGGCGGCGTCGCCTTCGCCGTGGCGTGGGCGTGGAGCCAGTACGCAGGCTAGGCGTTCAGGTACTTGCCGAGACCGTCCGGGTCGGGGTCCAGCCCAGGACTGACGTCTCAGTCGGTGACCTTGCTGCGGGACTGGTACACCAGGTCCCGGTAGTCGGGGTGCCGGGCGATCCACCCCGCGAAGAACGGGCAGATCGCCAGCACCCGCAGGTTCGCCGCGCGCGCCTCGTCGAGGGCGGCTCGGGCCAGCGCCGCCCCCACGCCCCGGCCCTCGTACTTCGGCGGCACCTCGGTGTGCACGAACGCGATCAGCTCCGCGGTACGAAGGTATTCCGCGACACCCGCGATCTCGGACTGTCCTTCTACCCGAGCTTCGTACCGTTTCGACTCAGGAACGTCTCTCACGTCGACTGCCATGGGTGAAGTCAAGACCCTGTTCCCGGAACAGGGTCAACCTGCTCATCGGTTGAACACTGACGTGACACTCAAGTTTGCGATCTTCGGCGACTCGATCGCCTACGGTCAGGGCGCCTCCGCCGCCGCCGACACGGTGGCTCAGCGTCTGTCGGCCGATCTGACCGCCCACGGCCTGCCCCACGAGGTGCGGGTCTTCGCCGTTCCCGGAGCTCAGAGCCGCGACCTGGCGGCTCAGGTGCAGCGGGCGCTGGTCTGGCCGCCGCAGCTCGCTCTGATCATCGTCGGCGCCAACGACCTGACCCGGATGGTGCCGCCGGCGCAGGCCGCCGCCCGGCTGGCCGAGGCCGTCCGGCGGCTGCGGGCAGCCGGCGCCGAGGTGGTCGTCGCGCCCGCGCCCGACCTGAGCGTGGTGCCGTGGGTGCCGCCGCAGATGCGGGCGGTCGTGCGGGCCGGGAGCCAGCTGCTGCACGACGCGCAGAGCCGGGTCGCGCGGGCCGAGGGAGCCCGGGTGGCCGACATCGGGATGACCTCGGTGGCGGGCTTCGCCGTCGACCCGGGCCTGTTCAGCGCCGACCGGTTCCATCCGTCCAGCGCCGGGTACGCCGTCATCGCCGCGGCCCTGGCCGGCCCGGTCCGGGAGGCGGCGGCGGTGGCCCGGTCGTCGCCGGGCGTTGCGACAGAATGACCTTATGTTTCATCGTGCTCGCATCAGTGTCGTGCCCTGGGCCGGGTTGCGCAGTGGTGCGCGGCCTACCGCGGCTGACGTGCCGGGTCTGCTGACGGCGTTGGCGGCGTGGCCGGACGACGAGAAGAAGCGCGCGGTGATCCGGGCCGAGCTCGAGGAGCACCTCGCCCCGGACGGGCTGGTCTTCGAGGTGACCCCGTTCGCGGTGCCGTTCCTGCTGGACCTGGCCGAACAGCAGAAACGGCCGGACCTGGCGTTCGTGGCGCAGCTGATTCTGGAGCCGATCGCCTACGGCGACCCGTACGCCGGTGAGATCGCGCTCGGCAATACCGGCCTGCTGCGGCAGGTGGCCCGGGAGCTCGTGCCGGCCGTGGAGTTCCTCTACCGTCAGGCGGCGTCGCCGGAGCCGAGGTTCCGCGCGCAGGCGGTCGCGCTGCTGGCGCCGATCGACGGCCGGTCGGCCCGGTTCTCCGCCGAGCCGGACGGCGATCGGGAGCTGCTGGGGATGCTGGCCGGCGCCGAACCGGACGAGCGGGTCCGAGCGAGCATGATCGAAGCGCAGCGGCGACTGGGCGTACCGGGAACGCACGCGCCGGGGTATCTCTGGCCGGCGATTCTTTGAGGTAGTGGCGCCGCCACCGTAGCGTGCATGGCATGTCCGCCGAGCGCACAGCATGGTGGCGCCGGTGGGCGGGCCTGCCGGTCGTCGTCGCGCTGCTGTTCGCGGGCGCGGTGGTGGGCGCGAATCCGCGGGCATCCCAGCTGGTCCCGGCGCCGTCGGTGCTCCAGGCCGTCGTCATGGCGCCGGCGCCCTCGCTGGGGCAGCGACCGGATCTGCAGACCGTCGACCGCGGCGGGCACGGCCACTCCACACCGGACCCCACCGGGTCGGCGTGGCTGGCTCAGCGGGCCGTCACCAGCACCATCGTCTGGTGGCACCTGCGCCGCGACAACGACGGTCATCGGGCGCAGACGGGGCGGGAGGTCTATCAGGGCCGGGGACCGCCAGGACGGCGTGCAGCAGACGCCTTGTCCTGAGTCCGGCTCCACCCTGCCCTAGGAGAAACTCATCGTGTCGCGCGCTACTGCCGTGCGCGCATTTCTGGCCCTGGTCGTGCTCGTCGTGTCCGGGTGGCTCGTCGCCACCCGGCCGGCGCGGCTCGGGCTTGATCTGCGCGGCGGAACCCAGATCGTTCTCGAGACCCGGGACGGCGATCAGGCCCGGGCCGACGCCGCCACCACGGGGCAAGTCATGGAGGTGTTGCGCCGGCGGGTCGACCAGCTCGGCGTGAGCGAACCGACGCTGGTCCGGTCCGGTGAGCGGCGGATCATCCTGGAACTGCCGGGGGGTCACCGACCCGCGGGAGGCGGCCGAGGTCATCGGGCGTACGGCCCAGTTGTCCTTCCGGCCGGTGCTGGCCCCCGACGGGTCGGCCAAGACGGTGCCCGACGAGAACGGCAGTCCGGTGCGGCTGGGACCGCCGGCCCTGTCCGGCGGGCAGATCAACGGTGCTCAGGCGGTTGTCGAGCCGGCGGCGGGCTGGCAGGTCGCCGTCGACTTCACCGGCGACGGCGCCCAGGCCTGGCAACGCCTGACCGCTCAGGCCGCCTGCTCCCCGCCGGGTGACCCGGGGCGCCGGGTGGCGATCCTGCTCGACGACGAGGTGGTCTCGTCGCCGCAGGTCAGCCCGGAGGCGGCGTGCGACGTCGGGTTCGCCGGGCCGGCCATGCGCATCACCGGCTCCTTCACCGCCGACGAGGCCCGCGACCTGGCCCTGCTGATCCGGGCCGGGGCGTTGCCGGTCCCGGTCGACGTCATCCAGCAACAGGTGGTCGGGCCCACTCTGGGCAGCCAGGCCATCAACGACTCGGCCTGGGCCGCCGTGCTCGGGGCGCTGGCCACGATCCTGTTCATCATCGCCGTGTATCGCCTGGTCGGACTGCTGGCGGCGGTGGCCCTGGGGGCGTACGGGTTGATCTCGTACGCGGCCCTGCTGGCGGTCGGGGCCACGCTGACCCTGCCCGGGCTGGCCGGTTTCGTGCTGGCCATCGGGATGGCGGTCGACGCGAACGTGCTGGTCTTCGAGCGGGCCCGGGAGGAGTACGCCGTGAAGCCGTCGCTGCGGACGGCCATCCGGGACGGCTTCGGCCGGGCCTGGTCGGCCATCGCGGACTCCAACGTCACCACCCTGGTCGCCGCGGCGCTGCTGATCCTGCTGGCCACCGGCCCGGTCCGCGGCTTCGGTATCACGCTGGGCATCGGCGTGCTGGTCTCCATGTTCACCGCGCTGGTGCTGACCCGGCTGCCGGTCGAGGCCCTGTTGCGGCGACGGTGGCTGACCGTCCGGCCCCGGTGGAGCGGCCTGGCTCACCAGGGCTGGGTCCGGCGGACCCTGGTCGCCCGTAACCCGGACCTGATGGGTCGCCGCCGGTGGTGGCTGGTCGTCTCGGCGGCGGCGGTGCTGCTCGCCCTGGCCGGTGTGGCCACCCGCGGCGTCGACCTGGGGGTGGAGTTCGTCGGCGGCCGGACGGTCGAATACACGACCAGCCAACCGGTGACGGCCGAGGCGGCCCGGGAAGCGGCGGCGGCCGTCGGCCTGGACCGGGGGATCGTCAGCCAGGTCGGTGACGGCAATATTTCCGTACGGGCGGGAGCGTTCGACGACGACACGGAGCAACGGCTCCGGGCGGCCCTGGCCGAGCGCGGGGGCGGCGAGGTGGAACGGCTCCGCGACGACCAGGTCGGGCCCAGCCTCGGCGCCGAGCTGCGCGACAAGGCGCTGCTGGCGCTGGGTATCGCCCTGACGGCGCAGCTGGCCTACCTGTCGTTGCGGTTCCCGTGGCGCTGGGGCGCGGCGGCGGTGCTGGCCATGGTGCACGACGTGGTCATCCTCATCGGGGCCTTCGCCTGGCTCGGCAAGCCCGTCGACGGGGTGTTCCTGGCCGCCCTGCTGACCGTCGTCGGCTATTCGGTCAACGACTCGGTGGTGGTGTTCGACCGGATCCGGGAACTGGTCCGGGGCCGGCGCGGCACCCCGTTCGCCGCCCTGGCCAACACGGCCTGCCTGCAGACCGTGCCGCGGACGGTCAACACCGGGCTCGGGGCGGTGTTCATCCTGGTCGCCCTGGCCGTCCTGGGCGGGTCGTCGCTGGGCGACTTCGCGATCGCCCTGCTGATCGGCATCCTGGTCGGCACGTACTCGTCGGTCTTCCTGGCCACGCCCCTGGCCATCACCTTCCGGAAAGGGGGAAAGCCGTCCTGATCTCGGCGCTCGCGGTGGTGCCCGGCGAGGCCGCCGCGGCGGGCCGGCAGAAGTCGTGCGGGCCGGACGCCTCGCTGCTCGGGTTCTCCGACGCGCTCGACAAGACCAACTTCCGGGGCACCCAGGTGGCCGGGCTGTCCGCGCTCGCGCCGGCCCGGGGCGACCGGGCCCTCGCGCTGGTCGACAACATCGGGGCCACCCCGGCCCGGATCTACGACGTCGACCTGGCCCGGAAGGCCGTCCGTGGGGTCACGTTCCTGACCAGGCCGGACGGGACGGCGTACACCGGAACTGATTTCGACGGTGAGGGGCTGGTGCTCGAGCGGTCCGGGCGGACCGTGCTGGCCAGTTCCGAGCGGGAGCCGTCGATCCGGCGGTTCCGGCTCACCGACGGCCGCGAGATCGCCTCGCTGCCGGTGCCGGCGCGGTTCCGGGTGACGCCGGCCGGTCAGGCCGCGGTGAACCAGACGTTCGAGGCGCTGGCCGCCACCCCGGACCACCGGGTGCTCTACGCCGGCCTGGAGGGTCCGCTGGCCGGCGACGGTGACGGGCACCGGATCATCCGGTACGAGAAGGACCGGCCGGTCGCCCAGCACGCGTACCGCACCGACCCCGCCCTGGGCCTGGTCGAGCTGGTCGCGTTCGGCGACGACCAGCTGCTCGCGGTCGAGCGCGGCTTCACCGCGGGCGTCGGGAACACCGTACGCATTTATCGGGTCTCGGCCACCGGTGCGCCCGACGTGACCGGCGTCGAGTCGCTGACCACGCTGACCGACCCCCGCGCCTGGCTCGGCAAGCAGCTGCTGGTCGACCTCGTGAACTGCCCGCCCGCGGGCGCGACGGCGAAGCAGCCGCAGCCCAACCCGCTGCTGGACAACATCGAGGGCGCGGCGCTCGGCGACTGGCTGCCCGGCGGTCGTCGCGTGCTGCACCTGATCTCCGACGACAACGGCAGCGCCACCCAGATCACCCGGCTCTACACGCTGGCCGTCACCATCCGTCCGGAGGCGACGCTGCGGGGCCGCGCGATCCTGTCCGCGACGGCCTACCAGCCGGGTCCGGTCTCCGGCGCCCAGCTGGACCCGGCCCCGGTCAACGGCATCACCGCGCCGTTCCCGGGTCAGCCGATCCCCGGCTTCTCGGCCGTGATCCCGGACGGCCGCCAGCTGCTCGCCATGCCGGACAACGGTTTCGGCGCCAAGAACAACTCGGCCGACTTCCTGCTCCGCGCGTACCCCATCGCCCCGGACTACCGCACGCACAAGGTGACCGTCCGCGGCTTCATCAGCTTCCGCGACCCGGACCGCAAGGTGCCGTTCCCGATCGTCAACGCGGGCACCAAGGACCGCCTGTTGACCGGGGCCGACTTCGACATCGAGTCGCTGGCCCGCGACTACCGGGGCGACCTGTGGCTGGGCGAGGAGTTCGGCCCGTACCTGGTCCGCACCGACCGCACCGGCAAAGTGCTGCAGGCGCCGATCCCGCTGCCGGACGGCGGCAAGTCGCCGCAGTCGCCGGATCTGGCGTCGGGGGAGACCCCGACCGTGCCGGGCAGCCGCGGCTTCGAGGCGATGGCGGTCAGCCGGGACGGGAAGACGCTTTACCCGATCCTGGAGGGCGCCCGCACCGACGACGCCGACCAGCGCCGCCGGATCGTGTACGAGTTCGACGTCCGGGCCAACCGCTACACGGGTCGCACCTGGACGTTCCGCGTCGACGACCCGTCGCTGGTGGTCGGGGACGCCGCGGTGCTGGACGGCGGCCGGCTGCTGCTGATCGAGCGGGACAACGCGATGGGCCCGCAGTCCGTGGTCAAGCGCCTGGTCGTCACCGACCTCGACCAGGCCGACGCCAACCGTGTCCTGCCGCGGCGCACCGCCGTCGACCTGATGCGCATCGCCGACCCGTCCGGTGTGTCCACCCCGGCCCGCCCGAACGAGTACGGTGTCGGTCCGCTGTTCTCGTTCCCGTTGCAGTCGGTCGAGTCGGTGCTGCCGCTGGCCGGCGACAAGGTGCTGGTCGCCAACGACAACAACTTCCCGGGCAACGACGGCCGCATCCCGGGCCGGGCCGACGACACCGAACTGATCGTCATCGACGTGCCGGGCCTCAGGCTGCCGGGTTGACCCTGTTGTCGTGACATGGTTTCCACTGACTCGTCGGTAAGCCCAGTGCATTGACGAGTGAGGGAAACACATGCGCAAAGCCCTGTCCGTAACCCTCGCCGTGGCCGTCGCCGCAGTGACGACGGCCGCGGCGACCTCCCGCCCGTCCCCGTTGAAGTGGGGACCGTGTCCGGCCGAGGTCTTGTCGCCGGCCCTGCGATGCACCACGGTCCAGGTGCCGCTCGACTACGCCCGGCCGGACGGCCGGCAGATCGACATCGCGGTGTCCCGGGTGGTCAGCAAGAAACCCTCGGAGCGCCGGGGTGTGCTGCTGACCAACCCGGGCGGTCCCGGTGGCGAGGGGTTGAGCTATCCGGGCCTCATCATCAACCCCGCGATCCCGGAGCCGCTGCCGCAGATCGTCCAGGACCGGTACGACATCATCGGGTTCGATCCGCGCGGGGTCGGCCGCAGCGCGCCGGTGACGTGCGACGTGACCCCGGCCCAGATCGCCCGGCGCAATCTCCCGTACCCGGAAACCGCAGTTGACGTGCGGAAAGACGCGCGGATCGCGCAGGCCATCGCGCGGCAGTGCGCCACGTCGGAGACGGCCTCGCTGCTGCCGCACATCACCACGGCCAACACCGCGCGCGACATGGACCGGATCCGGCAGGCGCTGGGCGAGCCGAAGATCTCCTATTGGGGTACGTCGTACGGCACCTACCTGGGGGCCGTCTACACGACGCTGTTCCCGCAGCGCAGCGACCGCTTCGTCCTCGACAGCAACCTCGGCCCGAAGGGTTTCGACCACCAGGCCTTCCAGCGCACGGCCGTCGGGATGGAAGACCGTTTCCCGGACTTCGCGAAGTTCGCCGCGGCCAACCCGCAGTACGGCCTGGGCGCCACCCCGAAGCAGGTCCGCGCGAAGTTCTTCGAGCTGGCGACGCGGCTGGCCCAGAAGCCGGTGCAGGGCGTCGACGGCTCGCTGTTCCGGGGCATCACCTTCGACCACCTCTACAGCGACCTGGGTCTGACGACGCTGGCCGCGACGTGGCAGGCGCTCGACACGAACCGGCCGCTGCCGCCCGAGCCGCCGGCGGCCAACCTCGACAACCTGATCTCGAGCCGGCATCACGTGCTGTGCGGGGACTCGCGCTGGCCGACGGCGGTCCGCCGCTATCAGCGGGATGTCGCCGCCTACCGCCACGCGTACCCGCTGCTCGGCGCGGCCTCGGCCAACATCACCCCGTGCGCGTACTGGCCGGCCCCGATCGAGCGCCCGGTGCGCATCAGCGATCGGGGACCGGCCAACGTCCTCATGGTGCAGAACCTGCGGGACCCCGGAACCCCGATGGTCGGCGCGAGGGAACTGAGGCAGGCGTTCGGGAACCGGGCCCGCATGGTCACGGCCGACCAGGGCGGTCACGGCGCCTACGTGCTGCTCGCGCGGAACACGTGCGCGAACGACACGGTCACCACGTTCCTGGCCACGGGACAACGGCCGCAGCACGACCGGGCCTGTCCGGCCGAGGGGTCATAGGGTGCAGGTCGCTCCCTTCGCGGGCACTTCGAGGTCGATGAGGTAGGCGGCAGCCGCCTCGTTGACACAGGGATTCGTGCCGGCCGTGACGATGGTGTGGCCCTCGCCGCGCACCGTGAGGAGCGCGCTGCCCAGCGTCTCGGCCAGCCGGATCCCGCCCGCGTGCGGGGTGGTGGGATCGCCGGTGATCGATACGACGAGCGTGGCGGGCAGACCCTGAACATCCACGGCGTACGGGAAACCGAGGGTGGGCGGGGCCGGCCAGTGCTCGCACCCGTCGCGGGCCCCGGTCAGCTCGACCCCCGGATCCATGAACGGCGCCGCCTGGAAGATGGCCGCGCGGAGCTCGTTGCCCTGCTCCTCGGTCAGCCGCTGTTCGTCCATGCAGTTGATGGCGTAGTTGGCCTCACCGAAGTTGGTCCAGGCGCCCTTCGCGTCCCGGCCGCCGAAGTCGAAACCGAGCTGGGCCAGTTCGTCGCCGCGATTCTGGCGCAGCTGGGCCAGCCCCTTGACGATGCGGGGCCAGGCGGCCGAGGTGTACAACCCGGAGATCACGCCGCCGACCGCGCCGTCGAAGTCGAGCTCACCGCCCAGCGCCGGGATCGGCTTCTCGTGCAGGGGCTGCACGAGCTTCTGGAACTCGGCCGTGGCCGTCTTCGGGTCCCGCCCGATCGGGCAACTGGCCTGCTGCGCGCAGAACGCGGCCATGCGCTCGAACGCCGCCTGGAATCCGGTGTACGCGCCGACGCGCCGTTCGACGGTGGCCTGGCGGGAGTCGATGGCCCCATCGAGCAGCATCGCGCGGACGTTCTGCGGGAACTGCTCGGCGTAGACCGCGCCGAGCCGGGTGCCGTAGCTCTGGCCCAGGAAGGTGAGCTTCTCGTCGCCGAGGACGACGCGCAGCACGTCCATGTCGCGGGCCACGTCCCGGGTGCCCAGGCCGGCCAGCGCCTCCGGGCCGCCCGAGTCCTTGGCGCACCGCTCGACGACGGCCCGGGTGTCGTTCTCGGTCCACTCCACGGTCGTACCCTGGGTGGTCAGCGGCACGGCGTTCCGATCGGCCTCGGCGTCGGTGAAGCAGTCGACCGCGGGCCGGGTGGCGCCCACACCCCGCGGATCGAACCCGACCAGGTCGAACCGCTCCAGGAGCGGGCTCTTCGCCTCGTCCAGCCCGAGCACGGTGGTGGCCGCGCCGAACACCCCGGAACCGCCGGGGCCGCCTGGGTTGGTGACCAGCGAGCCGACCTTCGCACCGCGCGCGGCGTGCCGGGCAACGGCGATCTCGACCGTACGTCCGCCGGGTTCGGCGTAGTTCAGGGGCGCCTCCATACGGGCGCATTCCAGGCCGTCGACCAGGGCCATGATGGTGTCCTCGGTCGCCGTCGAGGTGTAGTCGTCGCACTTCTCCCACTGCAGCGTCTGCTGGTGGAACCGTTCGAGGCCGGCGGACGGGGCCGGGGCCGGCGACTCCGAGGTGCATGCGGCCAGCGTCAGGACGAGCACGGTGGCGGTGAGGCCTCTTCTAGTCAGCACAGACATGCCGTTCAGCTCATCAGCCGGGCGGCGGTGCGATCAGTCCCGTCACGTCACCGCTTTCGATGACGTGGCGTCACTGGCCCTTCAGATCATTGAGGTTCCTCGATATAAGGGAGCGATGAGACTCAGAATTGGCGCGGCGATCTTGTTCCTGGTGGCGCTCGTCGGTGGACCGGCCGGCGCGGCGGCAGCGTCTGAGCCGACGCCGACGCCGACGTGCCCGCCGGCCTTGCCGCTGAGCGGGTCGGTCGCCGCGGCGACCACCGAGAGCCTGACGATCAGCTACTGGATTCTCTTCACGCCGCCCTGCGGCTACAACCCGCCCGTCACCGTGACCCTCTTCGACTCGTCCGAGGACGCTCGCCAGTGGATCGATCCGGTGGCCGAGGCGGTGTCCGGGCCCGAGCGCAACGGGGCGATCACCGTCGCCGGGCTGACTGCGGGCACCCAGTACTGGTACCGGTTCAGCGCCGACGGCAAGCGTGATCCGTACCTGATCGGGTCCGGGCGGACCGCCGCGGCGCAGGCGTGTGCGGCCACGGTGACGATCGGCAGCGCGTGGACCGGCGGCTTCGTAGCCACTGTTTCCGTACGCAATACCGGGTCCGAGCCGCTGGCCGGCTGGCACGTCTCCTGGCGCTGGGCCGGCGACGAACGCATCGAGTCGGTGTGGAACGGAGTGGCCCAGAGCGGCGCCGACGGCGTGACGATCAGCAACGCCTCCTGGAACGGCGCGCTGCCCGTCGGTGGCTCGACCACGTTCGGCCTGCTCGCCGCCTCGGGCGCGCCGCCCGTCGCCCTCACCCCGACCTGCGCCGGCTGACCGGCCGGGGGTGTCTCGAGGCCGCCGTCGGTTGCAGCAGGTCGATTCCGGTGACGACCCCGGCCTGGTCGAGTCGTTCGACCACGTCGCGCCAGCCGGGGTCGTCCCGGAGCCGGTCGGTGGCCGAGCGCCACTGTGTTTCGTCCTCGAAAACCGTCAGAGCCACGATGTGCCGGCCCGGCTGCACCGGTAGCCGAGGGAACGTGTTCTCCGCGGGCTCTGTGCGCCACATCGCGACCGGTGCGCCCAGGGCCTGCTCGAGAATTTTGTGGCCCCCTCCGCACAGCAGCGCCTCGGCCTCGTCGACCACCTTCGACCAGACGTGGACCACCGCCCACGGGTCACTGTCGGTGGGGCCGGTTCCGCCCGCACCGGCCGGCGGCCGAGGAGAGTGCGGGGGCTCGGTCGGTCGCAGCAGCAGCACATCGTCGCTGTCGAGCATGGTGGCGTTGGCCGCGTCCCGGTGGGCCCGCCAGGCCGGCCCGAAATAGAACGCCTCCAGCGCCTCCTGCCGCCGTGTCATCGACGCGAAGCCCCGGAACCACACGAACCGGTCGGGGCTCCGCCGATCACGGAACTGCCCGCCGAGCCGCATGCCGGCCTGTTCCTGGCCGTCGACGAGCCAACCCTGAAACACCCGCTGCAGCTCGTCGAAGCCCTGTGGGCGCAGCTGGTAGCGGCGCAGCTCGACGATCGGGCAGTCGGCGAAATCCGTGACCGGCATCCTGTCCCCGTCCGTAACAATTTTTGTTACCCATTATGGTGAGGGCGACGGAGTCCACAACCCCCGGACGGAGTTTCCATGGCCGGCAACAGCCGCTTGACGGTGGCCGTGCACGCGTTGTGCTGGCTGGCCCTGGCCGAGCGGCACGGCCACACCGGGCTGTCCAGCGATCAGATCGCGGCCAGCCTGGAGAGCAACCCCGTCGCGGTGCGGCGGGCGCTGGGCCCGCTCCGCACGGCGGGTCTGGTCACCGCCGGTAAGGGGCCGGGCGGTGGATGGTCCCTGCGGGTGGAGGCCGCCCGGATATCGCTCGCTGACGTGTATGCGGCGGTCGAGCCGGGCGCGGTGTTCGCTCTGCATCCCCACCCGCCGCGGCCGGACTGCCCGGTGGGCCACGGCATCGCGCCCGTCCTGGAAGACGTCTACGAGAACGTGGGGCAGGCGGTGATCGGCGAACTGGCCCGGCACACGATCGCGGGCGTGCTCGACACGCTGCTGGAACAGCACCCGCTGCCGATGCCGTGGGCCGGGGTCCCCGTGCCCCGGCCTTAGGGCCACTCAGCGCCCGGTCGTCGCCAGCGCCCTGGACATCGCCCGGTCGCTGCCGGCGCCCTGCTCAGCGCCCGGTTGCTGCCAGCGCCCTGGACATCGCCCGGGGAACGGTCGGGTACGTCGTGAAGGCCGAGTCCATCCGCCGCGTGTGCAGGACCCGGCGTACGAGGTCGGGCGACGCGACGAGCAGCAGGTCGCCCCCGCGCCGACGGGCCGCGGACCGGCCGGCGAGCAGCATGTTCAGCGCGACCCGGTGGACGGCCGACGTGCGGCTGAGGTCCACGATGACCCAGGAGTGGGCGCCGGCCGCCTCGGCCAGGACGGTCCGCAGGTCAGTGATGGTGTCCGGACCGAGATCGCCGATCACCCGAACCACGGACGCGGCGGTCGTGGCCTGCCACGACACACGAGCGACCCGTCCAGCCGCCTCGGAAACAGTTGTCATGGTGGCACCACCTCACTGTTCGCGTCCGCAACAGCGCTCCGCGTGGCACCAACCCTGTTCCGGCTACATGACGAGTTGTACACGACTTCATGACAGATACATGACGACGGTCATGACTGTCGGCGGTGGTCGTGGTCGGCCCGGCCGTGATCTCGTCCGCATGGACCGGCCGGTCTTGCCGTCGGGTCCGGTCAGGACGATATCTGGGCCGTGGGCGATGTCGCCGCGGCGCGGGGTTGACCCTGTGGCGAGGACACACTCTTCAATCGGTGGTGCGGGTGAGTGCGAACTCTGAGGTGAGGAGGCGGCACATGACCATGTCGGCCGACGTCGTCGCGTCCGATCTGGTGGGGCGGGTGGGTGAGCTGGCCCGCCTGACCGCCTTCCTGGACGAGGCCGCCCGGGCGGGGGCCGCCCTGCTGCTCGCCGGCGAGCCGGGTGTCGGCAAGACGGCCCTGCTGGACGCGGCCACCGACCGGGCGGCCGCGCGGGGCATCCGGGTGATCCGGGGCGGCGGTGTCGAGTACGAGTCGGAGATCAGCTTCTCGGGTCTGCACCAGCTCGTCGGCCCGCTCCGGGCCGAACTGGCCCGGCTGCCCGAGCCGGCCCGGGGCGTCCTCGAGGTCGCGCTCGGTTTCGGCGCCGGGCCCACCCCGGCCGACATGGCGATCCTCAACGCGGCCCACGCGCTGTTCGTCGCGGCCGCCCGCGAGCAGCCCCTGCTTCTGGTGGTCGATGACGTTCACGTGCTCGACCGGGCCAGCTGGTGCGTGATCAGCTTCCTGGCCCGGCGCACCTGCGGTCACCGCCTCGGCGTGCTCGCGGCCGTGCGGACCGGGATCGCCGAGCTGCCGTACCGCCTGCGGCTGCCCGAGCTGCCGCTGGCCCCGCTGCCCGACCCGGACGCGATCAGCCTGCTGTCGCGCCGGTTCACCACCCTCCCACGCCGGGTGCTCGTGGAGGTGGCCCGTCAGGCCCAGGGGAATCCGCTCGCCCTGCTGGAGTTCGGCGCCCTGGCCTCGGCCGCCCACCGCCCGCTGGCCGGCCACTTCGAACTCTCCCGCCAACTGAGGCGGGAGCTGGGCACACCGCAGCGGCGCCGATCCCTGACGGCGGCGGCCGCGGCCGGGGACGCCTGCGCCATCCATTGCCGGATGCTCTTCGAGTGGGCCGCGAGCCGCGGGCTCGGCCGCCTCGAAAGCTGGGCCCACCTGGCGCTGACCCGGGCCGCGCTCGGCTGTTCGGACTTCGAGTCGGCCTACACGCACGCGTCGGCGATCACCCGGCCCGGCGAGTTGCCGCCGTTCCATCCGGAAGCACTGTGGACCGCATTCGATCTGGTCGAGGCGGCGCTCAATTCGGGGCGGCCGCAGGAGGCGCGCCGGCACGCGGCGGCGTTGCGCGAGGCCGGGGTCGCCCGCATCTCACCCCGTCTGGCCCTGGCCACGAAGGCGGTGACCGCGATGACCGCGTCCCCGCCCGAGGCGACGCGGCTGTTCGCCGAAGCCCTGGCGCTGCCCGGCATCGAGCAGTGGCCGTTCGAGGTCGCCCGGACCCGGCTCGCGTACGGCGAGCACCTTCGCCGCCGGACCCGGCGAGCCGAGGCCCGTACACAGCTGGCCGCCGCCCGCGAGCTTTTCGAGCGCCTCGGCGCCACGCCGTGGGCGGCCCGGGCCGGCGCCGAGCTGCGGGCCACCGGGACGAGGCGGACCGGCGAGTCCCTGACGCCGCAGGAACTCGAGGTGGCCGAGCTGGCCGCGGCCGGCCTGCCCACGAAAGAGATCGCGGCCCGGCTGGTGATCTCACCGCGTACGGTGTCGGCGCACTTGTACCGGGTCTTCCCCAAGCTGGGCATCAGATCGCGGGCCGCGTTGCGCGACGCCCTCACCGGGCAGGAGCGGACGCCGTGAGCTGCTGCCGGGCGAGGTCGCCGGCGCGGACCAGGACGTCGAGCTGGGCCGGGTTGTAGAGCTCGACCACCGCGTCGACCAAGGTCTGCCGGGTGAGGTGCGGGCTCGCGGCCAGCCGGGTGGCCGGGTCGCTCAGCCACGGGTGGTCGGCGAGATGGCGTACGAGGGAAGGGGTGAGCTTTTCGGCCAGGCGCTGCCGGGACTCCTCGTCGGCGTCGGCGGACAGGGCGTCGAACTCCGGGTCCACGGGGCCGGCCTCGTCGGACCGGTTCGGCTCAACGAATGCGCCGTCACGCAGGATGACGGCGATGCCGGAGCGCATCTTGCGCAGGCGCTGAAGTTCCGCCGTGAGATCGGCGTCGACCTGACGCAACAGCATGTGGTCCTCGGCGGCGTCCACCCGGATCCGCGCGAGCGGCACGCCCAGGTCGACAAGTCGCCGGATCCGCAGCAGGCGAACGAAATCCTGGACGCCGTACTGTTTGTAGCCGTTGCCGCGGCGTTCCGGCTCCTCGAGCAGACCGAGCCGGTGGTAGTGCCGGATGGTGTTCACCGTGGTGCCGGCCAGGTCGGCGAGCTCCCGGGTGCTCCAGGCCACGTCGGATCCTCCTGAACCACGGCGGTTTCCGGCCATCCGACACCCTGTTCCGACCACAGGGTCAAGCTGGTTCAGCACCGGTCGCGGCTTTGCAGCACTGCGGCCGCGACGATCATGTTGCCGGCGAGGGCCGCGGCGACCGACCGGGCGAGCGCCTCGGCCACGGCCCGGGCGCCCCAGACGTCGTTCTCGAGCCGTTCGGCCCGCGCGACGACCGCGGGCGTCCAGGGGATCTCGGGGTCGAGCCGCCGCAGCATCCCGCTCGCGGAAATCAGAGCCGCGAGCGCAGCGATACGTTGCGGCGCCTCGGCTTTGCCGTCGACCAGCATTTCCCGTACGCCGGAAAGCAGCCGGCCTCGCCGCCGTGCTCCCGGCTCCGCGAGCGCGTCGGGGTTGATATTCACGTCGCCGCGCCGCATGAGCCGTTGCCGCACCGGGCCGAGCAACGTCGGCCCGATCTCGGCCAGCGCGGCCTGGACGCCGCGCGGCCGGGAACGCAGAAACTCCCAGGCCGAACGCAGGATGTCGTCGGCCGGCGGGCGTTCCGCGACCGCTTCCACGCGGGTCGAGCCGCCCCGGCCGGGCAGGGTGCGCACGTGCTCGCCCAGGCTGAGGTCGGCCAGCACCGCGCCGGCCAGAGCCTCCGGCCCGGGACGGAACTGATGCAGGACGAGCAGGACGTCCTCGGCCAAGGTAGGAGGACCGATTCGGGGGGTCATCGGGCATTCCCTTCGACAGGTTTGGCCCCAGTGAAGACCGTGTCCTGTGTACAGGGTCAAGCGTTCCGTCGACCCTCGGCCCGCAATTGCTCGCGGGCCAGCCTCTTGGCCCGCTGAATGACGTCGAGCTGAGCCTCGTTGTGCAGCTCTCTCAACGCGTCGAGGAACGTCTGCTCGGTGACCGCCCGGCCTTTCGACACACGCGCCATCGGATCGTCGTTCATCCAGGGAAAATCCCGCAGAGTACGGGCATAGGACGGCGCATATTTCTCAGCCAGGTTCTGCCGCGTCGCCTCATCGGCATCGGCCGGCAGCGCATCGAAATCGTCGCTGACCCCGTCCTCGTCGTTCTCCACCGCCTGCCGGATGTCGGCCAGAGCCCGCTCGTCGAAGACCTGCGCATACATGTGCACCATCGACCGATCAGTCTCGGACATGCGCTCAGCGACCGACTCGAAACCCACCGGAGTGTCGGCAGGCGCGTTCTCACTCAGCAGGACGGCGATGCTCTGCCGAGCCTTCTCGAGCCGCTCGATGGTCGCCGCGTGATCGATGTCGACCCCGCGCAACGCCTCACCATCAGCGCTCGCGTCCAGCTCCTTGATCCGAGCCAACGGCACACCCAATTCGACCAGCCGCCGAATACGCAACAAACGCACAAGATCCGGCGTCTCATACTGCTTGTACCCGTTGTAACGACGGTCAGGCTCGTCAAGCAACCCCAGCCGGTGATAATGCCGAATCGTATTCACCGTGGTCCCGGCGAGACGCGCAAGCTCGCTAGTGCTCCAGGCCACGTCGCAGCCCTCCCCGGGGCGATCCACAGCCGCAGGCGACTCGAAAAACGAGCCTAACAGCCGCCCGCCGACCCACCTGTGCGTTCTCCGTCACGGTCGCCTCCCTCCATCCACTGTTCTGCCGACGCAGTTCCCGGTGGGGGAGTCGGTCATGGGCGGTCCGGACGATCGAATTCGGGGCGCTCGTCTGTGGAACGTCTCGGCACGCCGCCGGGCCGACGAGGATTTTCGACTGATCACCATCGGCCAGGCCGTCACCCGGCAGCGGATGTCCGGCCGACCTGTATTCGGCTGATCGGCAGGAGTGCGGAACGTTAGCCTGCGGCGATGCGTACCAGGACCCTGACCGCGATCACGTTCGGCCTTGTCGTTGCTGTGGCGGGCTGCTCGAGCGATACCCCCGGCAGCACTACCGCGGCACCCGGAACGACTGCCGCCACCACCCCGAGTGTCGCCCCGGTCGAGGCCACAGAGACAGCTCAGCCCGGTCCGACGGTGTCGGCCAAGCCGTCCGCGGCTGCCACCAGGAAAGCAGCCGCCGCCCCCGCAAAGGTGAAGGTGCCCAACGGCGTCGGCCTGGACTACCAGTCGGCGCAGGACCTGTGGCGCGCGGCGGGACTGCACGTCGCCCCGGCCATCGACGCCACCGGCGCCAACCGACTCCCCGTGATCGACGCGAACTGGGTGGTCCTCTCCCAGAACCTGAAAGCCGGCACCAAGGTCAACGCCGACTCGTTCATCACCGCCAAGGTGAAGAAGTACACCGACAACTGATCCGCCTTGCGCCGACCACTAACGTAGATGCGTCATCCGGTCAACGCTTGGAACTCGATCACCTCCCACTCCTGGGACCCGAGAATCGCGTAGGCGGTAAAACCAACATCGGCTCCGTCAGTTGATCAAACCCCTGTTCGGATGAGCTCGACCTGTTGGGAAGTCGTTGATCCGAAGGGTTTCAGACTGGGCGACAGTCTCGACGTTGCGCTCGTAGGCCACACAACCGATTTGCAAGAATGAGTCGGCGTGAATGCGGCATTCATCCTCCCGTCATTCCTCACAGCTTTCGCCGCGACGTATTGCCCCCGTAGGGGGTCGAGCCACTACGGTGTTCGGAAAGAAAGAAATGAATGTATCCGGTCGCCCGTGATTCACGGTTCGTCCACGAAGAACGGCACCCGTCTTGCCCACGGATGCCGTTCATGATCCCTTGCCCGCGACCCTCAGTCGAAGGTGGTTTCTCGATGACCGTAGCAAAAGAAAAGCCGAGCGCGCGACCTGATCAAAGGGCGGCGCCGATGGCTGCCCGAAGTCGGTCGACTGCAACTCAGAATTCGGCGTGGTCTGCGCGTGGGCTGCTGCTCGTCATCGAGGGCATGTTGGCCGGCATCGGCGGGGTGTTTGTGGCGACGGCTTCGATTCTGGCTACTGCTATCGCCGCATCGTGTGGGCGAATTCAGGCGGTCGAAGCATTTGCCTCTACGAGTTCGGCGAATATCTCGGAGGGCTTCTTCCAATCGAAGATCTTAC
>NZ_JAMYJR010000043.1 GCF_024137025.1 Paractinoplanes aksuensis
TCAGCATCAAACGCACGGCGGGCATCCTGTCCCACCAAACCACCAAGATCAAATGCTACGACCGGCTGAACTCGCCGGGTGCATATCTTCATTGTCGTACAGGGGTACGACAGTTTCTGTGGTGCCGGGGACGGGATTCGAACCCGCATGTTCTCTCGAACAAATGATTTTGAGTCATCCGCGTCAGCCGATTGCGCCACCCCGGCATGCCTGGTTCACCGAGACAAGGTCACGCTGCCCCAAGCAGGAGACAGCGTACCCACTAGGCTTGAGGGGACGACACCCGGATACCGGGGTGTCGCGACTTCGGGAACGTTGGGGGTAGGGGTTCCGTGGCCGACTCGCAGGCTGGTGCCGAGCGCAAGCGGGTGTTGATCGCCGAGGACGAGGCGCTCATCCGTCTGGACCTGGCCGAGATGCTCGTCGAGGAGGGCTACGACGTCGTGGGTGAGGCGGGCGACGGGGAGACCGCCGTGCGCCTGGCCGAAGAGCTGCGCCCCGACCTCGTCATCCTCGACATCAAGATGCCGATCATGGATGGCCTGGCGGCCGCCGAGCGGATCGCCGGGGGCCGGATCGCCCCGGTCGTCATCCTGACCGCCTTCAGCCAGCGCGACCTCGTCGAGCGCGCCCGCGCCGCCGGCGCCATGGCGTATCTGGTGAAACCGTTTCAGAAATCGGATCTGGTGCCGGCGATCGAGATCGCGCTGTCCCGCTACTCCGAGATCGCGGTGCTGGAGTCCGAGGTCGCCGGTCTGACCGATCGGCTGGAGACCCGTAAGTCGGTCGAGCGGGCCAAGGGCGAGCTGATGACCAAGTACCAGATGACCGAGCCGCAGGCGTTCAAGTGGATTCAGCGCACGGCGATGGATCACCGGTTGACGATGCGTGAGGTGGCGGATCGCATCCTGGCGGAGGGTCAGGACGCGGACGGCGCGCAACCCGCCACAAGTTGATCTTGAGGTAGCCCTGTTGTAACACCGAACCTGGCCATCAGGTCACCGGACGTAACGGTTCGGTGAAAGCCGAGGTGAAGTCTTTTGGCAGGCCGGGAACCTGGGATAACGTCCCGCCCCATAACGGGGCGCTTGTGGTCGCCGGCACAGCAAGTGCCAATCGGCCAACGGTGGCTCGGTGGGTTCGGTATGGAGGAGGGTTCCAACCTTGAGGCAGGTTCTCGCACGAGCCATCGGCGGAGTGGCCATCATCGGGCTCATCGCCGGTGCCGCTGCTTGTAATAGCGGTTCGAGCAGCGACGACACCGCGAGCGAGGGGAACTGCGGCTACAAGCTGGCGTTCTTCGGCGCTCTGACCGGCTCGGCCGCCAACCTCGGTGTCAACATCGAGCAGGGCTTCGAGCTGGCTATCGACCAGTACAACAAGGCCAAGGGTTCCACGTGTATCGAGGTGGCGAAGTTCGACTCCCAGGGTGAGGCTTCGGTCGCGCCCGGTGTCGCTCGCAGCCTGGTCGCGGACAAGAAGATCATCGGTATCGTCGGCCCGCCGTTCTCCGGCGAGTCCGAGGCCGCCGACCCGATCTTCGAGTCGGCCGGCATCCCGACCATCACGCCGTCGGCGACGCGGGTCTCGCTGTCGTCGAAGGGCTGGAAGGTCTTCCACCGCGCCGTCGCCAATGACGACGCGCAGGGCCCGGCGGCTGCCGCGTACATCAAGGACAACCTGAAGGCCACTAAGGTCTTCGTCGCGGACGACCAGTCGGCGTACGGCGCCGGCCTGGCCGATGTCGTGAAGACGAAGCTCGGTTCGCTGGTCGTGGCGACCGACAAGACCGAGGGTGACGGCAAGCAGGCCGACTTCTCGGCGCTGGTGCAGAAGGTGAGCTCGAGCGGCGCCACGGCGCTGTTCTACGGCGGCTACTACACCAACGCGGGCATCATCCGGAAGCAGCTCACTGCGGCCGGCTGGAAGGGCACGCTGCTGGGCGGCGACGGCATGAAGGACCCTGGCCTGTCGAAGGCGTCGGGCGTTCAGGCCGCGGTCGGCACGGTCGTGACCTGCCCCTGTTCTCCGCCGGAGGCCGCGGGTGGCACCTTCGTCAACGACTACAAGGCGAAGTGGAACCAGGACGCGGGCACGTACTCGGACGTCGCGTTCGACGCCGCGAACGTCTTCCTTCAGGGCATCGACGCGGGCAACACGACCCCGCAGAAGCTGAACGACTACCTGAAGACCGTGAACTACAAGGGCATCGCGAACACCTACAAGTTCACCGAGACCGGTGAGCTGGACCCCAACTTCATCAAGGTCTGGGCGTTCAAGTTCGACAGCTCTGGCGACGCGAAGGCCGACGTGGAGATCAAGACCTCCTGATCGGTCAGCACTAACTCTCTGGTGGGCGGTGCGGCCGGATGATCTCCGGCCGCACCGGCCTCGTCGTTTTGGAGCCCCTCTGTGGATTTTTCCGGTCTGATCGATAATTTCGGGCCGCTCACCGTCACGGGTCTGGCTCAGGGCGCGATCATCGCGTTGTTCGCCCTGGGCTACACGCTGGTCTACGGTGTGCTTCGGCTCATCAACTTCGCGCACTCCGAGGTGTTCCTCCTCGGCACGTACGCCTGTCTGTTCGCCTGGGGCCTGTTCGGCCTGGACCAGAACTCGGCCGCCCCCGCGGTCGGCCCGATGTTGCTCTACATGGTGGTCGGCCTCGTCGCGGCGATCATCGTCTCCGGTGCCGCCGCGCTGACGGTCGAGTTCGTGGCCTACCGGCCGCTGCGCCGGCGTAACGCGCCGCCGCTGGCCTTCCTGATCACCGCGATCGGCGCGTCGCTGTTCATCTCCGAGGTCGTGGGTGTGGCGACGCACCGCAACCAGACCGGCGTCCCGCCGATCATCCAGGCGCGTCCGGTCTTCACGATCGGCGACACCACGGTGACGAACCTGCAGATCCTCATCGTCCTGCTGGCGCTGGTGATGATGTTCGCGCTGGATCGTTTCATCAACGGGTCGCGGCTGGGCCGGGGTGTTCGCGCGGTGGCGCAGAACCCGGACTCGGCGGCGTTGATGGGTGTCAACAAGTCGCGGGTCATCGCGCTGGTGTTCCTGCTGGGTGGTCTGATGGCCGGCATCGCCGCGGTGATGTACGACCTGAAGATCGGTGTGACGCGCTACGACGCGGGCTTCCTGCTCGGCATCGACGCGTTCACGGCGGCGGTGCTGGGTGGTATCGGCAACCTGCGCGGCGCCCTGCTGGGTGGTCTGCTGCTGGGTGTGCTTCAGAACTACGCAGCCGGCCTGTTCGGTTCGCAGTGGCTGCACGCGGCGTCGTTCGTGCTGCTAGTGGTCATCCTGCTGTTCCGCCCGACGGGTCTGCTGGGTGAGTCGCTGGGAAGGGCTCGAGCATGAGCGAAAAGGCGTCTTTCCGTACGAGCGGTGGTGTGCGCGGCTGGTTCGGCCGGCAGCCCTGGTACGTACGCGCTGTGGTGATTCTGGTCTTCACGGTCCTGGCCTACCTGTTGCCGTACGCCGGCGACGTGCCGCTGATCGGCCCGCAGATCATCACCGAGGGTGTCGACTGGCCGAGCGCCCTGTTCAACATGTCCTACTACGTGCTGCTGGCCCTGGGCCTGAACGTGGTGGTCGGTTACGCGGGTCTGCTCGACCTGGGTTACGTCGGCTTCTTCGCCGTCGGCGCCTACGGCACGGCCCTGCTGACCTCGCCGGACTCGGTGATCTACGCCGACACCGGCTGGAAGTGGCTGATGGCGGTGCCGGCCGCGCTGGTGCTGACCATGATCGCGGGCGTGATCCTGGGCTGGCCGACGCTGCGGTTGCGCGGTGACTACCTGGCCATCGTGACGCTGGGCTTCGCCGAGATCATCCGGATCGTGGCCACGTCGACGACGACGCTGCGCGGCGACCGTGGTTTCGCGAGCATCCCGCACCCGCCGGGTTCGTGGAACGGTGAGCCGATCTTCGGTGTGACCGACGCGATCCCGTACTTCTGGCTCGGTCTGACGGTCATCATCCTGGTCATCCTGGGCGTCCGGAACCTGGACCGGAGCCGGGTCGGCCGGTCGTGGCTGGCGATCCGTGAGGACGAGGAAGCCGCCGAGGTCATGGGCGTGCGCACGTTCAAGTACAAGCTGTGGGCGTTCGCGATCGGCGCGTTCATCGGTGGTCTGGGCGGTGTGCTGTTCGCCGGCGAGCAGAGCTTCATCAACTCGCAGACGTTCGTCCTGCAGTTCTCGATCCTGGTGCTGGCGGGCGTGGTCATGGGTGGCTCCGGCAACATGGCCGGCGCGATCCTGGGCGGTGTGCTGATCTCGTACATCCCCGACCGGCTGCGGGGTCTGTCGTTCGGCGACACCGACCTGTACGAGTACCGGTTCGCGATCTTCGGCGCCGCGATCATCCTGATCATGGTGCTGCGACCCCAGGGCCTGATTCCGAGCCGCCGCCGCGCGATGGAGCTGAAGGACCGCGAGAAGGAGGTGGCTCCGCAATGACCGAGCCGCATCAGGAGACTCCTGAGGAGCTGGACCGGCAGAATGCCCGGCCCGTCGACGAAGCTGCTCCGACGGGTGGCTCGGCCGCCGCGCCGGCGGCGAAGTCCGCTCCGGCCGGGGACGTGCTTCTCGAGGTCGACCACGTCACGCTGCGCTTCGGCGGTGTCGTGGCGCTCAACGACGTCAGCTTCTCGCTGCGCAAGGGTGAGATCTTCGGTCTGATCGGGCCCAACGGCGCCGGCAAGACGACCTGCTTCAACGCGATGACGGGCGTCTACCGGCCGACCGAGGGCGCGATCCGCTTCCAGGGCGAGTCGATCGTCGGGAAGAAGAAGCACCAGATCACCCGGGGCGGCATCGCCCGCACGTTCCAGAACGTGCGGTTGTTCCCCGAGATGACCGCGCTCGAGAACGTCATGGTGGGCGCGGACGCGCACCACAAGACGAGCGTGATCAGCGCGCTGTTCCGCCTGCCGCGGTTCTGGCGGGAGGAGAAGTCGGGCAAGGAGCGCTCGCTGGAGCTGCTGCGGTTCGTCGGGATCGCGCACCGGGCCGGCGACGTGAGCCGTAACCTCTCGTACGGTGAGCAGCGCCGCCTGGAGATCGCCCGGGCCCTGGCCACCAATCCGACCCTGCTCTGCCTGGACGAGCCGGCGGCCGGCTTTAACCCGGCCGAGAAGGAGGATCTGCTCCAGCTGATCCGCCGGATCCGCGACACCGGGGTGACGGTCCTGCTCATCGAGCACGACATGCGCCTGGTCATGGGGGTCACCGACCGGATCGTCGTGCTGGAGTTCGGCAAGAAGATCGCCGAGGGCACGCCGGCCGAGGTGCGGGACAATCCGGCGGTCATCGCCGCGTATCTGGGGGTGCCCACCGATGCTGCTTGAGATCGACAACGTGACCTTGGCCTACGGTCGCATCCAGGCCCTGCACGGCATCAGCATGACCGTCGGCGAGGGCGAGGTCGTGGCCCTGATCGGCGCGAACGGCGCCGGCAAGTCGACGACCATGCGGGCCATCTCGGGTCTGCGGCCGGTGGCCCAGGGCACGATCAAGTTCGACGGCGAGGACATCACCAAGCTGCGGGCCGACCTGCGGGTCATCCGCGGCGTCTCCCAGTCGCCCGAGGGCCGGGGCATCTTCCCGGGCATGACGGTGCGGGAGAACCTGGAGATGGGCGCGTACACGCGGCGCAACCGGTCCGAGATCGACGAGGACCTGCAGCGCGCCTTCACCCTGTTCCCGCGGCTCAAGGAGCGCGAGAAGCAGGCCGGGGGCACGCTGTCCGGCGGTGAGCAGCAGATGCTGGCGGTCGGGCGGGCCCTGATGAGCCGGCCCAAGCTGCTGCTGCTCGACGAGCCGTCGATGGGTCTGGCCCCGATGCTGATCCAGCAGATCTTCGACATCATCGTGGAGATCAACCAGCAGGGGACGACCGTGCTGCTCGTGGAACAGAACGCCCAACAGGCTCTGTCCCGGGCGCATCGCGCGTACGTTCTGGAGACGGGGCGGATCGTGAAGGAAGGCACCGGCGCCGATCTCCTGAACGACCCGGCCGTCAAGGACGCCTACCTGGGCGTCGCTTAAACACGATCTCTTTGATTTTGGGAGTCAACATGTTGCGCACCACCCCCGGCCGCCGGGCGATCCTCGGCCTGGCCGCCGCGGCGGCGCTGACGTTGTCGATGGGCGCTTGCGGCTCGGAGTCGGACACCTCCAGCTCGAGTGGAGCCCCGGCGCCCAGCGCGTCCGCCGACACCTCGCTCGCCGACAAGGTCCCGGCCGACATCAAGGCGTCGGGCACGTTGAGCATCGGCACCGACTCGACGTACGCGCCGAACGAGTTCATCGACACCGACGGCAAGACGGTCGTCGGCTTCGACGTCGACCTGTTCAACGCCGTCGCGCAGAAGCTGAACCTGAAGACCGAGTGGACCTCGGCCACGTTCGACAGCATCATCCCGGGCGTGAGCAGCGACAAGTACGCCGTCGGGGTCTCGTCGTTCACGATCAACGCCGACCGGCTGAAGGAGGTCAACATGGTCTCCTACTTCGCGGCGGGCACCCAGTGGGCCGCCAAGACCGGCGTGACGATCAACCCGGACGACGCCTGCGGCAAGAAGGTCGCCGTGCAGACGGGGACCGTGCAGGTGGAGGATCTGGAGGCCCGGTCCAAGAAGTGCACCGACGCCGGCAAGGCCAAGATCTCGATCGACCAGTACCAGAAGCAGTCGGACGCGACCAACGCTGTCAACACCGGTAAGGACGAGGCCATGCTGGCCGACTCGCCGATCGTGGCGTACGCGGTGAAGCAGACCCAGGGCAAGCTCGCGCTGGTCGGCGACATCTACGACTCGGCCCCGTACGGCTACGTCGTGGCCAAGGACCAGGAGGCGTTCGCCGGCGTGATCGGCGAGGCCGTGCAGGCCCTCATCGCCGACGGCACGTACAAGCAGATCCTCGACAAGTGGGGCGTCGCCGCGGGTGCGATCACGACGCCCGAAGTGAACCCCTCGGTCTGACCCGCTAGATGAGCGAGCAGTCCACCACCGAACGGGCACGGCCTGAGGCGATCAAGGCCGTGCCCGTACGGCACCCCGTCCGCTGGGTGTCGATCGCGGTCATCGCGGTGCTCGTCGCGATGTTCGTGCACCTGCTGCTGACCAACGACAACTTCCGCTGGTCCTATATCTTCGTCAGCTACGAAGAGGGCAAGCGCGGCGTCATGTTCACCGGCCCCGTCCTCGAGGGCCTGCGCGGCACGATCCTGCTGACGATCACGTCGATGGCCATCGGCATCGGCCTCGGCACCGTCCTGGCCGTCATGCGGCTGTCGCCGAACCGGATCCTGTCGTCGGTGGCGTTCGTCTACACCTGGTTCTTCCGGGCGGTGCCGCGACTGATCCTGGCCATCCTCTTCGGCAACCTGAACATCCTGTGGAGCCGGATCGGCTTCGGCCTGCCGTTCGACGAGCAGATCGGCAAGTTGTTCGGCATCGACAACTTCAACGGGCAGTTCTACAGCATCCGGGCCGTCGACCTGCTCGCCGGTTTCGTGGCGGGCATGCTGGCGCTGGGCCTGTCCGAGGCCGCGTACATGGCTGAGATCGTGCGGGCCGGCCTGCAGTCGGTCGACTCGGGGCAGAGCGAGGCCGCGGTGGCCCTGGGCATGAGCCGCTTCCAGGTGCTGCGCCGCATCGTGCTGCCGCAGGCCATGCGGGTGATCGTGCCGCCCACCGGCAACGAGACCATCGCCATGGTCAAGGACACGTCGCTGGTGGCCTTCGTGCCGGTCGCGGGCGAGCTGTGGTTCCAGCTCAACAACATCTCGGCGCGGACCTTCGTGGTCTTCCCCGTGCTGGTAGCGGCCGTGATCTGGTACCTGATCATCTGCACGATCCTGATGATCGGCCAGTACTACGTCGAGCGGCACTACGGCAAGGGGTACGGCGCCAGCGCCCGGGCCAAGCAGCGGCTGCGCAACATCCAGGTCGAGCAGGGCGGCAAGATCACCACCACCGGGGAGACACCGTGACCGACACCCCCGAGCCCGACGAGATCGTCGAGGAGCCCGTGGCCGAGGCACCCGAGCCGGAACCCGAGCCCGAGCCCGAGATGGTGCGGGCCGACAACGTGCACAAGTCGTTCGGCTCGCTCGAGGTGCTCAAGGGCATCGACCTGGTCGTCAAGCCGGGCGAGGTGTGCTGCGTGCTGGGCCCCTCGGGCTCCGGCAAGTCGACGTTCCTGCGCTGCATCAACCACCTCGAAAAGATCAACGCCGGGCGGATCTTCGTCGACGGCGATCTGGTCGGCTATCGCGAGCGCGGCGGCAAGCTGCACGAGCTCAGCGAGAAGGACGTGGCCCGGCAGCGGCGGTCGATCGGCATGGTCTTCCAGCGGTTCAATCTCTTCCCGCACATGACGGTGCTCGACAACGTCATGGAGGCGCCCTGCCGGGTCAAGCGGGAGAGCAAGTCCGAGGTCCGCGAGCGGGCGACCGCATTGCTCGACCGGGTCGGCCTGAGCAGCAAGATCGGCAACTACCCGGGGCAGCTGTCCGGCGGGCAGCAGCAGCGGGTGGCGATCGCCCGGGCCCTGGCCATGCGGCCCAAGCTGATGCTGTTCGACGAGCCGACCAGCGCGCTCGACCCCGAGCTGGTGGGTGAGGTCCTCGACGTCATGAAGGGCCTGGCCCAGGACGGCATGACCATGATCGTGGTGACCCACGAGATCGGCTTCGCCCGCGAGGTGGGCGACAACCTGATCTTCATGGACGGCGGGGTCGTGGTCGAACAGGGCGCCCCACGCGACGTGATCGGCAACCCGCAGCATGAGCGAACCAAAGCATTCCTGAGCAAAGTGCTCTGAGCAGACGGGGTGGTCCGGGTTATTGTCGGACCCCACGACTAGAGTTCCTGGACGTGAGCGACGACGCCCAGACCCCCCGTTTGCTGCTGCTCGACGGCCACTCTTTGGCCTACCGCGCGTTCCACGCGCTGCCCAAGGAGAACTTCAGCACGCAGACCGGTCAGCACACGAATGCCGTGTTCGGCTTCACCTCGATGCTGATCAACATGCTGCGCGACGAGAAGCCCACGCACATCGTGGTCGCGTTCGACGTCTCCCGCGTCTCCTTCCGCACCGAGATCTATCCGGAGTACAAGGCCGGCCGCAAGGCGACCCCGCCGGAGTTCCTGGGCCAGGTCAGTCTGGTCAAAGAGATTCTCGACGCGCTGCGCATCCCCTACGTCGAGAAGGCCGGCTTCGAGGCCGACGACGTCATCGCCACCCTGGCCACGCAGGCCCGCGCGGCCGGCATGGAGGTGCTCATCTCCTCCGGCGACCGCGACGCCCTGCAACTGGTCGACGAGCACACCACGGTCCTCTACCCGAGCCGCGGCGTCTCCGAGGTCTGGCGGATGACCCCGGCCCTGGTCGAGGAGAAGCAGCTCGTCCCGCCGCATCTCTATCGCGACAAGGCCGCCCTGGTCGGCGAGACCAGCGACAACCTGATCGGCGTGCCCGGCGTCGGGCCCAAGACAGCCGCCAAGTGGATCATCGAGTTCGGTGGCCTCGACGGCGTCGTCGCCAATGCCGACAAGGTCAAGGGCAAGGCCGGCGACAACTTGCGCGCCCACCTGGCCTCGGTGATCCAGAACTACAGCCTCAACGCTCTGCGCACCGACCTCGAGCTCGAGATCCGCCCCGAGGACGTGCGCTGGCACGGCTGGGACCGTGAGGCCGTGCACCAGGTGTTCGACGCGCTCGAGTTCCGGGTGCTGCGCGAGCGTCTCTACTCCTACCTCGAGGCGGTCGAGCCCGAGGCCGAGGCCGGCTTCGACATCGACGGCCGGGCGCTGGGCGCGGGCGAGGTGGGCCCGTGGCTGGCCGCCCACGCCGCCGCGGCGCCGGTCGGCGTGGCGGTCACCGGCACCTTCGGCCGCGGGACGGGCACGCTCACCGGCGTCGCCGTCGCGACCGGCGACGGCCCGGCCGCCTGGTTCGACCCGGCCGCCCTCGACGAGGCCGACGAGCGCGCGGTCGCCGACTGGCTCACCGACCCCGACCGGCCCAAGGTGCTGCACGACGCCAAGCCGGCCGCGCTGGCCATGCGCGCGCATGGGTGGCACCTGACCGGCGTGCGGGTCGACACCGCGCTGGCGGCCTACCTGGCCAAGCCCGACCAGCGCGCCTACGACCTCAACGACCTGGCCCTGCGCTACCTCAAGCGCGAGCTGCGGGTCGAGGAGCCGCAGACCGGCCAGCTCGACCTGCTCGCCGGCACCGGCGACGAGGCCGCGGCCGAACAGAACGTGATGCTGCGGGCCCGGGCCACGCTCGACCTGGCCGACGTGCTCACCGAGGAGCTCTCGCGCGACGGCGGCGAGTCCCAGACCCTGCTGGTCGAGGTCGAGCAGCCGCTGTCCGAGGTGCTGGGCGAGATGGAACACCTCGGCATCGCGGCCGACACGGTCTACCTGTCCGAGCTCGAGGCCCACTTCGCGGCCGAGGTCAAGGCGGCCCAGCAGGCCGCGCACGCCGAGGTCGGGCGTGAGTTCAACCTGGGCTCGCCCAAGCAGCTGCAAGAGATCCTGTTCGTCGAGAAGAACCTGCCCAAGACCAAGAAGATCAAGTCGGGTTACACGACCGACGCCGACGCGCTGCAGAGCCTGTTCGCCCAGACCGGCGACCCGCTGCTCGAGCACCTGCTGCGGCACCGCGACGTGGCCAAGCTCAAGTCGACGGTCGACGGGCTGCTCAAGTCGGTCTCCGACGACGGCCGCATCCACACCACGTTCAACCAGACCGTGGCGGCCACCGGCCGGCTCTCGTCGACCGACCCCAACCTGCAGAACATCCCGATCCGGACCGAAGAGGGCCGCCGCATCCGGCGCGCGTTCGTCGTCGGCGAGGGCTTCGAGCAGCTCATGACGGCCGACTACAGCCAGATCGAGATGCGCATCATGGCCCACCTGTCGGCCGACGAGGCGCTGGTGGCCGCGTTCAACTCGGCGTTCGACTTCCACGCGGCCACCGCCTCGTCGGTGTTCCACGTGCCGGTCGAAGAGGTCGTCCCCGACCAGCGCCGCAAGATCAAGGCGATGAACTACGGCCTGGCCTACGGGCTGAGCGCGTTCGGCCTGTCCAACCAGCTCAACATTCCCACCGACGAGGCCCGCGGCCTCATGGACGAATACTTCGAGCGTTTCGGCGGCGTCCGTGAATACCTGCAGGCCGTGGTGAAGCGGGCCGTGCAGGACGGCTACACCGCGACCATCCTGGGCCGGCGCCGCTACCTGCCCGACCTGTCCAGCGACAACCGCCAGCGCCGCGAGATGGCCGAGCGGATGGCGCTGAACGCCCCCATCCAGGGCTCCGCGGCCGACATCATCAAGATCGCGATGCTGCGGGTCGACCGGGCGCTCAAAGAGACCGGCCTCAAGTCCCGCATGCTGCTGCAGGTCCACGACGAACTGGTCTTCGACGTGGCCACCGGCGAACGCGAGCAGCTCGAGGAGCTGGTGCGCCGCGAGATGAGCGCGGCCTACCCGCTCTCCGTCCCGCTCGACGTCTCGGTCGGCCACGGCCGCGACTGGAACGGCGCCGACCACTAGGGCGTATCTGGCGGATCACGCCGGGCTGCGGCGCGATCCGAGGGACAGACCCTCAGCGGCGCGGCGAGACCGCTCCGAAGAAGGTGGCGGCGGCCAGCGCGCCGGCCGCGACAGCGCTGAACCAGGCCCAGAAGCCGGTGCTCGGGATCATCGTCGCCACGACGACGGTGACCAGGGCGCCCGCCGGCACGGCCGCGGCCAGCAGCCACAAGCTGGTGGCCGGCCGCCGGGCCACGGCGATCGCCAGCGGCACGAAGAGCGGCAGATAGGGGACGGGCCAGCCCGCCGGCACGGGCCCACCCTTGACGACGAGGTAGACGATGGCCGCCGTCACACCCAGAACCACGGCGGCCAGCGTCTGCACGAACAGATAGGCGGCGCGTTGCTCGGGCGGGGTTCGCCCGTTCGCCGGGTCCGGCTCGCCCAGGCCGAACCACATGGCCGTGACCTGCAGCAGTTCCCGGATCGCGGATCGCACCCCATTCCCTGCCATGCCCCCACCCTAGGCGTGTTTCATAACTGGACCCGACCTGCGCCGGGCCCAGATTCCGTCTGCGCACGTCCCGCGAAAGGCCGGTTACAACACCGGTAGCCTGCCTTCCGCGGGCCGCACGCAGACGAAATCTGGACCTCGCCGCAGGCCGAGCCCAGTATGAAACACGCCTTGGGGCGGGACGCCGACATCACCGTGACGCCGGGCGACCACGCCGAGCGGGTGTCCGCGCCCCCGACGTGGTTGTCGCGCCGTTCCGGATCACCGTCGGCCGGCCCGGCGGCGTAGGCTCTCCGCGGTCGTGTTCTTCGCGGGCGCGGAGAGCCAGCGTGTCGTGACGGGATGCGGTTGCGGCGCTTTGCAAGGGTGACGCCATGGGGAGCCAGACGATGGAAAACGCCGCCGAGGGTGGGCCGCTCACCCGCGAGCCGCTCGACCGGGCCCAGGCCGACGCGTTCGCGCCGATGTTCAAGGCGCTGGGCGACCCGGTTCGCCTGCGGCTGCTGTCGATGATCGCCTCCGCCCGCGGGGGTGAGGTGTGCGTCTGCGACCTGACCGGTGAGTTCCATCTGACCGGCCCGACCATCTCGCACCACCTCAAGGTGCTGCGCGAGGCCGGTCTGGTCGACAGCGACCGCCGCGGCACCTGGGTCTACTACCGCATGATCCCGGCGGCGCTGGCCGTCATGGGCACGCTGCTCGAGACGGGCATCCCGGTCTAGCTCACTTCTTGAGCGGGTCGTGGCCCCAGTTCATCAGTGACCAGCGCCACTTCGTGTCCTCGACGTCACCCTTCGGGCGCTGGGCCAGATGACGGTGCACGTAGCCGACGACCTTGCGCATGTGCGCCTCGTCGGCCTCGGTGAGGTCGCCCTTCTTCGTACCGAGAATCTTGATGATCTTGCGACCGGAGTCGTGGCCGACCGATTCGCCGCCCGAGGACGACTTCTGGCCGACGTCCTTCGACTCGTCGGTCTCGAGCCACTTCTCCAGTTCGCTCGCGGTCATGTTGACCGCTTCCTTGAACTCGGCGTAGGTGTCGGTCTCAGCCATCCTTCTTCAGCGCTCCCGGCTTGTGCACGGCCTCGCGCCCGGTCTTGTCGCTCTTGACCTTGTACTGCGGGTCGTCGGACGAGGCGTCCACGGTCCGCCCGGCCGTCTCGGTGCGCCTCGTGATCTTCTGCTCGACCTCGCCGTGCACGGTCTGCCCGTGGCTCCTCCAGGTCACGTCGTCGCCCTTTTCGAGGCTCTCGTTCTCCGCCATGGCCGTCGGGTACCCCCGGACGGCCTGCGGAAACGGTCAGCCCGGCCGGTCGGACACGAAGATCGCCGTACCCGGGAAGAGCCGGCCCCGCAGCGGGCTCCACTGACCCCAGACCTGCTCGTGCCCGGCCGGCCACTCCGGTTCGACCAGGTCGCGCAGCACGAAGCCGGCGGCCACCAGCTCCCGCACCCGGTCGCCGAGCGTGCGGTGCTGCTCGACGTAGGTGGGCACACCCCGCTCGTCGGTCTCGACGTACGGGGTGCGGTCGAAGTACGAGTTGCGCGCGATCAGCCCGCTCTCGTCGGGCTCGTCCCAGAAGATCCAGCGCATCGGGTGCGTGATCGAGAAGACCCAGGCGCCGCCCGGCCGCAGCACCCGGGCCACCTCGCGCATCGCGGCGCCCGAGTCGGCCACGAACGGGATCGCCCCGAAGGCGGTGCACACGATGTCGAATACGCTGTCCGCGAACGGCAGGGCCAGCGCGTCGGCTTGAACCAGGGGAACCCGGACGCCCGTACGGGCCTCGGCCGCCCGCGCGTGCCGCAGCATCCCCGCCGAGAGATCGAGGGCGGTCACCTCGGCGCCCTGCCCGTCGAGCCACCGGGCCCCGGCCGCGGCCCCCGCCCCGAGCTCGAGCACCCGCCGGCCCCGCACGTCGCCGAGCAGCCGCGCGTCGGCCTCCCGCAGCCCTTCGGGGCACCACACAAAATCGAGATCGCCCAGGAAGGCGCCGTGTTCGGCCTGGTAGTCGTCGGCGTCGGAGTCCCACCAGCCGCGGCTGGCGACCCGGCTCTCGGCGTCGGAGATCGGCGATCGGGCGGCCGGCGGGTTGATCTCGGTCACCCCGCCAAGGTACGGCAGCGCGTCGCGGCGTCCAGAATCAGCACATTACGGGCATGCTGCGGGGTTTCGGTCGAACATTGTGCCTGGCTCGTCAGGAGGGCTTGCAACCTGTGGTAATGCGCACGGTAAGCTAGTCGATGCGCTCGCGGATCGTGTGCCTCGGCAGGGAGCAGGTTCCGTGGTCGTCGGTCTCGACATGATCGACTGCAAGGATCCTCGGTCCTTTTTTGCTCGTTCGTGCCGTGCCCGCCGGCAGTTCCGCGGCGCGCGAGAGACACCACGAATCCATCCGTTCGGAGCAACAGTCCACATGACGAGCAGCATCGAGGCCACCTCGAGCGCCAACAAGGTCACCGTCGACGATCTCGGGTCCGAGGAAGCATTCCTCGCCGCCATCGACGAGACCATCAAGTACTTCAACGACGGCGACATTGTCGAAGGCACCGTCGTCAAGGTCGATCGGGACGAGGTCCTGCTCGACATCGGCTACAAGACCGAGGGTGTCATCCCCTCGCGCGAGTTGTCGATCAAGCATGACGTGGACCCCGCGGAAGTGGTGTCGGTCGGTGACCACATCGAAGCCCTCGTCCTCACCAAGGAGGACAAGGAAGGCCGTCTGATCCTCTCGAAGAAGCGTGCGCAGTACGAGCGCGCGTGGGGCACCATCGAGAAGATCAAGGAGGACGACGGCGTCGTTCGCGGCTCCGTCATCGAGGTCGTCAAGGGTGGTCTCATCCTCGACATCGGCCTCCGCGGCTTCCTGCCGGCCTCCCTGGTCGAGATGCGTCGTGTCCGCGACCTCCAGCCCTACGTGGGCCGTGAGCTCGAAGCCAAGATCATCGAGCTGGACAAGAACCGCAACAACGTGGTCCTGTCCCGCCGGGCCTGGCTCGAGCAGACGCAGTCCGAGGTCCGCACCGAGTTCCTCAACAAGCTCCAGAAGGGCCAGGTCCGCAAGGGCGTCGTGTCCTCGATCGTCAACTTCGGCGCGTTCGTCGACCTCGGCGGCGTCGACGGTCTGGTGCACGTCTCGGAGCTGTCCTGGAAGCACATCGACCACCCGTCCGAGGTTGTCGAGGTCGGCCAGGAGGTCGAGGTCGAGGTGCTCGACGTCGACCTGGACCGCGAGCGCGTCTCGCTGTCGCTGAAGGCGACCCAGGAAGACCCGTGGCGCCAGTTCGCCCGCACCCACGCGATCAACCAGATCGTCCCGGGCAAGGTCACCAAGCTGGTTCCGTTCGGCGCCTTCGTCCGCGTGGACGACGGCATCGAGGGTCTGGTGCACATCTCCGAGCTGGCCGAGCGGCACGTCGAGCTGCCCGAGCAGGTCGTCCAGGTGGGCTCCGACGTCCTGGTCAAGGTCATCGACATCGACCTCGAGCGTCGTCGCATCTCGCTGTCGCTCAAGCAGGCCAACGAGGGCTTCGTCGAGGGCGAGGAGCACTTCGACCCGACCCTCTACGGCATGGCGGCCACGTACGACAACGAGGGCAACTACATCTACCCGGAGGGCTTCGACCCCGAGACGGGCGAGTGGCTCGAGGGCTTCGACAAGCAGCGCGAGACGTGGGAGAAGCAGTACGCCGACGCCCGCGAGCGCTGGGAGGCCCACACCAAGCAGGTGCAGGCGTCCCGCGACGCCGACGCCGAGGCTGCGCTCAACCCGGTCCCGGCCGGCGCGGCGACCAGCTCGTCGTCCAGCACGTCGACGTCCTCCTCGTCGAGCTCGCCGGCCCCGGCGCGCGCCAACGAGGAGCCGTCCGGCACCCTGGCCACCGACGAGGCTCTCGCGGCTCTGCGCGAGAAGCTCGCCGGCGGCAAGTGACCCAGCCGCGAGGCTGAATCACCGCAGCATCATCCGAAAGGCCGCTCCGACTTCGGTCGGGGCGGCCTTTCGCCTTACCTGACCGCGGCGCCGCACCCTTCACTCTGAGCGGCGGCCCCGCGCCCTTGGTCTCTGTGCGGCGCCGCGCCCTTCATCCCTGCGCGGTGGCCCCGCACCTTTCGCTCTGTGCGGCGGCCCCACCCTTTGTCTTGCGCGGCGGCCTTCGCACCTCCCTCTTTGTTCCGTCGGGCCGGGCTGTCGTGTCGTGGGCGGGCCGGGAATACTGGTCGCGTGCTGAAGGTGGGACTGACCGGCGGGATCGGTGCGGGTAAGAGCGCGGTGGCGCGGCGGCTGGCCCGCAACGGCGCGGTGATCATCGATTCCGACGTGCTGGCGCGCGAGGTCGTCGCGCCGGGCACCGAGGGGCTGGCCGAGATCGGGACCGCCTTCGGCCCCGAGGTGCTGACGGCCGAGGGCGAGCTCGACCGGCCCGCCCTGGCGGCTCGGGTCTTCGGCGATCCCGAAGCCCGCCGCACGCTGGAAAAGATCACGCACCCGCGCATCCGAGCCCGGGCGGCCGAGCTGACTGCCGCCGCCTCGCCCGACGCGATCGTCGTCAACGACGTGCCGCTGCTGGTCGAGACGGGTATTGCCCCCTCCTACCACCTGGTCGTCGTCGTCGAGGCCGATCGGGCGGCCCGGGTCCGGCGGCTCGCCGAGACCCGTGGCATGCCGCTCGAGCAGGCCGAGTCCCGCATCGCCGCGCAAGCCGACGACACCGTCCGCCGCCGTGCGGCCGATGTGGTGCTGCGCAACGACGGCACTCTCGACGAACTCAACGAGCAGGTCGACCGGCTGTTCAGGAACCGGCTTCGGCCGTACGAGGAGAACGTGCGCCTCCGCTCGTCGGCCCGGCCCGACCGGCGGCTGCACATCGCCGACCCCGACCCGACCTGGCCCGAGCAGGCCGAGCGCCTGATCGCCCGCATCCGGCACGCCCTGCCCGCGGGCCACCTGGTCTCGCACATCGGCTCGACCGCCGTCCCCGGGCTTCCGGCCAAGGACATCATCGACCTCATGCTGGCCGTGCGCACCCTCGACGAGGCCGACGCGCTGGCCGACCGGCTGGCCGGGGCCGGCTTCCCGCGGCGGCCGGGGGAGTGGATCGACAACGCGCGTGGCCTGCCCGGCGAGACCTGGCCCAAGCGGTTGCACGGCGGCACCGACCCCGGCCGTACGCTGAACCTGCACGTCCGAGTGACCGGCTCGCCCGGCTGGCGCTTCGCCCTGTTGATGCGCGACCACCTGCGTGCCGTGCCCGAGGCCCGGGACGGCTACGCGGCGGCCAAGGTGCGCTGGTCGGCAGATCATCAGGACCGCTACACGTACGCCGAGGCCAAGGAACCCTGGTTCGACGACGAGGCCCGCGCCGCCGACGACTGGGCCGAGAGGACCGGCTGGCGCCCGGACTCCGGCGAGACCGCGGGCTGACGTCGACGCCCCGGCCGGCGGGGCTGACTGCGGCGGGCCGCGCACCATTCCTGACTGCGGCGGGCTGCACGGCCTTCTTCACTGCGGCGGGCTGCGCGGTCTTCTTCGCTGCGCCCGGCCGGACGGCCTGACTTCGGTGCGCTGTACGGCGTACGGAAGAAAGGGGTTGACCTCAGGGTTGGAATTAGGGCGCTCGCGGCGGCCGGTCTGCGCTGGGCGCGACCACCTGCGGGTGCGCTCGCCGGAAGCCGGGGCGCAACAACCACGGGCCGGCTGAGGGGACCGTGTGGTGGCCCCGCTCAGTGCCGGGCGGCCGCCGCGAGCGGCCTACCCGACCAGGGTAGGCGTGTCGCACAACCGGCATCAATGCCGCCGGGCAGGGCCGAATGTGCACCCTCCGCACGACGGCCCCGCCCGGGTGAACGCACGGCCCCGGCGACGGCCGGAACTTGTCATACCCCCGACGTACGGTAGGTCCCATGGCGCTCGACTTTCCACGACTCGACGGCCGCTTCGAGGTCGTCAGTGAATTCCAGCCGGCCGGTGACCAGCCGGCCGCCATCGCCGAGCTCGACCGGCGGGTCCGGCGCGGTGACCGCAACACGGTGCTGCTCGGCGCGACCGGCACGGGCAAGAGTGCCACCACGGCCTGGCTGATCGAGAAGCTGCAGCGGCCGGCCCTCGTGCTGGCCCCCAACAAGACGCTCTGCGCCCAGCTCGCCAAAGAGTTCCGCGAGCTGCTGCCCAACAACGCTGTCGAATACTTCGTCAGCTACTACGACTACTACCAGCCCGAGGCCTACATCGCGCAGACCGACACCTACATCGAGAAAGACTCGTCGGTCAACGAAGAGGTCGAACGGCTGCGCCACTCGGCCACGATGTCGCTGCTCACCCGGCGCGACACGATCGTGGTGGCCACGGTCAGCGCGATCTACGGCCTGGGCACCCCGCAGGAATACCTCGACCGGTCCGTCGGGCTCAAGGTCGGCGAAGAGGTCGACCGCGACAAGCTGCTGCGGCGCCTGGTCGACATTCAATACGCGCGCAACGACATGGCCTTCCAGCGCGGCACGTTCCGCGTGCGGGGCGACACGCTCGAGATCATCCCGGCCTACGAAGAGCTGGCGGTCCGTATCGAGCTGTTCGGCGACGAGATCGAGAAGCTGTATTACCTGCACCCGCTCACCGGCGAGGTCGTGCGCGAGGTCGAACATCTGGTGATCTTCCCGGCGTCGCACTACGTGGCCGGGCCCGAGCGCATGGAACGCGCGATCAACCAGATCGAGGCCGAGCTCGAGGAGCGGCTGGCCGAGCTCGAACGGCAGGGCAAGCTGCTCGAGGCCCAGCGGCTGCGCATGCGCACCACGTACGACGTCGAGATGATGCGCCAGGTCGGCTTCTGCAACGGCATCGAGAACTACTCGATGCACATGGACGGGCGCTCGCCCGGCGAGCCGTCGTACACGCTGCTCGACTACTTCCCCGACGACTACATCACCGTCATCGACGAGTCGCACGTGACGATCCCGCAGATCGGCGGCATGTACGAGGGTGACGCCTCCCGCAAGCGCATCCTCATCGAGCACGGGTTCCGGCTGCCCAGCGCGGCCGACAACCGCCCGCTGCGCTTCGACGAGTTCCTCGAGCGGGTGGGGCAGTCGGTCTATCTGTCCGCGACCCCCGGCCCGTGGGAGATGCAGCAGGCCCAGGGCGAGTACGTCGAGCAGGTGATCCGCCCCACCGGCCTGGTCGACCCGCAGGTCGTGGTCAAGCCGACCAAGGGCCAGATCGACGACCTGATGCACGAGATCAAGCTCCGCACCGAGCGCGACGAGCGGGTCCTGGTCACCACTCTGACCAAGAAGATGTCGGAAGACCTCACCGACTACCTGCTGGAAAACGGCATCCGGGTGCGCTACCTGCACTCCGAGGTCGACACCCTGCGCCGGGTCGAGCTGCTCAAAGAGCTGCGCAAGGGCGACTACGACGTGCTCGTCGGCATCAACCTGCTGCGCGAGGGCCTCGACCTGCCCGAGGTGTCGCTGGTGGCCATCCTCGACGCCGACAAGGAGGGCTTCCTGCGCTCGGGCCGGTCGCTCATCCAGACGATCGGCCGCGCCGCCCGTAACGTGTCGGGCGAGGTCCACATGTACGCCGACAAGATGACCCCGTCGATGCGCGACGCCATCGACGAGACCAACCGCCGGCGCGACAAGCAGATCGCGCACAACGAGGCCAACGGCATCGTGCCGACGGCGCTGCGCAAGCGGATCCACGACATCCTCGACGACATCTACCGCGAGGCCGAGGACACCGAGGCCCAGGTGTCGCCGATGGTCGGCGGGGGCGGCCGTCAGATCTCGCGGGGCAAGGCCCCGGTGCCCGAGACCAGGTCCAAGGGCCGCAGCCCGGCGCCGGCCGGTCCGGCCCGTGAGGGCATGGCCCGGGCCGAGCTGGCCCAGCTCATCCAGGACCTCAACGAGCAGATGCTGGGCGCGGCCCGCGAGCTCCAGTTCGAGCTGGCGGCCCGCATCCGCGACGAGATGGGCGAGCTCAAGAAAGAGCTCCGCGGCATGGACGCAGCGGGGGTCAAATAGGTCGATCCCGGTGACGGCAGGCCCTGGAGCCGGCCGCCACCGCCGGGCCCGGCGTCTCGCGTCCCGCTATCACCGCCACCGGCGTCTCGCGTCCCGCTGTCACCGCCACCGGCGTCTCGCGTCCCGCGACCAGCCGGAGAGGCCCTAGTCTGGCCCGGTGACAGCGACGGGCGAGACGATGTGGACCGAGCTGACCGGCGTGCCGGCGGAACTGCTGGCGCTCGCCGAGCGGTGCTACGCGGCCGACGGCGGCCTGCCGCTCGCCACCGACCCCGGTTTCCTCGGGCGGCGCTGGACCGGCGACGGCGTGGCGGCGTTCGCACTGCCCACCGCCGACGGCAGCCTGCTCGCAGCCGGGGCGGCCCGCCTCACGCCCACCGGGCCCGCCTTCACCGGCCTGGTCGACCCGTCCGCCCGCGGTCGCGGCCTGGGCAGCGCCCTGCTCGACCACGGCCTGACCACAGCCGCCGCGCTGGCTGCGTCCCGCGCTGCCGACGACGCGGGCGTTCCGGCCGTGGTGTCTGCATCCGGCGGCGTTGATGACGCGGGCGTTCCGGCCGTGGTGGTTGCGTCCCGCGGCGTTGATGACGCGGGCGTT
>NZ_JAMYJR010000044.1 GCF_024137025.1 Paractinoplanes aksuensis
CGCTGACGACGTCGGCGTTCCGGCTGCAGTGGCTGCATCCGGCGGCGTTGATGACGCGGGCGTTCCGGCCGTGGTGGTTGCGTCCCGCGGCGTTGATGACGCGGGCGTTCCCGCCGCAGTGGCTGTGTCCCGCGGCGCTGACGACGTCGGCGTTCCGGCTGCAGTGGCTGCATCCGGCGGCGTTGATGACGCGGGCGTTCCGGCCGTGGTGGCTGTGTCCCGCGGCGTTGATGACGCGGGCGTTCCGGCCTCCGCGTCGGCGTCGACCAGGACGGCTGCCGCTGGTGTCTCGGCGACGACCGGTGACGCGTCCGGCTCGGTCGAATCGGCCGACGTTGTCGCTGACGGTCTCGGGTCGGCCGGTGCTGCTGCTATGGGTGTCACGGTCGAGAGTGAGACGCTGACCGAGGATGCGTCGGTGCTGTTCGAGTCGCGCGGGCTGCGGCAGGTATTCGCCGAGGACGTGATGCGGATCGAGCTCGACGAGTCGCTGCCGCCGGCTCCGGAATGGCCGCTGGGTGTAACCGTCGCCAGCTGGAGCGGGGCGGTCGCGCAGCGGTTCCACGCGACTTATCACGCGTCGTTCTCCGACCGGCCGGGCTTTCCCGGCGACCCGGCCGAGGAGTGGATCGCCGAGAACGAGGAGGACGAGGACTTCCTCCCGGACTGCTCGCTGCTGGTGACTCTGCCCGACCTGTGCGACGCCGGCTTCATAACAGCCGCCCGCGACTGGGTGGTCCAGGTCGGCGTGGTGCCGTCGGCCCGGCGCCGTGGGCTGGCCGCCGCACTGATCCTCGAATCGCTCTCCCGCCAGCGGGCCGCCGATGGCACCCATGCCTGGCTCACCGTCAACGTCAACAACCCCGGCGCGGCCGACCTCTACCGCCGCCTCGGCTTCACCGACCGCGGCCGCCGAGCCCGCTACCGCTGACCGCATCCACGAGTTCGGTCCCGGTCCGCCGGTCGCGCGCGAGGCAGTGGGCTGGCTGCGCTTGGTGGGCCGGTTATGCGAGGTGGGCTGGCAGCGCGAGGTGGCTGACCGCGCTAGGTGGGCTGGTGGCGTTAGGTGAGCCGGTTTGGGTGGGCGTTCGTTTGGTGGCATCGATGGTGGAGGTCGGGGTAAGCGGGCTGATGACGAGTGTCGGGTGGGGTGTGGGGAGTGGTGGCGCAGTGATTCGCTGGGTGGACGCGTACATCGATCGGCCTGGGGAGCAGTTGGACGCCGCCGTCGCGTTCTGGGCCTCGGTCACCGGGTCGGATCCTGAGCCGCAGAAGGACCCGGGGTTCGTGCGTCTGCGGACCGCCGCCGGTGACGACTGGCTGGCGATCCAGGGCGTGCGGGACGGGACCGGCGGCCACCACCCCGACATCTGGGTCGACGATCTGGCCGGCTTCAACGGGCGGGCCCTCACCGCCGGGGCCACCGTGGCCGCCGACCATGACGGGTGGCAGACGTTCCGGTCGCCCGCGGGGCTGGAGTTCTGCACGGCTGAATGGCAGGGGCAACACGTACGGCCGAGGCCCTCGAACGGGCCCGGCGGGATCACCCTGCGCCCGCACCAGCTGTGTTTCGACCTGGCGCCGTCGGTCTACGACGACGAGGTGCGGTTCTGGCAGACGCTCACGGAGTGGCGCCTCGACGAGGGTGTGCGGGCCGACGAGTTCGTGCGGCTGCAGCCCGAGCCACCCGTCCCCGTACGGTTCCTGCTGCAACGCCTCGACGAGGAGCGCGCAGCCTCGGTCCACCTCGACGTGTCGTGCTCCGACCTCCCGGCCGCCCGCCCGTGGCACGAGTCCCTGGGCGCGACCTTCGTCGGCGAGTGGCCGCACTGGACCACCTTCCGCGACCCGGCCGGCGGCACGTACTGCCTGACCAAAGGTGACCCCGCACAGGACTAGCCCTGCGGCGGGACGTCCAGGTAGTGCTCGACCAGCGGCGGCTGCGCGAAGAACTCGCCGATGAGGCCGCGCCACTGCGTGAACCGTTCGCTGTTGCGGAAGTTCTCGAGGTGGGCCTCGACGCTGTCCCACTCGACCAGCAGCACGAATCGGGACGGGGACTCCACGCCACGGGTCATGCGCACCGAGCGGCACCCGGGCGTGCCGGCCAGGATCGGATGCCCGATCTGGTACGCGGCGGCGAAGGCGTCTTCCGAGCCGGGGGTGATGTCGATCAGCGCGACCTCGAGAACCATGGACAGCAGCCTGCCACAGGCTAGGTTCCTAGGACGCATACGGGTTGCGCCGAGGTATCGTCGAGATGGCCGCCCCGAGGCTTACCGCGGGATGACACTCGACACGGTTTGCCCGGTGCTCTGCCGTTGTGGCGTCCGATGCGTCACAATGGCTGCCGTAGGAGGGGAGTATTCCCTCGTGCCGGTCTCGTCAACACGGAGCGCCCAACCCCCTGCAGGGCGCACCCGGGGCCGGCGGTCGTCCCCAGACGGCGGAAGAGACCTCCGACAGTCGCACGTCGCTGTTCCCGCCGCTCCCGGTGCGGGCGCAGCGCCGGACCGTGTCTGCCGGAGGCATTAGTTGAACATCTCCGCCTGGGTTTGGATCGTCACCCTGGTTGTCGTCCTCGCCGTCCTCGCCGTTGATCTGCTGATCATCGGGCGCCGGCCGCACGAGCCCTCGATGAAAGAGTCGAGCAGCTGGGTCGCGTTCTACGTCGCCCTCGCCCTGGCCTTCGGCGGCGGCATCTGGTTCTTCGCCGGCGGGCAGTACGCCGCGGAGTTCTACACCGGCTGGCTCACCGAGTACTCGCTGAGCGTCGACAACCTCTTCATCTTCATGATCATCATGGCTCGGTTCGCCGTGCCGCGGCAGTTGCAGCAGAAGGTGCTGCTGATCGGCATCGTGCTCGCGCTGATCATGCGCGGCGCGTTCATCGCCGCCGGCGCCGCGCTGATCTCGCAGTTCTCCTGGGTCTTCTACATCTTCGGGGCGTTCCTCGTCTACACCGCGATCACCCTGCTCAAGGAGGGTGAGAACGACGAGGACGACTTCAAGGAGAACGTGCTGATCCGCTGGGCCAAGCGCGCCCTGCCCGTCTCGTCGTCGTTCGGCGACGGCCGCATGATGATGTTGACCGAGACCGGCAAGCGCCTCTTCACACCGATGCTCATCGTCATGATCGCGATCGGCACGACCGACCTGCTGTTCGCGCTCGACTCGATCCCCGCGATCTTCGGCATCACCAAAGAGCCGTACCTGGTCTTCACGGCCAACGTCTTCGCGCTGATGGGCCTGCGCCAGCTGTTCTTCCTGCTCGGCGGCCTGCTCGAGCGCCTGGTCTACCTCAACTACGGCCTGGCCGCGGTGCTCGCCTTCATCGGCGTCAAGCTCTTCCTCGAGGCCCTGCACACCAACAACCTGTCGTTCATCAACGGCGGCCACGGCGTCCACTGGGCCCCCGAGATCCCCATCTGGCTCAGCCTGCTGATCATCCTCGGCACCCTGGGCATCGCCACCGCCGCCAGCCTCTTCAAATCCTCCCGCGACGCCAAAAGAGAACTAGCCGGCTCCAACCACTGAAGCCAGATCAAGACCATGTCGTAGCGGGGCGGTGAGTAGCAGACCGCCGCTCCCGCCGAGGGCCGCGGCGGGATGAGCAGGGCGCTGGCGCGCCCAAGGCGCTCATCCCACCACGGCGACGTGAGTGATGGGTGACGCCCAACTTCAAAGATCAACCCCTCCGGCTACGCGGCCTGAGGGGTTGATTGGTTTTCGAGCGCGACCGCTCACGCAGGTCGCCCGGGTGGGGTGAGCGCCTTGGGCGCGCCGGCGCCCTGCTCGCCCTGCCCGGGCCCTCGGCGGGAGCGGCGGTCTGTACCCACCGCCCCGCTACGACATCCTGTTCTTGATGTTGCTTACTGCTGGTGCTTGCGGCGGGCGGCCTGGCGGCCACGGGTCTGCTGGTCGAGCACCACCTTGCGGATGCGGACGGCGGCCGGGGTGACCTCGACGCACTCGTCCTCGCGGCAGAACTCGAGGGCCTGCTCGAGCGAGAGCTTGCGCGGCGGGATCACCTTTTCGGTGTTGTCGGCGCTGGCCGCGCGCATGTTGGTGAGCTTCTTCTCCTTGGTGATGTTGACGTCCATGTCGTCCTCGCGGGAGTTCTCGCCGACGATCATGCCCTCGTAGACCTCGGTGGTCGGCTCGACGAACAGCTGACCGCGCTCCTGGATGTTGATCATCGCGAACGGGGTGACCGCGCCGGCCCGGTCGGCCACCAGTGAGCCGTTGTTGCGGGTGCGCAGCTCGCCGAACCAGGGCTCGTAGTCCTCGAACAGGTGGTGCATGATGCCGGTGCCGCGGGTCTCGGTCAGGAACTCCGTGCGGAAGCCGATGAGGCCGCGCGCCGGGACCAGCCACTCCATGCGGAGCCAGCCGGTGCCGTGGTTGATCAGCTCTTCCATGCGGCCCTTGCGGGTGGAGAGCAGCGTGGTGATGGCGCCCATGTACTCGTCGGGGGCGTCGATCGTCAGGCGCTCGACCGGCTCGTGCGTCTTGCCGTCGATGGTGCGGGTGACCACCTGGGGCTTGCCCACGGTGAGCTCGTAGTTCTCGCGGCGCATCTGCTCGACCAGGATGGCCAGCGCGAGCTCGCCCCGGCCCTGGACCTCCCAGGCGTCGGGCCGCTCGGTCGGGAGTACCCGCAGCGAGACGTTGCCGATGAGCTCGCGGTCGAGGCGGTCCTTGACCATGCGGGCCGTGACCTTGGCCCCCTTGACCTTGCCGACCAGCGGCGACGTGTTGGTGCCGAGGACCATCGAGATGGCCGGCTCGTCGACGGTGATCAGGGGGAGGGGCTTCGGGTTCTCGGCGTCGGCCAGGGTCTCGCCGATCATGATCTCGGGGATGCCGGCGACGGCCATGATGTCGCCGGGGCCCGCGCTCTCGGCCGGCTTGCGGTCGAGGCCCTCGGTGATCAGCAGCTCGGAGATGCGGACGTTGCTGATCGTGCCGTCGGTCTTGCACCAGGCGACGGTCTGACCCTTGCGGATCGTGCCCTCGTGGACCCGGCACAGCGCGAGGCGGCCGAGGAAGTTCGACGCGTCGAGGTTGACGACGTGGGCCTGCAGCGGCGCGCCCTCGGTGTACGTGGGGGCGGGGATGGTCTCGAGGATCGTGCTGAACAGGACCTCGAGGTCGGTGCTGTCTTCCGGGACGGTGCCGTCCTTGGGCTGGGTCAGGGAGGCGATGCCGTCGCGCGCACACGCGTAGACGATCGGGAACTCGATCTGGTGCTCGTCGGCGTCGAGGTCGAGGAAGAGCTCGTAGGTCTCGTCGACGACCTCTTTGATGCGGGCGTCGGGCCGGTCGACCTTGTTGATGATCAGAATGATCGGGAGCTTGGCCGCGAGCGCCTTGCGGAGCACGAAGCGGGTCTGCGGCAGCGGGCCCTCGGAGGCGTCGACGAGCAGGGCGACGCCGTCGACCATGGTGAGGCCGCGCTCGACCTCACCGCCGAAGTCGGCGTGGCCGGGGGTGTCGATGATGTTGATGGTGACGGGGTCACCCTCGGCGGGCTGGTAGCTGATCGCCGTGTTCTTGGCGAGAATGGTGATGCCCTTTTCCCGCTCCAGGTCCATGGAGTCCATGACGCGGTCGGCCATCTCGCCCCGCGCGTGGGACTGGCTCCCCTGGCGCAGCATGGCGTCGACCAGGGTGGTTTTGCCATGGTCGACGTGGGCGATGATGGCGACGTTGCGTAGGTCGGTGCGGGTCTGCATACACCCATTGTCCCCGGTGAAAGTTGCGACCCCGGGTCGGGGTCCATCGACGTTTCAGTCCTGGTTTAAGGGTGCAGCGCCGGGGCGGAAAGTAGGCCTACCGTGCGCCATCGACAGTGGTGAACGCGGGGAGGAACGAGATGGCGCGAGGACTCAAGATAGGCGCGGCGGTCGTCGCGCTGGTCATAGCCACGGGGTGCGGCCTGGTCCGCGGCAACGACGACGACGATGTGGCCGCGCCGGTCCCGGCCTCGACGGAGGAGAGCGTGGCCCCGCCGACCGAGGAGCCGGAGCCGGTCGACGAGGTCACGGAGTCGCCGACGCCGGCGCCGACGACCAAGAAGCCGTCGAAGAAGCCCACGACCAGGGCCGCCGAGCCGACGCAACCCGCGTTCTGGAGCGAACTGCCGGAGTGCGCGCACTACGACAAGACGAAGCCGGTGGCCAAGAAGACGGTCAAGAAGGCGCTCCGGACCGCCTCGGCCCGCATCTACTGGCGTACCGAAGCGCCGACCTTGAAGTTGAACTATCCGCTGGTCAAGGCCATCGCGTGGCAGGAGAGCGGCTGGCAGACCAACATCCACAACTGTGATGGCGGCACGGGTGTCATGCAGGTGATGCCGGACACCGTGTCGATGATCAACAACCGGTTCGGGCTGAACTACAACGCCAAGAACTACAAGGACAACGCGTTCGTGGGCGCCAACTACATCGCGTGGTTCACCCGGTGGGCCGGGCAGAACTACTTCAAGGAGAACTACAACCTCAGCCCGAGCAAGTGCAAGTCGCACACGTCGTGGTGCCTGCTCAACGTCGTGATCTCGGGCTACAACGCAGGTCAGGGCAGCATCGAGGCCGCGGCCGAGAGCAAGACCCTGCCCAACCCGGAGTACGTGGCGGCCGTACGCTCGTTGATGAACCGGTGCGAGTGCGACCAGTTCTGAGCGCCGAGATACACTAGTCGGCAGTACCCGGGCCCGTTTTGCGCTGCTGAGAGCGGCGAGTGTAAGGTCTCGGGGTTGTCGTGTGTCGAAAGAAGCTGGCGAGCTGCGATTTGAGGGCCCGTGCAGCTCACCTTAAGGAGCCTTACGCAATGCCGCCCAAGAAAAAGACCCATGAGGTAACCCTCGCGCTTGAGGCGGGTAACGCCGCGATGGTCGACCTCGGCAAGATGCTTGGTCCGACCGGGGCCAACATGCGTGCGGTGAAGGTCGAGTACGACGAGGCCACGTCGAAGAACCGCGGCGAGATCATCCCGGTCATCGTCAGCGTCTACGAGGACCGCAGTCACACGCTGGCCTACAAGACGCCGCCGACCAGCTTCCTGATCCGCAAGGCTCTGGGCATCCAGTCGGGCGCGTCCAACCCGCTGACCCAGACCGTGGGCACGCTGAGCCAGGCCCAGATCAAAGAGATCGCCGAGCGCAAGATCGTCGACCTCAACGCGAACGACCTCGACGCCGCGATCAAGGTTGTCGCCGGCACCGCCCGCTCGATGGGTGTGAAGGTCGCTTCCTGAACCACCTGAGAACGGGCCCCGGGGTGAACCCGGGGCCCGTTTTTCTATGCCTTGCCGATGATCTCGTCGATCAGCCCGTACTCGAGGGCCTCCTGAGCGGTGAGGCTGCGCCCGGCCGACAGGTCGTCCTCGACCCGGCTGCGAGACTGCCCGGACACCTCGACCAGTCGCAACGTGACCTCTTCGAGTTCGCGCAGGTGCTGGCCGGCGGCCCGGGCGACCTCGTCGGCGGTGCCGGTGACGCCGGTCGAGCGGGGCTCGTTGAGCTTGAACCGGGCGTGCCGGTAGGCGGCCCGGTGCTCGGCCGCGGCCAGCAGGGCGATCACGGCCCCGCCGGCCTGTGAGGTGACCACCGCGTGCACCGGCGCGGTCATGGCGTCGATGACGTCGATGATCGACAGGACGGCCCCGAGCTCACCGGCCTGGCTGGCCAGGTGCAGCTGCACCGGGGCCGGACCGGCCGAGTCGAGGGTGAGCAGCGCGGCCGCTATGCCGGTGGCCGCCTCGGCCGTGAGCTGGCCGCGGACCAGCACGATGCGCTGGTCGAACAGCTTCTCCTCGAGCCAGCCGGGCATGCTCTGTTGGGGCCACGGTTCTGGCTGTGGGGGCTGACCCCAGCGCCCCGGATCGTGCCGCATCTCCACCGAGCACCTCCCGCCCCTACGTTACTGCCGCCAGCGCCAGTTCACTTCGGCCTCGGTCGGGGGCGGGCCGGGGAGCGGGGCGTCGGCGCGGAGGCCGTCGAGCAGGAGGGTGACGTAGCGGCGGCGCAGGTCGGTGGTGCGGTCGGCGTCACCGGGGACCCGGACCGCGGCGCACATCTCGAGCAGCACCGTCACGTCGGCGGCGACGGCACCCGGCCGCATGCGGGGAAGGGCGCGCTCGAACAGCGCGTCGCCGAGCACGCCGGCCCGCATCGCATCGGTGTTCATCTCGGCCGTGGGGGTGAACGTGCCGGCCAGGTGCACGGTCAGCGAGTGAACGTCGGCCTCGACCACCCCGCGCAGGAACTGCTCGAACGCCGCCCAGTCGTCGGCTTCGCGAGCGGCCTGCTCGGCCTCGGCGATGAACCGGCGCAGCCCGTCATGGCAGAGGGTGCGCAGCAGGTCTTCTTTGCCGGGGTAACGCCGGTAGAGCGCGCTGATGCCGACCCCGGCCCGCTCGGCGACGGCTGAGATCGGCGCGCGGGCGTCGGCCAAGAACACCTCGCGGGCCGCGGCCAGGATGGCCTCGCTGTTGCGGGCGGCCCCTTGAGTCCTCATGAGCACAGATTACCCCTGGAACGGAACGTTCCGCTCTGCTACCTTGAAACGGAACGAAGTATTCCGTTCCCTTGAAAGAGGCTGACATGACCGAGATCCGCCCCTTCCGCATCGCCGTCGACGAGAAAGACGTCGCCGACCTCCGCGACCGCCTCGCCCGCACCCGCTGGGGCAGCGAGATCCCCGGCCAGGGCTGGCAGCGCGGCGTTCCGGTGGCCTACCTGCAAGAGCTGGCCGCCTACTGGGGCGGAGAGTTCGACTGGCGGGCCGCCGAGGCCCGGCTCAACGAATTGCCCCAGTTCACGACCGAGGTCGACGGGCAGACGCTGCACTTCGCGCACATCCGCTCGGCCAACCCCGAGGCGGTCCCGCTGCTGATCAGCCACGACTGGCCCGGCTCGTTCGCGCTCTACCAGCCGGTGGTCGAGGCGCTGAGCCCCGACTTCCACCTGGTGCTGGCCAGCAACCCGGGCGTCGCCTTCAGCGGCCCGCTGACCGAGGCGGGCTGGAACACGGCCCGCAGCGCGGCCGCGCTCAACGAGGTGATGAGCCGGCTCGGCTACGAGCGCTACGGGGTGCAGGGCAACGGCGGTGGCGCCGCCATCGCGGTCGAGATGGGCCGCCAGCAGCCGCGCAAGGTGATCGGCGTGCACGTCAACGGCCACATCACGTTCCCGCTGGGCGATCCGGCCGAGTTCGAGGGGCTGACCGAGGCCGAGCAGGCGCGGCTGGGCCGGTTGCAGGAGTTCCGCGACGACAAGATGGGCTTCAACGCCATCCAGTCGACCCGGCCCCAGACGCTGGCCTTCGGTCTGCACGACTCGCCGGTCGGCCAGTTGGCCTGGATCGTCGAGAAGTTCCAGGAGTGGACCGACCCGGCCGCCGTGCGGCCCGAGGACGCGGTCGACCGCGATCTGCTGCTGACCAACGTGAGCCTGTACTGGTTCACCGGCACGGCCGGTTCCTCGGCCAACCTGTACTGGGAGATGGCGCACGACCCCTCGGCGTGGGCTCCGAAAGAGAAGTCGGCCGTGCCGCTGGGGGTGGCACTGGGCGTCACCGACATCACGGTGCGCCGGTTCGCCGAGCGGGACACCCCGGTCACGCACTGGACCGAGCTGCCCGCCGGTGGGAACTTCCTTTCGGCCGAGCAGCCCAAGATGTTCGCCGACGACGTGCGTGCGTTCTTCCACACACTTCGCCACTGACGGCAAACTCTCCTCTTACGGAAGAGTAGGGTTCCCTCTCGTGCCCTCGATCAACAGGCCGGCCTGGCTGGCTTCACCCCGTGTACTGCGTACCGAAATCCTGGCCGGCCTGGTGGTGGCGCTCGCGCTGATCCCCGAGGCCATCTCGTTCTCGATCCTGGCCGGGGTCGACCCCAAGGTGGGGCTGTTCGCGTCGTTCACCATGGCCGTCACGATCGCCTTCACCGGGGGCCGGCCGGCCATGATCTCGGCCGCCACCGGGGCCATCGCCCTGGTCGTGGCGCCCCTGGCCAAGGAGCACGGCCTCGACTACCTGATCGCCGCGGTCATCCTGGGCGGGCTGCTGCAGGTCGTGCTGGCGCTGATCGGGGTGGCCAAGCTGATGCGGTTCATCCCGCGCAGCGTCATGGTCGGCTTCGTCAACGCGCTGGCCATCCTGATCTTCAGCGCGCAGGTGCCGCACCTGATCGGCGTGCCGTGGCTGGTCTATCCGCTGGTCGCGGTCGCGCTGGCCGTGATCGTGCTGCTGCCCCGGCTGACCACCGCGGTGCCGGCCCCGCTGGTGGCGATCGTCCTGCTCACCGTGTTCACGCTGGTCGCGCACGTCGTGGTGCCGACCGTCGGCGACGAGGGTGAGCTGCCGGGCAGCCTGCCCACGCTGGGCCTGCCCGACGTGCCGTTCAGCCTAGGCACCTTGCAGATCATCGCACCGTACGCCCTGGGCATCGCCCTGGTCGGGCTGATGGAATCGCTGATGACGGCCAAACTGGTCGACGACGTCACCGACACCCGCTCCGACAAGACCCGCGAGTCGTGGGGCCAGGGCGTGGCCAACATCGTCACCGGTTTCTTCGGCGGCATGGGCGGCTGCGCGATGATCGGCCAGACGATGATCAACGTGAAGGTCTCCGGCGCCCGGACCCGGTTGTCGACCTTCCTGGCCGGCACGTTCCTGCTGATCCTGGTGGTGGCGCTGGGCGACGTCGTGGCCCTGATCCCGATGGCCGCCCTGGTCGCCGTGATGATCATCGTGTCGGTCGGAACGTTCGACTGGCACAGCATCGCGCCGGCCACCCTCAAGCGCATGCCCGCCGGCGAGATCATCGTGATGGTGGTCACCGTGGCGGGCACGCTGGCCACCAAGAACCTGGCCGTCGGAGTGGTGCTGGGCGTGCTCGCGGCGATGATCGTCTTCGCGCGCCGGGTCGCCCACTTCACCGAGGTCAGCAAGAACGGCAACACCTATTCCGTACGGGGGGAGCTGTTCTTCGCCTCGAGCAACGACCTCGTGCACCAGTTCGACTACGTGGGCGACCCCGAGCACGTCGTCATCGACATGGGCGGCGCCCACATCTGGGACGCGTCGTCGGTGGCCGCGCTCGACGCCATCAACACCAAGTACGCCGCCCACGGCAAGAACGTCGAGATCATCGGGCTCAACGAGGCCAGCGCCGACTTCCACAAGAACCTCGCAGGCAGACTGAACGCATGACGGGACGGCACATGCAAATCGGCGAGGCGGCGGATCGGGTCGGGCTGAGCATCCGCACCATCCGCCACTACGAGGAGGCCGGGCTGATCGTGCCGTCCGCCCGCAGCGACGGCGGGTTCCGGCTCTACACCGAGCCCGACCTCGACCGGCTGCGCGTGGTCAAGCGCATGAAGCCGCTCGGCTTCACCCTCGACGAGATGCGGGACCTGCTGGAAATTCTCGACGACCTGACCGCGGGCACGGGGGAGCGGGCCGCGCTGCTCGACCGGCTGGCCGGCTTCCACCAGGCGGCCGAGGCCCGGGTGCAGGCGCTGCGCGACCAGCTGGCGTACGCCGAGGAATTCGCCGGGCAGATGAAGCAGCACCTGGCCGAGCACAGCTGAGGTCAGGCCGAGGTCAGGCGGGCTGTCTTCTCGGCGTACATCTCGACGTCGGCCGCGGCCAGCAGGGCGTCCGCGTCGGGCTGGGGGAGCCGGCCGGCCGCGGCCAGACCGATGCTGACGCCGACCTCGTAAACCTCGTCACCCCGGCGTACGGGCTCAGCCGCCAGGGCCCGCAGCCGCCCGGCCAGGGCGTGGGCCGCCTCCTCGCTGTCCACGTGCTCGGCCAGCACCACGAACTCGTCGCCGCCGAGGCGGGCCGCCACGTCACCCGGACGCACCTCGGCGACCAGGCGGCGAGCGAACTCGACCAGCACGAAGTCGCCCGCGGCGTGCCCGTAGCGATCGTTGACCTGCTTGAAGCCGTTCAGATCGAGATAGAACAGCACCGGGCCGAAGGCGTCGTCCCGCGGCCGGGTCAGGGCGGCCTCCAGCATCGTGCGCAGCGCCGGGCGGTTGGCCAGCCCGGTCAGCTGGTCGTGCTCGGCCTGGTGGGCCAGCACGGCCCGGATCCGTTCCTGCTCGCGGACCACGAAGACGAACCGCACCAGGATCAGCGTCGTCATCAGCACCACCGAGACCACCAGCGACACTCGGCTCAGCGTGCCCTCGAAGCTGTGCAGCCCGGCCATCGTGGGCAGCACCAACAACGCGATGCCCAGGAAGACGACCCGGGCCGGGTGCAGCCGCTGCTCACGGGTGATCCGATCGGCGATCCGGTCCGCGTCCCGATGCACGACCGCGGCCACGAGCAGGCTGTTGGCCAGCAGCAGCACGCCGTCGAGGCGTTCGGCCTGCACGGCCCGGGACAGGCTGGGGAACAGCTCCGGCAGCGTCGAGATGCCGATGTCGCCGACCAGGGTGAGGGCGAGCGCGCCGACCAGGTAGGGCGTCGGGCCGCGCTTGGTGCCCGGGACCAGCACGAGCACCGCGATCGCGGCGAACAGCAGCACGTCGCCGAACGGATAGAACGCCGCCACCGCCACCTGCAACGACAGGCGCTGGTCCTCGGCCGCCGGCAGGATGATGAACTGCCAGCAGAGCCAGGCCATGACTGTGGCCATGACGAGCCCGTCGAGCAGGCCTTCGCGCAGCCGGCCGGGCGCGCGCAGCTGGGTCAGGCGGACCAGTCCGGCCGCCAGCAGCGGGTAACCGGCGATCCACAGCAGGTCGGACGGGGTCACCTCGCCCAGGCCGCCGGTGATCCAGGTGAGCGTGTCGTAGAGCAGGTCGCCGGCCAGCCAGACCGACAGGGCAGCCACGATGAAGGCGTACCCGGACCGCGTCGGGCCGCGCAGCGTGCGCATCCGCACCCAGGCCAGCCCGACCATGGCCGCGAACGCCCCCAGGTACGACCAGTGCGCCGCCGCCGTCCCCGGCGCGAACGCCGACACCGACCCGGCGAGCAGGGCGAACGCGGGCACCAGAAGGGCCGGCACACGTCTCATACCTACCTCATCGGCATGAACGAGCACCGCTCAAGCCAACTACCGGTCCCTGGTCACGGGGACACCGTCCACAGGGCGTCGAGAGGGAGAGCTCGGATGCGATCACCGAACGAAAGGGTCTGCTGGCCGGTGTAGAGGACATAGCCGGCGACGAAGCGATCGCCCAGCAGCCGGGCCAGGTGCCGGAGGCCGCGGAGATCTTCCGTACGCACCGACGCCCCGGCCTTGACCTCGATGCCGACAACCCGGCCGTCCGGTGTCTGCAGCACCCCGTCGACCTCCACCCCGTCCTTGGTGCGGAAGTGGAAGAGTGACGCTCGCTGCTCGGCCCAGGTCAGTTGGCGCGCCAGTTCCATCAGGACGAAGTTCTCCACGATCTGCCCGGCCGCGCCGCCCGGCTCTCCGAGGCGAGCCGCGTCCTGGCCGATGAGATGGCAGGCCACACCCGTGTCGACCAGGGCGAGTTTCGACGTGCCGACGGCACGCTGGGTGAGGTTGGTCGACCAGGCCGGGACGCTCTTGATGAGGAAGACCGAGGACAGCAGCTCGAGGTAACGGACCAGGGTCGACCGGGAGAGGCCGACCTGGCCGGCCAGCGTTCCGGGTACGAGCAGGTGGGCGGCGCGGCCGGCGAGCAGGGTGAGCAGCTTGAACATGTCGCCGCGGCGCTCGATGCTGGAAAGCTCGAGCACATCGCGCTCGATGAGGGTCGACAGGTACGAGTCGAAGAAGGCGGCCCGGCGGCGGGGCGTCCGGCGAACCGCTTCGGGGAAACCGCCGGCGACCGCCCGCTCGAGGTAGTCCCGCCGGCGAAGGCTCGACGACCGGTCGAGGGTGTCCCCGTGACGGAAGGCGGCATCGACGAAGTCGTCCGGCTCACGACCCAGTTCACCCTGGGAGAACGGCCAGAGTTCGATGATTTCCATCCGGCCCGGAAGCGCGTCCGGCAGGGTGCGCAGGGCCAGGACGCGAGAGGAGCCGGTCAGGATGAACTGACCCGGCCGCGGATCGAGGTCGACCTTCAGTTTGATGGGCCGCAGCAGTTCGGGCGCGAGCTGGATCTCGTCGATGACCATCAGACCCGAGTGATCGACGAAACTGGCCGGGTCGTCCTGGGCGGCCCGCAGCACGGTGGGGTCGTCGAGCAGTCGGACCGTCGTTCCCGTGCGATCCGCGGTCGCGAGCCGGGTGAGCGTGCTCTTGCCGGCCTGACGCGCGCCGTTGACGAGCACCACACGGGTATCGCCGAGAGCTTCGTCGACCAGGGCCTGAGCGCGCCGGGGGATCACCTCTGACATGGAATTATTATGCGCTGCAGCGGGCCCGTGTGGTCATTTGGCCGCCACCTGCGTGGTCATCTGGCCGCTATTTCTGTGGTCATTCGGTCGCGAGGCGGACGGTCACCAGCCGCGGTCGCGCCATTCGGCCAGGTGGGGGCGTTCCTGGCCCAGGGTGGAGTCGTTGCCGTGGCCCGGGTAGAACCAGGTCTCGTCGGGCAGGCGGTTGAACAGCTTGAGCTCGACGTCGTTGAGCAGCGACTCGAAGTTCTGCTTGTTGCCGCGCGTGTTGCCGACGCCGCCGGGGAACAGGCTGTCGCCGGTGAAGAGGTGGCCGACGCCGTTCGGGTCGTGGAAGAGCAGGGCGATCGAGCCCGGCGTGTGGCCGACCAGGTGGATCACCTCGAGCGCGTGCTCGCCGACCGCGATCAGGGCGCCCTCGCGCACGGTGCCGGTGACCACGGGGATCTCGGCCGCGTCGTCGGCGTGGGCCAGCGAGGCGGCGCCGGTGGCCTCGACCACCTCGGCCAGCGCCTGCCAGTGGTCGCCGTGACGGTGGGTCGTCACCACCGTCTCGAGGCCGGCCTCGCCGATCAGGTCGAGCAGCGTACGGGAATCGGCCGCGGCGTCGATCAGGAGCTGTTCGTCGCCGCTGCGCAGCAGGTAGGCGTTGTTGTCCATCTCGCCCACCGACACCTTGGTGATGGTGAGGGAGCCCAGGTCACGAACGGCGGCCGGGCCGCCCCGGGTCACTTCGCCGGTGTACGCCATCACTTCCACCTCGCTGGGGTCGGGAGCTCGCCGTCGGGCGAGACGGTCAGGTCGGCGCCGTCGCCGCGGCCGGTCAGCCAGGCCGCGATCGACTTGGTCGGCCCGCCGACGACGGGCGCGTCCGGGTCGTCGCCGATGGTGAGCGCGTGCTCGATGCCGTAGGGCCGCAGCTGCACGGCCGGCGTGTCCGGGCCGGCCCCGGCGACGACCTCGCGCAGCAGCCGCAGGGCGAACGCGTCCGACCAGTCGGCCGGCGTGTAGCCCAGGCCCAGGTCGGCGTGGTGCACGGTCACCTCGCGGAGCCGGGCCCACGGCACGGCCGCGGCCGACTGCCCCAACCAGGGCAGGAAGTACGCCCACCCCTCGGCCGGCAGGGCCGCGCCGGCGTCGGCGAACCGCTCGTGGGCGGCGCGGATGTCTTCCAGTTGCTCGCGCAGGGGACGGCCGGCGCCGTCGGAGATGCCCGCTTCGCGCGCTTCCGGCGAGGCGTACGGCGGGGTGTCGACCCCGGTGCGGGCCGTGGTCAGCAGGTTGGTCATCGCGTCGGCGTTGCGGGCCACGTGGGTCAGCACGTGCCCGACGGTCCACCCGGGCAGCCGCGACGGCGCGCCGACGGCCGCCGGGTCGAGGTCGGCCGCGGTGCGCAGCAGGTCGTCGGTGGCTCGGTCGACGTCAGTGAGCAGGACGAGCGGATCCATAGTCACGCTGAGAACCCTAGTGGAGAGGAAATCGCTTTCGCCCGGGTAGCGGCAACCGTACCGTCGGTGCAGACGCGTCGATCAGATCCCGCGGAGGAGGTGGGGAGCGTGCTGTTCGTCCTGGCGTCCCTTCACCCGGAGGCCCTGGCCTGACCCGCGAGGTCCGGCGAGCCTCCCGTCCGCGAAACGGGTTCTCATGTCGCACGATCTGTCCCAGCTCGGCTGGGACGAATCCCTCGTATCCGCTTACCGTCCCTACGACCGATCCGACGCCACCGCCGGCCGCGTGCTGCGGGCCGACCGGGGTGTCTGCACCGTTCTCGGCTCCGACGGCGTCACCCGGGCCAGCCTCGGCGGCAACGTGCTGCTCAAAGCGGCCAAAGACCCGGCGCTGCTGCCGTGCGCCGGCGACTGGGTGGTGCTGCGCCACTGGCCCGACCGGCGGACCACGATCGAGGCTGTCCTGCCCCGGCGCACCTGTTTGTTGCGCCGTACCTCCGACAAGGACAGCACCGGTCAGGTTCTCGCCGCCAACATGGACACCGTGGCCGTGGTCGAGCCGATCCATCCCGAGCCGGACGACGCGCGCATCGAGCGCCTGCTCGCCCTGGCCTGGGAATCCGGCGCGCGGCCGCTATTAGTGCTGACCAAGGCCGACATGTCGCCCACCCCCGAAGCGATCAGCCGGCAGATCGCCGCTATCGCGCCAGGTGTGCCGGTGGTCGCGGTCAGCGCGCGGCTCGCCCTGGGGGTCGAGCAATTGCGGGCGTACGCCGGGAAGGGCCGCACCTTGGCCTTGCTCGGGCGTTCCGGGGCGGGGAAGTCGACGCTGGTCAACGCGCTCGCCGGGACGCCGGTCATGCCGGTCCAGCAGATCCGCGACGTCGACGGCAAGGGGCGGCACACCACCGCTTACCGGAACCTCGTGCTGGTGCCGGGCGGCGGCGCCGTGCTGGACACACCGGGCATCCGGGGCGTCGGCCTGCTCGATACCGCGGACGGGCTGGCCCGTGCTTTTGCCGACGTCACCGAGCTGGCCGCGCGCTGCCGCTTCGACGACTGCCGGCACGAGACCGAGCCCGCCTGCGCGGTGGCCCTGGCTGTCGCCGACGGCAGTCTGGCCCCGCGGCGGCTGGCCAGCTGGCGCAAACTGCGGCACGAGATCGAGGTCGAGTCGGCCCGCCAGTCGGCCCGCCTGGCCGGGACGGCCGGACACCGCCGCAGGCGTTCCTGACGTACCCTTCTGCCACAATGCTCCGGTGCGTGCGGTGGAGGAAGTCGTCGAAGGCCGGGCTGAGACTCGGCCGCCGGCGCCGGAGCCACGGCGGCGCCGGGCCGATCTCTGGGCGCTGCTGAGCTACGGGTTGCTCGCCGTGCTGGTGCTGAGCCGGCTGTGGCGCGACCCCAGCGGCCGGGTGCTGGCCGGCAACGACGACGACCACGGCTTCTTCATGTTCGTCATGGCGCACGGCGAGCGGGTGCTCTTCCACGGCGACAACCCGCTGTTCAGCGACCGGATGAACGTGCCCGACGGCATCAACATGATGGCCAACACCACGGTGCTGGCGCTGAGTGTGCCGTTCGCCCCGGTCACCCACTGGCTGGGCGCCGGTGTCACCGTGGTGCTGCTGCTCACGCTGGGTCTGGCCGGCACGGCCGCTGCCTGGTACTGGGTGCTGTCGCGCCACCTGGTGCAGAGTCGCGTCGCGGCCTGGATCGGCGGCCTGTGGTGCGGGTTCTGCCCGGCGATGGTGTCGCACGCCAACGGTCACGTGAACTTCGTCAGCCTGTTCGTCGTGCCGTTCATCGTCTGGCAGGTGCTGCGGCTGCGCGAGCCCGGCCGGGCCGTGCGCGGCGGGGTGATCCTGGCCCTGCTGATCGTGGTGCAGGTCTTCCTGAACGAGGAGATCCTGCTGTTCACCGCGCTCGCCCTGGGCGTCTTCGTCATCGCGTACGCGCTGATGGTCCCGGCCCGGGCCAAGCGCGAGGCGCGGCCACTGCTCGCCGGTCTCGGTGTCGCGGCGCCGATCTCCCTGGCGCTGCTGGCCTACCCGCTCTATTTCCAGTTCACCGGTCCCGGCTCGTACAGCGGGCAGCCGTTCCTGCCGGACAAGTTCGCCACCGACCTCGCCTCGCTGGCCGGCTTCGCCCGCCAGTCGCTGGCCGGCACCGACGAGCTGGCCCGCCGGATGAGCGTCAGCAGCACCGAGGACAACACGTTCTTCGGCCCGGTCGGCCTGGTGATGATCGTGGCCGCGGTGGTGGTGCTGTGGCGTTCGGCGGCGGCCCGGGCCGCCGCGATCTCGGCGTTCGTGCTGCTGGTCGTGTCGATGGGCCCGAGCCTCAAGGTGTTCGGCTCCGACACCGGCGTCCCGCTGCCGTTCGGCCTGGTCAGCCACGTGCCGATCATCGACCTGGTCAGCGTGACCCGGTTCGCGATGGTGCCCGCGACCATCGCCGGCGTGCTGCTGGCGCTGGCCACCGACCGGATGCGCGGGTTCACCCCGCGTGGGCGGCGGTTGTGGGCGGTGGGCCTGGTGCTGGCCCTGGTGCCGATGGCGCCCAAGCCGCTGCCGGTGTTCGACGCCGATCCGATGCCGTCGTTCATCGCCCAGGGCACCTGGCGGCAGTACGTGACCGAGGGTCGCACCCTGGTCACGGTGCCGTTGCCCGAGGTCACGTATGGCCGGGACGGGGTGCGCTGGCCGGCGCTGACCAACCTCGAGTACTCGTCACCGCGTGGCTACTTCATGGGGCCGCTCGACCCGCCCGACGACATCACCGGCTCGTGGAACGCGCCGCGCCGGTTCTCCAGCGACCTGTTGTGGCGGGTGCAGCAGTACGGCGAGCGCCCTCGGCTGAGTGCGAGCGACAAGGCCCGGATCACCGACGACCTGGTCTTCTGGCGGGCCGCCGTGGTCGTGCTGGTGCCCGGCACGACCAACGAAGGGCCGCTGCTCGACACGCTCACGGCCGCGCTCGGTGAGCCTCAGCAGGTGGGCGGGGTGCGCCTGTGGGACGTACGCTCATTGCCGGTTCCCTCGAACGAGTGATCTAAAGAAGCGCGTTCTGCGGGAATTAGCAGGATGTGACAAGCGCTGCACTTCTCCGGGCCCGGCGGCGGCAAAACTTGTCGTACCCCATGGCTAGAGTGGCCGCGGCTCTGCTCGTTTCAAACACCTGTACGGAGAGGCTGGCTGTGGCCGACCGTTTGACTATTAGAGGCGCGCGCGAACACAACCTGCGCGACGTCAGCTTGGACCTGCCCCGCGACGCCCTGATCGTGTTCACCGGTCTGTCCGGCTCCGGCAAGTCCAGCCTGGCGTTCGACACGATCTTCGCCGAGGGGCAGCGGCGCTACGTCGAGTCCCTCTCGTCGTACGCGCGGCAGTTCCTCGGGCAGATGGACAAGCCCGACGTCGACTTCATCGAGGGCCTGAGCCCGGCGGTGTCGATCGACCAGAAGTCGACCTCGCGCAACCCGCGCTCGACGGTCGGCACCATCACCGAGGTCTACGACTACCTGCGCCTGCTGTTCGCGCGCACGGGCATCCCGCACTGCCCGGTCTGCGGCGAGCGGATCAGCAAGCAGACCCCGCAGCAGATCGTCGACCGGGTCCTCGCCATGGACGAGGGCACCCGCTTCATGGTGCTGGCCCCGGTCATCCGCGGCCGCAAGGGCGAGTACGTCGACCTGTTCGCCGAGCTGCAGGCCAAGGGCTACGCCCGGGCCCGGGTCGACGGCGTGGTCCACCCGCTGACCGAGCCGCCGAAGCTCAAGAAGCAGGAGAAGCACACCATCGAGGTGGTGGTCGACCGGCTCAGCGTCAAGGCGAGCAGCAAGCAGCGGCTCACCGACTCGATCGAGTCCGCGCTTGGCCTGGCTGCCGGCATCGTCGTGCTCGACTTCGTCGACCTGCCCGAGGACGACCCGCAGCGCGAGCGCCGCTTCTCCGAACACCTGGCCTGCCCCAACGACCACCCGCTGGCCATCGAGGACCTCGAGCCCCGGGTGTTCTCGTTCAACGCTCCGTACGGCGCCTGCCCCGAGTGCACCGGCCTCGGCACCAAGAAAGAGGTCGACCCCGAGCTGCTGATCCCCGACGAGGAGCGCAGCATCCGCGAGGGGGCGATCCAGCCCTGGTCCGGCGGCCAGACCCAGGAATACTTCCTGCGCCTGATCGAGGCGCTGGCCAAGGCCGAGAAGTTCAGCGTCGACACCCCGTGGCGCCAGCTGTCGAGCCGGGTCCAGAAGCTGATCCTGCACGGTGCGGAAGACCAGGTCCACGTCCGCTACCGCAACAAGTACGGGCGTGAGCGCTCCTACTACACCGGCTTCGAGGGCGTGGTGCAGTGGATCGAGCGCCGCCACAACGACACCGAGAGCGACTGGTCGCGCGACAAGTACGAGGGCTACATGCGCGACGTGCCCTGCCCGACCTGTGGCGGCACCCGGCTCAAGCCCGAGGTGCTGGCCGTGACGATCGCCGGCAAGAGCATCGCCGAGGTCTGCAACCTGTCGATCGGTGACTGCGCCGACCTGCTGGCGAGCATCGAGCTCGACAGCCGGCAGAAGATGATCGCCGAGCGGGTCCTCAAAGAGATCAACGCGCGGCTGCGCTTCCTGGTCGACGTCGGTCTCGAATACCTGTCGCTCGACCGCGGCGCGGGCACGCTCTCGGGCGGCGAGGCCCAGCGCATCCGGCTCGCCACCCAGATCGGCTCGGGCCTGGTCGGCGTGCTCTACGTGCTCGACGAGCCGTCGATCGGCCTGCACCAGCGCGACAACCACCGGCTCATCGAGACCCTGGTCCGGCTCAAGAACCTGGGCAACACGCTGATCGTCGTCGAGCACGACGAGGACACGATCCGCCAGGCCGACTGGATCGTCGACATCGGCCCCGGCGCCGGTGAGCACGGCGGTCACATCGTGCACAGCGGCTCGGTCGAGGGCCTGCTCAAGAACCGCAAGTCGCCGACCGGGGCCTACCTGTCGGGCCGCAAGTCGATCCCGACCCCGGCCGGTCGCCGCCCGCAGATGCCGGGCCGCGAACTGGTCGTGCAGGGCGCCCGCGAGCACAACCTGCGCGGGCTGACCGTGCCGTTCCCGCTCGGGCAGTTCATCGCGGTCACCGGGGTCAGCGGCTCGGGCAAGTCGACGCTGGTCAACGACATCCTCTACACCGTGCTGGCCAACCAGGTCAACGGCGCCCGCATGGTGCCGGGGCGGCACACCCGCATCACCGGGCTCGAGAACGTCGACAAGGTGGTCGGGGTCGACCAGTCGCCGATCGGCCGCACCCCGCGGTCCAACCCGGCTACGTACACGGGTGTCTTCGACAACATCCGCAAGCTGTTCGCCGAGACGACCGAGGCCAAGGTGCGCGGCTACGGTCCGGGCCGGTTCTCGTTCAACGTCAAGGGCGGTCGCTGCGAGAACTGTGCGGGCGACGGCACGATCAAGATCGAGATGAACTTCCTGCCCGACGTCTACGTCCCGTGCGAGGTGTGCAAGGGCGCCCGCTACAACCGCGAGACGCTCGAGGTGCACTACAAGGGCAAGACCATCTCCGAGGTGCTCGAGATGCCGATCGAGGAGGGCGCGAGCTTCTTCGAGGCCATCCCGGCCATCCACCGGCACCTCAAGACGCTGGTCGACGTGGGCCTGGGCTACGTGCGGCTCGGCCAGCCGGCCCCGACCCTGTCCGGCGGCGAGGCCCAGCGCGTCAAGCTGGCCTCCGAGCTGCAGAAGCGGTCGACCGGCAAGACGGTCTACGTGCTCGACGAGCCGACCACCGGCCTGCACTTCGAGGACATCCGCAAGCTGCTGCTGGTGCTCAACGGCCTGGTCGACAAGGGCAACACGGTGATCACCATCGAGCACAACCTCGATGTGATCAAGAACGCCGACTGGCTGATCGACATGGGTCCCGAGGGCGGCAGCAAGGGCGGGCTGGTGCTGGCCACCGGCACCCCGGAAGAGCTGGCCGAGGTGCCCGAGAGCCACACCGGTCAGTTCCTGCGGCACATGCTCGGCCTCGAGGGCGAGGGTACGGGGTCGCCCGCTGCGGTCGGCCGAGCCGCCAAGGCGAACGGGGCGGCGGGCAAGACGGCCGCGGTCAAGGCGGCGCCGGTCAAGGCCGCGCCGGCGAAAGCCAATGGCGCCGCCGCGAAGCCTCGGGCCACCCGGTCGCGCGCCAAGGCCACAACTCAGGCGTGATGACCCCGGGTCTTCAGCAAGGTCACAGGTGACTCAAAGCTACGACGCCCGGTCGGGGACATAGCCTCGACCGGGCATTGCTTTGTGCGTGGCAAATGCTGACGAACCCCAACAGAAACCCGCACCCGGCAGCGGATAATTTCGCGGTGAGCCTGAACTGGGTGAGCCGCGCCAGCGTATGTAGAGGCGACGCCGCGTGACGACTCACGCGGAACAGGCACTGGAGGACACACGATGACAGACGTGCAGACCACGACCGACGCCGAGCGCCACGAGGAGGCGACCGAGCGTCCGCGTTCGGCCAAGACGCGCCGTGTGGTCCTGCTCGGCGCCGGTGCGGCGGGCGCCACGGCCGTCCTGGCCGCCTGTGGCACGGGCTCCTCGTCCACCAACAGCAACGGCACCGACTTCAGCGACAACCCCGGCCCGGCCGGCAGCGCAGGTCCCGGTGGTGGCAGCAACGGCGGCAGTAACGGCGGCTCCGGCGGCGCGACCCTGGCCGCCGTGGGCGACGTGCCCGAGGGCGGCGGCATCATCGCCGGCGACTACGTGATCACCCAGCCCGTGGCCGGCACGTTCAAGGCGTTCAGCAAGGTGTGCACGCACGCCGGCTGCGACGTCAGCAAGATCGACGGCGGTCAGATCACGTGCCCGTGTCACAACAGCAAGTTCTCGATCGACACCGGCGAGCCGACCTCCGGGCCGGCCACCAAGGCGCTGCCCGCGACCGAGGTCAAGGTGGACGGCGACAACATCGTCGCGGCGTGACTTCCGGGCCGGAGGTCCGCGCCGTGGCGGCGGCGACGGACCTCCGGTCGGGTAATCATGTCAGTCCCCCGCACTAGTGTTGAGTCTGTGCCAGACCCCTCCAGCTATCGCCCCGCGCCGGGCACCGTTCCCGAGTCGCCGGGCGTCTACCGCTTCCGCGACCCGGGCGGCCGCGTCATCTACGTGGGCAAGGCCAAAAACCTGCGCAACCGGCTGAATTCCTACTTCGCCGACACGTGGTCGCTGCACGCGCGTACGCAGCAGATGGTCACCACCGCCTCCAGTGTGGACTGGGTGACCGTCGGCACCGAGGTCGAGGCGCTGCAGCTCGAGTTCTCCTGGATCAAAGAGTTCGACCCGCGCTTCAACGTCAAATACCGCGACGACAAGTCCTACCCGTTCCTCGCGGTCACCCTCAACGAAGAGTTCCCGCGCCTGCAGGTGATGCGCGGGGCCAAGCGCAAGGGTGTGCGCTACTTCGGGCCGTATTCGCACGCCTGGGCCATCCGCGAGACGCTCGACCTGCTGCTGCGCGTCTTCCCGGCCCGCACCTGCTCGAGCGGCGTGTTCAAACGTTCCGGTCAGATCGGCCGCCCCTGCCTTCTCGGCTACATCGGCAAGTGCTCGGCCCCGTGCGTCGGCACGGTCACGGCCGATCAGCACCGCGCGATCGTCGACGACTTCTGCGACTTCATGGCGGGCAAGACCGACACGTTCGTCAAGCGGCTCGAACGCGACATGATGCAGGCCTCCGAAGAGCTCAACTTCGAACACGCGGCCCGCCTGCGCGACGACATCGCCGCCCTGCGCCGCGCGATGGAGAAGCAGACCGTCGTGCTGGGCGACGGCACCGACGCCGACGTGGTCGCCTTCGCCGAAGACCCGCTCGAGGCGGCCGTCCAGGTCTTCCACGTGCGCGACGGCCGGGTGCGCGGCCAGCGCGGCTGGGTCGTCGAAAAGGTGGAAGATCTGACCACCGGCGACCTGGTCCACCACTTCTGCAGCCAGGTCTACGGCGGCGAGGAGGGTGAGGGCGACGTGCCGCGCGAGGTGCTCGTGCCCGCCCTGCCCGACGACGCCGGCGCGCTGGCCGACTGGCTCTCCGAACACCGGGGCAGCCGGGTCTCGCTGCGCGTGCCCCAACGCGGCGACAAGCGCACGCTGATGGAAACGGTGTCCCGCAACGCCGGCGAGGTGCTGCAACGCCACAAGCTGCGCCGCGCGGGCGACCTGACCACCCGCAGCAAGGCGCTCGACGAGATCGCCGAGGCGCTCGGCCTCGACTCGGCGCCGCTGCGCATCGAGTGCTTCGACGTGTCCCAGATCCAGGGCACCGACGTGGTCGCCTCCATGGTCGTCTTCGAGGACGGTCTGGCCCGCAAGAGCGAATACCGGCGCTTCGCGATCCGCGGCAACCCCGACGGCAGCGGCACCGACGACCTGGCCGCGATGAGCGAAGTGATGCGGCGGCGGTTCGCCCGCTTCCGCGCCCAGCCCGGCGCCGACGCCCCCCAGGATCACCCCGACCCCGACGATCCCGACGACGCCGACCTCGTCGGCGCCGATGACACCGACTTCGCCGGCGCCGACGACAGCGCGGCCGGCAGCGTCGCGAGCGGGACCGCCGCGCCAGGCTCCGGCGGCGGTTGGGCCGAGGCAGCCGCGGCCGGGCAGCTGGCGGCCGGGCCGGCGGCCGACGACGCGGCAACCAATGGCATGACTGCCGCTGCGACCGGTGGCGTGACTGCCGCGGCGACCGGTGGCGTGACGGCCGCGGCGACAGGTGGCGTGACGGCCGCGGCCTCGGTCGCGAGCGGGCTGGACGACGGCGACGTCGCCACCGCCGATCTGCCGGGCATAGACCCGCTGACCGGTCGCCCCCGGCGCTTCGCCTATCCGCCGCAGCTGGTGGTCGTCGACGGCGGCCAGCCCCAGGTCAACGCCGTCGCCGCCGTGCTCTCCGACCTGGGCATCACCGACGTGGCGCTGTGCGGCCTGGCCAAGCGGCTCGAAGAGGTGTGGCTGCCCGGCGACGACTTCCCGGTGATCCTGCCGCGCACCTCCGAGGCGCTCTACCTGTTGCAGCGGGTGCGCGACGAGGCCCACCGCTTCGCCATCACGTTCCACCGTCAGCGCCGCTCCAAGCGGATGACCGCCTCGGCCCTCGACAACGTCCCCGGCCTGGGCGAGACCCGGCGCAAGGCCCTGCTGCGCCACTTCGGTTCGCTCAAGCGGGTGGCCGCGGCCACCCCTGAGGAGATCACCGAGATCCCCGGCATCGGCCGCCGCACCGCCGAGGCCCTGCTGGCGGCGCTCAACCCCGAGCCCACCAAGCCGGCCGCCGACGGCGGACCGGCCGCGGAGGGCTCCGTCCCCTCCGGCGGAGCGGGCCGCACCAAGGCCGGCGCCAACCGCTCGAAGGCGCCGCACCCCAGCGCCGGAAACCGGGGCTGACAACTGCCGATCGCTTCATGCCCGCGATGCTGCCCGGATCCGCGCCCGCCCGCGCCCGGAAGCACCGCCCCCTGTGGATAACCGCTCAATGTGGATAACCCGCTACTCCATCTCACATCCGGGTACGGCTCGGCACCTGCTCGGGCCGGAGAGGGCCGGGGCGTCGCCCGGCTGACGGTCGTTCGACGAGCGTGTGGCCGTCCTGCTGGTGGCCAGGGCAGCCGGCGACGGGAGGGCTGGTACGACCGTCAACCTCGACCGCCAGGTCCACGGCGGCGCCGTCGGCGAGCCGAGTTCGGGTCGACAGCAGTGCCGGCCATCACGGCTGAGAATGGCTGCCGACCCAGGCCGCGGTGCCGGAGGCCGCGCAGGGGCTGGTTACGGCGGCTGATGACGGCCCAGCAGGATCGTGTACAGCGCGGCCGGTGGGGTGTGATCTTGTCGGTCGTAGGGGGCAGGGGAGTGGGCTGCGGAACTAGTGGCGGCCCGTAGTGGTTGTATTCAGCGGGGCCGGGACACCGATCGGATGGACGACAAGCGTGCGGGGGAATCGGGTGACCGGCTTCGGCCTAGGATGTTGTGTCCGCCGGGGGCGCGGGCGAAGCGACGCTGGGAGGCGTGCGTGACGGAGTCGATGCCGGAGTTCGTGGCCGACGCGACCGATTCGGACGAGGCGGCCACCGATCTGGTGGTCGTGACCGGGGTTTCCGGCGGTGGGCGCAGCACAGTCGCCCGCGCGCTCGAGAACGTCGGTTTCTACGTGGTCGACAACCTGCCGCAGGCGCTCATGCTCGACATGGCCCAGCTCGCGTTCCAGGCCGGGGGCGCCGCCCGGCGGACGGCCATGGTCCTCGACGTCCGCAGCCGGGCCTTCTCGACCGACCTGGCCGGGGCCATCCACGCCCTGCGTGAGCGCGGCTTCTCGCCGCGGGTCCTGTTCGTCGACGCCGAGGACGACGTGCTGATCCGGCGCTTCGAGTCGGTGCGTCGTTCGCATCCGCTGCAGGGTGACGGCCGTCTCGCCGACGGCATCGCGGCCGAGCGCAAGTTGCTGGCCGAGGCCCGTGAGCAGTCCGATGTGATCATCGACACCAGCCACCTCAACGTCAACCAGCTCCGGCGCCGGGTCGAGGAGCTGTTCGGCGGCGAGGACGTGCGCCGGCTGCGCATCACCGTGCTCTCGTTCGGCTTCAAGTACGGCCTGCCGCCCGACGCCGACTACGTGATGGACGCCCGGTTCCTGCCCAACCCGTTCTGGGTGCCCGACCTGCGCGACCACACCGGTCTCGAGGAGGCGGTGAGCACCTACGTCCTCGATCAGGAGGGCGCGGGCGACTTCGTGAAGACGTACGCCGGGCTGATCGCGGCCACCGCGTCCGGCTTCGAGCGCGAGGGCAAGCGCTACCTGACCGTCGCCGTCGGCTGCACCGGCGGCAAGCACCGCAGCGTCGCCATCACCGAGGAGCTGACCGCTCAGCTCCGGGACATGCGCCTGTCGGCCCACTCCTCCCACCGTGACCTGGGGCGGGAGTGACCATGCCCCCCGTACGGGTGGTGGCGTTCGGCGGCGGCCACGGGCTGAGCGCCTCGCTGCGGGCCCTGCGCCGCAGCGCCACCCAGCTCGAGCTGGACATCACGGCGGTGGTCACGGTCGGCGACGACGGCGGGTCCAGCGGCCGGCTGCTGGCCGAGCGGGACGCGCTGCTCCCGCCGGGCGACCTGCGCCAGGCCCTGGCCGCGCTGGCCGACGACCAGCCGGCCACCCAGCGCACGGCCCAGCTGCTGCAGTACCGCTTCGCCGAGATCCCGGCCGTCCGCGGCGAGGGTCCCGATCCGCTGGTCGGGCACGCCGTGGGCAATCTGCTGCTGCTCGGCCTGATGGAGATGCTGGGCGATCCGGTGCAGGCCCTCGACCAGGCGGCCGCGATGGTCGGCGCCCGCGGGCGGGTGCTGCCGATGGCCCGGCACGCGATCGGCATCGAGGCCGACGTCCGCGGGGCCGACCCGCAGCGCCCGCACGAGGTCGTCACCGTCCGGGGCCAGCACGCGGTCGCGGTCGCGCACGGTCACGTCGAGGCGGTCCGGATCGACCCGGCCGACCCGCCGGTCTGCGCGCAGGCCATCGCCGCGATCGACGACGCGGACTGGTTGATCTTCGGGCCGGGCAGCTGGTTCACCAGCGTGCTGCCGCACCTGATGGTGCCGGGCCTGGCCGAGGCGATCATGAAGAGCTCGGCCCGGCGGCTGGTGACGCTCAACCTGGCCACCGAGAACGAGACGCTCGGCCTGTCGGCCGCCGACCACCTGGCCGCCCTGCACTGGTACCTGCCCGGTCTCAAGGTCGACGCCGTCCTGGCCGACGCTCGTTGGGTGGGGGAGACCGAACCGGTGCGGCGGGCCGCGGAAGCTCTGGGCGCCCGTCTGGTGTTGGCACCTGTGGCCGTTGCGGACGGCAGCGCCAGGCATGATCCTGAGTCGTTGGGGGTTGCGCTGGTGCCTGTCCTGGGTGCCGATCGTTAAAGCAAGGGCGTAATGCGACTCACTGTTCAAGATCCGGCGCATGAGGTGACGACACGATGGCTATGACGGCAGCAGTCAAGGATGAGCTGAGCCGGGTCGACGTGCCCAAGCCCTGCTGCCGGCGGGCCGAGATGGCGGCCCTCCTGCGGTTCGCGGGCGGCCTGCACATCGTCTCGGGCCGGGTGGTGGTCGAGGCCGAGCTCGACACCGGCGCGGTGGCCCGGCGGCTGCGGCGCGAGATCGCCGACGTCTACGGCTACCCCAGCGAGGTGCACGTGCTGGCCTCGGGCGGGCTGCGCAAGGGCAGCCACTACATCGTGCGCATCGTCAAGGACGGCGAGGCGCTGGCCCGGCAGACCGGCCTGCTCGACGTGCGCGGCCGTCCCGTCCGGGGCCTGCCGCCGCACGTGGTCTCGGCCAACGTTTGCTGCGCGGTGGCCGCGTGGCGGGGCGCGTTCATGGCCCACGGCTCGCTGACCGAGCCCGGCCGCTCGAGCGCGCTCGAGATCACCTGCCCCGGACCGGAGGCGGCGCTGGCGTTGCGCGGCGCGGCCCGGCGCATCGGCATCACGGCCAAGGACCGCGAGGTGCGCGGCGTCGACCGGGTGGTCATCAAGGACGGCGACGCGATCGCCGCCCTGCTCACCCGCATCGGGGCGCACTCCAGCGTGCTGGCCTGGGAGGAGCGCCGGGTCCGCCGTGAGGTCCGCGCCACGGCCAACCGGCTGGCCAACTTCGACGACGCCAACCTGCGCCGCTCGGCGCGCGCGGCGGTGGCCGCGGCGGCCCGCGTCACCCGGGCCCTCGAGATCCTGGCCGACGAGGCCCCCAACCACCTCACGTCGGCCGGGCAGCTGCGGCTGGAGCACCGGCAGGCGTCGCTGGAGGAGCTGGGCGCGCTGGCCGATCCGCCGCTGACGAAGGATGCGATCGCCGGCCGTATAAGGCGTCTGCTCGCCCTCGCCGACAAGCGCGCCCGCGACTTGGGCATTCCCGACACCGAAGCCGCCGTGACGCCGGAGATGATGGCCTGCTGACCCGGGCCGGCGAGAAGGTGTGACGACCAGCACGTGGGACGGTTCCCGTTGCCGTTGGTGATGGTCACGTTGCGTACAGGATGGGGCTTTTCCGGCAGAAGAAGCGCAGGTTAACGCGGGGGCTCGGTAACGCTCAGGTTGCGACCCCGCGCAAAACAAGCCTGGGCGCTCGGATAGGGTCAGGACGACGGCGACGGTGCCGGCAGCTCGGCCGGCCGCGCTGTGTGCCGCCGGTTCGCCGCGGCGCCTCCTCAGTTCAGGCGCGGCGGCCGGACGCCCCTCTGCCGGCCCTGGCTAAAAGGTCGGCAACGCAGACCCTCCGCCGGTCGCATAATCCGGCGGACCGAAACGAGGAGATCCACCTGTGACCATCCGGGTTGGCATCAATGGCTTCGGCCGTATCGGCCGCAACTTCTTCCGGGCGGTTGCCGCCTCTGGTGCGGACATCGAAATTGTCGGCGTGAACGACCTCACCGACAACGCGACTCTCGCTCACCTGCTCAAGTACGACTCGATCCTGGGCCGCCTGCCGCAGGAGGTCAAGGCGACGGCGGACGAGATCACCGTCGGTGGCAAGACCTTCAAGGCGTTCGCCGAGAAGGACCCGAACAACCTGCCCTGGGGCGACCTGGGCGCCGACGTCGTCATCGAGTCGACCGGCTTCTTCACCGACGCCACCAAGGCCAAGGCGCACATCGACAAGGGCGCCAAGAAGGTCATCATCTCGGCCCCGGCCAAGAACGAAGACATCACCATCGTCATGGGTGTCAACGACAACCTGTACGACGGCGCGAAGCACACGATCATCTCGAACGCTTCCTGCACCACCAACTGCCTCGCCCCGATGGCGAAGGTCCTGAACGACACGATCGGCATCGAGCGTGGCCTCATGACCACGATCCACGCCTACACCCAGGACCAGAACCTGCAGGACGGCCCGCACAAGGACCTGCGTCGCGCCCGCGCCGCCGCCCTGAACATCGTGCCGACCTCGACCGGCGCCGCCAAGGCCGTGAGCCTGGTGCTGCCCGAGCTCAAGGGCAAGCTCGACGGCTTCGCGCTGCGGGTGCCGATCCCCACCGGCTCGGCCACCGACCTGACCTTCACCGCCTCCAAGGAGACGTCGGTCGACGAGGTCAACGCCGCGATCAAGGCCGCCGCCGAGGGCCCGCTCAAGGGCATCCTGGTCTACACCGAGGACGAGATCGTCTCCTCGGACATCGTGACCGACCCGGCGTCCTGCATCTTCGACGCCGGCCTGACCAAGGTCATCGGTAACCAGGTCAAGGTCGTCGGCTGGTACGACAACGAGTGGGGCTACTCGAACCGCCTGGTCGACCTGGTCAAGCTCGCCGGGGCCTGATCTTGAAGACTCTCGACGACCTGCTCGGCGAGGGTGTCTCGGGTCGGCGCGTGCTCGTGCGCGCCGACCTGAACGTCCCGTTCGACAAGAGCAACCCGGGCGTCATCAGCGACGACGGCCGCGCCCGCGCGGTGCTGCCGACGCTGATCGCGCTGCGTGACGCGGGCGCCCGCGTCATCGTCATGTCGCACCTGGGCCGCCCCAAGGGCGCGCCCGACCCCAAGTACACGCTGGCCCCCGTGGCCACCCGTCTGGGTGAGCTGCTGGGTTCCGAGGTCGTCTTCGCCGGCGACACGGTCGGCCCCGACGCGCAGGCCAAGGCGGGCGCGCTGACCGACGGCCAGGTGCTGCTGCTCGAGAACCTGCGGTTCAACGAGGGCGAGACCGCCAAGGACGACGCCGTACGGGCGGCGTTCGCGGGCGAGCTGGCCGCGTTCGCCGACTTCTACGTCGACGACGCGTTCGGCGCCGTGCACCGCAAGCACGCTTCGGTGTACGACGTGGCGGCCGTGCTGCCGCACTACGCCGGCGGCCTCGTGATCAAAGAGGTCGACGTCCTCAAGAAGGTCACCGAGAGCCCCGAGCAGCCGTACGTGGTCGTGCTCGGCGGTTCCAAGGTGTCGGACAAGCTCGCCGTGATCAAGGCGCTGCTGCCCAAGGTCGACAAGCTCCTGGTCGGCGGCGGCATGTGCTTCACCTTCCTCAAGGCCCAGGGTCACGAGGTCGGTAAGTCGCTGCTCGAGGACGAGATGGTCGGCACCTGCCGCGACCTGCTGTCCGAGGCGCAGGGCCGGATCGTGCTGCCGGTCGACGTCGTCGCCGCGACCGAATTCTCGGCCGATGCCGACCACGTCACGGTGCCCGCCTCCGAGATCCCGGCCGACCGGCTGGGCCTCGATATCGGTCCCGAGTCGGTCGCGCTGTTCGCCGAGGCCATCGGTGGCGCCAAGACGGTGTTCTGGAACGGCCCGATGGGCGTGTTCGAGCTGGCGCCGTTCGCGGCCGGCACCCGCGGCGTGGCCGAGGCGATCACCAAGATCGACGGCTTCTCCGTGGTCGGCGGGGGCGACTCGGCCGCGGCCGTGCGCACGCTCGGCCTCGACGAGAGCGCCTTCGGGCACATCTCGACCGGTGGCGGCGCGTCCCTGGAATACCTCGAGGGCAAGACCCTCCCCGGCATCGAAGCTCTGGAGAAGTAATGGCGGACGCGCGCCGGCCTCTTATGGCTGGTAACTGGAAGATGAACCTCAACCACTTCGAGGCCAACCTTCTGGTGCAGAAGCTCGCCGCGAGCCTGAGCGAGCAGCAGCTGGCCGACACCGAGGTGGCCGTGCTGCCGCCGTTCACCGACCTGCGCACCGTGCAGACCGCGGTCGACGGCGACAAGCTGAACATCGTCTACGGCGCCCAGGACATCTCGCAGCACAAGTCGGGCGCCTACACCGGTGAGATCGCCGGCTCCATGCTCGAGAAGCTGGGCTGCACGTACGTGCTGGCCGGCCACTCGGAGCGGCGTGAGTACCACAACGAGGACGACGCCACGGTCAACGCGAAGGTGAAGGCGGCCTTCGCGAGCAACCTGACGCCGATCCTGTGCGTGGGCGAGGGTCTGTCCATCCGCGAGGAGAACGGGCATTGCGCGCACTGCACGTCGCAGGTCGAAGCCGGCCTGGCCGGGCTCAAGCCCGAGCAGGTCAAGCAGATCGTCATCGCGTACGAGCCGGTCTGGGCGATCGGCACCGGCAAGACGGCGACGCCCGAGGACGCGCAGGAGGTCTGCGGCGAGATCCGGGCCCTGCTCGTCGAGAAGTACGGCGACGAGGTCGGCAACGCCGTGCGGATCCTCTACGGCGGCTCGGTCAAGGCGGCCAACATCGCCTCGATCATGGCCAAGCCCGATGTGGACGGCGCCCTCATCGGCGGCGCGAGCCTGGACGCCGAGGAGTTCGCCTCGATCGCCCGATTCCGCGAGCACGTGGCGCGCTGAGCGCCTCTGACGATTGACCGTGTGCCCGGGCGGATGGTTCGCCCGGGCACACGCTATTGTTGGACCGCTGCAGTGCCCTTCGAGAGGAATCGTCCGACCATGCCGATGTGGTTCGCGTACACGTTGATCGGGTTGCTGGTGCTCACCAGCGTTCTGCTGACCCTGCTCATCCTGCTGCACCGCGGCAAGGGCGGCGGCATGTCGAGCATGTTCGGTGGCGGCGTCACGTCCAGCCTCGCCGGCTCGTCCGTCGCCGAGAAGAACCTCGACCGCTACACCGTTCTGGTGGGCATCGTCTGGTTCGCCTGCATCGTGGGTCTCGGGCTGTGGCTGCGGCTCGCCGTCCCGGGCAGCTGATTTTCCTCACGCCCCGTGCTTCCTGACGGAGCGTAATAGTCGTAGAATCTGCCGCGCGTCCGGTTCTGCCGGGCGCGCGGCATTTCTTTTACTTTGTTTCGGCCCGATTTCGACCGGCCGACAATCAGCGCCCTCGAGACAGGAGTGACATCCGTGTCCAGTGGCAGTGCGATCCGCGGAAGCCGGGTCGGCTCCTCGCCGGTCCGCCCCGACGAACGCAGCGAGCCCGCCCCGCGGCGTGAGGTGACCTATTTCTGCGCGGCCGGTCACGCCAGCCAGATCTGGTTCTCCGCCGAAGCGCCGACCCCCGACGCGTGGGACTGCCCGCGCTGCGGTCAGCCGGCCGGCCTCGACCGGCAGAAACCGCCGGGTCGGTCACGGGCCGAGCCGTACAAGTCGCATCTGGCGTACGTCAAGGAGCGTCGCACCGACGAGGACGGCGCCAAGATCCTCGAAGAGGCGCTGGCCAAGCTGCGTCAGCGGCGCGGGCGCGGCGACTGAGGCCCGTTTCGTAGTTGGACCGCGCCGCAGCCCGCCCTCATTCGCAAAACGGACTCCGAGGCGCTCAGACGGCTGTGTCGCGGCCCAGGTAGACGACGCCGGGCTCGGACGGCACCGCGATCTGTTCGAAGCCCAGACGGTCGTAGAAGGCGCGCGCGGCGGTGTTCGCCGGGGCCATGCCCAGGTGCACCCGCGGCGCGCCGGCCGCGTGCAACCCGGCCAGGAACGACCACATCAGCCCGCGTCCCAGGCCGCGGCCCTGCCATTCCGGCAGCAGGTCGATGTGCAGGTGGGCCGGGTAGCCGGCCAGTTCGGGCACGAGCATGCGCTCGGGGTCGTGGTGCAGTTCGAGCCAGAACTCGTCGCGCGGGTCATCGCCGTAGCGGCCGGCGGTGGCGGGCAGCCATTCCGTGCGGTAGCGCTTCACGAACTCGGCCGTGTCCGTGGTGCCGACGACGTAGCCGACCGCGTTGCCCGCCCCGTCGTCGAGGATCCGGGCCACGGTGGGTTCGAGAACGACGTACGGGGCCGCGAAGATGTCGCCGACCAGGCGGTCCGAGCTGTTCTGGCCGCGCGCGTCCCCGCCGGAGTCGGCGGTGCGCACGCAGATGTCGTAAACGGCGTCGAGGTCGGTGGGCCGATAGGCGCGGATCTCTGGCTGCACTGATGCATTCTATGATCAGCGCCGAGTGTGGCCGCGATCACCGTCCGATGTCGCCCCGGCGATGGGCGTGGGCCAGGGCCCACGCCGCACCGCCGGACGGACCGCCGGGCTAGCCGACCTTCGCGGCCGCGGCCTTGTCGAGCAGCCAGTACGTCTTCGTCCGGCCGGTCGCGTGGGCGGCCGGCAGCAGCTCGTCGCCGCCCAGGGCCCGGCCGACCGAGTCGGTCTTGTCGGGGCCGGCGGCGATGAGCCACACCTCGTCGGCCGTCTGGATGGCCGGCATGGTGAGGGTGACCCGGTTCGGCGGCGGCTTGGGGCTGTCGCGGACGGCCGCGGTGGTGCCGGTCTCGTTGAGCACCGGGTGCCCGGGGAAGAGTGACGCCACGTGACCGTCCTCGCCCACGCCCAGCATCAGCACGTCGAACGGCGGCAGCTCGGCCCCGCCGAGGCGCAGCTCGCCGGCGTACCGGGTGGCGGCCGCCTCGGGGTCGTCGCCGTCGGGACCGTCCGAGGCGGGCATGGCGTGCACCCGGGCCGGGTCGAGCGGGAGCGCGTCGAGCAGCGCCTCGCGGGCCTGGGTCTCGTTGCGTTCCGGGTCGCCGGCCGGCAGGAAGCGCTCGTCGCCCCACCACAGGTCGAGCTGGGCCCAGTCGATCGCCCTGGCCTCGGGCAGCTCCTCGAGGGCGGCCAGCACCCGCTTGGCGATCCGGCCGCCGGTCAGCACGACACCGGCCGAGCCGCGTTCCGCCTGCGCGTCCACGATCTTGGCGATCAGCCGGGACGCCACGGTCGCGGCCAGGGTGTCGGCGTCCGGAACGACCACCACCAGGGTCTTGCTCACAGTTGCTTCTCCTGTCGGTGTCAAAGGTGTTGAAAGGGGCTGGGGCCGCCCACCAATGGTGGACGGCCCCCGTACGTTTCTGCTTCCTAGGCGGCGGTGCCGCCGGGACCGGCCATCGCGGCCTCGTCGCCGGCCTGCGCGGCCAGCGCCGGGTCTTTCCACACGTGTACGCGCATCGGCGGCTTGTGGTCGAGGCCGGACACACCCGCCATCGCGCCGAGGGCGTCGGCGTAGATCTGGTCGGCGTCCAGCCGGCGCAGCTCCTCGGCCAGCTCGTCGCCGACCGGCCGCTTGGGCAGCGGCATGTAGCGGTCTTCCTGACCGGTGCGGCTGAACAGCGCCGTGTTCTCTTCGCGGGTGACGGTGACCGTGTCGCCGTTCTCGCACTGCAGCATGACCGAGTGCATGCGCGGGGCGCGGTCACTGGCCTGCAGTTCGGGCGTGATGCCGAGGCGGGACTGGAGCCAGCCCTTCATCAGCCAGGCCGTCGGGTCCTTGGGCGGGGCCACGATGGTCGCGCCGGTCACCCGGGCCTCGGTGGTGTCGAACGCGCCGGCCACCAGCGTGCGCCACAGGGTGATCCGGGTCCAGGTGAGGTCGGTGTCGCCGGGCGCGTAGTCCACCGCCCGCTGGCGCAGCGCGGCCACCGGGTCGTGGGCCTGGGCGCAGTCGGTGATGCGCCGGTCGGCCACCACCCCGAGGAAGTCGTTGGCGATCATGTCCGGCGGTTCCTGGTGCCACCACGTGACGACCGGGACGTCCGGCGCCAGCAGCGGCATGACCACCGACTCGGCGTGCAGCGCCAGCCGGCCGTACATGCGCATGACGACCGCCTCGGCCGGACCGAGCCGGCCGCCGACGACGATCTCGGCGTCGAGCCGGCTGCGACCCTCGAGATCGGAGCGGACGACGATGAGCAGCCGGCACGGGTGCGCGGCGGCCGCGATCGTGGCCGCCGCCTCGGCCTCGCGGACCTTCTTCTCCTCCACCACGGCGACCAGGGTCAGGGCGAGGCCGGAGGCCACACCGCCGGCGCTGCGCCGCTCGGCGGCGAGCGCCTTGACCACCTCGTTGCCGGTGGTGTCCCACAAGCCGATCATGCTCGCCTCCAGGCGCGGCCCTCACGGGCCAGCATCTCGTCCGACGCGCGCGGGCCCCACTCGCCGGACCGGTACGGCTCCGGCTTGGTGTTCGCCCAGGCGGCCTCCAGCGGGTCGATGACCTGCCAGCTCTGCTCGATCTCGGCGGCGTCCGGGAACAGGGTCCGGTCGCCGACCAGCACGTCCAGGACCAGACGCTCGTACGCCTCGGGGCTGGACTCGGTGAACGCCTCGCCGTACTGGAAGTCCATCGCGATGTCGCGGACCTCCATCGTGGTGCCCGGCACCTTGGAGCCGTACTTCAGCACCACGCCCTCGTCGGGCTGCACGCGGATGACGAGCTGGTTGTGGCCCAGCATCTCGACGTCGGCCGGGTCGAAGGGCAGGTGCGGCGCCTTCTTGAAGAGGATCGCGATCTCGGTCACGCGGCGCGGCATGCGCTTGCCCACGCGTACATAGAAAGGAACTTCGGCCCAGCGGCGGTTCTGGATGCCCAGGCGGACGGCCGCGTAGGTCTCCGTCGTGGAGTTGGCCGGGATGTTCTTCTCCTCGAGATAGCCGACCGCGCGCTCGCCGGCCACCCAGCCCGGGAGGTACTGACCGCGGACGGAACCCTTCGAGATGTCCTTGGGGATGGCGATCGCCTTGAGGACCTTCAGCTTCTCGGCCCGCACGTCGTCGGGGTCGAAGCTCGTCGGCTCCTCCATGGCGACCAGGGCCAGCAGCTGGAGCAGGTGGTTCTGCAGCACGTCGCGGGCGGCGCCGGACGCGTCGTAGAACGCGGCCCGGGTGCCGATGCCGACGTCCTCGGCCATCGTGATCTGCACCGAGTCGACGTACTTGGAATTCCACACCGGCTCGAACAGGCTGTTGGCGAAGCGCAGGGCCAGGATGTTCTGGACCGTCTCTTTGCCGAGGTAGTGGTCGATGCGGTAGACGTCGCCCGGGGTGAAGACCTCGTCGACCAGCTGATTGAGCGAGATGGCGGTCTGCAGGTCGTTGCCGAACGGCTTCTCGACCACCACGCGGCGCCAGCCACCGGACTTGGCGTTGTCGGCCATGCCGGTGCGGGCCAGCTGGTTGAGCACCAGCGGGAAGGCGGCCGGCGGGATCGAGAAGTAGAAGGCGGCGTTGCCCGGGATGCCGTTGCGTTCGCGCAGGTCGTCGAGGGTCTCGGCCAGATGGTCGAAGGCGGCGTCGTCGTCGAACGAGCCCGGCACGAACTGGAACTGGCTGGCCAGTCGCTGCCAGACGTCCTCACGCCACGGGGTTCGGGCGCCCTTCTTCGCCGCTTCGTACGCCAGCGACTCGAAGTCACCGTCACCCCAGTCGCGGCGGGCGAAGCCCAGAACCACAAAACCGGGCGGCAGGAGACCGCGGTTGGCCAGGTCGTAGACGGCCGGGATGAGCTTCTTTCGGGACAGGTCACCGGTGACTCCGAAGATCACCAGAGCACAAGGCTCGGGGATCCGGGGAAGCCTGCGGTCCTGTGCGCTACGCAGCGGATTGCCCACGTGGTCCATCCTGCCAGTTTTCGGTGTCGTGCAAGTGTCTAAGCAGGGACAGAGGAGGGGACCCGCGTCACGCGAGTCCCCTCATCGCCTGTGTCAGGCCGCGTCGCTCGGGTTGCTCGAGCCCTTGGCCGCTGCCTTGAGCGACTTGTCGACGCCCTCGAGCAGCTCCTTCCAGCTGGCCTCGAACTTGTCGACGCCCTCGTCCTCGAGCACCTTGAAGACGTCCGGCAGGTCGACCCCGACCGTGGCCAGGTCGGCGAAGACCTTGCGGGCGGTGTCGTACGAGCCGGTCACCGCGTCGGCGCGGGTCTCGCCGTGGTCGGCGAACGCGTGGATCACGGCCTCGGGCATGGTGTTGACCGTGCCCGGAGCGACCAGCTCCTCGACGTAGATGGTGTCCTTGTACTCCGGGTTCTTGGTGGAGGTGGACGCCCAGAGGGGCCGCTGCGGCTGCGCGCCGGCCGACTCCAGAGCCTTCCAGCGGTCGGTCCCGAAGACCTCCTGGTACGCCTCGTACGCGAGCTGCGCGTTGGCGATGGCCGCCTTGCCCTTGAGCGCCTTGGCCTCGTCGCTGCCGATCTTGTCGAGGCGCTTGTCGATCTCGCTGTCCACGCGGGAGACGAAGAACGACGCCACCGAACCGATCTTGGACAGGTCGTGGCCGTTGGCCTTGGCCTGCTCGATGCCGTCGAGGAACGCATCCATGACCGCGCGGTAGCGCTCGTTCGAGAAGATCAGGGTCACGTTGACACTGATGCCCGCGGCCAGCACCTGGGTGATGGCCGGCAGGCCGGCGAGGGTGGCCGGGATCTTGATGTAGAGGTTCTCGCGGTCGACGAGCCACCAGAGCGTCTTGGCCTCGGCCACGGTGCTCTCGGTCTCGTGGGCCTTGCGCGGGTCGACCTCGATCGACACGCGGCCGTCGACGCCGTTGGAGGCGTCGTAGGCCGGGCGCTCGACGTCACACGCGTCCCGCACGTCACGGCCGGTCATCAGGCGTACGGCCTCTTCGACCGTGACGCCCTGGGCCGCGAGATCACGCAGCTGCTCGTCGTAGGCGTCGGCGTCGGAGAGCGCCTTCTGGAAGATGCTCGGGTTGGTGGTCACACCGACCACGTGCTGCTCGTCGAGCAGCTTCTTGAGCCCACCCGTGGTCAGGCGGGGGCGGGAGAGGTCGTCGAGCCAGACCGCTACACCAGCGGCCGAGAGCTCAGCAAGCCTGTCGGTCATTACTAACTCCCTCAGTTACCGGTCTTGTGACCGGTGATCTCGCCGACCTTGGCCAGGGCGGCGTTGGCCTTGGCCACCACGTTGTCCGCGGTGAACCCGAACTGCTCGAAGAGGATCTTGGCGGGGGCGCTCGCGCCGTAGTGCTCGATGCTCACGGGCTCGCCCGCCTCACCCAGGATCCGGTCCCAGCTCTGCCGGATGCCGGCTTCCACCGTCACCCGGGCCTTGACGCCGCGGGGCAGAACCTCCTGCTGGTACGCGGTGTCCTGCTCGTAGAACCACTCGAGGCACGGCATCGATACCACGCGGGTCGGAGTGCCTTCGGCCTCGAGGCGCTCCTGCGCGGTGAGGCAGTACTGCACCTCGGAGCCGGTGCCGATGAGGATCACCTTGGGCTCGCCGCCGGACGCCTCGGACAGGATGTAGCCGCCGCGCAGGGTGCCCTCGGCCGACGCGTACTTCGTACGGTCGATGGTCGGGAGGTTCTGGCGGGAGAGGGCCAGGCCGGTCGGGCGGTCGTTGTGCTCGATCGCGCCCCGCCAGGCGTAGGCCGTCTCGTTGGCGTCGGCCGGGCGCACGATGTCGAGGCCGACGATGGCGCGCAGCGCGGACAGGGTCTCGATCGGCTGGTGGGTCGGGCCGTCCTCGCCCAGGCCGATGGAGTCGTGCGTCCACACGTAGATGACCGGCAGCTTCATCAGCGCGGACAGGCGGACGGCGCCGCGCATGTAGTCGCTGAAGACCAGGAACGTGCCGCCGTAGGGGCGGGTGCGGCCGTGGGCGGTGATGCCGTTGAGGACCGAGCCCATGCCGTGCTCACGGATGCCGAAGTGCAGCGTGCGGCCGTACTCGTTGCCGGGGAAGGCCTTGGTCGCGTACTCGGCCGGGATGAAGGACGGCTCGCCCTTCATCGTGGTGTTGTTGCTCTCGGCGAGGTCGGCCGAGCCGCCCCACAGCTCGGGCAGCACCGGGGCGAGGGCGTTCAGGACCTGCTGCGACGCGGCCCGCGAGGCCAGGCCCTTGGGGTCGGCCGGGAACTCGGGGAGCGCCTTCTCCCAGCCGTCGGGCAGGGTGTGCGCCGACAGCCGCTCGAACAGCGCCTTGCGCTCGGGGTTCGACTTGGCCCAGGTCTCGTACTTGGTGTTCCACTCGGCGTGGGCGGCCTGGCCGCGCTCGACCACCGTGCGGGTGTGCGCGAGGACGTCCTCGGCGACGGCGAAGGTCTCGTTCGGGTCGAAGCCCAGGACCTCCTTGGTCGCGGCGACCTCGTCGGCGCCCAGCGCGGAGCCGTGGATCTTGCCGGTGTTCTGCTTGTTCGGGGCGGGCCAGCCGATGATCGTGCGCAGCACGATGAAGGTCGGCTTGTCGGTGACCTTCTTGCCGTCCTCGATGGCCTTGTGGAGGGCCTCGACGTCCTCGTTGTACTCGCTGCCCTTGGACGGGTCGCCCTTACGCCAGTCGACGTGCCGGACGTCCCAGCCGTACGCGGCGTACCGCGCGCCGACGTCCTCGTTCTTGGCGATGCGGGTGTCGTCCTCGATGGAGATCTCGTTGTCGTCGTAGATCACCGTGAGGTTGCCGAGCTTCTGCACGCCGGCGATGGCGCTCGACTCGTGGCTGACGCCCTCTTCGATGTCGCCGTCCGAACACAGCACGTACACGTGGTGGTCGAACAGAGAGTCACCGGTCTTGGGCTCCGGGTCGAACAGGCCGCGCTCACGGCGGGCGGCCATGGCCATGCCCACCGCGTTGCCGATGCCCTGGCCGAGCGGGCCCGTGGTGACCTCGACGCCGGGGGTGTGCCCGTATTCGGGGTGGCCGGGGGTCAGCGAGTCCCACTGCCGCAGCGAGGCCAGGTCGTCCAGGGCCAGGCCGAAGCCGTTGAGGTAGAGCTGAATGTAGAGGGTGAGGCTGGAGTGGCCACAGGAGAGCACGAAGCGGTCCCGCCCGGCCCAGTGCGGGTCGGTCGGGTCGTGCCGCATGACCCGGTTGAACAGCAGGTAGGCGGCGGGCGCGAGGCTCATCGCGGTGCCGGGATGGCCGTTGCCGGATTTCTCGACGGCATCCATGGCCAGGACCCGGACAGTGTCCACCGCTTTGCGGTCTAGGTCGGACCAGTTGAGAGCAGGATCTGTGGCAGCCACGTCGGTTGTGCTCCTCGGGGCATGGTTTCGGTAAACCTCTTTTGAGGTTGACCCTATCCACTTCGGTTAAACCCTCGCCCGGGGAACGCCCGAGGCCCATACGCTGAGAGCGGACACGCGACGTGTGACGCCGTGCACCCGATGTGGGTCGCCGGAGCAGCGCAGATGGCTGAGCGTAGGCTGTCCGGGCGTGCCGCCGGCCGGGCCGGCAGGGGCCGTGAGTTGGCTGGTGCCGAAGCCGGAAGGTGGCTGTCCGTGAGCATGATCACCGAGCGTCCCGTCCCTGGACGGGCGGTCGGCGTTACGGAGCGCACCGCGGACGCGGTTCGCCCCGAAGCGCGTCTCGATCTCGTAGGCCTGCTGCGCGCCTACCTGGCGCTGTGCAAGCCGCAGATCGTCGAACTGCTCCTGGTGACCACCGTCCCGACCATGATGGTCGCGGCCGGCGGGTGGCCTGACCTGCGCACACTCGCCGTGGTGCTGATCGGCGGGGCGATGGCGGGCGGGGCCGCGAGCGCGCTCAACTGCTACATCGACCGCGACATCGACCAGGTCATGCGGCGGACCAAGCGGCGGCCGCTGCCGGCCAACGCCGTCACTCCGCGTTCGGTGCTGATCTTCGGTCTGACCATGGCCGTGATTTCCGTCGCGCTGATGGCCGTCTTCACCAACTGGCTGGCCACGGCCCTCACCGCTGCCGCGATCTTCTACTACGACGTGGTCTACACGCTGTGGCTGAAGCGGCGCACCCCGGCCAACACGTTCTGGGGCGGCATCTGCGGCTCGGCCCCCGTGATCATCGGCTGGGCCGCCGTCACGGGCACGGTGTCGCCGCTGGCCTGGGCGCTTTTTGCGGTTGTCTTCTTTTGGCAGATGCCGCACTTCTATGCGCTCGCCATCAAGTACAAGGACGACTACGCCCGCGCCGGCATCCCGATGCTGCCGGTCGTGCGCTCGGCCGGCCGGGTCAACTTCGAGATCATCTTCTTCACGGTGCTCACGCTGGCCTCCTCGTTCGCGGTCTGGCCGCTCGGGGCGTCGATGGGCATGGGCCTGATCTACGGCATCACGGCGGCCGTGGTCGGGCTGGCCTTCCTGGTCGAGGCGGCGCTGCTGGTCAAGCGGTCCCGGGCCGGCGAGCCGACCAAGCCGATGCGGCTGTTCCACTGGTCCATCACCTACCTGACGATCCTGTTCATCGCCGTGGCGGTGGACGCGCTCGTCTGAGCCGCCCGCTGCCTCGCCGCGCGCCCGCCCGCCTCTCGCGGGACGGGCGCGCCTCATTGTTGCGTCACGGGGCGTGCCACTTTTCCGGGCGGGGCGCAAGGCCGCAGGTGCGTCGTAGCGGGGTTCGGGTGCTCCGGGGCCGTCGCGAATCTTCGGCCCAGGGTCACCGGCGTCGCACAACGCGACCGAATTCGCCCCATTCTCGGTTACGCAAGGTCACTCAATAGATGGAAACCTGTGGATGCGGGCAATTCGGGCAATTTAGTTCTATTGCTACGGGTCCAAGGGTTAAACCCGCAGGTAATTCCCCTCACAAAAGGCAGGCGAGGGTACTTGCCCCGGCCCACGAGGTGCTTACTCTTCCCTTCATGGCTCAAGGTTCCGATACGACACTGACCGCGGGGATCAAGTCCTTCGCCGCCGGCCACGGTGGTGCCAAGGCGGTCATCGAGTACGTCGGCAAGCGTGGTGCCCGCATCGTTCTCGTCGGTGAGGACGGCGAGTGGTCCGACCAGTTCGCCGACGACACCAACCAGGCCCGCAAGGCGTGTGAGAACGCCGGCGTGGAGGTGGAGAACGAGTGGGAGCGCGAGCTCATGGAGCAGATGCGCCCCAGCAACGACCTGTGGCGCTCGATGTCGCGCCGGAGCATGGCCCGCTGAGTTGACTTCGACCACCGACCCTGCGACCCGGGAGCGATCCCGGGTCGCTCTCGTTACGTGCGACCTCTTCCCGGACCTGTGGGAGGACGACCACCCGCTGCGCGACACCCTGCGGGCCCGTGGCGCGGAGGTGGACGTCGTCCCGTGGGACGCGGCCGGGGTCGACTGGGCGGCGTACGACGTGGCGGTGATCCGGTCGCCGTGGGACTACGTCGCCCGCCGCGACAGCTTCGTGGCCTGGGCGCACAGCGTTCCCAAGCTGCTCAACCCGGCCGACGTGCTCGAGTGGAACACCGATAAGCGCTACCTGACCGAGCTGGCCGGGGCCGGGCTGCCGGTCACCCCGACCGACTTCGTGGCGCCGGGCGAGACGTGGACGCCGCCCGCGGCCGGTGAATGGGTCGTGAAGCCCACGGTCAGCGCGGGCAGCCAGGACACCGGTCGTTACCACCTGCCGGCCCGGTCGGCTCAGGCCGAGGCGCACGTGGCCCGGTTGAATGCCGCCGGGCGTACGGCGATGATCCAGCCTTATCTGGCCGCGGTCGACGAGGTGGGGGAGACCGCGCTGATCTTCCTGCCGGATGCGCGCGGTGACCTGTCCTACAGTCACGCTATCCGCAAGGGCGCGATGCTGACCGGGCCCGACGAGGGTGCGATCAAGCCGGGCAGCGAGCGGATCGACCCGCGCACTCCGTCCGAGGCCGAGCACAAGACCGCCGAGCGGGTGCTCGAGGCTGTGCGCGGCGGCACTCGGCGGCTGCTCTACGCCCGCGTGGATCTGATTCCGGGGCCGGACGGTGCTCCGTTGCTGGTCGAGCTCGAGCTGACCGAGCCCTCCCTCTTCCTGAAAGAGGGCGGGGACGCGGCTACCCGCCGCCTGGCCGAAGCCATCCTGGCCCGCGTCTGACCGGCGGGCGACGGGTGGTGGCCGGAGAGAGAAGACCACCACCCGCGCGCAGGTGGGTCTGGTGCGGCGGCCGAGCAGAGACACCGGGAAGGGCCGCCGGCACCGATGGGGTGCTGCGTCTAGGACCACCTCCTTTCTCGTGACGGGTGCGGCCGGACGCCGGCGCTGCGCGGGCGGAGAAGCGCGCGGCTCAGCGTCACGGCGGTGCGGTGGATTGGTCGGGTGGCGTCCGGAGAGCCGTTCTCGGTGGGGATTCCGGGCCGGCGGCTCGCGGCGGACGCCACCCCTTCGGCAGGGCTTCGCGGAAGCCGCTCCGCCTGACGGGTAACGGAGAGGCAACCCTGCCGGGTCCAAGAGGCCGGCGTGGGATCAGACCGGCCGGGGGGCTTCGGGAGTGGGGCTCGTGTGCGGCATGGGGAAAGCGTGCCGAAGGCGGCCGATCAAAGTCGGGCCGATGTTCTTTCTGTGGATGACACGCGGGTTATCCACAGGGCTCGATCGCCGAGGCGCAGGTCAGCGAGTTTGGTAGCCGACGCGCATTACCGCGGACGAGCGCCCGCCAAGATCAGCGAGATGCTGTCGATCAGGGGGCCTGGATGGTCGCGCGGCTTGGTGTCGTACGGGGAAAAGCTCAGTGTGAAGTGGGGACCGGCTCTTCGGTCTTGGTGACCGGGGTGGGCTCGGTCGGGGCGGCCGGGACGTCGGGGCGGGCGCGCAGGGACCAGACGACGGCCAGGGTGGACGTCCAGACCAGGGCGGCGCCGAGCATGTGGGCGCCGACGAGCAGGACCGGCAGGTGGGTGAAGTACTGGACGAAGCCGATCAGGCCCTGGGCCAGCTCGACCACCAGCAGCACCACCGCGGCGCGGACCGTGGCCGACGGGGCCTGCACCGCGCGCAACGCGAAGATCAGGGCAACGGTCAGGCCGATCAGCAGGAAGACCACGTCGGCGTGGGCCTGGGAGACCGTGGCCGGGTCGAGGCCGTTGCGCTTCGCGTCCTCGTCGCCGGCGTGGGGGCCGCTGCCGGTCACGACCACGCCCAAGGCGATCACCGCGGCGCTCACCACGGACAGGATCCACACCAGGTGGTTGATCGGGCGCGGGACGAGCGGCACCGCGGGTCCGTCGCCCTCGTCGGCGCGCCTCCACAACGCGTACGCGAAAGCGATGATCACGATCGAGATGAGGAAGTGGATGCCGACGACCCACGGGTTGAGGTCGGTCAGCACCGTGATGCCGCCGACCACCGCCTGCAGCGGGATGTAGAACAGCACCGCGATCGACAGGATCACGCGGGCGCGGCGGCGGGGCTTCTCGAGCAGCGCGGCGATCACGCAGGCGACCGCGATGATGCCGAGGGCGAACGTGAGCATCCGGTTGCCGAACTCGATCACGCCGTGCACGCCCATCTCGGCGGTCGTCGTGTACGAACTGTCGGTGCAGCGGGGCCAGGTGGGGCAGCCGAGACCGGATCCGGTGAGACGAACCGCAGCACCGGTGACGACCAGCGCAACGTTGGCGACCAGGGACGCCAAAGCCAGAGGGCGCAGCGGTAGGAATCTCACCCCTGGCATCGTACGCAGGCAATTGAGCGCGATTTGAAGGGCCGGTGACACCCGGTGGCATGGATCACCGGGGGGTCGGTTTGCAGGGCTACGCTGAAATACGTAACGTTGGCGTAGTGAAAAACGAGGTGCAGATCCGGAGCGGTGCGGTGGCGGCAGCCAGCGCGTCGGACGGTCGCACCCGTGACCGGGTCGCTCAGCTGCTGCTCGAGCGTGGTTCGGCCACCGCGGCCGAGCTCGGCGCCGAGCTGAGCCTGAGCCCGGCGGCGATCCGCAAGCACCTCGACGCGATGCTGGCCGACCAGCTGGTCGAGACCCGCGAGGTCCGCAACACCGGTCCGCGGGGCCGGGGCCGACCGGCCAAGGCCTTCGCGCTCACGGCGGCGGCCCGGGAAGATCTGAACCCGCACTTCTACGACGGTATCGCGACGGCCGCGCTGCGCTGGATCCAGCAGCACCACGGGGCCGAGGCGGTCACCGCTTTCGCGTCGGCCCAGGTCGTCGCGTTGGAGGAGCGCTGCCGGGCCGCCCTGCGCGAGGCCGGCGACGACCCGATCGCGCGCGCCGAGGCACTCGCCGAGGCGCTCACCGCCGAGGGCTACGCTGCCAACGCGACCGTGATCGCGTCCGGCGGCCAGTTGTGCCAGCATTCCTGCCCGGTGGCGCACGTGGCCGCCGAGTTCCCTCAGCTGTGCGACGCCGAGACCGAGGTTATTTCGCGGCTCATCGGCACCCACGTGCAGCGTCTCGCCACCATCGCGCACGGAGACAGGGTGTGCACTACGCATATTCCTGCCCCCACACGTCCATCCGACCACCCCGCCCGCCGCCCGTGACCGGACTGAAGACCGCACCAAAGGCAACCACGGTTAGGACAGATACATGACCGACCAAATCGTCAGCCAGGAAGAGCACCTCGCCGCCCTGGGCAAGTACGAGTACGGCTGGGCCGACGCCGACGTCGCGGGGGCCGCGGCGCAGCGTGGCCTGTCCGAGGCCGTGGTGCGCAATATCTCCGCGTTGAAGAGCGAGCCCGAGTGGATGCTCAACCTGCGGCTCAAGGGCCTGCGTCTGTTCGACCGCAAGCCCATGCCGAACTGGGGCGCCGACCTCACCGGCATCGACTTCCAGAACATCAAGTACTTCGTGCGCTCGACCGAGAAGCAGGCCGCGAGCTGGGAAGACCTGCCCGAGGACATCAAGGCCACGTACGACAAGCTGGGCATCCCCGAGGCCGAGAAGCAGCGCCTCGTGGCCGGCGTCGCCGCGCAGTACGAGTCCGAGGTCGTCTACCACGCGATCCGTGAGGACCTCGAGGAGCAGGGCGTCCTGTTCCTCGACACCGACACGGCGCTCAAGGAGCACCCGGAGATCTTCCAGGAGTACTTCGGCACCGTGATCCCGGTCGGCGACAACAAGTTCGCCGCGCTCAACACCTCGGTGTGGTCGGGCGGCTCGTTCATCTACGTGCCCAAGAACGTCAAGGTCGACATCCCGCTGCAGGCCTACTTCCGGATCAACACCGAGAACATGGGCCAGTTCGAGCGGACGCTGATCATCGCCGACGAGGGCTCGTACGTGCACTACGTCGAGGGCTGTACGGCGCCGATCTACTCGTCCGACTCGCTGCACTCCGCGGTCGTCGAGATCGTCGTCAAGAAGAACGCCCGGGTGCGGTACACGACCATCCAGAACTGGTCGAACAACGTCTACAACCTGGTCACCAAGCGCGCCACCTGTGAAGAGGGCGCGACCATGGAGTGGATCGACGGCAACATCGGTTCCAAGGTGACCATGAAGTACCCCGCCGTCTACATGACCGGCCCGCACGCCAAGGGCGAGGTCCTCTCGATCGCCATGGCCGGCGAGGGTCAGCACCAGGACTCGGGGGCCAAGATGGTGCACGCCGCGCCGCACACCTCCTCGACCATCGTGTCGAAGTCGATCGCCCGGGGCGGCGGCCGCACGTCGTACCGCGGTCTCGTGCAGGTGCTCGAGGGCTCGTCGTCCTCGAAGAGCACGGTCAAGTGCGACGCACTCCTGGTCGACACCATCAGCCGCTCCGACACCTACCCTTACGTCGACATCCGCGAGGACGACGTGGCGATGGGGCACGAGGCGACCGTCTCCAAGGTTTCCGAGGACCAGCTCTTCTACCTGATGAGCCGCGGTCTCACCGAGGACGAGGCGATGGCGATGATCGTGCGCGGCTTCATCGAGCCGATCGCCAAGGAACTCCCCATGGAGTACGCCCTCGAACTGAACCGTCTCATTGAGCTCCAGATGGAAGGCGCGGTCGGCTAAAACCATGACCACGGAAACAACGATTGCTCCGGCCAGCACCAAGACCCAGGTGCTGCGGTCGTTCGACGTCACCGAGTTCCCGGCCCTCAACGGGCTGGAGGAGGACTGGCGTTTCACCCCGCTCAAGCGGCTGCGCGAGCTGGTCACGGCGACGTCGCTGACCGGCACCGCGCCGCAGCTCGAGCCCGGTGACCTGCCCGCCGGCGTCAGCGTGCGGAGCGTCGACGGGGTCGAGCCGGTGCTCACGCCGTTCGACCGGATCAGCGCGCTGGCCTTCGGCGCGGCCGCGGGCGTGAACCTCATCGAGGTCGCGCCCGAGATCGAGCCCGAGCAGGCCGTGGTGATCCGCGTCGTCGGCAAGGGCGGCGAGGCCGCGGCCGGGCGCACCTTCATCAAGGTCGGCTCGTTCGCCAAGGTCACGCTGGTGCTGGAGCAGACCGGCACGACCACCCTGGCCGACAACATCGAGGTGCTGGTGGGCGACAGCGCCCAGCTCACCCTGGTCACGGTGGCCGACTGGGACGCCGACGCGGTGCAGGCCCAGCACGTCAAGCTCAAGGTCGGCAAGGACGCCCGGGCCGTCCACGTGCAGGTCGCGCTGGGCGGTGACCTGGTCCGCCAGTTCACCAGCGTGGAATACACGGGCCGCGGCGGCGACGCCGAGCTCTGGGGCCTCTACTTCGCCGACGCCGGCCAGCACTTCGAGCACCGCCAGCTGGTCGACCACTCGGTGCCGGACTGCCGCAGCTACGTCGGCTACCGGGGCGCCCTGCAGGGCAAGTCGGCGCAGACCGTCTGGGTCGGCGACGTGCTGATCCGGGCGACGGCTACCGGCACCGACACGTACGAGATCAACCGGAACCTGATCCTGACCGACGGCGCCGTGGCCCACTCGGTGCCCAACCTCGAGATCGAGACCGGCGAGATCGTCGGCGCCGGGCACGCCAGCGCGACCGGCCGCTTCGACGAGGAGCAGCTGTTCTACCTGATGGCCCGGGGCATCCCCGACGGCGAGGCGCGCAAGCTCGTGGTCCGCGGGTTCTTCGCCGAGCTGCTCAACAAGATCCCGGTCGAGGAGCTGCGCGAGCGCCTCGGCAGCGCGATCGAGGCCCGGCTGGCGGAGACGGGCGCGTGAGTTTCGAGCTTGTCGGCCCGGCCACCGACGTCGCGAAGGGCGCCGCGATCTCCGTGGAGCTCGACGGCGTCGACATCGCGGTCGTGCACGCCGATGACGACAACTTCTATGCCGTACGCGATGAATGCACCCACGCCGCGGTCCCCCTCTCGGAGGGTGAGGTCGAGGGCTGCACGCTCGAGTGCTGGCTGCACGGCTCCCGGTTCGACCTGCGCACCGGCGAGCCGAGCGGTCCGCCCGCGTTCAGCCCGGTGGCGACCTTCCCCGTCGAGATCCGCGACGGCGACATCTATGTATCGACGACCCCGAGTAATGGAGTAAACCCGTGAGCACCCTGGAGATCCGCGACCTGCAGGTGTCGGTCAAGTTGCCCGAGGGCGACCTGAAGCCGATCCTGGCCGGGGTCGACCTCACCGTGAAGTCGGGCGAGACCCACGCCATCATGGGTCCGAACGGCTCGGGCAAGTCGACGCTGGCGTACTCCATCGCGGGCCACCCCAAGTACGAGATCACCGGCGGCACCGTCACGCTGGACGGCGACAACGTCCTCGACATGACCGTCGACGAGCGGGCGCGGGCCGGGCTCTTCCTGGCCATGCAGTATCCGGTCGAGGTGCCCGGCGTGTCCGTGGCCAACTTCCTGCGTACGGCCAAGACCGCGGTCGACGGCGAGGCGCCGAAGCTGCGGACGTGGGCCGGCGAGCTGCGCAAGGCCATGGAGCAGCTGCAGATGGACCCGGCGTTCGCCCAGCGCAACGTCAACGAGGGCTTCAGCGGCGGCGAGAAGAAGCGCCACGAGATCATGCAGCTCGAGCTGCTCAAGCCGAAGATGGCGATCCTCGACGAGACCGACTCGGGCCTCGACATCGACGCGCTGCGTGTGGTCAGCGAGGGCGTCAACCGCGTCCGCGAGACCGGCGACACCGGCCTGCTGCTGATCACGCACTACACGCGGATCCTGCGCTACATCAAGCCGGACTTCGTGCACGTGTTCGTCGCCGGCAAGATCGTGCAGGAGGGCGGCCCGGAGCTCGCCGAGCAGCTCGAGGCCGAGGGTTACGAGCGTTACGTGGGCGCTCGGGTCTGACGGGGGTTACAGGACAATGACGTTCGACGTGGCCCGGGTCCGAGCCGACTTCCCGATCCTCTCGCGGGAGGTCAACGGCCACCCGCTGGTCTATCTGGACAGTGCGAACACCTCGCAGAAACCGGCGCAGGTGATCGAGGCGATGCGCCTGCACAACGAGCGGCACAACGGCAACGTGTCCCGCTCCGTGCACACGCTCGGCACCGAGGCCACGTCGGCGTACGAGGACGCCCGCGGCAAGATCGCGGCGTTCGTCGGCGCGGCCACGCCCGACGAGATCGTCTTCACCAAGAACTCGACCGAGGCGATCAACCTGGTCGCGCACTCGCTCGGGCAGCACCTGGCGCTGAAGCCGGGCGACGAGATTGTGATCTCCGAGATGGAGCATCACTCGAACATCGTCCCCTGGCAGCTGCTCTGCGAGCGCACCGGCGCCACGCTGCGCTGGTTCGGCACAACCGACGGTGGTCTTCTGGCGCCGGACGAGACTTTGATCAACGAGCGCACGAAGATCGTCTCGATCGTGCACATGTCGAACGTGCTGGGCACGATCAACGACGTGTCCCCGATCGTGGCCCGGGCGCACGAGGTCGGCGCCCTGGTCATGCTCGACTGCTCGCAGTCGGTGCCGCACCTGCCGGTCGACGTGCAGGCGCTCGGGGCCGACTTCATCGCGTTCACCGGCCACAAGATGCTCGGCCCGACCGGCATCGGTGTGCTCTGGGGTCGCTACGACCTGCTGGCCGCGATGCCCCCGTTCCTGGCCGGCGGTTCGATGATCGAGACGGTGACGATGGGCGGCACCACCTTCGCCGCGCCGCCGGCCCGGTTCGAGGCGGGCACGCCGCCGATCGCCGAGGCGGTCGGTCTCGGTGTCGCCGTCGACTACCTGACCGCGCTGGGCATGGAGGCGGTCCACCAGCACGAGCAGGACATCACCGCGTACGCCCTGAAGACCCTGACCGACGTGCCGGGCGTGCAGATCTTCGGCCCGGCCACCCCCGAGGGCCGCGGCGGCACGCTGTCGTTCGGTGTCGACGGGGTGCACCCGCACGACGTGGGCCAGATCCTCGACGCGCTCGGGGTCGAGGTGCGCGTCGGGCACCACTGCGCCAAGCCGACCTGCGCCCGGTTCGGGGTGCCGGCGATGACCCGCGCCTCGTTCTACCTCTACACCACCACGGACGAGATCGACGCCCTCGCCCGTGGGCTCGACCAGGTCAAGAAGGTGTTCGGCTGATGATGCTCGACGGGCTGTACCAAGAGATCATCTTGGATCACTACAAGCACCCGCACGGCCGTGGCCTGCGCGATCCGTTCAACGGCGAGGCGCACCACGTCAACCCGACCTGCGGCGACGAGATCACCGTTCGGGTCGCTGCCGATCTTTCCGACATTTCGTACGACGGTCTGGGGTGCTCGATCAGCCAGGCCTCGGCCTCGGTGCTGTACGAGCTGCTCAAGGGGCGTACGCCGCAGGACGCGGCGGGAATCCACGAGGCGTTCGTGGCGCTGATGCAGGGGCGCGGCCAGGTCGAACCGGACGAGGACGTGCTCGGCGACGGCATCGCGTTCGCCGGGGTCGCGAAGTTCCCGGCCCGGGTCAAGTGCGCGCTGCTGCCGTGGATGGCTTTCAAGGATGCGGCCGCCCGTGCCGGCATCGACGTTTCTTCAGAGGTGACAGCATGACCGACACTCCCGCTACCGCTCCCTCCGACGAAGGCGCCACCGCGGTCGCTCCCTCGGAGGTCTCCAAGGCTTCGATCGCCGACGTCGAAGAGGCGATGAAGGACGTCGTCGACCCCGAGCTCGGGATCAACGTGGTCGACCTCGGCCTGGTCTACGACGCCTACGTCGACGACGACAACATCGCCACCCTCGACATGACGCTGACCTCGGCGGCCTGCCCGCTGACCGACGTCATCGAGGACCAGACCCGCACGGCGCTGACCACCGGCCCCGGCGGCGGCCTGGTCAAGGACTTCCGGATCAACTGGGTGTGGCTGCCGCCGTGGGGCCCGGACAAGATCACCGACGACGGCCGCGAGCAGTTGCGGGCGCTCGGCTTCAACGTCTGATTTTCGTCGTACCCCACTGTTAGAAAGAGGGCATGGAGCTTCCGGCCCTCATCACCCTGATCGACGAGCGGTCGGCGGCGCTGCGTGACGCAGTCGCCGCCGCTGCTGTTTCCGATGCCCGCGTGCCGGGTTGTCCCGAGTGGGATCTGAACGATCTCGTGGCCCACCTCGGCGCGGTGCAGTTGTTCTGGGCGGCGGCTGTGGCCGCGGCTGATCCCAGCGGGCCGCCGTCGGCCCTCGGCAACCGTGAGCCCGTCGGTGACCTGCTGGCCTGGTCGGCCGGCGCGACCGATCGACTGCTCGCGGCGCTTCGCGACTCGTCGGCCGAGACTCCGGCCTGGGCCTGGTGGGGCCGGTCGTCGGCGCCGCTCACGGTCGGGGCTGTCGCGCGCCATCAAGTGCAAGAGGCGGCAGTGCACGCGTACGACGCCCAAGAGACCGCCGGGAAGGCCGAGCCGCTGCCGGCCGGGGTGGCGGTCGACGGGGTGGCCGAGTTCCTGCAGGTCGGCGTGGGGTCGCTCGGGGCCTGGCCACATCGGCCGGCTCGGGTCGCCTTCGTTGCGGTCGAGGGGCCGGCCCACATTCTCGATCTGACGCCCTCGGGCGGGGTGCTCGACCCCGCGGCCGGGGGTGACGCGGTGGTCACCGTGCACGGGTCGGCCAGTGATCTGGTGCTCGCGCTGTACGGCCGGGTGCCGTTCGAGCGCCTGACCGTCGACGGGGATCAGGAGGTGCTGGCCCAGTTGCGCGCCTGGTCCAACCCCGACTGACGCGCCGCGGCGGTGAACCGTGCGCGCTGGTCGGCTCAGTTGCCGGGCTCGGTGGACCTTGCTCCCACGCGGACCTGGCCCGTCACCCCGCCGGGATCGGTGGCCGGATCGTCGGGGCTGCTTGCGCCGGGGCTTCGGTCTGGGCCGGCGTGGCGTCGGTGACGGCAGGCTCGCCGGGCGGGGCCGGGTCGGCGGGGCTGGTGGTGCTCGGTTCCAAGTCGCCCGGGTGCGGTGTTGGGCCGGCCGGGCGCGATGCGGGCTCGGCTGGGTGCGATGCGGGCTCGGCTGGGCGGGGTGTGGGCTCGGCCGGGACGAGCAGCAGGGCGTTCAGGTCGATCACGATGTGCAGCAGGATCGCGGGGAGCAGGCTGCCTGAGAGCAGCGTCAGAAACGCGAAGACGAAGCCGAGGAAGCCGGAGTTCACCATGCCCAGCCGGCCCTGATAGGCGTGGATGCCGACGAAGAGCAACAGGCTGAGCACGACTGCGGCCAGGGTCGGCAGGTGGAACACCTCGATGCCCAGCACCACCAGGGCGTACCGGAAAACGATCTCTTCGGTGATGCCGGCGGTGACCGACAGCGCCGCGGCGAACCGGCGCTCGCGGACCGTGCGCGGGATCAGCACGGCGATCTGGGCCCGGCCCGGCGGCTGGTACCCGGCCCGCATGCGTTTCCGCAGGCGGTAACCGCCGATCAGCATGGCCAGCGTGACCCAACCGGTCAGCCCCCAAGCGAGCGGAGCCCCGCCGAGCATCCCGGTGATCGGCAGGTCGGGCCAGTCCACGCCGGGCGCCGCTGGTGGTTCGGTGAAGGAGGCGGTCAGCACGACCAGCATCGCCACCGCGGCCCGGGCCCAGCCGCTGAGGATCGCCGTCCGATAGAACCGGACCCGCCGGGACGGATCGGCCTGCACCTGGGCCAGGAGGCGTCTCGTTCGTGTGGTGCCGACGAAGACGTCCGTCAGCAGCATCAGGACGAGCAGTACCGAGAGGATGAGGGGAGCCACGACCGGAGATCATGACGATCGATCGCCGGTGCGGCAACCCTGCTCCGGGCTAGGCGGGCGGCAGGTGGTCGACCGAGTTGTAATAGGCCAGTTGCAGGCGGCCGTCGACCTCGACGAAGCGGCTCAGCGACGCGTTGCGGACGCTGCCCGCCGACCGTTCTGCCTCGAGCACCTTGTCCCAGCTGAGCTGTTCGATCACGGCCCGCATCATCAGCACGACGGCGTCGTGGGCGACCACGATGACCCGCTGCCCGGCGTGGTCGCGGTGCAGGTCGTCGAGGAACGCGCCGAGCCGCACCTCGATGTCCGCGAACGACTCGCCGCCCGGAGGCGCGTAGCGGTACTCGCCGGCCTCGGCCCGGCGCTCGGCCTCGCCGGGGAAGCGCTGAGTGACGGCCGCGCGGGTCAGCATCTCGAGATCGCCGAGCAGCCGGTCGACCAGCCGGTCGTCGGTCGTCGGCTCGGGCAGGCCGACGCCGGACTTCTCGGCCGCGATCCGCCATGTCTCCCGCGCCCGCAGATAGGGCGAGGTGATCACCACCTGGGGCAGTTCGTTCTCGGGCCGGTCGCCGATCCACTCGCCGAGCGCGGCGGCCTGCTGAGCGCCGTACTCGGTCAGGGGAACTTCGGCGTCCCGGCCGCTGACCTCGGCCTCGAGCAGCCCGTCCTTGTCGGCGGCGGGAAAGGCGACATTGGCCAGGCTCTGCCCGTGCCGGACAAGAAGAAGTTCGGCAACCACACCCATGATCCGACCCTATCCCGCGAACGGCACGTCGTAGTCCGCGGTGGCCGGCCGTCTTCGATCACCCTGCCACGGGGAAGTCGAAGGTGCCCAGCTTGGTCGGATCGGCACTGTAGAACGCATATGCTGACCAGTCCCACTTCTTGACCCGGAGCGCCTTGCGTGCCTCCGCGATGCTTGCTTCCAGAGAGAACCCGTCCATGAGCGCGCGGTACAGCTCTCGCCCGAACCAGAGAGCGCTGGTATCGGAGACGGCGCGCGTGGTGGCGATGACCGCGGGTACGCCGGCTCGGATGATCGTCTGACATATGCCGTGGGTCAGGCCGACCCGTTCGACGCCGGTCTCACATCCGTTCAGAACGGCCAGCACGACGTCATAGTCGCGGAGAACCTCAGCGAGAGCCTTCGCACCGAACAGAGTGTATTGCTCAGTGTCGTCGTGCAGCACCAGACCCGCCTCGTCGGAACGCGGCGCAGTGGCGTGGCCGACGTAGTGCAGGATCTGGGGGCGAAAGGTTCGCACGGCTCGCTGTAACGATTCCGCAGACGCCTCCCGCAGGACGTTCAGCCTGATCTCACCGCGCTGCTCGGCTCGAGCAAACAGTCGTTGAAGCGTCTTTATCTCTTGCTCGGCCCCGGGCAACGGCCATCCTCCCGGCGCCGCGTGGACGATCAGAATCCGAACCGGTGTCGCCAAGGCGCGCGTCTCGCGTACCCTCGCCCCGGGCACGTGTCGTACGACCGACATCTTGATCGTATGGCCGGCCATCCGCTCGATGGTGGGCACATAAAGGCATTCCCACAGCAGCTCGGTGATCCAGTTCGAGTCGGCCGAGATGGTCAGGCGGACCGGCTCAGGGCGTTCGAGCGCTGTGGTCAGGCGGTCGCTCAGCCTCATGTCCTTCTCGAAGGTCTGCTTCCACAACCTTTGGCCGATGGCCACGGCGGCATCTTCGCCGGCCGCCGGCCCCCAGTCCGGCACCAGCGTCAGGTCGCGCGTCTCAGAATTACCACCCCCGTACCGCGCGACCCGGTAGTAGCGCACCAGCCGAGCCGCACTCTCCAGTAGGTCCGAGACGGGCAGACTCACGTCCGTCTCGACCGGTTCACCGAGTCCGACCAGCCGGGCTCGGCCGTCAAGCTCATTCGGAGGATGCTCCAGCTCCGTTCCGGCATGTGCGGTGAACTCGAGCCGAAGGTCCTCGAACGGGGGTAAGGGAGCGATCGCAGCAGCCGTGAGTCGCCCCCCTTCGCCCGCGGCGACTGTACTACCGGCCGCCGCCAGAAGAGTCGAGAACTCCTCGGCGAAGATGTCACCCATGTGCGGGCGGATCCTCAGGAAGTCGACCAGCCGCTCGTCGTCCTGATACTTCTGCCACGACTCGGCCAACCTCACCTCGTCGGCATCGGACAGCACGGCCCTCTCGAGCAGATCAAGACGAAGCTTCCCACCCGGAGCACGCACTCGGGCCATGAGCTCGGGCCAGCCGAACTCCATCATGTGTATTTTGGCGAACTTGCGCCGGGCCAAGACGTCCCTGGCTACAGCGAGGCGAGCATGCACCGACGCGTCGAAGTTCGGATCTTGCGCTTTCGCCTGGTCGAGCAGGAGCTGGCTCGCTTTGGCATAGCGCTTGGAGTCGTGCAAACGGTCGACTCCTTCCCGAAGCGCCGGAGGAAGTTGACCGAGGTCTACCGAGGCGTGCCCGGCGGGAATCTGCGAAAGCAGGGGGATTCGTCCCAGGATCCGGCGCCAGTCGCTCTCGTCCATCCGGCGGTCGAAGTCGGCATCACGCAGCAGCGTCGGCGGTTCCGCCGGATCGGCGCCTTCCGGTCGCTCGAACAGCCACTGTTCAGCCTCGGCCACCGATCTGTCGTAATCCATGGCTACGGCGGCACGGCGTAACGCGACGCCGAGCGGCGGGTAGTCGTTGTCGAGTTCCAGCAGCCGGCTGAAGAACACTTGATGAAGCCAGTCAAGGGTGGTGTTGTCACCGCGGTCGGCGACTTCGGCCACTATGAAGGTGAAACATCCATCGTCGCTGACCACCGTTCCGTCGCCGGTCGGGTGCAAGTCGATGAACTGATGGATCGAGCGCAGCAGGTCGGGCGGCACTGATGCGAATGACGGCTTCCTCTTCAAAGTCGGCTCGGCCGACTCCTCCTCCAGCAGGCGCAAGGCGTCAGCGGCGTCGGCGCTCGCCGCGGCTTCGACGACCGCCTTCACCAGAACCGGGTTGGCTGCCTGCAGCTGCACGAACTTGCGCCAGATCTGGACGTGGTCGACACCGCTCATTCCGGAATCCTGACGTCGTAGCCGTAGGAGAGCAGGAAGCACTGTTGCTTGAGTCGCCGTGGGTTTCCACCGGCCCCGGCCGCCAGCAGATCCATGGCGCCGCTCCACTCGGGAAAGTTCGTGGTGACCAACCGGCTGGGTGACTCGGCCCGGACTTTGGTGATCGGTACACCGAGCTGGACGATCTTTTCGAGGTAGGCGCGGGCCTCCGCGTCGCGGGCCGGAGCCTCCTCGTCCGAGCCCAGCCGCTGACGCAGGCCACGGCTGAGAATCTCCTCGTCGGCGGCCACAATGAACAGGCACTCCGCCTCGATCGCCGCGCCCTCGGAGAAAACAATCTTGATCGTTTCCAGAACGTCGAGTGCAACCTCCGGAAGGCAACGGTCCAGATCGTCCAGCAGAACGATGGTTTTGCGATTGTTCCCCTTCCTGAACATGTCCTGGATGCCTTCACGCAGCTCCTCCACCGAGGAAGCGGTCGTGGTCGGCGCCGGCGTCACTCCCGGCGAGCCGAACGAGTCCGAACCCATGCCGAGCAGGCGGCGCAGAGACCCCATCGGTCCGGCGAAGGCACCCAGGAGATCGCCGGCGAATCCGGCCAGCAGCGACATCTGCCGAACTGTCTCGATGTCGCCGTTGGCGCGGTTTGCTATCCGGGAGTGCCGGCCGACTTTGGCCATCAGTTGGTCGAATGCCTCCTGATCTGGGATGTCCTGTTCAGGGTCGGCATAAGGAAACAGTTCCTTGAGCAACGGCCGGCGCAGGCGGGCGGCCACGGACAGCTTCGGGGGAGCCGAGATCTCGTAGATCTCCAAAGCGATTTTTTCGAGCAGCGCCCGCCAGATGGCGTCCGCCGTTATGTACGGCCAAGCTGAGAACACCACGAACCGTGATCCCTGCCAGCCTGGCTGCTCAGTCAGGTACTTCTGCAGAAAGTGGGCGAACGTGGTCTTGCCCTCACCCCACCCCCCATAGACGCCCAAGGTCAGGGGGAGCCGGTGCAGAGGCAATTGCTGGGCGAGCCACTCCGCGTACGGCCCCATTCCCAGCATATCGCCGTCCGGATCGGTCAGCGCCCGATCATGAAGTTCCGGCACGTCGTCACCTCGCTCGCAGAACGACCAGGAGAACCGTCGCCACCATGAGCCCGGCGACGGCGGGCCACCCGGCGATCGGGACGAGGGCCACAGCGACCACACCGAGGCCGGAAAGCGTAGTAACCCGTTTCGGATGCAGCAGTGCTGGTCGACGCGGCGGTAAGAGTCTGGCCAAGGCGTAGCCGGCAATAAGGAGCAGCCAGGCCCCGGCCATCCACAGCCCTCGGGCGGCAGCCTTTGCCGCACGGTCGCTGGCCTCGGCCTTGCCCCGGCTCTTGCGTTCCGTGTCGCTCGCCGCGGCGAGTTCACTCGCGGCCGCCAATTCGCCTGGTGCCAAACGGCTCAGATGAAACTCAAGAGACGCCACGAGCTCGACGCGGTCGTCGATGCTGCGGCGGATCGGCTCGTCCTTGCCGGCGGCGGCCCGGTTCAGCTCAGTCTGTTCGACCAGGACATCGCGGCGGGTGTCGGCGATCTTCGCGACGATCTTGGCGTGTGTCTGGCGCATGATCTCGTGCTGCCGGGTCGCGGCCGCGAGTCTCTCGCGAGCCTTGGCCTCGGCCTGAACGGGTGGGTCGTTGCTCCCCGACAACTCGATACGGGCGGCCACGGCCGTGCCACCGACGACGGCCCCGGCCGCGATGACCACCGCCACCAGCAGATCGCCCCAGGTTGTACCACCTGGTCGAGAAGGGACAGCCACGCAGCGACCGTAACGGCCTCCTCGGCAGCGGTCCATCCATCGACAGGAGTAATCCGTGGGTCATGTGGACGGTGCGCTTCCGGCAGCGATGATGGCCGACGCGAAATTCGGTCGCGACGGTGGATCGGGAGCGGCAGCATGTAGCGCGTGACCAAGCCGAAGCTGCTTTCCGTTGTCTCTGTTGCTGTGGCCGATCGGGCCGCGCGACAGCAGCGGGCCGCTCTGCGGGAAACGGCGGTCCGTCAGCCGCGGTCATGAGCGCGGCGTTCCTGGCCGGCGTGGTCGCCGGCTACGGGGTAGCGCTGCCCATGGGCGCCATCGGGGTGCTCATCGCCGGTCTCAGCGCCCGCACTTCTCTGCGGGTCGGCGCCGCCGCCGGGCTGGGTGCGGCCACAGCGGACGGCATCTTCGCCGCCATTGCCGTGGCCGGGGGAGCTGCGGTCGCCGGTGTGATCGCGCCCGTCACCGAGCCCCTACGCTGGTCGGCGGCCGTGGTGTTGCTGGTCATCGCCGCGTTGACGGCCCGCGCCGCCTTCCGCAAACCGGGCGCGGCCGCCGTCGACGGTCGCCCGGCCACTCCGTGGCGCGCCTACGCCGGAGTCCTGGGACTGACGTTGTTCAACCCGGCCACGGTCGTCTACTTCGCCGCGTTGGTGCTGGGCCGCGCCGGCGAGGGCGGTGGGGTCCTCTTCGTCATCGGAGTTTTGCTGGCCTCGGCCAGCTGGCAATTGGTGATCGCCGCCAGTGGCTCTCTCGTCGGCCGCTGGCTGACCGGCCCTCGCGGCCGTGCCCTGACCGCGCTGATCTCCAGCCTCGTCATCGCCATTCTGGCTATCCGCCTCCTGCTCCCCGCCTGAGCTGGGGTGGTGCCCGGTCCTGGTCTTACCTGGATCCGGCATCGACCGTCGCGCCGGGCTTTGGCGTGGGTGCCCGGTGTTGGTCTGACCTGGATTTCGGCTCGGCCGTCGTGCCGGGCTTTTGGCGTGGGTCCCTGGTCTTGCTCTGAGCTGGGCGGGTGTCCGGTCTGAGCTGGCGGGGGTGCACCGGCTTTGGTCTGAGCTGGCGTGGGTGCCCGGTCCTCGGGGTGCGGCGGGAGGAGGACCGGTCAGGTGCTGATGGGTGGTGTCGCGGTCAGCGGGGGAGGTGGGCGAGCGCGCCGGTTTCGAGGGCGGACCAGACTGCGCCGTCGGGGCCGATGGTGATGCCGTGGGGTTCTGAGGACGGGGTGGGCAGGTCGTGTTCCTCGATGGCGCCGCTCGGGTCGATGTGGGCGATGCGGTTGGCGGCCCACTCGGTGAGCCAGCAGCCGCCGGACGGGTCGGCCGTGATGGCGTGGGGGCGGGCTGCGCGGTCGGGCAGCGGGAACTCGGTGATCGTGCCGTCCGTCGTGATGCGGCCGACCTGGCCTGCGCCGATCTCGACGAACCAGATCGCGTTGTCGGCGCCCAGGGTGATGCCGACCGGGGCCGCGCCCTCGGTGGGTAGGGGTTGCAGCGTCACCTGGCCGTCGAGGGTGATGCGGCCGATCGCGTCGGCCTGGTTGACCGTGAACCAGAGGGCGTCGTCGGCGCCGGGCGTGATCATGGATACGAAGCCGTCGGTCACCGGCAGGGGGAACTCGGTGACGGCGCCCTCTGGGGTGATGCGGCCGATGGCGTCGGCGTTCATCTCGGTGAACCACAACGCTCCGTCGGCCCCAGTGGCAATGCCGAACGGGGCGCCACGCACAGTGAACGAGCTCTGTTTGCCGTCGGTGGTGATGCGCCCGATGCGGTCGTCGCGGTTACGGGTGAACCACAACGCTCCGTCGGGGCCGGCCGTGATGATCGACGGGCCGCAGGCCGGGTTGTCGAGCGGGTGTTCCTCGACGGTCTCGTCGGGCCCGAGCCGGGCGATGCGGCCGCCGTGCACCAGCGTGATCCACAGGCCACCGTCGGGCCCGGGAACGAGGCCGTAGGGCCCGGCGGCCGGGTCGGTGATCGTGATCTCGCGCATGGGAGCTCCTCAGAGGTGTTTCGTTGCCTCGCGTACGGACAGGCCGGACAAGCTCGACCGGTGGGCCTCGACGAAGGCGCGCACCGCCGAAGGATCGGTGCGGGCGTAATGGCGCAGCGCCCAGCCGATCGCCTTGCGGACGAAGAAGTCGCGATGACCGGCCTGAGCCGCGCAATAGCCGAACAGCCGCTCGGTGTCGGTCGCCGTGCCGTAGTGCAGTTGATGCAGGATCGCCGTGCGCACCAGCCACATGTTGCCGTCACGCGACCACTGGTCCATCACCGTGACCAGCGACGGGTGGCGGGCCACCAGCCCGCCCGTGAACCGGGTGGCCAGCGCGTCAACCGTGTCCCACCAGGACTTCGTCGTGATCAGCGCGCGCAGCGTGGGCACGAACCCGGGCCCGGGGACGGCCACGTTGCGTACCAGATAAGAACAGGCCACGTATTGGAACTCGCGCTGCTCGCGGGCCCACAACGCCGGCGCGGTCGACCGCAGATCGGCCTCGGCCGGCGGCGGCAGCCCCCGCAGCGCCGCCCGTTCGAGCTTTTGCAGCGCCGGCGCGGGCAGACCGAGGAAGGGGAACTGGTCTTTCATGTACGCCGCCTGGGCCGCGGCCCGCACCGGGTCGGCCGCGGGCAGCAGTTGCTCGTCGAGCCTCTGCAGCACCGTCGCGGTCAGGTCGGTCATGGCCCGCATCCTGCCACCGTAGTCTGACAAGAATGGGCGAACGGGCGGCCGCGGGCGGCGGGAAATGGGTGGATGTCGCGCCGGAGCGGCTGGCGCGATGGCTGGAGAATTTCGAGCGCCGCCATGGCCCGTACCGGGAAACGGGGTTGACCTTGACCGCGGCCGACGGCGCCTCGGCGACCTGGCTGACGCCGCCCGGCGCCGACGAGGTCACGACGCTGACCGAACTGATCGAGACGGCGCAGCGGCCGCGCACGCTGGGTCTGCTGCTGGCTCGCAAGGGCGCCGTCGCCGTCGGCATCGCCGAGGGTCCGAAACTGATCGCTTCCAAGGTGGACACGCACTACGTGCAGGGCCGGACGGCCGCGGGTGGCTGGTCGCAGCAGCGCTTCGCCCGCCGTCGCGACAACCAGGCAAAAGCCGCCGCTGCCGATGGCGCCGGCATCGTGGGGCGCATTCTTCTTCCCAACGTACGCGCCATGGCCGCGCTGGTGACAGGCGGTGATCACGCCGCCGTGGCCGCGATCCTGGCCGCACCCCAGTTGGCCCCGCTGGCCGCCGTCCGGGCCGAGCGGTTCCTGGACGTGCCCGAGCCCCGGCACGCGGTGCTGGTGTCCGCGATCGCCGGCGCCCGGGCAGTGTCCGTACTGGTCAAGGAGCCTTAGAACGACGTGGCGCAACTTTCCGGGTTGCCCGACTCGTAGCCCTTCTGGAAGTTCTGCTGGCGCTGGGCCGACGTGCCGTGCGTGAACTCCTCCGGGTTGACCGGGTTGCCGCTGCGCTTCTGGAGCTCGTCGTCGCCGATCTTGCCGGCCGTCTCGATGCCCTCCTGGATGTCCTGCTGGGTCAGGCTCTTGAAGATCTTCTGGCCCTTGGTGTCGGTCGTCTCGGTGGCCGCTTTCGACCACACCCCGGCGTAGCAGTCGGCCTGCAGTTCGAGCTTGACCGAGAGCGCGTTCTGCTGGCTCTCGCTCGCGCCGTTCTGGGCCCGGCGCATCTTGGCTTCCTGGCCGGTGATGTTCTGCATGTGGTGGCCGTACTCGTGGGCCAGCACGTAGGGCTGCGCGAACTCACCGGGCGCGCCGAGCTGCTTGGCCAGCACGTCGTAGAAGGAGAGGTCGATGTAAACCTGCTTGTCACCGGGGCAGTAGAACGGCCCGACCCCGGAGTCGGCGGCGCCGCAGGCCGTGCTCACCCGCTGCGCGAAGATCACCGTCTTGGCCGGCTCGTACTGCCGGTTGAAGTATTCCGGGGTGGCCTTGGTCCAGTACGCCTGGATCGAGTTGATGTAGAGCACGTTGCGGCACTCGAGCTGCTGCGTCGCGTTGTCCTGGGCGCAAGCCTGCTGAATGTTGGCGTTGTCGCCAGTATCACTACCGCCGCCGATCTGGTTGATGCCGAAGTAGCCACCGACCACCGCGAGGACGATCGTGACGATGATGCCGACCAGGCCGCCACCGCCGATCGGCAACCCGCCGAACCCGCCACCACCACCGCCGGAACCCCGTCGGTCGTCGACCTGACTGGTATCGATCTCGGCGTTCTCGTTGAGTTCCATCTCATCCTCACAGAGCCGGGGCGGCGGGGGTGTCCGATGCGTACCCGATGATCTTGGTCGGTAATCGGGTGGGAGGTATCAGCGGGTGCCCGGTACTATTACCCCGTGCTGCTCTGCGAAGGCTGACCTGCCCCGCGCCGGACCGTTGACATGATGGCCGGCGTTTTCGTGTGTCCGGAGTCAGCCCTTTTCTTCCTCGAGAGCGAGAGTCAGCAATCATGATCACCGCCACCGGACTCGAACTGCGCGCCGGCGCCCGCATCCTGCTGTCCCCGGTCACCCTGCGGGTGCAGCCGGGCGACCGGATCGGCCTGGTCGGCCGCAACGGCGCGGGCAAGACCACCACCCTCAAGGTCCTGGCCGGCGAGGGCCAGCCCTACGCGGGCGCCGTCGAGCGCACCAGCGAGGTCGGCTACCTGCCGCAGGACCCGCGCACCGGCGACCTCAACGTCACCGGCCGCGACCGGGTGCTCAGCGCCCGCGGCCTCGACTCGATCATCGCCGAGATGCAGAAGCTCGAGATCGAGCTGGAGGAGAGCGCCGACGACAAGCTGGTCCGGCGCTACGGCAACCTGGAGGACCGGTTCTCCGCCCTGGGTGGCTACGCCGCCGAGGCCGAGGCCGCCCGCATCTGCTCCAACCTCGGTCTGCCCGACCGCGCGCTGGCCCAGACCATCGGCACCCTGTCCGGCGGTCAGCGCCGCCGCATCGAGCTGGCCCGCATCCTGTTCGCCGACTCCGGCCAGAACGGCAAGGGCATTCTGCTGCTCGACGAGCCCACCAACCACCTCGACCAGGACTCGATCTCGTGGCTGCGCAGCTACATGGCGCAGCACAAGGGCGGCCTGATCGTGATCAGCCACGACGTCGAGCTGCTCGAGGCCGCGGTCAACAAGGTCTGGTACCTCGACGCCAACCGCTCGGTCGTCGACATCTACAACGTGGGCTGGAAGAAGTACCTGGAGTCGCGCGAGACCGACGAGCGGCGTCGCCGTCGCGAGCGGGCCAACGCCGAGAAGAAGGCCGGCGCCCTGATGGCCCAGGCCGACAAGATGCGGGCCAAGGCGACCAAGACCGTCGCCGCGCAGAACATGGCCCGGCGGGCCGAGAAGCTGCTGGGCGGTCTGGAGGACACGCGCGTCGCCGACAAGGTGGCCAAGGTGCGGTTCCCCAACCCCGTCCCGTGCGGCAAGACGCCGCTGACCGCGACCGGCCTGTCGAAGTCGTACGGCTCGCTCGAGATCTTCGCCGACGTCGACGTGGCGGTCGACCGGGGCTCGCGCGTGGCCATCCTCGGCCTCAACGGCGCCGGCAAGACGACGCTGCTGCGCATGCTCGGCGGTCTGCTCCAGCCCGACACCGGCGAGGTGCGCCCGGGTCACGGCCTGCGGCTCGGCTACTACGCCCAGGAGCACGAGACGCTGGACGTCGACCGCACGATCCTGGAACACATGCGCAGCGCCGGCGGCGACCAGAACGACACCGAACTGCGCAAGATCCTGGGCGCGTTCCTCTTCTCGGGTGACGACGTCGACAAACCGGCCGGTGTTCTTTCGGGTGGCGAGAAAACGCGTCTGGCCCTGGCCACGCTGGTCTGTTCGGGCGCCAACGTGCTGCTGCTGGACGAGCCCACCAACAACCTCGACCCGGTCAGCCGCGAGCAGGTGCTGGACGCGATCGCCAACTACCCGGGCGCGATTGTGCTGGTCACCCACGATGCCGGCGCGGTACAGGCGCTCAAGCCGGATCGCGCGATCCTGCTGCCCGACGGCGACGAGGACGCGTGGAGCGACGACTTGCTGGAGCTCGTCGAATTGGCGTGATCCGCGGATCATCGCCATCGTCTCTTGTCAACCAGTGCCCACACAGACAGTGCGACGTTCGGGCGTTTGCGGTCAGGTCGGGCATCGAAGCGGGCAGCCCGAAGTTGGCACAACCGGTTCGGCAGCGCTGGGTAGGCGATGCATCGACGCTGCGTCATGTCCGCCCCCGGCCGCTCCTCGATCGAGTGTTTCCGCAGGTGATCGATGGTCTTGGGGAAACGCGCGCGGATGTCCGCCGCTGAGGTGAAAGCTTTCACGGCAAACGACTGTTAACTGTCTGACATTGATGGCCGCCGTCATCGTCAAGTTCCTGACAGTGATAAATGGGCACGTTGGCTAGGCCTGGATACCTAGCGCATGATCGTTGGAGGCGGTCTAATAGGTGAGACCGTATGAACCGCACAGTCTGGGACGTGAGGATTCAAGATGCCAGCCACGGGCACTGCCACCAGCACTGAGAAGGGTCGCCGAATCGTCGGCAGCGAGCGCCAGTCATTGGCGAAGGATCTGGTGAAGCGATACACCTCGGGTGAGAGCATTCGTGCCCTTGCCGCATCCACCGGCCGGTCCTACGGATTCGTTCACCGGGTCCTCACCGAGTCCGGTGTGCAGCTCCGCCAGCGTGGCGGTGCCCGTCGCCGCAAGAAGGCGTGACGACCGGCGACGCCGCACCCGGCCTCCCCGCCGACGAGTCGGGCGTTCGCTACGACCTGGACGGGCCGGTGGCAACGGTGACGTTGTCCCGGCCCGAGGTGCTCAATGCACAGACGCCGGCGATGTGGGCCGAGCTCTCGAACATTTCCCGGAAATTACCGGGTGACGTGCGAGTCGTCATTGTCCGAGGCGCCGGCCGTTCCTTTTCCGCGGGCCTGGATCTGTCGGCCGCACGCGGTGAAGGCGATTCTTCACTCGTGAAGCTCGCGCAGTTGTCACCGGACGAGAGCGCGGATCGGATTGCCGGCTTCCAGTCGGCGTTCACCTGGCTGCGTAACCCGAGCATCGTGACGATCGCGGCCGTGCAGGGCCATGCGATCGGCGCCGGTTTTCAACTGGCGCTCAACTGCGACATGCGTGTGCTGGCCGACGACGCGCGATTCTCGATGGCCGAAGTGACGCTGGGACTCGTGCCCGATCTGGGCGGGACGAAGCGGCTCACCGAGCTGGTCGGGCCCTCGCGGGCGCTCGAGATCTGTGTGACCGGCCGGCGTATCGCCGCCGACGAGGCGCTCACGCTGGGGCTGGCCACGACCGTGGTGCCGGCGGCCGACCTGGAGGCCACCGTCGCCGACCTGGCCGCGGCCGTGCTCGCCGCCGACCGGGGCGCGGTGGCCGAGATCAAGGCCCTGCTGGCCGGGGCGACCCAGCGGACGTACGCCGAGCAGGACCGCGCCGAGCGTGAGGCGCAGACCCGTCGCCTGCGTGACTTGACGGAATAGCCCGTTCCCCTCCCGAAGTTGTCATACCCGCCGGGCAGACTCCCCTCTGCCCGCACATGACGCCCGGGAGGTGACGAGATGAGCATGTCCAGCTGGATGATGCTGCGCTCGATCGAAAACTCGGACCGGGTGGCCCGACACAGTCTTCGCGCGGGCACGACCCGCCGGATCCTGCGCTACGCCCGGCCCTACCGCCGGGACATCCTGGTCTTCCTGTTCACTGTGGTGCTCGCGGCCGGCATCGGCGTCGCGACCCCGCTGCTCGCCGGTCACGTGGTCAACGCCATCACCGACGGCGGTCCCGACGCGGCCTCGACCGTGATCCGGCTCGCCGTCATGATCGCGGTGCTGGCCGTGGCCGACGCGCTGCTCTCCCTCGCCCAGCGGTGGTATTCCGCCCGCATCGGCGAGGGCATCATCCTCGACCTGCGCACCCGGGTCTACGACCACGTGCAGCGCATGCCCCTGCAGTTCTTCACCCGCACCCAGACCGGCGCCCTGGTCAGCCGGCTCAACAACGACGTCACCGGGGCCCAGCGGGCCTTCACGTCGACGCTCTCGGGCGTGGTCAGCAACGTCATCCAGCTGGTGCTCACGGCGGCGGTCATGTTCAGCCTGTCGTGGCAGATCACCACGCTCTCGTTGCTGCTCCTGCCGCTGTTCATCATTCCCGCGCGGCGGGTCGGCAAGCGCCTGGCCGAGATCACCCGCGAGTCGTACGACCTCGACGCCAAGATGAACGCGACGATGACCGAGCGGTTCAACGTCTCCGGCGCCCTGCTGGTCAAGCTGTTCGGCCACCCCGGGGCCGAGGCCGACCGCTTCGGCGAACGGGCGTCCCGGGTCCGCGACATCGGCATCCAGCAGGCCATGTTCTCGCGTACCTTCTTCGTCGCCATGCTGCTGGTGGCGTCGCTGGCCCAGGCCCTCACCTACGGGCTCGGCGGCTGGCTCGCGGTCACCGGCGGCGTCACGGCGGGCACGGTGGTCACGCTGGCCCTGCTGCTCACCCGGCTCTACGGCCCGCTGACCGCGCTCAGCAACGTCCGGGTCGACGTGATGAGCGCGCTCGTGTCGTTCGACCGGGTCTTCGAGGTGCTCGACCTCGAACCGGGCATCGAGGAGAAGCCCGACGCGGTCCCGCTGCCCGAGGGGGCCGGCCGGATCGAGTTCAGCGACGTGCACTTCCGCTACCCGAGCGCGAGCGAGGTCTCGCTGGCCACCCTCGAGGACGTGGAGACCCTCGACCGTACGGAGAACGCGCCCGTGCTGCGTGGGGTCGACTTCACGGTCGAGCCGGGCCGGATGGTCGCGCTCGTCGGCCCGTCCGGCGCCGGCAAGTCGACCACGTCGATGCTGGTCTCCCGCATCTACGACGCCACCTCGGGGGCCGTGCGCATCGACGGTGTCGACGTGCGCGACGCGACGCTCGACTCGCTGCGCGACACCATCGGTGTCGTCACCCAGGACGCGCACCTGTTCCACGAGACGATCGCCGAAAATCTGCGGTACGCCCGCCCCGAGGCCACCGACGACGAGATGTGGGCCGCCCTGCGCGGCGCCCAGGTGGCCGATCTGGTGGACACGCTGCCCGACGGTCTCGACACGGTCGTGGGTGAACGCGGCTACCGCTTCTCCGGCGGCGAGAAACAGCGGCTGGCGATTGCCCGCTTGCTGCTCAAACGCCCATCCATCGTCGTGCTGGACGAGGCCACGGCGCACCTCGACAGCGAATCCGAGGCGGCGGTGCAGCGCGCCCTGGCCGTGGCCCTCGAGGGGCGCACAGCGCTGGTGATCGCCCACCGCCTTTCGACGGTCCGCGACGCCGACCAGATCCTGGTCCTCGACGAGGGGCGCATCGTCGAACGCGGCCGCCACGACGAGCTGGTGACCGCGGGTGGGCTCTACTCCGAGCTCTACCGCACCCAGTTCGCCACGGCCTCACCCCCACCGACCTACACCGACAACGTCGAAATCGTCACGGTCCCGGCCGGCCAGATCGAACCCTGACCAGCGCTGCTCGGCCTGCCGCGTCCGGCCGAGCTGGACATCGTTCGTCGACGGCGCTGGGCATCGTTTGTCGACGGCAATGTCTGGTCGGGCGGCGGGGTGGAGCCGTTCGGGTTGGGGGTCAGGCGGCGGCGCGGCCGCTGACCGGTCGCCCCGCATCGGCCGGTCGCCCCGCATCGGCCGGTCGCCCCGCATCGGCCGGTCGCCCCGCATCGGCCGGTCGCCCCGCATCGGCCGGT
>NZ_JAMYJR010000045.1 GCF_024137025.1 Paractinoplanes aksuensis
CGCCCCGCATGGGTCGGGCGGCCGGGCGGGGCCCCGGTGGGTCAGGCGGCGGTGCGGCCGCTGAGGGCCAAGAGGCGTTCGAAGGTGCCGGCGTCTTCCGGGGCCTGCACCTCGGCGCCGAAGGCGCCCATCTGGCGACCGGTCGGGGCCATCTGCTCGACGAAGGGCATCAGATGGTCCACTGCCACGTCGGCCGGTTGATAGGGCTGGCCGGTGGCGGTGGCCAGGTCCCAGCCGTGCACGGTGAGGTCGGCCAGGGCCAGGTTGGCGACGAGGGGCTGGGGCATGCCCATGCCGGGCGAGATCCCGTCGAGCGCGGCCGGATCCGACCAGGCGGCGATCATGCGCTCGGTCTCGGTGGCGAACCTGTCCCGCCACCCCTCGGTGAGGGAGTCGGGGGTGCTGGAGAAGTCGAGCGCTTCCCGGCGCGCGGCGCCCTGGAAGCCGACGACCACCTGAAAGAGATGATTGAGCAGATCACGAACCTGGAACTTCTCACACGGCGTCGGATCGCCGAGCTGATCGTCGCGGATGCCCTGCACGATCGGGACAGTCCGCTCAGCCGCCGCCGCCATCAACGTGCTGATCTCGGTAGTCATGCCTCGACCGTAGCGACAACCGCGTCCTCCGCGCCGCTCCACCCCGATCGTGTGGTTGGCCATGTTGTGGGTGGCGGTGGAGTGCGGGCCTCGGGTTGGGCGCCGCCCTGCCGTGATTGTGTGGTTGGCCGTGCCGTGGGTAGCGGTCAAGTGCGGGCTCCACGGTCAGACGTCGACGCTGCCTGATCGCGCGGCTGTCGGCGTCGCGGATGTGCCGCTCTACGTCGGGCCGCAGGCGACCTGCACGACGATCGGCGGTCGAGTGGGGTTTGAGGTCGGGCGTCGTCCGGGCCGGGCGGTGTGGCGGATGGCCGCCGGGTGAGGGGCCTCCGGGCCGATGCTGCGGTCAGGCGGTGGCGTTGCGCAGATCGGCGTAGGCGTCGGCGAGGGTGTCCACTGTGTAGTGGGCGTTGAGGCCGCTCGGGTTGGGCAGCACCCAGACCGGCACGCCGCCGATGTGCTCGGGTTGCGGGCCGATCGCGGCCTTCGGCTTGGCGAACGCGGTGCGGTAGGCCGTGACGCCGAGGATGGCCAGGTAGCGGGGCTTCCACCGCTCGGTCAGGGCGGCCAGCACCTCACCGCCGGTGATCAGTTCGGCGGGGGAGAGTTCGTCGGCCCGGGCGGTGGCCCGGGCGACCACGTTCGTGATGCCCAGACCCAGCGACGGCAGTTCGAACTGCTCGGACGGGTGATACTGGCGCTCGGTGAAACCGGAACGGTGCAGGGCCGGCCAGAACCGGTTGCCCGGGCGGGCGAAGTGGTGACCGGTCGCGGCCGAGTACAGGCTCGGGTTGATGCCGGAGAAGAGCACCCGGAGATCCGGGCCGATCAGATCGGGGATGGTGCGGTCACCGGCCGCCGCCACCTCCGCCGCGGTAGGCGCAGACACCGAACAAGCCTATCCACCGCAGCGTTCAGGGGTGCGGATGACGCCGTGGCGTTCAGGGGTGCGGATGACGCCGTGGCGTTCAGGGGTGCGGATGACGCTGCGGCGATCAGAGGTGCGGACGACGCCGTGGCGGCCGGAGGGTGTGGGGACAGCCGCGCTGGTCGAAGCAGCGGTGGACGGCCGCGCTGGTCAGAGGGTGCGGAGGACGCCGCCGTCGATGGTGAGGGTGGTTCCGGTCATGTAGCTGGCGGCGGGGGACAGGGCGAAAGCCGCGACCCGGCCGAACTCGGCCGGTTCGCCCATGCGGCGCAGGGGGACGGTTTCCGCCACCTCGGCGGCGGCGCTGGAGGCGTCGCCGGTGGCTTCGAAGAGTTCGATGCTGCGGTCGGTGAGGAAACGGCCCGGCAGCAGGCTCACGATGCGGACGCCGCGCGGGGCGTACTCGTCCGCCATGTCCTTCGCGGCCATGGCCAGACCGGGGCGCAGGCCGTTGGAGAGGCCCAGCCCGGGCAGCGGCGTCTTGACCGTCGTCGACAGGACCAGGGCGATCGCGCCGCTCTCGGGCAGGGCCGCCGCGAAGGTCCGGGCGGCCCGGACGGTGCCCAGGAACACCGTCTCGAAGGCGTCGCGCCACTGCTCGTCGCTCAGGGCCGAGGCTCGGCCCGGCACCGGGCCGCCGACCGAGATCAGGGCGCCGTCGAAGCGCCCGAACTGTTCGACGGCCGTGTCGATGAGCAGGCGCGGGGCTTCGGGGTCGGCCAGGTCGGCGGTCACACCCACCGCGTTGCCTTCGCCGAGGGAGCCGACCGCCTCGGCCACCCGCTGCTCGTCGCGCGACGAGATCACCACCTTGGCGCCGTCGGCCACCAGCGCCTCGGCGGTGGCGAAGCCCAAGCCGCGCGAGGCTCCGGTGAGGACGTAGACACGATCAGCCAGCCCGAGATCCATGCCGTCGATCCTGCCACCGGACGGGCCCGGATTCAGCGGTGCAGAGCGGCCGCCGTGTCGGGGTCGGCCGGCAGGAACGACTCGATGGCCAGCTCGGACAGGGTCACGTCCAACGGCGTGCCCAGAACCGAGGTGACGCTGAAGAAGGACAGGCCGTCGAAGCGCAACGGCACGACCAGGCCGTTCGGCGGCGAGCCGTCGCCAGCCAGGCCGCCCGGATAGGCCGTCAGCTCCGACCGCAGCTCGCGCAGCACCGGATCACCGGTTACCGCCGCCTGCTGATCGAGGCGGTGCAGCACGTGGGCCCGCCACTCGCCCAGGTTGCCGATGCGCGGCGCCATGCCGTCCGGATGCAGCGACAGGCGCAGCACGTTCACCGGCGGTTCGAGCAGCCATCCCGCGCACCCGTCGGTGAACCGGGCGACCGCGCTGTTGGCATCGACCATCGTCCAGTGCCGATCGACGAGCACGGCCGGGTAGGGCGCGTGCCCGGCCAGCACGTCCCGCAACGACGCCAGCACCGTGGCCAGCGGCGGACCGTCCAGAGCGGTTTCCCCGTACGCCGGCGCGAAGCCCCCGGCCAGCAGGAGCTCGTTGCGAGACCGCAACGGCACCTTCAACTCCTCGGCCAGCCGCAGGATCATGTCGCGCGTCGGCCGGGACCGCCCGTTCTCGAGGAACGACAGATGCCGGGCCGACACCCCGGCCCGCACCGACAGCTCCAACTGACTCAGCCGCCGATCCGCCCGCCACCCCCGCAGGAGCTCGCCCACCCCGCTCATCCCCGCAGCGTAGGCGGCGTCAGGGGCGGCGGAGGAGCCAGACCCGGCCGGCCACTTGGAGAGCGGTGGCGCCGCCGGCTGTGCGGAGGGCAGGACCGCGGCGGGACCGCGGCGCCGCCGTGCTGTCGTAGTGCCAGGCGGCCTCGCGCTGGGCCAGTTCGGCCGCGGCGGCCGGGGGCAGGGCGCCGCGCCGGGTCAGGTCGCGGGCCAGGTCCCAGCCGTCGCGCAGGGAGCCCTCGGTCGGCCGGACGGCGGCCCAGCTCGAGAACTCTCGTTTCCACCGATCGCCGAAGGCCGCGGCCAGCATCGGCCATTGCCGTGCGACCTCGCCCGCCCGCTTGCGCAGCAGCGCCAGCCGCGCCGCCTCGAAACGGAAGCCGTCGATCCCTTCGGGCACGGGCCGCCCCGCCGTCAACGCCTCGACGAGGGCCGCCTGCCGCGCCGCGAGGCCCGACGAGTCGGAAGCCGGCGTCGTCATGTGATGACGGGGTAGCCGGAGGCCTTGGCGATGGCGTCCAGATCGGCGGCCAGGGCGGCCGCGGGCGGATAGTCGCCGTCGCGTTCGAGCATCAACGCGGGCGGGACGTGCCGGGCGCACAGGGCGCCCACCAGGTCGAGCACCGGCTGCGGCACGGCGTCGGTGTGGGTGTCGTGATAGAGCCCCTGATGCTCGGCCCCACCCGCCACATGGACGTACGCGATCCGCTCCAACGGCAGCTGGTCGAGCAGCTCAGCCGGATCGGTCCCCCGGTTACGGGCGTTGGCGTACACGTTTGCCACGTCGAGCAGCAGCTGGGCGCCCGAGCGGTCGAGGATCTCGGTCAGGAACTGGCCCTCGGTCAGCTCGTCGTCGGGCCAGTCGAACAGGGCTGCGATCGGCTCCAGCGCGATCGGCACCGGCACCGCCGCCTGCACCCGCCGCACGTTGGCCACCACCGCGTCGACCGCCTCCCGCGAACGGGGAAGGGGCAGCAGATGGCCCGCCTCGATGCCTCCGGCCCGTACGAAAGCAATGTGCTCGCTGATCAGCGGCGCCCGCAGGCGTTCGGCCACGGCGGCGAAGTGTTCGACCCGCGCCGGGTCCACCGGCTCGGCGCCGCCCAGGGACAGGCGTACGCCGTGGGGAATGATCGTCACCCCGCGGTCGAGCAGCACCTGCAGGCCGGTGGGCAGCTCGCCGTGCGCGTGCACCGATTCGGCCACCACCTCGGCGAAGCGCAGCCCGGGCAGGCCCTCGACGAAGCCGGCGATCTCGGGCCGCCACCCGATCCCGACCCCGTACGAGGGCCGCGACCCGATCCCGACCCCGTACGAGGGCAGCCGCCCGATCCCCACCCCGTACGAGGGAGGCTGCTCAGCCACCGCAGCCGCCGCCCCCGCCGCAGGAGCTGCCGCCGCTGCACGAGCTGCCACTGCTGCACGAGCTGCTGCTGCCACCGTCGCTGCCGCCGCTGCTGCCGGCCGCGCCGCCCGTGGCCGCGATGCGCTGCACCTCGGCCTCGGCCGCGAACGCCGGGTCCATCGAGTAGAGCGCCGCCCCGCCGTACAGCGCGACCCCCATCGCGGCCCCGGTCGCGCCGTAGGTCGCGTAGGACGGGGAGTTGCTCGGGGCCAGGTAGTTGTGCTTGTACCGCAGGTCGCGCAGGCCCTTGTGGGCCGCGTCGGTGGCCCAGCGGCGGGTGCGCAGCAGGGTCAGCGTGACGACGAACGCGGCGATCGTGGCGATGACGATGAAGGTGACCGGCTTGTCGTTGCCGATGCCAGCGACGACCCGGGCGATGCCGATCGCGACGAGGGCCAGGCCGGCCAGCACCCAGAGCCGGGCCTCGCGCATCTTGCCCGCGCTGACCGCCAGGCCGGTGCGCTCGAGGTTGTCGCGCAGCTGCTCGACGGCCGAGGCGACCCACTGGTCGTTGGGCAGGTCACGCGTGCGTACGCCGTTGCCGGCCGCGTTGTAGACGGCGCTGTCGAGCGGCGTCACGCCGCTGGGCAGCGGGCCGGTGCGGACGAGGATGCGGCCGGGCCCGGTGCCGAGCGCGCCGGCCGCCCGCAGGCCGCCCATCGAGGAGTAGATGGCCAGCCGGTCGCCGCCGTTGAGATAGGCCACCTGCTGCGGGCCCAGGTTGTCGACCCGGGCCGAACGGTCGCCGCGGAACAGGGCCTTGCGGTGCACGGCGGCGATGATCGCGATCGCGATCGTGGCCCCGATGAAGTAGGTGAGAAAGGTCGGACCGGAGATACCCCAGGTGTCGTTCATGGACCAGACCTCCCGTGCTTGTCGCAGCGCGTCTGGCCCTTATTGTGCAGACCCGTGCAACGTCTGTGATCAGGCCCTTCGGACGGCTTCCTCGACCAGATCGAGGACCCGGCTGAGCTCGCCGGGCGGGCGGCCCGTGGCGAGGTGGAGCACCAGACCGTCGTACGCCAGCTCGAGGAACTGGGTGAGCACCTCGACCGGCACGTCGTCGCGCAGCACACCGGCCTCCCGTTGGCGTTGCAGCCGCTCGCGGGTGGCGTCGGCGATGGCGGCCGACCGCTCGGTCCAGCGTTTGGCGAAGGCCTGGTCAGTGCGCAGCCGGCGGGAGACCTCGAGCTGGGTGCCGAGCCAGCCGGCGGTGTCGCCCTCGCTGCCGCCGGCCCGGGCCAGCAGGTCGCGCATCACCTGGACGAGGCCGTTGCGGGCGACGGTTTCGACCATGGCGGCCGCGTCGTCCTCGGCCACGGCCAGGAAGAGGGATTCCTTGTCGCGAAAATGGTGGAAAATCGCACCGCGGGACAGCCCGGTTGCGTCCTCGAGCCGCCGCACTGTCGCACCCTCGTAGCCGAACCGGGCGAAACAGTCACGGGCCGCCGCGAGGATCTCGGAGCGGCGGGCGTCCAGTTGGTCCTGACTCACTCGGGGCACGTCCAGGATCGTGTCACGGGCCACCATTCGTATGCAATCCGTACGTACGTCTTGGCAAGAGTGCGCAGCCCAGGGACGGATGGCGCGAATTCCCCCATCCCGCCCGTGAGTTGTTGACAGTCCTGGACTGTTCGGTGCCCTCCCCGCTCACGTAAAGTGCCCGGGTGCCTCTTGTCCTGATAGCCCTAGACGACACCCTGCTCGACCGCAGCGGTGCCTTCCGGCTGTGGGCCAAGGGATTCCTCGATGAGATCGGGGCGGCCCAGGACGACCTCGACTGGCTACTCTCCGTCGACGCCGACGGTCTGACCTCGCGCTGGGACCTGGCCGACCTGATCCGCGACCGCTACCGGCTCACCATTCCGTCGATCGACCTCGTCGACGAGCTGCACGAGGGTCCGCTGGCCTACGAGAAGCTCGACCCGCTCGTCGGCTGCGCGCTGCAGATCGCCAAGGACGCCGGCCTGGTCCCGGTCGTGGTCACCAACGGGCGGGCCGAGATCCAGGACGTCCGGATCCGGCGTACGGGTCTCGACCGCTACGTCGCCGATTGGGTGATCTCCGAGCAGGCCGGCGTGAGCAAGCCCAACCCGCGCATCTTCGCGTTGGCCGCGCAGCGGGTGCGGATGCGCCTGGGCGGCGCGTGGGTGGTCGGCGACAGTCCCGAGGCCGACATCGGCGGGGCCGCCGCCATGGGTCTGCCCAGCGTGTGGCTGCATCGTGGCCGCGAATGGGTGGACAACCGGTTCGCCCCGACCGAGATCGTCGGCAACGTGATCCAGGGCATCTCGGCGATCATGGCCGCCGCTCGTTAAATAGGTTGCGCCGCCTCGAGAGGGTGCGCGAAGGTATCCCGGTCGCCCGCACAGGGCCTGAGAGAGGGAGGTGTGAACGCATGGCTGTCGTTGTGATGACCCGTGTCCGGATTCACCTTTCTTCTTCCTCTCTCAAGGAGACCCTCCAGTGCGCGAGCACGACTCTTTCGGCCCGTCCACCATGCGCCGCGGCCGCCGCAAGTTCGACGACGACGATCTGACCTTCCAGAAGCGGGGCGGCCCCGGGCCGCAGCTCAAGGAAGACCCCGACCTGCCCGACACCGGCGATGGCTGGTCCACCTGGGACGGCGCGTTGCACGGTCCCGTGCCTCGGCCCGACTGGGTACGCACCGAGCACGCCGCGGTCGACACCGAGCTCGGGATGCTGAAGACCGGCAAAGAGGCCGACGTGTACCTCGTACGCCGGGAAGTGCCCGACACCGACAAGGTGAGCATGCTGGCCGCCAAGCGCTACCGCGACGGCGACCACCGGCTCTTCCACCGCGACGCCGGTTATCTCGAGGGACGCCGGGTCCGCCGCTCCCGCGAGATGCGGGCCATGACCAACCGCACCTCGTTCGGCAAAGAGATGATCGCCGGCCAGTGGGCGATGGCCGAGTTCGGCGCGCTCACCCACCTGTGGCAGGTCGGCCTGGAGAGCGGCCTGGTGCGGGTGCCCTACCCGGTGCAGCTGATCGGCACCGAGCTGATGATGGAGTTCATCGGCGACTGGGAGACCGGCGAGGCGGCGCCCCGGCTCGCGCAGGTGCGGGCCGACCCCGACCAGCTGGCCGACCTGTGGCGGCAGATGGCCGACGCGCTGTCGGTGCTGGCCCGCGCGCAGGTGGCCCACGGCGACCTCTCGCCCTACAACACGATGGTGCACGAGGGGCGGCTGGTGCTCATCGACCTGCCGCAGATCGTGGACGTGGTGGCCAACCCGCAGGGCGGCGACTTCATCGCGCGCGACGTGCGCAACGTCTCGGCCTGGTTCACCCAGCGCGGGCTGAAGGTGGACGCGGACGAGCTGCTCGAGCGGCTGCTCTACGAGGCGGGCCTCAAGTGAGGTGCCGTCAAGGGTTCCGGCCGCGACCGCCCCGATCCGGGCGGCCGCGGCCGGCGCCGCGTCACTGCAGGTAGCCCTCGACCTCGCCGACGCTGTGGGCCTGCTCGGCGTCGGGGTTGTTGCCCACCTCGCGGGCCGCCCGGCGCCGGCGCAGCAGGTCCCAGCACTGGTCCAGGGCCTCTTCCATCTCCTTGAGCCGGGCGTGCTCCTCGCTCGAGGAGATCTCGCCCCTGCTCAGCTGCTCGCGCAGCTTGTGCTCCTCATCGACCAGGCCGTGGATCCGGCTCAGCACCGTCTTGTCATCCATGCCGGGAAGCCTATGCGCTGATCTCCCGAGGTGGGACGTCACCGTCGTCACTACAGATCGCGGCGCTGGAAGGCCAGTCCGGCCAGGGCCAGCACGAGAGCGACCCAGACGAGCGCCCAGAGCAGATAGGCGACCGTCAGCGGGGACGAGCTGAGGAACGGGTGCCCTTGGAAGGCCTCGCTGAACTGCGAGATCAGCGTCGGGTCCTGGAATGCCCGCATCGCGCCCCGCCACAGGCCGTCGGTCGGCAGCAGCATCTGCGAGACCGTGCCGATCCGCTCGACGCTCGCGTTGCCCAGCGCCTGGCCGAGACCCCCGACCACACCCGCGATCCAGGTGGCGCCGAACAGACCGACCGCCACCACGCCCGAGGCCATCGGCGAGATGACCGTGGACAGCAACAGGCCCAGCGTCAGCAGCGTCACCGACTGGGCGGCCAGCAACGCCAGCCCGGTCACCGGGTCGGGCGGCCAGTAACCGGTGGTGACCTGCACGATCACCAGCTGGGCGGCGCCGGCCACGGCCACGAAACCGGCCCCGAACGCGACCAGCCCGAGCCACTTGCCGAGCAGCACCCACGCGCGCCGGACCGGGCGGGCCAGCACGGCCAGCGCGATGCCCGACTCGGACTCCCCGGCCACGGTCGGACCGGCCAGGAACGCCGTGCCGAGCGCGGCGATCAGGCTCAGCCCGAACATCACCAGGTTGAGCACGAGGGCGGCCGCCAGCTTGGACTCGCCACTGGTCAGGCCGCCGTACTCGGCGTTGATGCGGGAGAACCCCCAGGCGCTCAACGACAGCAGAACTATCGTCAGCACGGCCAGCGACCGCAGCACCCGGCGGCGGGCCGCCTCGCGCAGCGTCAGACCGGCGACGGTCAGCACGATCCTCATGAGGTCTCCCCGCTCCGGATGATGTCGAGCAGCCGTTCCTCGAGGGTGATCCGGCCCGGCTCGACCGCGTGCACCCGCACGCCGAGTTTCACCAGCGCGGCCACCAGGTCGGGCACGGTCTCGAGGTCGATGATCGGCACGACGTACTGGTCGCCCTCTTTTTTGTACGAGCCCAGGCAGCTCTCGGCCTCGGCCGTGACCCCCTCCAGGCGCAGTCGCAACTCCCGCTGCCCGAGCAGCTCGGCCAACGTCCCCGAGGTGGCGACCCGCCCGTGGTCGAGGATCACCACCCGGTCGCAGACCCGCTCCACCTCGCCGATCAGGTGCGAGTTGAGCAGCACGGCCACCTCCCGTTCGCGCAGCGAGAGCAGCAGATCCCGCACGTCGGCCCGCCCGATCGGATCGAGGGCACTGGTCGGTTCGTCGAGAACCACCAGTTCCGGACGGGCTACGAGCGCGACCGCCAGGCCGAGGCGCTGCTGCATGCCCTTCGAGAACCCGCCCACCCGGTCCCCGGCCCGGTCGGCCAGCCCGACCAGGCCGAGGCAGTCCTGCTGCTCCGCCGCCGGGACGGTCACGCTCGCCAGCCGGGTGTGCAGCCGCAGCACCTCGGCCGCGGTCAGCCAGGGCTGGTAGCGGAACAGCTCGGGCAGATAGCCGACCCGGGCCCGCGACTGCGGATCCGTTCCCGGCCGTCCCAGCAGCATGACCTCGCCCGCGTCCGGCCTGACCAGACCGAGCAGCATCTTGATGACCGTCGTCTTGCCCGCGCCGTTCGGGCCGAGCAGAGCGACCACCTCGCCCCGGCCCACCTCGAACGTCACGCCGTCCACGGCCTGTCGCTTCCCGTACCGTTTCCGCAGGCCCGAGGCCCACACCGCGGGCGACGTCACCGCAGCCCCCGGGCCACCGTCAGCACCTCGTCGCCGCTCAGCGAGCCGGCGACCAAGGTGACCGTGCCGGCGCGGACCCAGACGACCGCGCTCATCACCCCGTCGCTCGAGCTCAGCAGGGTGGCCGGCGCCCCGCCGACGTCGGTCGGCTCGCTCGTCATCTCCTCCGGCATCACGTGCAGCGGCAGCGTGGTCCCGTCCGCGGTGAAGCGGCGCAACTGCGCGGCCACGTCGGCCGGCAGACCCGACAGCGACAACAGGTAGTCGCGGGCCGTCACGAAGGGCACCCCCGTCGAGTACGCGGTGGGAGCGACCGCCCGGGCCACGATCATGGACGGGACGCCCTGCTTGCTCGACCACACCGTGGCCGCGCCGGGCCCGGCGGTCAACCGGAAGCTGCTCCCGTCCAGTCCGGCCGGCATCGTCGGTGGAGTCTCACCCTGTTTCTGGGCGAAGGCCGCGACCTTGGCCGCCCGGAACGTGAAGCTCGCGCTGATGCGCTTCCCGGCCTGATACGACGGCTCGCCGGTCACCCCGCGGGGCAGTTCGGCGACCTCGGGCAGGTCGAGGCCGCTCTCCTTCTCGGCGGCGGCCGCGTCCCCCACCGGATGGATCTGCGGGCGGGAGGTGATCTCGACGTCGCCCCACGACGACAGGTCGGGCATGGCCATCAGGTCGGCCTGGTGGACGGTGACCGGGGCGATGCGCTCGGTCCGGAAGATCTGGAACCAGTCACCCGCGGCTGCCGCGCCCGCCCCCGCCAGCAGCACGCCCACGGCGGCACCGGCGATGATCGGACTGCGCCATTTGCGCCTCGTCCGGCTGGGCGCCCGGCCGGGATCGGCGGCGGCCAGCCGGCGCCAGGCGGCGTCGACATCCACGTCGGCCTCAGCGGGCAGGGCCTCGGCCGTGAAAAGGGCGTCTTTCTGGGCCATGGCCACTCCTTCGGTGCAGATCGGGCAGTTCGCGACGTGCTCGCGATCGGTGTCGGCCACACCGAGCGGCTCGTCCACCAGCCGGCGCAGCACGCCGTCGTTCGGGTGGCGCGTCATGAGGTCAACTCCTTGCGCAGAGCGGATTCGGCGCGCCGCACGGTGGTGCCGACGCTGCCGGGGGAGAGGTCGAGGGCGGCCGCCACCTCGGCGTAGCTGAGGCCGCTGTGCCGCAGCACGAGCGCGACCGCCTGCTTGCGGGGCAGTCGCGCCAGGGCGGCCCGCACGCGGCGCCGTTCCTCCGCGGCCACCACCGCGTCGGCGACGTCGGGCACCGTCGCTTCGTGCGGCCGGGCGGCCTGCTCACGGCCGGCGCGGCGTTTTCCCGTACGGATGTGATTGAGGGCAGTGTGGGCCGCCGCCACGGAGAGCCAGGGCAGGGCCTCGCCCGCCGGCACGTCCGAGCGCCCGAAGGTCAGGAAAACCTCCTGCGCGACGTCCTCCGCCTCGTCGCGCGAACCCAGGACACGGGCGGCCACGGCCACCACCCGCGGATAAGCGGCCCGGAACACCTGCTCCAGGTCGTCCCGGGCCACCGGGCTGCGTCTCGACAGGGCCACGCTGTCCTTCCCGCCGTGGGCCAGTGCTAAGTCCATGCCTCTCTAGCACCGCCGCCGCCGCGGTTGTGACAGCTCAGCCCGGAAAAGCCCGCGCAGCCGTCGACGACACGGTGGCGAGGTTGGGGCGAGCCGGGATGAGAAGTGTGGGAACACCCAGGGACTGGTTCATGGCCGCCAGCTCCTGCTCATGCCGTACGTCAGTCGTGTTGCGGACGCCGCGGACGATGACGTCGGCGCTGTGCTGGTGGCAGTAGTCGGCAGTGAGCCCGCGCCACGCCGTGACAGTGACGTTGTGCCAGGTGGCTGGCAGGGCGGCGTGGACGGCAGCGGCCCGAGCCTCGCTCTCGCGGGTCGGTTGCTTGGCGGCGTTGACGGCCACGAGCACGGTCAGTTCGTCGAAAAGTCGGCGGGCGCGCTCGATGACGTCGAGATGGCCGGGCGTGACCGGGTCGAAGGTGCCGGGATAGACCGCGCGGGACATGGCCCGAGCTTAAGTCCCGCCGCGGCGCCTCACGCCGTGCCTCCCGAACCCAGCGCCCACCCTCCCGGGGGCCCCCGTCCACCGGTGATCTTACGTTTTTGGCGGCTCAGGGGGCACGACAAGCCGGCCCGCCATGTGGACAACGCGTGTTTGTGGATAAAGCGAAGCCCCGCCTCCCAGGTGCGAAAGGCGGGGCTTCGGCCGGACGACTTAGCTGTTGAGCATCTTGCGCAGCACGTACTGCAGGATGCCGCCGTGGCGGTAGTAGTCCGCCTCGCCGGGGGTGTCGATGCGGACGTCGGCGTCGAACTCGACGCCGGTGTCCGTGCGGACCTTGACCGTGCCGGGGATCTCGCCGTCGTTCAGCGCCGTCACCCCGGTGATCGTGAAGGTCTCGGTGCCGGTGAGGCCGAGCGACTCGGCGTTGGTCTTGGGCGGGAACTGCAGCGGCAGCACGCCCATGCCGATCAGGTTGGAGCGGTGGATGCGCTCGTAGCTCTCGGCGATGACCGCGCGCACGCCCAGCAGCATCGTGCCCTTGGCCGCCCAGTCGCGTGACGAGCCCGAGCCGTACTCCTTGCCGGCCAGGATGACCAGCGGGATGCCCGCCTCCTGGTAGGCCTGCGAGGCGTCGTAGATCGTGGTCTGGTCGCCGGTGAGGTGGTTGACCGTGAAGCCGCCCTCGACGCCCGGCACCAGCTGGTTGCGCAGCCGGATGTTGGCGAACGTGCCGCGGATCATGACCTCGTGGTTGCCCCGGCGCGAGCCGTACGAGTTGAACTCGTGCCGCGGCACGCCGTGCTCGGCGAGGTACTTGCCGGCGGGCGAGTCGGGCTTGATCGAGCTGGCCGGCGAGATGTGGTCGGTCGTGACCGAGTCGCCGAGCTTCGCCAGCACCCGAGCACCCGAAATGTCGGAAACGGGCTGCGGCGACGGCTGCATGCCCTCGAAGTATGGGGGCTTCCGGACGTACGTCGAGTCGTCGGCCCACTCGAAGGTCTTGCCTTCGGGCGTGGGCAGCGACTGCCACTGCTCGTCGCCGGCGAAGACGTCGGCGTACGCGGTGCTGAAACCCTCGGCCCCGATCGCGGAAGCGATGACGTCGTCGATCTCTTTGGCGCTGGGCCAGATGTCGCTCAGGTAGACGGGCTGGCCGTCGGAACCGGTGCCCAGCGGCTCGGTGGTGATGTCGATGTCCATCGAGCCGGCCAGCGCGTACGCCACGACCAGGGGCGGCGACGCCAGGTAGTTCATCTTGACGTCGGGGTTGATCCGGCCCTCGAAGTTGCGGTTGCCGGACAGCACGCTGACGGCGGTCAGGTCGGCCTCGTTGACCGCGGCCGAGACCTCCTCGGGCAGCGGGCCCGAGTTGCCGATGCAGGTGGTGCAGCCGTAGCCGACCAGGTTGAAGCCGATCTTGTCGAGGTAGGGCGTGAGGCCGGACCGGTCGTAGTAGTCGGAGACGACCTTCGACCCGGGGGCCAGCGTGGTCTTGACCCACGGCTTGCGGGTCAGGCCCCGCTCGACGGCCTTCTTGGCCAGCAGCGCCGCCCCGATCATGACCTGCGGGTTCGAGGTGTTGGTGCAGGACGTGATGGCGGCGATCACGACGGCGCCGTGGTCGAGCTCGTATTCCACACCGTCTTCGCCCTTGACCAGGGTCGGCTTGGTGGGGCGGCCGTTCGCGTTGCGCGCCGCGCTGAAGATGTGCGGCTTGTCGGTCGCCGAGTCCTCGTGGTTGGCAGGCGGGTCGCTGGCCGGGAACGACTCCTCGCTGGCCTCGTCGGCCGGGCCGTTGGCCTGCACGTAGTTGGTGAGCGCGTCGCGGAACATCGGCTTGGCCGCGTTCAGCGGCACCCTGTCCTGCGGGCGCTTCGGGCCGGCCAGCGACGGCACGATGGTCGACAGGTCGAGCTCGAGCTTCTCGGAGTAATCGGGCTCGGCGTCCGGGTCGAGCCAGAGGCCCTGCCGCTTCGCGTACGACTCGACCAGCGCCACCTGCTCGTCGGAGCGGCCGGTCAGCTTGAGGTACTTGATCGTCTCGTCGTCGATCGGGAAGATCGCCGCGGTCGAGCCGTACTCGGGCGACATGTTGCCGATCGTGGCCCGGTTGGCCAGCGGCACGGCGGTGACGCCGGGGCCGTAGAACTCGACGAACTTGCTGACCACGCCGTGCTCGCGGAGCATCTCGGTGATCGTCAGCACGAGGTCGGTGGCGGTGGTGCCGGCCGGCATCTCGCCGCTCAGCTTGAAGCCGACGACGCGCGGGATCAGCATGCTGACCGGCTGGCCCAGCATGGCCGCCTCGGCCTCGATGCCGCCGACGCCCCAGCCCAGCACACCGAGGCCGTTGACCATGGTGGTGTGCGAGTCGGTGCCGACCACGGTGTCGGGGTAGGCCTGGCCGTTCCGCTCCATGATCGTACGGGCCAGGTATTCGATGTTGACCTGGTGCACGATGCCCGTGCCGGGCGGCACGACCTTGAACTCGTTGAACGCGGTCTGGCCCCAGCGCAGGAACTGGTAGCGCTCGCGGTTGCGCTGGTACTCCAGCTCGACATTGCGGGCGAACGCGTCCTCGCGGCCGAACAGGTCGGCGATGACCGAGTGGTCGATGACCAGCTCGGCCGGGGCGAGCGGGTTGACCTTGGTCGGGTCGCCGCCCAGGTCTTTCACGGCCTCACGCATCGTGGCCAGGTCGACCACGCAGGGGACGCCGGTGAAGTCCTGCATCAGCACCCGGGCCGGGGTGAACTGGATCTCGACGCTGGGGTCGGCCGTCTGGTCCCAGCCCCCCAGCGCGCGGATGTGGTCGGCCGTGATGTTGGCGCCGTCCTCCGTCCGCAGCAGGTTCTCCAGCAGGATCTTCAAGGAGTAGGGCAGGCGGTCGTGCCCTTCGACCTTGTCGATCGCAAAAATCTCGTAGCTCGCGTCACCGACGCGGAGCTCGCTCTTCGCACCAAAGGTGTCGAGGCTGGCCACCGTCATCTCCTTCACACCCAGCGACTGTCATTCAAGTCTTTCGCACCGAAAGGGCGGCCTTCGGGTTAGGCATACCTAACTCTCGGTTCACGGTTGTTCATAAACCGTACGTCCGTCTTGTAAGCCTGCGCAAGGCGGGGTCGCCCTCCTCTCACGTTTACCCCGGTCGCGCCCCGGGCACATCTCGAAACGTGAAGGCGCCTGCTGACCTGGTTTCGCTGAGCGAGTTCTTCGGCCGCTACGCCACCGCTCTGACCAGCGGAGACGTGGCCGCGATCGCCAACTGCTACGCGCTGCCGGGCATGGTGGTCTCCGATTCCTACAGCTTCACGTTCGCCTCGCCGGCCGCGGTCGCGCTGTCGTTCCTCGGCGCCGCCCCCAGCTACGACGAACGTCAGATCGTGGCCGCACACGCTCAGTTGCTCGACGTGCAGACGTTGTCGTCCGCCCTGAGCCTGGTGTCGGTCGAGTGGGAATATCTCGATTCGCGAGGAAATGCCGTGCCGGGGGAGAGTTACAGCTATCTGCTGCGGCTCGGGGCGGATGGGCCGAGAATCACCACGGTCATCGCTACGCGCTGAAACTGTCGGACCCTGGTGCGAGTATGGCCAGGTGATCAGCTCTCCCGACGTCGTGGTGATCCACTACCAGCGGCCCGCCGGCGACTACGCCGGCTGGGGCCTGCACGCCTGGGAAGGCACGATCACCAAACCCGACTGGCGCCGGCCGCTCGATCCGGCCTCGTTCGACGATTTCGGCGCCGTTTTCGCCGTTCCCGTCCGTGACGACGCCATCGGCCTGCGCTTCGTGCTCCACCGCGGCGACGAGAAAGATCTCCCCGACGATCAGCGGCTCGACCTCACCCGGGCCCGCGAGGTGTGGCTGCGGGCCGGTCTCGTCGAACCGGTCCGGCCCGAGCTGGGCTCGCTCGGCCCCGAGGTCGACCGGGCCCGCGCGTTCGCCGTCTTCGTCGACCGCACCACGATCGCCCTGCCCGCCTGGCTGGCCGAGCGGGCCGTCACGTTCTCGCTGCTGGGCGAGGCCGCGGTCCCGCTCACCGCGCGCCCGGGCGGGCTCTTCCAGGCCCAGAGCCGCCGGTTCCCCCACCTGCGGGCCTACCGCGCTTTTTCCGTACGGGAGATGGGCGACGCCGCCCTGGGCGAGCTGCTCCGGGGCCCGGTGCTGGTCGAGGGGCGCGACGCCGCGGGCGAGGTCACCGCGCTGACCGCCGTGCAGATCCCGGGCGTGCTCGACGACCTGTACGCCGACGCCGCCGACGCCGAGCTCGGCCTGATCCTGGGCGACGAGCGTCCCCGCCTGTCGGTGTGGGCGCCCACGGCCCGCGCGGTCGAGCTCGAGCTGTCCAAGACCCCGGCCGACGAGCCCCGCCTGGTGCCGATGGATCGCGACCCGCTCACCGGCGTCTGGACGGCCGCGCTCAAGCCGAAGTGGCTGGGCCGCTACTACCGCTACCGCGTCGAGGTGTGGCACCCGTCGGCCCAGCGTGTGGTCACCACCAGCGTCACCGACCCGTATTCGCTGGCCCTGGCGGCCGACTCCACCCACAGCCTGCTGGTCGACCTGGCCGACCCCGCGCTCAAGCCGTTCGGCTGGGAGACGCTGGCCAAGCCGCCCGCGGTCGCCCCGGCCCGCATGCAGATCAGCGAGGTGTCGATCCGCGACTTCTCGATCTTCGACCACTCGCTGCCGCCGGCCGAGCGCGGCACCTACGCGGCCTTCACCCGCCCCGGCTCGGCCTCGATGAGCCACCTGAGCTCGCTGGCCGAGGCCGGTCTGACCCATGTCCACCTGCTGCCCGCGTTCGACTTCGGCAGCGTGCCCGACCGCCGGGCCGACCAGGCCACCCCCGACTGCGACCTGGCCGCCCTGCCGCCCGACTCGCCCGAGCAGCAGCGCGCCGTGATGGCCGTGGCCGCCTCCGACGGCTTCAACTGGGGTTACGACCCCTGGCACTACACGGCGCCCGAGGGCAGCTTCGCCGTCGACCCGGCCGGCCCGTCCCGCATCCTCGAGTTCCGCCGCATGGTGGCCGCCCTCAACGCGGCCGGCCTGCGCGTCGTGCTCGACGTCGTCTACAACCACACGATGGGCGACGGGCTCGACCGGTTCAGCGTCCTCGACCGGCTCGTCCCCGGCTACTACCACCGCCTGCTGGCCGACGGCTCGACCGCCGAGTCCACGTGCTGCCCCAACACCGCGCCCGAGCACATGATGATGAGCCGCCTGGTCGTCGACTCGGTGCTCACCTGGGCCCGCGAATACAAGGTCGACGGCTTCCGCTTCGACCTCATGGGCCACCACCCGCGGGCCAACATCCTCGAGGTGCGGGTCAACCTCGACCACCTGCCCGACGGCAAGGACATCTGCCTCTACGGCGAGGGCTGGAACTTCGGCGAGGTCGCCCACGACGCCCGGTTCGCCCAGGCCACCCAGGTCAACATGGCCGGCACCGGCATCGCCACGTTCAACGACCGGCTGCGCGACGCGGCCCGCGGCGGCGGCTCGTTCGGCGACCCGGGCGTGCCCGGCTTCGCCACCGGGCTCGGCTCGTCGGCCCCGCTGGTCGTGCACGACCGGATCAAGGTCGGCCTGGCCGGCGGTCTGGCCACCTATCGTTTCACCACCCACACCGGGGCCGAGCAGAGCGGGGCCCAGGTCGACTACAACGGCGCCCCCAGCGGCTACGCGCTGTCTCCGGGCGAGACGATCAACTACGTCGACGCCCACGACAACGAGATCCTGTACGACGCGCTGGCCTTCAAGCTGCCGGTCGCCACCGCGGCCGTCGACCGGGCCCGGCTTCAGGTCCTGGCGCTGGCGCTGGTCGTGCTCGGCCAGGGCGCCGGCTTCGTGGCGATGGGCAGCGAACGGCTGCGTTCCAAGTCGCTCGACCGCAACTCGCACAACTCCGGCGACTGGTTCAACCAGATCCGGTGGGACCCGGCGCTGGGCAACGGCTTCGGCCTGGGCCTGCCCCCGGCCCTCGAGAACGAGGACCAGTGGCCCCGCGCCCGCCCCCTGCTGGCCGAACCCGCGCTGGTCCCGCCGCCCGACGTCATCGAGCTGACCGCCGAGCGCTACCGCGAGCTGCTGCGCATCCGCCGCTCGTCCCCGGTGTTCGGGCTGCCCACGGCCGACGAGGTGCAGCGCCGCCTGACCTTCCCGCTCGGCGGTCCGGGCGAGACCCCCGGCGTGATCGTGATGTGCCTGGACGGCACCGGCCTCGACCCGCGCTGGGGCCAGCTCGTGGTGGTCTTCAACACCACCGACGAGTCCACGGTCCAGACCGTCCCCGGCGTCTCCGAGGGCCTGCGCCCGCATCCGGAACTGACCGAATCGGCCGATCCGGTGCTGCGGACGGCCAAGGCGTCGGCCGGCACCCTGACCGTTCCGGCCCGATCGGTGGCCGTCTTCGTGGCCGACGCCGCCTGAGGTTCAGCTGAGAGTCCACTTCCGGATGGCTGTGAGGGGTCGCGCTCGCCTGCGCTCTGCGAAAGGATGGGCGGGGGAGGGGTGTGCAGTTGCGCGAGGTGAATTACGACGACCGGCAGCATCTGGTCTATGCGCGGGCCCGCGCGTTGACCCCGGACAGGCTGGCCGACTGGCTGCGCGTCTTCGCGCGCCACGCGCCCGACCGGCGTCCGCTCGAGGTGCTCGACCTCGGCTCCGGCACCGGCCGTTTCACCCCTGGGCTGGCCGCGGAATTCGGCGGCCCGGTCTGGGGCGTCGAGCCGTCCGACCACATGCGAGCCGTCGCCGAGGAACACGGCGAGCACCCCGGCGTGACCTACCTGGCCGGCTCGGCCACCGAGATCCCGCGGCCCGACGCCGGCTGCGACCTCGTGCTGCTGTTCCTCGTGCTGCACCACGTCCGCGACCACGCCGCCGCGGCGGCCGAGATCGCCCGCGTGCTGCGCCCCGGCGGCCGGGTGCTGATCCGCAGCCTGTTCCCCGACCGCATGCCCGAGCTGCCGTGGTACAGCTACTTCCCGGGCGCCCGGGACATCGACGAGCAGGTCTTCCCGCGTCTCGACCCGCTGCTCGACACCTTCGCCGCGGCCGGCCTCGACTTCGTGACGGTCGAGCGGGTGCAGGAACGCATCGCCGACAGCCTGGCCGAGTACGAGCACCGGCTGAAGCTGCGCGGCTCGTCCACGTTCGAGCGGCTGACCGAGCTCGAGATCATCGAGGGCTTCGACGCGCTCGAGGCGGCCGTGCGGGCCGAGGGCCGAGCGCGGCCGGTCGACGAGGAGAGCGATCTACTCGTCCTGCAGCGCGCTTAGGTCCGCCGCCTTCCGGATCAGGACGGCCCGCTCGCGGGCGTTGCCGCACAGCCGGGCCGCCAGTTCCAGCTCGGCCCGGGCCTCGGTCGTGCGGCCCAGCCGTTTCAGCAGTTCGCCCCGCACGCTGGGCAGCAGGTACGAACCGGGCAGCCGGTCCCGTGCGACCAGCTCGTCGACCAGCAGCAGGGCGGCCGCCGGGCCACTGGCCATGGCCACCGCGACCGCGCGGTTGAGCTCGACGACGGGCGAGGGGGCGACCCGGCCCAGCGCCTCGTAGAGCAGCACGATGCGGTCCCAGTCGGTCTCGGCGACCGAACCGGCGGTGGCGTGGCCGGCGGCTATCGCGGCCTGCAACCCGTACGGGCCGAGGCCGCGACCGGCCGCGGCGGCCTGATCCAGGGCGGCCAAGCCGCGGCGGATCGCCGACCGGTCCCAGCGCCGGCGATCCTGGTCCTCGAGCAGGACGGCCGAACCGTCGGGCGCGGTGCGGGCCGGGAACCGCGAGGCGGTCAGCTCGCACAGGGCGATCAGCCCGAACACCTCGGGCTCGCCCGGCAGCAACGCGGCCAGCGTCCGGGCCAGCCGCACCGCCTCGTACGCCAGATCGGCGCGGAGCAGGCTGTCACCCGCCGTGGCCGTCGAGCCCTCGGTGAAGATCACGTAGAGGACGCTCAGGACACCGCCCAGCCGTTGTTTGCGGTCGGACGGCGGTGGCACCTCGAACGGCACCTGGGCAGCGGCGATCGTCTTCTTGGCCCGGGTGATCCGGGCCTGGATCGTCGGCACCGGCACCAGGAACGCGCGGGCGATCTCTTCCGTGGACAGACCGCCCACCGTACGCAGGGTGAGCGCCACCCGGGCCTCGGCCGAGAGCACCGGGTGGCAGGCGACGAACATCAGCGCCAGCACGTCGTCGTCGATGCGGTCCGGGTCCCACAGGTGCCCGTCGCCGCCGTCGGTGTCCTCCTGGGCCAGCAGCGCGTACTTCTCGTCCCGGGCAGCCCGGCGGCGGAAGCTGTCGATCGCCCGCCGCCGGGCCGTGTTGAGCAACCAGCCGACCGGGTTGGCCGGTGCGCCGTCGCGCGGCCAGGAGACGAGGGCCTCGGCCACCGCCTCCTGGGCCACGTCCTCGGCCAGGTCGAGGTCACCGCCGGTGTAGCGGGTGAGCGCGCCGACGATGCGGGCCGACTCGATCCGCCAGACCGCCTCGAGGGTGGTCACAGCTGGCCGGTCTGCTCACGCCAGACGCGCTCCTTCTGGATCCACTCGTTGTCCTGCGGGAACTCGTCGATGCCGGGGACGCGGCGGATCTCGCACTTCGAGCCGGGGAAGCCGGGCATGCGCTGGGCCCACTCGACCGCCTCCTCCTTCGAGGTGACGTCGAGGATGTAGAACCCGCCGAACAGCTCCTTGGTCTCCCCGTACGGGCCGTCGGTGACCACCGGGGTCTCGCCGCTGTAGTCGACGACCACGCCCTGGCCCGGGTCGTCCAGGCCCTCGGCCGCGACCAGGACGCCGGCCTTGATCAGCTCCTCGTTGTAACGGCCGACGTGCTCGATCATCTCGTCCATCGGCGTGGACATCATGCGGGCCTGGCTCTCGTCGGTGTTCCGCATGATCAGCATGTACTTCGCCATAGTGACGTTCTCCTCGGTGTCCGGTCCGGTCGCTCGTCGACCTTCTCACCCTCAGGTCGAACGGGCGCGACGCCGATCGACACCGCCCGCGACGAATTTCGGGGGTGCGTCGTTGCGCTACATTGCGTCCTGCATTTTTCGGTGAGGGGAGACAGTTGTGCGGTTGCGATGGGTCCTGGGTGGCATCGCCCTGGTGGCATTGGCCGGCGGGTGCACGTCCTCATCGGAGGAGAAGAAGGAGGCGGCCCCACCGGCTTCGCCGCCGGCTTGGACCGAGCCCGCGACGTACTCCTATGTGCTGGCCCGCGGCTGCGACGCGGCCGCGCCGGCGGGCCGGTACCAGGTGGAGGTGAAGGCGGGCGCGGTCGACTCGTCGCTGCCCCTGAACGCCGCGTCGGCCCCGCCGTCGGCCGGTGCCGGGGCCGATCCCGGTCCGGCCACCGGTGAGACCGGCGAGGAGATCGAGGCCTTCACGCTCAAGGAGCTGCTCGAGATGGCCCAGAACGCGGCCGACGACGGCGGCCAGGTCACCAAGGCGTTCGACAACGCCGACGGTCACCCGGTGAAGGTGACCATCGACGTCGGTTCGGGCCCGGAGTGCTGGAACATCAGCGACTACAAGAAGGCCTAGCCGGGCAGACGGGGGCCGGCCTCGCGCTGCGAGGCCAGCCAGGCCTCGACGTCGGCCGAGGAGCGGGGCAGCCCGGCCGACAGGTTGTGACAGCCGTCGGCGGTGACCAGCACGTCGTCCTCGATGCGCACGCCCATGCCCCGCAGCTCGGCCGGCACCAGGTCGTCCTCGGGCTGGAAGTAGAGGCCGGGCTCGACCGTGAGGACGTAGCCCTCCTGCAGCGGGCCGTCACGGTAGGTCTCGTTGCGGGCGTTGTTGCAGTCGTGCACGTCGATGCCGAGCATGTGGCCGAAGCCGTGCAGCGTCCAGCGGCGGTAGACGGTGCTCTTCTCGTCCATCGCCTCGTCGACGCTGACCGGGAGCAGACCCAGGTCGTTCAGCCCCTCGGCCAGCACCCGCATGCAGGTCTTGTGCACGTCCTTGAACAGCACCCCGGGCCGGATGGCGTCCATGCCGGCCTGCTGTGAGGCGTGCACGATGTCGTACACCTGGCGCTGGAGCGGGGTGAAACGGCCGTTGACCGGCACGGTGCGGGTCACGTCGGCGGTGTAGAAGTTGTCGCCCTCGACGCCCATGTCCATGAGCAGCAGCTCACCCGGCGTGGTGGTGCCGGTGTTGCGGATCCAGTGCAGGATCGTCGCGTGCGGCCCGGCGCCGACGATCGAGGTGTAGCCGACGTCGTTGCCGTCGTGCCGGGCGCGCAGGCCGAAGACGCCCTCGAGCAGGCGCTCCTTGACCGGGCGGTCGGCCGGTAGCACCCGGGCGACGTCCTCGAAGCCGCGGACGGTGGCGTCGATCGCGGCCTGGAGCTGGGCGATCTCCCATTCGTCCTTGATCAGCTTGAGCTCGCTGAGCACCCAGGCCAGCTCGCGGTCGCGCGGCTTCTCGCGGTCGGGCTCGTAGGCCAGCACGGTGCGGTCGACGTTCGGGTCGAGACCGCGCAGCACCCTCGTACGGCCCGGGGCGGAACCGGCCAGGGCCGCGCCCAGCGCACCCAGCGGAGCCGTCTCGAGGCCGAGCTCGGTCGACTTCTCGGCCAGGGTGTGGGTGCGGCCGACCCACAGCTCGCCGTTGCGGCTGCGGAAGAACGCGTCGGTGTCCTTGGAGTTGCGCTGGTGGGTGTAGAGCACCGCGTCGTGGCCGGAACCGCTGGGCCGCAGCACGAGCACGCTGTCGGGGTCGCGGTCGCCGGTCAGGTAGACGAAGTCGCTGCCCGGGCGGAACGAGTAGTCGGTGTCGTTGGCCCGGACCTTCTCGTTGCCGGACGGGATGATCAGCGTCTCGCCCGGGAAGGCCTCGGAGAGCGCGTTGCGCCGTTTGGCGTAGTTCGGCACCTCGGGTCGCGGGCTGACGGCCAGCGGGTCCTCTCGCCACCCGGTCCGCATGAACTGCAGGAAGGCCTCGGGGAAGGCGGGGTCGTGGGATTCCGTCTTGGCCGCGGGTTGCGCGGCCTTCTGCTCGGCCATGGTGGCGCCTCCGATCGTGTGGCCTCGACGTTACCGCCTTCCCCGCGCGCTCAACGCCGCGGCAGGGTGAGACAGGCGACCCGCGGCCCGGCGGTGCCGGCCACGCCGGCGGCGGTCTTGGTCGCCTGGGCGTGCAGGATCAGCGAGCGGGCCGACCGGCCGGCCGGGAACGTCCAGGGCTGCGTGGCCGCGGCGGTCGCCGTGCCGTAGCCGTCGACGGTGAAGTCGAGCCACACCTCGTTGGCCGGGTTGGCGTACGAGGGGTCGACCGACGGCGTCTTCGGGTCCTTCTGGTGCTGGTAGTGCGGGCCGGCCTGGTCGGGTACGGCGGTGCAGGGCTCGGTGTGCAGGTGGGCACCGTAGGTACGCCGCGGGATCAGTCCCGCCACCTCCAGGCGTACCTCGGTGCTCCGGGGTTTCTGCGCGACGCCGACCGTGGCCCGCGCGCCGGCCGGAACCACCGCGGGGTCGTAGGTGATCGCCGTCGAGCCGGGCCGGTGCGGCAGGAACGTGCCCGAGGCGGTCGTGTCCGGCGTCCACGACCTCGTCGGCTCCGGGCTCGCCGAGCCCTGATGGAGCGTCCAGGACGAGGCAGAAGTGATCATCGAGGCCCGATCGGTGGGGCCGACCTGCACCGAGTTCGTACAGCCGGTGATCATGAACAGGGGAAGGGTGAGGACGAGCGCGCGCTTTCGCATCCCACGATCATCTCAAATGGGACATATTGCGCGAGCACTGGTGCGGTGGGTCGGGGGACGGAAGGCTGTTCCCCATCGAGACACAGGAGGACGGCATGGGCTACGCGGTGGTGCTCGGCGAGGCGCTGATCGACCTGCAGGAGGCCGAACACAACGGTGAAGTGGTCTACCGCCAGGCCATCGGGGGCGCGCCGCTCAACGTCGCGGTCGGGGCGACCCGGCTCGGCGGGCAGGTGCAGTACGCCGGATCGCTGAGCGACGACGTGCTCGGCAACCGCCTGGCCGTGTTCCTGGCCGAGCGCGGCGTGGGCACGGCGGGCGTCAAGCGGGTCTCGGTGCCGACCACGCTCGCCGTCACGACGTTCGTGGGCGCCGAGCCGACCTTCACGTTCTACGGCGAGCCCCCGTCCTACTCGCTGCTCGGCCCGGCCGACCTCGACACGGCCACCGTGGCCGGGGCCGACGTGCTCTACACGGGCTCGATCTGCCTGCTGCGCGAGCCGATCCGGGCCGCCGCGCGGGCCGCCTGGGCCATCCCCGGTCCGCTGCGCGTGTTCGACCCCAACGCCCGGCCCACCCTGCTGCCCGACGGCGCCGCCGTGACCCACCTGCGCGAGCTGTCCGAGGAGTTCTTCGCCACGGCCGACCTGGTCAAGCTGAGCGCGGCCGACGCCGAGGTGCTCTACGACGGCGCGTCGCCCGAGCAGGCGGCCGAGCGCATCCGCGGTCTGGGGGCCAAGGCAGTCGTGGTCACCCGGGGCTCCCAGGGGGCGTACGTGTCGGCCGCCGAGGGCGCGGTGAACCTGCCCGCGCCCCAGGTCGACGCCATCGACGCCACCGGCGCCGGCGACTCGGTGATGGGCGCGCTCGTCCGCCGCCTGCTCGCCGACGGCCTGCCCAAGGATCTCGACGGCTGGCAGCGCAACGTCCGGTTCGCCCTCGCGGTGGCCGGCCTGGTCTGCGAGCGCCGCGGTGGCGCCGTGGCCATGCCGACCAACGAGGAAGTGGTGGCCCGCTGGGGCCCGCTCAGCTGATCGCCTTCTCGATGAACCGCTGACGGTCGAGCATCATCCGCTCGACCGTCACCTCGGCCACGAGCGTCTCGCCCATGCGCACGACGACCTCGAAATGCAGCTTGCGCGCCTCGACCTTGGCCAGCGTGGCCAGCGCGTGCACCTGGCGCCCGACCGGCGTGGGCGCCAGGTGGCTGATCTCGGCCCGGACGCCGACCGTGGTCAGCCCGCCCGGCAGGTGCCGGGCGGTGGCCGCGACGGTGGCGGCCTCCGCCAGGGCCAGCACGCGCGGCGTGGCCAGCACGGGAACGTCGCCCGACCCGAGGGCCTGCGCGGTGTCGGCATCGGTGACGGTCAGCTCGACCCGGGCGCTGAGACCGGGCGGGAATTCCGGAAGCTCCATGCCCAGAGCTTAGGGCTGTGCGGGCGTCTTGAGGTTCGTGCGGGCCTGCCGGGCCCGCACGGCCAGCTCGGCCGCCAGCGCGTAGGCCTCGGCCAGGTCGCGGTCCTTGGCCTGGCCGGAGCGGCCGCGGGCGGTGTCGGCATACACGGTGGCCAGGCCCAGCATGCGCTGCAGGGGGCCCTGCACGACGCGGACGCTCTGCAGACGGGCGTACGGCACCAGATGCATTTCGCGGGTCAGCAGCCCCCACCGGGTCACCAGCACCTCGGGGGTCAGCCCGACGCCGATCGACTTGAGGGCGATCGGGTTGAGCCAGCGCGCCCGCTTCGGCGGCGGCGAGGTCGCCAGCGCGGCCAGATCGACCCCGGGCAGCACCTCCCACACCAGCGACCGCGCGGTGTCGAACTCGCCCACCGGCAGCAACCGGTCGGAGCGCTTGGCGTCGCCGCCACCCTCACCGGCGTACCCGGCCACGGCCAGCCGCAGATGCAGCCAGCCCTGCCCCCGCCAGAGCAGCGGCCAGGTCGCGCCGACCGCCTGCACCCGGTTGAGCGGCACGACCTGGCTGCGCGTCTCGAGCAGCCCGTAGCGCACCACGAGCCTCTCCTCGGGGTCGCGGGCCAGCCGGAAGTCCCAGTCCTGCAGCACGCGCCGCACCGGCTGCAGCAGCACACCGGCCATCGCCGTCACCGTGCTGGCGATGCCGACGAAGGTCCACGACCCCTCCATCACGAACTGCAGCACCACGAACGCCACGCCCACGGGCAGGAAGAACGCCTGCGGGGTGAGCAACTGGCTGACGACCAGATCACGGTTCTTGACCCGCAGGAGCGGGCGTTCGAGGGTGGGCGCGGCCGGTGCCGCGTCCGCCGGCTGGTCGGTGGGTGGCGCCGCCGCTTGCGTACGACCGGCGAGCGCGAGCAGCCGCTGCCGGAGCGCTGCCGCCTCGCGCACGGTCAGGTAGGCCAGCGGGGCCTCGGTCTTGCCGCCACCGATCACCTCGAGGCGCAGCTCGGCCAGCCCGGTCAGCTGGGCCAGCAGGGGGCGGCGCAGCTCGACCGCCTGCAGCCGTTCGAGCGGGATGGCCCGGTTGCGGCGCCAGATCACGCCGTCGCTGATCCGCAGCTCACGGCCGACCACCTGATAGCCCGTGGTGAGCCAGCCGAAGATCGAGAAGATCACCACGGCGACCGCGATGACGGCCACGACCAGCGCGAACCGTTCCAGCCCGACCTGCGACAGGGTCTGCCAGGACAGCGCCGCCACGACCACCGCGATGCTCTTGGCGCCGTGCAGCACCGGGCTCAGCGGGTGCAGGCGGCGACGGGGCTCGACGACGGCGGCCTCGGGCGGCAGGGTCGGTTGCGGGGGGCCGGCGGCGGTCACAGGCCCTCGGCCCGGTCTTCCCCGAGCGTGGTGAGCCGGTCGCGCAGGCGCGACGCCTCGGCCGGCGGGAGACCCGGTATCTGCGCGTCGCTGGCCGCCGCGGCCGTGTGCAGCTGGACCGTGGCCAGCCCGAACGCGCGTTCGAGGGGGCCGGCCGTGACATCCACGAACTGCATGCGGGCGTACGGGACGATGGACAGCCGCCGCACCAGCAGGCCGTGCCGGACCAGCAGGTCCTGGTCGCGCTCGGCGTAGCCCCAGGCGCGGACGGCCCGGACGGTGACGAACGAGCGCCAGATCGCGTTGAGCACGACCAGGGCGATGCCCAGTTGCCACAGCCAGTGGCCCTGGAGCACCAGGCCGACGCACAGGCCGGCGACGACGATCACCGTCCAGCTCCACCGGACGATCAGTTCCACTGTGATCAGCTTCGGCGAGACCGAACGCCATTCCACGGTGTCGGGCCAGGGGGTCAGGGCGTCGACGGTCACCCCTTCAGCCTAGGAGACGCTCGCATCGGTTGCCGTACCGAAGGGCGTCACTTCGCGCAGGAATCCTCTGACGTCGAGGAACTGACCCAGGGTGACCCGGTGTTCGTCGCAGGCCAGCCAGGTTTTGCGGTAATCCGGGGTATGCAGCTTGGGGTTGTTCCACAGAAGCTGCCAGGTCGCGTCGGCGCGACAACCTTTGGCGGAGCACTGAGGCTCGGCAGGGCCATCCATGCGCTCAAGAGTATTGAGCGCCGGGCGACCACGGGGGAAGTCGCCCGGCGACGGGGACGATGTTACACGCTTCGGACCGCCGCGCATCCTCCCCGCGGAGGTGCCCGATCCGGCGCATCGCGCAGAAAGATCAAAGCCTCCGGACCATGGCCAGGCGCATCGGCGGAGCGTAATGCGACACCAAGAGCACGCTCTCAGGTCGGTCGTGTAAGTCTTGAGCGTCGGCAATGGCTTTTCGAACCGCTGTGGAGGACTGGTGGCGCAGCCGCTCACGCCCGAGACCGAGACGACCCCCGGTGCCGGTGCGCCCGTGCCCCCGGCACAGGACGCGTCCCAGCTCGAGCGGGCGATGTTCGAGGTCAAGCGGGTGATCGTCGGCCAGGACAGGATGGTCGAGCGCATGTTCGTGGCGCTGCTCGCGCGCGGCCACTGCCTGCTCGAGGGCGTCCCCGGCGTGGCCAAGACGCTCGCCGTCGAGACGCTGGCCCGGGTGGTCGGCGGCTCGTTCTCGCGCGTCCAGTTCACCCCCGACCTGGTTCCGGCCGACATCGTCGGCACCCGCATCTACCGTCAGTCGAGCGAGAAGTTCGACGTCGAGCTGGGCCCGGTCTTCGTCAACTTCCTGCTCGCCGACGAGATCAACCGGGCCCCGGCCAAGGTGCAGTCGGCCCTGCTCGAGGTCATGGCCGAGCACCAGGTGTCGATCGGCGGGCAGACCCACGAGGTGCCCACCCCGTTCCTGGTCATGGCCACCCAGAACCCGATCGAGCAGGAGGGCGTCTACCCCCTGCCCGAGGCCCAGCGCGACCGCTTCCTCATGAAGATCCTGGTCGGCTACCCGACCGACGCCGAGGAGCGCGAGATCGTCTACCGGATGGGCGTGAGCGCGCCCGAGCCCAAGACGGTCTTCACCACCGAAGATCTGCTCGGTCTGCAGCGCCGGGCCGACCAGGTGTTCGTGCACAACGCCCTGGTCGACTACACGGTCCGGCTGGTCCTGGCCACCCGCGCCCCGGCCCAGCACGGCATGCCCGACGTGGCCCAGCTGATCCAGTACGGGGCCAGCCCTCGCGCCTCGCTCGGCATCGTGCGCGCGACCCGGGCCCTGGCCCTGCTGCGCGGCCGCGACTACGCGCTCCCGCAGGACGTGCAGGACATCGCGCCCGACATCCTGCGCCACCGCCTGGTGCTCAGTTACGACGCGCTGGCCGACGACATCCCGGCCGACCACATCGTGGCCCGCATCATGCAGAGCGTCCCGCTGCCCTCGGTGGCCGCCCGCCAGGGCACCTCGCCCAACGGCACCCACCCGGCCGCCCCCGTCAGCGGCGGGCCGCAGCCGCACACCCCGCAGTCCGGTGCGGTATGGCCGGCACAGCACTAGGCGACGAGGCCGGCACGGCCCGGGCCGAGGCCGTCCTCTCCCGGCTCCAGCTGCTGGTCACCCGCAAACTCGACGGGCTGCTCCAGGGCGACTACGCGGGTCTGCTGCCCGGCCCCGGCAGCGAGGCGGGGGAGTCCCGCGAGTACCGGCCGGGCGACGACGTGCGCCGCATGGACTGGCCGGTCACGGCCCGCACCACGCTGCCCCACGTGCGCCGTACGGTGGCCGACCGCGAGCTCGAGACGTGGATGGCGATCGACCTGAGCGCCAGCCTCGACTTCGGCACAGCGTTGCACCTCAAGCGCGACCTGGTGCTGGCGGCCGCCACTGCGATGGCGCATTTGACCGTACGCGGGGGAAACCGCATCGGGGCTGTCGTGGGCACCGGCTCCGGTGCTGCTTCGAAAAAACGCCGCCGATCGGCTGAGCCGCCGCCCGCCACCCCGGTCGTCCGGCTGCCCGCCCGGCCGGGCCGCAAAGAGGCCCAGGGCCTGCTGCGGGCCATCGCCGGCACCCAGATCCGCCCCGGCCGTACCGACCTCGGCGCGCTGATCGACATGCTCAACCGGCCGCCCCGCCGCCGCGGGGTGGCCGTCGTGATCTCCGACTTCATGGCGCCGGTGGACGGCTGGTCACGGCCTGTCCGCAAACTCGGCGTCCGTCACGACGTGCTGGCCATCGAGGTCGTCGACCCCCGCGAACTGGAACTGCCCGACGTCGGCGTGCTCACCCTGGCCGACCCCGAGACCGGCGAACTGCACGAGGTGCAGACGTCCGACGCCAAGCTTCGGCACCGCTACGCGGAAGCCGCGGCCGAACAGCGCGGCGCCATCGCCGGCGCCCTGCGCGCGGCCGGCGCGGCCCACCTGCGCCTGCGTACCGACACCGACTGGCTGCTGGATATAGTCCGTTTCGTGGCCGCCCAACGACACGCACGCACCCGGGGGACCACCCGATGATCCGATTCCTGGAGCCGTGGTGGCTCCTCGCCGTGCTCCCGGTGCTGGCTCTGGCCGGCCTCTACACGTGGCGGCAGTTCCGCAAACGCACGTACGCGATGCGGTTCACCAACGTCGACCTGCTGCGCACCCTCGCCCCCAAGGGCCTGGGCTGGCGCAAACACATCTCGGCGGCGGCGTTCCTGCTGTCCCTGCTGACCCTGGGCGCGGCCCTGGCCCGCCCGTCGGTCGACAAGGAAGAGCCGCTCGAGCGGGCCACGGTGATGCTGGCCATCGACGTGTCCCTGTCGATGGAGGCCGACGACGTGGCCCCCAACCGCATCGAGGCGGCCCAGGAGGCGGCGAAGGCGTTCGTCAGCGAACTGCCACCCACGTACAACCTGGGTCTGGTGTCGTTCGCCAAGGCGGCCAACGTGCTCGTCTCGCCGACCAAGGACCGCTCCGACGTGCTCTCGGCGATCGACGGCCTGACCCTGGCCGAGGCGACCGCCACCGGCGAGGCCGTGTTCACCTCGCTCGACGCGATCCGCTCGGTCCCCGCCGACGGGGCCGACGGCGCACCCCCGGCCCGGATCGTGCTGCTCTCCGACGGCTACCGCACGTCGGGCCGCTCGATCGAGGACGCGGCCACCGCGGCCGCCCAGGCCAATGTGCCGGTCTCGACGATCGCCTTCGGCACCGACACGGGCGTGGTCGACATCCGGGGCGCGCTGCAGCGGGTGCCGGTCGACCGGTTGTCGTTGCAGCAGCTGGCCGAGAACACCAAGGGCTACTTCTACGAGGCGGCCTCGGTCAGCGAGCTCAAGCAGGTGTACGAGGACATGGGCAGCTCGATCGGCCACCGCGTGGAACCGCGCGAGGTCACGCAGTGGTACGCGGGGCTGGCTCTGCTGCTGGGTCTCGCTGCTGCCGGATTGTCACTGATCTGGACGTCCCGGCTGCCTTAAGGGGTGCTGTGCGCGAGGACGAACAGGACGACGACGTAGACGGCGGCGACCGTGAAGGTCAGGGGCGCGATGAGGTTCTTCATCGGACGACTTCTTCCGCTGGGTGACTGGCGTTTTCAGCGCACGTCACGTCGCGGCCGGAACCCACGCATCGGCGTCGCGGCGCACACGACTGAGACCCCTTGGACCCGGGGAGATGATGCGGGGTTGATCGATGTCAGCGGTCAGACCGGCTGACGGGCGGCCCGGCCACGACTAGGAGGATCGCTATCTCGCACAGCGATCACCTCCAACAAGTCGTACGGCGTCAGGACCGCCCGGAACTGTACCCCTTAAGCCGCGCCTAAGAAACGCGGCCTGGCCCGTCGTGTCGAGGACCACCCGACAGGACGACCCCGGCCACCGCCCGAAGGGTCGAACTACCCGGCACAAGATAGAAGTCATGCCCGGCCACACCGTCGGTAGGCAGCGCGTACGCCCCGAATTCCGGCGACGTGGGCTTGCGCCCCAGCCCCAGCCCGAACACCCGCACCGACGGAATCCGGCGGATCCAGTCGGTCGGAGCGAGCGCCGACCAGACCCGCGCGCCCCCGATCTGGTCGGCCCGGTCGACCCCCATGCCCGGCGCGCCCAGAGTGACCACATCGGACACCTCAGGAAGGTTCTTGGCGGCCAGCCCGGCGACGATCGAGCCGTAGCTGTGCCCGACGAGGGTGACGGCCTTCCCCGGCAGCAGATCACGCACGAAGGCGCTGAGAGTGGCGGCGCCGTCCCGGGCCCGCCCCTCGGTGGCGGCGGCCAGCCCGATCCCCTCCGGCGGGTCGTACCCGAGCCAGGCGATGACGGCGGTGTGAGGGTCACGCTTGGCCAGCAGATCATGCAGGGCCCGAGCCTGGACGCCCGGAGCGCGCCGGGGGACGCCGCCCAGCCCCCGGTCGAAGTCGGCCAGCGTGGTGTCCACACCCGGGATCAGGATGGCGACGCGGGTGGCGGTGGCGAGGTCACCCAGGACCTCGGCGGCCCGCCCGTCCCCGGCCGGATCGAAGAAGAGGAAGTGCCGCCCCGCCCCCGCCCAGGTGGCATAGGGGCAGCCGGCCGCGAGCATATCCACAGCGGACCGACGGTAAGCGTCAGCGAAGACGGCCCTGCTTGTAGCCAACGCAAGCCGCGGCCGAACGGAAGCCGCCGGCGCGCTTGCGGTGCTATGCCCGGCACGAGCCGGAACGGGCAACGTGACGGCGAGCAGACTGGTCAGAACGAGGGCAAGCGGCAGGATTCGCATGGCCCGCAGCGTCCGACCGAGACACCCCCCGAATCGTCACCCCACAGACCGCATTCGACAGTGCTACCCAGGTACGACTCGGGCGTGACCGGCCGTCGCCTCCGCCAACCAACAGAGGCCATTCTTGTCGATCGACACGTCCCTTGACCTGGTGGGGCAAAACAGGGATCGAACTGGTGACCTCTCCAGGGCCGTAAGCCCTGCTCGCCGCAGGCAACTTGGACGTCACCCCATGACAAGCGCGACCACCACGTTGCCGACCGTGCCGAGGACAACACCACCTCCAAAGGTCCAAAAGGCGGTCCGGTTTCCTGAGCGGCGCAGCCCGTCGATCTGGCGATTGTGTTCGACGGTCAGCTTTCGGATCTCGCTTTGTAGTCGCGCCTCGGTTTCAGACCCGAGTAGCTTCGCGATCCTCTTCGCATCGTCCTCGTGGAGACTCGCGGTCGCCTTGGCAGCATCGGCACGGGCTACGAGGTCTTTGACTTCCGTCTCGAACGCTTCCGCCTTTGCACTGACCTGCCGGAGCCGCTTCACGGTAGCCGAGAGCGCCTCAGACACCTCGGCCAGTTCCTCTTCCAAAGACGGCTTGGGTGCAGGCAAGGATTTGCCGACAGAGTTGACGGCCTGGGCGGCGGCCCTGTCGAACGCGTCGCGAGACCGCGCCGTCGCACGGTCTGCGCGAACAGTCAGTCTGCGTGCGAACGCATCCAAGATGAGGCTGATGCCGGTGGCGGCGATGGCGATCGTTGCAACCCAGTCCACCGATCCAACGGAAGGCTCGTCGGACGTGACGATGTTGATGACGACCGCCGAAACCATCGCGCCCACAACCGCTGCAACGATGAAGACCGGAGAGCGCCATCGCGGTGGCCTGGAGAGGGCCTCATCAGGAAGTTCCTCGGTCACCGGCAGGTCGTCGTTAGTGGACACGGCAGCACTCTACGGCGATCGATCTCTTGCAGCTCTGCGAAATGCGATACAAGCGCACGGCCCGCGCTCTGAGCTCATCGGGATACTTCTTCGGTGCGCCCGCGGATACTTTCTGCCCCATGATCAGTCGATCATGTTTGGGAATGATCTTCCCCGGGTTCCGTGGAGCCGGGGAAGATCAGAAGCTCCACCAAACCGGGGAAGCTCACCTTCGGCCTAGAGGAATGCCCTTGCAGGTGTTGTATCAGTGGATCAATCGGTGGCCTTTACGTTCATATTGACGTCGTCGTCAGGTCGCTGTCGTGATTTGTCATCCCGGGGTGACGAGGCCTGTTTCGTAGGCGAAGACGACTGCTTGGGCTCGGTCGCGTAGGCCGAGCTTGGCCAGGATGCGGCCGATGTGGGTTTTGACTGTCTGTTCGGCTACTACCAGGTCTTCGGCGATTTCCTGGTTGGAGCGGCCTCGGGCGATCAGGCGCAGCACGTCGGTCTCGCGGGGGGTGAGGGCGTTGAGGGCGGCCGGGCGGGGGCGGTCGGCCAGGGGGCGGGCGGCGAACTCGGCGATCAGGCGGCGGGTCACCGAGGGGGCCAGCAGGGCCTCGCCGGCGGCGACGATGCGGACGGCGTTGATCAGGTCGGCGGCGGGGGCGTCCTTCAGCAGGAAGCCGCTGGCGCCGGCGCGCAGGGCCGCGTACACGTAGTCGTCCAGGTCGAAGGTGGTCAGGATCAGGACCTTGGGGCCGTCGTTCTGGTTGAGGCGGCGGGTTGCCTCGAGGCCGTCCATGACCGGCATGCGTACGTCCATCAGGACCACGTCGGGGCGGAGTTCGCGGGACTGGGTCACGGCGGCGGCGCCGTCGGCCGCGTCGCCCACGACCAGCATGTCGGGTTGGGCGGCCAGCAGCGCGCCGAAGCCCTGGCGGACCATGGCCTGGTCGTCGGCGATCAGGATCTTGATCACTGGCTCTCTCCCCAGGGCAGTTTCGCCCACACGACGAAGTGGTCGTCCTCGGGGGCGGCGAACAATGTGCCACCCAGCAGTTCGGCGCGCTCGCGCATGCCGGCCAGGCCGTGGCCCTGGCTCGGGCCGGTGGGCGCGGGGGCGGCCAGCTCGTTGCGCACGGTCAGCTCGAGACGGTCGTCGAAGCCTCGGGCCTCGATGGTCACGGGCCGGCCGGGCGCGTGACGGGCCGCGTTGGCCAGGGCCTCCTGAACGATGCGGTACGTCGCGAGCCCCGCCGCCGCCCCACCCAGGGTGGGCAGCCTAGGGGAATCGCCGCCGGAATGGATTTCGTTGTCCACAGCCGGATCGGAGGCGAGCGCGTTGTCCACAGGCCGGGGCAGACCGGTTGCGGTGTAGGCGACATCCACCCCCGCGGCCCGGGCCGTTGTGATCAAGCCTTCGACCTCGGCGAAGCCGGGCTGGGGAGCGCGTGGCACCTCGTCCTGCTCGGCGCGGAGCACGCCCAGCAGGCGGCGCATGTCGGTCAGGGCCTCGCGGGCCGCGTCGGCGATCGTCGCCAGCTCTTCCTTGGCCGGGTCGGACAATTCGCCCACGCGGTAGGGGGCGGTCTCGGCTCGGACGGCGATCATCGACATGTGGTGGGCGACCACGTCGTGCATCTCGCGGGCGATGCGCGTCCGTTCCTCCAGCACCGCGCGCCGGGCCCGCTCTAGCTCGGTGAGTTCCTCACTGCGGGCGAGCAGGTCTTTCGTACGGCGGCGGCGCGAGACGATGTCGCCGAGCGCGGCGATCGCCACGAGCAGGATCGCCGCCCCCCAGGCGTTCGCGTACGGGGCGTACACGAAAACGGGGATCAGACTCAGGGCGGTGGCCCAGATGGTCAGGGCGGCGTCCTCGACCACGGCCAGGCGGCCCAGCACGAGCAGGAAGCCGAGGATCTGGACCGTGTTCCAGGGCCACGACTCTTTCGGCCCGGCTTGCAGGCTGCCCAGGAAGAGCATCAGGAACGCCAGGCGCCAGGCGAGCACGGGGCGACGTAGAGTGACGACGACCGGCAGGGCCGAGCCGACTGAGATGAGCACCACCCAGAACGGGTCGAGGTTCCGGGTCTCGGTCAGGTGGACGCCGACGGCGAGGCCCAGACCGGCCAGGGCCAGCAGTCCCAGCGGCATCACATAGATCCAGATGCGCGCCCGTGGGGCCGGGCGGACAGTTTCCCGCGACCACGACAGGCGGCGTAGCGGCCCCGTGGCATTGCGCCGGGTCACCGGGCCGATAGTCTCCACTCCGGCAGGTTACGGCGCTGCGCACCGCGCCGTCGTGCCCCCGCGGTGCCATCCGGCACCCCCTACCTGGGTATGAGGAGCGAAGGTCGTGGCTCGCACGGTACTGGTGACAGGCGGCAATCGGGGCATCGGCCTCGCCATCGCGCAGGCGTTCGCCGAGCAAGGCGACCGGGTCGCGGTCACGCACCGGGGCAGCGGGGCGCCCGAGGGGCTGTACGGCGTGCAGTGCGACATCACCGACCCGGCCCAGGTCGACGCCGCGTTCACCCAGATCGAGAAGGAGCTGGGCCCGGTCGAGGTGCTCGTGGCCAACGCCGGCATCACCGACGACACGCTGCTGCTGCGCATGAGCGAGGAGCAGTTCGAGCGGGTCGTCGACACGAACCTGAAGGGCTCGTTCCGGGTCGCCAAGCGGGCCAGTTCGAAGATGCTGCGGGCCAAGTGGGGCCGGATCATCTTCATCTCGTCGGTGGTCGGGCTGTACGGCGGTCCCGGTCAGGTGAACTATGCGGCGAGCAAGGCCGGTCTGGTCGGCATGGCCCGCAGCATCGCCCGCGAGCTGGGCACCCGGAACATCACGGCCAACGTCGTGGCCCCGGGCTTCATCGACACCGAGATGACCCAGGTGCTCTCGGACGACCGGCGGGCCGAGATCATCAAGGCCGTGCCGGCGGGGCGACTGGCCACGGTCGACGAGGTCGCGGGGGCCGTCACGTTCCTGGCCGGGGACACGGCCGGCTACATCAACGGCGCGGTCATCCCCGTTGACGGCGGTCTCGGCATGGGCCACTGAGAAAAATATCTAAGGAGTAACAGAGCGTGTCTGGATTGCTGGCCGGTAAGCGGCTGCTCATCACCGGTGTGATCACCGACGCCTCGATCGCGTTCGCGGCGGCCCGGATCGCCCAGGAGAACGGGGCCAAGGTCGTGCTGACCGGCTTCGGCCGGATGTCGCTGGTCGAGCGGATCGCCAAGCGCCTGCCCGAGCCGCCGCCGGTGATCGAGCTCGACGTGACCGACCCCGAGCACCTGGCCGCCCTGCCGGACAAGGTGCGCGAGCACGTGGACGGGCTGGACGGCGTGCTGCACTCGATCGCGTTCGGGCCGCAGAGCGTGCTGGGCGGCGAGTTCCTCAACGCGCAGTGGGAGGACGTGTCGAAGGCCCTGCAGGTCTCGACGTACTCGTACCAGTCTTTGGCGGTGGCCTGTCTGCCGCTCATGCAGCCCGGTGGCAGCATCGTCGGCCTGACCTTCGACGCGACCAAGGCGTGGCCGGTCTACGACTGGATGGGCGTGGCCAAGGCGGGCCTGGAGTCGGCCAACCGCTACCTGGCCCTGCACCTGGGCAGCAAGGGCATCCGCAGCAACCTGGTGTCGGCCGGTCCGCTGCGCACGATGGCGGCCAAGTCGATCCCCGGGTTCGAGCAGTTCGAGGACGCGTGGGCCAACCGGGCGCCGCTGGGCTGGGACCTGCACGACACCACGGCCACCGGCAAGGCCATCTGCGCCCTGCTGTCGGACTGGTTCCCGGCTACTACGGGTGAGGTTGTACACGTCGACGGGGGCTATCACGCGTTGGGTGCGTGATACGGGGCAGTATGGACGTGTGGTCTACGACGCCTTCGTCCTGCTGTCCTTCGGTGGTCCCGAGAAGCCCGATGACGTGATGCCGTTCCTGCGCAACGTGGTGCGCGGGCGTGGCGTTCCCGACGAGCGCCTGGCCGAGGTGGCGGAGCACTATTACCACTTCGGCGGCGTCTCGCCGATCAACCAGCAGAACCGTGATCTGCTGGCCGCCATCAAAAAAGAGATCGACCTGCCGGCGTACTGGGGCAACCGCAACTGGCACCCCATGCTGGCCGACACGGTGGCGCAGATGCGCGACGACGGCGTGAAGCACGCCCTCGGCTTCGCCACCAGCGCGTACGGCGGGTATTCGTCGTGCAAGCAGTACTGGGAGGACATCGCGAAGGCCCGGGCCGAGGTCGGTCCGGGTGCGCCGGTGATTTCGAAGCTGCGCCAGTTCTGGGATCACCCCGGCTTCGTCGGGCCGCATCAGAACGCCGTACGGGCCGCGCTGGCGACCTTGGACGAGAGCCGGCGCGAGACGACGCGGCTGGTCTTCACCGCCCACTCGATCCCGGTCAGCATGGCGAAGACCGCGGGCCCGACCGGTGGGCGTTACGAGGCCCAGCTGCACGAGACGGCCCGCCTGGTCGCCGGGCACGACGACTGGGACCTGGTGTGGCAGAGCCGCTCCGGCCCGCCGCAGGTGCCGTGGCTCGAGCCCGACATCAACGACCACCTCGAGGTCTTGCAGCAGCGCGGCGTCACCGACGTCGTGGTCAGCCCGATCGGGTTCGTCTCCGACCACCTCGAGGTGCTCTGGGACCTCGACAACGAGGCAGCCGACACCGCCAAACGGCTCGGCCTCGGGTACGCGCGCGCGGCCACCCCCGGCACCGATCCGCAGTTCGTCACGATGGTGCGCGAACTCGTGCAGGAGCGGACCGACGGCGCCCCGCTGCAGCGGCTCGGTACGCTGCCGGTCTGGGACGACTGCCCGGTCCCGTGCTGCCCACCTCCACAGCGACGAGGAGCATGATGACTGAGCGCAAGGCCATCGAGAGCTGGCTCACCGACATGGACGGCGTTCTCGTCCACGAGGGTGTGCCGGTGCCGGGCGCCCCCGAGTTCGTCAACCGGATGAAGACGTCCGGCAAGCCCTTCCTGATCCTGACCAACAACTCGATCTACACGCCGCGCGACCTGCAGGCCCGGCTCACCCGCATGGGCTTCGACGTGCCCGAGCAGTCGATCTGGACGGCCGCCCTGGCCACGGCCCAGTTCCTGGCCGACCAGCGGCCGGGCGGCACGGCGTACGTCATCGGCGAGGCCGGCCTGACCACGGCCATGCACGCGGCGGGGTACGTACTGACCGAGTTCGACCCCGACTACGTGGTGCTCGGCGAGACCCGCACCTACAGCTTCGAGGCGATCACCAAGGCCATTCGGCTGATCGACGGCGGCGCCCGTTTCATCTGTACGAACCCGGACGCGACGGGCCCGTCCAACGAGGGCGCGCTGCCCGCCGCCGGCTCGGTGGCTGCCATGATCTCGAAGGCGACCGGCGTCGACCCGTACTTCGTGGGCAAGCCCAATCCGATGATGATGCGCTCGGCCCTGAACGTCATCGGCGGCCACAGCGAGAGCACGGCCATGATCGGCGACCGGATGGACACCGACATCCTGTGCGGGCTCGAGGCCGGTCTCGAGACGATTCTCGTGCTCACCGGAATCAGCACGCGGGAAGAGGCGGAGCGGTATCCGTTCCGCCCGTCGCGCATTCTCGACTCGGTGGCCGACCTGATCGGCGAGATCTGACGCCATGGGCCACCCGGTCATGTTCGACGATCAAGATCCAATGCTTTCCCGCGTACGGGAACTGGCCCTGGACTTTCCGGACGCGGCCGAGAAGGTGTCGCACGGCATTCCGGCGTTCTACACGACCAAAGTGTTCGCGTATTACGGCGGCAGCATCAAGGTCGACGGCGAGTACGAGCGGCACAGCCAGTCGCTGCTCGTGCTGCTCGACCCCGACGAGCGGGCGGCGATGGTGGACGATCCGCGGTGCTACCGGCCGGCCTACCTAGCGCCGTCGGGCTGGCTCGGCATCGATCTCGGCCCCGACACCGACTGGGCCGAGATCGAGGAGCTGCTCGACGCCAGTTATCGGCTGACCGCGGGTAAGCGGCGGGTGGCCCGCCTCGACGCTGCTAAGGAATGAGCCGGTTCAACAGCGGGAACTCGTCGTAGGGCTGGCCGTAGTCGCCGAAGTGGCCGTCGTCGCGCACGATCTGGGTGCCGCCGAGGCGGGTGAACATGGCCCGGCCCTGATGCTCGTCACATCCGTACGGGTCGATGCGGGAATTGATGAAAACGAGCTCGCCGCCGTTGGCGCGAATGGTGTCCCAGTCGTAGTCGGCCTGCAGCACGGGCTCGTCGGCGTCGTTGGGGCGGGTGCAATAGCCGGCGACGAGAACCGCCTGGCCGACGCGGACGTGTTCGAGCAGGGCCAGCAGCAGGGCGGCGCCGCCGGAATGGCCGACCAGCACGGTGTTCTCGTCGAAACGGTGCGCTTCGAGGACGCTGGGCAGTAACTCGGCGACCGGCTCGACGTTGAGCCCGGGGTAATGGGGAACTTCGACTTCGTACGCCCGCTCGGTCAGCTGTGCCGCGAGCCAGGGGTACCAGGCCACGCCCGGATTGGCGCCCGTGCCGTGAAAGATGATCGCTCTTCGCATCGGGGCATTCTCGCAGGCGATCGAATTGTCCTAGTGTGGTGGCATGTACACCCGTAGGGCGGTGGCGGGTGGGCTGCTCGCGGTCGCCCTGGGCGCGACGGCAGCGGCGGCCGCCACGCGCGACGAGGGCCACGGGACGCTGGCCGTGCGCCAGATCCCGGCCGCCGTCGTGCCCGCGCGGCCGGTGCCCGAGGCGACTCCGGCCCCGCCCGGTCTGCCCAAGATCTCGTACTGGAATGCCGCCCCGGGGTTTCCGCGCGACCCGGCTCCGCACTCGCTCGAAGCGGTCACCGAAGGCTTGCGGCCGCACGGGAAGGCCGCTCTCTACGATGCACCCGGCGGCCGGGCGCGCGCGTTCCTGCCCCGCAGCATCAGCGGCCTGCCGACCACAGCGCCGATCGTCGCGCGGGAGCCGGGGTGGCTGGGCGTGCTCGTCCCGTCGATCAACCGTCGCATCGGGTGGGTGCCGGTCAGCGCCGGGACGGTGCACCCGCTGCGCGACCAGCTCGTCGTCGACCTCAGCGAGCGGCGACTCACCTGGCGGCACAACGGGAAGCCGCGCGGCGACTGGGAGGTGGCGATCGGTTCCTCGCGGACGCCCACACCACTCGGCCGCACCTACGTGATGGGCCGGACCATCACCAACGGACACGTGTACGCCGGGCTCGACGCGCTGGTGCTCGGCGCGATCCCCGACGACCGCGACGCGCTGTCGGCCTCGCTGCGCAACGGGCACACCGCGATCCACGCGTGGAACGACGAGTCGGCCTTCGGGCGGAGCATCTCCAACGGCTGCATCCGCATGCCGCCGGACGCGCAGCGCACCCTGCTGCGTCACATCCCCGAGGGCGTCGTGCTCACCGTGGTGGAGTGACGTCCGCCGTCCGCAACCAGGTCGCCTTGGCCGCGGCCCGCTCCTCATCGGCGCCGGCCGCCCGCAACAGTTCCAGCACCGGCCAGTACGAAACGGTCTGGGCCTGACTGCCGGCCATCACCTTGTGCAGGTAGTCGCCCAGCACGTCCCCGAGCACCAACCGGTCCCGGGTGAGTTCGCGCAGCGCGGGCAGAGCGTCCGAGTAGTCGTCAGCCGGCCCGAGCCCCTCGAGCATCGCGGCGACGCGGGCGGCCAGCGTGCGCTGATCCTCGTCCAGTTCCGGCTTCTGCATGTCGTCAACGTAAGGGGCCGGGCCAACCCACGCCTACGAAACGAACGTGAGCCGGGTCGCGTGAGGCGCCGGCCACGAGGTGCAGGCTCAGGAATCGCGCAACCCGACCGAGTCGTAGTCCCAGAACGTGGCCGAGTAGACGAGCGTGCCCGTCATCCACGGCTCGTAGGCCGTCAGCGGGTAGACCTGGAACGCGACGTCCGGGATGCGCAGCGACGGCTTGCGGAAGCCGAGCTCGCCGCCCGCGCGGAAACCTGCCTTCGAGTAGTACGCGGGATCGCCCTCGAGGAAGACCAGCGGCACGCGCTGCTCGTCGGCGATCCGCAGGCCGTGCTCGATCAACGCCCGGCCCACGCCCTGCCGCTGACGGGCGGGCAGGACGGACAGCGGGCTGAGCACCCACACGTCGACCAGGCGCGACGGCGCGTCGAGCAGGCTGCGGGTGAACATGACGTTCCCGGCGACCTGTCCGTCGACTTCGGCCACGAGCGACAGCAGCGCGGGATCATCCCGTTTGAGCGCCGCCACCAGCTCGACGATCTTCTCGCCGTCCGCGCCGAAGGCCGCCCGATGCACGCCGGCAACGTCGTCCCCGTCCCGCTCCGCTCGAATCTCCATGGCCGGCAGGCTAGCCGTCGCGTGGGTTCCCGCGCTTGTCGATTTAGGCTCGCCGGGTGACAAGCGAAGTGATCGCCGCTGCCTGGGTCCACGTGCGAGACCGCCGCGTGCTGGTGGTGCGGCCGGACGGGCTGGACGCCTTCTATCTGCCCGGCGGCAAACCCGAACCCTTCGAGACGTACGCCGAAGCGGCCGCCCGTGAGACCCGCGAGGAGGTCGGCCTGGTGGTCGACCCGGCCGACCTCACCCTGTTCGCCGAGATCGTCGCGCCCGCCCACAACCGTCCGCCGGGGACGACCGTACGCCTGATCTGTTTCATCGGTGGCAAGCCCGACGAGACGCCGGTGGCGGCCAACGAGATCGCGGAGCTGGCCTGGTTCACCTCGGCCGACGCCGGGCGCTGCGCCCCGGCGATCCAGCGGCTGGTCGCCGAACTGGTGGCCGCCGGCCTGATCAGCTGAAGAAGCGGGCCGCGACGGCGGTGTGGAGGCTGAAGCCGAGTTCGACCGGGCCTTTCAGGACTTCCCAGCCGTACGTCTCGTTGTTGGGTTCGGGTGGGGGCATCTCGTCGGCTGAGGCGAGTGGTGGGAACAAGGCGAACACGAGCAGTGTGCTGTCGGGGGCGCTGATCGTGTCGAACAGGGAGGCTGTTGCGGGGTCGGCCCTGAGGGCGGTTTCCTCGCGTAGCTCGCGGGCGGCGGCGTCCTGCCAGGACTCGCCGTAGTCGATGAAGCCGCCGGGCAGGGCCAGCCGTTCCTGAGCGGGTGGGACGGCCCGGCGGACGACCAGCAGGCCGGCGCCGACGGGTTGCAGGGCGACCGCCACCGGGGTCGGATTTCGGTACGTCGTCTCGCCGCAGGCGGTGCAGCGGCGCGGCCACGGCTGGCCCGGGACGAAGCGGGCGCCGCAGAACGTGCAGTGCTTGGTGCGGTCAGGCATGCAGCGGCGAGTTGCACGCGGCGACCAGGGCCTGGCGGCACGCGTCCATCAGGGGGCGCAGCGCGGCGTCGCGTTGCTGGGCCTCGTAGCCGTTGATGGCGCCGCCGGGGGCGTTGGTCGAGGCCAGCGCGAGCACCTGGTCGAGCACCGAGGCGCGGGCGAACAGGCGGCGGGCCCGCGGGTCGAAGCCGGGCGGCAGCGTGGCCGTGCTGTCGGGGCGGCGCAACGCTTGCAGGGCGCCGGCCAGCTCGGGTTTCCACTGGGCCACGTCGAGCTTCGTCAGCTGGCTGGTCGCCTCGCCCAGGGCCAGGGTCAGCTCGCCCTCGGCCTCGGCCGCGCCCATCTGGAAGACCGGGCGGTAATTCTCGACCGGGAACCAGCGCCACAGCACGGTTTCGAACTCGACGCCGGAACCGGAGACGTGCCGGCGCACCTCGGGCACGACACCGAAGCCGGAGGTCATCACGGCCTCGCCGGCCAGCATGGCGGCGCCGGTGAGCGGGCCCGGGCCGGGCAGGCCGCGCGGGTCGCCGGGGGCGGGCAGCACGAGCCGGATGTCGTCGGGGTGCACCTTGGCGAAGGCCGGCAGGCCCTGCGGCAGCGGCACGTCGGTCCACGTGCCGGGCACGTCGGCGACGAGGTGTTCCTCGTCGCGGGCGATCTCGTCGGCCAGCTCGTCGAAGGGGGCGAGCCCGGCGCGCCAGGCGCGCACCCAGGCCACGAACCGGGTGGAGCGCCGCGCGACGAGGGTGGCCGCATCTGCTGCGGGGGACATGCGAGCAAGGGTACGTGCCCGCCGGGAACCTTGTCTCGGCCGGAGAGTCAGAAACGCCGTGTCCCAACGCACGGGTTACGGTGCCTTGCATGTATGGGGAGGACGTGCTCAAAGGGGAGTGGCGGCGCCGGCGGGTCGTGCCCGAGGTGGACGCCGAACGCGACCTGGTCGTGGAGGACGCGGATTCGGGGTTCTGCGGGGCGGTCGTCGGCTTCGAGCTCGGCGCGGTCGTGCTCGAGGACAGGCACGGCAAGCGGCGCAATTTCCCGCTGGAGCCGGCCGCTTTCCTGCTCGACGGGCAGACGGTGACGTTGCGCCGGCCCGCCGCGGCGCCCGCGCAGGCCCAGCGGAAGGTGACGGCGTCGGGGTCGGTCGCCGTCGACGGGGTGCGGGCCCAGGTGGCCAAGGCGAGCCGGATCTGGGTCGAGGGCGTCCACGACGCCGCCCTGGTCGAGCGGATCTGGGGCGACGACCTGCGCATCGAGGGCATCGTGGTCGAGCCCCTGGACGGGATCGACGACCTGGCCGGCGCGGTGCGGGAGTTCCGGCCGGGGCCGCAGCGGCGGTTGGGCGTACTCGTGGATCATCTGGTCGCGGGCAGCAAGGAGAGCCGGATCGTGGCCGCCGTGACCGACCCGGACGTGCTGGTCACCGGGCATCCGTACGTCGACATCTGGCAGGCCGTGAAGCCGGAGCGGGTCGGACTGCAGAAATGGCCGGTGATCCCGCCCGGGCAGCCCTGGAAAGAGGGCATCTGCAAGGCGGTGGGCGTCCGGGAACCGTACGACATGTGGCGGCGCATCTTGTCGTCCGTGAGCAGCTACAAGGACGTCGAGACGCCGCTCATCAACTCGATGGAGCGCCTGATCGACTTCGTCACCGTGCCATGAGCCTTCCCAGACGCCGGCCCGCCTCGGCCAGCCGATCCGGCGGGTTGGCCGCGTAGCCGAGCACCAGGCCGGGCGGGCCGGGCGTCATCCGGTGCCACGACAGCGGGTGGACGAGAACGCCATGTTCCGCGGCGCGCTCGGCCGTCCGCGTGTCCGGCTCGTCGCCGTCCAGCATGAGCAGCAGGTGCAGACCGGCGGCGATCCCGGTCACGCGGGCGCTCGGCAGGTGCTCGCGCAGGGCGGCCAGCAGCGCGTCCCGGCGGCGGCGCTGACGGTTGCGGACGTGGCGCAGATGCCGCTCGTAGTCGCCGGTCGTCAGCAGCCGGGCCAGCACCAGCTGGGGTAGCGCCGGGTTGCCGAGGTCGCTGTCGTGCTTGGCCGTGAGCAGTGCGGGCTGCAGGCGGCGCGGGGCGATCAGCCAGCCCAGACGCATGCCCGGCGCGAGGGATTTCGAGACACTTCCCGCGTACGCCACCTGGTCCGGAGCCGAGCCCTGAAGCGCCGCCACGGGGGCGCGGTCGTAGCGGTGCTCGGCGTCGTAGTCGTCCTCGATGACCGTGCCACCGCCGGCCGCCCAGGCCAGCAGCTCCCGCCGGCGGGCCGGGCCGAGCACCACCCCGGTCGGGAACTGGTGGGCCGGGGTGAGCAGCACCGCGGACTGGGTGAGCGCGGCCACGACCAGGCCGTCGGCATCGACGGGGACGGGCTCCGGGCGTACGCCCCAATGCGCCAGCTGGTCCCGCGCCCCGCGGGATCCCGGGTCTTCGACGGCGATCGTTCGTGACGGCAGCGTCTGGGCGAGCAGGGCCAGCGCCTGGGCGACACCGTTGACCACGATGACGTCGTCCGGTTCGGCCCGTACGCCGCGGGTGCGGGCCAGCCACCCGGCCAGCTCGGCCCGCAGGCGCGGGGTGCCGCCCGGATCGCCGTAGCCCAGGTCGGCCGCGGTGATCTCGTCGAGCACGGCCCGTTCGGCGCGCAACCACGCCGTACGCGGAAAGGCCGAAAGATCCGGGACGCCGGGGGAGAGGTCGACGTCGATGCCGTCGGCCGGCGGCAGCGGCAGGCGCAACGTGTCGAGCGAGCGGCGGCGGTCGGAGGGCGCGTCCCGGACGTGCGGATGCGCGACGATCGTGGTGCCGGCGCCGGTGCGGGCCTGCGCTAGCCCCTCGTCGATGAGCCGCTGGTAGGCGTCGACGACCACCCCGCGCGAGATCGCCAGTTCGGCCGCGAGCACCCGCGTGGGCGGAAGCTTCTCGCCCGGGGCCAGCCGTTTGCCCACCACCGCGGCCCGCAGCCCGTCGGCGAGCCAGGCCGTCAGGCCCTTGACGGGCGCCTCCTCGGGGCGCAGCTGCAGGAAGTCCGATCCGGAAATTGGTCCCCCTCAGCGCCATTGGATTGGTCCTTCAACCCGGACCATATCGCGACCAGCATCGTTCTGGTGAAGACAAGTCTCCTGGCCGGCGCGACCGGTATGGCCTTCGTCGGCGGCAGCGTCGCCGTCTCCGGTTTCCTGGCCGGCGCGCCGTCCCTGACCGTGCAATCGCTTCGGTACGCCGTGGCCTGTCTGCTGCTCGTGCTGTACGCACGGTTCACCGGCCGGCGCCTCGTGCGCCCCCACGGCACCGAGTGGCTGTGGCTCGGCGGCGTGGTCGTCACCGGCATGCTCATCTTCAACGTGGCCCTGGTGCAGGGCTCCCGCCACGCCGAGCCGGCCGTGCTCGGGGTAGCCGTGGCCTGCGTGCCGCTGCTGCTGGCGGTGGCCGGCCCGCTGCTCGAGGGTCAGACCCCGGCCCGGCGGCTGATCGTGGCCGCCCTGATCGTCACGGCCGGCGCGGCGCTGGTGCAGGGCCTGGGCCGCACCGACGGCATCGGCCTGCTGTGGGCGCTGGTGACGTTCGCCTGCGAGGCCGGCTTCACCCTGCTGGCCGTCCCGGTGCTGGGCCGCCACGGCCCGCTCGGCGTCAGCGTGCACTCGACGTGGATGGCCGCGGCGGCGTTCGGGGTCGGCGGACTCGTCGGCGAGGGCCCGGCAGCGGTGCTGCGGCTGCGACTCGACGACATACTGGCCGGCATCTACCTGGCCGTCGCGGTGACAGCGGTGGCGTTCGTCCTCTGGTACACGTGCGTCCAGCGCCTCGGCTCGGCCCGGGCCGGCCTGCTGACCGGCATCGCCCCGATCTCGGCGGCCGTGGCCGGCGTGGCCCTGGGCGGCCCGATGCCCGGCCCGGCCGTCTGGCTCGGCATCGCCGTCGTCGCGGTCGGCCTGGCGCTGGGCTTCCGCTCCCGCCCGACGGTCGCACCCACGCCGATCGTGACTTCCCGAGCTTTAGATCTTGTCCCCTAGCCACCGCCGCCCCCTCCCACCCAGGGACGTGGCGGCGACGCTACGCCGCTGTCAAGCGGGCAGCTCGAGTTATCCACAGGCGTGAGCGGGGTCGACGTCTCCGTCCTCTGATTCGGGCATGATGGAGCCACTGGTCCGGCCGGGTCGGTGAGCCTGCCGGCCGACGCCGATCCTGCTCGAAAACGTTGGGAGGTGGGTCTGTTGAGCTCGTCAGGCGACACGGTGAGCGGAGAGGCCGATCTCGTCCTTCGCGCTGTCGGCCCAGCGACCGAAGGCGGGCGTCTGGCCCTGTCGGAACTGGCCCGCCTCGCGGGTGGGCTCCAAGCCTCACTCGAGCGGATCGCGCTCAGCATCAGCGGTGGCGCTGCCCGGCCCGGACGGCGCCCCCGAGAGATCGTCGACGCGGTTCGGCTCGACTTCGTCGGGTTCCGAGCGGGGTCGGCCGCACTCGACATTGCGCGCACCGGGCAACGCAGCCTGGACGACCTCTTGAACAGTGCGCTGGACGTCTTGGAGGAGGGGATCAACGGAATCCTGCGCGACCCGCTGACGACGCCCCCTCACTTCACCCCGCAGGTTCTCAACGGCATACGCGATCTCGCGGGCGGGATCAGCCCGACGGGCGTCACTCGAATCGAGTTCTGGCGGGCCGGCGGGAAACGTTTCACGATTGATGAGGAATTGCAGGCAGCGGTCCGCTCGGTCCAGTTCGAGCCTGTTCAGCAGACCGTAACTGTCGTCGGCCGGTTGCATATGGGCGACTTCTCACCGGCCGGCCTTCGCTGCCGCATCGACACCTACGCCGGAAGCGTGCTCTGTGACTTCCCGCAGGATTTGCGTGACGCTGTCCTCGATGCCATGGACCAGATGGTCATGGCCGAGGGGACCGGGGAGTTCGAGCCGAACGGCACGTCAGTCCACGTGCTCCACCTGACACGGCTGGAAGCGCTGAGCAGCGCCAAGCCCAGTTCGCTCGACGGTCTGGCCCGGCAGCAGCAGGTTGAGCCGTTGAGCTCGCTCGACGAACTCGGCGGTGCGCCCATCGAAGACTTCGACGAGTTCCTGGACGCTGTCCGGTCGGCTCGGACCGGCGACGAATGAAGTACGTGATCGTCGACACCGATGCCTTCTCACATCTGTGGCCAACTCCGACGGCCGCGAGTTCGTTCGCTCCACACCTGATAGGCGCAGTCCCGGTGATCAGCTTCACGACCATTGCGGAAGTTCACTTCGGCGCGGCCAAGCGGGGCTGGGGCCAGAAGCGGGTGGATCAACTCGAAGAGGCAATCCGCCGCTACGTTGTCGCGCCCTACGACGACGATCTTGCACGCCTCTGGGGCCGGCTCAAGAGTCATGCGCAGCGGGCCGGTCATCCGCTCGGCCACAACAGCCAGACCAACGACTTGTGGATCTGCGCCACGGCTATCTATCACAACGCGCCGTTGTTGACGATCAACCGACGCCATTTCGACAACTTCCCAGGTCTGGTCGTTCTTTCCTGACGGTGCCGGGCTCAGGCCAGGTGGGACGGGTCGCGGCTGAAGACGAAGGTGGCGATGTCGATCGCGGTGACGTGGGTCTCGTCGTCGCGCAGGAGAGTCAGGAGCTCGCCCTCGTTGTCGCCCTCGATGCCGCGCCAGCGGTCGGGGGCCTCGCGGGTGAAGCGGGAACGGTGGTTGGGGCCGGTCATGACCAACGTGTCGGCGTGGGTGGTGATCTCGTACTCGCGGCCCATCCACCACCAGCGGCCGACCAGGGCCGCGGCCTCGCCGGTGGGCGGGGTGGGGGGCAGCCAGGGCGTACGGGTCTCCGGCTCGCCGTCGACGGCCGCGGTCAGGGCGGACAGGGCGACGTCCTTGATCGTCGTGCCGGACAGGCCGTACGAGTTGGCGAAGGCGATCACGCCCAGGCGGCTGCGCCGGTGGACGGCGAACTGGGCCACGTACCCGGGCATCGACCCGCCGTGGCCGACGAACACCCGCTCGCCGACCCGGTAGAGCTGCGGGCCGAGGCCGTGGCCGCCGGTCCACGACTCGAGGTCGCTGATCACCACCGGCGCGCACATCTCGTCGACCGTCTCCCGCGCGAGTACGGCCGGGGCCGGGTCGGTCCAGAAGGCCGCCCACTTGGCCATGTCGGTCAGCGTCGACCAGAGCTGACCGGCCGGCGCCATCGCCCCCGAGTCCAGGCGGGGCTCCTCGTGCAGCGAACGGTCCAGCTCATGCACGACATAACCCCGGGCAAAGGGCTCCACCGGCGCGTACGTCGTCCGTTTCATCCCGAGGGGGTCGAGCACCCGCTTGCCGGCCAGGGCCTGCCAGCTCTCCCCGGTCACCTTCTCGATCACGGCGCCCAGCAGCCCGTAGGCCAGGTTCGAGTACCGGTAGCGGCGGAACGGCGGCCCCGCGACCTTGTCGTAGCCCAGCTCGGCCAGCAGCTGGTCGACGTCGCCGCCGGTGTTGCGCTCCCACCAGGCGCCGTCCGGCTCGCGCTGCAGGCCGGACACGTGTCCGAGCAGTTGGCGCAGTGTGACCCCGCCGATCGGGGTGCCCGGCAGGTGGCGGTACAGCAGGTCGTCGAGGGCGAAGAAGCCCTCGTCGCGCAGCTGCAGGGCCAGCGTGGCGGTGATCGTCTTGGTGATCGACCCCAGGCGGTACTGCGTCTTCGCGTCCGGCCGCGGATGTTCGCCGGTGAAGACCTGATGCAGCACGGCGCGGTCGCGCACGACGGCCAGCACGAGCGACGGCGTACGCCCCTCGGCCTGGGCGCGGACGGCGATCTCCTCGACCCGTCGGCCGGTCTCCGGCAGCAGTGACACGGTGGACCCTCTCGATGTGTGACTCGTGGGTATAACTCTGCTCGGCCCATATGGCTACGCTGCCGGGCCCCCGGATTGGATGGCAGTTGCATGACATTTTCCGTGAGGGCGCACGCAGCGTCGCCGGACGTGCGCGGACGTGTCACGATCGATGCGTGGAAGCGGTTCTCTGGATCGTGCTAGGCATCGCGTTGGCGATCGCCGAGGCTTTCACGGCCACGTTACTGATCATCTTCTTCGGGGTCGGTGCCTTCGCGGCGGCCGGTGCGGCGGCTCTCGGCGCACCCTTTCTGCTGCAGGTGATCGTGTTCGTGGTCGTCTCCGGCCTGTCCGTGGCCACCCTGCGCCCGATCGTCAAGCGCCACGCCCGGCCCGCCATCGAGACGGGCGAGACGCCGTTCGGGGTCGAGGCGATCGAGGGCACGCAGGCCACCGTGCTCGAAGAGATCGACGGCGAGAGCGGCATGGTCAAGATCGACGGCGAGCACTGGCAGGCCCGCTCGTTCGACGGTCACGAGAAATACCTACCCGGCGAGCGCGTCCGGGTCATCAAGGTCGACGGCGGCACGGTCATCGTGTGGCGCGACGATCTGCCCAACATATAGAGAGGGGTGCCATGGAAGCTATTGTCGGCGTCCTCATCATCGTGATCGTGGTGTTCGCCATCGTCACGCTGCTCCGATCGGTCCGCATCGTCCCGCAGCAGCGCATGGACGTGGTCGAGCGTCTCGGCAAGTACAAGCGGACGCTCTCGCCGGGTCTCAACCTGCTGGTGCCGTTCGTCGACTCGGTGCGCAGCAAGGTCGACATGCGCGAGCAGGTCGTCTCCTTCCCGCCCCA